>NZ_CP070377.1:0-1987132 GCF_016917855.1 Halobacterium sp. GSL-19
TCGACCCACTGAATCACGTCTGACCGCGCGTACGCGGTCACTTGCGGTGCCGTTTTCTTTGTTACCGACGACCGACCAGCGACAGCCACCGCGTGCTCACTGCCACCAAAAGAGTCATATCACAGCCGACCAGTCTCTGGAACGTTCCCGATACTGGAACGGTCCCAATGCAGTATCCCACTCTCCTTCCATCGACGCCAGTCGAATCACGCCGCCAGCCACCGTCCGCCAGCCGGCCAGAATACCGATGACTCGGCGGTCTCGTGTCGGTGCCGGCCTCGCAGTCGTCGTACTGGCCCTGGCCGCGGTGTCGGCTGTCGCCCCACTTTCCGGGGCGCAGTCCGCTGGCAGCGGTGCGGTCTCAGTCACCATCGGCGACGTGGACGTCTCGCCTGCGAACCCAACCACGGGCACGCAGGTGTTGATCACCCCGTCGATCAACAACTCCGGATCGGCAAGCGGGTCCGCGCGCATCAACGAGGTCACACTCCGCGGCGACGGTCTTCTCGCAACAGAAGACAGCCTGGGGAGGCTTGGGGCGGGTGACTCCATTGAGGTTCCGTTGTCGAGCACGTTCACCGAGCCCGGTGACCACCAGTTGAGCGTCCACGTACGGGGGCTGAACCCGGATGGCAGCGTCTTCTACGTGCAGCGCAGCGTGTACGTTACCGTCGACGATCGTAGTTCAGACGTGGGCGTCTCCGCGCGCACGACAGCAACCAACGGGTCGACCGACATCCAGGCCACGATCACGCAGTACGGAACGATCCCGATCAAGTCCGGCGAGTTGCAGGTCGTGTCCGATGGGCGCATCGTCGAGCGGGCGCCAGTCGCCAACGTTTCGGAAAGCGACAGTGCGAACGTTACCTTCGATGGGGCGTCGATCCCCAGCGGCGAGTTAGTGATCCGCGGCGAGTACACCCTCGACGACGAACACAGCACGCACACCACGAACACGACACTCACCTACCAACCACAGCGCTCCGCAGACGTTGCGCTCACTGGTGTTGAGGCATCAGGTGGGGGGACCACGTACACGATCAGCGGCGACGCTGCGAACCTCGGCAGTGCGGACGCTGCGTCGGTGCGCGTCAACGCCGTCGGTGATGGGCTGTCCGCTAACGGCGGGTACTTCGTGGGAAAGATCGAAACCAGTGAGTTCGCGACCTTCGATATGACTGTGCAGGCGGACTCGGCTGTCGACGAGATCCCGATAACGGTGAACTACTCCGCCGACGGGCAGCGCTACTCGGACGTCGTGACCGTCGACGTGAGCGGCGCGTCCAGCGGGAGCGCTACCCCGCCCGAGCGCGCGCCGGGCCAACAGCAGAACCGCGCGCCCAGCCCGTCCAACGGCGCGAGCGGTGGCGGGTTGCCGCTGTTCAAGATCGGGGGCGCTGTCGCTGTGATTGCGATCGTCGTCGTCGTTGTTCGGCGCTGGCGGAACCCATGAGCATCATCGAACTCGAAGGCGTGGTCAAACGGTACGAAACCGGTGCCGAGACAGTCGAGGCGCTGAAGGGCGTTGACTTCTCGGCGGCGCGCGGCGAGATGGTGACCGTCGTTGGGCCGTCCGGCTCCGGCAAGAGCACGATGCTGAACATGATCGGCTTGCTTGACTCGCCCACGGCGGGCAGCGTCACCCTCGACGGCCAGGACGTGACCGGGTTCAGTGAGGACGAGCGCACCGAGGAGCGCCGCGCGGAACTGGGGTTCGTCTTCCAGTCGTTTCACCTGCTCCCGATGTTGACGGCGGTGGAGAACGTGGAACTGCCGTCGATGTGGGACACCTCCGTTGACCGCCACGACCGCGCGGTCGACCTCCTGGAGCGCGTCGGGCTCGGGGACCGTCTTACACACACCCCGGGCGAGCTCTCCGGTGGCCAACAGCAGCGCGTCGCGATCGCGCGCTCGCTGATCAACGAACCCGAGATTCTGCTAGCGGACGAGCCAACTGGCAATCTCGACCAGGAGACGGGTGGTACGATTCTCACCGAGATGCAGCGCCTCACTGAGGAGGAGAACATCGCCGTGGTTGCGATCACTCACGACACGCAACTCGAGGAGTTCTCCGACCGCGCAGTCAACCTCGTCGATGGGGTGTTACACACGTGAGTGTGCTCGCTCGGTTCCCCAGCGTGTTGATGGCGTGGCGGAACCTCGGGCGGAACCGCGTGCGGACTGCGCTGGCCGCGCTCGGGATCGTGATCGGTGTGATCTCGATCGCATCGATGGGGATGGCGAGCGCCGCGATCAATCAGCAAGCCTCCGCCCAGCTCGGTGATCTCGGCAACAAAGTCTCGGTTACCTCCGGTGAGGACGCCGAAGAGTACGGGATCACGCAGGCGCAGGTCGAACGAATTGATGACTTGGTGAGCGCTGGCACCGTCGTCGAGCAGAAATCCGATTCCACGTCGCTTTCTTCCCGCGCTGGCACCGTTGACGTGGTCACCGTCACCGCCGCGACCGAGGTGGCCGAGCCGTACAACATTACGTCGGCGAATCCACCCGAAACCCTTCACTCGGGCGCGTTGCTCACCAACCAGACCGCCGAGACGCTCGGTCTCGGGGTCGGCGATCCCGTCAAGTACGACGGCAGTCTGTACCGGATTCGTGGTATCATCACCACCACCTCTCGGTTCGGCGGGTTCGCCGAGCTCGTCGTGCCGCTGTCAGCGATGGCCGATCAGGACGAGTACGACACCGTCGATATCTACGCCGACTCGGGCTCTGATGCGGCCCGGATCGCTGACCGCCTCGACTCGGAGTTCAACTCCTACGGCCGCACCGAGGAGAAAATCCTCGAAATCCGGAGCACTTCAGATGCCCGTGAGGGCGTGAACAACTTCATGAGAACGCTCAAACTGGGGTTGCTCGGCATCGGCTCGATCTCACTGTTGGTGGCGAGTGTGGCCATCCTCAACGTCATGCTGATGAGCACGATCGAGCGCCGCGGCGAGATCGGCGTGCTGCGCGCGGTCGGCATCCGTCGGGGAGAAGTTCTCCGCATGATCCTCACCGAGGCGATGTTCCTGGGCGCTGTCGGTGGGTTAGTCGGCTCGCTTGCGTCCCTCGGCGTGGGTGCGTTCATCTTCGACAAAATCACGCAAAACGCCATGGACGTGCTGGTGTGGCCGAGTTCGAAATACCTCGTCTACGGGTTCCTGTTCGCGGTCTTCGCCAGCCTGCTCAGCGGGCTCTATCCGGCGTGGAAAGCAGCCAACGATCCGCCCGTCGAGGCGCTCGGCGAATGACCGCGCGCCCGTGTGGGCGTCGCGGAGTCGAAACACATTAGCCCGCTGGCTGGCGTGACAAAAACGAATGAGTGACGTGCGCGCGGCGACCACCGCCCTCCTCGCTGACCGTCCGGCGCTCGCCGACGCCCTCGATACGCTCGTCGAGGTCGATCGGAGCCAGGACACGTGGACGTTCGACGACGCGCCAGTCGACTCCGGGGTGTTCGGCGAACTCGTGGGCCGCGGCATCGTCGTCGAGTCCGGCGACGGCTACGTGCTCGCCGACCGGCAGGCCGTCCGGGCGGCGCTCGGCGACCCGGACGCCGACCCATCCGACGCCGACGGAGCCGCGGTCTCGCTTCGCAACCGTGTTCCCAGCCCGTCGGTCTCCTCGCGTGCGGCCTGGTTCCTCGCCGCCAGCTTGTTGGTCGTCGTTGCGCTGCGTGTGTTCGTCTTCCCGCGGGTGTTCCGGGCCGGACACGTCGTGTTGCTCGGCAACGATCCCTACTACTACCGGTACCTGGTGTCGGCAATGCAGCAGTCGGGGGCCGGGCTGCTGGACGTTCCGGCCCGTATCACTCGCGGCGAACCACTGCTGGTGGTGGTGCTGGTCGGTGCCACGCGGCTGCTCGGCGGGACCGCGAGCGCCGCCGCACACGTCACTGCTTGGTATCCCGTGGTGGCGGCAGTCGTGACGGCGGTGGCGTGCTATCTGCTGGCGACCACGCTGTCCCACGACCGCCGGGTCGGGATCACAGCCGTACTCGTCTTGGCCGTGTTGCCCGTGCACGCCTACCGGACCGCACTCGGGTTCGGCGACCACCACGCCCTTGATCTCGTGTGGCTCTCGTTCACCGTGCTTGCGGCCGTCCGTCTACTCCCGGGGGCGGGTGTCGCCGTTTCCGACGACTCCGGCTGGCGACGCCACCTTCCGTGGGGCTGTGTACTCGCTGGCAGCGTCGCCGCACAAGCCCACTCCTGGAACGCCGCGCCGCTGCTGTTCGTTCCGCTCGTCGTGTACGCAGTCGCGCGCAGCGCCGCGCTTGCCGACGGCAAGTCGCCGCTCGCAGACCTCCCGCTCGCCGCTGCACTCACCGCCGGCGGTGTGCTCGCAGTCGCCGGCCATGTTCTGCTCGGGTGGCAGTCGCCCGTAATCGTTGCCCCGCCGCTGCTGGCCGGGCTCGGCGTCGGTGCTGCCGCCCTCATCGCGGCCGGCGTCCGACGCGTGGGGGTGCCATCGTGGACGGCCCCAGTGCTCACCACAGCCAGCGGCGTCGCCGCGTTCGCCGTCGTCGCGACGATCGACCCCTCGTTTGTCGCGGAGCTCCAACAGGAGGGGGCGCGATTCGTCGGGCAGTCGGGAAGCTCCATCGTGGAGACGAAATCGCTGTTCAGCACGACGTACGGACTGTTCGCCGGGCCGATCTTCTTCTACGGGACGGCGTTGCTGTTCGCGCTGCCCGCGGGTGCGTGGGCGGTGTACACGGGCGTGGCGCGCTCGCGGCCACGATGGCTGCTCACCGGCTGTTACGGCACCGTGTTGTTCGCGTTCGCGGTGGCACAGGTCCGATTCTCCGGGGAGCTGTCCGTGTTCGTCGCCGTCTTCGCTGCGGTCGCGTTCGTGTACTTCCTCTCGGTGATCGACCTCGCGGATCCGCCGCTTGACTTCTCGGCCCGATCGTCGGATCGCGAGCGCGTGCGCTCGCTTGCGATCCCCACCCGCTCGCGCGCGCTCCGCATCGGGGTTGCGTTCCTGCTCGTCGGCGGGCTCGGCGCAGTCATGACGCCGCTGCGCACGAACACGCTGGTGCAAAGCGACGACGCGTACCACGCGGCCACGCACGTCGAAGCGGCGCTCAACGCGCCTGACTGGACCGACGACACCACGTACGTGTTCAGCCGGTGGTCCCGAAACCGGCTGTACAACTGGTTCGGATCCGGGAACAGCCGTAGCTACTGGTACGCTCGATCGAACTACGACGACTTCCTCCGCTCCACGACCCCGGGGAAGTGGAACGACCGGCTCCAAGATCGCGCCGCGTTCGTCGTCTTCGACACCAACTCCGTCCCCGACGGTGCCACCGGGACGATCGGCTCGGCACTCACCGCCTGGGGGTCGGGGCTGGCGCACTACCGCGCGGTCTGGGCTGGCGACGCAAAAACTGTCTACCGCGTCGTCCCGGGGGCGACGGTCACCGGCACCGCCGCGTCGAACGCGTCGGTCACGCTGACACACGAGGGCACGGTCTCCGGGCAGGCGGTCACGTACACTCGGACCACGACCGCCGCGGCCAACGGGACCTACACCGTGACAGTGGCGTACCCCGGCGCGTACTCGGTTTCGACCGGCGGCACAGTCACCGTGCCGGCGGCCGCCGTGGGCAACGGCACGACAGTCACCGCGTAGCGCTACTCGACGGTCACGCTCTTCGCGAGGTTCCGGGGCTTGTCGATGGGACGCCCCTTCTCGTTGGCGATGTGGTACGCGAACAACTGGAGTGCAACGTTCGCCACGACCGGCTCCAGGGGGCCACACGCCGGGAGCGTGATCGTGACGTCGGCGTGGCGCGCGGTCCCGGCGTCGCTCGCGAGCCCGATGACGTCCGCGCCCCGGGACTGCACCTCTTTGACGTTGTTCGCGGTTCTCTCCGGTGCCGCGTACTCGGTCAACACTGCCACCACGGGTGTGTTGTCCGTGACGAGCGCGAGCGGGCCGTGTTTGAGCTCGCCCGCACTGAACCCCTCGGCGTGGTCGTAGGAGATCTCCTTGAGCTTGAGCGCGCTCTCCAAGGCCACTGGTCGGCCGGCCCGCCGCCCGACGTAGAAGAACGCGTCGCTGTCGGCGTACTCGCGGGCGATCGACGCGATCTCGGGGGCTTGATCGAGGACCTGCTGGACCGCCCCCGGCAGGTCGCGGATCGCGTCCCGGAGCGCGGCGGCGTCGCTCGTGCTGATGGCGTTGCGGGCGCGCCCGATGTGCATGGTCAGCAGTGCGGCGGTCGCCACCTGTGAGACGAACGTCTTCGTGGCAGCGACGCCGATCTCGGGGCCGGCGCGAATGAACAGCGCGTCGTCGGCCTCCCGCGTGACCGTGCTGCCGAGCGTGTTCGTCAACGCGAGCGTGGGTGCTCCCTTCTGGGCCGCGCTCCGGAGCGCGGCCAGCGTGTCCGCTGTCTCCCCGCTTTGGGTGATCGCCACCACGAGCGTGTCCTCGGGGCTGCGGCCGCCCCGAAGCTCGTACTCACTTGCCACGTGCACGGTCACCGGCAGGTCGGCGTGGGTCTCCAGGAGCTCTTTGGCGTACAAGCCGGCGTGATACGACGTGCCGCAGGCAACGATCTGGAGCTCCGCGACGTTCTGCAGTGTCTCCGTGGACAGCTCCATGTCGAGTGTCACGTCCGTCCCGAGATCGCTGATGCGGCCGGAGATCGCCTGCCGGAGCGCGCGTGGCTGCTCGTGGATCTCCTTGAGCATGTAGTGGTCGTAGCCGCTTTTCCCCGCCGCGTCGGCGCTCCAGTCGAGCGCTTCGATGTCCCGTGAGACGCGCGCGCCGTCGTTGTACACCGTCCACTCGGTCTCGGTGAGGTGTGCGATGTCGCCGTTCCGGAGGTACGTGACCCGGTTGGTGTGCTCGATGAACGCGGTGGCGTCGCTGGCGACGAACGTGCCGGTGTCGCCGTGCCCGAGCAACAGCGGGCTGTCCGACCGCGCCACCACGATGCCGTCGTGGCCGGCGGCGGTGATCGCGAGCGCGTAACTCCCGGTGAGGCGCTCGGTCGTGCGCTGCACGGCCGTCAGCAGCGACACGCCGTCGGCGAGATGGGTTTCGATGAGGTGTGGGACAACCTCGGTGTCAGTGTCACTGTGGAAGACGTGGTCGGCCCGCAGTTCGTCGGCGAGCGCGGCGTAGTTCTCGATGATGCCGTTGTGCACCACGGCCACGTCGCCCGTGCAGTCCGTATGCGGGTGGGCGTTCTCCCGCGTCGGCTCGCCGTGGGTGCTCCAGCGCGTGTGCCCGATGCCACGCGTCCCGTCCTCGCGGGACGGCACTGGAAGGTCGCCGACCTCGCCGCCGGTTTTGTGTACCGACAGCGAACCGCCGCCGGCGAGCGCGATGCCGGCGGAGTCATAGCCGCGGTATTCGAGGTTCTGCAGTCCCTCGTGGACGATGCGTCCCGTCGGATCGGTGCCGATGTAGCCCGTGATTCCACACATAGTCAGCCTCTCGTAACGTGCGCCTGGTCGTCGACGCGCCCGGTGACGACCGTGGCGCTGTCGACGACCGCGCTGTTCCCGACGATCGACCCGGGTGCGACCGTCACACCCGCGCCGACCTCGGCGTTGTCGCCCACCAACGCCCCGAACCGAACCCCCTGGTGGACCGTGTCACCAAGCACCACGTCTGTTTGACCGCCCTCCACGGTCGTGTTCGGGCCGATGGTCGCGTTCGCGCCGACGATGCTGTCGTTCACTACTGCGCCTGGGTTGACCGTCGAGTCAGGTAACAGTATCGACTGTTCGATCACTGCGTTCGCACCGACGGTCACGTTGTCGCCGAGCGCAACGCCGTTCCGGACCACTGCCTGCGGGTGCACGATAACGCCCTCGCCACAGACGGTCCCTCCGCCAACCGGTGCCTGCTGATCGTCGCCCGGCACGCTCCCTCGGGGCTTGCGCCGCTCCACCGGCGGGTCGAAGCGCCGGTCCGTGATGAGCGCGCTGTTGGCCGCAACCAGATCCCACGGCTCGGAGACGTCGAGCCACCGGCCGTCGTACCGCACGGCCCGCAGCTCGTGGTCCGCGAGCTGTTCGTCGAGGGCGTCCGTGAGCGCCAGCTCGCCGTAGCTGTCGGTCCGCCGGATCGCCGCGAACACGCTCGGGTCGAACGCGTACACGCCGGCGTTGATGTACTCCGACGCCACCAGCTCGGGCACCGGCTGCTCGTCGATGCCGGCGACGGCCCCGCCGTCGAGATCGACCACGCCGTACGCGCTCGGCGTCTCGGCTTGTGTCACGCCCATTGCGGGGTCGCCGCTCTCGCGGTGGCACTCCCAAACGTCCTCGACCAGCGACGCGTCGATGACGCGGTCGCCGTTCAGCGCGACAAACGACTCCCCCACCACGGACTCCGCCTGCGCGAGCGCGTGGCCCGTGCCGAGCTGTCGGTCCTGGACCACGTAGGAGATCTCGATCCCCCACCGCGAGCCGTCCTCGAAGTGCCGCTGGACGCGCTCCCGGTTCGACCCCACGACCAACACCACCCTCGTGACGCCCGCCGACACCAACGCGTCCACGATATGCTCCAGGATGGGCTGGTTGGCAACCGGCACCATCGGCTTCGGCCGGTTCTCCGTCAGCGGCCAGAGCCGCTCTCCCTTCCCCGCCGCCAGCACAACAGCCTGCATTGACTGTGTTCTCTCAGTCACGGCCCTTATCAGTTGTCACGACCGCCCCGAGCGTGGTTCGCGTCCCCGTTCCCAGCGTCACGCCCGCGTTCAGGCTCGTGTTGATCCCGGTCTTGGTGTCGTCCCCGACGACGACCCCGAACTTCCGGCGGCCCGTGTCGACCAGCTCGCCGTTCACCTGCACCTGAACGGGGGCGTCGTCGTGGCGGAGGTTCGCGACCTTCGTGCCCGCACCGAAGTTCACGTTCGCCCCGAGCACGCTGTCCCCGACGTACGCGTGATGGCCCACCGCCGTGTCAGCCATCAGAATCGAGTTCTTCACCTCCACGGCGTTCCCAACCCGGACGTCTGGTCCGACAACGGTCGCGCCGCGAACGTAGGCGTTCGGCCCGACATCCGCACCCGACTGGATGACGACCGGCCCTTCGATGTATGCGCCATCGCGAACCCGCGCGCCGTCCTCGACGACGACGCGTCCCGTCAGCGTCGCGCCGTCCGCCACGGTTCCGTTGATCTCGCGCTCCTGTTCCGCCAGGAGCGCGCTGTTGGCCGCGAGCAACTCCCAGGGCCGCCCCACGTCCAACCACGGGCCGTCGTAGGACACCGCCGTCACGCCGCCGTCCTCGCGGTCGATCGCCTGCGCGAGCGCGTCCGTCAGCTCGTACTCGCCGCGCTCGCTGCGCTCGACGGTGTCGATGTACTCGAACACTCGTGGCGTGAACCGGTACAGCCCGAGGTTCGCGAGATCCGTCGGTGGGTCCGTCGGCTTCTCGACGACATTGGTCACCCGGCCGTCGTCGCCGCGCTCCACCACCCCATACGACTGTGGGTCCGCAACCGGCATCACCGACATCGCCGTCCCGTCCGCGCCGGCCAACGCCTCAACCAGCGCGCTCGTCACGTAGACGTCCCCGTTCAACACCAGACAGGGCCCCTCGACGTGTGGCTCCGCACAGCCGACGGCGTGCGCGGTCCCCTCTTGGGTGTCCTGCTCGGCGTACACCACCGGCGTCCCGGCGTACGACGCGCCGATCCGCTCCCGGATCTGGTCGCCCCGATACCCCACCACGATCACGTACTCGTCGACGACCCCGGCCGCCGCATCCAACACGTGCTCAAGCAGTGTTGCGCCCGCCACCGGTACCAGTGGCTTCGGCCGCGTCTCCGTCAGCGGTCCCATGCGCGTTCCGCGCCCCGCCGCCACGACGATTGCCTGCATCACGTTCCACTGTCGCCGCTCGGGCGCTTAAGTCCACAGGAACTCGCTACTGGCGTGCACTCCCCGGGCGAAGTCGGAGTGCTTAACCGCTCGCCCCGCCCACCACTCAGTGATAGACGATGCTTGGCGGGTGGCGGTACCGACTCGGGAGTATTGCGGGGGTCTGCCTGCTCACCGCGCTCGCGGTCGGGGTCGCCAACAGCCCTACCGGCCAAGCACTCATCGGGGCGCTCCCGGTGTTCGCCCAGCTCGCGGCCGACCCGCCGGGCGTCGCTGAAGGACTGCTCGAAGTCAGTACCACGGTCTGCGTCGTCGCCGTGGCCTGCCTCCCCCTGTACAAACCACGCCCTCGTCGCGTCCTCGACGTCGTGGTGCTCGCGCAGAAACGCGTCGTCGTCGCCCTGTTCGCGCTCGCTGCCATCGGCTACTTCGACTACACGTACCGCCTCCCCAGAACGACGCTGCTCGCGGTCACACCAGTCCTTCTCGTTGCAGTGCCCGCGCTGTTCGTCTGGATCCGCCGCCGTCCTACCCCGACGACGGCAGCCCGCACCATCGTCGTCGGCGACACGCTCGACGAAATCGAGCGCCTCGTCGCCGACATCGACCACCCACTCTACGGCTACGTCTGCCCCACGGTCGTCCCACGCACCCCGGACGCCGCCCCCCCACACCCCGCCGTCGCGGACGGCGGCAGCGACGCACATACGCTCAGCGACCACGACCGCCTCGGTGGCCTCTCCCGGATCGAAGACGTGCTCGTCGCCCACGACATCGACACGGTCGTGCTCGCGTTCGAACGCACCGACCGCGCCGAGTTCTTCGGCGCACTGGACGCCTGCTACGAGCACGGCGTCGCGGCCAAAGTCCACCGCGACCACGCCGACCGCGTCCTCACCGCCGACGACGACGTCGGCACGCTCGCCACCGTCGACGTCGAACCCTGGGACGTCCAGGACTACGTCCTCAAACGCGGCTTCGACATCGCCTTCTCCGCGGCCGGCTTACTACTGTTGAGCCCCGTTATTCTCGCGACCACGGGCGCGATCAAGCTGGATGACGGTGGTGCCGTCCTATACAATCAGGAACGCACGGCGGCGTTCGGCGAGACCTTTGAGGTGTACAAGTTCCGGTCGATGGTCGAGAACGCCGAAGATGCGACTGGCGCGACAATCAGTGACGAGGACGCGGGCGGCGTTGACCCCCGTGTTACCCGCGTGGGTCGTGTGCTACGGCAGACCCACCTCGACGAGATTCCACAGTTGTGGGCGGTCCTGAAGGGCGATATGAGCGTCGTCGGGCCACGGCCCGAGCGTCCAGAGTTGGATTCTGACATCCAGACTGGCGTGGTCAATTGGCGCAAACGCTGGTTCGTGAAACCCGGGCTGACGGGCCTCGCGCAAGTGAATGACGTGACTGGTGCTGAGCCTGCGGAGAAGCTCCGCTACGACCTCCAGTACGTGAAAAAACAGTCGTTCTGGTTCGACATGAAAGTCGTCGTCCGGCAGGTCTGGAAAGTCGGTATGGACACCGCCGAGACGCTTCGTCACTGAATCAATTCGTTGGCACCAACCCTATAATTTTGTCCTGCTCCTAGACAGATAAATAGTTGTTACTAGTCATGTGAACACATGCGCCGCGACATGTCTTGGCTGTTGCCTCTAATTCTTGTGTGTGCCTTTTGAAGGCGAATTCGGGGGGAGTGATACCGGCCGCGCTCCTGAGTAGTCCGGTTTGCCCGTGCTTACGACGAGTACCAGGAACAGAGGGGAATACAGCGCGCTCCCGACGACCGTTCTGATGAACTACGCCGTCGTGGAGACACTGAGCATCACCGGCCTCGGGAAAGCCGCAGTCACAGACCACCGGCTCAACCAACTCCAGATTGACGTTGAAGCCCATGACAACGTCACTCTCTTGATCATCCACCTGAACTGCAAGACGCTCCGCTCACCGTACCATGTTGCCGCCGAACCCGTGAACAAGCTTTGACCGCCCGGCGCTGAAATCAGTTCCACGCACTACCCCAAACGGTCCGTGTTCAAGTAGCTCTACCCAGAAGTTGAAGCGCTTGGTGGAACCACTCTCGCTGTTCTTGACAATGTTGACGTGATTGGTGACCGCGACGATCTCCCCTACGGGATACGTAACTGCTTCCGGTGGAATCTTGAGGACACGAAAGTTGAGGGTTTGCTCATTACTAATGATCAAAAGACCCAAGAGAATCTTGATCCCTGCGTTCACGATACTCTCTACTAACGTGAAACCTATTACACACCATATGACGCGGTTAAACTCGCGAACATGCATAACTCCGGCTTCTATACGTTTGGTCCTGCTATCTTCCACACGTGTCATTTTGTGTAGCCGCCGAACTGCGGGGAGTACAAGATACTGGACCCCATCAATCTGTTGACCCAGAAAGACAGAAGATTGATGTGGTCGGTTTGGAGGGGTGGAGTGTTGACGCTAACTCCCCTAATGACCGGTAGGGAGAACGGGAGAAGTCCGCGAATTTCAGCCTCATAACATACAATCCCTAATAAATTAAGACATGCTTCCAATAAAAATTTATTACAGATTGTTGTGGGTAAAACGTGTTTAGATAATATAAATCCGTACTTCCTCCTACACAGTGCAGGGGAACACAGACATTCGACTATCATATTTATTTAATGGGTATTTGGGTTAACGAATGGGGCCGGAAACCGTCGACTTCTATTATCAAGGTGTACACACGGCTGTTCATCGAGAATCTCAGATTGATCTGTGGCTCAGCGACAACATCGTCTAATTAGTATGATGTGAACCGACATTATATCTCTCCCGCAGGGGATTAGGACCGTTGAAAACGTAGTTGGCGGCTTGAGGAATTCACCCTATTATGGCATGATGTTGACTACACTAGTCAATCACCTAAGACAGGCTGTGAGATACGTAGGTCTGTTTTGGTTGATCGGCTTTTAACGAGACATCCAACGAACGAGATTTGCCGGGTTTTAGCACTATCCCTCGATAAACAATGGACAAAGTGAATGGCAGACGGAATAGATTGAACTATTGCAGCAGACCTGCCTATAGCGCGGTGTCATTCCTATAGATCTTTTTCGGAGACTATTTTTCTCAGGAGTGTTTTGTCACGTGGGCTGATACCGAATGCGAGCAAGGCGACGGCAAAACATATGAGCCCAGCCGTGGAGCCAACAATGAGTAGTACGAATCCGCTAAAGAAAATTTTAGCGATGTAGATTCCAATCCCTCCAATCCCTCCTGCCACGAGCGGCTTCCAGAACTGGCGTGAGTACGGTGTCAAACCTTCCGTGTACCACACCTCAAAGACTCGCAGAAGATTGATAACTGTGAGCGTAATCGCGGTCGCGATTGCGGCTCCACTTATGCCATATTCAAGAATCAGGAAGTAGTTAAGTACGACGTTGAGAATACCTAATACCCACTGATTTAGTAGGTTCAGATACTGGTGATCGGTCATCATCAGGAGGAAGCCACTTGGGCCGACTGCACAGTTCGTTAACTGGCCGACTGTGAAAACAATCAGAACTATCGCACCAGCTCTGAAATCCGAGCCGAAGACCGCAAGCAACTCAGAACTGTATACGATAGCGACAAGAGCTGGTACGAGTACGACAGTTAATATCCATCGAGTGATTGTCGCGTAGACTAATTCTAGTTCTGATACCTGGTCGTTAGAATATAACCGAGACGCAACTGGTGGAAACAGTTGGTTGAACGCGGCTAGCGGTAGCGTTAGCATCGATGCTACGAGTACTACGATCCGATAGACACCAACGTCAGCCTCTGCGAGCAAAAACCCAACCATGAGAATGTCAACGCGGGTGTATAGAACAGACCCGATGTCTTTCAACGTGAGGGGGATAGAATAGTTGTAGAAATCAAGCAATTCCTCCCTGCTTGAGCCAAACTTGAGGCGAGGTCGGATTGATGTTCGCAGGTACAGTATAGAGAAAGAGAGTCCACAGACTAGGACGAGTCCGATTGCGATTGCTGCGATGACGCCAATGAGAGAATACCCGACGAGCAGCGCAATCCCAACTAGGAGGAGCTTCACTACTGGTTCAATTAGATCGGAAACAAGCACCTGGTACTCTAGCGCTTCCAGACTCCGAAATACTGCATTTGTCAATTGTATGATTGCGTTAAACGGGAGAACAACCGCGAATGCTCGGAGTGCAGTAACAAACAATGAATTATCTAATGTCCATGCCGAAATCTGTGGAGCGAAAAGATAGAGACTGCCCCCGACGATAGTACTCCCGATGAAACCAGTGATGTATGCTAACCCTGCAACCCTATTTCGCTGTTCAAGATTTCCTTCATAGGACGGTATGTACCGGAGAAGGGACTTTCCAGTCCCAAATCGGGACAATATTACAAGAATCGAGATTATTGCCGTTGCGTAGGCGTAGATTCCATAGAGACTTGATCCAAGTCCCCTCGTCAGTATCAGGTTCAGAACGAACTTTAGCCCGTTACTTGATACTCTTCCAATAAAAAATAACGACGCTCCGCGCGTTATAGACGTTAGTCCCTCTTCTTCTTCGTTAGCGGTACTATTAACCATTTAAATTAATCTAAAAACACTACACATCGACGTAACCAAGATTAGACAGTCGTCTTTGAACTGCGTCGGACTGATTTGCACTCTTGTCTCCATTCTCTTCTGCTACGAGAGTCTTACGAGACCCCTTATCAATAACCAACCATGGGACTTTACAAACAGAATCGTGTCGAATACCAAGGGGATGTCCATACATCCGTCTTCCGAACAAGTAAGGGCGTTCCCCAAATGCGTTTCCATGATCGGAGGTAACTATAGTCCGTTCCTCAAAGTGGCTTAATACTTTTTTCACATATGGGAGGGCTACCTGGAGATTCTCTTTGTACGCTTTCCACACGAGTTCCTCTGATACTTGTCCCTCTTCTAGTAATTCCCAAACAGTAGGATTGTCACGATTTGCTTGCTCTTCCGTCACTTTTCGGTACGTATATTCGAACCCCGAGTGATTCCCGATCTCTTCTGATGAGTCACCGATGAACGGATAGTGGGGCTGCATAAAATGGGATAAAATTCGCTTTTTTGGATATTCTTTATAAGCCTTCACTGTGGCTTCAGCCATCGCCCTTGGAGTAACTGTCTGAAGATTCTCGTTCCACTCGTCGCTCCATACGTCAATTACCTCGTGGAAGGTTTCTCCCAAACTTCTCGTCCGATACATTGGATTTGCTGTAACGTAGACGGTATCATTGAATGTTCTCTCAGAGAAGTTCTCTGTTAGAAATTCAGGCGTCCCTGAACCACGAGAAATCCGATAGTCAAGAACTCCAGATAGCGTATTCGCCTCCTCGAAAAGATCGTGTCGACACGCATCAAGCAGAAGAAGGTTGTCCCAATCTTCGTCCATAAGATTGACAGGGTCTTTCTGGGGTGAATACGTGGCTTGAGAAACTCTTCGGTCCACTTCTCTCCTTAGATAGGGAATAGCCGTATCACTCCACCATTTTGGGCGATAAAAGTTCTGAGAAAGCTTCTTTAACTGGGGCATCTTCTCTTTCTGTTTTCCAAAGCCACTTTGCTTCTTAGCTTTGACGATGTATTTCGTTTCCCTGTCTCTCAATGTGGTTACTAGTGATTTTATCTCGTTTTAATTTAGACTCGATTTTATTTCTATTTTAATATTTATTGTAGTATAGTCTGAATAGGCGGCGTGATATTTTAGTGTAGTTTATACTCTACCTATGAGAATATTTCTATTTATTAATACCAACACCACCACTATGGGCTCCGATCTCTATATCTCGGGGACTATCATTACATTAAGTATATGGCTCACTTTCTGCCTTAATTGTTACTTCTGAATCTCTCTCTGTCTGTAGTCGATATACTGAGAATCCACATTCTTCTAGCTGGGATTCAACCTCCTGTAAAGAGCTTCCGAAGTCCTGAACAGCGGGTCGTTTCGATACACCCGGCAAATGAACTTCACAATAAATCGCTCGGCAACTAGATGGAGAAATAATCTCTTCTAAGCCTTCTAACACGAGTGATTCAGCTCCCTCAACGTCGATTTTCACTATGTTTGGAGAGGGAATCTCTCCGCTAGCCACCAAGGCATTTCCTGTTGTCGTAGGAATCGTTATTCCTCCCTCGGTACCATCAGTGTCAATCGATGAAGACCCGTATCCGATGTCATCACTTTCGGGTTGGCTGAACTCAATCTCTCCCACTGAGTTAGAGAGCGCGAACTCGATTACTTCAACATTTTCTAGATTGTTGCGTGTAATATCTTGTTGGAGGATCCTGACGTTCGGCGGGTACGGCTCAAATGCGGCCACTGTTCCTTGTGGGCACATCTTTGCTGCGAACAGTGAGTAGAGCCCGGTATTCGCCCCAATATCGTAAATAACATCGTCCTGTCTAATTTCTCCGAGAAATTCACAGAGTTCCTTGGACTCTGATCTGAATCGCTGTCGGTTCCGTTGCACTAGCTTTGAGGTAGGCGCAGAAAACATAACTTCTTGATTATTAAGGGTTAGTGAGTACTGGCCGAGAGCTGATGCTAGTCTGCAGTCAGTCTCAAGTCGAACCTTCTTCAGGGTTTTTTTGAGTAAGGTGAACATTCCATGTTCCCGATAGACGGAGATACCACGATCGACGAGGGAGGTCATAATTGAGTTTGCGTTACTGGCGGATTCAGATATCTGTTCTGGTGTCTGCGCTAGAATCCGGTGTTGCAGAGCATCCCTGCAACAGGCGTATCGTTTTTTCACTCTCACTTTCTCCCCTACTAAGTGACTATAATTCTACGTCCAACTGCCTCTTTACAATATCTTTCAGTTTGGTTATTTGCTTTGGCGCGCTTTTTGCCACCGCGTTTCGTCGTACTCGTTCGGCGTACGTTTCGTAGTCGGCCAGCACTGACTCGATGGCCTGCACGTACGCTGCCGGGTCGTTGGAACCAACGATTAGGTCTTCGTCGCCAACGGCCTCCACGAGACCTCCGCTACCCGAACAGAGCACCGGAATACCGCTAATTCCGCTTTCTAGCGGAACCCGCCCGAATGGTTCCTCCCATCGAGAGGGCATCAACAGTAGCTTCGTTTCCCGATATACGTCCTGCATGTCGTCTACATACCCTCGATACTCCACGTTCGGACTGCTCCGGATGCGCTCACGAACGCTTTTTCGGGGCTCCTGCCCGACGACAAGGAACTCTTCGTTCGGACGCCGGTCCGCGACATCCAGTGTCACATCAATCCCCTTTTGAATAGTTGGCGTTACATGGAGGATCTTCTCTCCTATCGGTTTGACTTCGAACTCCGAAACGCGGACGAACGGGTATACCACCTTCGGAGCGACATTCCATTGCTGAGCATACTTTTTCGCAGTGTGCTTGCTGTTCGCGACGAGCAGGTCGGAACCATAAATTATTTTAGCGAACAGGCGTCGCTGGGCAGCGCACACGGCCCTCCCGGTCCCGTGCTCGGATGCCTCTGAGTGCAACAGCGACTCATCCCGCAGGAACAAGACCTGCGGGGCCTCTTGCCTCGCTCCCAGTAAGGCAAGCTCGTGTTGTGCGAAGATGAGCGACGGACGGAACTGTTCCAGGTCGCGTCTGAATCGGAGATAGAACTCCAGGTACGCCGCTGGGAGGCGAACGATTGGATGGAGGTCTAGGTCCGCGGTGAACACCCGTCGAGTGACCATTCCGTCCCGGCCCAGCTCCCGGTTCGCATGTCCAAACATGACGGTCCGATGGTCCTCTGCTAAGTTCTCGAACAAGGTCCGCATCGACTCCTCCGCACCGCCAGGCTTCCCAAGCCGTCTGTTCAACCCTGCAATCCTCATTCAGTCGACCAATCGAGGGGAACGGATTTGTATATATCCATTTACAGACGCGTCGGAGCTGGGATTGTAGAAGGGCAGAAACGGAGGGGTATTCGCGCATTCCAACGAAATTTGTTCTTAGTCGTATCCTAGCGCCTCTAGCCGCTCCTGAGTTCTCTCGGAAACGGTGGCTTTGGTGTCCATGTCGTCCCATTCCTCTGGGAGTGCATCAAGAAGGTCTTCTTCAATCGAGTCTGGGATGCCACCGAATACCTCACTCTCTTCCGTCAGCTCAGCAGCCAAGGTCACGTCGTCACTTGAGGAACGAATGAGCTTATACTCCTCTCGATACGCGGCTTTCCGTTCGACGCCGTACCTGGTCGCTTCACAAATCACGGAGCGATCCGTCGGGATCGGATCGTGCCAGCTGTGCCCGGGGTCTTGTCTGTCCTTGACACAGGAGTCAAGTAAAGTGGCGGGAACATCGCGCAACGAGGCCCAGCCGCCACGGGGGACCACGGTATCATTCGGTGCGCTGATAGCCATGGGAACGCGGGCGATCACATCGAATGGCGTCCCACCGTGCCCAAAGCAGTAGTTCGGCCGGGAGTCAGTTATTTGACTGTCAATCTCTTGGTGCTCCCATAGTCCTTCGCCGTGGTCGCCAGTTACGACCACGAGCGTGTCGTCCAGCACCTCGTCAAGGAGGGGCCGCACTTGATCTGATACGTAGTCAAGCGCGGCCCGGTGCAGACGGAGTTTGTTCTCCCTATACCGTCGGTTATCTGGGTCAGACTCGTTAAAATCTGTCTTGTACCGGTGGATATGACCTAGATTCGGGAGATCAATATTTACGCCACGCTGGGCCACATACTCAGCCGGCGGAGCAACCGGGGCATGAAGATCACCCAGATGAAGGTATGCAGCGGTTCGACTGCGTCCCTGTCGCCATGACCGGTAGCCCGACAGAACCTCTTCAGCGGGGTCGTCCGCGTGGTACCGGTGTGTCTGGTACCAACCGCGGAGAGTTAGAAAGGGGGTGGCGAATCCACAGCCAGCGTACGTCTCGTAGCCTGCTGCCTCGAGATCGTGAGGGAAGTAGGGATATGACCCGGTCTGCTCAGGCATCGCATACTCGTCGTCGTTCGGGTGAGTGTGTGCGACCGCACCGTGATCGCTCGGGCGAAGCCCGGTGTGGAGGCTCGTCACAGAGGGGAACGTCCATGTGGCGGGTGCAATCGCGTGACCGAAGTCAAGCGGAAGGTCCGGAACGAGATCTGGCCGGAGAGCGTCGATGACAACAATCAGAACATGGTTGGGCGCACCTGAGCGTCGAGCCTTCGAACTGGAAATCTGGTCGTGTTTCAAATCAGCCAGTTTCTCGTGATAGGTGTAGTAGGTACGGTCTTTGATAATATCTGGCAGAATATGAGAACCAATATCTCGGAGACCGAATTCCATGGTACGTGTATAGGATGATACCCTGAATAAAACCTTTCCTAGTCCCGCAGATTGAATCGTAGGTATAGTGGGTAAATCTGGTTCAGAACCAGAATGCGCGGCGTCCGAAAGGAAACTGCGGAAACAGGCACTGAGATATCAATCAAAGCGTTTTGACTGGATTGCGTTGCTCCTATATACTTTTAATAAATAGGGGGTCGTAGCAAAGATGACTAAAACCCTAATGTCGTCTGGATAACTTTGGAAAGCGTTAGACAGGATCATACGAGTGTCGGTGGGTACGATTCCGATACCACTCCAAATATCGCGAACATTGCTGCAAAATCACGTGCAACCAGCTTCTCACATTGCTTTTCGCACTCGCTCTGGACACCTCCGTGCAGCGCGTCGATCCTGACGGGGACTTACATGTCGTCTCACGGCCTGGGGATGGACGGGTCGGCGGGCGAAAAGATTCCTGCCGGCCTCGACACCCTGCCTGAACTCCTATCCGAAGAAGGATACGCGACGGCGTGTCTTTCTCCGTCCCCCTACATCAGCGAGGCAACAGGGCTTGACCGGGGATTCGATCGGTTTACCCGCCTCTCGGCCAAGCGGCTGCTCAACGCGGCCGATCCGATGTCGCTGATTAAGTACGCTCTTGGTGTGAGATCCGATGGCCCTGGATTCACTCTGAACTATCGACGACACAACTTGTCGTTTATAATGACGGAAATGGCAAAAAAATGGATCACGGAACTGAGTCGCCAAAATCCGTCTTTCCTCTACCTTCACATGCCAAATCCTCATCACCCATATACGCCGTGTAACCGCTGGATTGAGGAATACACCGACGAGATTTCAATGGCCTCCGAAGAGGCGATGGACCTCGTGATGGACGTGTTCGACTCAACGGAGAGTCTCAACGAACACATCGCCAACGGGTGCGAGTTCTCTTCCGACGAGTGGGACGGGATCAAGGCAATGTACGACGCAGAGATCCGGGACGCTGACAGGTACGTCGGAGAACTGTTTGATCACGTTACGGAGCTGGACCGTGACACGATCTTCGTCGTGACCGGCGACCATGGAGAATTTTTCGGCGAACTCGGGCTACTCGGCCATAATCTAGCGCTACACGATGCGGTCACGAACGTCCCGCTGGTCCTGTACGGGATCCCCGACCTACACGCAGGGTCGGACGACCTCGTCCAGCACATTGATGTCACACGGACGATTGGTGAGTACGTGGGCTGTGCCACTAACCAGTTCCAGGGGGCCGACCTGACCGAAGAGAGTCGGGATTACTGCCTAATGCAGCGGGGGACAGCTGATCTCGGAAGTTACACCGAATACAACACGGAGTTCGATACGTCACGGTTCTTTGAGTCGACAATCAACTGCCTTCGGTCACATCAGTTCAAATACTTCGAGGGCGGCGAGAAACGTCTCCTCTTCGAACTGCCGGACGAGGAGCATCCGGTCAGGGAGCCCAACCCACAGACGGAACGAGAGATGGCGACGGAACTGGAAAGCCTGTTGGCGAATCTTCCGGATCGGAGCGGCGGGGCCAAAGACTCCGAGTTCACCGAGGAGATGAAAGAGCGGCTGTCTGATCTCGGATACATTTGATACCAGTGTCGGCTAGCGTTCCACATTGCCACGGCGAGGGTGGGTTACCTTCGGGAACACGGTTGATGTATATTCGCCTAGTTATCAATGATCGCGTTCTCGTTCGGCCGATCGTGAACGATGTAAATCAGTATTCCGCTAATAACTCCAAAAATGACGCACCACTTCACGTCATTCAGTAACGGAGCAGTGAGAGATGAAACGAGCAGACTAACCGTGGTAGCCATACACCCAAGCAAATAGAGTCCATCGCGATCAAGTTCATCGTTAAGTAGTACTCGTAGTGCGTCGCGAAAAACTAGTTTCCAGTAGAAGACGAAAAAGATGAGGCCAACGACGCCGACTGACCACAGCAGATATGCATAGTAATTATGCGAGTACGCGTTTGAGGTCCAGCCGATGCCACCCCACGAATACCGGTTAACCGAATAAAACGTGTACTCCGCTCCCCAGCCGTGACCAACGAACAGCATCAGTGGGTTTGTAACCGCGTCCGTAAGCAGTCCTTGTAGCTCAAAAACCCGGTCTCGAAACGAGGCGTTCTGAAGCGCATTTGGAATCGAACGCATTCTTTCAACTAAAAAGATTAGAAGTCTGCCCGGGGTTACGAGGGACGTGAATGTAGTCGCAAATAGGGCGCCTAAAGTCCCGAAAATAAGGGTTTCTAAGCTCAAACGATGTTGATGTAGGCATACGACAGTAGTGAATCCGATTGCCGCAGCAGTCGCAATCCACATCGTTCGTGAAAATGAAATAAAAAGACCAACCCCCGAGATAACAAATCCAATCACGGCAGCGGTCTGCTGAACTCTATTGAGGCGCTGGTACCCGACAAAGGCTGGAAGCAGCAGTGCCATGAGAAACCCAGCATGCTGGCCACGACCGAAGTCTCGAAGATATTGTAGATTGCTGATCGTAGAAATGTCAATAGAAGCCAACCCAAGAAGGGGAATGAGGACAGCTATAATTTCAATTCCAACGAGAGACAAGTAAAGGAATGTGAGGTGCCCACGCGAGCGGATTGTGAAGAATGTGATGAGAGTCACTGTCACCAGCACGATGATGGGAAACAGTCGCCGGCCCCAACTGATGACATCAACGCCGTTTGCGATAGCAGGAAAAATTGATCCTATTGACCATACACCGATAAGTAGAAGCCAGACTACTGACCGTGGGATAATAGCTTTTGTCCCACTTGATGTCCATCGCCAGATAAGAAAAGTCCACACTCCTAACCCAGGTATTCCCACGAGTAGTCCCAATTCCAGCAGGGTAAGTCCAGCTGTGCTTCGCTGAAGTGTCGCGGCGATGAGTATCAAGAAAAGCGGGAGCAGAAGAGCCAGGTCACGGCCGGTGAATTTGTGTGTCTCCATGGACGGTAACGATATCTCGATTAGTCCCACCTTGCCTATTGAAACTTCCTCTTGGACTGATCTCGGTTACGGATCAACCAGAGATTGTAGTTCGTGGCAGCAAGGGAACAGTGTCTGATTGGAACATGAATACTGATCAGCTCTTGTACTCAAGCCCCCAGCCGTTCCTCCACAGCCGCCTCGTCCACTGCAGCACCTCACTCATCCTAACGGGCGCGCATCGAACTCTCTCGCAGATACAATCCTAACGCATGAAATTGTCCATTCATCGTGGACTACATAGCCTCTGTCTGCTGGCTGTTGTCTCTGTACAGTTTCTTGGCCTCGTGCGGGTCGTCATCTGGTCCGAAGAACTCGGTTGATGTCGGCTCATCCATCGACCTATCGTAGGTCCTGACTAGCTTTGCCTCCAGCATCCGCTCCCCCATCTAACTCGTTCCATCAACGGCTGATCGTAGTAGGATGACGTCCAGACACTCAGTTATTTCCCAACTCATATACGATTCTATTTGAATTTATCACAGCTGCCGCTCGTTGGCGATTGAAACACATCGAAAGGTGAAAGGCTGTCATCCTCAATTCGATCACTGGATGCAGGTCCTGATGATTGATCCGTCGGCGTTCACCCCGCCATACGACCATCACCTCTGCCGCGGGCTGACAACGGTCGGCTGTGACCTCACTCTTTATTCGACCCGTGCGGACTACTACTTGTGGGACGGCGATACGCCGTACGACCGGGTAGAATACTTTTACCGGCACACAGACGCGCTCTACAGGGATCGCGACGGAATGCCGGGAAGAGCCGCTGTCAAGGGATTGGAGCACCTCGTGGACATGACGCGATTCGTCCGCAAGGCGCGGGCTTGTGACCCCGATGTAGTCCACGTCCAGTGGGCGCCGGTGCCGGTCGTTGACCGGTGGTTCTTTCGGGCACTCGCACAGATCGCACCGCTGGTGTTCACCGTCCACGATACCACCCCGTTTCATGATGCAAGTACGTCGGTCCTCCAGCTTCTGGATGCAGACGTGGTATACGACGAGGCCGACCAGCTGATCGTCCACACTGAGGGCTCCCGAGATGAACTGGTTGACCAAGGGATTTCACCAGACGACATTTCGGTCATCCCGCACGGAGTTTTGGAATATCCGGACGAGACTGCCGCAAGTGGGCGGAATGAGAGGAGCGCCGGCGCCAACGAAGATGACAGTCAGACAATTCTATTTTTTGGAACGATAAAACCTTACAAAAGGATAGATGTGCTGTTGGAAGCTTTCGCGTTGCTGCCGTCGGAGACGCGTGCGACAACGGAGCTACTTGTCGCCGGCAACCCTAAAATGGATGTCGAACCCCTCCACCGCCAGGCGGCGGACCTAGGTATCCAATCGTCGGTTCGCTGGGACCTGCGGTTCGTCCCAGACCCGGAAGTCCCCGTGCTTTTTGACGCTGCCGACCTCGTCGTGTTCCCGTACGACGATATTGACCAGAGTGGCTCCCTCCTAACTGCTGTCCAGTACGAGACTCCCATCGTGGCGACTAGAATCGCCGGGTTCGCAGAGGTGTTGACTGACGGAGAACACGGATTCCTTGTTCCACCGGACTCCCCTTCGGCACTTGCTGACGCGATGGATCGCGTGGTAACCGATCCTGAACTGGCTGAGCAGATGAGCAAGAACGTCGGAGATCTGGTTGAATCGATCCCGAGTTGGAAATCGATCGCTCATAGCACACGAGGGGTGTACGAGTCTCTATGCTTTGACTTGGCGGATAATAGATAACATTCTAAAATCGACTATATCTGACTACTGTAGGCAATTCAAGCATTTGCATCTGAGTGTAACTACCAGAATTAAGTACGTAGTGAGCCCAACCAACGGAATATGGACTCGACTGTTTCTGTAGTCATGACTACATATGATGGTGATGACAAATACGAGTTACGAGCGTGTTTTAATAGCTTATTACAACAGGATCGACAACCCGACGAGGTGATCATTGTACGAGGATATAATCTCCCTTCGGATATGGTTAAAGTAATAGATAAATTCAAACTAGATTCTAATTTTTCTGTTTATGATATTAGTGTTGATGAGAAAGGAAGGGGACATGCCCGAATGGTTGGTGTGGAAAGAGCGACTTCCAAATTTATCGCTATAATTGATGCTGATGATATAGCATGTCAAAACCGGCTGAGTAGACAGTTAGAATATTTCGAAGCTAATCCATCCACCGACGTTGTTGGTGGCTATATTGGAGAGTTCGAAACGGATCCTAACGAGATCATCTCCGTTCGTGAGGTGCCGGAAAATATGGGCAAGATTCAGAAGGTGGCACATTATCGCTGTCCAATTAACCATCCGACAATTATGTTTCGACGCGATTCCGTACTTGAAGTGGGGAATTATCGAATGATGGAGTACGGAGAGGACTACGAGCTTTGCTGCCGATTATTAGAGAATGACCTAGAAATAGCTAACATACCTGAAGTACTAGTCAAAGCTCGGGCTACTGGTTTGATGGCACGACGGCAAGGCCGCGAAATTGTATATCGTGAGGTCCAGTTACAACGTGCCATCGTTCAATCGGGGTTCTATGGGTGGGGAACCGCATTTGTAAACCTCAGTATTAGAATACCTGCTCGTCTACTTCCAAAACCGGCTCTAAAGAGTATATACAAAAATCTGCTACGATCTTAATTCCACAACAAAATTATTTATATTAAATTGCTTCTTTGTGTGGGTCACATGGGGGACGAGTCTCTCTAACTCCTAATATCTAATCAGTTAGTTCGCGCACCGAGTTTTAATCTGCTCTGATAGGATTAAATAACCTGGCAGGCTGAGAGGAAAAACCGGCCTTAAACATGATAATAACTCCTCCAGGTTCAGATTTTCAGCCTGAGCTAGCCGAAGGGCATCACGTCCTCGTAACAATTCTTCACGGTTTCATGATGGAGGTCGTCGTTTGTAGCTAACGTTGCGGAGCAATCTTTGAGTGCCCCGGGGATGATGTCACTTGGATCGTTCTGGGCACTGTTGCTGGAGAATCCACTTGATAGAGATCTCTTTTTGATGAGTCGATTATGATCACTTTGTCTTCCGTACTCTAAACACTATCTAATAACTCTCAAATACACTAAAATCGGAGGTGGGAGGTGGAGGATGGCATCGCCACCGACGTAACTCGTCCTGCTCGTTCTTAGTTCCGAGAAGCCGACAGACCCATGACTTTTCACGAGAATTCCAACGCATGCCCACTGCACTCGTTACTGGTGTCGCGGGGTTCATTGGGTCACACCTCGCCAAAGCCCTGCTTCACCGCGGTTACGATGTCCACGGCGTTGATAACTTTGCGACTGGTCGCGAACAGAACCTCAATTCCCTCCGCCCCAACGACAACTTCGTATTCTACGAGGCTGACATTCGAGATGCCGACACAATGGCTGATGTCTCCCAAGGCGCCGACTACGTGTTCCATCAGGCTGCAGATTCATCTGTTCCGCGCAGTATCGACAACCCGGTTACGACGAGTGACGTCAACTGCACCGGAACGGCAACCGTGCTTGAGGCCGCCCGCAAGGCGGATGTCGACACCGTCGTCGTCGCGTCCTCTTCGTCCGTCTATGGCTCGACAGAGCGACTCCCGAAAGTCGAGTCGATGATCGAACAGCCCGAATCGCCGTATGCGCTCTCGAAGCATTACACGGAGAAGCTCGCGCTCCAGGCCAGCGACCTCTACGACATCGATACGGCCGCGCTCCGCTATTTCAACATTTTCGGCCCGCGCCAGGACCCCAACGGCGACTACGCTGCCGTCATCCCCAAATTCATCTCGTTGATGCTGGACGGCGAACGTCCCGTCATCTACGGGGATGGCGAGCAGTCCCGTGATTTCACGTTCATCGAGAACGCCGTTCAGGCGAACATCTGTGCCGCCGAGGGCGACGCCACCGGTGAGGCGTTCAACGTTGGGACGGGCGGCCGCATCACCGTCAACGAGCTCGTGGACGCGCTCAACGACCACCTCGGCACGGATCTCGATCCGATCTACGACGATCCCCGGCCGGGTGACGTGCGCCACTCGCATGCGGACATCTCGAAGGCGCGTGCGCACCTCGACTACGAGCCGACCGTCGACTTCGCGACGGGACTCGGTCGGACGGTCCCGTCCTACAGCTAACGGCCGTTACACTGACGATTGCTTCCGGAACCGTTTTCTCACTCCCCTAACTACCCCGAACCAACATGATCGGTGGTTTCTATGGAACTCCTTGACGACGACGGCAACCTCTTCGGCGTCGTCAACGTCGTCGACGCGCTCGTCGTGCTCTTCGTGCTCGCGGTCGTGGCTGCCGGCGCGGCCTTTGCGCTCCAGCCGACGCCGGCGCCCGAACAGTCCTCGACGCACGTGACCCTGGATCTCGGCTCGCACCCGACCCATATCGCCACGGAGATCACCGTCGGTGACACCACGGACGCGAGCGGGAACAGCGAGCTGACGATCACCGACGTCTATCGGGCGCCGGACGACGGCCAGACACGCGTCATCGCCCGCGCAGAACTGCAGGGGACGCCCGGCGACGACAACAGCACAATGTACGCGGGCGCGCCGCTTCGCCTCGGCAGAACCCTCGACATCGCCACCAGCCGGTACAAGGTCAGTGGCGCGATCCAGTCCGTCGGTGCGAGCGAAACGCTCCAAACCGACACGACCGACGTGGTACTGGAGACGACGCTCCCGGCAGTCGACGCCAGTGAGGTGACCACCGGCGACCAGCTTCGCCTGGGTGGACAGGCCGTCGCCACCGTCGAGACGGTCACCACGCACGCCACTAGAGACCCCAACCGGCAGCGCGTGGTGGTCGGGCTCACCCTCGACACGATCACCGAGGGTGACACCACGCGGTTCGGCGTAACGCCGGTGCGACGCGGGAACACCCTCTCGCTTGCACCCGACGCGTACGATCTCGACGGCCGGATTCAGCGCGTCGGCACCCTCGAACAGCCGGGGACAGCCGCAACGCGAACGGTCACGCTTGAGGTCAGCGGGATCCGGGAGCAGTTCGCCCGGACGTTCCACGCGGGCATGACCGAGCGCACCAACGGCACCCCCATCGCCACCGTCACCGACGTGGCTGTCGAACCGTCGACGCTCGTCACGACGGGCGACGACGGCAGCGTCAACGTCGTCGATCACCCGATCAACCGCGACGTGACGCTCACCACCGAGCTTCGGGTGCGGGAGACGACGACCGGGACAACGTTCAACGGTCGCCCGCTCCAGCAGCGGTCGACGGTCGTCCTCAACTTCGACACGACCACCGTCGAAGCGACTGTCGTGAACGTCAATTCATAACACATGCTACACGAACCGGCACAGCCACCCACTTGGAGCGGGCCGAGCGTGCGACCAGCATGACATCCATAACGACGCTCCGGGAGCGAGCGACGGCCGCAATGGGTGGGTCGCGGATCGCCCGCACAGCCCGCACGGTCGCCTCGACGGCCGCCGCGTTCGTCACGGAGTCGTTTCTCTACGGCTGGCTGACCGCCGAACCGGACCCCGACGTGGTCGTCATCGACCTGCGAGACACACGCACCGTCGGCCCGTTCATCACCGTCCTCACACGCGTCGTCGGGTGGCTGGCGCCGATCTACCGGGAGTCCGTCCTCGCGGACGGTGTCACCGCCCTCGGCGCGTTGCTAGCGTGGGTCGCCGACACTCAGGCGGGGCGCGCGCTGGCCGCGCTCTTTGAACCCCCAGCCCCACCGGCCGATGACGCTGCCGCCGCTCAGACCGAGGGGGAGCCGCCGGATCGCGACGCCGAGTGAGGACCACTACGAATTTACGCCCCCCGTCGGATCTTTGGCTCGTGCGCCGATTCCCGTTCCCCCTCGTCCCCAAGTGGCTGCGCTATCTCGGTGCTGCCACCGTTGCCGGGGTTCTACTGTACTATTCGGTGCTGTCACCGCCGCCAGTCGCGCCCCCAAGGCCGGACCCACTCTGGGATAAGAAACTCCACTTGCTTGGCTATCTCTGCCTCGGCCTCGCGCTCGCGTACGCCACCGCGCACCGCCGCGACACGATCCTGACGCGCATCGCCGTCGTGCTCGTGCTCGCGGTCGGCTACGGCCTCCTCATCGAAGGCCTCCAGGCCACCCAGCCAGGCCGCCATCCCTCCCTCAACGACGCACTCGCCAACACCATCGGGGCGCTCCTCGCGAGCGCCTGGTTCGTCGTCGAACGGGGGGTGCGCTACGTGCGCCCGCTCGAGTCGACGGATCCAATCGATGCCGGCCAGTAGGGCCAGGCAGTCGCTCGCCCCACGTCCGGGGCCGCGAGCGGCGACTGCGTTCCGCTGTCCCGGTGCGTCCCGGTCGTGGCGCGTTGCTGGTCCCGTGCCGGCGGCCCCGTGGTCCCTACGGCCCAACGGGCGACCCTTATCACGCCCGCCCGCCAACGCACGCGCATGAAGGCTCTCTCGGTCGTCGGCCCCGCTGCCGACACGGACGCGGCCGCCGCCGCAGTCGCTGATGCACTCCGGCCACGCGGGCGAGTCGCGACGGTCCGACGGGACGACACAGTCACCACGCCCGCGTCGACCGCGCGCTCGGTTTCGCTCAGCGATCACGGCGCGTGGGCGGCCAGCGGCGTGGATCGCACGCTCGACGACGTGCTTGCGGACCTCGCGCCCGCGTTCGACTACGTCATCGTTGAGGGGTTCCCGGACGCCGCCCTCCCGACGGTTGCGCTCGGCGACCACGACGCCCCCGACCCCGACGTGACCGCCCCCAACGCCGACGCCCTCGACACCGAAGCGGTCCTCGCGGCCGTCGAGGACGCCCCCGTGCGGGAGACGCTCGACTCGTTGGTTGCGAGCCTCAAATCCCACGAGGACAGCGAGTTCGCCGGCGCGATCGCGACGTTCACGGGGCGCGTGCGCGAACGCGACGACCCCGACGACACGCCGACACAACACCTTGAGTTCGAGCGCTACGACACCGTCGCCGAGCAGCGCATGGCCACCATCCGCGAGCAGCTCTGCGAGCGCGACGGCGTCTACGACGTTCGCATGCACCACCGTACGGGCGTCGTGCCCGCGGGCGACGACGTGGTCCACGTGGTGGTGCTTGCCGGGCATCGTGGCGACGCGTTCCGAGCGGTCTCGGACGGGATCGACCGCCTCAAAGACGAGGTCCCGCTGTTCAAAAAAGAGGTCACCGTCGATGACGCCTTTTGGCGCCACGACACCCCCGAGTAGCCGTCACTCCGTGGTGGCGTCGCCGGTGACCGCACACGACTCCGTGTACGCGACCTCCTGGACGGAGTCAACCACGGGACTGTCCCCACAGATCGGGCACTCCGGGCGCTGTGCGAGCGCCACCGTCTCGAAGGACATGTCCGCGGCGTCGTAGAACAGCAGCCGACCGTCCAAGGAGTCGCCCACGCCCAGGATGTGTTTCACCGTCTCGGTGGCTTGGATCGACCCGATCGTTCCCGGGAGCACGCCGAGGACGCCCGCGGTCGCGCAGTCGGGGACCGTCCCGGCTGGCGGGGCTTCCGGGAACAGGCACCGATAACACGGCCCGTCGTCGCCGCCGGTGAACGTCGTGACCTGGCCCTCGAACTGGAAGATCGCGCCATGCGAGAACGGCACGCCAGCCAGCGTGCAGGCGTCGTTGATGAGGTACCGCGTCCGGAAGTTGTCCGAGGCGTCCACGACGACGTCGTAGGCCGCGATCAGGTCGGTGACGGTGTCGGCGGTGACGCGCTGGTCGTGGCGCTGCACGTCGACATCGGGGTTCAGCGTGTCGACGAACGCCGCGGCGCTGTCGACCTTCTGCTCGCCCACGTCGTCGGTGCCGTGGATGGTCTGGCGCTGCAGGTTCGACAGCTCCACGGCGTCGTCGTCGGCGATGCCGATGGTGCCGACGCCGGCGGCCGCGAGGTACTGGATGACCGGCGATCCGAGGCCGCCAGCGCCGACCACGAGCACGGCCGCCTCGCGGAGCGCCGCCTGTCCGGTCGCCCCCACGTCGTCCATGATGATGTGTCGGGAGTACCGGTCCAGCTGTGTCGCGTCCAACTCCAGCCCGCTCATGTGGCGGCTTGGGTGGACCGCGGCAAAAGCCCACCGGGCGGGCTGTCGTGCGGGCAGCCGGACCCGCCGGGGCCACCGCGTGGCCACTGCTTAAATGCGTCCGGTGCCAGGCACTAGCGAGACGATGCTTGAGGACGACTTCGGGCGGGACGTGTCCGGCGTCCGCGTCTCGCTGACAGACCGCTGCAATTTCGACTGCGTATACTGCCACAACGAGGGGCTCGGCGACACCCGCGGCCCGATGGACCCCCGCGAGAACGAGCTGTCCACGGACCGCGTCGTGCGGTTCCTCTCCGTCGCCCACGAGTTCGGCGTCGACGCCGTGAAGCTCACCGGCGGCGAGCCGATGCTGCGCTCCGACCTCGAAGCCATCATTCGGCGCACCCCCGACGACATGGCGGTGTCGATGACGACCAACGGCACCTTCCTGCCGGGCCGGGCCGCCGACCTCGTCGACGCCGGCCTCGAACGCGTCAACATCTCCCAGGACGCCATGGACAACGACGCCTTCGCGGAGCTCACCCAGAGCGGCGCCTACGACGCCGTCCTGGAGGGCGTCGAGGCGGCGCTCGACGCCGGACTGGCACCCGTGAAACTGAACATGGTCGTGTTCGAGCCGACCGCGGGCTACGTCCCCGAGATGGTCGATCACGTCGCCGCCCGGGACGGCCTCCGGCTGCAGCTCATCGAGTACATGCCCGAGCTCGCCGGCCACCCCGAGTGGGCCATCGACATCGACCGCGTCCACGACTGGCTGGCCGACCGCGCCGACCGCATCGAAACCCGCGAGATGCACGACCGCCGCCGCTACTGGGTGTCCAGCCAGGACGCCGGCTCCACGGCCGACGACGCCGCCCAGTCGGTCACGCCGGACGGCGGCGCCCACCCCGACCAGGGCATGGTCGAAATCGTCGACCCCGTCGAGAACCCGCAGTTCTGCGCGAACTGCCACCGCGTTCGGCTCACGCACGACGGCTACCTCAAGGGCTGTCTGAACCGCAACGACGACCTCCGCGGGATCGGCGAAACCACCCAGTCGATGCGCGCGGCGTTCCGGGAGACCGTCGCCAACCGGGTTCCGTACTACGGCGAGTACATGACCCGAACCGACGACGGCGGCTGGGAGATCAACGACGACTACCTCGACGTCGAGGGCGACCGCGACCCCTACGAGTACGCCGCCGACGACTCCGCGTAGCGCCCGCGCTCACTGTGGGTCGATGCCCTCCAGCGGTGCCGCCAGCCCGCCGCAGTCATCGAGGGCGGCCGCGAGATCACGAACCCCCGGCTTGTCGACGCGGTCGGGGGCGGCCACGACGGTCACGGACTGCGTGCCCAGCGGGACGAACCCGAGATCGAGGCTGGCCGCCGTCGCAGCCAGCCCGAGCCCCGCGTCGGCGTCGCCCGCCGCGACCTTCCGCGCCGGGCTCTCGTGGGCGGTCGTGGTCAGCTCGTAGCCGTCGATGGCGTCGGTAAGCGCCCCGCGGCTCGCGGGACGCTCGGCTGCCAGCGCCGCGATGGCGTCGTCGAAGCACCGCCGCAGCCCCGACCCACGAGCGCGGTTCACCAGCCCCAGGTCTCGGTCGACGAGATCCGCAACCGAGTCGACGCCCGCGGGGTTCCCGGCGGGCACGACTATCCCCCACTCGCGGGTCCAGCCGCCGAGGGAAACAGCGTCGCCGTCGGGCGTCGCCGGGCCGGCAACCACGACCACGTCCGGGACGCCCTCTCGGAGCCGCCGCAGCCCCTCACGGGTGCCCACGGGCAGGAACCGCGGCCGGGCAACGTCGTCCAGCACGCGCGAGAACAGCGGGTCGTCCTCGCCGACGGCCAACACTCGCGGGGCCCGCGCGTCCGGCGCGAACAGCGCCACGTCAACGGAGTCGCCGGCGGCCACGTACGCGGTGTCGGCGGGCACCGTCACGGTGCCGTCGGCGTCCACCAGGCTCGTGGTCGCGCCGCTGCCCTTGTCCACGGGGTACACCAGGCGGTCGCCGGTGCCGTCCTCGACCAGCCCCACCGGGAGTAGCCGCCGCCGCCCCTCCGCGGAGCGCTCCTGGCGCGCCATCTCCCCGGTCACCACCGTCGGCTCGGGCTGGCCCCGGCCGGCGGCTTCGCGGACGACCGGCGCAACGAACACCCGGAAGATGGTCAGCGCCGACACCGGATAGCCCGGCAGTCCGACGTACGCCGTCCCCTCGATCTCCCCGACGAGCATGGGCTTGCCGGGTTTCACCGCGACCCCATGCAACAGCAGGTCGCCGCGCTCCTCGGCCACCCGGTAGATGACGTCCACCGCGCTCGCGGACGTCGACCCCGAGGACAACACGAGATCGCAGTCGGCGGCGCTCTCCACGAGCAGCCGCTCCATCTCCGCGTAGTCGTCGCCCGCGTGGGGGTACACCACCGGCTCGCCGCCCGCCGCCTCCACGGCGGCCGCGATCGTGTGGCTGTTCACGTCGTGGATCTGGCCGGCCGCGCTGTCCAGGGGGTCGCCGGGCCGCACCAGCTCGTCGCCGGTCGAGATGATGCCCACGGTGGGCGCGCCCCGAACGCGCACCGACCCGACGCCCAGCGCCGACAGCACGCCGATCTCCCGGGCGGTCAGCTTCGTCCCCGGGCCGATTGCCCGCGACCCCGCAGCGATGTCCGCGCCCGCCAACATCACCGCGGTCCCGGGCGCGACGCTCGTCCGCACGTCGACCGCGTCGCCGCCGTCAGCCTCGGTCGTCGCCTCCACTTTCACCACCGCGTCAGCCCCCGGCGGCATGACCGCGCCCGTCGACACCACCACGGCGCGCCCGGCTGTCACCTCGACGGCGGGCTCCTCGCCGGCGTGCACCGTGCCCGCGACCGACAGCCGCGCCGGATCGGCTTCGCTCGCGCCGAACGTGTCCGCGGCCCGCACCGCGTACCCGTCCATGCTCGCGCGGTCGAACCCCGGCACGTCGATGGTGGCGTCCACGCGCTCCGCGAGCACGCGCCCCCGGGCCTCCGCCAGCGGCACCGTCTCGGGCGCCGGCGTCACGTCCAGGGCGGCCAGCACCTCCCGAGCGCGCGCCGGCGACGCGAGATCCCGGAACTCCCGGCGGTCGTCGCTCACGCCGACCACTCCCACTGTTCGACCGCCACGGTCGTTCCCGCGTCGTACCCCTCGCAGTCCTCGGGCACCACCACCCAGCCGTCCGCCAGCGCGACACTCGACAACACGCCCGACCCGCCCGCGCGCGTCGGCGTCACGGTCGGCCGCCCGTCCTCGTCGCCGTGTCGGGTCACGCGCACGAACGACCGCGTCCCCGGCTCGCTCGCGATCTTCCGCGCGAGCACGGCGTCAGTCGTCGGGTGAGCGGTCGCGGGAGCGTGGCCCACCGCCTTGAGAAGCGGGCGGAGGAACTGCACGGCGTTCACGATGGCCGCCACCGGATACCCCGGCAGCGCCACCACCGGCGTGTCGTCGACGACGCACAACGCCACCGGGTGCCCGGGCTGCAACGCCACTCCGTGCACGAGCACCGTCCCGAGGGCCGCGATCACCTCGGGTACGTGATCGCGCGCACCCACCGAGGAGCCGCCGGTGGTCACCACGACGTCGTGGCTGTCGACGGCCTCGCGGATCGCCGTCCGGAGGGCGGCCTCGTCGTCCGTGACGACACCGCGACGGGTCGGCACGCCGCCCCACCGCGAGACGTACTGGGCGACGGTCCCGCCGTTCGTCTCGACCACCTCCCCCGGTCCCGGGTCGGCGGCCACCAGCTCCTCGCCGGTCGGGAGCACGCCCACCGTCGGGCGCTCGTACACCGCAACGGCGTCCACGCCCGCGGATTTCAGCAGCCCGAGGTCCGACGGCCGCAGCCGGTGGCCGGCGTCGTAGAGGTGTTGGCCGTCGCTCACGTCCTCCCCGACCGGCGCGACGTTCGCGCCGCCGGCCGCCGCCGCGAACACGTCGACCCGGTCACCACGGCGCTCGGCGTCCTCGATCATCACCACGGCGTCGGCACCCGCCGGCAGCTCGCTGCCCGTGTGCACGCGCACCGCCTCCCCCGGTCCCACGCTGCCGGTGCCCACGTCCAGGACGACCGGCGACCGATCACCCGCCCCGAACGTGTCCGCGGCGCGCACCGCGAACCCGTCCATGGCCGCCCGCTCGTAGTGGGGCACCGCGCGCGGTGCCTCGACGTCCGCTGCGAGCACGCGCCCGTCGGCGTCACCGAGCGCCACCCGCGCCGTGCGCGCCAGCGGGTCGACAGCCGACAGGAGGCGCTCGCGCGCCTCAGTCACCCGAGTCCGCTCCTTGAACCCGGCTGTCTTGCGGTCATCAGTCATACGCCACGCATGGCAACGAGCACGCAAAAACCCACGCGACGCCGGCCGCCCCCGGCTACGCGTCCTCCCAGTCGATCCACTCGCGCTCCCAGCCCGGGCGGGACTGCGCCGCCTCGCGCACGCGCTCGCGGTCCTCGCGCACGGTGCGGTTGCGCTCGACGGCGCTGGCCTGCTCGCCGGCCACCAGCAGCGGCGCGAACGACACCGGCCCGTGCACGCCGACCGTCTCGCCGTCCCGAACGGACACCAGGCGCTGATCGCCGACGCCCTCCGGGAACACCAGCCGCCCGTCGGCCGCGAGCTGGCGGGCGAGCGCGTCCGGCACGCTGGCCGCCCCGGCCTCCACGAGCACGCGGTCGAACGGCGCGTACTCCGCCAGCCCCTCAGCGCCGTCCCGGCAGTCCACGAGCACGTCCTCGTACCCGGCGTCGGCGAGGTTCCCGCGCGCGTCGTACACGACCTGCCGGTCGATGTCCACGGCGTGCACGTGTGTCGGGCCGGCGATCTCGGCCACCACCGCCACCGTATACCCGACGCCGGCCCCGACCACGAGCACGTCGTCGCCAGCCCGTGGCTCCAGCGCTCCCATCAGCCGCGCGACCGTCGACGGCGCGAGCACGCGCGTCCCGCGGTGTTCGAACGCCTGATCGGTGTACGCCCGATGCCCCGCGTCGACGAACTCGTGGCGGGGAACCGCACGCATCGCCGCGTCCGCCGGCCGCGCGTCCGCGAGCGCCGTCCCCGCGTCGAGGAGGCTGTCGACCATCTCCTCGCGCAACGCCCCAAACTCCATGCACGGGTATCCGCGGCCCAGCCTATTGAACTGCGCGCCTGCGGCCGGCCACCACGCGGTGCTCGGTCCCCGGCACGTCGCTCGTGCGCACGTCGGTGAGCCCGGCGTCCGCCAGCCACGACGCGACCCGGTCGGCGTCCCGGACCGCACCCCCCGGCGTCGTCGCCAGCAGCGCCGCCGACAGCCCGGGCGCGCTGCCGAACGTGTCGACGACCGCGACGGTCCCGCCGGCCGCGCTGACCGACTCGCTTGCGGCCCTCACTACGTCCTGGGCCGCCGTCGGGGACCGCCGCGAGAGCGTGTGTGGGATCACCGCGAGGTCGGCGGCCGCGTCCACCGGCTCCGCCACGCCACCCCCAACGAGCTCCACGGGTTCGGCCGCGAGCACTGGCCGGATCGCGTCCACCACCCGGTCGTCGTGGTGTGCCGCCACGTCGAACCCCCGCCGCGCGCACTCCACGGCGTGGTGCCCCGCGTCGTCGCCCACGACAACCACCGACTCCGCGCCCGGCCGCTCGTGGACCGCCGCGGTCACCGCCGCCCGCACGGCCGCGTCGTCGCGGGCCGCCGCTGCCCCCAGGCGGTTGCGGAACGCGCGGTCGGTGTCGCCGCCCGCCGGTACGTCGTCGCCTTCCATCGCTGCCGGCAGCGCGACGAGCGCGTCCGCAACGTCGAGCGCGTGCGGCAGCGACCCGATCGACCGCACGTCGGTCTTCGTGATGAACCCCAGCATGCGGTTGGTCGGCTCCACGGCCCCCGACACCCACGTCAGGAACCCACGATCCACGAGCACGGCCACGACGACCTCGGCGGCGCGCTCGGTCACGCCCGCCTGCTCGGCGACCGCCGCCGGCGTGTCAGCGCTGGCGACGAGCGCATCCAGTACGCCGGTCTCGCGGGCCGCTCGCAACACCAGCAGCGTCCGGAAGTCCTCCATACACGCCCGTGGGTGGCCGGGCGAAAAAACAGGGCGGCTCCGGCAGCCCAGCGCGCCGGCCCGCCTACCAGGCCGACCAGGCGGCGCTCGACTCGTCGGCACCGTAGACGCGTTTCACGTCCTTCGCGAACACCGTGTCGCCGGCGTTCCCGAGCTTCGGGAACTTGTACTCGCCGGTGGCGGACTCCCGAACGTGGATGCCCTCCACTGTGAACTCCTCGTCGCCGAACGTCGCGGTCTCCCCCACGACGAACTCGAAGTCACCGGGCACGTGGAGCTCCAGACTCCGGCTGCCCTCGTCGCTGCCCTCCTTGGGGTGGACGGTCACGTCCACCGAGACGTTGTCGACGGCGCGCGTCCAGACGGTCTCGATGTCCTCGACGTCGGCCCGGGTCGTCCGGTCCTCGGGACCGACCTCGATGCTCGTCACGCGCACCTGCGCGATGGTCTCGGCGGTCTCCACGATGAACTCGTCGCCCTCGTAGACCGTCTCCTCGGGGTCGAACGACGTCTGTCCGGTGAACGACTCCCCGTCCTGGGACACCACCACGTCGACCGCCTCGGTGTCCTCGGTCTTGATCGGGTCTTTGTGCACGTGCCCGCACGCCCCGCACTCGACTGTCGCGTGGCCCCCGCCGGTCGTCACGACCTCGTGGACCGTCTCCAAATCCGGGGAACAGGACGGACACGACAGCCCAACCTGCTCGCCAGCCTCAACTCCGTGGTTCATACAGCCGCGTTGTCCGCGCGGACGTAAAAACACGCGGAGTCACGCCCCACCGGGCTCGGCTACGGCTGGGGCAACTCGACTTCCTCGCCGTCCGCGTAGACGGTGGGCTCCCGAATGATGCCGTCGAGGTGCAGCGGCGCGTCGGTGTCGCCGCCGATCCCGGCGTCGTCGCCGATGGCGATGTGGACGGTGCCGGCGGCCTTCTCGTCCAGCAGGACGCTGCCCACGAGCTCGGTGACCGCGACGTTCGTCCCGATGCCCAGCTCCGCCAGGTTGTACGCGTCCTCGCCGACCTCCTCGCTGCCCGCCTCGACTTGCTCGCGCACCCGGTCGTCGGAGATCTCGGTCACGACGCCGTCCGCGACCTCGAAGCGCAGCTCCTCGTCGTCGAGTTTCCCGTGGGGCATCATCGTGCCGTCAACGACGTACGTGCCGTTGGCGTCCGTCGGCGACACGAACACCTCGCCCGCGGGCAGATTCGAGAACTCGCCGCCCTCACGAACGATGCCGGTGTCGTCGCGCCACGCGCGGTCGCCCGCCTCGAACGTGATGTCGGTCCCCAGCGGCGTGGTCACGCGGACCTCCGTGGCGTCCGCGACCTGCGCGAGCACGTCCTCGCAGTGGGCTTCGATGGTCTCGTAGTCGGCGTCCAACCCCGTGGTGAACACGTCCGCGGTGATCCCCGGCAGGGTCGCGCCCCGCGCCCCGGCGTCGTTGGCCGCGCCGCGAGCGCGCGTGTGGCTCAGGCTCTTGGTCGTCGGTGCCACGAACACGTCGGCGTCGGCCATCGCCGCCGCAACCGGTGCGGGCGGCTCCTCGCCGTGCTGGTCGCCGGGCGGATACTGGAGCATCGTGGTGGCGTCGCTCACGTCGCGGGCGGCCTCGTAGATGGCGCGCCCGATCTCCTCGCGCTTGTCGTCCGTGACGACGACACACGACTCCTCGGGTTGCAGGCCAAGGCACTGTTCGACAGCGGTCTCCGCGGCGTCGCGCAGACTCATACTCGTAGGATCGACCGGCCGGTGGTTAGCGCTTTCGCTGCCCGCCCCCGCGCACAGTTCACTCCGGTTCTCGTAAATCCCTGCCTCGAAACGGTTATCCGGTGGCCCGTGGGACACCCTCGTATGATCCGCGTTGGCATCAACGGCTACGGCACCATCGGGAAGCGCGTCGCGGACGCCGTCGCCGCCCAACCCGACATGACCGTCGCCGGCGTCGCGAAAACCAGCCCCAACTTCGAAGCCACACAGGCCCGCAAACGCGGCTTCGACCTCTACACCGCCGTCGAGGACCGCGCCGACCAGTTCCCCGCAGCCGGCATCGAGACCGCCGGCCCCGTCGACGACCTCATCGCCGACAGCGATGTCGTCGTCGACGCCACACCGTCCGGCGTCGGCGCGGAAAACCGCAGCCGCTACGCGGCCCACGACACCCCCGCCATCTACCAGGGCGGCGAGGACGCCAGCGTCGCCGACGTCTCGTTCAACGCCCGCGCGAACTTCGAGGCGGCCGCCGACGCCGACCACGTGCGCGTCGTCTCCTGTAACACCACGGGCCTCTCCCGCCTGCTCGCGCCGCTGCGCGAACAGTACGGCATCGAGAAGGTGCGCGCCACGCTCGTGCGCCGCGGCGGCGACCCCGGCCAGACCGACCGCGGCCCCATCAACGACATCCTCCCCGACCCCATCACCATCCCCAGCCACCACGGCCCGGACGTCAACACGATCTTCCCGGATCTCGACATCGACACCCTCGGCATGAAAGTGCCGGCGACGCTGATGCATATGCACAGCATCAACGTCACCCTGGAACGCGACCCCGACGCCGCCGACGTCCGGGACGTGCTCGCCGGCCAATCCCGCATCATGCTGCTCGATGAGGACCTCGGCATCGACGGCACCGGCCCGCTCAAGGAGTACGCACAGGACATGGGCCGCCCCCGGGGCGACCTCTGGGAGAACTGCCTGTGGGGGGAGTCGGTCACCATGGACGGCCGGGACTTCTACTGCTTCCAAGCCATCCACCAGGAATCCGACGTCGTTCCCGAGAACGTCGACGCCGTCCGCGCCATCGCCGGCGACGCCGACGCCGCCGAATCCATCGCCACCACCAACGACGCCCTCGGCATCTGAGGCGCTCCCGCGGCGGCGCTGGCTGTGCACACAGTGACACAGCCCGAACCCTTTTCCACAGTCCACACTTACCTCGGGCCATGAGACGCGACGACCGGGATGACCCGTTTGATGACATTTTCCGGGAGATTGAACGCATGATGGAGGACATGATGGCTGACGGCCAGCGCCTCGACCGCGGCGACCAGTCCGGGTTCGCCTCCAGCACCCACGTCGACGTTCACGAAACCGAGGACGCGATCCGCGTCATCGCCGACCTCCCGGGGGTCGAGAAAGACGACATCTCCATCCAATGCGACGGCACGTCGGTCACCGTCAGCGCCCAATCCGGCCACCGCGAATACGACGAACGCGTTGACCTCCCGGGGCGCGTCGACGCCCACTCCGGGGCCGCCACGTACAACAACGGCATCCTCGAAGTCGCGTTCGACCGCACGGAGTCCTCCACGAACATCGACGTCCAGTAACGCCGTCACGCCCGCCCGTCCCCGGCGGTCCGCCGAACCAACGCCGCCAGCCGATCGTAGAACTCGGCCTCGTACTTCGCGGTGTCGTCGATCGTCGGCCGCGCGTTCGTCTCCACGACCACCGCGCGCTCGTCGGTCGCCAGCACGTCCACGCCGAGCAACGACACGTCGAGCGCGGCGGCCGCGTCGACCGCCAGCGCGCGCAGCCGATCCGGCAGTGACACGCCCGCCGCGGTCGCGCCCTGGTGGACGTTGTGCTTCCAGCCCGCGCTGTCCCGCCGCACCGCGCCGACCACCCGGCCGTCGAGCACCATCACGCGGTAATCGGTGGCGTCGGGAACGAACGCCTGGATCAGATAGGACTTGTCGCCGGTCGCCCGGTAGTCGTGGACCAACTCCAGGTAGTCAGTCACCCCACCCAACGAATCCGGGTCCGAGACCTTCGTCACCCCGACGCCCCGCGTGGCCGAGTTCGGCTTCACCACCACCGGCGGCTCCAACGCCTCGAACACGCCTCTGACCGCGTCCTCGTCGGCCGGGTTCGACACGTAGACGGTTTCAGGCACCGGCACGCCGGCGTCCGACAGCAGCGCCAGCGCCCCCGCCTTGTTCCGCGACCGCAACACGGCCTCGCGGCCGTTCACCCACGGCACGTCGATGAACGCGTCCACGACACCGCCCTCCATCAGCCGGCCCGGATAGACGAACCCCGCGTCGAAGCGATCCGCGTCAACCGGCGGCGCGTCGAGACGCGTCACCGAACCGGTGACCGTGACGTGTTCGGCGCGAACCCCGCGCTCGGCAAGTGGCTCCTGCATCCGCGCGAACGTCTCGGCGTCGTTGGCGACCGCCAGCCCCAGCATACGCCAGGCAGTCGGCGGTCCACGGGAAAAAAGGCGTGGCTCCACGGGTGACAGCAAGCCGGACCGAGAACCCGGCGTCTCGGCGTCGCGCTTCGCTACCGGACGAGCAGCGTCTCGCCGCGCTCGACGTTGATCTTGCACGGCGGCGTGATCTTGTTGTACGCGCGCCGGAACGCCTCCTTGACGGCGGCAGCCTGTTCGACCTCGCAGTAGGCCGTGAACAGCTGATCGCCGGGCTGGATGCGGGCGGCAGTGCCCACCGGGACGCCGAACGCCTGGCGCATCCCGTCGGAGACACGGTCGGCACCCGCGCCGGTCGCCTGCTTGTTCTCCCGAATGATCTGGTGGGGGAACTTGCGCAGCTGCATCTTGTAGTTGCCCTCACCGAGCTCCTTGATGAGGTGGCGGTTCGCTGACAGCCGCGCGGCCTCCAGGGAGCCATGACGGAGCTGGCACTCTTCCTGGGGAACAAGGCTGATCTGTACGGGATAGTCGTCGGCGTCGGCCTGCAGGTCGCCCATCTTGTGCTGGGCGATCTTCGAACCGGGGATGCCGGTGACGTAGTCCCGCCGCGTGTACGACGGCTTGTCGATCTTCCGGTACATGGAAGCCGGCTTCTCGGACATAGGTACTACCCGTGGCTCAGGGTCAGCGCGCGAATAAAGGCTTCGAAGCGTCGCCGAGCACGCCCGCTGCAGGCAGCCGGCGCTCCTCGACGTGCCATCGCGCAGAAAACCGGCGCGTGGGCCGTGAGGCCACACCCGTCCGTTGTACTCCGTCGGTGGAGTACGCCACTCTGGAAACGATTCGTCTATACGGAATCCCGATTACAGACGGGTGAGGTTCGTTGCGCGCGGGCCTTTGTCGGCCTGCTCGATGTCGAACTCGACTTCCTGACCTTCCTCCAGGTCAGGACCGCCGACGTCCTCCATGTGGAAGAAAACGTCCTCGTCCGCGTCCTCAGTCTCGATGAAACCGTAGCCGCCAGTGTCGTTGAAGAAGTCAACTTCGCCTGTCGCCATTGCAACTGTACTGTGACGCCTCGCACTCATAACGCTTGTGGCCTGGCGGGACGCCCTCTCGCACCGCGTCCCGCGGCTGTTGGGCCCGCGTCCGCCGCGATTCCGGGTGCACGCGCTACTCGCAGATGTCGTGCAGATCGCTGAGGCAGTCGATGTCCCAGGTCGGCCACGCGTTCAACTCCCAGCTCTCCCGGTGGGGGCGTCGAATGAACGCCGAGTCGATGCCCGCGTTCTCCGCGGCCCGAATGTCGCTTTCGTTGTCCCCGACGAACAACGCGGTGTCGGCGTCCAGGTCCGCGAGCGCGCGGTCGATGTAATGGCTGTTGGGCTTCCGGCGCTCCAGGCTCTGAATCGTCGGTTCGCGCCCGTACGCAGCGCCAAAGAGGTCCCGAACGCCGAAATGATCGAGCACGAAATCCACCGTTGCCTGCTGGTTCGACGACACGATCCCCATGTTCACGTTGAGGTCATGGAGGGTGTCGAGGTCGTCGTACAGCGTCTTGCGGCCCTCCCGGACTTCGTCGCGCTGGGCCTCCGTGAGCGCCCGGTCGCGCTCCGGCCAGAAGTCCTTCGGGGAGATCCCGTACCGGCTGCAGACGTCGCCGACTGTCTTCGGGGTCGCGCCGATCGTCATCGCTTCGACATCCTCGGGGTCTGGGTCGTCCACGTTGAACCGCCTGAACGTCTCCTCGGTGGCCCGCTCCAGCACGTCGTACCGGGTGCGGCCAACGAGAACCCCGTCGTTGTCGAACACGACGGTGTCGTAGGTCATGGTGGCAGTTGCGGCGTCAGACTCATAAGGGTTTCATCACCGCCACCCGCGCCGACTCACGCCACCCGCGTTCGCTCGGGCACCCCATCGCCGTCAGCCACCGCCGCCACCGTCCCCGCCAGCGACGCCACCAGTGACTCCGCCGCCGCCTCCGAATACCACCCGCAGTGCGGCGTCACGAGCACGTCACTGCGACCCACCAACGGCGACTCGACGGGCGGCTCCGTCGGCAACACGTCAAGCGCCGCCGCCGACACGGGGCCGTCCTCAAGCGCCCCTGCCAGGGCCGCGTCGTCCACGACGGCCCCGCGGCCGACGTTCACCACGACGGCACCCTCGGGGAGTCGGCTGCACGCCGCCTCGTCGACGAGCCCCCGCGTCTCCTCGGTCAACGGCGCAAACACCACCAGGACGTCCGACTGCGCGCAGACCGCCTCGAACTCCGCCATCGCCACGCCGTGGCGCTCGGCGGTCGCCGCGTCCACGTACGGGTCGTAGGCGATCACCGACTCCGCCACCGTCGTCGCTGTGTCCGCCACCCCGCGAGCGATCTCCCCGAACCCGACGAACCCCACTGTCGCGTCCGCCAGCCGCAGCGGAGCCGGCGCGTCGTTCCACGCCCACCCGCCGCGGCGCGTCTGCCGGTCGTACTCGTGGAGCCGGCGGGCAGCCCCGAACACCAGCGACAGCGCGTGCTCGCCGACCTCCCGGGTGCAGTACGACGGCGCGTTCGCCACTGCGACGCCGTGGTCGGCGGCCGCCGCACAGTCGATCGCGTCCACGCCGACGCCCGCCCGCACGATCGCGGCCACGTCGCCGTCGATCTCCGCGATGGTCTCCGCCGGCACCGGTGTCTCGGGACCGCCGACGACCACGTCAGCCCCGGTGTCGTCGACCGCAGCCACGAGCCCCTCACCCGTCTCCACCCGCCGGTGCTCGAACGCCACGTCCCGGGTCGCCCGGTCGGCCACCGCGTCCGGGAGCGCTCCCAACATCCCCATTCCGTCGCTTACCAGTACGGTGAACATGCGATACGCACGCTTCGCAGCGCCCCAGTGAATGCCTTCCCCCGGACACCATCCCCTGGGAATTTGGTACTGGGACTACACTGTGTCGCCGCGTCCCGGCTTCGGGTCCGCCCGCCGCGATCCTACGTCCGCGTTCCCGCTCCCGTTTTCGACGGCGCGTGTGTGCGCCGGCGCGGCACGGCCGGCGGCACGTCGTCGTCGGTCAGCGTCGTCCAGTCGAACGCCGGCACCAGCACGTCGAACGCGTCCTCGACGGTCACCGCACCGACCCCCACCGTCTCAGCGCTGTCCGGCCGGTACTCGTGGGCGTCAGCGACCGCCAGCCGTGGCGAGCGCCTCACACCCAACAGGCCCGGTGGGTGGTAGGTCACGGCCGACTGTGTCGCCACGTACAACGCGTGGCGGTCGTACGCGACCACCACACAGCCGTCATCGATGCCGTCGGCTGTCTGCACCGCCGCGTACACCACGTCACGATCCCAGCCCGGCACGCCCGCCACGTCACCCGGCTCGGTGACGTAGTAGCTGTGTCTGGCCGACGGTGCGAACACGTCCCGTCTCGATCGCGGGCCGACACGCATACCCGACCCTACCACCCGCGCCGCCATACGCCCACCGGCGGCTACGACCGCCCAGCCGTGCGACGGCGGCGACCTAGAATCCATCTCTCTGGAGGGGCAACCCGACGCCCTCCGAATCTTCATCCGCTGGTATGGGTCCATTGACGCGGTCGAGACGGGCCTACACGAGAAGTTCGGTGCTCTCATGCTGAAACTCGACAAGACCGACAAGCAAAGCGAGAGCATCCTCGATACCGACAAAGCGGAGGCTCTGCTCGAATACCAGCACAAGTTTGAACACGCCTCTCGTCCCCACGTCATCATCGAGATTCTATGGCACACCAGAATTCGACTCGGGGCCCTACACGCGCTGGACCTCGACGACTATGACGAGGACGAGGACCGGCTCACCCTTCGTCATCGGCCAGAGGAGGAGACGCCGCTCAGGAACACGGCGGAAAGAGAGCGTATCGCCGCTCTAAGCACCGAAGTCTGCCGCTCAATCGAAGGCTGGCGAGACTATAACCACCATTACGTATAGGATGAGCATGCTGAGAGCCCCCTTCTCACGAGTCGGAACGGGCGCATGAATCGGTCGAGCATCCGCGATGTGGCCTACATGGTCACTCGTCCCTGCTATCACTGCGAGGATTTTCCCGAAGGGTGCGATCCGGACGATTGTGAGGTCGCCGAGCATGGCGGATATAGCAAGTGGCAGTGAATGCCTCCCCTCATGACATTCGGCGAGGATCTATCACTCACCTCCTGACCAAAGACGTTCCCGAGAAAGCGGTCTCTGATCGGATGAACCTCGGCCAAGACGTTTTGGACAAGCACTACGACAAGCGAGACGAGGAAGTGAAAGTCGAACAATGCCGAGGCTACACCAACGATATATAGACGGCCCTCCCTTTTCTTCGGTCGAATCTCGTCTCTGGTCTTTGCCTTTGGGTCTGGATTGATCCTAAGCGGGCTAAATCACGTTCTTAGCGGCGCGATAGAATTCACAGCATTTGCTGAATGAATATTCACTGCGCTTATACTGTCTATCTCGCCCATAGAATAGGTCTGCATATTCTCCGTGATTCCACAAGGACGTATTGATTCAACTACTACGAACAAACAAGGCTTCGCATCTATTTTCTCTTTGGTGGGGTGACGCTTTTACGAACATAGTACATTACCAGCATCATGGAAAATCTCATCTACTTGGATGAAGATGCGGTAAACGAGGAACTTATTACTCACCACGGGGGTAAACTTGAGGAGACAATCCAGCGGATGAGTAGAGACGTGAGTGTCGGTGGTAGCGTTGAAGGGCAAGCGGGTGAACCAACCGGGCTACTCGCTCGATTGAAAGGCGCTATATCTGCGGATTATCAGCGGGGGAAAGAGAAGGAATTCGTATATGATCTGACTGATGAAGTCGCAAAGTTTGCTCTACTACTGGAAGTCTTTGATGCCTCTGGAGCAACTGAAATAGATTCGAACTTTGACGCCAGCGATAGGGATAACCTCGCTACAGATGCACCGATTATGATTACCGCGCCGCTGGTTCGTATCCCGATCGGGGAAATCAAAAACCAGTTTGATGTTACCGAGGAGTTAGACTTACTCGGCGAAGGTTTCGCTGACTTAGCAAAATCTGGACTGCTTGATGACGAACAGATGGAGGACATTGAACAGATGCAAGACGATATCGAAAGTCTTGGTTATGCCATTAGCGGAACGAAGAAGATGTTCGACTCTCTCTCACAAGACGACGATATCTATCGGACAAGCAGCTCATCAGAAGCCGACTTTGTGATGGGGCTGCCAGACCAGCAGTTCCGCAATCGTCCGAGAGACTTTCCCAGCACCTCAAAGGAGTATGTAGTTATCGGTAAAATTATGACCAAAGTTGAGAAGGGCGATTCTATCCCATTCATTAACTTCGCCGAGCTTGCTGAGAAGAAAGTAGATAATCCGAGAGATCAGAAAAGAGAAGAAACGAAAATTAAACGTAAAGTTGCAGATATGGCAGACGAGATGCTCGATAGGGAAGTTCGTATGTCGGAGTTTGAACTTTCCCATCCTGACGTTCAGATGGAACCGCTTGCTATCTACTGAGTTGTAGGTTTACTATTAAACTCATACGCACCAAAACTAAATTTCTTTTTGTTGTCTCTGCAAATCTAAATTGTAACTGCTGAGTAGAAATCTATGATAGCATACCCTCTATTGGAATATGCCAGTTCCCGACGGTTATTCCGGATAATGCACACGAGGACTCGATAATCTCTCACAGGCGGATCTGGGCTTCTAAGCCGCCCAGACTCGGTATAATTCCTGCGAATATTTTTGATGTTCTCCGCAACCTGCGAGAACAGTCCGCTGAGAGATCAGGAGGGTGCGGTAAGAGCAAAGTGAATATTCGAGGGGAATCATAGTCTGGGTTCTCTCTTTCCAAAGCGACTAAGTTAGCGGGTGCAGTACACGTTCATGGCAGAGACGGAATCCCATCTTGGGATTGGAGTCCTAGTTTCAGACGAAACCTTGAGGTGTTGAAGCACGCGTGCCTACGGCTACCGGCGGGTCTGTACAGCGAGCATGGACCCGCCTAGCCTCAGGCCTCGCGTTTGCGGAAGACCATGAGTGAGAACCATGACATCACGCAAATCGATCGAGGCCGAAGACGAATCAGTTCCAGACCCCGAAGACGAGCTACCCTACCGGGACCACTTGGAATGGTTGGCTTTGCTCCTCGGTATCATTGAGGCGCTCAGCCGGATCTTGTAGGTGAACTAAAGGGCGGCGGTCCGTCCCAATCATCCTTGATTCCGTACTGATTGGCGGTTACACGCCATACTGCCCGCTTTCGGGCACCAATTGTCAGTAGGCTTCTATAATGAGTGATATGGCGGAATTAACCAGTGAGCGGTCGAGAGAAACCGAACAGTTGCGGAATCGAGTCAATGACCTACTCGAAGAGTACGAGGTTCCCGAGAAGGTCAACGTCACCCCGAAGCAGGTCGTAATTCTCCGGGAAGTTCTCGATGAATTCACCGAGGCGCAAGGTAACGCCTTGGTCACTCACTCCCAGACGTGGGCTCGGGAGAACAAACAGCTGGATGATCAAAGTACGCAGCACGAGTAACCACAAGGGATTCCTGGGTCAAATGTAGTCGAAGCGCCCGAAGGCGTCGGGCCGCGAGTGAAACCACGTTCAAATCTACTCGGGCAACGAGGCAGATAATCGCTGTAACGCGTTGCTGTCTGGTGAATACTATCCGAGTGAAAAGGATATGCCGCCTCCCGGATTTGAACCCCGCCGAGACGTACTCGCTTCGCTGCGCGCGACTCGTCCGGTTCAAATCGTGGTCGGCGTCGTTTCTTCGACGGACGGCTCGCTACGCTCGCGGTTGCGTTCTCAGAATATGCCGCCTCCCGGATTTGAACCAGGGACAGCTCGATCTTCAGTCGAGTGCTCTCCCAGTCTGAGCTAAGGCGGCTCGTGTCCGTACTGATGCCGGGTGCAGAAAAAAGGGTTTCGAATCGCGGCGCTGTCACTCCCGCGGAGCCGCCGTATTTTGGTCGGCCTACATTTTCCCCCGGTACTTTTGTTCACCGTCCGCCGACGTGCCGTCCGGCTAGTTTGTCGTTCCCACACGTCATAGCGGGTATCGTCGGGGTCTACCCGTCAGGTGGGTTTAAGTACGTCCGGTATGTAGCCGTCCGTAGCCACACGCAGCGACCAGCGTGACGCGAACCCTCCGGGGGAGATCGTTCCAGCGGTGGTTGGCGTGGCAGGGTTCACAAATGACAGACCTCAGCCTCTTCGACACGGACGCGGACGAACGCGCTGTGTCGCCGGTCATCGGCGTGATTCTGATGGTAGCTATCACCGTGATCCTCGCGGCGGTCATCGCGACCGCAGTGCTTGGATTCGGTGACGGAAACCTCCAGAGCAACGCGCAAGCCGGCGTCACAGCCGAACAGCTCGACAACGGCTCCTACGATGTCACCCTCACCAAACTCGGTGACAACACCGAAGGCATCTACTGCAGCGACAAAGGGTACGACAAAAACGTCACTTCGGTGGGCAACCGACTCACTGGCTGCGGCGAGAACGCGAGTGTTGTTGCCTACACCAGTGGGAACGACACGCAAGTCGTCCGGACGCTGTAGGACGGCGACCACAGTCCGGCCTGGGGCCGGCTCGTTTATCCGACGTGAATCCTGAGACAGCCCCATGGCTATCGTCGCTGAGATCCTGCTTGCAGATCCCGACCTGCCACTGGTCAGCGTCGCGGACGCGATCCCCAGCGGGGAACTCTCGATCTCGAACTCCGTCCCGCTCGACGACGGGCGGCTGCTGTTCACGATCCGTGTCGCCGCTGACTCACAGGCGACCTTCGAGGACGAGGCGCGCGCGCACCCACAGGTCGCCAGCGTCTCCGAGATCGGCGCGACCGCCGACGGCTGGTTCTATCGGATCATCGTCGCCGATACCACGGGCCTGGTTGCCTCCCACGATCCGGCAGAGTTCGAAGGGGTCGCCTTGGAGGCCACCGTGACCGCCGACGGCATCCACGAACAGAAGGTGTTCTCGGACTACGACGCGCTGGCCACGCTCCGCGACCGGTGTGCGGTCAACGACATCCCGTTCGAGCTGGTGGCCATCGCATCCGACCCCGAACACCCCGGTGAGCGCGACCAGTTCGGCCTCACGGACAAACAGTATCGCGCCATCCGGACGGCGTTCGCCCGTGGATACTACGACTCGCCGCGGCAATGCTCGACCCGCGAGCTCGCCGCCGAGCTGGGTGTGTCGGCCGCCGCGGCGTCGGACCTGTTGCGCCGCGCGGAACGCCAGCTCATCGGCGAAACCGTCGGCCCCGAGCACGCCCGACCGATGCATGCTCCGTGACGTGCACACCACTGCCGACCTGCCCACCGCACACACTACCCGTATATAAATCCCCGTACTGGTAAACACAGCACGCTCGTGGTTGCACCACGTACGACGACGTGATGGAAGCCGACTCAGACCCAACAGACGCGCAGTCCGCACACGACCACGAACTCGCCGGTGACGTCGCAATCGTCACGGGCGCGTCCTCGGGCATCGGCGAGGCCACCGCCGAAGCACTCGCCGCGGAGGGCGCCCACGTCGTCCTCGCAGCCCGCCGCGCCGACGAACTGGCGGCGCTCGCCGACCGCATCGAGGACACCGACGGTGACGCGCTCGTCGTCCCCACGGACATCACCGACGACGACGCCATCGACGACCTCGTTTCGGAGACCGTCGACGAGTACGGCCGCATCGACATCCTCGTCAACAACGCCGGCGTCATGCTGCTCGAACCGCTGGAGCGGGCCGACCGCTCGAACCTCCGCCAGATGGTGGAGGTCAACCTGCTCGGGCTCATGAACCTCACCCACGCCGTCGTCCCGATCATGCAAGACCAGGACGCCGGCCACGTCGTCAACGTCTCCTCGGTCGCCGGCCGGCAGGCCGACGCCGACTCCAGCGGCTACAACGCCACCAAGTTCGGCGTGAACGCGTTCACCGACGCGATCCGCCAGGAGCTCACCAGCCAGGACATCCGCACCACCATCATCGAACCGGGGGCTGTCGACACTGAACTCTCCACGCACGTGCCCGACGAGCAAGTCCTCGAACGCTTCGCGGAGATGGACCTGCCCATGCTGCACCCCGATGACATCGCGCGCGGCATCGTCTACGCGACGAGCCAGCCACAGCGCGTGGACGTCAACGAACTCCTGATCCGCCCGACCGGCCAGGAACTGTAGGCCGCCATCCCCGCCGTATCGCTATCGAACACCCATCCATGTGGGCTTTCCCAGCGGTTCTGCTGCCCTCCGTTCTGTCGTGACTGACTCCTGGCTAGTGTAGAGTGACCGCCCAGCAGAATCCGGACGTGCACGCATTGCGTAGCCGTTTCGACAGCCAGCACGTGGCCCAGTCAGCCAGCAGTGGAACGACCGTCGACATCGAGAACCGGGGAGACGTTGTTGTATGAGCGTGAGGTTGAGCCGAGACTGGTGATGGAGTTTGGTGGCTGGGAAGGCTGGATATGTTCCGTGAGGACTACCTCCGGCAGTACTTGGTGAAAGCCCACTAGCGGGCGAGAGAGGGGTATTCGAACCAGATGAAGACTCACGTCGTTCGTCTTCCAGGGTCCGAACCGCCCTCGCTTCCCACGCTCGTTCGTTGCAGCAGACGAGTGGGTTCGGGCGGATTCGAACCACCGACCTCGGCCTTGTAAAGGCCGCGTCATGACCAACTAGACCACGAACCCGTACCCGTATCGTGCCGTTCGGTCGCAAAAACGGTTTCCTTTCGCCGCAACGACCAAAGCCGCCGCTGGCGTACACATCGGCATGAGGTGGACCGTCCTCGTTGTCGCTGCGTTCGTCGTCGGTGCCGGCTGTGGTGGGCCGCCGATGGCCGCCCAGGACCCCCCATCGACCCCGGAGTCCGGAGATGCGCCGACGGTCACCGTCGTCGACGCGGACACGGGTGTCGAACACGGCAGCGTCGCGGTCGCGGTCGCAGCGACGCGCGGCGAGCGCTACACCGGGCTCAGCACTCGGGAGTCGCTGTCGGCCGACGAGGGGATGTTGTTCGTGCACGAGCGGGCCGGCAGCCGCGCGTACGTGATGCGGTCGATGGCGTTCCCGATCGACATCATCTACGTGGGGGCCGACCGCAACATCACGAGCATCCATCACGCGACGGTCCCCGACGGCGACGGGCCGTTGACCCGCTACGAGGGGCACGGCAAGTGGGTGCTTGAGGTGTCGCTCAACTGGACGGCCGCGCACAACGTCTCGGTTGGGGATCGGGTGCGGATCCCTGCGGCCGGCGAGTAACCAATCAACCGGCGTGTTTCGATTCGTAGGAAACGCTTTTGCCGGGGGCTCACGTTCGGTCAGGAACATGAGTACTGCACCGGACAACGAGGGTGACGACGATCCCTTCGAGGAGCAGCGCGCGGACGTCGACAACGCCATGGTGCAGTTGTTCGACGAGTACGGGCGCGATCACAGCTTTCAGGCAGTTGTCGCCGTTCTGGCGTCGGTGTTTGCGCGCGTGTTGGATCTCGCGCCGCCCGTGTTGCTCGGGTTGGCCATCGACTCCGTCATCCAGGGGAACAAGGCGTTTCTGCCGTTCCTCCCGCAGTCAGTCGTGCCTAGCAGCAAGCCCGACCGGCTGTTGTTCATGGGGGGACTGATCGCGGGGTCGTTCCTGTTGGGGGCGGCGTTCCACTGGATCCGCAACTGGGGGTTCAACTCGTTCAGCCAGCACATCCAGCACCGCGTTCGGACCGACACCTACGACAAGATGCAGCGCCTGAACATGGATTTCTTCGCCACCAAGCAGACCGGCGAGATGATGTCCATCCTCTCGAACGACGTGAACCGCCTGGAGCGATTCCTCAACGACGGCTTGAACTCGGCGTTCCGGCTGTCCGTGATGGTGCTGGCGATCGGCGTCTACCTCTTCGTCGTGAACTGGCAACTCGCCGTTCTCACGATGTTGCCGGTGCCCATCATCGCGCTGTTCACCTACCGGTTCGTGAACGCCATCCAGCCGAAGTACGCCGACGTGCGGTCGTCAGTCGGGCATCTGAACTCCCGACTGGAGAACAACCTCGGCGGGATCCAAGTGATCAAGACGTCGAACACCGAGCGCTACGAGTCGGACCGCGTTGACGACGTTTCACAGGGGTATTTCGACGCCAACTGGGGGGCGATCACCATCCGCATCAAGTTCTTCCCGGCGCTGCGCATCATCTCCGGCGTGGGGTTCGTGTTGACGTTCGTGATCGGCGGCATCTGGGTCGCCACCGGCCCGCCGATGTTCTTCTCCGGAACGCTCGACCCCGGGGAGTTCGTGACGTTCATCCTGCTCAGCCAGCAGTTCATCTGGCCGATGGCGCAGTTCGGCCAGATCATCAACATGTACCAGCGGGCGCGCGCGTCCAGCGAGCGCATCTTCGGGCTGATGAACGAGCCCTCCCGCATCGAGGAGAACCCGGACGCCGACGAGCTCGTCGTTGACGACGGCGGCGTCGTCTACGACGACGTGCGCTTCGGCTACGACGACGACGCCATCGTCGAGCACATCGACTTCCAGGTTGACGGCGGGGACACGCTGGCGCTCGTTGGCCCGACGGGCGCGGGGAAATCCACGGTATTGAAGCTCCTGTTGCGGATGTACGACGTCGATGCGGGCGCGGTCCGTGTCGATGGCCAGGACATCTCCGGGGTGACGCTGCCCAGCCTGCGCCGGCACGTCGGCTACGTCAGCCAGGACACGTTCCTGTTCTACGGCACCGTCGAGGAGAACATCACGTACGGCACCTTCGACGCCGACCGCGAGGCCGTCGTGGACGCCGCGAAGGCCGCGGAAGCCCACGAGTTCATCCAGAACCTCCCGGACGGCTACGACACCGAGGTCGGGGAGCGCGGCGTGAAGCTCTCGGGGGGGCAGCGCCAGCGCATCGACATCGCGCGGGCCATCCTCAAAGACCCCGAGATCCTCGTGCTCGACGAGGCCACCAGCGACGTGGACACGGAGACGGAGATGCTCATCCAGCGCAGCCTCGACCGCCTCACGGAGGACCGCACGACGTTCTCGATCGCCCACCGGCTGTCCACGATCAAGGACGCCGACCAGATCGTCGTCCTGGAGGACGGCGAGATCGTCGAGCGCGGAACCCACGCCGACCTGCTCGGCGACGAGGGGTTGTACGCGAACCTCTGGGGGGTGCAGGCCGGCGAGATCGACGAGCTGCCCGACGAGTTCATCGAGCGCGCGGCCAAACGCCAGGCGACCGTCGACGACCAGGACGACGACTAGCCGGTGGATGGCAGCCTACAAGCGCCGGGGGCGCGTGCCGTCGCGTATGCGGCTCGCAGACGCAACCTGGACGGACGCCGACGGCGTCGACACGGATCTCGCGGTGCTGCCCGTCGGCAGCACGGAACAGCACGGCCCACACGCGCCGCTGGGCACCGATCACATCACCGCTCACGCGGTCGCGGCGGCCGGCGCGGACGCCTACTCGGACGGCGAGGTGATCGTTGCGCCGCCGATCACCGTCGGGGTGTCGGCGGAACACCGCCAGTTCACAGGGACGCTGTGGGTGGCCCCGGACACGTTCCGCGCCACCGTCCGTGACGTGGTGGGGAGCCTCGCGAGCCACGGCTGGGATCGCGTCGTCGTGGTCAACGGGCACGGCGGCAACACCGCCGCGCTGGGCGAAGTCTGTGCCACGATCACGCGCCAGGACGACGCGTACGCGGTGCCGTTCACGTGGTTCGACGCCGTCGGCGACCACAGCAGCGACATGGGCCACGCCGGCCCCCTGGAGACGGCGTTTCTCAGGCACACCGACCCCGAGTTGATCCGCGAGGACCGCGTCCAGGCGGCCGCCGAGGACGGCGCCGACGCCTGGGGGGAGTGGGTGTCACACGCCAACCTCGCCGCCGACGCCGCGGCGTTCACCGACAACGGCGTTGTCGGCGACCCCCGTGCGGGCGACGCGGATCGCGGGGCGGCGCTGCTGGACGCCGCGACCGAGTCGCTGTGTGCCCTGCTCGCCGCCGTCGCGGACCGCGACACGACGGCTCCACTGCCACACCGATAACCGGCGCGTGGTTACTCGTCGGGAAGCGCGCCTCGCAGCTCCGGCAGCGTCTCCGCCAGCGCGCCCGCGTGCTCGCTGGCGGCTTCGAGGTCCGCAAGCACGTCCTCGATGGCCGCCAAGTCGTCGGCGAGGTCGTCGCCGTCGAACGCGTCCGCGCGCTGCCCGATCACGAACGCCTTCTTCGCGTCGCGCACGTGGGACGCCACCTCCTCGGTGTTGAGCGCCGTTTTGAGCGTGTTCAGCACCCCGAGCGTGTTGCCTCCGTCGTCGACTTCCCAGAGAGCGTCGTCGTCCGGAAGCGCGTCCCGGGCGGCCTCGATGTGGCCTTCCACCTCGGCCCGCATCTCCTCGGCGGCCTCCCCGAACAGTTCGTCGTCGTCCAGCGATGACTGGCTCATACTCCCGGCGTTCGGCCGCCGCTGGGTTAAAAGCACGCCCGCGCTACGGGTCGATCTCCGCCAGCCGCATCAACGGATACCCGTCGTCCATCGCCATCTCGGCGGCGACCGTCGTGCCCTCGTAGTCGATGCGCAACTCGACGTCCATGTACTCGCCCGTGAGCTCCGTGTAGCCGTGTTCGACGTCCAAGCGGTCGGTCTTGATGTCGACGGCGACGCCCTCGCAGAACGGCTGGTTTCGGATTGATTCCTCGATCGCGGTCTCCAGGCTCGGCGCGCTCGCCCGACTCACCGGCGTGCCCGCGAACTGGTGGTAGAGCGCGCCGAACTTGATTCCGGCCTCGAAACAGGCTTGCTGAGCGTCAGTCGCCATACCCCGGCTGGGGGCGGCCACGCCTAAGCACTGTTGGCATCCGGCCCGACGGACCGAACCGTACCATTGATGCCCCAGTCGGGCGGATGACTACTCGAATGGACGAGCCGGTCCTCCTCACGGGCGCTTCCGGGCGCGTCGGGCAAGCCATCCTCGGCGGCATCGGCGACGACTACACGTGGCGGCTGTTCGACCGCGAGCCGCCCACCGACGACCCCGACCACGAGTTCGTGGTGGCCGACATCACCGACGAAACAGCGGTGCGTGAGGCCGCCAGCGACGTGGGCGCGATCGTCCACCTGGCCGGCGACCCCCGCCCCGAAGCCCCCTGGGAGAGCGTGTTGCGGAACAACATCGATGGCACGCGGACGGTCCTCGACGCCGCCCTGGCCGCCGGTGTCGACCGCGTCGTGTTCGCGTCCTCGAACCACGCCGTCGGCCACTACGAGACGGACCGCAAACCCGACCTCTACCGCAGCGACGACGACTTCCGGTTGGACGGCACCGAACGCCCCCGTCCGGGGAACCTCTACGGCGTCTCGAAGGCCGCCGGCGAAACGCTCGGCCGGTATTACCACGACGAGCACGGCCTCACGTTCGCCGCCGTTCGCATCGGCAACCTCACCGCGGGCCACCCGCCCATCGACTACGAGCGCGGCCAAGCGATGTGGCTGTCCCCCCGGGACTGCGCGCACCTCATTGATCGCTGTCTCAGCGCGGACTACGACTACGAGGTGGTCTACGGCATCTCGGACAACGACCGCAAATACTACTCGCTGGCGCGTGCCAAAGACGCGCTCGGCTACGAGCCCCGTGACAACTCCGCCGAGTGGGACGGCGACGAGAAGACGGCTGACAGCAGGTAACAGCGCGCTGTGACCCCCGCGTCTTCAGCAGCGTTCCGTGCGCTCACTACCGTCGATCGTCTCCTCGGGAAACACGTCGCCAAGGAGCACGCGTGGCGGGACCGTCGGTGGTTGGTGTGGGGCGCGCTGAAGACAACCCCGACAGCACCGAGCGCCATCACAGCGTTCGCGTACTTTGTCCAGCACCCTCTAGCCAGTCGCTGTTCGCTCCCCCTCTCGGCTGTCGTCTGATGGTTGAGGCAGTCAGCGACCGCGTGGGTGTGATGCAGGCCGGCAAGACGGCGTCGGTGGACGAAACCACCACCCTCAGAACGCAGTGGACTGACGAGACGGTCGCCGACCTGCCGGTCCACCCGCAGCCGGTGGCGCACCTCGATAATATCTCAGACGTGACGGTTGAAGCTGACCGAGTTACCGTCCCCTGTCGGGACTCTCGCGCAAAGGGACACGCAATTGCGCCACTCGAACCGACCTGTGGCGTCGCCGTACTGGTCTCGTGGATCTCGTCCCGCCTGTACTCGGCTATCTCTCGTTCGCCCGCGCTGACATCGCCTGACCGACAGGCGGCCACCCTGCTAATAGGCGCTTCTCAGGTAGGACCTGGCCTCACTCACCCAGTCTTCTCCGTGGTCCGATTTCAACTGCGGTGATTCAGCTCGCACAGTCCCATCCACGAAGAACTTCCCCGTCCGATCGCCATCCGACACCTCGACGTACAATCCCCTCGCTCTACTCCCGATCTCCCGATGCATGAACTCCGCATCCGGATGGGTCTGCCAGCTGTCGGGTGTGGACGCGCTCCTCGCAGAGCCGGAGCCGCGTCGCTGATTGACTGTTGGTCGATGAATCCAGGTCACTTGATGCTGGGTTGGCGGTTCAACACCGGAGAACGAACCCAGCTCCCTGGAAACGAACTCCTGCCACCATTTTTCTCCGGACCCATACCCGGCGGGGTAGACTGGGTAGACGTGTTCGATGAAGTGTTCGGCGTCGGCCTCTCCTACTGCCTGCAGCTCGTCGTAGACCGCCGACAGAGAATCACGTTCACCTTTCTCTCTGATGGATTTCGTCTCGTGTGATCCGCCACTATATGCTGCACTGTTCGCTCCTCGCTCACTAGTATCGGCTCCCGACATATCAGCCACATATAACAAGACGCCGATAATCCCGAGGAAGAACACTATCCAGAAATATCCTGATTTCCCACGCTTTGCGGCGTGAAACGAGACCACAGTCGCGATAATGAGGTTAACGATAACATACACCAGAAGTATCTCTAGCATTGAGCCACCTCAGCTTTACTCTCCTGAGCATTCATCACGTCACTCCCTGGATCTGGTCACGGGATAAATCATACGCCCTTGGTCCTCCATCGGGCGCTGTTTCGACGGAGTTCGTGGTGGGTGCACTCGTCCGTGTGTTCGGATCGCCCACGCGGCCGTGACGGTGCGTGGCTCACTATCCCCAACTGGATTTATATGCCATGACGAACTAGTGTGGCTCGTATGAGAAATACCGGCCTCAAGATACGGATGGCCATCGTCGGCACCATCCTCTTTGCGTTCTACTCGGTCGCGATCGCTGCCGCGTGGTTTTTCTTCGGTCAGAACCAGACCATCCTCGCGATCGCCATCGTGGGGAGCGTGGTGCTCGTTGGCGTCCAGTACAAAGTCGGGAAGTGGATGGCGCTGCGCAGCGTCGGCGCCGAGGACATGGACGAACAGGAGTTCCCCCGGATCCACCGCCGCGTGGAGTCGCTGTCACGCGACATGGGGATCAAGAAACCGACGCTCAAAGTCGCGAACATGGGCGTCCCCAACGCGTTCGCCGTCGGCCGAAAGGGCAACGGCACCGTCGTGGTGTCGCGTGAGCTCATCGACATCCTCGAACACGAGGAGCTCGACGGCGTGCTCGCCCACGAACTCTCGCACATCGCCAACCGCGACGTGGTGACCATGCAGCTCGGGCAGGGCATCGCGTCGATCGTCGGGATCGTCGCCCAGTACATCGTGTTGTTCTCCGGCGACAACGACCTCGCGGACTTCTTCCTCGCGATCGTCGTGGGGAACCTCGTGCAGTTCCTCGTGACGCTGTTCGTGCTCGCGATCAGTCGCTACCGCGAGTACGTCGCCGACGCGGACGCGCGCCGCGCCATCGGGACCGGCGAACCCCTCGCGCGCGCCCTCGAAAAGATCAGCCAGGGCAACGAGCAGGCCGCCCAACAGCAGCGCCAGCGCACCTCCCGCGGGCGGGGGCGGCGCCAGCGCGGCCAGCGCAACGACGACGGGCTCGACCAGCAGGTGAGCGCGCTGTGCATCTCCAGTCCGGACACGAGCGTCCTCCAGAAACTCGTGTCGACGCACCCGCCAACGGAGAAGCGCATCCAGCGCCTCCGTTCGTAGCGCTGTGATCGAGATCGTCGGTGACAGTGGTGCTGGCCTCCGCGAGCTGCTCGCCGTCGTCCTCGGGGGTGTGCTCGGCGTTGCGATGGTCGCCGCCCCGACGACGGTGGCACGCCTGTCGGTGTTCCTCGGGTCGACCCGGCGGCGCAGACACGACGGCCCCGCGGGCGGCACCGAACTGATCCCCGGCTGGATGCAGTGGGTGGTTCGCGCCGTCGGCATCGTCGTGCTCGGTGTCGCGGCTGTGATCGCCGTCCACGCCGTCTGAGATCAGTCGAACAGTCCGGCGACGTCCGCCTCCCGGCGTTGCTTCCGGCGGACGTGTTGTCGGAGTCGCGTCGCGATCATCGCTCGGTGGTCGGCGTCCGCCGCGAAGTCACACAGCAACCCCGTGATGGCGCCGTAATCGCCGTCGGCAAGCTCCTCACGTGCGTACTCTACGCCGGCCTTGAACTCGTCCGCTTGGTAGCCGGCGGCGTCGGCCAGCACCACCGCGGCCTCCACGGCCGCCGGTGGGCCGAGCGCGGACGGCGTGATCGCGGTCCCAGACACGACCAGCGGCGGTGCTCCAGCGTCGGTGACGCGGTCCGGGTCGTCGGCGAGCGCGTCGAGCGCCGCGTCCGCTGCCCCGACGTCGACGCCCGCATCCTCAGGGCAGCACGCGAACTGTTCGCGGGCGTGTCGGCAGTGCGCGCGCACCGCCTGTGGGTCGTGATCGTGGGCCGCAACGACCGCGGCGGCGAACGCCCGTAGGGCTGCTGTGCAGTGGCGCTCGGCGTCGTCGTCCCGGCAACGAGCCAACCAGCCGTCCGCCAGGGCGTCGCGGGCCGCCCGGTGGTGGCCGGCGTTGTAGACGGCGATCCCGGCACGCAGTGGCGCATCCATACCGCTGCGTTGGCGGCCACGTGGAAAAAGCGCCGCGCCCACGGCCGATCACGCCGACAGCGCACAGCCGGCGCTCGCCGGGTGAGCACTGTGAGAACGTCCGGACGGCGATTTGAACGCCGGTCCCTGGCTCCGCAAGCCACGAAAGCACAACGAAGCCACTGGTGAATCCTACCGTCGTCCGCCGGGTTCCCCCGTCTCGCCCGAGCATAGTTTTGTCATCGACTCTTTCGAGCGTCGTTTGTATATCGTGCTTTCTTTCCCTCCTCTCAGAACGGGTCACTTTGACCCCGGAAATATTTCAGGAATGTCATAAGCCGTATGGGCTCTGCAGATTGTCCGTGGATTCACTGATCGTATCCCCTGACCCTTGCTGGTCGGAAGTCACCCGATTGTCATAGAATTGCCTGGAGGGGTAGAAGACAGCAGGATCGCCCAGGTTTTTAACCGAATACGTGTTATACTTGCTTAATATGCCGGGTCTGGAACCATACTCTCTGTGGGTTGAGAAGGCCCCCTCTCGTTTACGAGTTAATTCCCTGTCCACGAAGTTACTCGGAACTGATGAGTATGCTCCGTACCTTTTCGTCACGCTTGTCGTTATCATTGATGCTCCAGTATTGTCAACAATAGGGTATATACTCAACAATGGTGAAACTGTTCATCCGTTGATTGACTATCCGTGGTGGATCTTCGTGCCGGTTGGATTACTAATTGGAGTGTACGGAATCAATCGAATCCGCGAAAAATATTTGCATGCAGCAAGACATGTCGGCAAGACCAACTTTAATCTGCCCGTGCCTACTATTAAATATCTTCGGATCAGTATATACATCTTATCACTAATCGCATATGCTGTATTTCTAATTGCACGCCTGCCCCAATTTCTACGTACTGAAGGACAGTTCATCGGCGGAATTAAATGGTTGTTACTGGTACCTTTGTTTTATCTTCCAGTAATATCGGAATTCTTTGTTGTTTATTTACATGGAATATTTTTCGTGTCGATCTCAATTAGTCGCCAAAACGTACCGTTAGATTTCTCAGATCTAAACAATCTCGGTGGGATGGGATGTGTAGGAGATTTAGCCATCTCTTCAACTTCTCTTTACTTCGCGGGATTGACTCTGTGGACAGGGACTACCATTATCGGCCCAATTACCGGAATTAGAGCGGCACCAACAGGCCCAGGGAACTTTTCTATCGGATTTTTCGTAATATCGTGGATCGCGGGCATGTTTTTGTTCCTCTTGTCGATATGGATCCTACATCGTCATATGTACAAAGAGAAGCAGGATAAATTGGATGAAATATCACAGGAGGTTCGTTCTCTTGGTTCTGATGATGAATTCTTCCCATATACTACTACTAGCGACTCAAATGAGTCATTGAAATACATTCAAAAGTATATAAATTTACAGAGGGTTAGAGAAACGAAAACCTACCCGATAGATGCAGATAAAATCTGGGAAGCCAGTGTTTCGGCCATAATACCAATTATTTTGCAAATTGTTTCTCTTTATTTCAATGGCGCGTTCTGTTTTTGAGATCCTTAATTAACATGGGATTATGCACAAGATCTGAATGGGTATCATTGCACATCCTCTCCACCTCATGTGGATCTGCTGATGATCAGAGATAACACAGGTGCTGTGTGTCAAATGCTAGTATTTTCGAACGTCTGTCCTCTCTCTTCACGCACCTCCCTCGGAACGTCGCGCTGTTCGTTCGACAGACCTTCCGGATGATCATCTCCCCAAACTGGCTCCGTCAGAGGTGCGTATCTCATCCCACTTCCGACGTATTCAACCAGAGGCGTGGACACAATCGTCCATCATCTGCTGGTCACTCTTGCATCGTTGTGGAGTTGCTTCACCAAGGCCATATCTGCCCGTTCGTCACAGAATTAGAATGGAAGAACTCAGCCGAGGATCTGTGGCTTCGTTCAGTGTCACGTATCAGTAGAGGGCAGCAAAGCCGAGTGCTGCACCGATAGATCCTCTGTAGTAGGATTGAACTCATTGCTATTCTCGGCCATCACCTTTGTGTTCGTGTGTTACGGCAGTTGTGTAGCGTCCTTCTTGCTCCCACACGCCGGTAAAACTGGTCAGTGCGGGAAAAACAAATCAGAGCAGTTGACTTCGCGTAGTCCCCTTCCGATCCAGGGTCCTTGCTAAAGTCCAGGACACACTTGATGTATGCGCGCCGATGCTCCGCGTAGTCCGTAATTTCTCGTTCTGCGAGCTGTGCTACCGTGGCTCATGAATGAACGGGACCCCCCGACAGCCCCGGGGTTGCTTGCCTGGCGCTCCCTCGTTGGCTCCGATCATACGTTGTCTCCATCGTCGGAGACAGAGGAAACCGCCAGACAGCAGAAAGGTGGTACGTCCGGACGGCGATTTGAACGCCGGTCCCTGGCTCCGCAAGCCAAGAGGATAGTCCACTACCCTATCCGGACTCACTCAGGTGTAGCCCGGGGCTACGTAAAGCGGTTACGATCGTGCCGCCCGATGACAGTCGTTTTCATGGTGGTGGGCGAGCGCACGCGCTGCACCCATCGGGACACCGTAAACGCTTATGGTGGCCGTCGCCTTGGCCTGAACCGACAATGGGCGCGATTGAGGACGTGTACGCTGACCTCGACACCGACGTGTCTATCGAGGAGTTCCGGGAGGCCGTCGAGTCGAAGGTCGAACAGATGGGGGGGCTCGCCGACGAGGAGACGGCGGCGATGCTCATCGCCCACGGGATCGACGACGGCGAGGTGAACGGCGTCGCGGACATCGACTCCGAGATGGACGAGGTGAAGTTCATCGCGAAAGTCACCCGCGTGGGTGACGTCCGCACGTTCGACCGCGAGGACGCCGACGACGACGACGATGCGGCCGCCGAGGGGCGGGTGGTGAACGTCACGGTGGCCGACGAAACGGACGACGTCCGGGTCTCGCTGTGGGACGAACAGGCCACCGCGGCCGCCGACGACCTCGCCCCCGGGGACGTGCTCCGCATCAAGGGGCGGCCGACGGACGGCTACAACGGCCTGGAGGTCAGCGCCGACGAGGTCGAACTCGACGCCGACGAGCAGATCGACGTCCAGATCCAGGACGAATACGACGCCGCCGACCTCTCGTTGGGGGTTTCGGACGTGACCCTCGTCGGGGAGGTCCTGGACACCGAGGCCGTCCGGACGTTCGACCGTGACGACGGCAGCGAGGGTCGTGTGTCGAATCTCGTGGTGGGCGACGAGACCGGCCGAGTGCGAGTGACCCTGTGGGACGACCAGGCCGACACCGCGACGGATCTCGACGCCGGGGCCGTCGTCGAGATCGTGGACGGATACGTCCGCGAGCGAGAGGGCAGCCTCGAACTCCACGTCGGGGACACCGGCGCGGTCACGCCGGTCCCGGACGCCGACGTGTCGTTCGTTCCGGACACCACGTCCATCGACAGCCTCGAACAGGACAACACCGCGGACATCGCGGGCGTCGTTCGGTCGGTCGACCCCACGCGCACGTTCGACCGCGACGACGGCAGCGAGGGCCAGGTACGCAACGTCCGCCTGCAGGACGACACCGGCGACATTCGGGTTGCGTTGTGGGGCGAAAAGGCCGATCTGGACGTCGGCCCGGGCGACGAAGTGGCGGCCCTCGACGTGGAGATCCAGGACGGCTGGCAGGACGACATCGAGGCGTCGGCCGGCTGGCAGGCGTCGGTGATCCCGCTGTCGGACAGCACCCAGGACGACGCCGCCGCCGGCAGCGACGGCCCCGACCGCGGGCTGGCGGCGTTCGGTGCCGACAGCGACGACGAGCCCGCCGCCACCGACGACGCGGCCGACACACAGACTCCACACAGCGACACGCCCGTGGAGTTCACCGGCGTCGTCGTGCAGGCCCAGGACCCGCTGATTCTGGACGACGGCGAGGAGACGATGAGTGTCACCACCGACGCCGACGTGACTCTCGGCCAGGAGGTCACCGTCCGCGGCTCGCTCGACGACGGCCGGCTCCACGCCGACGACGTCACGGAGTCGTGACTCGCGTCGAGGTAACGGAAACAATTAAGCGTGCGAGCGCCACGATGTGACGCATGAGCGTCGAACTCCCGTTCGCCCCGGTGGATTCACTCATCCGGGGGCACGCGGGTGACTTGCGAGTGAGCGCTGGCGCGGCCGAGGAACTCGCGCGCCGCATCCAGCGTCATGGGGCGATCCTCGCCGTGGACGCAGCCGCCGCCGCACGCGAGGACGGCCGAAAAACCCTGATGGCGTCCGACTTCGAGGGGGTCGTGCGCCCGCGCGACGACACGGCACCGGACCGCCGCGGCGACCTCGCACTCCCAGTTGCCCCCGTCGACCGCATCGCCCGCCTGGAGATCGACGACCGGTTCCGGGTGTCCGAGGACGCACGCGTCGCGCTCGCGGGCGTGCTCGAGGCGTACGCCGCCGACATCGCTGACGGCGCAGCGGTGCTCGCCGAGCACGCCGGCCGCCGCACCGTCCAAGCCGAAGACATACAGACGTACGTCACGCTCGTGGAATGAGATTCGGATTCAGCGAGGCGTGTCTCGAACACGACCCGGGGGTGCGGCATCCCGAGAGCCCCGACCGCCTCCGGGCGATCAAGCGTGGCCTCCAGAAGCGCCACGGCGTCACCTACGAGGACGCCCCGGACGCCGACCTATCGGACATCACGGCCGTCCACGATCCCGACTACGCGACCGAGGTGCGGTCGTTCTGCGAGCGCGGCGGCGGCAGCTGGGACCCCGACACCGCCGCCACCGAGTCCACGTGGCCGGCCATCCGCGCCAGCGCAGGCCTCGCGATGGACGCCATAGACGCCGCCCTGGACGGCGCTGACGGCCGCGACACGCCGTTCTCGCTGGGGCGGCCCCCCGGCCACCACGCGATCACCGACGACGCAATGGGGTTTTGCTTCGTGAACAACGCCGCCGTCGCCGCCCAGCACGCTCTCGACGCCCACGGGCTGGATCGGGTCGCGATCTTCGACTGGGACGTCCACCACGGCAACGGCACCCAGGACATCTTCTACGACCGCGGTGACGTCTTCTACACGTCCATCCACGAGGACGGCCTCTACCCGGGCACCGGGTCGGTCGCACAGACCGGCGACTGCGACGGCGCGGGCACGACGCTGAACCTCCCGTTCCCGACCGGGGCCGGGGACGCCGACTACGCGGCCGCCGTCGACGACTTCATCGCGCCCGCGATCCGGGCGTTCGACCCGGATCTGTTCGTGGTGAGCGCGGGCTTCGACGCCCACCACCACGACCCGATCTCACGCCTCCACCTCTCGACGGAGGGGTACGCGATGCTCACCGACCGTGTGCGCCGCATCAGCGCCCGGACGGACGCCCCGCTGGCGTTCGTCCTCGAAGGCGGGTACAGCCTCGACACGCTCGCCGACGGCGTCAGCACGGTCCACGAGACCTTCGACGGGCGCGACCCAACCGAGCCCGAGGACGACGTCAGTGACAGCGTGCGCGACCTCTTCGAGCGCGTCCGGGACACGCATCAGGCCTTCGGGTCGACGTAGGCCGCCAGCTCACTCTCGAACTCCGGCAGCAACGCCTCCACAACGGCATCGCCGACGTACACGTCGTAGTCGCCGCTGGCCACCCGGGACTCGATCCGCGCGCCCAGCGCAACCGTCCCCAGTTCGGTGCGCGCGAACCCACCGGCGGTCCGCACGTCCCGGTCGCGCTCCACGACGTACCGCCCGTCGTCGTCGACGAACGGCCCGTAGACGCCGTCATCGTCGGCGTACGTTTCGTAGAACCGCTCGGCGTGGGTGCCCACGGAGACCGGCGGGCCGACGTGGCGCTCAACGGCCGGCAGCTCGGCGCTCGCAAGCCCCACGAACACCACCGCGCGCTCGTCGGCCCACGCGGCCGCCCGCACCACGTCGAAGCCGTGCTCGCGGAGCCCGCGCACGACCCCATCACGGGACCGATAGAGCTGCGGGTAGAGCTGGTCGGCGACCACGTCCGGGGCGTCCAACACCACCGCCAGCGGGGTCGTGTCGCGGCGGTCGATGTGCGAGCGCAGCGCCGCCGCATCCAGGGGAGCCGGGGACGCCGGCGTGAACGCGTCCTCGCTGGGGGTGGCGCGGAACCGGCGGGCGTGGTGCTGGACGGTGGCGACGTTCGCTGCCGACACGACGGCGGCGACGTTGCGCTCCGGATCGGTGGGGTCCACGACCACCAGCGGATCGTCGAACGACGCCTGCTGGTGGGCTGCGGGGTCGATCACCACGGGCGGCTGCCAGTCCTCGATGGCCGCCAGCATCGCCTGGAAGCCACCGTATTCGACGACCAGCAGCTCGCAGAGATACCCCGAGAACCCCTGCGTGCGGAGGTCGCTGCCGTACACGCCGATCCCTTTCAGGAACTGCTTGCACAGCCGCACGTCGGCGGCGAGGTCGTCGTCGAGGCGCTCCTGGAGGTAGGTGGTGTGGAACGGCGTCCGATCCACCGCGGACTTGATCTCGGTCGCCGCCGCCACGTCGTAACACGGCACCAGATCCACCGCGTAGCCCTCGAACGTCCCGGTCACGTAGGGGTGTTCGGCGTACTCCTCGTGGCCGTCCGGCAGCACCGCCGCGCCCACGGTCGTGCCGTAGGTCTCTAGCTGTTCGCGGGGGAGGTCGCTGGGGAACCGCACGAACAGGTCGATGTCTCGGTCCCCCGCAACCCACGTGCCACGGGCGGTGCTGCCGACCTGTACCACGTCGGCGGCCACGGGTAGCTCCGCGATCGCGGCCTCGGCGCGCTCGGTGAGCCGGCTGGCAGCCGCCGCGAGCGCGCGCCGCTCGGCGGGCGTCGGATCGACGCGCTGGCGCACGCGCTCGATGACTGCTGCGGCGTCGGTCATACGCCTCGTTCGGCGCTCCGCGTCTAAGCCGTGTCGATGCCCGGACTCCCCGCCCGGGAAACGAAAGCCATTTCAAAATCCCCGGGTTACGATAGGGTGCGAGCCGCCATAGCTCAGTTGGTAGAGCACGTGGTTGTTACCCACGTTGTCCCAGGTTCGAGCCCTGGTGGCGGCGTCACTTCCTCTTCGATCCGTGCCAGCCAGCTCGTACGCCGACTAGTGTTCGATACCCTAAAGACACTCCCGGTGGTAGCCATCGCCAGCGGGCCCTTAGCTTAGTCCGGTTCAAAGCCCCCGGCTCATACCAGTGCCGTCGCATGCGGCGGCGCTGTGGGACACCGGGTGAGCGGTGGTTCAAATCCGCCAGGGCCCATCCATTTCCCCGACGGGGTGATTCGCTGGGAATCGGGCGTGATCTACCTGCTCGCCGCAGCCTCGACCAGCTCGCCGGACACGCGACCGGTGATATATGGACACGAGGGTCGCCGATCCGTGTGCACATCTTGGAATCAAATTCTGAGCGCGTGAAACTCCCTGCGGTTCTCTGAGAAATACTTAGAAGCTGATGAGCGTGCTCTCGGACAGGAATAATAAACTGGCAAACATAGAACTCGGATAGTGTGTCTCTAATCCGAATCATAACACAGGCCGGGCCTGGCGGGACCGTCGTGACGATCCTTAGCTACTTGATTGGAAATTACTGGTTTCCGGATATTGCCAGAAACGAGTTAGTGCTGGCAGCAGCGGTTTTCGGATTCCTATTTGCGCTCATATTGAACTTGCTCAGCAAGCAGGCAATAGCATTTATCTCGTTTCCATTTATTCTCCGTGCGAAGAGAGACATTGAGGAAAAGAATAGTCAAGGGCAGTTCTATTTTGACAATGAGGATAAGAAAGACCATTTCGACAAGTTTGACCGCCAAGTCTTCCAATACACCTGCATATTTTATTCTGGGGTGATTGTTACCATTGCACTCGTGGTCCATGCAATTCTGTTAGTAGGGCAACGGGAAACACTCGGCCTGCTCGCAGCCGCTGCCCTCTCTGCTGCAGTACTATGTGTGTTACCAGCTATAAAAATCAGAAAGATTATTCTAATGACTCCAGTAATGTTTGACTAGATGAAATTAAACGAACTTCACTCTCGGGAGTTTGCAAAAGATGAGTACAAAGGATTCGAGCACACGAATATTGCGGGAGAAAATCTGCTAATTCAAGGCGGTAATCGAACCGGGAAGACCCTAACATTCAACGCAATTCTATACAATCTTCTCGGCGCACAAGAGACGATTGACCTGTCCACTGGACGGAACAATAACGTGAGTCTTGAATTCACCGACGGCGTTGAGTTCCGCCGAGGCAAGTTGGGTGCGAGGTTCAGAGACGGCGATATCGAAAAGAGTGACGACGAAGCACAGGAAGAACTTGCGGAGTGGCTAGCGGAAGATCTGTCTACGGAGGTCACGAGTACGGATCTAATTAAAACCCATTTCGTCCATACCCATATCGACCGAATGCCCCTTTCTCGGCTTTCGGAAGATGATAGGCTAAACCACGTCCGGTCTGCGGTTGACCAAGATACCCAGGAGAGCATTGAGGAGACTGAAAAAGAAATTTCCCAACTGGAGGAACGGATTACAGAGATTGAGGGGAGTTTGCGTCGGAAACGTGAAGATATGGCCGAGCGTGAGAACAACCTTCGTAGCAGCGAAAATCAATTAGAGAAGTACCAGCGAATAGGAGAACTTGCAGAGTCAGGTGAGCTTGAAGACATCATTGAAATAATAGAGTCCGACGAAGCACTTCAAGAAAACCTCTCGAAAATATCGAAGAAGCAAGATTTTCTTCAGCAAAAGAAGAGAAGTAAGCAGAAAAATAAAAGACAGTGGGAACGTTACCGAGAATCGGAGCGGAATGAGATCATCGCTGAAGCGGTCAACGACTTCGTTTGCCCTGCCTGTAGCGGCCATGTCGATCCGGAATTGGCTAAGAAACGCTTGGGGTATCGGTGCCCATTCTGTGCCGTTGACGGGCGCCATGATGACATAGAGGCAGATGTTGATGAGAAAATTAGCCACTCTGAGGAAGAGTTGGAAGAAATTGAGGGCGCCCTGGAGCAGATCAAATCTGAGCTTGAAGAGGTCAACGAAGACATCGCCGACATTCGGGAACAGCAACCTGAGCTTGGCGACATTGACGGCCGGATTGAACGAGTCATCCGGAATAACGAGTACGACCTCTCCAGTATCGTTGAAGAAACCGAAAGGGAGCTAGAGCGCTATCAGACGGGCATTGAGGAAGCCGAGGAGACAATCTCAGAGCGAGAAACCGAGATTGAGGAACTAGAAAACGAATTGGAGTCTTCGGAGGAGCGTCTGCAAGAGGCTCAGGACGAGGTTGAAGAAATGCGGAGAGAGAGCATTAATGCCGAGATAAACGAGTTCTCCGATGAGTGGCAGGCGGTTTTCGAGGAAATGGCCGGTGAGATCGGACTGGAAATCCAGATGACACAGGATGGGGAAATCGAGATTCCTGGATCTGAAGGACCTCGAAAGTACGATCGCGCAGGAGACCTAAGCGACGCAGAAATCTTCTTCATGAACATCTCGTTTGCAGTTGCGTACAATCGCTTTGTCCGGGAGGCTGGAGCGACTGAGTGGTCGATAATCGTTTGCGACGAACCCTTCTCGAACCTCGACACGGAAGGCCGGGAGAATCTCCTTGATTTTGTCCAGACGTGCGACGAGCAGTTCATCTGCACCTCCTCCAGGGAAGAGATGTTGGAGGAATTCCCGAAGACGGGACAGCTAACTCGGCAGCAGATTCAGGCATCTCTCGGGAGGTACGCATAATGAAAGACGAAGAGGCGAAGCACCATCCACACCTCCTCATGCTCAATGAGTTCGATGGAGAAATTGATGGGGAACTGAAGTACCAGAAGATTCTTTACAAGTATCGAGTGAACGCACTCGAAGAAGAAGACTGGGGATTTGCGAGGGAACGCTGGGGCCCAACCGATCCAGGATTCACAGAGATCATGCAGTCACTAGATGATCTTGACCTCGCGGAGCTGGAAGAGGACGACCGGATGCACATCTTTCGACTCACAAACTCTGGCGAGAAAGTAGCAGATGGGCTCAAACGCGGACTCAATAAGTTAGATCCCGGGTTTAGCCTTCGAGCTCAGACGATTCTGGGCATCGCTGAATCCGACAAGGACCGCTCCGGGTCGGAAATCGTCGAAGACGAGGTTGTGCAAGAGGCGAAAGAGGAAACAGAGCAGTCACAAGTGTAGGATGACGCAATAATACTTTGCGTCTGCCCCGTCAGGATATCTGTGAGATCTCTCTTCAGGGACGGTTTCCGCTGTGGCATGGACGGACGGTGCGGTGTGAATCTTGGCGATTTGGATCCCGACTGTGACGATCTCGGAATGCATACTGTTCACTAACCGAACGAGGACTGTCCGCTGAAGAACGATGACAACGGCGAGCGATAGGTTGCGCTCACTGAGTCCGTTGTGTAGGTGGTCGGTGACCACATCGAGTTACGTCGATAGACGCAGATAGACGAGTACGACCGTCAGCCACTGTTTACGACGACCGAGGGCCGAGCGACCGCCTCCACGCTTCGAGACAAGATTGGTCCCACGCCTACACGCTCGTTTCAAGCAGTCGGGCGACACGGAGCCCAACCCAGGCGACGCCGTTTGGGTCCCCTCGTTGACTCCCGGTATTCGAGCCACACTGCCGACTCCGGTCGCTGCCAGGACCGCTCACACGAGCGGTCGCGGCGCGATCATCCCGACGAACTCCCCGATCAGGGACCGGACCACGTACTCGATGCTTCCCGCGATGATCGTGAAGAACCCAAGAGCGGGGAACACGGCCAACAGCGGGTCCGACGATTGGGCGCCGAGGAACAGCCCGATCACCACCGCCACGACGTAGCTAGCGCCGAGCATCGGCGTTAACACTGACTGGTCGATGAACAGATAACACGAGAGACCCACGGTAGTCCCGGCTCCGAGCCCGAACGCGACGAGCGTGGCGACGAGATAGACCGGCTGCTTGAACGTGATGGAGACATCGGACACCAGAATCCCGGCGATGCACGCGACCGCAGAGACAACACCGAGACCGATCGCGAGGTATCGCCGCTCGCCTGTGGAGAAGCCAGAACTCATAATCTATCCATCACCAACCGGCAAAATAACGCTTGTGGTGGTGGTCGATCTGTGGTTCCGGGGCACTCGATCAGCCCACGCCAGCAGTTCGTCGCGGGGCGGCAATCAGTTCACGATCGGGCGGCAGCGCAGCCACTGGTGGGGCGCGCTCAGCCTTCGATGGACTGCACGCCGGCGTCCGTGCGGTCGTATTTGGTTTCGAACTCTTGGATGAGCTGGCCCATTTTGGCGTACCAGTCGTTGAGCAGTCGCTGCATGTCGTCCGCGATCTCGGCGGGATCGGTCGGCTCGTAGACGTGATAGTAGCCGCCTTGGTCGTAGTTGATCTGTTCTTTCTGGATGAGTCCCGCGCTGAGGAGGCGTTGAACCGCGCGGTAGGCCGTCGAGCGCTCGCGGTCCACGCGTTCGGCGATGTCGTCGACTGTCAGTGCGTCGCTCGTGGTGACGAGCGCTTGGAACACGCCCTTATCGAGCTGTTTGAGGCCGTGGAAACACTCCAAGAGCCCGTCACAGGTCATGTCGTGGCGGAGTTGTTCAGCCATCGAATCTGGCATTGGCGTTGGGTTCCTCTAGCCGGTTCGACACCAAAAGATTTGTGTAAACTCTATACAATTCCCGGCGCGGGCCGGCGCACACAACCCCGCGATCGGGGCTGTAGCCGTCCGGCACTGGCTCCGTCCGGGTGTCTCGACTCGCCGGCTCCAGTCGGCGTGCTGTACCGCCGTACCCGTTCGCCTGGCGCGGTGTCGCCGCGGCGCTACCCGCCGCCCCGGGTGTGCGCTATGGAGACAATATTCTCGGCTGGTGTGAGTCGGTTGTTTCGCTCGCTGAGGTGTCGGGCGCGCGGTGCTTGTTCTCGCCACCGTTTTGTCCGGCCTGGTCGATACACCACACGGAATGCTTCCCATCGACCCGGCCGCCATCGACCCCGCTGACATCGGCGAACAGCAGGCGACACTGGAGCTGTCCCACGAGGACGCCATCGAGCACGTCCGGGACGTATTCACGGATGCCGGCTTCGGTGTCCCCGTGGAGTTTTCGCCCGCGGAACTACTCAACGAGAAGATCGACGCCGACCGCGACCCCTACTACGTGCTGGGCGCGTGTCACCCCGACGTGGCCGATCGCGCCCTCGACGCGACCGACAACCGCTTGGGCGCGTTGATGCCGTGTAACGTGGTGATCTGGGCAGAATCGCCCGGCCGCCAGCGGGTCTATCACGTCTCGATCATGCGCATCGCGCGACTCCTCGGGATGGCTACCGACGACAGCGAGATGCAGGACATCGTCGCCACCACGGGGGAGATGGTGGACGAAGCGTTCGACCGGTTGTAACATCCCGGCCGGCGGTCAGCCGGTCCGTGGATCGGCGTTCGACTGCCCTGTGCGTTCCGGGGCACTTGCAGCGCCAGAGAACGCCGACACTGATTTATGTGGCTTCCCGTGCTCGTGTCGATCGTGAGGCTTCGAACGTGCGTGCAGTGGGGGTGTCGGCAATCCACATCGCAGCGTTCGGTCTCACAGTCTCTCCTCTCTCCCTCCACCCTTCACACGCTGCAGCGGTGCAGCGGTGGTGACGTGCTCGCGGTTGGGCCCGCGAGCACGATGCCGTCAGTTGACGCCCCGTCGGCCCTCCACGCGTAAGGAGTTACGGCATTGCTGTGGCCGTCGCTCCACGCAGTTCCACAGCCGTTGTCGACGGCCCAGCGTGTCGCTTCGCTTGTGGCGGTTCCTGTCGCCCACCGATTTCGACAGACGTGGTAGGCCAGTTTTATTATCGTCGAAGTACTGCCGTCGGATATGAGCACGCAACGTGACGAGCAGTCAGCTGGCGTCGTGTCATCGGTTCGTGCCATCGACTCGAACCGTCGGAAGCTCGTCTACCTCTATCTCGCGACCCAGGGTGGGGCAACGTTGGACGACCTCAAAGCCGACCTCGAGTTGCCGTTGCTCACGCTCCTTCGTGTCCTCCCGGACCTCCAGGACAACGGCTTGGTCGCTGAGGAAGACGGGCGCTGGATCGCCCAACACACGTAGCGCGTCAGCTCACGTCAGCCAGCCCCCCGAACTCGTCAACCGGAAGCACGGAGTAATCGATGGTCAGTGTGTCCTTGGTCGCGCGGATCTTCCCGACGAACGTCGAGATGGACTCCAGTGACCCCTCCAGCACGAACAGCTCCATGCAGTGGTGACCGCCGACGTGGCTGTGGAAGTTCGACGCCACCAACCCCTCGTGTTCGTGGCGCAGGTGCATCATCTTCTCCTCGACGGTCGTCGTCTCGTAATCGAAGACCACAGTGACCACGCCCATCAGCTCCCGCCCCTCCAGTTTCTTGTCCTCGAACTCGCCGAGCAGGTTTCGGCTGGCCTCCCGGACGACCTCGCTGCGACCGGTGTATCCGTGATCGTCCGCGAAGTCGTCGAGTCGCTCGAGCAGCTCTTCGGGCATCGAGACGCTGACAACGCTCATATAACAACCCAGTCCGCACTCAGTATTAAAAAATACCATTCAAGCCGCGTTTGACGGTCCACGTTGCTAACACAGCGTGCCCGAACGAACGTGGGCGTCGCACGCGAACAGCGCGTATCCGACCGCGGCCGCGGAACGTCCGCTCTCGTTCGCGATGTCACGGATCGGGCGGGTCATCGCCACGCAGTCGGCGGTGTCGAAGCGCTCCTGTCGCCCCTCGATGCGTCCGTTGCGCTCGGTTCCCCGCGATGAACGCCGCCATGTGGGCACGCTGGTGGCGGCCGGTGATCCCCGTGCCGCCGCGGCTCAACCTCCTAATTAATAACTCAATCGGATTTTTCTGTTAACTCTGATTAACTCAACCCGGGTAGATAGCAGTAGCGTTCATAACCGTCCGGAACGTACCAGTTCGCAATGTCTTCACGCGATCACCCGCCCGGCGACGGCCTGGTCGAGTTGCGCCTCGACGTGCCCGGGATGGACTGCTCGTCGTGCGCCGGCAGCGTCGCGGACGCCCTCGACGCCACCGCCGGCGTCACCGCCCACGAAGAACAGCCGACGACGGGCTCCGTCGTCGTCACGCTCGACGAAAGCACGGCCACCACGCCGGACGTCGTGGCCGCCGTTGAGGCCGCCGGCTACGACGTCACCGGAACCGACGGCGACCGAGACACCTCCCGGGCGGACGTCTGGACCAGCCCTCGCGCCCTCCAAACCGCGGTCGGCGGCGTGTTCCTGCTCGCCGGACTGGCGTTGCGGTTCTTCGTCGGTGACGCGAACGTCGTGTTGGGGGTGGTCGCCGGCACCAGCCTGCACGCCGCCGACGTCGCGTTCCTCGTCGCGGTCGCGGCCGGTGGCTTCGAGACGCTTCGCAACGGCGCGCGCTCGGCCCGCGACCGCCGCATGGACATCGACTTCCTGATGTCGATCGCCATCCTCGGCGCGCTCACCGCCAGCTTCGCGTTCGGAAAGCCGCTGTACTTCGAGGCCGCGACGCTCGCGGTCCTGTTCAGCATCGCGGAACTGCTTGAGGGGTACGCCATGGACCGCGCCCGCCAGTCGCTGCGCGAGCTCATGGCGCTGTCTCCCGACGAAGCGACGATCATCGATCCCGACGGCACCGAGACGACGGTCCCGGCCGACACGGTTTCGATCGGCGACCGCGTCGCGGTGCGGCCGGGCGAAAAGATCCCGGCCGACGGCGTCGTCGTTGACGGGGACAGCGCCGTCGACCAGTCGCCCGTGACTGGTGAATCCGTCCCCGAAAGCAAGCAGCCGGGCGACGAGGTGTACGCCGGCACCGTCAACGAGACGGGGTATCTCGAAGTCGAAGTCACCGCCGCCCCGGGCGACGACACGCTGTCCCGCATCGTCGAACTCGTCGAAGACGCCCAGTCGAATCAGACCGACCGCGAGCAGTTCGTCGAACGCTTCGCCGCCAAGTACACGCCTGCCGTCGTCGCGCTCGCGGTGCTCACGACGCTTGGATCGCCGTTCGTGCTCGGTGTGTCCTGGCCGACTGCGGTCGTCCACGGGCTGACGCTGCTCGTGCTCGCGTGCCCGTGTGCGTTCGTCATCTCGACGCCGGTGTCAGTCGTGTCGGCCATCACGAGCGCGGCCAACCACGGCGTGCTCGTCAAGGGCGGCACCCACCTCGAAGCCATGGCCGACGTCGACGTCGTCGCCTTCGATAAGACCGGCACGCTGACCGCGGGCGACCTTGCGGTCACCGACGTCCGCGGGCTCAACGGGCACCGCGAGCGCGACGTGCTGGCGTGCGCTCGCGGCCTGGAAGCCCGCAGCGAACACCCCATCGCGGACGCCATCGTGGACGCCGCCGACGAAGCCGGCGTCGACGCGCCGTCGGTCACGGACTTCGACAGCGTCACCGGCCAGGGGGTGCGCGCCACGCTCGACGGCCAACCGCATTTCGCCGGGAAGCCCGCGCTGTTCGAGGAACACGGCGTCGACCTGTCCCACGTGCACGCGACCACTGACGGCGGCCTGCGGGCGGCCCAGCCCGACTGCGAGCACGCCGACTGCCTGGATCTCCGGGCCGACACGATCCCCGACCTCCAGGCCGCCGGCAAGACGGTGGTGTTGGTGGGCACCGCGGACGCGTTGCTCGGCGTGATCGCGGTCGGTGACACGGTGCGGGCGGGCGCAGCCGACACCGTCTCCAGGCTCCGCGAGCACGGCGTCGCTCGGACCGTGATGCTGACCGGGGACAACGAGCGCACCGCGCGCGCCGTCGGCGACGAGGTCGGCGTCGACGCGGTGTACGCCGACTGCCTCCCCGCGGAGAAAGCCAGCGTCGTTGCGGACCTCCAGGACGAACACGGCGACGTGGCGATGGTCGGCGACGGCATCAACGACGCGCCCGCGCTGGCGGCTGCCACAGTCGGCATCGCCATGGGGGCGGCGGGCACCGACACCGCGATCGAGACGGCGGACGTGGCGCTGCTGGGGGACGCCATCACGACGCTGCCGTACCTCTACGAGCTGGCCGGGGACACGAACACGGTCATCCGCCAGAACATCTGGGCGAGCCTCGGCCTGAAAGCCGCGCTCGCGGTTGGGGTGCCGTTCGGCCTGGTGCCGATCTGGCTGGCGGTGCTCGCTGGCGACGCCGGCATGACGCTTGGGGTCACCGGCAACGCCCTCCGGCTGGGCCGCATCTCGCCGTAGCCGCCGGCCCAGCGCTACAGGCCGATGCCGACCGCCGACACCTGCCCGAGCCCAACGACGATCTGGCCCACCCCCGCGGCCACCATGACCACGCCCGCGGCGCGCTCGATGGATTCGGTGTACGCGCCGAGCTCGCGCCACGCGTCGACACCCGCGCCCGCAAGCAGCGTCACGCCGACCAGGGGCGCGGCCACGCCCGCGGCGTACACGCCGAGCACGGTCACCGCGCCGGGCAGCGGGTGTTCGACTGCCTGCCCGATGACGCCGATGAACACCGGCACCACACAGCCCGCCGCGGCCAGCGCGTACACGCCACCGAACACGCCGAACCCGACCACCGACGCGGGACGCTCGGGGAGCACGACGGTGATCCGGGGGCCGCGCCCGGCCGCTGTGAGCACGCCGACCACCACCAGCCCCAGTCCGATCAGGGGCTCGACTGCGGGCAGCGCCGCCTTGACCGGCTGACCGGCCGCGAGCACCACGCCGGCGACAGCTCCAAGCGTGGTGATCGCGCCCACGGCGGCGGCGGCGGCGGCCGCCACCACCGCGATGTCGCTGTCGCGCTCGGTCACGTAGTAGCCGACGTACCCCGGCAGCAGGGGGAACGCGCAGGGCGCAAAGAACGTCGTGACGCCCGCGCCCGCGGCGAACGCCGCCGCGCCGCCCAACGGGAGCGCACTCATGTGACTGTGTCGAGGCGCTCGCGCAGCGTGGCCGCGGACGCGACCCCGCTGTGCGTGGCGACGATCTCGCCGTCGGCGTCGGTGATGGCGACGAACGGCAGGGCGTTCGCGCCGAAGGCGGCGAGCACGCCGCTCCCGGGGTCGACGCCGAGCGTCCACTCGCCGCCGTTGGCAGTCCACCAGTCGGCCAGATCGCCGCGGGTGAGCGTGTCGCCGACGCGCTCGTTGGTCACCGACACGAACGACACGTCCGGGTAGTCGCCCCGAACCGCGCGCATCGCCGCGAGCTGTTCGTCACACCGCGCACACCACGTTGCGAACAGGTCCACGACCGTCGGGGCGTCCGGGCTGGGGACCTGCGCTGTCCCCGCCGTCGATCCCGGCGCGTCCAGGGTCTCGACTGTTCGCGGAAGACCGCCGCTGGCGGCGTCTTCGTCGCCGGGCGAGGGGACGCCGTTGCGGGCCACCCAGACGCTGGCGCCGGTCAACCCACTGCCCGCCAGCGCGGCCAGCACCCGCCGCCGGTTCACGCTTGCCTCACCGTCTCCAGGTCCGCGATGAGCTGCTGCTCGTCCGGCGACTTCGACCGGTACGTCCGCTCCACGTAGCCGTCGGCGTTAACGAGCACGGTCAGCGCCGCGTGTGAGAACATGTACTGCGCCATGTCCTCTGGGTGTGTGCGCTTGAACGTCACGCCGAAGTCGTCGGTCACCACGGCTTTCGCGCGGTCGACGCCCGCCGGCCGCAGGAACGTCCAGTTGTCGGCGTCGGTGTCGACGTGCATCCGCTCGCCGTACGACGCCAGGCGGTCGGCGGTGTCGCGCTCGGGGTCGAAGGTCACAGGCCGCAACGCGATGTCGTCGGCGTAGCCGTTGTTCGCGGCGTGGGTCTGGATGTTCCGGAGCGTCGACACCAACACCGGACAGACGGTCTGGCAGTGGCTGTAGAAGAACGTGTACAACGCCGGGGTCTCGGTCTCCCGGGTCGACACCGTGGCGTCCCCGAGCGCCGCCGGAACCGTGGCGTCGGGGACGCGCTCGCCCCAGGCGGGATACGGGAGCGCGCTGGCGTCGTACTCGTGGTCGGGCTCGGGCAGTACGGTCGGTGTGTCGTCGCCGCCCAGGACACCGAGGCAGCCGGCGGTTCCGGCGGCCGCGGCACTCCCGACCAGCGACAGGTAGGTGCGTCGGCGCATTGGTGCGTGTCAGTGGCTGTGGGGCCACGCTGCGGGCACGCCCCGGGCGCTCTGACACACTCGGGGCTGTCTGTCCGGACTTCGGCCGCCACGTTGTTATGGACCCCGATCCGTGCGGGGGAGTCTCAGACACGGTTCCGGTGGACGACCGGCGACAGTCTGACAAGACATTTATCCGCCGGGAACACAGGCAGAACCGCCGGGTAGGGGTACCCGAGTTTTTTGCGCCCGCCGACGCCAGTCCCAGCGACCGCGCTAGTACTCCCCGAGATCGACCAATCGCTCGGCGATCCGGTGTGCGCCGCGCGCCGCCGCGGTCTCCGGCTCGTCGGCGGTCGTCGCCTCGACCTCGCGGTCGATCTCCTCGCCCAGCCGGGTCTCGAACTCCGAGACGATGCCCGGAATGCAGCCCATCCCGCCGGTCAGCACGATCGGGTTGTCAAGCGCCTGCTGGTAGATCTTCACGTAGTCGCTGGCGAGATCCGGCAGGAAGACGTTCGCCACCTCGTCGACGGCCGCGTCCACGAACTCGTCGACGGCGTCCATCACGGCGTCCTCGATGGTGAACTCGTAGGTGCCGCCGCCGGGCTGCTGGATGATGTCGCTGAACGGCTCGTAGTCGTTGAAATCGGCGTGTTGCTCCTTGTACTCCCGGGCCGTCGTGAGGTCGATGTTCACGCGCCCCTGGGTTTCCTCCTCGACGTAGTTGGCGATCCGGCGGTCGACCTCGGTGCCCGTGATCGCGCCCGTCGAGAACGGCGCGAGCTGCTCGCCGCGGCGGTACGCGCACGCCTCCAGGTTCGTCGACCCCATGTTGATCGCGACGAACGTGTCCTCGATGGCGTCGAGGCCGTCGCCCAGCGCGGGCACGGCCCCGCACAGGCTTTCGGGGTACGACGCGATGCGGCGCTCGCCCACCGGCCCGTCCTCGATGATCTCCGCGAGCCGGTCGAGGCCCGCCTCGTTGTCGATGGTGGGGATCGCGTACACCACCACCGAATCCGTGTCCAGGCCGTTCGCTGACGCGAACTCCTCGAAGAACCGCTTGGCCAGACCCGTGGTCTCCTCGTCCTCGGGCAGCCCCGAGCGCAACATGAACCGGACGCGGTCGGGATACTCCGTGGCGGCTTCCGCCCCGTAGATGACGTGTTCCTCGCCGGTGAGCGCGTCGTCGTAGGTCGCCAGACAGGTCAACGTCTGTGTCACGGACGGACTGTCGGCGTCGTCCTCGGCGACCACGGTGCGCGTGCTCCCGACTTTGACACCGAGCGGCGCTGGCTGCTCGCCGAACTCCATGTCGGCCGTCGACTCCCCGCCGCTGTCGTCCTCGGTATCGTCGGACATGTAGGCCCGTTGAATGGGCCGGGTGAAAACTCTTGTTCCTCCCCGTCTGACGCCTGCAATCAACGCGTCGGCTCCCGGCTACAGCTCGGCCGCGGCGTCCCCGAACAGCCCGTCGAGCACCTCCGGCGTCGTCGGGTGATACGCGCGATCCGGGATCTCACGCACGTCCATCCCGGCGGCCAACACCACCTGCATGGTCTTCGCCATCACGTCGGCGTGATAATGCAGGCCGTGGTATCCCAGGACGGTCCCGTCGTCGGCGTCGACCACGAGGCGCGCCGCGCCGCGCGCGGCGTCTTTGGTCTTGAACACGCCGTCGCTTGACGCGTCGCGCTGACTCGTCACCACGTCGTGCCCGGCGGCCCGTGCCGCCTCGGCGGTCAACCCCAGCGACGCGAACGGGAACACGCCCAGCCCCGAAAACATCACCTGGTGTGAGAACGGGTCGTACGTCTCCAAGTCACCCCCACGCTCGACGGCCAGCGCGTTCCGGCCGGCCGCGTACCCCTCCTCTTTGGCGTTGTGCAGCAGCATGCGCTCGCCCATGGCGTCACCCACCACGAACACGTGGTCGTCGTCGCGGGCCTGCATCGTCGCCGGATCCACCCACTCCGGATCTGGGGTGAGGCGTGTCTCCTCGATCCCCGCCGGATACGACGGCGTCCGCCCGGTGAACAGGAACAGCTGCTCGCCCGCCGCGGTCGTCCCGTCGTCGAGGCGGACCCGCACGCCGCCGTCGTCGGTCTCCTCGACGGCCTCCTCCCTGACCTCGGTGCGGATGTCGACGTCGAACTCCTCGCGGTACTGGGCGAGGATCTCCTCGCCGAACACCGGATGGAACGAGTCCAGGGGGCGGTCGTCGTGTTCGATCACGGTGAGGTCCATATCGGCGGCCTCCGAGAGGTACGGCACCAGCTCCACGCCCACGTACCCGAACCCCATGACGACGCCCGAATCAGGGAACTCGGTGGCGTCGAGCACGTCCCGGCTGCCCATCCAGTCGGTGTCCGCGATCCCGGGCAGATCGGGCACGTTCAGCGCCGACCCCGTGCCGAGCACGACGTAGTCGGCCTCGATGCGCTCGCCGTCGACGACCAGCGTGCGGTCGTCGACGAACCGTGCGGTGTCGTGGTGGAACGTGACGTGCTCGCGCTCGGCCATGTCGTGGACGGCCGCCCGCCGGTGCTCCGCGAACCCCAACACGTGGTCGTCTTTGGTGTCCACGACCGCGTCCAAGTCGACGTCCGGCACTGCACCCGTGAGGCGGTCGTCGTGGCGCGCCTGGTAGCGGTGTGCGCCCGCCGACAACACTTCCTTCGACGGCATACACCCCCGGAGGATGCAGAGCCCACCGCCCGGCTCGCCGTCGTCGATCAGCGTCAAGGTGACGTCCTCGTCGACCAGTTCCTCGGCGGCAGCCACGCCCGCGCTGCCGTACGCGCCGACGATCACGACGTGTGGTTGCTCGGTAGTCATACCCGTACATCACCGGGCCGCACCCAAAGGGGTTGGCCCCCGCGCGGCGCTCGCCGGCATCACCGTCAGCACACCGTCACTAACTGTAAGTCACTGGGCCAGCTATACACATAGGATGCGTGACGTGACCCTGCGGGTGCGCAACCACGGCGCGCCGGCAAGCGACGTGAGCGCCGACTACCCCGCGGTGACGGTGCGCGCGGTCTCCTCGCTGCCCGGCAGCGACGGCGACCGCAGCCGCATCCTGGCCGTTCGCGGCCCCGGGGACCACGTCCAGGGGTTCCTGGACACAGTCGCCGCCGCCGACCCGGTGCGCTCGGTCGACGCGTGGTCCGGCCGCGACGCCGACCACGTCTTCGTCGCAGTCACCCACGACACCACCGACTGGCGGTCCGTCACGGCCCACCTCGCCGACCACGGCATCCACCACCGCGGCGGCTCGGTCGTTCGCGCCGGCTGGGAACACTGGACGCTGTACCTTCCGGACGGCGATCCCGACCCCACGGAGGCCGTGGCGGCGATCGAAGCCGCCGGCAGCGACGCCGAACTCGTCGCCGCGGCCAGCGTCGAAGCGGGTGCCGGCGGCGAGCACTTCGCGGTCTCCCGGATGTTGGACGCGCTCACCGACCGCCAGCGGGAGGTCCTCGCGCTCGCCACGCGCATGGGCTACTACGACGAAGCGGCGACCGTGCGCGTCGCGGACATCGCCGACGAGATCGGGCTCGCCGACACCACCACCTGGGAGCACCTCTCGCGCGCCGAGGAAACGGTGATGGCCGAAGTGGGCGCGCACCTCGCAGCCCGCGGCCACTGACACGCCCCGGAATCAGCAGGCATACCGGTGCGCCCGCTGTTCGGTCCAGCATGCACCCGCCCGCGCAGCCCAGCCGCCAGCCGGTGACGCCGAATGCCCGACGCTGATCACGCCGCCCGGGCGCGCGCCCACCTCGGGTTCTCCCGGTGGTGGCTCGTGCTCGCGGCGGCCGCCATGATGGCGGTCGTCGGCCCCTACCAGTACGTCTGGAGCAGCCTCCGCGAGCCGGTGGCTCGCCACCTCGGCATCGAGGCGGCCGCGCTCTCGACGGTGTTCACGCTGTTCGTCGTCGTGCAGGCCGGCAGCCAGTTCCCGGTCGGCTGGTGGCGCGACCGCCACGGCCCCCGCGGGGTCGCCGTCGTCGCCGCGTTCCTCGCCGGCGGCGGCTACCTCGGGCTGTCCGTCGCCCGAACCGTCTGGCAGCTCTACCTCGCGTACGCGCTGGGCGCGCTGGGCGTCGGCATCGTCTACACCGTCGCCGTCAACACCGCGCTCAAGTGGTTCCCGGACCGCCGCGGGCTCACCGCCGGCGCCGGCACGATGGCGTTCGCCGCCGGCAGCGCCGCCCTCGTCCCCTACGTCCGTGCGAACACCGGCCCCGCGCTGCCCGCGGACGCCTACGTCGGCGTCCTCCGGACGCTCGGCGTGCTGGTGTTCGTCGTCGTGCTCGGCGGCGCGCTCGTGCTCCGCGATCCGCCGGCGGGGTGGCGGTCGGCCGGCGACACCGCCGCCCACACCGGCCCCCAGTTCAGCTGGCGGGAGCTGATCCACACGTGGCAGTTCTGGCTCATGTACGTCGTGTTCGTCGCCGTCTCCGGGGCCGGCCTGATGCTCACCGAGAAGGTCGTCTCCTACGCCACCCACCTCGGGCTGGCCGGCGGCATCGCCACCGCCGCCGCCACACTGCTGCCGCTTGCTGGGGGCGTCGGCCGCCTCGTCGTCGGGGGCGTCAGCGACCGCGTCGACCGCACGACCGCGATGGCGGCGACGTTCACGGCCGTCGGCGTCGGCCTGTTCGCCGTCGCGTTCTTCGGCGTCCGCGGCGACGGCGTGGGGTTCGTCGTGGCCGTCGTCGCCGCGACGTTCTTCTGGAGCCCCCAGTACACGCTGTTCCCGAGCGTCGTCGGCGACTACTACGGCGAACAGCACTCCAGCGCGAACTACGCCCTCCTGTACTCGGGGAAGGTGTGGGGTGGCGTCTTCGGCGGCACTGTCACGGGCGCGCTCGTCGGCTCGCTCGGCTGGACCGAGACGTTCCTGCTCGGTGGCGTCCTCGCCGCCGTCGCGGGCGGGGCGACCCTCCTGCTGTCGCCGCCGAACGGGTGACGCGGCGGCGACAGCCACCGCTACCGGTCGATTCCGCCGTGCTCGTCGGCCAGCACCGATTCGACGTCCGCGCGCGTGACGAGCGCCACGTCGCCGGGGATCGTGCGCTTCAGCGCGGCCGTCGCGGCCCCCCACGCCAGCGCGTCCTCGACGTCCCCGCCGTCGACGCGCGCGGCGAGGTAGCCGCCGACGAACGCGTCCCCGGTGCCGATCGGGTCGTAGGTCTCCGTCTCGAAGACGGGCTGCGTGACCGTGGTGGCGTTGCGCACCGCCAGCGCGCCGGCCTCGCCGCGCGTGAGGACGACAGTGCCGAACGCGAACTCGTCGGCCAACCCCCTGGCGATGGCGTCGGCGTCCCCCGTTCTGTCCAGCACGCCGCGGGCGTCGCGCTCGGCGACGAACAGCACGTCCACGTCCGGGAACAGCCCCTCCAGCGTGTCGCGGGCTTCCTCGTGGCTCCAGAGCCCACGCCGGTAGTTCACGTCGAGGGTTGCGGTCGTCCCTGTCTCCTGGGCGAGTTCGAGCAGGTCCGCGGTCGTCGCCGCGAGTGTTTCGGAGAGCGCGGGCGTGATGCCCGACGTGTGGAGGTAGCCGGCGCGCTCGACGAACGCGGGTGCCAGTTCGTCGGCGGTCGCCGTCGTCACGGCGGCGTCCCGGCGGTCGTAGTGTACGCTCGTCCCGCGTGGCTCCCCGCCCTGTTCGAGGAAGTACAGCCCCTGGCGGAGGTCGTCGCGGTCGGTCCACGTGACCTCCGGCGTGGTACCCTGCGCGCGCAGCGTCGCCGCCACCTTCCGCCCGAGCGGCGACGCCGGGAGCTTCGACAGCCACGCCGTCTCCGCGCCGAGGCGGCCGGCGGTCACGGCGACGTTGCTCTCCGCGCCCGCCACGCGCACGTCCATCCGGTCGGCCGCCTCGATGCGCTCGTGGCCCGGCGGCGACAGCCGCAGCATCGTCTCTCCGAACGTCACCACGTCCATACGCGGCGTACGCGCGCCGGGGCTTAGTTCCCGGCGTCCTCGCGCCGCCGGCCGGCGTGCCCGGGGTAGTCGCGCTCGAAGCGCGCGGCGAGCTCGTCGCCGTCGACCTCGACGATCGTCGGCCGGCCGTGCGGGCACGCGTAGGGGTTCTCGCAGGCGTCCAGCGCGTCCAGCAACGCCACGACCGACCCCTCGGCCAGTGACGTGTTGCCCTTGATCGCGGGCGAGCACGCCAGATCAGCCAGCACGGCGTCGGCGGCGTCCGCGACCGGCGTCCCGTCGGCGTCCGCGAGGAACGACGAGAGCGCGTCCCGCGCGAGCTCGGCGTCGAGCGCGTCCGCGAGGACCGCCGGCACCGCGGTCACGCGCGCCATCCGCCCGGCGAGCTCGGCGTCGAAGCCAAGTTCGCGGAGGCCGCCGAGCGCCGCCTCGAAGACGGCTGCCTCGCCGGCCGTCAGCTCCAGTTCGGCCGGCGCGACGAGCGCCTGCGACGCGCCGTCAACGCGGGCCTGTAGGCGCTCGTAGTGCACGCGTTCGTCGGCCGCGTGCTGGTCGACGAGGACGAGGCCGTCGCCGGCCTCGGCGACGACGTACGTGTCGTGGAGCTGCCCGAGCACGCGCAGGTCCGGGAGGCTGTCGCGCTCCGGGGGCGTGTCCCCGTCGTCCGCCCCCGCCCCGCCTGCTCCGGTCGGCAGCCGGGCGTTCTCGGCGGGCGCGTCGAAGCGCCCCGTCCGGGACTCGCTGCCGGAACCCGGTCGCTCGCGTGTGCCGTCCGTCGACGCGGCGCTATCGGCCGCCTCGTCGCCGCTGCCGCCGGTTTCGAACGCGGACGCCGGCGACTCGCTGGTCGCACCGGACGCCGCTGTCCTCTGCCCGTTTCCGTCGCTCCGGCCCGCAGCGTTCCCACCCCCGGCGGCCCCAGCGTCTCTGTCGGTCGGCGAGTGTTCGGGCGAAATCTCGGCGTCGCCGGGCTTCGACGCGCCCCGGGGCGCGCCCGCCCGCACGAGTCCCGCGTCCAACAGGGCGTCCCGAACCCCCGCCTCGACGGCGGCTTTCACGCCGGCCTCGTCCTCGAAGCGGACTTCCAGCTTCCGGGGGTGGACGTTCGCGTCGACGCCCTCGCAGTCCACGAACAGCACCGCAAACGGGTAACGGTCGGGCGCGAGCTGGTCGCCGTAGCCGTCGAGGACTGCCTCCCGGAGCACGGCGTCCGTGACCGCGCGCCCGTTCACGAACGTCGCGAGGTACTCCCGGGTCGAGCGCGTGACCTCCGGGTCCGAGACGTAGCCGTGGACGCGCTCGACGCTGTCCGCCGCTGGGGCGGCGTCCACGGTGCGCAGCGACTGCGCGACCTCCCGGCCGTAGACGGCGAGCGCGGCGTCCTGCACGTCACCGGTGCCCGTGGTCGCAAACACCTCCCGGCCGTCGTGGGTCAGCGACACCGCCACGTCCGGGTTCGCCAGCGCGTACCGGGTGACCGCGCGGTTCACGTGCCCGAACTCGGTCGCGGCGCGCTTGAGGTATTTCCGACGGGCGGGGGTCTCCCCGAACAGGTCGGTCACCTCGACGGTCGTGCCTGCGGGGTGGCCGGCCGGCGCCACGCTTCCCGCGTCGCCGTGGTCGACGGTGATGCGCGCGCCCGTATCGCCGGCGTTCCGGGGTCGCGTCGTCACGGTCAGCTCCGCCACCGAGCCGATGGTGTACAACGCCTCCCCCCGGAACCCCAGCGTCCCCACGCCGTCCAGCCCGCTGGCGTCGTCGAGTTTGCTCGTGGTGTGCTGGCGGACCGCCATCCGGAGGTCGTCGCCGGTCATCCCGCGGCCGTCGTCGGCCACGACGATCCGGTCGGTGCCGCCGGCGTCAACGCTCACGTCCACGCTTGCTGCGCCCGCGTCGAGGCTGTTCTCCACCAACTCCTTGACGACGCTGGCCGGCCGCTCGACCACCTCGCCGGCCGCGATCCGCGCGACCGTCGCGTCGTCGAGCGCTCGGATGCGGTCAGTCATCGACGCTCCCGCGGTCGTTCGCGCGCTCGATCCTCATATCCGGCCGCACGCGCGGCTGCCGTATCAATGCCGCGTCGGCAGCTAGACTTTTCGGCCCGTGGCTGCTGGCCCACAGTGATGGTGTCCGACGACCACCAGCCGGTTTCCGCGCCGGTGTTCAACGATCCGGATCGCTTTGTCGCCGTGGTGGACGCCGACGGCGTGGTGCTTTCGGCGAACGACGCTGCGGCGGACGCGGCCACCACCCCCGCCGCAGCACTCCAGGGACGCCGACTCTGGGGGCTGCCATGGGCGAACCCCGCTGCCACCCGCCACGAGGTCCAGCGTGCCGTTCGTGCCGCCGCTAACGACGAGTACGCGAGCTTTGACGCCGCCTTCGAGACGCAACGCACGCCCGCTGCCAGCGGCCGCGACGCCGAGCCGTCCGTTCAGTGGGCGTTCCGCGTGCAGCCGGTCCCAAACGACGACCGGCTTGTCGTTCAGGGCGACGTGCGCCGGGAACGCGAGCAGCTCGCCGAAGAACTGCGGGCGTCCGAGGAACTCCACCGCGTCACGTTGAACAACATGACCGACACCGTCCTCGTGACTGATGACGACGGAACGTTCACGTACGTCTGCCCGAACGCGCACTACATTTTCGGCTACACGGCCGAGGAAATCCGTGCGTTCGGAACCATCGACGAGCTCCTCGGGTGCGATCCCGTGGGCGGTGACTCGCTGTCCCGGAACGGCGTCGTGACGAACGTCGAGTGTACGGCAACGGACGCGAACGGCGACCAACACACGCTACTCGTGAACGTCCGTGAAGTCTCCATTCAGGGTGGGACGCGACTGTACAGCTGCCGGGATGTGACGACACGGAAACAACGGGAGGACGCACTCGCGCAACTCCAGGAGACGAGCCGCGATCTGCTGTATGCCGGGACCGCCACCGAGGCGGCGACTCGGGTCGTCGACGACGGGACGGCGGCGCTACCCGCCGGTGGCATCGCGGTCTACCGGTTCGATCGCCACGAAAACCGACTGTACCCGGTTGCGGCCGCCGACAACCTGGCGGCTGCTGTCGAAGACGCCGGCGAGTTGCGACTCGATGACCGTTCTCCTGTCGGCACGGCGTTCGTCGCGGACCGCGTGGTCGACTCCGGTGCCGAGGGGGAGTGGGATGCGGGGGTGGCTGCCGGGTTGGCCGAGTGGACGGCCCTCCCGATCGGCGACCACGGCGTGGTGCTCGCGGGGACGGATCGTGGGCGTTCCGACGACGCGTTGGGTGCTGTCGGGATCGAGATCGCGCGCCTCCTGGCGGCCACGCTTGAGGCGGCACTGGACCGCCTCGACCGGGAGGCCGAGCTCCGGGAGCGCGACCAGCGCTTGCAGGCACAGAACCGCCGCCTCTCCGAGATCAACCAGGTGAACGAGATCATCCGAGAGGTTGACGGCGCGCTCGTGGACGCTGACTCCCGAGCGGACATCGAAACCGCGGTCTGCGAGCGGCTCACTGCCGGCGACCGCTTTGCCTTCGCGTGGGTTGGTGACGCAACCGCGCACAACGACCACGTCACGCCACGGGCGTGGGCGGGCGATGCATCCAGCTACCTCGACGAAGCGGCGTTGTCACCGACTGCGTCAGGCGTCTCCGAGCCAGCCGTTCGAACGGCCGCCGACCGCTCAGTGACGCTAGTGCCGAACGTTGCCGACCGCCGCCGGGACGCCGACTGGCCGGCGGCCGCGCTCGCTCACGGGTTCAACTCGGTGTTGTCCGTGCCCTTAGTTTCAGACGACGTACTGTTCGGCACTGTCACGGTCTATGACACGGCCCCGAACGCGTTCAGCGAGACGGTGCGAGCGGTGTTCGCGGAACTCGGACAAACCGTCGGGGCGGCGATCAGCTCCGCACAGCGCAAGGCCGCGCTTGACGGCGATACCACCGTGGTGGTGACGTACGCAGTCCGCGACCAATCCTGGCTGCTCGGCCGACTGGCCGCCGACTTCGACTGCCAGCTCACCGTTGAAAGCGAGGTGGCCGGGAGCACGGGAGACACCCGCGTGGTGGTCAGCGTTGACGGTGCGGATCCGGACGCCGTGGTCGCCGGGGCAACGGCTCTTGTGGACGTGATCAGCGGTGATGTCGTCCAAGCTACCGGCGATAGTGGCGTGGTGAGCCTCTCCCTCCGGACGGGGTTGCGATCGCGCGCGCTCGCCGCCCAGGGGGTAACCCGACGCCAACTAACGGCCACTCCCGAGTCGGGGACCCTCGTGGCAGCCGCGCCCGACGCCGCAACGGCACGCGCTGCCGACAGCCTGCTCGCGGACGCGTTCGCGTCGGTGGACGTTACGGCCCGCCGCCGCCAGCAATCGAGCGCCGACGACGCGCAGGGTCCGTCGCTGACCGAGCGGCAGGTGGAGGTCGCACAGGTCGCCTACCACAGCGGCTTCTTCGATCCCTCACACGCCGTCAGTGGGGCGGTCGTCGCGGAGACGCTGGGGATCTCGAACACCGCGTTCTACGACCACGTCAACCGCATCGAATCGAAAGTCTTCGACGCGGTGTTCGACGACCCCGGCTGCAGTTGGGTTGAATAGTCCACCATGACTCGGCGCAGGACGGGTGACTATTCAGCTAGCATAGCTATTGGTGGACGGCCACTACGGAGATGCGATGGGACGAGACGCACCCACCGATCCGAACGCACAGGCCGCTTACGAGTGTCACATCTGTGGAGAAACCACCACCTCGGACACCCATCCGGGGGCGTGTCCGGACTGCGGGACAACCATGCGCAACCGGGCAACACCACTGGAGTGACCGATGGCCCAGACACCACCGCCGGAGTCCGCGCCCTCCACCGACAGCGAGCCCGAGACCGCCCTGGAGACCGCACGCCGCCAGCTGCAGGCGGCTGCCGAGCACGTCGACATCGCTGACGGCGTGATCGAGCGACTCACCCACCCTACGCGCGTGGTCCAGGTATCGGTGCCGGTCGAGCGCGACGACGGCACCGTCACGGTATACGACGGGTACCGTGCCCAACACGACGACGTACGCGGTCCATACAAAGGTGGGCTCCGCTACCACCCCGGTGTGAGCGCCGAGGAATGCGTCGGCCTCTCGATGTGGATGACTTGGAAGTGTGCCGTCATGGACCTGCCGTTCGGCGGCGCGAAAGGCGGCGTCGTTGTCGATCCGAAGACCCTCAGCGCCGACGAACACGAGCGACTGACACGGCGGTTCGCGGCGGAGCTCCGCGACGAGGTCGGTCCCAGCCAGGACATCCCCGCGCCGGACATGGGAACCGACGCACAGACGATGGCCTGGTTCATGGACGCCTACAGCATGCAACAGGGCGAGACTGTCCCGGGCGTCGTCACCGGGAAGCCGCCAGTTGCCGGTGGGAGCCACGGCCGCGCGGAGGCACCCGGCCGGAGCGTCGCCATCGCCACCAGGGAAGCGATCAACTACTACGACATCCCCATCGACGACGCGACCGTCGCCGTCCAGGGATACGGGAGCGTCGGAGCGAACGCTGCACTGCTGCTCGATGACTGGGGGGCACGCGTCGTCGCCGTCAGCGATGTCAACGGTGGCGTCCTCGACACTGATGGCCTCGATACACACGCGATTCCGTCGCACGGGAACCAGCCGGCGGCGGTGATGCGACACGACGCGCCGAACACACTCACCAACGAGGAGCTCCTCGAACTAGACGTCGATGTGGTGATCCCGGCTGCTGTCGGAAACGTAATCACCGCTGCCAACGCCGACCGCATTCAGGCCGACATCGTCGTTGAGGGGGCCAACGGCCCGACGACATCGGCCGCCGACCGAATCCTCGAGGAGCGCGCCGTGCCCGTGATCCCGGACATCCTCGCGAACGCCGGCGGGGTTACGGTGTCGTACTTCGAGTGGCTCCAGGACATCAACCGCCGGACGTGGTCGCCGGAGCGTGTTCGCGACGAACTCGAATCCGAGATGCTGTCCGCATGGAACTCCGTGCGCAGCGAGGTGGACGACGGAGACCTGAGCTGGCGGGACGCTGCCTACGTTGTCGCGCTGCAGCGCATCGGCCGTGCGAAGGAAGCCCGTGGGCTCTGGCCCTGATCTGCACGGCGTTGGGTGTGCCCACACCCCAAACAACTATCACGGACGTTTGTGATGATAGTGGTATCATGCATCGACCCCTCCTCGTCACCGACTTCATCGACCGCGCGCGCACCTACTACGGCGACGAAACCGCCGTCGTCGCCACCACCGGCCGGCGGTACACGTACAGCGAGCTCGCCGACCGCGCCGACCGCTTTTCGGCGGTCCTCCAGGCGGCCGGCATCGACAGCGGCGACCGCGTCGCCGTCCTCGACCCGAACACCCACTACCACCTCGAAGCCGCCTACGGCGCGATGCAGCTGGGGGCCATCCACACGCCACTGAACTACCGGCTCACGCCCGACGACTACGCGTACATCCTCGCCGACGCCGGCGCGGACGCCATCTACGCCGACGCCGCGTACGCCGACCGCGTCGACGCGGTCCGCGACCGGATCCCGACGACCACGTTCATCACCGACGACCCCGCCGCCGTCGACGGCGACTGGCAGGACGCCGACGCCCTGCTGGTCGACGCCGATCCCGACGACTACGACCGCCCCGATATGGCCGAGGACGACGTGATCACCATCAACTACACGTCCGGCACCACCGGGGACCCCAAGGGCGTCTGTCGCACCCACCGCAACGAAGTGGTGCACGCGCTGTTGTTGTCCACCCACCACACCATCACGGACACCGACACCTACCTCTGGACGCTGCCGATGTTCCACGCCAACGGCTGGGGGCACATCTTCGCCATCACGGGCGCTGGTGCCACCCACGTCTGCACGCGGGGCGTCGACGCCGCCAGCGTCTTCGATACCATCCAGGCCGAAGCCGTGTCGTACCTGTGTGCCGCCCCGACCGTCCTGAACATGCTCCTGGACTACCACGAGGCCCACGATGTCGCGGCCACTGGCGACGCCGACGTGCGGGTCGCCACCGCCGGCAGCGCGCCCCCGGAGGCGACGATCCGCGCCGTCGAATCGGCGCTCGACTGGTCGCTCATGCACGTCTACGGGGCCACCGAAACCGGCCCTCTGATCGCCACCTCCGACGCCGACCGACTGCTCGCCGCCGGGGACGGCAGCCGCGCCGCGATGCAGAAACGCCAGGGCATCGGCCTGTTGGGCACCGAACTGCGCGTCGTCGACGAGCACGGCAACGACGTCCCCCGCGACAACGAGACCATCGGCGAGATCGTCGTCTCCGGCAACCAGGTGATGGACCGCTACTGGAACAAGCCCGACGCCACCGAGCGGGCGTTCACTGATCGCGTTGACGGCTACTTCCACATGGGTGATTTCGCGGTGGTCGACGACACCGGCTTCGTCTCGATCCTGGACCGCAAAAAGGACATCATCATCTCCGGCGGCGAGAACATCTCCTCCATCGAACTGGAGGACACGCTCTTCGAGCACGACGCCGTCGGCGAGGTCGCCGTCGTACCCTCCCCCCACGACGACTGGGGTGAAACACCGAAGGCGTTCGTCGTCCCTACCTCCGGGGACCCCAACAACCCCGGCGTCACGGCCACCGCGCTCGTCGAGTACACCCGGGCGGAGCTGGCGTCGTTCAAGACGGTGCGGCGGGTCGAGTTCGTCGACGAACTCCCCACCACGGCCACCGGCAAAGTCCAGAAGTACGAGCTGCGCGCCGCGGAGTTCGCCGACGAGGAGTCGCTGGTCGGCCAGGGGTAACCCGGCGGCGGTGCCTCAGTCCTCCAGTCGGTCCTGCCAGGCCTGCACCGTCCCGAGCAGCTCGACCGGCGACGTTTCGGCCAGCTCCACGGTCCGGAGCTCGTCCAGGACGGCCGCCGCCTCGGGGTCGTCCGCCTCGCCGTCGTCGCCCGCGTCGTCGACGAACCCGCCGCTGTCCACGTCGAAGACGGCCTGCACCGACTCGCCGGCCGACCCCTTGGCTTCCACCGCGTTCTCCTCCCGGAGCCGATCGAGCACGCCGCGCGCGCGGTCCACGACCGGCTCCGGGACGCCCGCGAGGGCTGCCACGTGCACGCCGTACGATCGGTCGGTCGCGCCGTCCCGAACCGTCCGCAGGAACGTCACCGCGCCGTCGCGCTCCTCGGCGGCCACGTGGACGTTCACGACCGCGTCGAGGTGGTCGGCAAGCGCCGTCAGCTCGTGGTAGTGGGTCGCGAACAGGGTGGTGGCGCGCACCTCGTTGTGGAGGTACTCGGTCGCCGCCCACGCGATGGAGATGCCGTCGTAGGTCGCCGTTCCCCGCCCCACCTCGTCTAAGACCACCAGCGAGTCGCTGGTGGCGGCGTGCAGGATGCGGGACAGCTCTTCCATCTCGACCATGAACGTCGACCGCCCGCCAGCCAGCTCGTCGAGCGCGCCCACCCGCGTGTAAATCCCGTCCACCAGCCCGATGCGGGCGGCGTCCGCCGGCACGAAGCTCCCGACCTGCGCGAGCAACACGATCACCGCGACCTGGCGCATGTACGTCGACTTCCCGCTCATGTTCGGCCCGGTGACGACCTGGAAGCGCCGGCTCGCATCGAACCGTGCGTCGTTCGGGACGAACGACGTCGTCTGCTCGACCACCGGATGGCGGCCCGCGTCGATGTCGAGGCCGTCGCCGGCCACCAACTCGGGGCGCACCCACTGGTTCGCGGCGGCGTGCTCGGCCAAACTCACGAGCGCGTCCACCTCCGCGAGCGCCCGCCCCACGTCCTGCAGCACCGCCGCGCGCTCCCCCACCCGTTCACGAAGCGCCGCGAACAACTCCCGTTCGAGCTCCGCGCGCTCGGCCTCGATGCGCAACACCTCGCGCTCGTGGCTGTCGAGCTCCGCCGTGGTGTACCGGGTGGCGTTCTTCAACTGCTTGATCCGGCGGTACGCGCCGTCCTCGCCGTCGGGCACGGCGTCGGTTTCGCTGTTCCCCACCTGGATGTAGTAGCCGTCGGTCTTGTTCCGGTCGACCTGCAGGTGGGTGACGCCCAGGCGGTCTTTCTCCCGGTCGGCAAGCCCGTCCAGCCACGCCCGGTGCTCGTCGTGGGCCGCCAGCAGCTCGTCGAGCGCCTCGTCGTACCCCGCCTGGAGCAGGCCGCCCTCCGAGAGCGTCTTCGGCGGGTCGTCCGCCAGTGCGTCCGCAAGCTCCGCTCGCACGTCGGCGGCGGCCGCTCGGTCGACCCGCGCCAGCACGTCTCGGGCCGGCGACTCCGCCAACTCGGGGGTCGTCGTGAGCGCGTCCGCCACGTCCGGCAGCGCCGCCAGCGTGTCCCGCACCCGCAGCAGATCGGTGGCGTCGGCGCGCCCGCTGGCGGCGCGACTGGCCAGCCGTTCGAGATCGTAGATCTCACCCAGCACGTCACCCAGCGCGTCTCGCGCGAGCGCGGCGTCCGCCAGCGCGCCCACCGCGGCCTGCCGGCGGTCCAGCTCCGCGCGGTCCCGGGTGGGGCGTGTCACCCACGCCGCGAGCCGGCGGCCCCCCGCCGCCGACGCGGTGTGGTCGATGGTCGCCAGCAGCGAGCCGTCGCTGCCGCCGGTCATCGTCTCGGTCAGTTCGAGGTTGCGCTGGGTCGTCGCATCCAGCTCCACGTGGTCGCCGCCGCCGAACGGCTGGATGCGGGACACCGACGCCAGCACGCCCTCGTCGGCGGCCGCGATGTAGCCCACCGCCGCGCCCGCCGCCCGCACCACCGGCCCGTCGGCGGCCACGCCCAGGCTCTCGATCACGCCGTCGCCGAACTGCTCGCGCACCCGGTGTGTCGCCCGCCCGGCGTCGAACGCGCCGGCGTCGTGCAGCGTCAGCGTCGCGTCCGTGCGCTCCCGGAGCACGCCCAGGAACTCGTCGTCGCCGCGCAGCGCCGGCCCGGGCAACACCTCCGCGGGCGCGAACCGGTACAGCTCCGTGACCGCGTCCGCGCGGTCGGCGCCACGGGTCACGCGGAACTGCCCGGTCGTCACGTCCACGAACGCCAGCCCCCAGTCGCCGCCGGCCTCGCGCACGACCGCCGCCAGATACCGGGGGTCGGCGTCCGTCGACGCCAGCAGGGTGCCGGGCGTCACTACGCGCTCGATCTCGCGCTCGATGTCGCCCGCGTCGGTCTCGGACTGCTCGGCGACCGCGACCCGGTAGCCCCGTTCCACGAGCGCCGCCAGATACGGCGTCAGGTCGTCGACGGGCACGCCCGCCATCGGATACGACGACCCGTGGTTGGACTTCTCCGACACCTGCAGGTCAAGCACCGACGCGACCGTTCGCGCGTCCGCCGCGAAGAACTCGTAGAAATCCCCCACCTGCATCGCCAGCAGGTCCGCGTCGGTCTCGGCTTTCAACGCCTGGAACTCGTCTACGATCCCCATCCCAGCGCCTCCGTTGGCATCACGTGGATGGTCGCAGCCACCGCCAAGAAGGCTTGCGGTGTGGTCGCCGCCTACGCGTCGTCGCCGTACCGGCTGCGTGCGGTCCGGTAGGCCGGCCACAGCGGGTCGGCCGCCGGCTCCGCCAGCGGGTCGCCGTCCACGGTGACGCCGCCCCCGGCCTCGACGACGCCAACGTCGGCAGCCGGGATGCCCTCGTCGCCCAGCGCCCCGAGCACCGCGTCGACGCTCCCGGGATCGACGGCGGCGATCACCGTGCCCTCACTGGACGCCGCCCACGCGTCCATCCCGAACTGCTCGCAGACCGCCCGCACCCCCGGCAGCACGGGGACGGCGTCCCGCGCGACCGACAGCCCGACACCGCTTGCGGCCGCCAGCTCGTGGAGGCCGTTGGCGAGCCCGCGCTCGGTGGCGTCGTGCATGGCTGTGACCTCGCCCGCCGCCGCCATCGTCGCGGCGTCACGCACCGGCGTGGCGTCCGCGAACCGGTCGCGGGCCGCCGCCGCGGCGGCCGCGCTGATCGGGAGGCGGTCCCCGAACAGCACGCCGAGCATGCCCGTCGTCTCGACCGCCGGGCCCTTCGTGACCACCACGCGGTCGCCGGGCTGCGCCCCCGTGGGCGTCACCACGTCCTCGGCGGCACCGACCGCCAGCGCCGTCGCGCCGCCGACCGTCGGGAACGAACACCCCTCGTAGGTGCCCGTGTGCCCGGTCGTCAGGCTCACGCCCAGCGCGCGCGCTTCGCGGTCGAACACCTCCCAGATCGCGTCGAACGTCTCCGTTGCGGTGTCCGGGGGTAGGTTCAGATCGACGGCCAGATGCGCGGGCGACAGCCCCGACAGCGCCACGTCGCTCACGCAGATGTGGAACGCGAACCACGCCGCGCGCTCGATCCCCAGCGCCCGCAACACGAAGACGGGATCGGTCGCCATCGCCACCACGCTGTCGGCGACCGCAACCACCCCGAAGTCGGCACCGTACGTCGGCCCGAGGCGGACGTCGTCGCGGTCCGCGCCCGTCCGGCCCGCGATGTGGTCGTCGAAGAACCCCCGGCCGGCCTTCCCATCGTCCATGGCCGCGCTTCGGTGCCGCGCCACAAGAACCCCGGCGTGACGCCCCGCGGGTCGATCCGATATTGTTCCGGCGATCGACTACCGAAAGTCAAAGCCCTTTACGTTGCGGGGCACAACACGAACCCAAGGAAACCATGCAGGGTCAGAACCAGCAGCAGGCCTACGACCGGGGAATCACCATTTTCTCCCCTGACGGCCGGCTCTATCAGGTGGAATACGCGCGGGAAGCAGTGAAACGAGGGACGGCCAGCATCGGCGTGCGCACCCCCGAGGGTGTCGTTCTCGTCGTCGACAAGCAGACCCGTTCGCCGCTGCTCGAAGGCTCCAGCGTCGAGAAACTCCACAAGATCGACGACCACGTGGGCGCTGCCAGCGCCGGCCACGTCGCCGACGCCCGCCAGCTCGTGGACTTCGCACGCCAGCAGTCCCAGGTCGAGCGCGTGCGCTACGACGAGCCCATCGGCGTGCGCACGCTCACGAAGAGCGTCACCGACCACATCCAGCAGTACACCCAGGTCGGCGGCGCGCGCCCGTTCGGCGTTGCGCTCCTCATCGCTGGCGTCGAGGGCGGCGAACCCCGCCTCTTCGAGACCGATCCGTCCGGCACGTCCAACGAGTGGAAGGCCGTCGCCATCGGCTCCAACCGCGGGGACATCCAGGAGTTCCTCGAAGACGAATACGACGCCGACCTCTCGGTCGACGACGGCATCGACCTCGCGCTGCGCGCCCTCAACGAGGGCCGCGAGGACGCCCTCAGCGGTGATGGCGTGGGTGTCGGGATCGTGGACGCCGACACCGGGACCTACCGCGAGCTCGCGGCCGACGAGTCCCAGTCGTACATCGGCGACATCGAGGACGCCGCCGACGACAGCGACGACGACGACGACGAGGAGTAACGCCGTCGTCCCGGCAGCATCCCCCACCGGAACCAGTTCTTTTGCGTGCCCGCACCGTACCGGGAGTCGTGACTGTACAGCACCGCCGCCCCGATCGCGTCGCCGACGGCGACGACCTCGACGCCGCGATCGCGGGCGCTGACCGTGTTCTCGTGTTGTTCTACACGACCGGGTGTTCGTTGTGCCAGGCAATCGAACCCGTCGTCGGGAACGTCGCCCGCGACACCGGCGTGCCGGTGGTGATGGTCAACCCCGGCGACGACATCGGGCTCGTCGACGAGTGGGCGATCAGAAGCGTGCCCACGCTCGTGCTCGTCGAGGACGGCACCGAGGTCGGGCGGCTCGCCGACGGGTTCCAGGGCGGGGACGCCATCGAGGCGTTCATCGCCGACCACGCGTAGTCACGCCGCGTCGTCGTCGGCCGGCGACGGCAGGTGGGGGTCGCGGTGTGGGGTCCGGCCGTACGCCGGCAGCCCGTCGGTGAGCTGGTCGGTGAGCACGCGCCGCAGTCGGTTGAGACTCGTCTGGTCGAGGTGGTGGTGGTCCGCGAGCCGCTGGAACGCGGGCTCGTCGGTGATGTCGTGGCGTTTGTAGCGGTCGAACAGCTCCGCCATCCGGCCCTGCGTGAGCTCCGCCCCGTCGAGGTCGTCCAGCCCGAGGTACTGGCGGCGGTCGACGTCGACGACGTGGCGGATGGCCACCAGCGCCACCTTCTCGATGGCGCGCTGGCTGCCGAACGCTGTGAGGTCGATGGTGTCCATCACGCCCAGGGCCACGTCGCGTTGCCAGGGCGTCACGCCGATCGCCGTGCACAGCGCCTGGGTCGTCCGCAGGCGGTCCAGTCGGTGGGCGCGCTGGCTGGTGCCGTCGGTGGCGTGGTGGCGGCCCTCGTGGAGCCGGCGCACGCTGTCCGAGAGGTCGCCGTCCGGGGACTCCGGGCGGCCGATGACGGTCGCGCTCGGGGAGACAACACCCCACTGGCGCACCGTCGAGTCGCGGCGGGCTTCCGCGCGGGACAGCGACCCCGACCCTGCGCGTGCGTCGACAGCGCGGTCGCCGTCGTCCGGGTCCGTCCACTGGAGTCGCTGCCCCGCGTCTGCTGGCATACTCCCTGCTGGGTGCTTCCGGGGAATAAATCCTCGGCCCGGAGCCACGGCTGCCGGGTGTGGGACGCCGAGAATCCTCGCTCGTATCTACTCCTTGTCGCCAGAACCACTTAAACGACGACGCGATGCGCCGCCCGCGGGCTCGCCGGCCCTAGACGCCTTCCACCAGCCGTTCGAGCTGGCTCGGGGGCACCGCGCCGCGAGCGCCGTGGCCGTCGTAGACGAACGTCGGCACGCCCGTGATGCCGGCCTCGCGGGCGTCCGCGAACTCGTCGCGCAGGCGATCCCGCCACGCCTCGTCGTCGACGACCGTCCGGATCTCCTCGCCGTCCAGCCCGACGCCGTCGGCGATGTCGGCCAGCACGTCGGCGTCGCCCACGTCGCGGTCGTCCGCCCAGAGCGCCGCGAACACGCCCTCGTCGAAGGCGAGCCACTGCTCCGGGAACGTCTCCTTGACGTACAGGGAGGCGACTTGCGCCCGGAAGCCGTCGACGTCGCCGACGAGGTCGGTGCTCATCTCGTCGGCACCGTACTCCTCGCGCAGCCGCTCGACGTTCTGCCGCGCCTCCTCGTAGTACGCCTCGTCCTTCCCGGAGTCGACACTCTCGTCGAGCGTGCCGTCCGGCCGCCGCTGCCGGCTGCGCAGGTCGAACGGCTGCCAGTCGATTTCGAGGGCGGGTGCCGCGTCGTCGCGCGCCTCCCGGTAGGTTTCGAGTGACTGCCGCCCGAGATAGCAGAACGGACAGACGTAGTCCGAATACACCGTGATTGATCCCGTCACACCGCTCCGTACGACGGCGCAACAAAAGAACACGCCGACTCCGGGGGTGTGTGCCGACGGCGTGACCGTCGCTGCCGGGCATCGGATGGACCACAGAACACCGCGCGTCGCCGCTCGTATCTACTCCTTGTCGCCAGAGACACTTAAACGACGGCGGGCTGCACCCGGTCGTTTTTCCACCCCGCAGGCAAACCCCCGCCCATGCCGCGAACGCTCACGGACCCCACCGCCGACCGTGCGGCCGCGTTCGCCACCGACGCCGCCGCCGACGGCCTCACCGTCTCCCTGATCGGCTCCTGCGTGGCCACGCTCACCGGGCGCTCGCAGCGCGACCTCGCGGCCGGCGTGCGCACCCTCCTCTGGAAACCCGACGACACCGTGGTGGTCCACGGTGCCAGCGGCCGCGACCCCGACGCGTGGGCGTCCGGTGGCCCGGTCACCGTCGACGCCGCCGACGGTCTCACCGTCGCCTGCGACGGCGGCCACACCGCCGGCGCGCTGCGCGTCCGCTTCGACGCCGTGCACACAGCGACAGCGTTCGACGCCGCCGGCGCGGACGCCACCACGGTGTCCGGAACGGAGGCCGCGCTCAAAGACCACGTGCTCGACACCCCGGATCTCGTCGAGCCCGGGTTCCAGCCGCTGGCCACCGAGCGCGACACGCCCGCCGGCCCCATCGACATCTACGGCCGGGACGCCGACGGCACCGTGACCGCCGTCGAGCTGAAAAACGTGCGCGCGGGCCCGGCGGCGGCCTCGCAGCTCCAACGGTACGTGGCCGCGCTCCGTCGCACCCTCCACGCCGACGCCACCGTGCGGGGCATCCTCGTCGCGCCCGCCGTCACCGCGAAAACCAGGCGGCTGCTGGCCGACCGCGGGCTGACGTTCTCGCCGGTCAGTCCACCCGGCTCGCGAGATCGTTGAGCACGTTCAACGCCTCGATGGGCGTCAGCTCCGCGACACTCACGTCACGCAGCTCCGCGACGATCCCGGCGGCCGCCCCGCGCTGGCCGTTCGCGTCCGCTGTGGGGGTCGTCCCGCCGTCGCCCCCGTCGGCCGTCGCAGGCGCATCGAGCAGCTCCCGGGCGCGGTCCACGACTGGCTCGGGGACGCCGGCGGTGCGCGCGACCTCCACCCCGTAGGAGGCAGTCGCAGCGCCCGCCCGCACCGCGTGCTCGAAGGCGACCCCGTCGTCCCCCCGGGTCGCCGCGAAATGCAGGTTCAGCGCGTCCGGCAGGCGGTCGGCGTCCGCCGTGAGTTCGTGGTGGTGGGTCGCGAACAGCGTCGTCGCCCCCACGGCGTCGTGGATGTGCTCGGTCACCGCGCGCGCGATCGCGAGCCCGTCGGTCGTCGCGGTCCCGCGGCCCACCTCGTCGAGCAACACCAGCGACTCGTCGGTCGCCGCGCGCAGGATCGACGCCAACTCGGTCATCTCCACCATGAACGTCGACCGCCCGCCCGCGATGTCGTCGCTGGCACCGACCCGCGTGAACACGCGATCCACCACCCGCAACTCGGCGGCCGCCGCCGGCACGAAACAGCCCGCCTGCGCCAACACCACGATCACCGCGACCTGGCGCATGTACGTCGATTTCCCGCTCATGTTCGGCCCGGTGATGACCGCAACCCGGCGGTCGTCGTTCAGGGTCGTGTCGTTCGGCACGAACCCGGACTCGGTGCGCTCGACCACCGGATGGCGACCCCCCTCGATGTGGATGCCGTCGCCGCCCATCACCGGCTTGGTGTAGTCGTGGGCGGCCGCCACGGCCGCAAACGACGCCAGCGCGTCCACCGCCGCGAGCGCGCGCGCCACGGCCTGCATCCGCTCGGCCGCCTCCGCCACCCGCTCCCGGATCCCGACGAACAGCTCGTACTCCAGGTCCTGGGCGCGCTGCTCGGCGCGCACGATCTCCTCCTCGCGTTCTTTCAGCTCCGGCGTGACGTAGCGCTCGGCGTTCTTCAGCGTCTGGCGGCGCTGGTAGTCCTCGGGCACCGCGTCCATGTTCGCCTTCGTCACCTCGATGTAGTAGCCGTGCACGGAGTTCTGGCCCACCTTCAGCGAGTCGACGCCCGTGCGCTCGCGCTCGCCTGCTTCGAGGTCGTCGACCCACTGTTTGCCCGCGCGCTCGGTCGCCCGCAGGTCGTCGAGGCGCTCGTCGTAGCCGTCCCGGATCACGCCCCCGTCGGTCAGCTCCTGTGGCGGATCCGCCACGATCGCGCGGTCGAGCAGCCCCCGGATCTCGGGGAGGTCATCGAGGGCTTCCCGAAGCGACTGCAGCTTCCGGGCGTCGGCGTCCGCCAGCAACCCCCGGACCTCCGGCACCACCGCCAGGGTGTCCGCAAGCGCCCGCAGATCCCGGGCGTTCGCCCGCCCTCGGGACACCCGCGACACCAACCGCTCGATGTCGTAGACGTCCCGCAGGTGCTCGTGGAGTTCCTCCCGAGACAGGGGGTCCGCGACGAGCTCCCCGACGGCGTCGTGGCGCGCCGCGATGGCGTCCGAATCCACCAGCGGCCGGCGCAGCCAGTCGGTGAGCTTCCGGCGGCCCAGCGCGCACGCCGTCTCGTCGAGCACGTCCACCAGCGCCGTGCCGTCGGTCCCGTGGACGCTGCGCTGCTCGAACAGTTCGAGGCTGCGCAACGCCACGGCGTCCATCTGGAGGTGCTCCGTGGGACTGTACCGCGTCACGTGGTTCAAGTACGTGAGACGCTGGCTGTCGCCGGCTCCGCCCCGCGTGTACTCGGCGTACGACAACAACGCCCCACACGCCCGCAGTTCGGCGGTCGTCGGCAGCACGTCCTCGCCGCCGAAGTAGTCGGCCACCCGCTCCCGGGCGGCCGCGGGCTCGAAGGCGTCGTCGTCGTACGCGGCGACGAACGCCTCGTCGGCGAACCGGTCGGCGTCGACCCCCGGTCCGACGACGAGTTCGGCGGGCGTGAACCGCCCCAGTTCGTCCCGCACGCGCGCCTCGTCGCCGAGCCGTGTGGCATAACAGTCGCCGGTCGACACGTCGAGCAGCGCGAGCCCGAACCCGGCGTCGGCGTCCCGGCCGCCGGCCAGCGCCGCCACGAAGTTGTTGTCCGCGCCCCCGAGCAGTTCGTCCTCGGTGACGGTGCCCGGCGTCACCACCCGTGTCACGGCCCGATCCACCACGCCGCTCACCTCGTCCGGGTCCTGGACCTGGTCGGCAACCGCCACCCGATAGCCGGCGTCCAGCAGCGCCTCGATGTACGGCTCGGCGGTGTCGATGGGCACGCCCGCCATCGGATACTGGCCCGTGGAGTCCTCGCGCGCCGTCAGCGTCACTTCACAGATGCGGGCCGCCGTCTCCGCGGCCGCACAGAACAACTCGTAGAAATCCCCGACCTGGAACAACACCAGCGCGTCGTCGTAGCGCCGCGTGAGCTCGAAATACTGGCTCATCATCGGCGTCAGGTCGCCCTCGCTGGCAGCCATCGCGTCGGGGGGTCCAAGCGCCGCGTCCATGCACGGGAGCCAGCACCGCGACGCCGTTATGCCCACCGATCGCGGGGACCCACGGTGCCGCCCACCACGCGAATCCGAAACGCACATGCGCTCCGCTGCGCTCCCGCCACACGGATCCGTCACTCCTGTCGGTTCGACACTGACGCATCTCCCGCCGAGCCACAGTGCACCCGCTGCGACCCACCACACCAGTATGAGCGATCACACCACACACCCCGTCGCACCGTCCGCGTCCACAGCCCACCGCCGCCTCGTCGTCGCCCACCCGCCCGGGGGGTGGGGGTCGTGAGCAACACCGACCAGGAGCTCGCCCGCGACCTCGGCTTCCTCGAAGCCTACACCATCGGTCTCGGCACGATGATCGGGGCCGGCATCTTCGTGCTCCCGAAGATCGCCGCCGAACAGGCCGGCCCCGCCAGCATGGTGTCGTTTTTCGTCGGCGGCATGGTGTCGCTGTTCGCCGCGCTCTCGTTGTCCGAGCTCGCCACCGGCATGCCGAAAGCCGGCGGCAGCTACTACTACGTCAACCGCGCGCTGGGGCCGTTTTTCGGCAGCATCGTCGGCTGGGGGATGTGGGCCGGGCTGACGTTCGCGTCGGCGTTCTACATGATCGGGTTCGGCCAATACCTCCTGCCGGGACTGGGCGAGTACGTCGGCGTCCTCGCCGGCTGGGGGGATCTCGGGATCACCGTTGCCGCGCTCGCGATGGCCGCGCTTCTGACCGCCGTCAACTACTACGGCGTCAAAGAAACCAGCGCGCTCCAGAACGTCATCGTGCTCACGCTGGTCGGACTCGTGCTCGCGTTCCTCGGGCTCGGCGCGGTCACCGGCCCGACGATCACGGAGTTCAACCCCAACGGCTGGCCGGCGGTCGCCGCGACCATCGGCACCGTCTACGTGACGTTCATCGGCTTCGAGGTGATCGCCACCAGCGCCGAGGAGATCAAAAACCCCAGCCGGAACCTCCCGCTGGCGATGATCGCCGCCGTCGTCACGCCCACCCTGATGTACGTCGGCGTGATGTTCGTCTCCACCGGCACGATCGACATCCCCGTGCTCGCGGGCTCCGACGTTCCGGTCGCGCTGGTCGCCCGCGAGATCTTCCAGCCGCTTGCCGGCGCGGTCTCCTGGCTCCCGTTCGTCTCCGTTCAGCCCGCCACCGCCGGCTCGGTCGGCGCGCTCGCAATGATCGTCGGCGCGGTGCTCGCGACCGTCTCCAGCGCCAACGCGAGCATCCTGTCGGCGGCGCGCGTGAACTTCGCGATGGGGCGGGACAAGATCCTCGTCAACTGGCTCAACGAAGTCCACGACCGATTCCGCACGCCGTACCGCGCGATCGCCGCGACGGGCGTCATCACGCTGCTGTTGATCGGGATCGGCGTCGGCGTCGGCACGCTGGCCGAGGTGGCGAGTTTCATGTACCTCGTCACGTACGCCCTCGTGCACGTCTCCGTGGTCGTGTTGCGGCGCGCGAACCCCGACACCTACGACCCGGCGTTCCGCATCCCCGCGGTGCTGTACCCGGTGGTGCCGGTGCTCGGCGCGGCGGCGTGCGTCGCGGTCCTCGTCCAGATGTCCGTGACGTTCTCCCCCATGACGATCGGGGTGGCGTCCGTCGCGGTCGTGCTGCCGGTGACGCCGACGCCGGTCGGCGCGATCGGCACCGTCCTGGTGGCGTTCGGGATCGCGTGGTACTACTGCTATGCCCGCGCCCGCGCGCCGAGCCAGAGCCTCGTCGGCGACGCACTCGCGCCGTCCTCGTCGCCGGACACGGACACACCCGACACCTACACCGTCGTGGTGCCGGTTGCGAACCCGGACACGGAACACGACCTCCTGCGCATGGCGGCCGCGAGCGCGCACGCTCACACCGACGCGCACGCCGAAGTCATCGCGGTGAACGTCATCGAGGTCCCCCGCCAGACGTCGCTGTCCCAGGACCTCGCCTTCGAAGAGGAGCGCGTCGAGCGCCAACAGGAGCTGCTCGACGCCGCCAGCGCGGCCGCCGCCGACCTGGACGTGCGCCTGCGGACGCGCGCCGTCGCCAGCCACGACACCGGGGCCGCCATCCTCGACGTCATCGAGGACACGGCCGCCGATCACGTGTTGCTCGGCTGGGGGGGCACGCGTCGCCGTGACCACGTCCTGGGGTCGACCATCGACCCCGTGGTCGGCCACGCGTCCTGTGACGCCACGCTCGTGCGCCTCGGGCCGGCCGCCGCCGGCGACGCCAGCGACATCATGGTGCTCGCCGGGGAGGGCCCACACGCGCCGGTTGCCGCGCGCCGTGCGGCCGAATTCGTCGCCGCCGACGAGACGGACGCGTCGCTGACGCTGCTGAACGTGCAGCCGCCCGCGGACGACGACGCCGACGCGTCGGCCACCGAGCGTGGGGCGGCGGTCATCGACGCCCTCGCGGAGCGCGCTGGCATCAAATATATGACCTATGACACCGAAGTAGTCGTCTCGACGGACACCGAGGCCGCCGTCATCGACGCCGCCGCCGACTTCGATATGGTTTACGCCGGCGCAACGCGCTCGGGACCGGTGTCCCAGGCCGTCTTCGGCTCGATCCCGGAGGCCGTCGGTGCGGGCGTCGATCAAACCGTCGTCATGGCGCGCGGCCCGGACAACACACCAATGTCAGTACGTGACGCGATCACACGACGGTTCGGGGGATAGCTCGCATGTATCTCATCATCGTGGGTGCCGGCGACATCGGCACTCCGCTCATCGACGTCGCCACCCGGTCGGGCAACGAGGTCGCAGTCATCGAGCGCGACGACAGCCGCGCCGCCCGGGCGGCAGACGACTACGACTGCCTCGTGTTGCACGACGACGCCACGATCAAAGACACGCTGGCCGACGCCGGCGCCGGGCGCGCCGACGCCATCATCTCCACCACCGACCAGGACGCCACCAACATCATGGTGTGCCTGCTGGCCGCGGAGTTCGACATCCCCGCGATCCTCTCGGTGGTCCACAACCCCGAACACATGGGGGTCTTCGAGCGCATCGGCGTGAGCACGATGGAAAACCCCCAGCAGCTCATCGCCGAATACCTCTACCGGGCCGTGACGCGTCCCGCGATCGTCGATTACATGCGCATCGGCGACCACGCCGAGGTCTTCGAGATCAGCGTCACCGACTCGGCACCCGTCGCCGGCGCGACCCTCCAGGAGGCCGCGAACACGGGCGCGCTCCCCGACGACGTGCTGGTCGTTGCCATCGAGCGCGACGGTGACGGCGACCCCATCACGCCCCGCGGGGACACCGTCATTCAGGCCGGCGACCTCCTCACGGTGTACTCCGGGGTGGGCGCGAACCCGTCGGTCACGGATGCCTTTGGACACAACGAGGACGCCACCGGATAGCCCCGGGCGCGTGGCTACAGCCGGTAGGCCATCATCACCTCGTCGACGTACGCCTCGTCAAGCTGGTAGTGGTCGGCGCGGCGGGCTTCGCGCTCCCAGCCACGGGATTCGAGGAACCCGATGGCGGCGTCGTTCGTCGCCGGCACGCTGTTGTAGAGTTTCTCGTAGCCCCGGCTGGCGGCCCATTCCAGCCCACGCTCCAGCAGGTAGCCGCCGATCCCGTGGCCTTGGTGGGCGTCGATCACGCCGACGGTGAGGGTGGCGGTGTGTGCGAGCTTCGCCAGCTCGGAGCCGACCAGGTGCACCCACCCAACGACCGCCTCGTCGACGGTCGCGACGAAGAACATGCGTTCCTCAACGTCGTTGTGCCGCAACAACACTTCCTCGTGGTCGACGATGTCGGCGACGGATTCGGCCTCGATGTACGTGCGGTCGTCGGCGACCTGCCGTATCGCCCCAACGAGCCCGGACAGATCCCCCTGTCGCGCCGGGCGAACGACCACCTCGATGCCGTCGCTGCGGTGGGTCTCGGCCGCCACGTCGGCGTCGAAGGCGACGGTGACGGCCTCGTCGTCCACGCGCAGGAACCCGTCCCGCTGGAGGATGGCGACGTGGTGGCGGATGCCCCGCGGGGACAACGGCATCGCCGCTTCGAGGTCGTCGTACGTGCACTCGCCGTGGCGCTCGACGTAGTTGTAGAGGCGCTTCTGGTCGTCGTGGTCGAACGCGAGCTCCGTCTCGGCGGTGTCGCTCATACGTTCGTGTACGCAGTCCGACCACTTAGTGGTTTGTCGTGTCTTCACATGGCATGCCCGGTGGCTGGGACACGGCCACGTTCCGTACTCACGCCGCGGGACCGCGACTGCTGGCCCGCGACACACCGCAGAAATCGGCCGCCCGCTCGCGCTACGACTTGTTGCGCTTGTCGGCGTTCGTCGACGGGCGCAGGCCCTCGGTGCCCTTGCCGCGGTTCTGGAGGCCACGCGCGCGTCGTCCCGCGCTCGTCTTCCCACGGAACACGCGGTTCTTGTGGCTGTCGTCGCAGATCCAGTTCAGATCGTCGTCGTTCTGGATCGCGCCGTGCTCCGGGTCCAGGAGGATCGCTTCGAACCACTTCTGGGAGCCGTCCTCACCGACCCAGTAGGAGTTCAGCGTCCGGAGGTTCACGTACTTCCGGCTGGCGCGCTCCTCGGCGATGCGCTGGAGGTTCTTCGCGCGACCGATGCGGTTGACGCCCTGGCGCTTCGTGCGGCGACCCGCCTTGAACCGGGACTTCCGGGCGGTCCCCTTGCGCACGCTCACGCGCACCACGACGACGCCCTGCTTGGCCTTGTAGCCCAGCTCGCGGGCCTTGTCGAGGCGCGTCGGGCGGTCGACCCGTTCGATCGCGCCCTCCTTGCGCCAGTCCTGCTTGCGCTGCCACTGCAGCTCGGCGAGCTTCCCGTCGTCGGGATCCTCCCACGCTTCCTTGATGTGCGAATAGAAACTTCGTGCCATTGTTCTGTGTCCGCGGGCGTTGTGTGGTTCAATTCCCGGCGCGCCGAGAATCACATCCCGGCCCGACGCGTCGTCAGGCGCCCGCTGGAGCCCGCCACCAGCGAGTTACTGTTCGGTACTCCACCGGCGGGGTTAAGAACTTCGGAACGACGCCACGTCCGTGCTGAGGTCGTCGGCACGCTGGAAGCGCAGCCCCGGCCCGCCGTACCGCTCAACCAGCGTCGCTCCGTCGAAGTCGGCGGGCGCCTGGAACACCACGATCCCACGCGCCGTGCCGTTCGCCGGCACCTGCTTGGGGAGCTGTGCCGCCCGGAACGCCGTGGACGCGTTGGTGAACGACTGCGGCGACCGGAACGTCCCGTTGGCCGCGAGCGCCACCGTCTCGTCCCGGATCGTCACGGGCTCGCTGCCGGTCGCCGTCGCTTCGAAGGCCACCACCACGAACGTCTGGCCCGCCGGCGCGGTGTAGTTCCTGATCTCACCCCGGGGTTGTGCCGTCCACCGCACCGTCGCCGTCGGGGCGTCCGCGTCGGACAACGACAGCGCCGTGATCGGCTGTCCGCTCGCCGAGCCGGCCCGCAACTCGTCGACGAACGGCACCGACCCGAGCAGCGTCGGCCCCACGAACACCGCCGCCGCCACGACCAGGGCCGCCACCAGGATCGGGATCACCGGCACCCCGGTCGGCACCGACACCGGCAGCGACGGCAAGCGACCGCCCCCACCGCCGCCACCGCCCGTGTACTCCGTCACCATCTCTTCGACGCCCTCCTCCCGCACCGAGTTCGCCAACTCGTTCGGGTCGAGGAGGTGGATGTCCTCGGAGTCGGCGGCCGTCCGCGCGCCCGTCGTGAACCGCCCCAGCGTCGCCATCACCCGGACGTCGACGCCCTGCTTGTCGCAGAACGCGAGGAAATCCTCGACCTCCGAGGCGTCGACTTCCGTTCCGTCGTCCGGGCGCACGCCCATGAGCCCGCGCGTCCCCGAGTCCTTGTCCCCGGCCACCAGGTACGTGCCGTCGTCGTTTTCGGTCACCGACGTCTCCCAGCCCTTCTCCGCCCAGAACGCGGCCAGGAACTCGGGGAACGCCGACGCCTGCATCTCATCGAACATTACGATGCCTCCATGCCTGCGTTGGTGGTCCAGCCACGCCCGCTTGCTGTCTCGGTGTCGCCACCGCACCCGGCCCGCCGCGTCGTGGCTGCTGGCCCAATTCGGTCCATGAGTGAAACTCCGCGTTGGAACGCCGTTGCCGCGCCCGCGGTATAAATACGCGGGTGTCTGTCGGTCACACGTCACGTCCCGCGCCGCACCCGGCGGTGGTGGGCGCTCGCGTTCAGTGCTCGGTGACCGACGCGAACGCGTCGTCGGCGACCGCCCCAACGACGGCGTCGTGGTCGACTGCCGGCACGTCACTGGGGTATTTCTGGCGGAAATACTGGACGATGTTCTCCACGTCCCGCGCCAGCAACTCGCGGGCGTTCTCGTGGTCGGTCGGCGTCGCCTGGGGCCAATCGAACAACACGACGCCGTCCGAATCCACGAACACGTTGTACTCGCTGACGTCGGCGTGGACGTACCCCTCGCGGTACGCCGCCGCGACCTCCCGCAGGATCAGATCCAACACGCCGCTCGCCTGCTCGGGGTTCAGCTTCGCGTTCGACAGCTCGGTGCCGCTGACCTTCTCCATCACGATGGCGTGGCGGTTGTGATCGACCGGCCGCGGCACGTTCACGGTCGGGTACAGCGCCTCCAAGGCGTCGTACTCGCGCTCGGCGGCCTTCCGTGCGGTGTACTGCCACGACGTGTGTTCTTTCTCGCTGGTGTAATCCCGGCCCCGGTGGACCTCCCGGAACTGCGTGTACCCCTCGCGGTGGAACTTCAGCGCCATCGGCCGAAACGACTGCACCTCGTAGACGTCGCTCTCCTTGCCGACGCCGAGGGGCGCGCCGAACCCCTCGACGCTGTCCCGCTCGGCGAACGTGTGCAACGCCAGCACGTCGTAGCCCGCGAACGTGAGCTGGACGCCCTCGTACTGGATGGTCTTCCGTTCGAGGAACTCCCGGTCGAGCATCCGGTCGAGCCGGTAGTCGACCTCCTGGGGCGTGAGTCGCGAGAACTCCGGCAGCTTCTCGCGGCTCACCCACTCCGAGAACCGCATCCCGTGCTCGACGCCCGACAGCAGGTGGAAGTCCTCCGGGTCGAGGGCAGCGATCTCGTCGGCGACGTTCCGCACCATTCACTCACGCGTAGTCGGCCACCGGGTATAAGCCTCCTGAAGCGCACAGCCGCCGCGATCAGCCGGCCGCCGTCCTGGCGGCGCTCAGTCGTCGCTTGACATGGTGCCAAGCGTCTGGCCGGCGACCGCCACGGTCCGCTCGTTGTTCGCCACCCACCGCAACAGGATGAACGCGAAGACGTACTTCGCGAAGACGTCAAGCACCGAGTACGCCCAGGACGTGACTCCCACGGACTGCACGAGCGCCAGCCCCTCCACGCCGACCGCCCACACGATGGGGTATCCGAGCCAGAGCACCACCGTGAGCACGCGCAGCGTGTCGAAGATCTCCGCGGTGCCGGCGCTCGACGCCGACGCCGCCCAGTCGGTCACTAGGGCGGACAACACCACCACGAAGAACGCGCAACTGATCGCGTAAAACGCCCACCGGAAGAGCAGCGCCGACGTGGTCATCGCCGCCGCCAACCCCGTCACGCACATCCCGATGTCGGCCGCGATCACGGTAAACAGGCTGCCGAGATCGACGTCCGCCAGCAGCCCCAGCGCCAGCAGTATCATCGGCGTCGACAGCGCCCACGTGAGATACCGCCCCCACTGACTGCGCACCATCTCGCCGGCCAGCGCGTGCCCGGCGGGCATCTCGATCATCCCCACGGTGAGCCCCGACAGCAGCCCGAGGTAGCTGGAGATCGACACCAGCGGGATCATCAGCGTCGCCCCCCAGATGAGCCGCGGTCGTCCCGGTCTGATGGTGCGTCCCATATACACGAACACGAGGATCGCGATCCCCGCGAGCGCGACGTTCACCCACAGCGACGAACTCAACAGCGCGTTCTCGCGGACCGCGGCCGCCGATTGCGCGCCCAGCACCCCCGCATCGACCACACCGGGTACACTCGTGATTGACATGTGTTCGGAAGGACACGGCACGCCATTAAATAACCTCCCCCAACTCACGAGACGCCCCGGCCCCAGGGTGACGAACCGCTTTTCTTGCTCCCCCGGAAAGCACGCGCATGGACTTGGCCGACCGCGACTGGCGGTTGATTCGCGAGGACACCCGCCCCGGGCCGATGCAGATGGCCCTCGACGAGATCGCCGCCCAGACGGCCGCCGACGGCGGCCCCCGCACGGTCCGCGTCTACACCTGGACGCCGGACACGCTCTCGATGGGGTACCGCCAGGCCACCGACTCCGTCGACTGGGCGGCCGCCGCGGACGCCGGCATCGACGTGACGCGCCGCCAGACCGGCGGCGGCGGCATCTACCACGACGCACACGCCGACATCTCTTACTCCATCGTCGCGCCCGCCGACGAACTCCCCGGGGACCTCATGGACACCTACGAACTGCTCTGTACCCCCGTCTTCGACGCCTTCGACCGGCTCGGCATCGACGCCCGGTTCACCGACACCGAACAGCCGGCGCTCCACCAGCCGGCCTGTTACCTCCGCGCACTCAACCCCGCCCACGACATCGTCGCCGGCGATCCCGGCCGCAAGATCAGCGGGAACGCCCAGTACCGCCGGGCGGACGCGGTCATCCAGCACGGCTCGCTCAGCTTCGCGCTCGACGCCGAGCGCCACCTCTCGGTGTTCTCGGACCCCGACACCACGCCCGCGGCGTTCCGCGAGCACGTGACCACGATCGAAGCCCAGGCCGGCGTCGACCGGGCCGACGCAGTCACGGCCGTCGAGCGGGCGCTCGGCGAGTGGGCGGACGCCGACGAGGGGGAGTGGACCGACGCGGAACTGGCGCGCGCCCGGGACCTCGCCGCCGAGAAGTACGCCGCCGACGCGTGGGTGCGGGATCGAACCGCGCCCGGCGACGCATAACCCCACCGTCTCCGAAGCCGCTAAGTCCGGGCGGCGGCAGACTACGTGTATGCGCGTCGGTGCACACGTCTCCATCGCGGGTGGTGTTGATAACGCCGTCACGAACGAGCTCGACGTCGGCGGGAACTGCGGGCAGATCTTCACGCACTCCCCGCAGGTCTGGCAGGACCCGAACATCGGTGCCGACGAAGCGGCGGCGTTCCGCGAGGGCACCGCGGCGGACCTCGATGGCCCCTGGGTCATCCACTCGTCGTATCTCGTGAACCTCTGCACGCCCAAAGACGACCTCCGCGCGAAATCCATCGACAGCATGCAGGCGGAGGTCGATGCCGCACACACACTCGGCATCCCATACGTCAACGTCCACCTCGGCGCACACACGGGCGCCGGCGTGGACGACGGTCTCGACAACGCCGCGTCCGCCCTCGACGAGCTCGACATCCCCGACGACGTGACCGTCCTCATCGAGAGCGACGCCGGCTCCGGCACGAAGCTCGGCGGTGACTTCGAGCACCTCCACGAGGTGTTGACTCGCTCCGACCAGGACCTCGACGTCTGCATCGACACCGCCCACGCCTTCGCCGCGGGCTACGACCTCTCCACCGAGGCGGCGGTCAACGACACCCTCGCGGCGTTCGACGACGTGGTCGGCCTCGACCACCTGCAGTACGTCCATCTCAACGACTCCAAGCACGCCTGCGGCACGAACAAGGACGAACACGCCCACATCGGCGAGGGACACATCGGCGAGGCGGGCATGCGCGCGTTCATCAACCACGACGCCATCGCCGACGTTCCGCTGGTGCTGGAGACACCCCACGAGGACGGCAGAGGCTTCGCGTGGAACATCGACCGCGTCCGCGACCTCCGGGCGTAACCCAGTCGGTCAAACCCGCGTTTCAGTCTCAGCCGGAACTAAGTCATCGTGGGTCGTTGGATCAGGTGCGTCCGCCTGCCATCCCCCACTCCCGGCCGGTCCCGTCTTCCGGGAGTGCGCGGCGGACGATGACCCGTCAGTTTTTCGCCGCCACACGACATCGGGGCGAGCGTGCGCGAGTTCAGCGCCGACTACCTCACCGAGACGCGCCGCGGCATGTGGCGTGACCGCGACGCGCTCGCCGACCTGCGCCTGTCCGACCGGTCACGCATCCTCGATGTCGGTGCGGGCACCGGCGAGTTCGCGCGCGTCCTGGCCGCCGAGTCGTCAGCGCCGGTGGTCGCCCTGGACGCCGACACCACGCTGCTGGGGCACACGGCCGACGGTGCCGCCCACCGGGTCGCCGGCGACGCCACCCGGCTGCCGGTCCGTGACGACGCCTGCGACCTCGTTGCCTGCCAGGCGCTGCTGATCAACCTCCCGGAGCCGGCGGCCGCCGTCGAGGAGTTCGCGCGCGTCTCCTCGGAGCTGGTCGCCGTCATCGAACCCGACAACAGCGCCGTCACCGTGGCGTCGACTGTCGCGGCGGAGTCGGCGCTGTCGGCGCGCGCCCGCGAGTTCTACGTCGACGGCGTCCACACGGATGTCACGCTCGGCGCCGACGCCGCCGACGTGCTGGCCGACGCCGGCCTCCGGGACGTGTCCACGACGCGCCACGAACACGTGCGCGTCACCGAGCCGCCCTACGACGACGGCGACCTGGACGCGGCCGCCCGGAAGGCCACCGCCGACCGGCTGGCCGACCAGCGCCCCGAGCTCGCCGCCGGCGGGCTTGCCGACAGCGCCTACGACGAGCTGCGGGCGGCGTGGCGCGAGATGGGCCGCGATGTCGTGGCCCAGATGCAGGCCGGCGAGTACGTCCGACGGGAAACCGTGCCGTTCTACGTGACCGTTGGCCGCCTTCCCGACGACGACACCGCGTAGCCGTCGGGCTTCCGAAAGCACTACCTTGCGGGCCAGCATCGCCGGGCGCATGGACACACGAGTGCGCCGCCACGCCGAGGTGCTCGTCGACCAGTGCGCGGACGTGCGCCGCGGCGACATGGTGACCATCAGGGCGAGCCGGCAGGCCGAGGCGTTGGTCGTCGCGCTCTACGAGGCGCTCGGCCAGCGGGGCGCCCGGCCGTCGCTGTCGTGGTCGCTCCCGCGGGCCACCAGGGCGTACGCACGGGCGATGGACGAAGCCGACTACACGACCAAAGACCACGAGCTCGCCGCCATGGAGGAGACCGACGTGGTGTTCCTGATCGGCGGCGGCCCAAACGCGTTCGAAACCAGTGACGTCCCCCCAGAGATGTCGCAGGCGGGCAGCCGCGCCCACAAACCGATCTCCGAGCAGCGACTGGACACGCGGTGGGTCATCACCACGCACCCCACTGCCGCGGGGGCCCAGCGGGCCGGGATGAGCACGGCAACCTACGAGGAGTTCGTCTACGACGCCGTGAACAAGGACTGGGCCGCGCAAAGCGAGTTCCAGTCCCAACTGGTGGAGATCCTCGACCCCGCTGAGACGGTGCACATCGTCTCCGGGGACACCACCGACATCACGATGCGCGTCGACGGAATGCGAGCGTGCAACGACGACGGCGACCACAACATGCCCGCGGGCGAGGTGTTCACCGCCCCCGTTCCGGACTCCGTGGCGGGCGAGGTGTACTTCGACAAGCCGCTGATGCGCCAGGGCAACGAGATTCGGGGCGCAGCGCTGACCTTCGAGGACGGTGACGTCGTGTCGTTCAGCGCCGAGCAGAACGAGGACGTGCTTGCGGGCATCCTGAACACTGATGCGGGCGCGCGGCGGCTGGGCGAGCTGGGGATCGGGATGAACCGCGGCATCGACCGGTTCACGTACAACATGCTGTTCGACGAGAAGATGGGTGACACCGTTCACCTCGCCGTCGGCGCCGCGATCGACGAGTGTGTGCCCGAAGACTGCGAGTTCAACGACTCCGCGGTCCACACGGACATGATCGTGGACATGAGCGAGGACTCGTTCATCGAGATCGACGGCGAGATCGTCCAGCGCAACGGCACGTTCGTCTTCGAGGACGGCTTCGAGGCATAAGCGGACGTGTCAGTGCCGGCCCCCCGGCGCTCACACCACGTCGCCGCGCACCGTCGCGCCCGTCGCGCGATCCCGGCGCGCGTCCACCGCGTCGGCGGCGAGTTCGGCGTCCGCCTCGTCAGCGCCCAGCATCTCCAGGGCCTCCGCGAGCGTCGGGAAGACGAGTTCGCCGGCCCGGAGCTTCGCCATGGCGTCGGTGCCGCGGCGTCCGTCGGCGTACACGCACACTCCCCTGGGATCGAGGACGTGCTCGTAGGTCTCGGTGGCCAGCGCGCCCTCCAGGCGTTGCGTGACGTTGTCCTCGAAGCCGGCGTTGCAGACCTCCAGGTGGATGGGTTCGTCGTCGCCCACGAGGTGCGCACCGAGACAGCGCTCGGGCGCGACGTGCCCGCTGTCGTTTGCGCGCACGTGCTCGGGGTGGGCGTCCGCCCAGGACGCCCGCACCGTCTTCCCGACGCCCGCCACCCCGTACTCGCGCTCGAACTCGTCGGCGCGGTCGGCGTCGTCGCCCCGCAACAACACGTCTTTCGTGAGGTAGACGTCGAGCCTGTCGACGGGATCGAGCCCGAGCGCCACGTCGCCGTACGCCCACACTTCTCGGACGGGCACGGGCATCTCCTCGTCGATAACCGTATCGAGCAGTGCCTCGACGCGGTCGACGGCGGCCTCGCGGTCCATGCCCTGGATACCCGTCGCGCGTGAAAAACCGTTCCGGGACGCCGACTGCCGCCCACACCCCGGGAGTTTCGTGGGTGGCGCGCCTGCCATCGCGTATGTCCGACGACACCACCACCGACGGCGTCGACGCCCTCGACTCCTATCGCCAGTTCTTCGCGCTACAGCCCGACGTGCTCGTGTTGTCGGCGGCGATGCTGGTGTTCAGCCTCGCCTTCCAGATGACCACCCGGTACGTCCCCGAGTACATCTACACGCTCGGCGCTGGCGGCGCGATCGTCGGCCTCTACGGCAGCCTCGGCAACCTCATCTCGGCGGTCTACCCCTACCCGGGTGGCGCGCTCTCGGACCGCGTGGGCTCTCGCGTCGCGCTCACCGCGTTCGCCGTCGTCACCACCGCCGGCTTCCTGGTGTGGGCGGCCGCCCCGTCGCTGCCCGGCGTCGTCGTCCCCGAGATCGCACTGGGGCCACTGGATCTCGGTGGCTGGGCGGTCGGCGCGTGGCTGTGGGTGTTCGTCGGGCTCTTTCTCACCCAGGCCTGGAAGTCGTTCGGGCTCGGCGCGACGTTCGCCATCGTGAAACAAGCCACCGATCCAAGCAGGCTCGCCATGGGGTTCGCGAGCACGGAAATCTTCCGCCGGGTGGGGTTCCTGCTCGGCCCCGCCATCGCCGCCGCCGTGCTCGCCGCCACCGAGTTCCAGGTCGGCTTCCGGTACGTTCTCCTGCTCGCGGCCGGGTTTGCGGCCGTCGCCACGGTCGCCCAGCAGTACCTCTACGACGCGTCCGAGGACACCGTCGGCGACTCCTTCGAGGGGCTCGACACCATCCGAGCGGATCTGGCGGCGATGCCGGAGACCCTGCGCCCGCTGCTGATCGCGGACACCCTGATCCGGTTCGCGAACGGACTGGTCTACGTCTTCTTCGTCGTCGTCGTTACACGATACCTGGGCGTCGGATTCACCGGCTTCGGCGTCTCACTCTCCCCGGAAGCCTTTTTCGGCGTTCTGCTCGCCGTCGAGATGGTCGTCGCCATCCTCACGAAGGTCCCTGTCTCGAAGCTCGCCGAACGAACCGGGCTGAAGCCCGTTGTCGGCCTCGGCTTCCTCGTGTACGCGGTGTTCCCCGTGTTGCTCATCAACGCGCCCGCCGACCAGTGGGTGCTCGTCGCGCTGTTCGCGTTCTCCGGGCTGCGGTTCGCCGGCCTCCCCGCGCACAAGGCGCTCATCGTCGGGCCCGCCGAACAGGACGCCGGCGGTCGTATCACCGGGACCTACTATCTCGTCCGGAACACGATCGTCATCCCGAGTGCGGCCGTCGGCGGCCTGCTGTACGGCGGCGACTGGGCGGTCCCCGTGCCACTCCTGGATGCCGTCCTGGTCGCTGGCCCCGAACTCTCGTTCACGCTCGCGACAGTGACCGGGCTGCTCGGCGTCGCGTACTTCGCCGTGTTCGGCCGCGAGTTCGACGCCTACGCCTGAACCGAAACACGGACGCGGCTGCCCGCCGTTGGTCCAATACTCTCTCAGCGGGCCACCCGCTCTGTCACCATGCCACCCACGCAACTCAAAGACCCAGTCCACGGCTACATCGAACTGGACGCCGCCCTCGTCGATGGGCTCATCGACCGCAAACCGTTCCAGCGGCTGCGCCACGTCCGGCAGTTGTCCGCGACCACCCTCGTCTATCCGGGCGCAAACCACACCCGCTTCGAGCACTCGCTGGGCGTCTACCACCTCGCGAAAACCGTCTTCGAGAACCTCCGCACACAACCGTACTTCCACCAGGACGCCACCACCACCGAACTCGACGCCATCCAGCGCACGCTCGAGTGTGCTGCCCTCCTCCACGACGTCGGCCACCCGCCGTTCTCCCACCTCGGCGAGCGCTACCTCGACCGCAGCGCCATCCTCGATCGCCTCGCCGACCACGGCCTCCACGCGACGTTCGCGGACGCCGGCGTCGGGAACGCGCCGCTGCGGGAAGCCAGCCCCCACGAACTGTTCGGCTGCCTGTTCGTCTGCCGGGAGTTCGCCGACGCCATCACGGCCATGGATGTCGACCCGCACGCAGTGTGCGCGCACATCCTCGGGTACAGCCTGGCCTACGAGCGCGGCGGGCGCTGGCAACACGGCGTCGCCGCCCAGATCCTCCACAGCCCCATCGACGTCGACCGCCTCGACTACATCACGCGGGACAACCAGATGACCGGCGCGGACGTGCTGAGCTTCGACACCGCCCGCATGGTCGCCTCCTACACCGCCCACCCCGACGAGGGGCTGGCGCTGTCGGACAAAGCCCTCTCGACCATCGGGAACTACCTCGAAGGCCGGATCGCCCTCTACATGTGGGTGACCCAACACCACAAGTCGGTGTTCGCCCACGCGCTCCTCCGCGAACTCCTGGCAGCGCTCGCGGCCATGCGGGACACCCCACCGATCACCATCGACGCCGTGCTCGATCGCGGCATCGACGACAACACCATCCTCGAACGCCTCCGGGTCGCCGCCCGCGACAACCCCGACTCGACGCTTGCCACGCTGTACGAGCGGTTTCGCAGCCGCGAGTTCCCCGAGACCTGCTGGAAACACCGGGTCGCGTACGCCGCCCGCGTGGACGTCGGCGACACCACGGCGTCGGCCTCCGCGCCCGCCGACGACCCTCCACGTGCCACGGACGCCGACATCGACGCGTTCAGTGACTGGCTCACCGGGAACGCCGATCGCCTCGAACCCCGCCTCGCGGACGCCCTCGGGGTGCCGGTCCACGAAGTCTGGATCGAACACTCCTACGTCCCCGAATACGAGCCACAAGCCCTCGAAGACATCCCCATCGCCTACGGCGGCACCACGCGATCGGTCGGCGACTGGGGGCTGTACGGGGACCGCGCGTTCGACTCTCCCATCCCCTTCGTTTTCGTCCCCCACGGCGTCGAAACGCAGGCGATCACCACGCTGTCGGCGTGGTTCCACGCCGAGTCGACGGCCTGACTGCGACACCGGCCGTTCGAAACCGTGAAACAACGGCCGCCGCTACCCCGCACCGATGGACTGCACGAAGTGCGACCGCGACGCGGTGATGCACGCGGCGTACTCAGGCGCGCACCTCTGTGAACCACACTTCCTCGACAGCGTCGAGCGCCGGGTGCGTCGCCGCATCCGCACCGACAACATGCTCTCCCCGGACACCACTCCCGACGACCCCGAGACGTGGGTGATCGGGCTTTCGGGCGGCAAGGACAGCGCGGTGCTCACGGACCTCATCGAGGAGACGTTCCGCGACGACCCCCGCGTCGAGCTGATCGCGCTCACGATCCACGAGGGCATCGCGGGCTACCGCGACGAGAGCCTCGACGCCTGCACGACGCTGGCCGCCGACCGCGACATCCGCCACGAGCTCGTCACCTACCGCGAGGAGTTCGACGTCGCCATGGACGACGTGGCCGACGACGACCCCCTCGACATGGCGCCCTGTGCGTACTGTGGGGTCTTCCGCCGGGACCTCCTCGCGAAATACGCCGACGAGTACGACGCGGACAAACTCCTCACCGGCCACAACCTCGACGACGAAGCCGAAACCGCGCTCATGAACATCCTCGAAGGCAACGTCACACAGATCGCCACCCACTTCGACGCCAGCCTCGGCTCCTTCGACGACCGTGCGGAACTCGACGCCATGATCCCGCGCGCGAAACCCCTCCGAGACATCCCGGAAAAAGAGGTGGCGCTGTACGCCCAGCTGCGGGATCTCCCCGTGCACATGGCGGAATGCCCACACGCCAGTGAGTCCTTCCGCAGCGACCTCCAGGAGGTCCTCCTCGAACTCGAAGACCGCCGCCCCGGCACCCGTCACTCGATCATGGCCGGCTACGAGGAACTCGCCGGCATCGCTGCCGACGAATACAACACTGACGACGCTGACGTCGGCGAGTGCAGCGACTGTGGCGCGCCGACCACCCGCGACCGCTGCCGGAAATGCACGCTCGTCGACGCCGTCACGTCCGTCTAACACGCGCGAAAAGAACCGGTCGACGGCCCCACGGTCCGTTATCGGATGACGTCGAGGCCGTTTTCCTGCTCGACTTCGTCCTGGCCGCCGTCCGAGTGTGCGCCACCGAACCCGCCGGCTCCGGCGTCGTCGGCCGCGCGCTGCTTGGAGTCGACGTCCTGCAGCTCGCGGCGGGACTTGTCCGCCTGCTTCTGCGTGCTCGGGCCGAGCACCTGCGCGGACTGCACGCCGGTCATGATCGCCATGACGCGCACCTTGCCCTTGTAGCTCTCCTGGATCCGCGCCCCCCAGATGACGTTCGCGCTCGCGTCCAACCGCTCGGTGATGTTGTCCGCGATGCCCTCGGCCTCCTTCAGCGTGAGGTCCGGCCCACCAGTGATGTGGACGAGGCCGCCGCTGGCACCCCGGTAATCGACGTCCAACAGCGGGTGGTTCATCGCGTCTTTGACGACCTCGTTGGTCTTGTTTTTGTCCTGGGTCTCCCCGACGAGCATCACCGCGACGCCGCCCTGGTTCATGATCGCAGTCATGTCGGCGTAGTCGAGGTTGATGAGGCTGGGTTGGGTGATCGTCTCGCTGATCCCCTTGACGGTTTCCGCGATGATCTGGTCCATCACGGAGAACGCCTTCCCGATCGGGAGGTTCGGGACGTAATCCAGCAGCCGGTTGTTGTCGAGGACGATAATCGAGTCGGCTTTCTCGCGCAGCTTCTCCAAGCCTTCCTCGGCTTTGACCGTGCGAGCGCGCTCGACGTTGAACGGCGTCGACACCATCCCAACGACGATTGCGCCCTGCTCTTTGGCGATCTTCGAGACGACCGGCGCTGCACCGGTCCCCGTGCCACCGCCCATGCCGGCGGTGACGAACACCAAGTCCGCGTCCCCGAGCACCTCTTTGATCGTTCCCTGGGCCATCTCGGTGGCGCGCTCGCCCATCGAGGGGTCGCCACCCGCACCGAGGCCGTTGGTCAGGGACTTGCCGACGAGGATCTTCGTGTCGGCTTTGATCATCTTCAGGTGCTGTTTGTCAGTGTTGATCGCTACCGTGTCCGCGCCTTCGACGCCGATGTTGTACAGTCGGTTGACCGTATTGTTGCCTGCGCCGCCACAGCCAACAATGACGATCCGGGGGTCTCCGAACTCGTCACCATCGCCGTCGCCATCCATTTCGCGCTGTTCCGCCTCGGCGTTGTCAAGTGCGTCCTGGACGATATCTTGCATGGTTAAACTTTCGCCCAGCTCTTTGCACCAGTCTTGTCGGTGTGTTCATCAATCATCTCTCGAACAGCGGAGCGAATCGCCTCGCTCCGATTAGGGAACTTCCCGCGTTCGACCATCTGTTCCACCTCGTCGATCTGTTGTTCCGGAATCCGGAGTGTCACACGCTCCATTGTTGTATCCCCGTGTTGGTAAGACGGACCCGGTTTCCCGTCTCCGTGTCTTACACGGCCGTTCTGACGCCAAGGGGCAGCGCAGTCCGGTGGTTCTGTGTAAGACGACCGTCTCACGTACGAGAACACACAGGAGCTTAGAATAAATAATTAACGGCGGTGTAAACAGATGTCTTACTATGCGCTGTCGAGGGCGTCCCCGGACACCGTTCGGCGGCCACACCGCGGACAGAACGCCCAATCCGCCCGGATCTCGTCGCCGCACTCGCAGAACACGCGATGCGTTGCCTTCCCACCGCAGTTCGGACAGTAGACGTGGTCGGCTGACAGCTCCGCCCCGCACTGACTGCACACGCTCTCGTCGCCCGTCGCCGATGTGTCGGCGTGCTCCGCGTCGGTCTCGCCGTCGTCACCGGGTTCCTCGGCGTCCGCGCGCCCCCCGCTGGCCGGGGTTGTTCGCACCTCCTCAACCGCCGACGGGGACGACACGCGAATCGTGACGTTTACGTCCTTTTGAGCGTCGGTCGCAGCCCCACGCACTGGCGTGTTTACGCCCTCTACGGGGACGTCGTCGGCCGCAGCGTGGGTGGTGAGGTACGCACGGAGCGCGTTGCGCATCACCTCGCTTTTCGAGGCGTCGAGGTCTTCGACCGCGGCAACGAGGTCGTCGTCCGCGCGGAACGTGACTTTCGACATTGCAACTAGCTACATCACTGAACGGTTCCGGGATAAGCTTTGGGCATGGGGGCGGCATCCACCCACCGCGAATGACAACCCTTAAATTTCGGCCACAGCCTACATACGAGTGCGTCCGCCCTTAGCTCAGACTGGTAGAGCAGTCGACTGTAGATCGACTTGCCCCCCGTTCAAATCGGGGAGGGCGGATTTTCTCACCCTGATTTCCAGATTCACAGGATAACGCCCCGATTCGGCGCTATACTGCCCCGAAAACGCCTCGGGGTTCACTTGATCAGCAAGTCCGGTCGTAGCCATCTGGTGGTTCATCGTGGCCGAAGAGGGGAACGCGCTTAGACCTTAGCGTAGTAGATGAGTCGTGTCGTGGTTCCAAAATCGGGGTTCGTCTGAAACTCGGAATACGGGAATTCAGCAACGCCGGCTCAGGTACGAGAGACTCCCGTAGGGTTTGATGGGTCACTCCCACTCCGAGATGGGAGTCATCATCCAGCTATCCCTCTCGCTCCCCTTCGCTCCTCTCAGGCGATTCCAGAACTATCGAGCAGAAGACGATTGCTCGCTACTCCATCGCTTTCTCGCCGCGCTCAGTGAATCTCAGGAATCCTCTTCCTCTACGAAGGAACGCCACGATTCGAGCGCATCCGCTTTCTGACTCTCCGGGTCATCCAGCACGCCGACTTCCTTGAGCATCCGGAAAATCGTCTTGTCGCGTTTACGAATCTCATTGAGGAGTGCGGCTTCGTTCTCGTGGCTTCCGTGTTCGGTGAAGATTGTCTCGGTCAGGCCGGAGACGTTCTCGACGTAGTCGCTGGCTTTGCTGACGATGTGGGGTTCGATGGCGATTCGCCGGGTCATCACTCCATCCAGATAATCCACATCCCTCGAGCGCGCTCGAATTCGGTCCTGAATTGAAGCAGCGACATCCCGGACATACCCATTTTTGTCGTGGGGGAGCTGCCGCCACCGCCGGGTGGCGTCGGCGCTCAGTCGGCGTCGCTGCCGCCGGCTCGCAGGACCGCCAGCGACCCGCCGCCGACCGTCATCGTCAGCCAGAACCCGCCGATGCGGTGGATGACGACGGCGGCGGCGACCAGCGGCGCGGCGGCGCTGGTGAGCGCGGTCAGCAGCGCCACGTGAACGGATTCGATGCCGCCGAGGCCGCCCGGCGTCGGGCCGATGCCGGCCATGGTCCCGACGGGCACGACGAACAGCGGCACGTAGATCGGGATCGGCGACCCCAATGCGATGAACACCACCCACATCGCGATCGCTTGACACAGCAACGCGGCGGTCGCGAGCCCGATCACCTTCAGGACGCCCGTCCGATCCGCGGCCAGGCGCTCGACGGACGCGACGAACTCTTCGATCCCGGCCTCAATGCGTTCGGGCGACGGCACGGGGACTCGCGGGAGCACGCGTGCCAGCCACCGCAGCGCCGGCGTTGCGACCCGCACCACCGCGGCTTGGATGGTGGTCCGCAGCCGCCACCCGGCGACCGCCAGCCCCCCCACGATCAGGACGAACGCGCCGACGATCCCGACGACCGACCGGAGCCGCGGCGAGACCGTGTTCACGATCGCGTAGGCGGCCGTTCCGGTGAGCGCAAGCCCGATCGAGGGCACGAAGTTCAGCGCGTCGGCACCGGCGATCGCGGCCAGCGCGGTCTCGTAGTCGGCGTCCGAGACGTTCGTCGTGAGCAGCGCGGCGACCGGTTCCCCGCCGGCCTGCCCGAACGGCGTGATGTTGTTCGCGAACGACGTGCCCGCGAACACCAGGATCGCCGACCGAACCGACACGGTGATGTCCAGGATCCGCCAGACGATCCACAGCGCCGTGCCCTGGAGGACGATCCACCCCAGCATCAGCGCGCCCGCAACCACCACCAGCGGGATGCGCGCCCGCCCCAGCGCGGTGATGATCTCCTGGATGCCGATCAGCCAGAACAACACCGCGAACACCACCGCTGCGGCACCGAACCCGACCACCGTTGACCAGACGCGGGCTGCGTTCATCGGGGACTCTCCTCTGTGGGGGCACACGCCGCCGGTTGCCTTTTGCCCGTCGATTAGCGCGTGGGTCCACCGCGACGCGTTTCCACCCGCCACCGCAGCGCTATCGGCGTTCCGTCCCACTCTTTTCACCAGTGAAATCCAAAAATATTCCCGTGCGTGACCCGAACCAGTCGGCCGTGACGCTAGTGGTTGCAGACGACACACCGTCTGCACTGTGCGACGTCCTGGATGGGCCAACAGCGACAGCCACCACGGCTGCACTCACCGACGCCATCGCCGCCCACGACCCCGCCGTGGTGGTCGTCGATGCGCCCGCAGTTGCCGACCCCCAGGCCGTCGTCACGGCGATCCGGGACGCCGCCCCGCCGGCAGCGGTCGTGGTCGGCGCGGGGACGCCAGCCGGCGACATCGAGTGCCCGCCGCCGCGAGAGGCGGCCCCGGAGTCGATCCGGGAGGCGGTCGCGCAGGCCCGCACCACCGCAGCGTACCACCAGTCGGTCACGGCCCTCTACGAGCAGTGCCGAACCCACACCTTTGGCGCGCCCGACGACGCGATCGAGGACGCCCGCAGCGACGCCGACGCGCGCCTCGCATCGCTTCCCACCGACGCCTGGACCGTGGCGGCCGCCCTCCGCTCGTCGCCGCCGGCCGACGACGGCGATGCCCCCGACTGACAGCCGTCCGGCAGCCAACACCCCGGCCGCTGTACCCGCGTCCACTCCGTGCTCGTGGTCACTGTCCTCACGCGGATGTCGTACGCCACCGCCACCACCACCGCCTCGGCGGCCCGCCGCTGCACGACAACCCCGCCCGCACGGACGCAGCCCCCGAACCGACGGCCGCGGCCGGTCGGACAGTCGACGCCGGCCGCCGCGGTCGCGTTCCCAGTCACCTCGACGGCGGCCGCGCCCCCGGCGGTGGCCGGCGGCGGCTGAGCGAGCGCTCCCTGCACGCGGGTGAGGGTTTGCCGCCGCTGCGCCCACGGCATGCCGGTTGCGTCGGTGGCCGCCGCCGCCACAGCGCGCTCAACCGTGGTGGCTGCCTGGCTGCTCGGGGTCGGCCGTGGCGTCGCCACCGACGGGGCGTATCCGAACTGGAGGTACGCGACCGCCACCGATGCGAGCGCGAGCGCCGCGACCGCAGCCCCCGCGAGCACGAACTGGCCGCGCTGGGTCATGCGTCCCACACCCGCAGCGTGACCGTGCCGTTGGCCCTGTGGACGGTGGCGCGCCCCGTCGGTGCTGTCCGCGGTGGCTGCCGTCCGAGCCGCCCGCTGGTGGTGTCCACACTGAACAGCACGGACGCCGGCAGCAGTCGTCTCAGGCGGTCGTCGATCCGGGACCCACTCTCGTGTGGCGGCGTCGTCTCGATGATCGTCGCGGCGTCGGCGGCGTACCGATCCAGCTGCGCCGTCCGCGTGTGCCCGCCGTCGCCGGGGACGCCAACCGTGAACGTGGCCGCCACGGCGAGGATCACGAGCACACCGATCGCCGCCTCGACGGCCGGCAGCGACGCCTGGCCGCGACGGCCCCGTTCAGGCATCGACTGTCACCGCCATGACTGCGGGCTCGGTGATCCTCACGGCTTCGACGCGCACCACAGCCGCGACCGGCTGGGGCGGCTGGCAGTCCCGGCCGGTGAACGAGAGCGCCGTGCCCTCGCCCCCCGGCGGGGACACCCGGTAGGTTCCGTTGAGCCCACGCGGCGCGTGCAGGATGACGCGGCCGCCGGCGCGAACGGTCCGCACGCGCGCACAGTCCGGCGCACGGATCGTAAGCGACCCTGTGGTCGTCCCACGGGGAAGCGACAGCGCGGGGCCGCCACCGGACAGTCGCGTCGCCCTGCCAGTGCGCGTTTGGGAGTGCGTGTCGGCGACAACGACGATGCGTCGCACCGTTGTGCCGCCCGCGGGCGTCCCCGCTGCAGCCACTGTCGTGTCGCCGACGGTGACTCGACAGGCCGTGGTCGCCGGACAGACGTCGCCCGTCGCGTTCGCCACTGCGTCCGCGCGCAGGACGTTCTCGCGCGCCGCCAGCGGTCCACGCGGCGACACCAGGCGGTCGGCGAGCGATGCGGCCAGCCGTGCCTCCGCGGGCGATCTGTCGGCGCGCGCGAACGCGTCTGCTCCGGCCCCCACCGCCAGCGTCACAGCCGCGCCGACGAGCAGAACGCCCACCACAAGCGCCACCAGGTTCGCTTGCCCGCGCTGCATCACGCCGAACACCCCGGCCTCGTTCCCGCGTCGCCGGCCCGGCGCGACGCCAGCACAACGACCAGGTCGCCGCCGGACTCCGGCGTGCACACGCGCACAACCCAGGTGGTGTTGGCGCGGTGGCCGGGCTGCCAGTCGCCACGCACGCGGTCCACGCGCGCCGGGAGCACCAGCGGCGTGGTGCCGCCGACGCCCGGCGTGGGGTGGCGGAGGCGCAGCGTCCGGTTCGTCGCGGTGATCGTGTACCCGCGATGGCGGATCGTCGCCGGCACCGACACGCGGCGCACAACACGCGCGTGTTCCCGCGGCGGCGGCACGCTCGCCTCGACGCCGGCGGCGGCGTGTTCGAGCGCCCGGTCCGCCACCGCGCTGGCCGCCGCGGTCCGCGCGTCCGGCACCACGCCACCGCACAGCGTGGTGGTGAACACCGCGATCACCAGCACCCCGATGCCCGCTTCCGCGGCCTTGCCCACGACCGGTGCGCTCGCGCGATGCCGGGTCACGAGACGCTCACCGTCGTTTCGTGCACGAGCAGCGTGCCCGTCGGTCGTCCCGGGATCGCGGCGACGACGCTCGGAACGCCGTCGTCGTCGAGCGCCCGGACCGTCGTCGCGGTCGCGCCGGCCGCCGCCAGCCGGGCGCTGACGGCGTCGGTGTGCGTGGTTTCGATCGCGATCCGGTAGCGGCCAGCGCCGAGCCGGCGGCGGCGGTGGGTGACCGTCGACCGCAACGTCCACCGGGCAGCGCCGCCCCCACGGGCTGTGCGGCCGGCGGCGATCGAGACCGACCCGCGGAGCGCGGGCACGCCAACCACCAGGCTGTCGGCGTCCGCACGCACTGCCACCGGGGCGTCCCAGGTCGTCCGCGCCGTGGCCGACGTGAGCACACCGCCGGCGAGATAGGTGACGGTGTGGCGTCCCGTCGAGAACCGGAGCGCGTTCGCGTGCACTGTCGCGACCGGCCCCGTCTCGTTCAGGACGCGCACGTCCCGGGGTTGGAGCGCCAGCCGGCCGCGCGCGAACGCGACGCGACCGGTCGTGGGTCCGGTCGTCCGCGCCGGGTGGAGCGCCGTCCGCAGGTCGGCGGCGACACGGCGGCTGTCGGCCGCCGCGGCGTGCTCGGTCACGACGGTGCCGACGCTCGCCGTGAGCGCGGCCACCGCGACCACGGTCGCAGCCACCAACACGGCAACGCCGACGACCGCCGACTGTCCGCGCGTCATCCCAGCCCCACCCCGGTGAAGACGGCGTACGCGACCGCGACGAGCACCCCCGAATGCAGCACCGCGCTGTACCGCCCACGGCTGGCTGCGCCCGCGAACCAGCCACAGGCCAGCATCGTGGCCTGCGTGACGACGTAGAACCGGAACCGGTCGCGGGCCACGTCCACGGCGCGCGGGTCGATCGACAGCCCGCCCGCGCTGGCGGCGTCCGACACCGCCGACAGCTGCGTGAAACTCCCCAGCACGGTGTGGCTGACGGCGACAGTGATGCCGACGACCAGCAGCGCGGTCGTCCAGCCGACGGCGACGTACACGAGCAGCCGCGAGCGCACCGACCGCTTCTCGTGGTAGAGCCGCCCCACCTCCGACTGGAGCGCTTCGAACGTGGCGTCGGCGTCGCTGCCCGCGTCGAGGGCCCCCGAAACGAGGCCGACCGTCTGGGCCGCAAGCTGGGTGTCGACGCGCTCGACGAACCCCGCGAGCGCGGCGCGCCTGACCCCGCCGGCCCGCGGCGTCGTGGTCGCTGCGAGCGCGACCGCGAGGTCGTCGACGTCGGGGTTCAGCGCCCCCAGGTCGACGCCGCGGGCGACCCGCGAGACGGCGCCGCCGAACGGCCGACCGAGGCCGACGTGGCCCGCGACCGCGTGCACGAACGCCTGCAGCTCGCGGTCTTTCGCGTCGTCGATGCGGGCGCGCCGGGCGGCCACCGCCCCGACCGGGAGCGCGAACGCCACGTACCCCATCAGAACTGCGTTCACCGCGCCCAGTTCGTGGGCCGCCAGCCAGCACGCGACCCCGACGCTCGGCAGCGCGGCGACGACCGCCGTGTCCGCCGGGTTCCGGGGCGCGTTCGTGAGCACGGCGACCCCCCGCGACCGTCGGTGCGCGTTCCAGGTGAGCCCGCGCGGCCGCAGCGCACCGACCAGCCACGCCGCCAGCGCGCCCACACCCAGGACGAACGCCGCGCTGCCGTACACGAGCAGCGCCCGCACCGTCGTGGTGTGGGCGGTGTGCGGGACCGCGACCGGCGCGCTGAACCCCGGCGCGAGCACGCCCACCACGGTCGTGATGATCGCCACCAACACCGGGAGCACCAACACCACCACGAACAGCTCTGCGACCAACTCCAGGGCGCTTGCGGCGCGCTCTTGGGCGCGCTCGCGGCTGTCAGCGAGCATCCGCGCCTCCATGTCGAGATACTGCCTGAGTGCGTCCGGTCCCTGGGCGGCGTGCTCCCGGAATTTCACGAGAAACGGCGCGAGCAGCGCCTGGCTGGGCGTGTCGCGGGCCGCAACGCGGAGTCCGCGGTCGACGCTGCCGGTGAGGTCCGCGGTGGCGAGCACGCCGCGAAACGCCGCCGCCGTCTCCCCGTAGGCCCCGGTTCGGGCCGCGGCACGCGCCAGCAGATCGCGCTCGCTGGGGGTGCCCGACGCCAACACCGACAGATACCGGACCGCGCCCGGGAGCGTGGCGCGGATCGCGGCCCGCCGCAGGCCCGCCCGCCAGGCCAGATACCGGTCGCCCGCCCGGACAGTTGCGCGCTTCGCCGCCGCGCCGACGAGCGCCCCACAGGCCAGCCAGCCCGCCACCTGCTGGCCCTCGTTCAGCACCGGCACGCGCACCCCGGACGCGACGCCGCCGACACTGACCGCGGCCCCGACGGCCGCACACGCGAGCCACGACACTGCGTACACCCGCGCGACGAACGCACCGAACCCGACACCGGGCCGCGCCTCCCGGTACCGCGTGCGGGTGGTGGTGTGGCGGTCGCGGTCGGCGTGGCGGGCGAACAGCGCGCACAGCGTGCGGTCGACGACGCCCAGGGTCACGCCGGCCCGCCCCCGTCCGGCTCAGCACTGGACGCCGTCCTGCGTCGGGCCGCCACCCGCTCGAACAGCGCCTCGAAGTCGGTGACGCCGGCGCGATCCAGCGCCCGAACGTACCGGCGTTTGCGCGCGAACTCGCGGCGAACCGCCGCCGGTGCGCGGTCCGTGCGCGCCGCCACCGCGTCGAAGAACTGCACGTCCTCGGCGTCCCGGACGGCGTACTCGCCGCTGGAGTGCAGTCCTTCGTCGGCGGCCGCCGGGCCGCGGGTGGCGATGCGGCGCACGTGGACCGTCGTGGCGTCCGTTTCGACGGCCGTCGTCGCCGGGCCGGCGTCGTCGACGAACTCCACGACCTCGCCCACGTACCGGTCGCCGTCGGTGCGTCGCGGGAAGACCACGAGGTCGATCTCTCGGAGCAGGTGCGCCGGAACGCCCTGTTCGACGGCGCGGTTCACCAGCGGGTCGACGCCCGCGGCGTGCGTGGTGCCCACGACCCCGTGGCCGGTGTTGAGGATCTGCGCGAAGCTCTCGAAGCTGGCCCGCGTGTTGATCTCCGCGATCACCTCGATGTCCGGGTTGAGGTAGTTGGTCGCGGTCATCAGGTCGGCCATCGACACGCGCTTGAACGCCTGTTCGTGCTCGCGGGTGCTCAGCGAGACGCCGGTCTCGTGGGGCAGCCGGACCTCCCGGCTGCCCTCGTCGATGCTCACCGGGCGGTCGTCGAACGGCACGAACGGCATGTGGGCGTTCATGAGCGTGGTCTTCCCCACGCCCGTCGGGCCGGAGAACAGCACCACGCGGTGGTGTTCGTACGCCAGCCACAGCAGCGCCACGATGCCCGCCGTGAGGCTGCCCTGCCGGAGCAAGTCGACCGGCGTGAGCGCGTCGGCGGCCTGCTTCCGGATGGAGACGTGGGGGCCGCCCTCGCTGATCGCGGGGAGCGCGACCGCACACCGGATGGTCACGTCGTCGGCGACCCCGTCCGGTTCGAGGTTCACCTTCGCCGACGGCGTGGCGGCGTTCAGCTCCACGCCGTCCTGGGCGGCCAGCCCCGTCACGAGGTCCACGAACCGCTGTTCGTCGTCGAGCACGAGGTTCGTGGGGATGCGGTCGTCGGCCGCGTGCACGCGGTCGCGGGCCACCACTTTCACGCGCTCGCCCACCCGGTTCGCCTCCACGTCTTCGAGGTTGGGGTCGCGGATCGGGATCGTGAGCTCGGCGTCGCCGACGAGATCACGCACCACGTAGTACGCCAGATCCGCGACGTGGTCGTCGCCGACCGGCGGCACCGCGGGGCCGCGGTCGGCCACCGCTTCCCGGACCCGGTCGGCGACAGCGCCACACCAGTGCCGCGTTTTCGGCGCCGTGTGGCGGCGCGCAAGCAGACTGCGGGCGCGGTCAGCGATCGCCGCGGCGTGGTCGTCGCCGGCGTCGCTGTCGCCCGTCGCGACGCCGTTGGTCCAGATGCGGTCCTTGCAGGCGGCGATGCGGGCGTCGTCGCCGGGCAGCCGGTCGGGCTCCCGGACGGCGTACGTCGTGGTGAACGCGTCCGCGTCGTCCGCGGGCGTCCGGTAGATCCGCACGGGCACGTCGAACCCGCGGAACGGCACCGTGTACGCCGCGATCCGTGTGGCACGAAGCCGGTCGTGGGCCGGCGTGTTCGCGGGCAACCCGGTGGCAGCGGGCGGCTGCGCGTCGGTGTGCACGACCACCGTCTCGTCGTCGGCGACAGCCGCGGTCACGCGGTCGTCGGCCGCCACCCCGGCCAGGTCCCCCAGGCAGCGCGCCTCGCACAGCGCGTGCACCGTGATGCGGCGGCGTGCGGCCGGCGTGGCGTCGGTGAGCGCCGCGATCACCCGCCGGTGTTTGGCCTCGAACCCGGCCGCCAGGCGGTCCCGGGCGTCGGCGCGCGTCAGCGGCGGTGGGAGCGTCGCGTCGGCGAACTGCTCGCACACGTCCGCCAGCGCGTCTGCGTCCCGCGCGGAGAGCTGCGGCCGTCGCAGCTCGTAGGTCGGGCGCGCCCCGTCGCGCGCGGTGACGGTGGCCACAATGCCGGGATGGACGGTGTACTGGGCGGTGACAGCCGGGGCGTACCACGCCGCGTCGCTGCCGGGCGGCGTTGGCGGGGGAACGAAGGGGGCCATTACGCCCGGCTGCCTCGCTCCCGGATTTAAAGCTGGGGGCGGGGGCCACTCCACGACGCCAGTATCGTGCCATCGCGTACCGCGATGCCTGTTCGCAACACCTATGGATTCGAGTTGTCAACCCCTGGCGCGTGGGTCGAAACGCGCGCGGTCCGGTCATCGCAGTGCTGTGTGTGCTTGCCATCTCCCTGGCGGCGTCCACGCTCGTTGCGCCGCGCCCCCAGTCCGGCGCTGGCCCCGGCACCGGCGGGAACACCCAGTCCGGCGGAGCCGCTCCAAGCCACACCAGTGGCGCCGCGGCGTCCGCAACCGGCGGCCAGTCCGGAGCGACCGCCACGACCCCCACGCCCTTCGACGCGCTCTGTGTCCCGGTCCTGCAGTCCCCCGCCGTCCTGATCGGCATCGGGGTCGCGCTCGTCGGCGCGGTCTGGCTGCTGGCACGCCGCACCCCCCTTGCCTACGCGCTCGCCGTCGTGATCCCGGTGGTGCCGTTTCTCGTGCTCTCGTACGGCGCACTCACGGACTGCCGAGCGCCCGCCAGCATGTCACCGCAGCACGCCGGGGCCGCCGGCTCCGCGCAGTCTCCCCCTGCAAACGGCAGCGTGGGCGGCGGCACCGCCGGCGGACAGCCGGTCACCCAACTCGTCTCCCCGTCGTTGGCCGTCGGCGTGCTCGCCGTCGTCGCCGTGCTGTTCGTCGTGCTCGCCTACCACGCCACCGGCGACGACACCGCCACTGACCGGTCGCCCGACCCGGCGACACGCGAGCCCGCGGCCCAACCCCGGCTGGCGGCCGTCGGTGCCGCCGCCGGCCAGGCGGCTGCCCGCATCGAGACCGTGGCCGACGTCGACAACGAGGTCTACCGCGCGTGGCGGGAGATGGCCGCGCACGTCGACGTCTCGAACCCCGAGGCGAGCACGCCCCGGGAGTTCGCCGCCGCCGCCCGCGACGCCGGCATGGACGCCCGCCACGTCGACGCGCTCACCGCGCTGTTCCGCGCAGTCCGGTACGGCGACGCCGACCCGTCGCCCGCCCGCGAGGCGCGCGCCGTCGACGCGCTGCGTGCGATCGAAGCGCGCTACACGGACGGTGGCCAGTGATGCTGCGGCGCTTCCTGCTGCTGGCCGGGCTGCTGTTCGCCGCCGCCGGGTTCGCAGTCACGGTCGAGCCGGGCGTGGCTGCCGTCCTCGGGCTCCCACCCACCCCGACGACTGCTGTCGCCGGACTGGCGGCCGTGTTCGCGCTCACCAGGGGAATCGACCGCCATCACACCGCGTTCCGGACCGCCGACGAGGCGCGCAACGAGACGCTCGAACCCCGGATCGAAGCGCCGCGACCGGGGGCGGACATCGACGCCCGGCGCCACGAGCGCGCGGACCGCCGGGACGCCGGCGCTGGCGGCCCGCAGTTCAGCGCCCGCCTTCGGACCGTGACCGTGCGCGCGCTCGCCGACGCCCACGGGATCGCCCCGGCGGAAGCGGAACGCCGACTCGACGAGGGGACGTGGACCGACGACCGGACTGCGGCGGCGTTCTTCGCCGAGGACGTGGACCCGCCCGCACCCGCTGTCATCACGACAGTCGTCAGCGCCGACCCGGCCCGCGAGCGCCAGGCCCGCCACGTCGTCGCGGAACTCCAGCGGCTCACCGGGATCGAGGGCGGTGCGCACTGATGGTGGCCGAACGCACCCACCGCTGGCGGGGCGCGGTCGCGCTCTCGCTCGCCGTGATCGCCGCCGGCGCGACGACACGCGTACCCGCCGTCCTCGTGCTCGGCGTGCTCGGCGTCGCCGGTGCGGGCTACGCGACCCTGTTCGCGCCCCCAGCGCCGTCGCTGTCCGTCGAACGGTCGGTGTCCGAGGACGCCCCCGCCGCCGGCGACGAGGTCGACGTGACGCTGACGGTGACCAACGACGGGTCGTTTCTGCCCGACCTCCGCCTCATCGACGGCGTTCCCGATACGCTGGCGGTCGCCGACGGGACGCCCCGGCTGGCGACCGCGCTCCGGGCCGGCAAGTCGGCGACCGTCACGTACACCGTGGAAGCCACCCGGGGCGACCACGAGTTCGACCCGGTTGCGGTGATCGCCCGCGACATCTCCGGCAGCCACGAGACGCGCACCACCGTCCCCGCCGCGACGACGCTCACCTGCGTCCCCGACCTCCCCCGTCTGGCCGCGTTCCCGCTGCGCCGACAGCCCACCCAGCGCGCCGGCCCCACCCCAACGCCGACCGGCGGCTCGGGCGTGGCGTTCCACGCCACCCGCGAGTACCGCTCGGGCGACCCGCTGAGCAGAGTGGACTGGACGCGCCTCGCCCGCGACGGCGAACTCGCCACCGTCCAGTTCCGGGCGGAGCGAGCCGCCACCGCCGTCGCCGTCGTCGACACCCGGCGCGTCGCCCACGTCAGTGACGCCGACGGCACGAACGCCGTCGAGTACGGCGTCGAAGCCGCGGGCGGGGTCGCGTCAGCACTCCTCGACGCCGGCAACCAGGTCGGCGTGGCGTCGCTGGGCCCACACTGGGCGTGGCTCGCGCCCGGGCTCGGCCGCGAGCACCGCGCTCGCCTCGAAGCACTGCTCGCGCGCGACCGCGGCTTCTCGGTGTCGCCGCCCGACCGGCGGTTCCTCAGTGCGCTCGTGTTCCGCCGGCTCCGCACACACCTCCCCGACGACGCACAGGTGGTCTTCTGCTCGCCGCTGGTCGATGACACCGCCGCCGAGTACGTCCGCCGGCTGGAAGCCAGCGGCCACCCGGTCACGGTGGTGTCGCCCGACGTCACGGGGGCAGAGACGCTCGGCCAGCGGTTCGCGGGCGTGGCGCGCGCTGTCCGCGTCCGATCGCTGCGCGCGGCGAGCGTCCGCGTCATCGACTGGCAGGCGGGCGACTCGCTGGCGGTGGCGGTCGCCGACGCCGAACGCGGGTGGTTCGCGTGAGCGAGTTCGACGCGCGCCCGCCGGCTCGCGCGGTCGTTCCTGCGGCTCTCGCCGCAGTCCTCGCACTGGTTCCGGCGCTCAGCTCGGGCGTCGGCCTCGCTGTCGGGGCCTCCGGCGCACTGCTCGTCGTCGGCGGCGGCCTCCGTGGGAGACGGCTGTTCGTCTCGGCCGGCGCAGCGACACTCGCCGTCGGGGTCGTCCTCGGCGCGGCGACCGGCATCGACCCGGGGTACGCGCTCGTCGGTGGCGTCGGCACTGTGGTCGCGTACGACGCCGCCGAGCACGCCGTCGGACTCGGGGTCGATGTCGGCCGGCACGCCCGCGTCACGCAGTCCGTCGTCGTCCACGTGCTTTCGACGACGGCGCTGGCACTGACGGCCGCGGTCGTCGCGCTGGCCGCCTACACGCTCGGCCCGAGCACGCGCCCGGTGGCGGCGCTGCTCGCGTTGCTGTTCGGCGGGGTGCTGTTGGCCGCCGCCCTCCGGGCCTAAGCCGCGTCGACGGTGGGCACCGGCACCTCGTCGAGCACGCCCTCGACGATCCCGCCTTTGGCGACGTTCTCGACGGCCGCGTCCGGCGTCAACACGAGCCGGTGTGCGAGCACGCTCCCCGCCAGCCCCTTCACGTCCGCCGGCACGACGTACTCGCGGCCCGCCACGACCGCGCGAGCGCGCGCCGCCTCGAACAGCCGCTGGGTGCCCCGCGGGCTGACGCCCACCTCGACGCGGGGGTGCTCGCGGGTCGCGCGTGCCACCGCCAGCATGTACTCGCGGAGGTCGCTGCCGACGCGCACGTCCTCGGAGGCGCGCCGCAGGGCCCGCACGCGCTCGTCGTCGAGCACGGCGTCGACGGTCGGACTCCGGGCGTCCCGGCTGGCACGCCGCGCCAACAGCTCGCGCTCGCCGGCCGCGTCGGGGTAGCCGATGGCCGCCGACACGACGAACCGGTCGAGTTGCGCCTCCGGCAGGGGAAACGTCCCCTCCTGGTCGACGGGGTTCTGGGTCGCGATGACGAAAAACGGCTCGGGCAGGGCCATCGTCTCGCCGTCGATCGTCACCTGTCCTTCCTCCATCGCCTCCAGCAACGCTGCCTGCGTCTTCGGGGGTGCGCGGTTGATCTCGTCGGCCAACACGACGTTCGCGAACACCGGGCCGGGCCGGAACTCGAACTCCCGGCTCCGCTCGTTGAACACGTGGGTCCCCAACACGTCCGTTGGCAACAGGTCCGGCGTGAACTGCACCCGGCTGAATTCGAGACCGAGCGCTGTCGCGACGCTGCGCGCAGTCAGCGTCTTGCCCGTTCCCGGGACGTCTTCGAGGAGCACGTGCCCGTCAGCCAGGAACCCGACGAGAACCGTTTCGAGGAACTCACGGTCGGCGATGACCGCCGCCGCCACCTCGTCCACAACGGCACTGCAGCCATCCCGCACACTGCTGGCGTCCATACCACACGACCTCCCCCGCTGGTGGGTTATGCGTACCGGTCACACGCCACCCGCTCGCCGAACCGAAACCACTAAACTCGCGGCCGGCATCGTATCGAACGAGCCGAGGTAGCCTAGCCTGGCCAAGGCGGTTGCTTCGAGAGCAACTGTCCACACGGACTCAGGAGTTCAAATCTCCTCCTCGGCGCTTCTCGGACCACCACGCCGACAGCGGTGCCCCCGTCTCGCCCCGCGCCGCCAGGGGGCTGCCCACAAGCTATTCGTGTCGCTCACGCGTACGATCCGTTCGTGACTGATCCGATGCCGAGTCGACGCGACGTGCTCCGGCTCGGAGCCGGAGTGCTGGCCGCAGGCACCGCTGGCTGCACCGACACAGCACCGAACCGTGTGGCCGCGGCCGAGACGGCGGCCACGACCACCCGAGAGACGACGACCGACTCGCGCTCCGAGAGCCCGTACACGGCGGTCTATCGGGACGTTATCGACTCCGTCGTCATGATCCGCACGCAGTCCGGGCAGGGGACGGGCTGGCTGTACAACGACACGACACTCGTCACCAACGCCCACGTCGTGGGGCGCTCGGAGACGGTCAACGTCCGGTTCAACGACGGCACCTGGGAGACCGGCCGGGTGCGGGGGACGGACCCGAACAGCGACCTCGCGGCCGTCACCGTCACCGACACCCCGGCCGCCGCCACCCCGCTGGCGTTGCGCACCGCGTCGCCGGTCGCCGGCACGGAGGTCGTCGCCATCGGCAACCCGTTCGCGCTCAACGGCACTGTGACAACGGGCATCATCAGCGGCACGAACCGCGCCATCCCGGCGCCGACCGGCTACCGCATTCCGGACGCCGTCCAGACCGACGCCGCGGTGAACCCCGGGAACAGCGGCGGCCCCCTGGTGTCGCTCGACGGCGACGTCGTCGCGGTCGTGAACTCCGGGGGCGGGGACAACATCGCGTTCGGCATCTCCGCCGCGCTCACCGACCGGGTCGTTCCCAGCCTCATCGACACCGGCGACTACGAGCACGCCTACCTCGGGGTGTCGTTCACCCCGGTCACCCCCAACGTCGCGGACGCCAACGGGCTCACGGAGTCCCGCGGCCTCCTCGTGATGTCCGTCGACCCTTCGGGACCGTCCGCCGGCCGGCTGGTGGGCAGCGATGCCACGACCATCGTCGACGGCGGTGCCGTTCGCGTCGGCGGCGACATCGTGCTCGCGGTGAACGGCACCCGCGTCCACACGCTCGAAGACGTGTTGAGCCTGCTGGCGTTACACACCAGTCCCGGCGACACCGTCAGCGTCAGGCTGCTTCGGGACGGCGACCGCCGAACCGTCGACGTGGAACTCGGCGCGCGCCCCTCAGGCTGACTCCTCGGTCACCCGGACGCGGTCGCCGACGCCGACGCCGCTCGCAGCGCCCGCCGGCAACTCGATCAGCGTGTCACAGTCCGCGCTCGCCCGCCCCGTCCACGCGGCCATGGTCTCGACGTGTTGGACCTCCTCGTCGACCACCCAGATGGCGTCGATGTCGAACGGCACACACACCATGTGGGCGTCCCGCACCTCGGGGTCGCCGAACGGGAACACGAGCGCGTAGTCGTCGGGGATCGACGTGCGGAACATCAGCCCGCGGGCCTGCGAGAGGAACGACTCGGCCGTCTCGACGGTGTTGGCGAGCGTTCGCGCGCCGTCGCCGTCGTCGGGATCGTGGCGGACGTGCACAGTCGCAGTCGGACGGCGCGCCCGAAAAGCGTTCTCCCGGCCGCCCGGCGAACGAGTGGGTTTTTACGCCGGTGTTGCCTACCCGCCGGCAATGACGCACATCCTCGTCGTCGACAACCACGGCCAGTTCACGCACCTAGAGCACCGGTTGCTCCGTGACATGGATGGCGTGACCGTCGACCTGACCGACAACACCACCCCGCCGGCCGACATCGACGCCGACGGCCTCGTGCTCTCCGGTGGCCCCACCATGGCGGACATCGGCCACTGCCGGGAGTACCTCACACTCGACGTTCCGATTCTGGGGGTGTGCCTCGGCCACCAGCTGATCGCCGACGAGCTCGGCGGCCGCATCGAAGCCGGCGACTACGGCGGCTACGCCGACGTCACGGTTTCGATCAGCGACGCCGACGACCCCCTCGTGGGGTCGCTCGCCCCGGACACGCGCGTGTGGGCGAGCCACGCCGACGAAGTCGTCGCCGTCCCCGACGGCTTCACGATCACCGCCGAAAGCGACATCTGCGGCGTCGAAGCGATGGGCGACACCGACCGCGACCTCTACGGCGTGCAGTGGCATCCCGAAGTCGCACACACCGAGGAGGGCGAGGCGGTCTTCGAGAACTTCGTGGCCATCTGCGAGTAACGCCGCATGACCGAAACCCAGGGCGAACTGGCCAGCCTCTCGAAGTACATCTTCCGTGCTCCCCGCTGGTATTCCAGCGTCGCGCTCTCGCTGGTCATCGCGGCGCTGGCGGGGGTTGCGGCCTTCGACAGCCAGTACGTCCTGGAGGACGCCTGGCAGGGCGTGTTCTTCATCGGCGTCCCCACGGCCGTCGCGAGCATGGCAACGACGGCCGTCGACCGGTATTTCGGCGGCCAGCTCACGTACAACCGCTCCTCGCTGCTCGCCGTTGCCTGCGAGATCGTCGTCGTCACCGTGCTGGTCGCCGCCGGCGTCGCCGCCATCCTCACACCGCGGCTCAGCCAGAACTTCGTGTTCGACGCGCTCATCGCGGCGCTCGCGCTCGTGTTCGCTGTCCGGTTTCTGGTCGTCCTGGCGGTGTCGCGGAACACGCTGGCAGTGTCGGTGCTGCCGGCCAGCATCCAAACCGCCACCGCCGGCGTGTTGTTGTTCGTCTACGGCGGCACACTGAACTACGTCACGTCCGGCGGCGGGTCGCTGCTGGGCGCGTTCCTCGCGCGGCCCTCGCATGCACCCCCCGAGATCCAGTACGCGTTCGCCCCCCGGGATTTCCTGTTGTTGGTTGCGATGACCGCGCTGTACGGCTCTGTGGCCTACGGGTTCGTCGTCGTCATCGACCGCCCGTGGCAGCGCAGCCTCGGCGTGAGCGTGCTCGACTTCATCGGCGGGTTCATCGGCCACATCGCCGAGGGCACTCGGGAGCTCGAGGACTTCTTCGAGCAGATCGGCGAGGAGGCCGTCGTCCCCGTGACTGTGCTGTCGTTCCGCCGCACGAGCGACGAAACCGAGAAAGCGCGGTTCGTATTGCCGATGATCCACCCGGGGCCGATGGGCGAGATCGGCGGCGGCAACCTCCCCCAGCGGGTCGCCGACGCCACGGACGGGCTGGCGTTCCCGCCCCACGCAACCGCCGGCCACGACTTCAACCTCGTCACCGAGCGCGAGGTCGACACGCTCGTCGACGCCGCTGCCGACGCCCACGACCGCATCGCGTACACCGACACCGCGACCGCGCCGGTGCGGGCCACCGACGGCGAGGCCACGCTTTTCGGGCAGGCCTTCGACGACGACGCGTTCCTCGTCTCGACGTACGCCCCCAACTTCGCCGACGACATCTCGTACGCCGTCGGCCTGTCGGCGGCCGCCGAAGCCCGCGTCGCGGGACTGGAGACGGTGTTGCTGGCGGACGCGCACAACTGCAACAACGGCCTCGACGGCGACGACCTCGGCCACATCTACCCCGGCAGCGAGCGCTCGTTCCAGCTGATCCAGGCCGCCGGCAGCGCCGCCCGCGACCTCGCCGACGCACCCGAGCACGCGCTCCGCATGGGTGTCGCCTGGGACCCCACTGACTGGCAGCCATGCGACGGCATCGGCCCCCTCGGCGTCCGCGTCGCGGTCGTCGAAACCGGCACCACGCGCACCGCCTACGTGCTCATCGACGGGAACAACATGGAACCGGGGCTCCGCGAGCGCCTCCTGGACGCCGTCGGCGGCCTCGGCATCGACCACGCCGAAGTCATGACCACGGACACGCACATCGTCAACACCGTCGAGTCCTCGAACCAGGTCGGTGCCGCCATCGACTGGGGTGCCCTCACCGACGTGGTCGTCGCGCTCACTGAAGCCGCCACGGACGACCTCGACCCCGTCGAGGCCGGCGTGGCCACCGAGCGCGCGGAAGTCACCGTCTTCGGCAACGACCGCACCGAGACGCTTGCCAGCCACGCCAACGCCGTCATCGCGATGGGTGGCGCCGTCGCGGGACTCGCCGTTCTCGCCACGGTCACCATCAGCGTCCTCGTCTTCTTCCTCACGTAGCCCGCCGAAACACTCATCGCACTCCGTCTGGCAGTTCCGGCAATGACGGCGCAGTTGCCACCCGGCGTGACGCACGTCGACTGTTCGACTCTGGACATGCCGAACGCCTACGTCGTCGTCGACGACAACGAGACGACGCTCGTGGACGCCGGGTGGCCGGGAGACGAGCAGACCGTCCGAGACGGCCTGCGCACTGCCGGCGTCGAACCCGGCGACATCGACCGCGTGCTGGTGACCCACTACGACGCCGACCACGTCGGCACGCTCGCGCGACTCACGCCGGCACTGGACGCCCCGGTGTACGTCCACGAGCGGGACGCGCCGTACGTCGCCGGCGACCGACTGCCGCCGTGGACTGCTCGGAACGGCATCGGGGCGCTCCACCGGCTCTACTATCGCCGGCTCGACCTGCCGGATCTCCCGATTCGAGCCGTCGTTGACGGGGACGACGTCGGCGGCTTCCACGCGTACCACACCCCCGGTCACACGCCCGGACACGTCGCCTACGTCCACGAGGACCTGTCCGTCGCGTTCCTCGGTGACCTCGCCTATGGACTCGGCGACAGGCTGAAGCCCACTGGCTGGCTCACGAGCCACGACGCCGCCGCGGTTGAGTCCAGTGTGCGGTCGCTGTGTCGTCGTGCGCCCGCCTTCGAGTACGCGTGTCCCGGACACGGACCGCCGCTCCCCGACGGCGACGACCGGCTCGCCGAGACACTCCCGTGAGCGCTAGCCGAGCGCCGCCGCTGGCTGGCGTGGCGAACGGCGAGAAGTTCTCCCCGCCTACTCGTCGGCGAACAGGTCGTCGACGGCTGCTTGCGCGGCGAGCGCGCCGTCGTCCGCGACCTGCTCGACGTCCGCGTCGGCGTCCGGTGCCCGGACGTAGATGTCCACGTCCAGGACGCCGTCCTCGAACGTCACCGTGATATCGAGGTCGTCCACGTCGCTGGTCCGCAGCCGGTCGAGGACGAGCCCCTCGGCGGCTTCGGCGGCCGTCTCCACGACCTCCTCATCGTTCGGCATCGGTCGTTACGCGCCCGGACCGCCGCCCATCGCGCCGCCCGCACCGCCGAGCATGTCCTGCAGCTCCTCCTGGAGGCTCTCGAACTGCTCCTGCACGCGGTCCTCCTGCTTCTGGAGGGTTTCGACGCGCACTTCCAGGTCGCTGACCTTCTCGTCGAGGTCGTCGTGGGCGTTGTCGTACTCCGTTTCCACGAGCAACTCGCCGACCTCACGGTACATCGTGGTCGACTCCTCGATGTCGCCGAGCGCGTCCAGGGCCGTTTCGGCCTCGGACAGCTGCTGTTCGGCCTGCTGTTTCTGCGTGGCGACGTTCTGCGCTTTCTCCTGCAGATCCTGGAGCTGCTCGAGTTTCTCCTGCGCTTCCGGTGGTAGGTTACCCTGCATACGTATCCGGTTGCGCGCCCAACGGAAAAACCCCCGCTTTGTGGTTGCACACCGGACCTGGGGGTGTGACAGCCCGAGCCGCCGGATCGGATGGGGTTCGCGGGTCCCACGCTACGCCCCGAATCAGGGTCCGGCCGCGGACGGAGCGGCCGCTCGTTCGGCCACCTCGACGAGCGTCAGCCACGTGTTCTGGCCGGCACGCAGCGCCGTCAGGTCGGTGGCGTCGACGACCACGGTCACCGTCGCGCCGTCGCGGCTGACCGTCGCCCGGCTGCGCTCGCCGTCGATGTCGCCCGCCGACACGGCGACGCTGCTGGCGACGATGGACGCAACCGCCGTCGAATCGTACCGGAAAACGAGCTCCGTCGAGTGCGACGGCACGTCGGTTACTGGACGCTGACTTCCTTCACGTCCCGGCTGCGCTCTTTCAACAGCACACGGTGCCCGCAGTACGGGCACCGCACGCCGCCGTATTCGTCGAGTTCGACGTCGCGCTTGCACCGCGAACACTTATACGACATCTGAACTGTTACTCGCTGTTGCTGTCGCCGGTTTCACCCAGGGCGGTCCGGATCGAGCGCGTGACCGTCTTGCCGCTGGGCGTCTGGGGCTGGTAGGCACCGCCGGCGTACTTGTAGCCGCATTTCCCGCACTGCCAGATGCCGGTCCCCTCGCGGGAGACGGCCTCGGACCCACAGTCCGGGCAGGCGTGGTCTTCGTTCATCGTGCCCTCGATGTCGGAGACGCGGCGGCGCGAGACGCGCCCGTAGCGCGCACCGAACCGGCCGGCGCTCCCGGTGGAGCTCTGGTTAGCCATAGTGCCAGCGTCTACCGCCGTCGCGTACATAAACGCTACGAGTTGTGTGCCCGAGTCGAGGGCACAGGAACGCGAGCGGGGAGCGTAGCGACCCGTGAGCCGTCAGTCGCGTGTCCGACCGAAGGGAGGACACTGACTCAACGAGCGCGGAGCGACCAGCCCCGGTCCGCGAACACGGTCGCCGCGAGTCGACCGAGAATCACGACCGGGAGAACCAACACGAGGAGCAATGCGAGGAAGCCAATTGCATTTATCGGCGGATTGTCGGCGCTCATCGTCTGGATGAATATCATGACGACGAACCAGAGCGTCGTCAGCTGGATTGTCTTCGAGTCGATCATGGGGACAACAGCCGGTCTGCCGGAGCGCACAAACTGTTTCCGGTTTCGTCGGCCACCCGCGTCGGCAGGACCGACCTCCGTCCTCACTCGCGGAGTGATTCGTCTTCGAGCGCGTCGTTGAGATCGGTGCGAACGCGCTCGCCGGTGTCGCGGCTCATCGCCGTGGTGACCACGCGGTTCTCCTGGACGCTTGAGCCGTCCCGCACGAGCAGCCGGAGGTTGCCGTTGGTGTCGGCGCGCGTGACCTTCGCGCGGACGCCAGTGCGGGAGCCCGAGCCGCCGGCGTCGATGGGGCCGGGAATGACCTTCTTGACGTTCGGGTGGCCCGCAACCGTGCGGATGGCTTGCTGGCCGTCGCGGTCGCCGATGAGCGTCGAGTGGCGGCCACCGATCTTCTCCCGGACGGGCTTCTCGACGACGTCCAGGGCGCGGTCACCGCGGCGATCCAGCACCGACGCCACGGGGTCGTCGGGCTCGACGCGGTAGACGTCGTGGTGGAGATCCGCGCGCACCGCCCGGATCACCTCGTGAGCGCCCGCGACGAAGACGTCCTCCGGGCGCTTCCTGCGGATCTCGTCCGCGATGCGTCCGGCGAAGTTCCGCAGCTCGATGACGCCGGTCTCGTCGCCGTCCTCGGGCACGGTCGTGATGTCGGTGCGGCCGACGACGTCCTCGTCGGTCAGAAACGTCAGCGTCGCCCGGTCGCGCCCGCAGTCAGCCACCACCGCGTCGCAGTTCTCGGTCCGGCACACCAGGCAGTAGTCGCCCGGTTTATCCAGTGGCGTGCCACACCGCGAACAGTCCATGCCCGATGGGACGCGGCGCGACCGCAAAAACCCGGTGTTTCAGCCACCCCGCTCAGAGGGCCAGCGGGCTGGGTTTCAGGAACTCCCGCAGGACGACCGTGGCGTAGCTGCCGGAGGGCAGCGCGAACTCGAAGGCCAGCGGGTCGTGGCTGACCGTGAGATCCGGCCGGAGGAGTATCGCGCGGCGACTGCCCGCCGAGTCGAACTCGCCGGGTAGGTCGAAGTCCTCGGGCGCGAGGTCGAGGTCGTCGAGGACACCCCGAGTGATCTCCCCGGGGTCGCCGTCCGCGAACTCGGTGTCGGTGCCCACGAGCGGCGCGGTGACGAACGCGCGGCCGCGCTCGCAGTGCCGCGCCATCACGTCCACCCGGGAGTCGGTGACCCGCTGCTGGCGTGCGGCGTCGGGCTGGGCGACGGCGGCGTCGGCGTCGCTGTCCGCGAACCACACCACGTCGCCCGCGACCGGCTCGCCGAACGGCAGCCCGCGCGCCATGCGCTCCGAGACGATTCGGTTGAAGACGTACGACTGGGCGGCGTGCACGAACAGCTGCTGGAGGTTCGACGGGAACGTCTCGACGGCGTCCCGGAAGCTCCCGCCGTCGGCCAGCTCGTGCAGCATGGTGCGCTCGTAGCGCAGGCGCTGTGGGAACTCCGCGAGCGCACCCGTCCAGTCCCGCGTTTCCGCGACGTACTCGCGGGCGCGCTGGGAGTCCGCGGGTTCGTGCTCGGTGGGCGCGCCCAGGTACGCCATGGCGGCCGCCTCCCAGTCGTCGCGCAGGATGGCGAGCCCGACCTCGTGGGTGACCGGGCGCTTGCTCCCGAAGCGCTGTTGGCCGAAGTAGTTGGGCGTGCCGACGGTTCCGCCGCCGAACGCCGCCAACTCGTCGGCGACGGCGGCGGCCCGCTCGGGGGCGTCGGGGTCCCGCACCACGATCTCGAAGGCGTTGCCGGCGAGATCCCCGAACTCCAGGCCGCGGCCCGCCCGCCCGACGACCTCGATGTCGGCGTTCCGGATCTCCGGCACCTGGGCGGCGTCCAGATCGCGGACGGCGAACAGCTGAGTGGTGACCGCGTGGCGGTCCTTGGTGCCCGCCCACCGCACGCGCTCGCGGCTCATCCCGACGGTGTTGGCGAGTTCGCGGGCGAAGTCGTTGGTGTCCCACTCGTGGAGGGTCGCACGCACCACGAGCCACGGGTAGTCGCCGGTCGGCGCGTCCGCCGGCTGGGTGTCGAACGCTTCGAGTTCGCGCACGCGGAAGTCCGCCGGGGAGTCCCGCAGCCGGCCGCCAGTGCCGTCGCTGTCGCTCGCGTAGTACGCCATCCCGACGGCGCGCTCGATGGGGTGTGCCTCGCGCATCAGAACAACGAGAGGTCGCCCGTGATCCGGTCGACGTCGGCGTCGGGCGCGGGCCCGATGGCGAGCGCCGTCGGCGTCCCCGGCTCCAGTTGGGTGCGGCCGGCGTCCGAGATGAGCCCCGTGGGCAGCCCGGCGCGCTTGGCTTCCTCGGAGCGCTCGTAGAGCTCGCGCTCGCTGCCGACTTTCACCACGACCTTCGTCTGCCCCTCGTCTTTCCACCGGCGGACGGCGCGATCGTCGGTGTACTCGTAGGCGTTCAGCGAGGCGTGGGCGACCTGCGCGGCGAGCTTTCCCTGCCCCATTCCGATGTCCGTGCGGGCGGCGATGACCTGTTTCATGGCCGGACGGACGGCCGGCTCCGGCATAGCCCTGGCTACTCGCGGCCGAAACCACTACGTCGGTCCACCCTGCAGCATTCGGCATGGCTCCCCGCACGCCCTTCCTCCACCCCCGCGAGTATTTCAACCAGCACGGCTTCGACCTGCGGCCGGCGGCCGTCGTCGCCGGCGTCGCGGCGCTCTCGCTCGCGCTCGTGCTCATCGGCTTCGGCGTCCTGCTCTCGAACAAACTCGCCGCCGCCGGCGGAGCCGACGCCGCCAGCACCATCTGGCCCCTCGTCGGGGCGTCCATCGTCGGCCTCGTGTTGGCGCTGGCGGTGGGGTGGGTGCTGATCGCGGGCGTCCTCCACGTGTTCGCGCGCGCTGTCGTCGGCCACGACGGCCGGTTCACGGAGACGTTTGCGATCGTGGGGTGGGGGACCGCGCCGACGGCGCTGACCGGACTGGCACTGTTCGTGGCGCTCGCGGTCGCCGTCGACGGCGCAACCGTGTCCTCGCCGGCGCTGTTCCTCGAACAGTTCCAGGCGACCCTCCAGCGGACCAGCGCCGTCCGGACCGCGATCTCGTTCGCGGTGGCGGGCTGGCAGACGTACCTCTACGCCCACGGTCTCGCGGTGGCCTTCGACGACGACTCGGAAGCACCGTGGCTGGCGGGCGGCGTGATCGCCTACGGCAGCTGGCTGTTGACCCTGTTCTGAAACCTTTAGGCATCCCGAGCACACTGTTCGGGTATGATACTCTCCGACCAGGACATTCTCGCACGCCTGGCGGACGGTGACCTCGCCATCGAGCCCCTGGAGGACGTCGACCTCCAGGTGCAGCCGGCGAGCGTCGACGTCCGTCTTGGCCGGCGGTTCCTGGAGTTCGAGCGCGCCAACGTCCCCTGCATCCATCCGAACCGCGAGGACGAAGTCGATGAGTACGTCACCGAGACCGTCGTCGAGGACGGCGACGAGTTCATCCTCCACCCCGGGGATTTCGTGCTCGGCACCACCAAAGAGCGCGTGGAGGTGCCCCGGGACCTGGTTGCGCAGGTCGAGGGGCGGTCCTCGTTGGGCCGCCTCGCCGTGGTGGTCCACGCCACGGCCGGTTTCATCGACCCCGGGTTCAACGGGCGGGTGACGCTTGAACTCTCGAACCTCGGGAAGGTGCCGGTGGCACTCACCCCCGAGATGCGCATCAGCCAGCTCGTGTTCACGGAACTCACCAGCCCCGCCGACCGGCCGTACGGCGACGAGCGCGGGTCGAAATACCAGGACCAGGACGGCCCACAGGCCTCCCGCATCCGGGGGGACCGCGAGTTCGGGGGGACACAATGAAGTTCATCGAGGAGGTCGTCGTCGAGGAGTTCCTGCCGACGTTCCGGTCGCTGCTGGCGGCCGACCTGCGGGAGCGCGGGCTCACCCAACACGAGGTCGCTGAACTGCTCGGGGTCAGCCAGTCAGCGGTCTCGAAATACGCCCACGGCGACGTGACCACCGACGACGAGATCGCCGCCGACGACCGCGTCCAGGAACTCGTCGAGCGCACCGGCAGCGGGCTCGCAACCGGCAACGTCTCCCAGGTGCAGGCGCTCGTGGAGGCCGAGGTTCTCGTGCGGGAGCTGTCCACGAGCAGCGACATCCTGGCCGAGCGCCATGAGGCCGCCAATCCCGCGCTGGCCGACTACGACGGCGACTTCACCGTTCACGACGCGGACAGCGAGGTGCGGGTGCGCGAGCACGTGTTGTCGTCGGTGCGCCGTGGGGTGCGCATGCTCGAACGCACCAGCGGCTTCGCCACCCAGATCCCGGCGGTCGGCGCGAACCTCGTGGAGTGTACGCCCGAGGCGGACACCGTCGAGGACGTGGCCGGCGTGCCGGGCCGGGTGCTGGACGTGATGGGACGCACCGAGATCCCAGCGGAGCCCGAGTTCGGCGTGAGCGCGTACGTCGCAACGGTGTTGTTGGACGCGCGCGCCGCCGGTGTGGACGCCCACGCCGCGCTCAACATCGCGTACAGTGCGGACACGGTCGCCGCGCTCGCGGACGCAGGCTACGCCGTGGTCGAGTTCGAGCCGGAGGGAGAGTCGACGACCGACGACCACCACATCCGGGACGCGGTCCGGGACGCCGACGCCGTGGACGTGCTCTATCAGACCGGTGGCTACGGCGTCGAACCGATCGTCTACGTGCTCGCGGAGAACGCGCCGGACGCGGTGCGGATGGCCCGCGGCCTACTCTGAGGCCGCCGTCGCGAGCCCCGCCGGACCGCCGGACGGCTGCACGTCGATGCGGTCGCCGATCGGCGCGAACGCGGGCGCGTCGACGGCGTGGGTGGCGAGCAGCGCAACCGCAACCGGAAGGGTCACTGCGCCGCGGTCACCCGTGGATTCGGCGGCGAACCGCCACCCGCCGTCGGTGCACGTGATGCTACTGGCGAGGTCCGCGGCGGCGACGGTCGCAAGCGCTTCGCCCGGCGTGGCGTCGGTGGTCACGAAGTCGACGCGGTCGGCGGCGTCGCTGAGGATCGCCTCCTGGGCCGCCGGCGCGAGGTGTTCGTCCAGGGCGTCGGCGGCACAGGACAACAACACCATCGAGAGATCGTCGACGTCGGTGGTCGCCTCCGCGGCGGCGAAATACCCGTCGAGCACGGCGCGCTCGGCGGCGTCGCGGTCGGCCGCTGACAGCGCCTCGAACACCGCGCCGACGATGTCGTGGCAGATGTCCGAGCGGTCCGGGCCGTCGGTCGGCGACGGCACGGGCGCGCCGTGGACGACCAGGTCGTATTGGGGGGCCCAGGGGTCGTATCGCGCCAGCGTCTCCCGGTACGCGGTCGCCAGCGAGAGCGCGTCGGCTGCCGTGTCGCGGTCGGCGAACCGAAGCCCCGCCACGGGGAACGGTTGCTCGCCGGTCCGCGCACACGCAACGACGAATCTGCCGTCCGACTCCGCGAGGCCTTCCAGCCGGTCGCGGATGGTAGCGAGGTCGGTTCCAACCATTGTCACTCCTCGACGACGATCGTGCCTTCCATCCCGAGGTTCTTGTGGGGGATGCAGTAGTACTCGTGCTCGCCGGTGGTTTCGAACGTGTGGACGTACGATTCGCCCTCGGTGACCGCGCCCTTGCCGTTCGCCCAGCCGGTCTTGGCCGCGTCCTGGCTGTCGAAGCCGCCGGACGCCCAGTACGTTGCGTCCGCAGGGATGTCGTCCTCGTAGGCCGTGACCGAGTGCGCCTCGCCGTCGGCGTGTGTCCACGCGACGGTGTCCCCGGCGGACACGGTGAGTTCCGCGGGATCGTACGCGACCGCGTTCATGTCGATCACGTGGTCGGCGTCATCGGGGACGCCGGAGACGACGTTCGGCCCGCCGCTCAGCTCGGGCTGGGAGTCGCCTTCGCTACTGGATGCGGCGTCGCCGACCGGGGCCGCGCTGGCGTCGCCCGCCACCGCGAACTGCGCCCGCAGGGACGCCCGCCGCACCACGGAGACGTCGCCGGTCCCGGACTCCAGGCCGCTGGCGTACGTTTCGAACGACGACTCGAACGCCTCGTAGGCGTCGTGGTCGGCCTCCTCCAGCGGTTCGTGTGCGCGCGCTCCCTCGAAGTCACGGAGCGCGCCCCGAGCCACGGCCGCCGCCGCCGCCGTGAGGTCGCCGCCCGCGTTCCCGATCACGTCGTAGACCGCGGTCCTGGACTGCGCGCCGAAGCCGGTCGCGGCGTCGAACACGCTCCCGCCGTCGCTCGCCGTCGAGGACACGCCCACCAGCGCCTCCTCGAAGGCGTGGTAGGTTTCCTCGTTGCTGGCTTCGACGGCCTCGTGGAACCCGCCCGCGCCGCCCTCGAAGTAGGCCATCGCGTCGTCGGCGATCGTCGCCGCGCGCGTCCGGTCGTCCAGCGCCGCCACGCCGGCGGCGTCGAACGCGCGGGCGGTGATGGTGACCGATTCGCCGCCTGCAACCCGCGCGGTCGGCGCGATCTGCGCCGCGAACTCCGCGAGCGCGGATCGCGCGCCGTCGAGGTGCGTCGTCACTGCGTCGTCGTTGCCGTTCCGCATCGCCGCCGGCAGCGCGCCCACGTGTTCGTCCTCGAACGTCTCGTAGAGGGATTCGCTGGTGGATTCGAGGGTCTCGTGTGCGCCCAGCTCGTCGCGCTCGAAGCGCTTGAACATGGCTTCGACGCTCGCGGCGGCGCGCTCGGCGTTGCCGCGCTGGTACTGCTCGCGGGCGTCGCCGAGCAGCGCGCGGAGGAACCCGGTCTCCAGGATGACCGCTTCGGTGTCCGTGGTCAGCGCCTTGATGCCGGCGACCAGGTTGGTGTCGACCTGCGAGAGCGCATCCGAAACGCCGCTGCCGGCGGTGATCGCTTCCTGGAGCGCTTCCACGCCGCCCTCGAAGCCCTCGTAGGCGTCGTGGTCGGTCTCTTCGAGGGGTTCGTGGGCGGCCGCGCCTTCGAAGTCTTCGAGCACGCTGATCGCCATCGATGCGGCCGCGTCCGACGCGCCGGCGTCGGCGACCCACGCGGCGTCCTGGGCGCGCGCCCGGTACGCCGACAGCACGGCGGCGTGCCCGAAGTCCGACGACGGGCCACCCATCGCGTTGAGCGCGGCGGCGTCGTACGCGCGGGACTGGAGGCTAGCGATGTGGCCCGCTTCGGTGCCGGCGGTGTCGGCGATCGCGTACGCACCGTCGACGGCCGCCGACACGGCGGTGGCGGCGGCGGAGTTCGCGTCGTCGGCGTTGCCGCGCTGTCCGGCCGACAGGGTGTCCCCGAGCCCGCTCTCGAAGGACTCGTAGGCGTCCGTGGCTGCGGACTCCATGGCCTCGTGGGCGGGCGCGGTTTCGAACGCCGAGAGGGCGGTGTTGGCGGCGACCGCGGCGGCGTCGGCCTGACCGGCGGCGGCGAGCGCGCGCGCGGTCGCGGCGTGGTCGGCGAACGCCAGCGCGTCCAGGGCGTGCATCGCGGTCTCCCCGACGAGGCGCTGTTGGGCGTCCCGCAGGTTCGCGGCGGCGGATTCGGCCTGCTCGATCGCACTGGCGCTGTCTCCCTCCCTGAGCGCGTCCCGGACGCCGATCGCGGCCTGCTCGAAGCCCTCGTAGGCGCTCTCGCTGGTCGTTTCGAGGGTTTCGTGGGCACCGTGTTCGCCGCCGGCGTTCTCGAAGTCCTGTTCGAACGTGGTGGCGGCGAGCTGTGCGCCCACGTCGGACGCGCCGTGTGCGCCCAGCGCGGCGGCGTCCGCGAGGCGCGCGCGGTAGACGTTCCACTGGGCGGCCACGGCGGCGTCGACGCCGACGTCGTCGCCTCCGTCGTTACCGCTGCCGGCGTCGGCCGCCGTCGTCGCGTCGCCGTCGGTCGTGCCTCCCGAGTCGCTGCAGCCGGCGAGTCCGACTGCGGCGAGTGCTGCCCCCGTTGCCTGTAGGAATTCTCGTCGTCGCTGCATAGGGTTTAGGGCAACCTAAAGATTCAAAAGACGTTCGGTTTTCGGCTCACCAAAAATAGTGTACGTCAGCGCGCTCTCACCCTACGCGCCACCACTCATACCGCCCCTGATTCGCTCCTCTGCCGCCCGTAGGGCGGCCTCCCGGTCGAACTCTTGGATGCACTCCTCACGGGCATCACCCTCCGCTGCTGACAGATCACGCGCGTGTGCTGTGATGTTCGGCACCGCCCGCACCACGTTGTCGATGATCGGCACCGACGCCGCCTGCGCGGACCGCGACAGCGGGTTCAGGTCGATCACCAGCTCCGTCTTCCCCATCTCGGCCAGCGCCGCCGCCCGATCCCCGTCCTCCAAGGGCACCAACACCACGTCGGCGTCGTAGATCCCGTCGCTGTCGACGGTCGCGCGCTCGTGGTCCAACCCCGGGATCCGCGCGTCCGCCTTCGTCCCCAACACCCCACTCGCGCCGTGCTCGCGCAAGTGGTCCGCGATCCGCTCGACGCGCTCCTCGGTCCGATTGAACAGGTTCACCGCCAGATCCGCGCCGGTCGCCGCCGCCAACGCCACGAGCGCGTCGGGCACGAGCGCGGCCACGTTCCCGTTGACCGACACCACCGGGTGGTCCGCAGTCAACAACTGCGCGGCGGCCGCCCGCTCGGCGGCGTCCGCGCTGGGGATCGTTTCCTCGCCCAACAGGTAGTCGTACGCCTCCCCGCGGCCCTGCGCGATCAACCCCTGTCGGCTCGTGATACCGTCGTCCACCCCGTCCTCGATCCGGTGGCGGGTCACCAGCGAGTCGTGTCGCGGGTGGTCCTCGGGAATCTCGGTCATACCCCACCAACACCGTTGGCGGGCAAAAATCGCCCGCTCTCACCGCAGCGACGCGCCGCCGTGATGGATCGCACACGACGCCGCGTCGTACCCCGCGTCGCTCAACCCCGTTCCGAGCGCGAACACCGTCCGCCCGAGCATCGCCATCGCGGCCTCACCGCCAGCCGCCTGGACCGCCGCGATGGCGTCCGCGACCGCCGCATCCACCAACCCCGCCGCCCGCGCGAACCGCCGCGACGCCGCGACGAACTCGGCCACCGTCGGATCCGCGCGCAGGGCCGCCAGCGCGTCCGCACCGGCCGCCGACAGCGCGTCCGTCTCCCCACCGATCACGTCACTGGTCGACAGCCCGCCGAACGACACGTACTCGATGCGCCCGCTCGCCGGCACCCCGTCCAGGCTGCCGTGGGGCGGCGCTCCCGGCTCCACCCGAACGGGAAGCCCACCGCGCGCCTGCGCCACCACGTCGCCGAGCCCCGTGCCCGCCTCGGCGTCGGCCACGTGGGCCACCTGCACCAACTCGTTCTCCGAGCACCCACACCCGAACACCTCGTTGGCCGCCAACGCCGCCGCCAGCGCGGTCGCACCCGACACGCCGAACCCCGCACCCAGCGGCAGCGGCGTCTCCGCGGTCACGCGCGCGGTCACGCCAAGCGCATCGAGGACGCCCCGCACGCTCGCGATCTCCGTCGGCGTTCCGTTCAACACCACGCCCGTGTTCTCGGCCCGCGTCACCGTGACGGTGACGCCCGCAGAGAGCGCGACTCCCGCACCCCGAGACCCCGACGCGACCGCCGCCTCGGTCGCGCCCGCGTCCACGCTGAAAAACCCCGTCACGTGCCCCGGCGCGAACGCGACCGCCGACTCACCGTCGCTCATTGCACCGCTCTCGGCGACGCGGCACTGTAAGCATTACAGTCTCGGCACGCGCCCCTCACTCCTCGGCCTGCGCGTCCCGAACCCCCGATACGGTCTCTCTGACGGCGTCCACCCCGGCCTCGTGTACCAGATCCCCGACCACGATCGTGTCCGCGTGTGCGCCCATCCGGTACGCCGCGTCGTAGCCGTCGATCCCACCACCATAGAACACGGCCGCGTCGTCGACCCCGCCGGCGGCCGCCTCGACCACCGCCGGATCCCCCAGCGTCCCCGAATACTCCACGTACACGACCTCCTGGCCGAGCAACCGCTCAGCCACGGTGGCGTACGCCCCCACCTCGTCGGCGTCCAACCCGCAGTCCGCGCCGGTGTACTCGGCCACGCTCGCGTCGGGGTTCATCACGATGTACGCCTCCGTCGTGGTGCGCTCCCAGTCGAGGTCCGCGATCCGCACCCACTCCTTGTGCGCACCCGTGATCCAGAACGGATCCCCGGCGTTCAACACCACCGGCACGAGATAGCCGTCCAGGGCCTCGTCCTCGACGACGACGGCGGGGTTCGACGGCTCCTGATACAGCGGCACCTCGTGTGTCCGACACGCGTCGATGACGCGGCGCATCTTCTCGGTGGTCACGTCGAGTGTTCCGCCGATCTCGATCGCGTCCGTGCCCGTCTGCGCGACGTCGTCGAACGTCTCACCGTCCACCAGCGACTTGTCCGGATCGATCTTGAGGACGTGATCCCAGTCCGCCCACGGCGCAGTCATATCTACGGCGTTCCCGTGGCGTCCGCAAAACCCCTTCGATGCGCCCATTCACCTCCGAAACGGCGGAAAACGGGGCCACGTGGGCGGCCCACGGCCAGGGCTCAGCCGTGAATACCCATCGCTTCGATCTGCTCCTGGTAGCGGTTCCGGATGGTGACCTCCGTCACCTGCGCGACGTCGGCGACCTCGCGTTGGGTCTTCTTCTCGTTGCACAGCAGGCTCGCGGCGTAGATGGCTGCGGCCGCGTATCCGGTGGGTGACTTCCCCGAGAGCAGTCCCTCCTCGGCGGTCGTTTCGATGATCTCGTTGGCTTTCGATTGGACCTCCTCGGTGAGTTCGAGTTCAGAACAGAACCGCGGCACGTACTTCTTCGGATCGACCGGCTTCATCTCCAGGCCGAGCTCCTGGGAGATATACCGATACGTGCGCCCGATCTCCTTGCGCTCGACCCGGGATACCTCCGAGATCTCTTCGAGGCTGCGCGGAATGCCTTCCTTCCGGCAGGCCGCGTACAGCGCGCTCGTGGCGACGCCCTCGATGGATCGACCCCGGATCAGGTCCTCTTTGAGCGCGCGCCGGTAGATGACTGATGCGACTTCCCGCACCGACCGGGGCACGCCGAGCGCCGACGCCATCCGGTCGATCTCCGAGAGCGCGAACTGGAGGTTGCGCTCGCCGGCGTCTTTCGTTCGGATTCGTTCCTGCCATTTCCGCAGTCGGTGCATCTGCGAACGTTTCTTCGAGGAGATAGAGCGGCCGTAGGCGTCCTTGTCCTTCCAGTCGATCGTCGTGGTCAGTCCCTTGTCGTGCATCGTCTGGGTCGTCGGCGCGCCGACGCGGGACTTCTCCTGTCGCTCCTGGTGGTTGAACGCCCGCCACTCCGGACCGGGATCGATCTGCTCTTCTTCGACGACGAGGCCACAGTCGTTGCAGACCAATTCCGCGCGGTCCGAACTCTTCACGAGGTTATCCGAGCCACACTCCGGGCACTCCCGCACCCCCTCCTCGGAGTCCTCCTCCTCCTCCTGCTTTGCCGCCGTTTCTCGCTCCCGCTGGCGGGTGGACCGTGTCATCGCATTTTTATATTAGTGTCGCGCACACTCATAAACCCATTGGCAGTATTGAGCGGTCTTCAATCCAACACAATACCACGCGGTTGTCGGCGAGAACCACCGGCTCAGCCGCGTTTCCCCGCGCCAGGCACGCCGCCCCGAACAGTAACCCATAAACGGGACGCGGGGTGACCTGACTTCAATGCCAGTCGTCGAGTGCGACATCCAGACAGCCCGCGCGGCGTTGGCCGACGCCGGCGCATCGTTCAGCGACGGGAACTCCGAGCACGAACTGTGGCACGCCGACCTCGGGGACGCCCACGCCGTCGCCTACGCGGACAAACTCGTCGTCCAGGGGGGGTCGCCCACTGACATCACGGCCGTCGTCCAACCCGACCGCGGCGGCCGCGTGCACGCCTACTTCGACGGCGCAAGCCGCGGGAACCCCGGCCCCGCCGCGGTCGGCTGGGTGCTCGTCTCCGGCGCCGGCGGCATCGTCGCCGAGGGCGGCGACACCATCGGCCGCGCTACCAACAACCAGGCCGAATACGACGCCCTGATCGCCGCCCTGGAAGCCGCCGCCGACTTCGGGTTCGACGACATCGAACTACGGGGGGACTCCCAGCTCGTCGAGAAACAGCTCACCGGCGCGTGGGACACCAACGACCCCGACCTCAGGCGGAAACGAGTGCGCGCCCGCGAACTCCTCACGGGGTTCGACGACTGGTCGATCACCCACGTGCCACGGGCGACCAACGAGCGCGCCGACGCCCTCGCCAACGAGGCCCTCGACGATGCCTGAGCTGCCAGCCGACGCGGCCGCCGAGGCACAGCGACTCACGCGGCTCGCCCGCGACGCCACCGACCCCGCCGCCGCCGACGCCTACCGCGACCGCCGCGACGAACTGCTCGCCGACCACGGCTTCCTCGCGCGGGTCCGTGACGCCGACGCGACGCTGGTCTGCTATCCCACCGACTGGCTCACCGACGGCACCGTCCACCCCGGCGACATCGACGACCCCGACCGCGCCGTCGAACGCTCGCTCGCCGGCGGCGGCGAACAGGGCGACTACGAGCACGCCGCCGCCCGCAACGCCGCCATCGTCGACCGCGTTGCGGCCGCCCACGACGACGTGCACGCCCAGAACGCGGCCGCGTTCGCGGCGTTCATGAACAACCACTATGCGCGCCCCATGGACACCGCGACCGACGCGGAGCGCACGCGGTTCCGCGAGGAGTTCTTCCCCCGGAACGCGTGGCCCAGCGCCGATCAGCGCGACGCCATCGAGGCGTCGCTTGCGATCATCGACGACATCGCAGCCACCACCGACGAGGACACGCCGTAACGCCGCTGCTGGGGGTGTGGTGTGTGCTGGAAAAACTGCCTGGGGATGCCCAGTCCTCAGTCGTCGGCGACGATGGTCTCGACGCGCTCGCGGCGGTCGGCGTCGGCGACGAACTTCGAGAGCGTCCATTCGAGGTCGTCGACGACCGCGTCGAAGCCCTCGTTGGTGAGCGCGTACTCGTTGGTCCGTTTGTCCAACTCGGACTTCTCGACGAGGCCCTTGTTGACGAGATCGTCGAGGTTCGGGTACAGACGGCCGTGGTTGACCTCCTCGCCGTAGTACTCTTCGAGTTCGCGCTTGATTGCGAGACCGTATCGGGCTTCCTCGCCGAGGACGGTCAGGATGTTCTTCTGGAACGCGGTCAGGTCACGTGCGTCACTCCGTGTATCGGGTTGCGCCTCTGACATAGCTGAAGTGAAGTGGCCCGGACATTTAAACACTTCTCACCTGACTCCCCGTTTCGCGGCCGAACGGCGATACGAAAACCCTTTTTCGGCGCGCCCCACACCTCCAACAGCATGGCAAACCTCTGGGAAGACCTCGAAACCGGACCCGACGCTCCGGACGTCATCTACGCCGTCGTGGAGTGTCTCAAAGGCGAGCGGAACAAATACGAATACGACAAAGACATCCCGGGCGTGGTGCTTGACCGCGTGCTGCACTCGAACGTCCATTACCCGTCGGATTACGGGTTCATCCCGCAGTCGTACTACGACGACGGCGATCCCTTCGACGTGCTCGTGCTCGTCGAAGACCAGACGTTCCCCGGCTGCGTCATCGAAGCGCGCCCGGTCGCGCTGATGGAGATGGACGACGACGGCGAGCAGGACGACAAGGTCATCGCCGTCCCCGAGGAGGACCCCCGCTACGACGATGTCGAGGACGTCGACGACCTCACCGACCAGCAGAAAGCCGAGATCGCGGAGTTCTTCGAGACGTACAAGAACCTCGAAGCGGACAAGGAGACGGCGGTGCTCGGTTGGGGCGACGCGCAGGCCGCCAAAGACGCCATCGAGCACGCTCAAGACCTCTACGACGAGCAGTTCGCGTAACGCCACCCCCGGCGTATTATTCCGGCGCATCTCCCTCCCAGCGCGGATTTGTCAAGCGCATGGACGATTACTTGAGGCGTGCAGCCGTACGTTCAGTCGCAATGAGCACTGACACTCCCACGGTCGGCGTCGACCATCCCACGGTCGTCCCACTGAACTTCGACGCTGACGCCGCGGACACCGCCGACGCCGACGCGGACACCGATCACACCCACTGACCCGGGATAAGCTACTTAACGGTTCGCGGTGACTCTCGCCCACATGCTCCCTGAGGTGGGCCTCCTCGCGCCACGCTCCCTGGCAGTGCTCGCCGGCGTCGCCGCCGCCGTCGGCGGGACCGGCGCATACGTCGTCCGTCTCCTGATCCGCCGCCGGCGGGCGGCCACCACCACCAACGACGACTACGCGCGGCTCCGCGACGCCATCGCCTCCGTCGAATCCGTCGCGTTCGTCGTCCCCGAGAACCCCAGCGTCGACGCGCTCGCCGCCGCAACCGGGCTCTGTGACCTCTGCGAAGAATGGGGTGTCACGGGACGCGTGTTCGCCGAAGGCGACGTCACCAGCGACGACGCCAAAGCCTTCTGCAACCTCTTCGACCTCACGCTCGGCATCGCCGACGACCCACTCGACGACTACGACGGCGCCGTCGCGGTCGGCGGCGGCGGCACCGTTCCGTCGTTCGCCAACCAGCCGCCGGTCGTCGCGGTGATCCGCCACCGCCCCGCGGCCGTCGACCACCCACTCGTCATCACCGGCAGCGACGCCGGTGCGACCGCGACCATCGTCTCCCGGTTCTTCGAGCGCGCCAACCACACCCCCGACCAGGACGTCGCAACCGCCCTCCAGCACGGCATCCGAGCCGCCACCCGGGAGTTCCGCCGCGTCCGGTCGGCCGACGACTTTCGGGCGGCGACGTTCCTCGAAGAGTTCGTCGACCAGGGCACCATCGACACGCTGCGCGCCCCCGGCATGAGCGGGGAGACCTTCGACGTGATCGGGGCGGCCATCGAGAACCGCGAACGCCGCGCCAGCTTCGCGGTCACGAACGTCGGGTCCGTCCCCGCAGTCAGCGCCCTCGAGGAGGCCGCCGACACCCTGTTGCGCCTCGACGGCGTGTCGTCGGCGGCCGCCTTCGGCGTCCACGAGGACACCGTCGTGACGGCGTGTCGCGCCGACGACGTGCGCACGAGCGCCATGGACGTGTTGGCGTCGGCGTTCGACCACCCCGAGGGCCTCGGCGGGGACACCGACACCGCCACCGCGCGCGTCCCACTCGGCCTGTTCAGTCGCGTCAGCGCCGACCGCAGGGCGACCCTCGACGACCTCATCGACGCCAGCACCCGGAAAGCGTTGTTCTCGGCGTTCGAACACGCGTAGCCGCCGTTCGTCCCTGGAAACCAACGTTTTAGTGGCGGAGCGGAGACGGTTCGGTATGGGTCTGTTCGACCGACTTCGCGGAAGCGACGCTGGCCGGGTTGCGTTCGTTGGTATCGACGGCGTGCCGTTCAGCCTCATCCGCGATCATCCCGATACGTTCCCGAACCTCCACGACGCGATGGCCGCGGGGTCGGGCGGCGCTATCGAGAGCATCGTTCCCCCGGAGTCCAGCGCCTGCTGGCCCTCGCTGACGACCGGCGTCAACCCCGGCGAAACCGGCGTCTACGGCTTCCAAGACCGCGAAACCGGGAGCTACGAGACGTACGTCCCCATGGGACAGGACGTGCAGGCGACCCGCGTCTGGGATCGCGTCACCGACGCCGGCCGCGACGCCACCGTGATGAACGTCCCGGTGACGTTCCCGCCCCAGCGCAACGTCCAGCGCATGAGCTCGGGGTTCCTCTCCCCGGACATCGAGAAGGCCGCCCACCCCCCCGAGTTCGCGGACGCCCTCGAAGCCACCGACTACCGCATCGACGTGAACGCGAAACTCGGCCACGACGACGACAAAGCCGCGTTCATCGAGGACGCCCACGAGACCATCGACGCCCGCCAGGAGGCGTTCCTGGAGTACATCGACGCCGACGACTGGGACCTCTTTTTCGGCGTGTTCATGTCCACGGACCGCGTCAACCACTTCCTGTTCAAGGACTACGAGGAACACGGCGACAACGAGGCGGCGTTCTTCGAGTTCTACGAGAAAGTGGACCGCTACATCGGCGAGATCCGGGCGGCGATCGCCGACGACGTGACCCTCGTGGTCGCCTCCGATCACGGGTTCACCAGCGAGGACTACGAAGTCCACTTGAACTCGTGGCTCGCCGACCAGGGCTGGCTGTCCTTCGACAGCCCCGATCCGGAGGGGCTCGGCGACATCAGCGACGACACGCAGGTGTACTCGTTCATCCCCGGGCGGTTCTACCTCAACCGCGAGGGCCGCGAGCCCCGCGGGAGCGTCGCCGCCGACGACGCCGACGCGGTGCTTGCGGAAGTCAGCGACGCGCTGACCGCGCTCGAATCGCCGGACGGCCGGCAGGTCGTCGATCGTGTCGTCGAGGGCGACGCCGTCTTCGACGGCGACCACGACGCCATCGCGCCGGACCTGGTCGCCATCCCGAACCACGGCTTCGACCTCAAAGCCGGGTTCTCGACGCCCGGCGACGTGTTCCGCCACGGCCCCCGCAACGGCATGCACTCCTTCGAGAACGCGACGCTGGTCACCGACGCCCCCGACGTGTCGATCCCGTCGTCGACGAACCTCTACGACATCGCGCCGACGCTGCTTGACCTCATGGACGTCCAGTACGACAGCCGCGAGTTCGACGGCGACACCCTCGTGACTGCCGACGACTGACCGTCGCTGTCCGCGATCAGATCAGGTCGTCGAGTTCGTCCGCCTGGAAGTTCTCCGTCTCCTGTTCGGCCTCGACCTCCTTGCTTGCCTCCTTGGCCCGGTCCATGAACTCCTGGAGGCGCTGGCTCCGGGAGATCCCCGCGAGCAACACCAGCACCGCGATCTTATCCGAGTCCAAGGGGAAATCACCGCCCCGCACTTGCATGCTGCGGGTCTCGTCTTCGACCCACGTCCGCGCCTTCTCGACGCCCTTCCGGGAGACGCGCTCGCTTTCCCCCGCGGCGACCACCAGCGCCGCGCCGGCCTCCGTGGTCTGTGGCACGCTCATTCCCGACAGCAAGGCCTTGCGCGCCGTCGAGGTGATGGTGTTGATGTTCTCCCCGGCGTCGGCGGCCGCCTCGGCGGACGCGAACCCGATCGCGGACATCTCCCCGGACTGCAGCGTGTTGATCACCTCACTGGAGTCCACGACGCTCTCGCCGACGCCCTCGATGTTCTCCCCGGCCGCCAGCAGGATGCCCACGCGTCTGGCGATCCGGCTGTTGATCTCGTCGAACGCCTCGGTGACGCTGTCCCCGGTCGACCGCCACGCGTCGTTGTCCACGAGCAGCGTGGAGTCGGCCTCCCTGACGAGCGTCTTCAGCGACCGGCCGGCGTTCGCCTGATAGATGCCGCCCTCGTCACGGCCGGGCAGGATCCCCAGCGCGTAGACGGGGATCTCGTAGACGCGCTGGAGTTCTTTCACCAACACCGGCGCGCCCCCCGATCCGGTGCCGCCGCCCAGCCCCGCGATCACGAAGATCGCTTCGGTGTGTGGATCAACGACCCCGTCCAGCCCGCCCATGACCTCCCGGACGTCGTTGGTCATCACCTCCGCGCCGAGTTCGTTGTCGGCACCGACGCCGTGTCCTTTGACGCGCTCCTGACCGATCAGCATCGTGTCGATGTCCAGCCCTTCCAGATCCGTCTTCGCGGTGTTGACGGCGAGCGTTCCGCGAACGGCACCGTACTCCGCGCGCTGGTCCTCGGCGAGGAGGGCTTCGGTCACCTTACCGCCGGCCTGACCGACGCCGATGAGGGCGGCCTTCATATGTCACGGGATTCACGGCATCCGTATCAACGTTGTGCCCGCAGGTGACATGTGTGGCCGCAACACACGACCTGACACCGGGAGCGCAGTGTCCTTGACCCTCGGGGTCGTACCGGCGTGCGTGTTCACCGACGAGATCCAGACGCCCGCGGAGACGACCGCCGACGCGGTCCGGGCGCAGTACGAGGCAACGCTCGCCGACGTCATCGAAACCGTCGGCTCGGACGCCGTCGCCGCCCACGCCGACATCGACGCCGACACGATCGCCGCGCTCGCAGCCGGCGATTCGCCCACGCTGACGGTCACCGAGGCGGCCGACATCCTGGCCGCCAGCGACGACTACCCGCCCGCGGACACCCTCCAGGCCGAACTCCAGGACCACGTGATGTTGCAGATGAGTTCCGCCGTGCTCGACGTGGACGCGCTGGCGCGCGGCCTCGACGGCGACCACGACGCCAAACCCCTCCAGCAGAAACTGGAGGGCCGCCAGCCCATGACCCTCGCGGAGTACGCGCGCATCCACCGCTACGTCGCCGCCCAGAACCCCTACTGATGCGGGTCGCAATCCTGGGCTGTGGCTACGTTGGGTGCGCGCTCGCGCGCCGCCTGCTCGCCGCCGGCCACGACGTTGTCGGCGTGTGTCGCTCCCCGGACAGCCTCGACGCGGTCCGGGAGACCGGCGCGACCGCGGTGCGCGCCGACGTCACCGACGCCGCGTCGCTGGCCGCGGTCCCGGACGCCGACGCGGTGGTGTTCGCGGTGTCGTCCGGCGGTCGGGGGGCCGACGCCGCCCGCGAGGTGTACGTCGACGGCCTGCGGACCGTCGTCGAGCAGTTCGGCGGCCGCGACGACCCCCCAGAGCAGCTCGTTTACACGTCCAGCACGGGCGTCTACGGCGACCACGACGGCGACTGGGTGGACGAGGAGACACCCCTCGACCCGACCACCGAGAAGACCGCGGCGCTGGTGGACGCCGAGCGCGTCGCGCTCACCGACGCCCCCGAGCACGGCCTGGACCCCACGGTGGTGCGGTTCGCCGGCCTCTACGGCCCGGACCGGTATCGACTGACCCGGTACCTCGACGGCCCGGTGACGGAGGGCTACCTGAACATGATTCACCGGGACGACGCCGCCGGCGTGGTGGCGTTCGCGCTCACCGACGCCGACGCGGACGTGCTGTTGGCGGTCGACGACGACCCCGTCTCGAAGTGGGCGTTCGCCGACTGGCTCGCCGACGAGGCGGGCGTCCCGCAGCCCGCCAAGCAGACCGTCGCCGAGCGCATCGCCGCCGGCGACCTCTCGACGCCCGCCGAGCGCCGACTGCGCACGAGCAAGCGCTGCTCGAACGACCGCCTCACCGAGCTGGGGTATTCGTTCGCGCATCCGACGTTCCGGTCGGGGTATCAGGCCGCCATCCGGGCGCACGAACGCGGCGAGTACAAGTAACGCCCGGCCGAACTGCCGGCATGGCCACCGCCGACGCGACCTTCCAGTACAAGCAGCGATTCGGCGACGCGACCGCCCGCACCTACTTCCGGCGCGTGGGCGACTGTGCGGTCTCCAGCGTTGGCCTCGGCACGTACCTCGGCGCGCCGACGGCCGCCGTCGACAACGCGCTCTACGAGACGGTGCGCGCCGGTCTCACGGCCGGCGTGAACGTCATCGACACGGCCGTGAACTACCGCCACCAGCGCAGCGAGCGCGTCGTCGGGCGCGCGATCCGGGACAGCGAGATCTCCCGCGACGCCGTGTTCCTCGCGACCAAGGGCGGGTTCGTGCCGTTCGACGGCGCGCAGCCCGACGCCCCCGGCGAGTACGTTCGCCGCGAGTTCGTCGATCGCGGCGTCGTCGACGGCGACGACCTCGCGGCCGGCAGCCACAGCATCGCGCCCGGGTACATCGACGCCATGGTCGACCGGTCGCTGTCGAACCTCGGCGTGGACACCATCGACCTCTACTACGTCCACAACCCCGAAACCCAACTCGACGAGCGCCCCGCGTCGGCGGTCTACGACCACCTGGAAGCCACCTTCGAGCGCCTCGAACAGCGCGTGGCGGCCGGCGACATCACCCACTACGGGGTGGCGACCTGGGAGGCGTTCCGGGTGCCCGCCGATCACGACCACTACCTGGACCTCGGCGAGATAATCTCGCGGGCGCGCGCCGCGGCGAAGACCGTCGGGAACACGGCCACCCACCTGCGCGCCATCCAGGTGCCGTTCAACGTCTACATGGCCGACGCGTTCACCGTCGCCGCCCAGGAGGGCCCCGACGGCCCCCAGAGCGTGCTCTGGTACGCCCACGAGGCCGGCCTGAACGTGTTCACGTCGGCGAGCCTGGGGCAGGGCGAGGTGGTGTCCGGCATCCCCTCGGCGGTCGACACCCAACTGGCGGGGGAGACGCCCGCCCAGCGCGGGGTGAACTTCGCGCGCAGCGCGCCCGGCGTGACCAGCGCGCTGGCCGGCACCACCGACGCCGACCACGTCACGGAGAACGCCGACGCCGGCACGTTCGAGCCGCTGGGCGCGAACGCCTTCGACGCCATCTTCGAGTAGCGGCGCGCGTCGGTCGCCGGAACCCGAAGGGTTGTTGCTGCCCGCCGAGAAGCCGCCGTGTGGCCCCATCCAGCGACAGCGGCGCGCGTCGGCTCCCCCTGTTCGGCTCGCTGTGCGCGCTCGTCTTCCTCGTGAACTTCGGCCGGGTCGTGTTCGCGCCCCTCGTGGTGCCGCTCCAGGAGTTCTTCGTCGGGACGAGCAACGCCGCAGTCGGGCTGGTGGCGACGCTGGCGTGGCTGGGCAGCGCGCTCCCCCGGCTCCCGGCCGGCTACCTCCTCACGCGAGTCGCCCGCCATCGGGTCGTCCTCGGGACTGGCGGCCTGCTCACTGTCGCCTCGGGGGGGATGACGCTTGCGCCGACGATCGAGCTGGTGATGGTCGGCGCGCTGTTCGTCGGGCTGGCGTCGGGCGTCTACTTCGTCGCCGCGAGCCCCCTCGTGAGTGAGCTGTTCCCCGATCGCGTCGGTCGCGTCATCGGCATCCACGGCACGGCCTCGCAGCTCGCGGCCGCGGTCGCGCCGCTGCTGGTCGTCCGCGTGCTGCTCGTCCGCTACACGTGGCGTGCGCCGTTCTACCTGCTGTCGGCGGCCGCCGCCGTCGTCACGGTCGTGTTGTACGTCACCGCCGAGCGCGCCGACCTGCCCGACGCCGCTGGAGCCGACCGCGACCTCCTCGGGTCCGTCCGCCGCCAGTACCGCATCGTCGCGCTCGGCGTCGTCACCGTCGGCATTACCGGCCTCGTCTGGAACGGCTTTTTCAACTTCTACCCGAAATACCTCATCGAGACGAAAGGCGTCACCAAGCGCACCGCCAACCTCCTCCTGACGGTCGTGTTCGCCGCTGGCGTGCCGGCGTTCTGGTACACGGGCCGGCTCGCCGACCGGTTCCGCCACGTCCCGCTGATGCTCGCCATCCTCGGGTCGTTCGTCGTCACGCTGTTCGCGATCACGGTCGTCAACGCCACGCTCGCTGTCGCCGCCGTCTCGCTCTGCCTGGGGTACGCCATCCACAGCCTCTTTCCCGCCATCGACACCTTCCTGCTGGACAGCCTCCCCGACAGCGACCGCGGGTCGGCGTACGCCGGCTACAGCGCGTCGATGATGCTCGTGCAGGCGCTCGGCAGCGTCGTCGTGGGCACGCTTCGCGGGACCGGGTTCGCCTACGACACCATCTTCCGCACCGGCGCCGCCGGCCTGGGCGTACTCGCGGTCTGCCTCGTGGCACTGCAGTGGGCGGGGCGCTTGCCGCAGGGCGCAAGCTAATTCCCCTGCCGCCACTGCCGTCGACGTATGGACTACACCCAGGAGCGCGTGGCGACGCTCCACGACTACGGCGACGCCGACCCGCCCGCCCCGGCAGGCCGTGCCGCGGTCGTCGTCCCGATGACCGACCGCGAGTACGCCAGCCTCGCGACCGAGCGCGTCTTCTCGGAGCTTGAGCGCGTCGACCCCGCAGCCGTCGTCGTGCCGTTGCGCGCGCCCGCAGAGCGCGTGCCGGCGTTCCGAGAGTGGCTGGCCGGCTTCGACCTCGATCTCACCCTGCTGTGGTGCGACGGCCCCCGGGTCGAGGGACTGCTCGCCGACGCCGGTCTCGACGGCCCCCGAGGCAAGGGGCGTGACGTCTGGCTGGCGCTGGGCGTCGCGGCCCGCCACGACTTCGTCGTGCTCCACGACGCGGACACGGACACCTACGAGGCCCGGGACGTCAACAAGCTGCTGTTCCCGCTCGCCGACGGCTTCGAGTTCTCGAAGGGCTACTACGCTCGCGTGGAGAACGACCGGCTGTACGGGCGGTTGTTCCGGCTGTTCTACACGCCGCTGGTGGCGGCGCTTGAGGACACCCACGACCACGACGTGCTCGATTTCCTCGGGTCGTTCCGGTACGCGCTGGCCGGCGAGTGTGGGCTCACCAGCGAGGCTGCGCGCGGACTGCGGGTGCAACGCGAGTGGGGCCTGGAGGTCGGCACCCTCGGCGAGGCGTTCCGGCTGGCGGGCGCGGCCGGCGTCGCACAGGTCGACCTGGGGCGGTACGAGCACGACCACCGCGCGGTCTCCGGCCCGACGGGGCTCTCGGAGATGAGCCGGGGGGTTGGCGCGGCGCTGCTGCGCGCCGTCGCGGACACCGGCGTCGACATCGCCTACGACACCGTCCGGGAGCGCTACCGCGAGCACGCCACCCGCCTCGTGGACGCCTACAGCGCCGACGCCGCGTTCAACGATCTCAGCTACGACGCCGAGCGCGAGCGCGACCAGATCACGACGTACGCACAGGCGGTACAGCCGCCCGGCGCTGACACCCGACTGCCCGCGTGGTCGACGGTCTCGCTCACCCCCGGCGACGTGGCGGCGGCGGCGCGGGCCGACGCCGCCGACACCGAAGAGTGACCCGTCTTCGGGCAGCCACCGTGACACATGGACGGTGACGCACTGGCCGGCATCGTGGCGTTGTTCGGCGGCCTCACGCGGGCCGAACTCAGCACTGCGGTCCGCGAGCACGCGGGCCGGCACGGCGACGGAACCGAACACCCGGACGACGCCATCGACGCGGCACAGAACGCCTACGAACTGCTCGCGGTCGCCCACGACGGAACGACAGTGCTGGTCCCCGGGCCGACAGCGTTTCCCGAGCCGCCTGCGGGAGCCGAGGACCTGCCACACATCTTGGCGGACACCGAGCGCCGCACGGTCCCCGCAGCCGCCCGCGCCGACGCCGTCCGCCAGCGCCTCACCGCGGCGGCCGCCGACGCCGACCCGGGCAGCGAGCACGCCCGCAGGCTCGTCGACGTCACGTACGACGCCGAAGCCTGGGTGGCCGTTGATCTGTCCGGCGTCCGGAACACCCTCACCGACCACACCGGTGGCCCCTCCGAGGACGCCTGAACCGGCCGCCGCCGCGGGCGCGTGAGTTAAGTTCGTCGCAGCCGTGGCGTCGACCATGGACCTCTCCGGGGTGGCTGCACACCGGCCGGTCCGGGTCACCGACCAGGACCGCGCCGCCGCCGTGCTCGTGCCGGTCGTCGACGCCGCCGACGGGGCGGCGCTCGTGTTCACGAAGCGCGCCGCCGACCTCAGCGACCACCCGGGTCAGATGAGCTTCCCGGGCGGCGGCTGCGAACCCCGCGACCCCGACTGCCGCAGCACCGCCGCCCGCGAGGCCAACGAGGAGATCGGCCTGGGCCGCGACGAGGTCGCGTTCGCCGGCCAACTGGACGACATCGCCACCATCACCGAGTACGCGGTGACGCCGTTCGTCGGCCGGGTCCCGGACCGCCAGTTCGACCCCGACGAGCGCGAAGTCGATGAGGTCGCCGTGCTGTCGGTTTCGGCGCTGACCGACCCGTCGAACTACGACCTCGAAAAACGCATCCACCCCGAGTACGGGACGGCGTTGGTGCATTTCTTCCACGTTGATGGATACACCGTCTGGGGGGCAACGGCGCGCATCCTCGTGCAGTTCCTCGATCTCGCCGCGGGCTGGACGCCCCCGGACCGCGACCCGACGGTCGTGGAGCTGGACCCCGACTACCCGGAGACCTCGTGAGGGGTAGCCTGAAGTCCGGGTAGGCCCACTAGACGGCCATGACAGCGTCCCAGCGCGTGGCCGTGCTTGGTGGTGGCATCGCAGGACTGACCGCGGCCCAGGAGCTCGCCGAGCGCGGCCTCGACGTGACCGTCTACGAGGCCAACGACCGCCTCGGCGGGAAAGCGCGCTCGATACCCGTCGACGGCTCCGACGGCCTGCTCGGCGAGCACGGCTTCCGGTTCTTCCCGGCGTACTACACGAACGTCGTGAAGACGATGGCGCGCATCCCGGACGGCACCGGCGGCTCCGTCGCCGACCACCTGGTGTCGACCAGCGAAACCCTGATCGCGAGCGCCGACGGTGACGGCGCGGTGGCGTCCACGGAGTCCCCCGACACCCCCCGCGAGTGGGTGTCCGCCATCCAGCCCCAGATCGCCGGCGGGGAGGTCCCCCGGCGGGAACTCGCGCATTTCGTCTCCCGGCTGGCGGTGCTGTTGACCAGCTGTGAGGACCGCCGCGAGCAGGCGTTCGAACACCAGTCGTGGTGGGAGTTCATCGACGCCGACGCGATGTCGCCGGCGTACCGGAAACACCTCGCGCAGTCCACGCAGGCGCTGGTGGCGCTTCGCCCCGAGATCGGCAGCGCGCGCACCGTCGGCACCATCTACCTGCAGTTGCTGTTCGGCCAGCTCGACCCGGGCGCGCCAGCCGAGCGCGTCCTCGACGGCCCCACCAGCGAGGTGTGGCTCGATCACTGGCACGACTACCTCGACGCCCAAGGCGTCGACGTCCGCCTCGACAGCCCCGTGACCGAACTCCACAGCGACGGCCACCGCGTCACCGGGGCTGTGATCGACGGCGAGTCAGTGACCGCCGACCACTACGTGGCCGCGCTCCCCGTGGACGTGCTGCCCGCCCTCCTCACGCCCGCGCTACGGCGCGCCGCCCCCTCGCTGCGCGGCGTCGACCGCATCCGAACGGCGTGGATGAACGGCGTCCAGTTCTACCTCGACCGGGACATCCCCATCGTCAACGGGCACGCCGTCTACGCCGACTCGCCGTGGGCGATCACGTCGGTGAGCCAGCGCCAGTTCTGGACCGACCACGACCTCGGCGCGCGCTCTGACGGCGACGTGCAGGGCGTGGTGTCGGTCATCGCCTCCGACTGGGACACGCCCGGCGTGCTCTACGACAAGCCCGGCCGGGAGTGCACCCGCGAGGAAGCCGTCGCGGAGATCTGGGCGCAACTCCAGGCCCACCTCGGCGCGGACACGCTGCCCGACGAGGCCCGCGTCGCGCACTTCCTGGACCCCGAGCTCGCCGAAACCGACGACGGGCTGCGCAACGACGCCCCGCTCGTGATCAACACCGTCGGCAGCCTCCAACACCGCCCGCGGCCGGACACGGACGCGCCGAACCTCGCGGTCGCCGGCGACTACGCCCGCGTCGAGACGGATCTCGCGACGATGGAAGCCGCCAACGAGGCGGGGCGGCGCGCCGCCAACGCGGTGCTCGACGCCGCCGGCGCGGCAGCGCCCCGCGTGGACGTCTGGGGGTTGTCCGAGCCACGCGCGTTCGACCCCCTGAAACGCCAGGACCGCATGCGGTTCAAGCTCGGGCTGCCCCATCCCGGCGAGGTGGGCCACGACGCCTGGGCGTTCGCGCGCACACTCCGTCCCTGACAGCAACCCTTTTGCCCGCGGGCGTGGTACGGCGGGTATGGTCGCAGAGACGATGGATCGAGTTCCGGCACTGTTCTAGTACTACACTCTGTCTCGCGGCCGGGGGTGGGTCGTCGTGCTGAGTTCCAGCAGCGACGCCCACGCCGCGGTCGCCGGCATTGACGCAGTCGCAGTGAAACCCGCCGAACACGACTGGCGGCGCATCACCGACCTCGTGGCGGGGGTCAGCACCGTCACCGTCGACTACGAGGGCCACGCCCACATGCCCGACCTCGACGCGCTCGCCGCGTGCGTCGACGACGGCCGCGCCATCCGCGTGACGACGCCCGTCCGGGTCGACGGCTTCGACCCACTGGGCGACGACTCGTTGGCCGCCGACATGCCCCCCGAGCTCGGCCGGGTTCTGGTCGCCGGCCACGGCGCATACCTCTCCGACGACGCCGCCGAGCGCGCCGTCGCGCCCCGCCTCGGTGCCGCCGTCGACGCCCTCGATGGCGACCCCTGGGTGGGCACCGAGGGCGTCGAGCGCGCCGCCCTGGCGACCGGGGGGACGCAGTTCGAACTCCTCTCCCGGGGCACCCAGCGCGACCTCGACGGCCTGCGCGCCGCGGGCTTCGACGGCGACATCGCGGTGTACGCGCCCACCGTGCTGACCGACGACGAGGACGCCATTCTGGACGCGGTCGGAGCGTACACCGCCCGCCGGGGGCCGGTGCGGCGCGCGCTCCCCGAGGACGCCGCCACCGACGCCACCGCCACCGGCCGCGCTCGCGAGGTGTTGTCGGCGGCCGTCCGGGACTTCGCGCTGGTGGGGGACTCGGAGACGGTCCGCGAGCGCGTCGCCGGACTGCGCGCGGCGGGCGCCGACCACGTGGTCGCGTACCCAGCCCGCGGACTCGACGCCTTCACTCGCGCGTGACCACGTACGTGCGGCCGCCACGGCGCTCGATGTAGGTGTGCTCGGTGCGGTGGGTGGCCGCGTACGCTGCGACACCGGCGGTCGTCATCGCCGACACCTCGACGCGGCGGCCGCTGGTCGCTGCCTCCGGGCGTGCGTGGCGCGTCTGGACTGGCATGCTCGTGGATGCAGCCCCGACATGCTTCAACCTCAGCCGTCCACGGTGAAAGTGAAACCGCCGGCCGGGTTGCCGCCTCCCCGACAGTTATCGGGGTCGGGTGTCCACCCGCGAGTATGACACGCACCGACGCTGCGTCGGATCGCCGCGTCGCCGTGATCGGAGCCGGCGCAGTCGGGTTGACGGCTGCCCACGACCTCGCCGAGCGCGGCGTCGATGTGACCGTCTACGAGCGCGACACCGTCGCCGCCGCAAGCACCGGGCGCGCGGCCGGCATCTGCTACGACGCGTTCGCCGACGCCGTCGACGCCCGCGTGGCGGCCCGCGCCATCGAGCGGTTCCGCGAGCTCTCCGGCCACGGTGCGTTCACCGTCGCGGAGACGCCGTACGTCTGGTTCGCCACCGAACCCGGCGCGACCGCCGACGCCATCCGCGAGCAGGTGGCCGCCATGCAGCGCCACGGGCGCGCGGTCGAGCACGCCGACGCCGACGCGCTCGCGGCGGCGGTCCCCGCGCTCCACACCACGGACATCGTCGCGGCCGCGATCGCGCGGGACGCCGCGGTCGTGGACACGACCGCGTACGCCCGCCTGATCGCCGACCGCGCACGCGACCGCGGTGTCGAGATCCGCACACACGAACCGGCCAGCGTCGCCACCGATCCGGTTCGAGTCAACGACACCGCGTACGACGACGTGGTGGTCGCGGCCGGCGCGCACACCGCCCGCGTGCTCGCCGACGCCGGCGTCCCGGTGCCGCTGAAACCCTACCGTGTGCAGGCGCTGACCGCCGATGCGCCCGCCGCAGAGCTGCCGACGGTCTACGACGCCACGGCCGGCTACTACGTCCGCCCCCACCCAGAGGGTGTGCTCGCCGGCGACGGCACCGAACCGGTCGAGGCCGACCCCGACGACTACGGCCGGGACGGCGACGACTGGTTCGTCGACGCGATGGACGACCGGCTCCGGGATCGGTTCCCCGGCTACGAGCCCGCCGTCGAGCGCTCGTGGGCGGGCCTCTGCACCGCCACACCCGACCGCGACCCGCTGCTCGGCGAGCTCCGCGACGGCCTCTACGTCGCCGCCGGCTGGCAGGGCCACGGGTTCATGCGCGCCCCCGCGACCGGAGCGGCGCTCGCCGACGACGTCCTGGGCGGCGACGGCGTTCCCGCGTTCGACCCGACGCGCTTCGACGGCACCGAACAGTTCGCCATCGCCGAAGGCATGGTCGTCGAGTGACCTACGCCGACTCGTCGTCGCTGTCGTCGGTCGCCGTGACGTGGATGTCCGCCTCGGCGGTGCCGTGTTTCGGCAGGAACACGTGCAGCGTGCCGTCCTCGTTCAGCTCCGCGCGCCCCGCGTCGGCGTTCACCACGGCGTTCGCGGGCAGCGTCGCGTGCCCCTCCAGGGTGAGCCCGCGCCCCGGGAACACCACCTCGAAGTCCGCGTCGAACTCGCGGAACCGATCCACCCGAACGTGGACGCTGTCGCCCTCGTAGGTCACGTCGATGTCGCTTGCGTCCGCGCCGGGCGTATCGAACACCAGCAGGTACTCGTCGTCGCTCTCCAGCACGTCGACGGGCAGCGGCGCGTTCTCCTGGACCCGGCCGGCGGCGCGCCCCGCCCGCTCTAAGAGCCCGGCGCCCACGCAGTCCGCGAACTCCCGACCGTTCATAGCTGGATCTCCGCGAGCTCCTCGGTCGTCCCACAGTACGGACACGAGAAATCCGACACCCCGACGCTGTCAGGCATGTCGTACGTGTAGTGTAACTCGAACATGTCCATCTCGCAGTCGCCGTTGTCGCAGCGAACCTCCAACGTAGCGGGCATGCCTCCACGTTGGGCGGTCGAAGCCAAAAAGGGGATGGCTGCGGCGGCTCCGGCCCACAACAGCTACGCCGCGCCAGCCCGAAGCGGGCGCTGTGGCTGCCCACACCTGCTACGGCGTGGATTTCAGCGGCGCCGCGACCGCGGGCCGAACCATCTGGGTGACCAGCGCGCACGCCGACGCCGGCACGCTCCGCGTCCGGGACTGCGCGCGCGCCGATGACTTCCTGGCCGCCCACTACGACGGCCCCCCGACGACCGACCGGGCGCCGACGCTGGCCGCGCTCGTCTCGTTCATCCGCAGCCATCCCGACGCCGTCTTCGGCCTCGATTTCCCGTTTGCGGTTCCGCGTGCCATCGCCACCGACGCCCTCGGCGCGACCACCCACCGGGCGGTCGTCGCCGCGGTCGCCGCCCACGACGACGGGGACGACTTCGCCGCGACGTGCGTCGAGTGGGCGACCGCCAACGCCGACGGCGCGACCTACCTGCGGCGGGCGACCGACCGCGAACACGACGCCCTCTCCCCGTACCACTTCTTCGTCGCACACCAGACCTACCACGGCATCGCCAGCGTGCTTGCGCCGCTTGACGATGCTGCCCGGATCGTTCCGTTCGACCCGCCCGCCGCCGGCGGTCCGGTGGTCGCGGAAACGTATCCGGCGGGCGTGCTGGACGCGCGTGGCCTCCCCCGAACGGAGTACAAGGGCACCGGGCAGGCCCACACACAGCGCCGCGTGCGCATCCTCGACGGTCTCGCCGACCAGTCCAGCGTGGCGGTCCCGGACGCCATCCGGGCGACCTACCGCGACGACACCGGCGGCGACGCCCTCGACAGCCTGCTGGCGGCGCTGGGTGTCTCCGGGTGCCGCGACGCCTGGGGCCACGAGCCGTCCTCACTGACCGGCCACATCTACGTGTAGTCACGTTCTTACGGATCGACACCGAACCCCGGTGTATGATCGCCCCCGAGGACCTCGACGTGACGCTCGTGGACGGCTACGTCGACGAGCCGGCCCACTTCGGGGTGCCGCCGTACATCTCGACGTACCCCCGGTACACCGCCGGCGCGCTCGTCGACGCGGGCGTCGACCCCGCCAACGTCACCTACCACACCATCGACGAACTCCGCGGCGACACCGCCAAGTTCAACGACGTTGCCGACGCCGACCTGTTCGTCTACGTGGGCGGGATGACCGTGCCCGGCAAGTACGTCGGCGGAACGCCCGCCGAACCCGACGAAGTCCGCGAGCTGGCGTGGCTGGCCGACGGCACGAGCGTGATGGGCGGCCCCGTCCGGTTCGGCGTCGGCGAGGAGAACGCCGGCGCACAGGAGATGGAGCGCTCGGACCTGGATTTCGACTTCCTCGCGATGGCGGACATCGAGGCGGCCGCCTACGACCTCGTGGACAACGGACTGGAGGGGTTCGAGGACCGCTACCGGGACAACCAGGAGATCAACCGCTGGGCCGCGAAGGGCGCGTTCGTCGTCGAACAACACCCCAACTACCCCGAATACCTCATCTGCGAGATGGAGACCTCGCGGGGCTGTGCGTACCGGTGCTCGTTTTGCACCGAGCCGATGTACGGCGACCCCTCGTTCCGGTCGGCGGACGCCGTCGTCACGGAGGTCGGCGAACTCTACGCCCACGGCGCCCGGCATTTCCGGCTCGGCAGGCAGGCCGACATTCTCGCGTTCGGCGGCGACGGCGAGGCACCCAACCCGGACGCGCTCCGCGACCTCTACGGCGGCATCCGAGAGGTCGCCCCCGAGTTGGGGACGCTGCACCTCGACAACATGAACCCGGTGACGATCGTGGACTACCCCGAGAAATCACGGGACGCGATCCGCGTTATCGCCGAGCACAACACGCCCGGCGACACCGCGGCCTTCGGCCTGGAGTCCGCGGACCCGCTGGTCCAAGAGGAGAACCACCTCCTGGTGAGCGCCGAGGAATGCCTGGAGGCGGTCCGCATCGTCAACGAGGTGGGCGGGTGGCGGCCCGGCGAATCCCCCGCCGACGCGCCGTCGTGGGGCGAGGGGTCGCCCGACCGGCTCCCGAAGCTGCTGCCGGGCATCAACCTCCTCCACGGCCTCACCGGCGAGCGCGCCGAAACCTTCGAGCACAACAAGCAGTTCCTCCACTCCCTGCTCGACGAGGGGCTGATGGTGCGGCGCATCAACATCCGGCAGGTCATGGCCTTCGAGGGCACCGAGATGGCCGACACCGGCGTCGACCTCGCGCAGAACCACAAACAGCTGTTCAAACAGTACAAGACCGACGTGCGCGAGACCATCGACAACGCGATGCTCCAGCGCGTCGTCCCGCCGGGCACGGTGCTGAAAGACGTCACCCTCGAATACCACCAGGACGGCAAGACGTTCGGCCGCCAGCTCGGCACGTACTCGCTGCTGGTCGCGATCCCGGGCGAGCGCGAACTCGGACAGACCATCGACGTCGCCATCACGGACCACGGCTACCGCTCCGTCACGGGCGTCCCGCACCCGCTCGACCTGAACGACGCGTCGATGGACGAACTCACTGCGATCCCCGGCATCGGCTCCAGCACTGCCGGCGACATCCTGGTCGCCCGCCCACACGACTCCGCGCCGACCGTTGCCGACGCGGACCTCGCGAAGTTCACGCAGTAGGCGAGCGCCACCGCGTCAGCCCGGAGAATACGACCCACAGGACGGACGACTCGGGTCGTCGTACGCGTGGCTCCGACACAGTGACAGCGGTAGCAAGGCGAAAGCCCACCCGTTTACGGGTGGGATGAAGCCGACAACTGGGAATCTATACACGCCCGTAGCCACGGCTGGGGTTGGATGTTTGCGTAATATCTTTAGGTGAAGCTATTCTATATACTGACGATGCCTCGTGGGTTCGACAGGGAACGTACCAACGTCGATAAACTCCAGTACCACTTCATCTGGTGTCCGAAGTACCGCAAATCGGTACTAACGGGCGAGGTACGCGACCGGCTCGAAGAACTCATCAAGGAGAAAGCCGACGAACTCGGTGTAGAGATACTGGAGTTGGCGATTCGACCCGACCACGTACACCTGTTCATCACGGGCGATCCAACGCTCGCTCCGAACAAGATCATGCAACAGATCAAGGGCTACTCCTCGCGCCACCTGCGTGATGAGTTCGACTTCGGCTTGCCGTCACTGTGGACGCGCTCGTATTTCGTATCAAGTGCGGGTGACGTGTCCAGCGAGGTCATCGAGGAGTACATCGACGCCCAAGCAGGTGAGTAGTATGCAGCGGAACGTCTCAACCACGGTGCGGGTCAAACTCCACTCGCTGACCAACAGGAAAGCCGACCTTCTCGCCCGCGAGTACGAGGCGTTCCAGACTGAGGTTCACGACGGAGACGCCGACCTCTACTCTGCGACCGACCAGCAGGCGTCGAAAGTTCAGCGACAAAAAGACCCGAATCCCGGCACTGAACAGCCTGTCGTTCTCCGCAACGACGTGTTCGACGTGTCTCACGACGAGGACACTGTTCTCTCGTCGTGGTGGGTCAACGTCCCCGTCTACGATCCCGAACGGGGACGGGGGAACTCAATTTGGTGTCCTGCCCACATCCCCCGGAAGGACGAACAACTCGTCCGTGAGGGCGATGTTCGGGACAGCGAGTTAGTGCGCCGTGACGGTGACTGGTATGTCCATCTCGTCGTCAAACGGTCTGTGACCGTGGCCGACGAGTACGACGACGTACTGGCTATCGACATGGGCGCACGATGGGTCGCCACCTGCGCGTTCCTCTCCGACCGCACAACCACGTTCTACGGCGAGGAAGTTCGCCGCATCCGCGAACACTACAAACAACTGCGGAAGTCTATCGGGAAGGCGAAACCCCGACAAGGACAGCAGGTGGTCGAGCGTATCGGTGACGCCGAGGCACGGAAAGTGGACGACCGGCTCCACAAGATTGCTCGGCAAATCGTAGAGGATGCCGAGGAGCGGAACGCGGTTATCGTCGTGGGCGACCTCGGTGGGATTCGCAAGGACAACGACAAGGGGCGGTACGTCAACGACAAGACCCACAAGATGCCGTTCGCCCGCCTGCTCAACTGTATCGAGTACAAGGCCCACGACGCGGGTATCGACGTGCAGCTGGTCAACGAGTACGACACGTCGAAGACGTGCAACCGCTGTGCCTGCGAGGGAGTCCGAGCAACGCAGGGACGCTTCGAGTGTCCCGAGTGCGGACTGGATGATAACGCAGACAAGAACGGTGCGCTGAACATCGGCAAACGAGCCTTGGGCAAGTTCTCGAAACCGCTGTCCGAGGCGGGGGCTGTACTGGCACAGCCCGAAACGCAGGTCATCGTCCACCGTGACGACGAACCTGCGAACCTCTCCGTTTCCGTGGATTCAACCCCCAGTGGGGGAACCCCACGGCTTTAGCCGTGGGAGGATGTCAGACGCGGATGTCGAGAGGGACGCGTGGCGTCCGCGGTCAGTACTCCTCGTCGATGATCTCGCCGACCGCGAAGTTCGACTTCACTTCCGTCACTTCGACTTTGACGCGCTCGCCGATCTCGGCGTCCGGCACGATGATGACGTATCCGCGCTCGACGCGCGCGATCCCGTCGCCTTGCTTGCCGATGTCCTCGATCTCGACGTAGCGGATCTCACCCTCCTCGACCGGCGGCTGGGGTTCCGACGACGCCCCAGTCGACGTCGAGGATGACGACGACGACGCCGAAGACGTCGTCGAGGTGTTGTCCGCGTCGCCATGGCGTTCGATGAGCGCGACACGGTAGACGTCGCCCGGATCGACGGATCCCGTCTCGATCTCGCTTTTGGGCACTTCAACCACGTACTCGTCGTCTTTGACCGTTACCTCGGCGTTGAACAGACAGAGCAGTTCGTCAGATATCTCCAATGTCGAATACCTCCATCGGTGTGTCACCCCCTCGCCACTTAGTCGTTGTCACAGCGACGGCGACGCACGGGGGTGTTCAGTTGGGGTACGCCGACCCGTCCGGCCGTTTTGCGCCCTCCGAATCGTGCACCACCGTCGCGCCGGGCTCCGGGTTCGCCGGCGCGTACGCCTCCCGCACGTCGATTGCCTCCTCGAGCTCGCGGATCGCACGCGCTTTGAGCGCGCCGGCGAGCTCTTCGGCGTCCGCCCGCGAGATGTCGCGGCCAAGCCCCTCACACTCGTGTGCGCGCACCATCCCCGCCTCGTCGACGGCCTCGCCCATGGGCTGGCTCGTTCCGCCGAGGGCCACGCTGAACGGGTACGTCTGGCAGATGAGCGGGCGGCTGCCGTGCACCGAACACGCGCCGGTGCCGTCGTCGTCCTCCCGGTAGAACGTGCAGTCGCCACAGGAGTCCGCCTGCAGCGCCCACTCGAAGGTTTCACCCGCGCCGTCCTCGTCGAGGCCGTACGGCATCGGGCGCGCGACGTCCCGCCAGTCGCGGTCCGTTTCAGCACCGGCGGCGGCCTGCACGTCTCGGACTTCGTCGGGGAAGACGGTCGCCGTGTGGGGGTCGTCGGCCTCGCTCTTGCAGCACGCCCCACACCGCGTGCATTCGAAGCCGATGGTCTCGATGGCGTCCGCCAGCGTGGCCACGTCGAGTTCGCGTGCGCGCTCCAGTTCGGCTTCGAGGTCCTGCATGCTCGCGTCCAGGGCACCGACGCGCAAAAGTCACGCGCCCGCGGCTCACGCAGGCTGGTGGGTCGCGCGGGACCCGTTCCAGTCGATGCGCTGCTCGCGGGCGAGCTTGTCGAGGTGCGCGCGCACGGTCTGCCCGGCGAGGTCGCGGACGCCCGCCAGGTCCTTGTCGTAGGCCGCATCGAGGATGGCGTCGACCGTCTCACAGCCCGCGGCGACCGCGTCGAGGACGCGGCGCTCGCGGTCGCGGCGGTGTGCGTACAGCGCGTGCAGGCGATCGGCCGGCTGCTCGATCGTGGGGCCGTGTCCGGGCTGGAGTCGGGGCGGCGCGCCGGCTGCGAGCCGGCGCAGGGACGCGAGATACGCGCGCATGTCGCCGTCGACGGCACCCACGAAGACGCTGCTGTCGGCGAACACGAGGTCCCCGCTGATGGCGTTGCACTCGCCGTCCACGGTGGCGAGCACCGCCACGTGGTCGGGAGCGTGGCCCGGGGTGTCCGTGACGGTGAGCGCCGTGTCGCCAATCGTGTCCCCCGGGCGGAACACGCGGTCGGGTGCCACGCCGGTTTCGCGCTCGAAGCGCGCTGTGAACGCGGCGTGCGCCCACACGGTGGCGTCGGTCGCGGCCGCGTACGCGTCCACGGCACCGACGTGGTCGGGGTGGGCGTGCGTAACGACGATGTGATCCACTCCCCGCGAGACGGCTGCATCGAGGGCGGCCGTCCGCCCGGCGGGGTCGACGAGCACGCGGGCCTGGCCGTCTACGAGGTACGCGTTGGTCGTGCCGTGGGGTGCACGAGTGGCACCGTCTACTGGGTACCGCTCGATCATGCTCGCGTTCACGGGCGGCAGCGAGGAAAACCCTGGGTCAGCCGGCGAGATAGTACACCTGCTTGCGGGCGTCTTCGAAGCTGTACCGGGAGTCAACCAGGTGTTGTTCGTCGAGCCGGTTGAGCGCGTACCTGACTGTGCGGTCGGGCAACAGCGATTCGTCGGCGAGCTCGCCCTGGGACAGCGGGGAGTCGATTTCGAGGACCTTCGCAACGAGTTTCGCGCTCGGCGGGAGCTCCTGCAGTCGACTCCGGAACTCCTCGTCGTCGACAGGGGCCGGCTTGTCTTCGGTCGCGGACGCGCTCATGTCAGGACGTGACACACCGTCGCAGGTAAGTGTTGTCCCCCCGTGCAACTAAACACCTTATATTATATTATGGCCGGCCCGCCGCCGTTCAGCACCCCGCAGTCGCCGACTCACGGACCCGCCACGAGTCCCGCGGCGTTCCAGTACGGTTTTACATCCCCGCCCACGACGTGGCCGTATAAGCGTGAAGGGACAGGAGTGGTACCAGGCCACCGAGGTCGCCGAAGAGTACGACGAGAAGCGATTCTCTCGGGGCGGCCGCTACATCGACCGCCGCGAGAAGCGGGCAGTACTTGACGCGCTCGGACGCGTGGACGGCGACCGCGTCCTCGAAATCGCCTGCGGCACCGGTCGGTTCACCGTGATGCTCGCGGAGCGCGGCGCGGACATCACCGGGCTCGACATCTCCGGGCCGATGCTCCAGGAAGGCCGCCAGAAGGCCGCACAGGCGGGAGTCGCGGACACCATCGAGTTCATGCGCGGGGACGCCGGCCGGCTGCCGTTCCCCGACAACCACTTCGACAGCGTCTTCGCGATGCGGTTTTTCCACCTCGCGGACTCCCCGGCGACGTATCTCCGCGAGATGGCGCGTGTCTCCAAGCAACAGGTGTTTTTCGACACGTTCAACCGGTTCAGCACGCGGTCGCTGTACAACTGGCTGCTCCCCATGGGGTCGCGGCTGTACGGCTCGCGTGAGGTGCGCGCGCTGGTGTCGGGTGCCGGCCTCACGCTGGCCGACGCCGACCACGACTTCATCGCCCCCTACGGCTTCTACCGGGAGGTTCCGGACTGGATCGCGCGCCCCTTCCGGAACGCCGACGTGACGCTCGGTGACACGCCGCTCGGCGAGCCGCTGGCGTCGGTCTCCTACTGGGACGTTCGCCTCTGACCCGCGCCAGCGAGGCGGGGTGTTTTTACCGCCGGCTCCGAACTGACACCGTATGGACCTCTCGGTGGTGGTGCCCACCCTGAACGCGCGCGACGCCCTCCTCGACGCGCTCGACGCGCTCGCAGCCCACGCACCCGCCGCCGAGGTCGTCGTCGCGAACGGCCCGTCGGTCGACGGCACCTCCGGCACGGTGCGCGACCACGACGCCGTCGACACGCTGCTTGAGCTCTCCGAGCGCAACCTCAACGCCGCCCGGAACGCCGGCATCGCCGCCACCAACGGCACCGTCGTGGCGTTCATCGGCCAGGACACACACATCCAGCCGGGGTGGACGAACGCCGTCGCCGACGCCATCGCCGACGGCGCCGACGCCGTCACCGGCCCCGTCCACCGCACTGTCGAAGGCGGCGTCACCACCGAATCGGTCGACGAGGCGACGGTCTCGGGCCGCGACGTGACGTTTTTCGACGGCGCAAACGTCGCCATCACCCGCCGAGCGCTGCGCGCACTCGACGGCTTCGACGAGGCGCTCCAGACGGGTGCCGCCCGCGACGCCGCACACCGGCTGGCGGGCATGGACCGCCGGGTGGCGTGGGCCCCCAACGCCTGCGTGCTCCGCACCGACGCCGACGACGTCATCCACCGGCTGCCCGAGGACGCCGACAGCTCCGCCCGCGGGTTGAAATACCGCGCGCTCGCCTACCGCCTCACGAAGAACTACGGCGCAACCGCCGCCATCACCGCCCGCGTTCTGCGCCACGCGGTCGGCGACGCCGCCAGCGTCGGCGGCGCTGTCCTGCGCGGCGACGCCGACCTCTCGACGTGGGTGGGCGCGGGGCTGGCCGTCCTCCCCGGGCTCTGGCGGGGCAGCCAGGCCGGCCTGTCGGCGCGCGTCGCCGACCGCACCACCACCCGCAATCCCAACGGCGTGTCGACCCGCATGGACCGCGTGCACGCCCGCCACGACTAGCCGCTGGCGGCCGCCGGCAGGATCCGCGCGAGGTTCTGGCCGAGCACCTTCGCCATGGCGTCCTCGGTGACATCGAGGGTCAACACCTCCATCAGCGAGACGTTCGGGTGTGTCGCGGGCGCGCCGGACCCGAACACCACCCGGTCGGGGTGTTCCCTGATCGCGCGCTCCAGGATCTCCCGGTACCGGACGCCCGCAGTGTCCACGTACAGCGACTCGTGCGACTCCAACAGCTCCACCGCGGCCGTCATCAACTCACGATCCAGTGGATGGCCCCCGAAATGCCCCAGCACGACGGGGAACTCGCGATCCAGCAGCGTCTCCGCCAGCGCGGCCGGCGTGAACTGGCGGCCACCGTCGACGAGCACCGGCAGTCCAACGTCGTCCAACACGTCCAGCACATCCGCATCCGGCAGCCCGTCCTGTGCGGGGTCGAGTTTGAATCCGTGGAAGCGGTCGTCGTACGCGTACTGCTCGATGTCCTCGGGGGTGGTCTGCCAGTCGTCCCGTGACGCGGCGACGTTCCGCACCGCCGCGACCGCGCCCCGGCCGGGATCCCGGGGGCCGTCGATGCGCGCGAACGCCACGAACGGGCGCTTGACTGCCTCCCTGGCGACGGCGTTGTTCGCGCGCAGATATCCCTGCTCGCCCTTCCGCGGGCCGGGGAACACCACGGCGCGCACGATGCCCGCCTGATGCATCTCGCGCTCGAAGGCCTCCCCCTCGATGGTGCGGCCGCGGCTGGGACGCCCCGGGCCGGCGTGGAGCCGTGCGTGACAGTCCACGACCCGGAACCCGTGCTCCAACTCCAGCATGCTGGAGTGCTTGCCGGCTGGCTATTTCGGTCTGGCGGTGCGCGCGCCCGCCCGCCGGCCGGGCCACGCCGTCACGCCGGGGCGTTGAGCCGGACCGTCGGCAGCGCCCACTCGAAGCGGATCGCGAGCAGCCGCACCGCGAGCGTGACCCCCGCGCCCGCCGCCGCCGCGATCGTGGCCCCCAGCCCCGACGCGGTGGCGACCCACAACACGGTGCTCCCGGCGATCGCGCACGTCGCGTACAGGTCCTCCGTGAGCACGAACGGCACGCGCTGCAACAGCACGTCGGACACCAGCCCCCCGCCGACTCCCGTGGTGGTGCCGAGCACGACCACCCCGAACGGCGACACGTCCGCCCCGACGCCGACCAGCGCGCCCGACGCCGCGAACGCCGCCAGCCCGACGGCGTCCGGGACGTCCACGACCGGGTGGGCAAGCACCTCGGTGCCGACGCGTCGCGCCACCACGACCGCCACCACCACGCCCGCCAGCGCGAACCCCACGTCGGTGGTGGACTGCAACATCGCCGGCACCGACCCGACGAGCACGTCACGGGTTGCGCCGCCGCCCAGGGCCGTCAGCACGCCGAGCACCGCGACCCCGAGCACGTCGAAGTCGGCGTCGATCGCCTTCAGCGAGCCGACGGTGGCGAACGCCACCAGGCCGACCGCGTTCATCACGCCGAACGCCGTCACCACACCACTGTCACCTCATCGCCGGCGCTCACGCCGAACGCGTCGTCGCCCCGGCCGCGGTTCACCGCCAACTCGACGTTCCCGTGGCTGCCCACGGTGAGGAGGCGTTTCCCGGGGTCGGTGTGGGCGTACGACCGCCGCACCGGCGTGGCGACGCCGTCGACCTCGACGGTGTCCCCGACCCGGTCGGCGACGATTTCCCCCGGGAGGTTCGTGATGGCGTTCCCGAACCCGTCCACGGCGATGACCGTGCCGGCCGCCCCGCCGTCGGTGACCGCCGGCGCGGGAAACGACACGCGCTCGTAGTCGGCGGTCGGCTCGTACTCGGGGTACTGGTCGAACGTGTCGACGCCACGCTCGTGGATGTCGGCGGCCGCCGGCGCGAACACGTCCCGCCCGTGGAACGTCGCGCTCGCGGGGTCTTCGACGTCGATCTCGAACACGTCGATGTCGGCGGCGTCGCCTGCGATGCGGCGCGCGGCCGGCACCGCCACGCCGTTGTCCGGCGCGACGATGGCGTGGCTTCCCGCCCGCACCACGACGGCGCTGCGGTCCGTTCCGACGCCGGGATCGACGACCGCCAGGTGGACGGCCGGCGGGAAGTACGGCACCACCTCCCGCAGCCAGAACGCCGCCGCGCGGACGTCCTGGCGGGGGAGGTCGTGGGCGATGTCCACGAGCCTGGCGTCAGTCGTCTGCAACACCACGCCTTTCATCGCTGCCGGGTACGGCGAGCCGAAGTCAGAGCTCAGCGTGATCACGGTCTCCGTGTCGTCCGGCGTGCACAAAAACGCCCGTTGTCCCGGGCGGGCTACCGCAGCCCCGAGTCGTGGCCGTTGGCGTCGGTGTCGGCCACGTGCTGGATGCGCTCGACGCCGTCGATCTCCGCGACGACATCCGCGACGGCGTCGGGCACCAGGCTCTCCCAGTCGTCGCCGTCGGCCATGCGGCGACGGATCTCCGCCCCCTCCAGGACGTCCCGGTCGTACATCGGCGGCTGGCGCACCTCGACGGCGGCCTCGTTGAACAGCCGAATCACCAGCGGGTTGTTCGAGTACGCGACCTCGAACTTCGGGCACATCGACCGCACGTGGCTCACCCAGACGGCGTTGCGTTCGAGGTCCTCGATGGGGACCGCATACGTCACGAGGTCGAACTCGACCAGCGCCTTCGTGATCATCATGATCCGTTCGCCGGCCGTAAACGGGTTTCTGGCCGAGTGGGAGTCCCCCGCACTCCCGATCCCCACCACCAGCTCGTCGACCTCAGTCGCGATCTGTTCGATAACGCGGCGGTGGCCGGTGTGGAACGGCTGGAAGCGACCGATATAGAACCCGCGAGTCATCTCTCGCGTAGACGAATCTGGTCGGCGACCATAAGAATGGCGAGTTCGCCTCGATACGAATCGCGGAACCCGTAGTATGGCCCCGAAACGCGGAGAATACGGCCGATTAGACGGCGTTTCAAGGGAGAAAGTATATCAGTTGCCCACCCGTGTTTTTTCGTGTCGAACCAACTTCTATGAGCAACGAATCGACGAACGACGCGCCGCCCGACGACGACCCCGACGACCCCGAGCCGTCCGTCGATCACGACGACACCGACGGGCTCCAGGACGACCCCGCCGACAGCGTGGACGACGCTGGGGAGGTCGACGACCTGGAGAACCTCGGGAGCGACGTGGGCGTTGAGGGTGATGTGTCTATCGACGAAGACAACGCCGAGGACGACTTGCTTGGCGGCCTGCGCATCGACGACACGTCGGACATCACAGTTCCGGATCGGCTCGTCGACCAGGTCATCGGGCAGGAGGCGGCCCGCGAGATCGTCAAGCGTGCGGCCAAACAGCACCGCCACGTCATGATGATCGGGTCGCCGGGTACGGGCAAGTCCCTGCTGGCCAAAGCGATGAGCCGGCTGCTCCCGAAAGAGAGCCTGCAGGACGTGCTCGTCTACCACAACCCCGACGACTCCAACGAGCCGAAAGTCAGGACCGTCCCGGCCGGGAAGGGTGAGCAAATCGTTGACGCCCACAAGGAGGAAGCCCGCAAGCGCAACCAGATGCGGTCGTTCCTCATGTGGATCATGATCCTGCTCGCGGTCGGCTACGCGCTGTTGATCGCGACGCCGGCGCGCCCGCTGCTGGCGCTGCTCTCGGCAGCCGGCATCTATCTCCTGTTCCGGTACACCAACCGCGGCAGCGACGCGATGGTGCCGAAGCTCCTCATCAACAACGCCGACAGACAGGTCGCGCCCTTCGAGGACGCGACCGGCGCACACGCCGGCGCGATGCTCGGCGACGTTCGCCACGACCCCTTCCAGTCCGGCGGGATGGCGACGCCGAGCCACGAGCGTGTCGAAGCCGGCTCCATCCAGAAAGCCAACAAGGGCGTGTTGTTCATCGACGAGATCAACACGCTGGACGTGCGGTCCCAGCAGAAGCTGATGACCGCCATCCAGGAGGGCGAGTTCTCGATCACGGGACAGAGCGAGCGCTCCTCGGGGGCGATGGTCCAGACCGAGGCGGTGCCGTGTGACTTCATCATGGTCGCGGCCGGGAACATGGACGCCATGGAGAACATGCACCCGGCGCTGCGCTCCCGCATCAAGGGGTACGGCTACGAGGTGTACATGGACGACACCATCGAGGACACCCCCGACATGCGGCGCAAGTACGCGCGGTTCGTCGCCCAGGAGGTCGAGAAGGACGGGAACCTCCCGCATTTCGCCCCCGACGCGATCCGCGAGCTCATCCTGGAGGCCAAGCGCCGCGCCGGCCGCAAGGACAGCCTCACGCTGAAGCTGCGCGATCTCGGCGGGCTGGTCCGGGTTGCCGGCGACATCGCGCGTTCGGAGGGCCACGACCTCACGCAGCGGTCGGACGTCCTCGAAGCCAAGAAGCGCTCGCGCTCCATCGAACAGCAGTTCGTGGACAACTACATCCAGCGCCGCAAGGACTACGAGCTCGGCACCACCAGCGAGGAGGCCGTCGGCCGGGTCAACGGGCTCGCGGTGATGGGTGGTGACTCCGGCATCATGCTGCCGGTGATGGCGGAGATCACGCCCGCACAGAGCCAGGAGGAGGGCCGCATCTACGCCACCGGCCAGCTCAAAGAGATGGCCGAGGAGGCCGTCGAGAACGTCTCGGCGATCATCAAGAAGTTCAGCGACGAGAACATGTCCGAGAAGGACACGCACATTCAGTTCGTGCAGGCCGGTGAGGGCGGGGTCGACGGCGATTCGGCGTCGATCACGGTCGCCACCGCCGTCATCAGCGCCCTGGAGGACATCCCCGTCGCCCAGGAGCTGGCGATGACTGGCAGCCTCTCGGTCCGCGGTGACGTGTTGCCGGTCGGCGGCGTCACACACAAGATCGAGGCCGCCGCCAAGGCCGGCTGCGAGCGGGTCATCATCCCGAAGGCCAACGAGGACGACGTGATGATCGAGGACGAGTACGAGGAGCAGATCGAGATCATTCCGGTGACGCACATCAGCGAAGTGCTCGATGTGGCGCTGGTCGGCGAACCCGAGAAGGATTCGCTGGTCGACCGCCTCAAGTCAATCACCGGGAAGGCGCTCGACAGCGCGTCCGACTCCGGCACCACGGGCGGCAATCCGAGCCCGCAGTAGTCGGATCTTTTTACTTCGGCGGGTTTCCTGGATCGTTCGCGCCGCTGGCGCTCAATCCCTGCGGGACCCCACATCGCAAAAAGCTACGCGAAGACCGTCCCGCTCGCCGCAGCCGTCGTGAACGCGGCGGGGTTCGGTGTCAACGCGCGCTGACTGTTACTCTTCGAGGTCGCGGAGGGCGCGGACGACGCGGTCCGGCGCGCCGCTCGGCGCACCTCGCACGCGGTGGTCGGGTACGAACAGGGGCACGGGGTTCGCCGCGAGGGCGTCCCGGACTGTCCGACGGCCCTCGTTGCTGTCGTGGTCGAGGTCCGGCGTCATCCGGGCCGCGAGCTCGACGTCGACCGTCTCGCCGAAGGGCACGTTCCGGATGGCTTCGAGGACGCGGCGCTGGTCTGTCGGCAGCGTGAGTCCGACGGTCACGTCGTCGAAGTCGTTCTCGGTGCCGTCGAGGTACGCGCCGACGCGGTCGAGGAGTTCGTGGTCGGTGCCGGCGTCGTTCGGACGTTCGCGGGGGAAGGAGACGCTGATGACGCGATCACCCGCGACGCCGAGCTGTACGAAGCAGTCCAGGCTGTCGAACTCGCGTGCGTAGATGCCGGCGGCGCTCATAGTCTGTGGTCGCGGGCCCCGGCCTTGAGCCTCCCGACCGACGCAAGCTTTATGTACAGAGTAATGCATTGATGTACAACAATGGACGACAGTTCGTCGTTGGCGTCCCCGGTCCAGTCGATCCTGGCGGCCGCCCGCCGTCGCGACCCGCCGGCACGGCGGTGCACCGTCTCGGCGCGCTCGCTGCCCGCCGCCCTCCACAGCGCGGCCGCCGACGGCCGCACGCCGATCATCGCCGAGGTGAAACCCACCAGCCCGACCACCGACACCGAACACAGCGGCGACCCCGCAGAGCTCGCCCGCGAGATGGTCGCCGGCGGCGCGGCAGCCGTCTCCGTGCTCACCGAGCCACACCACTTCGACGGCAGCACGGACGCGCTGCGCGCGATCCGGGACGCCGTCGACGTGCCCGTGTTGCGCAAGGACTTCCTGTTGACCGAACCCCAACTGGACGCCGTCGCGGCCGACGCCGTGTTGCTCATCGCGCGGTTCCTCGGCGACGACCTCGGCGACATGCTCGCGGCCGCCCGCGACCGCGGCTTCCAGGCGCTCGTCGAAGTCCACAGCCGCCGGGAGCTGGCGCGCGCCGTCGACGCCGGCGCGGACATCATCGGCGTGAACAACCGCGACCTCACCGCCCTCACGGTTGACCTCGACACGTTCGGTGCCGTCGCCCCCGAGGCCCCGGCTGACGTTACGCTCGTCGCCGAATCCGGGATCGCGACGCCCACCGACGCCCGCACGATGCGGGCGGCGGGCGCGGACGGACTGCTCGTCGGGAGCGCGATCATGGACGGCCCGGTACGCGACACCACACGGAGGCTTGTCACTGCATGAGCACGAACACCGACGACACGACACGGACGGACGGAACGTTCGGGGACTACGGCGGCCAGTACGTCCCCGAGGTACTGATGCCCGCAGTCGAGGAGCTGACCGACGCCTACGAGCGGTACGTCCTGGACAACGAGGACGGCTTCGTGGACGACTTCCGCCAGCGCATCCGCTCGTTCGGCGGGCGGCCCACGCCGCTGACCCACGCCCCGACGCTCAGCCAGCGCCACGGCGTCGACGTCTACCTCAAACGCGAGGACCTCCTGCACGGCGGCGCGCACAAACTCAACAACGCCCTGGGGCAGGTGTTGCTCGCCAAATACATGGGCAAAGACCGCATCGTCGCGGAGACCGGGGCCGGCCAGCACGGCACCGCAACCGCGATGGCCTGTGCCGCCCTGGAGATGCCATGCGAGATCTACATGGGGCGCACCGACGTGAACCGCCAGCGCCCCAACGTCTTCCGGATGCGGCTGCACGACGCCGACGTGAACCCGGTGACCGTCGGCTCGGGGACGCTGAAAGAAGCCATCAACGAGACGATGCGCGACTGGGCGACGAACGTCGCGGACACCCACTACGTCATCGGCTCCGTCGTCGGCCCACACCCGTTCCCGTCGATGGTGCGGGACTTCCAGGCGATCATCAGCGAGGAGCTGCGCGCGCAGTCCCGCGAGCAGCTCGGCGAACTCCCGGCCGCCGTCATCGCGTGCGCCGGCGGCGGCTCGAACACCATGGGTGCGTTCGGCGCGTTCGTCGGGAGCGCCAGCCTGCCGGGGGCTCCGGCGGGCACGCACGAGCCGGCCCCCGACGTGGACCTGCTGGCCGTCGAAGCCGGCGGCTCGCGCCTCGGCGTCGACGACGACGCGGGGTACGCGCCGAACTCCGCTAGCCTCTCGACGGGCACCGAGGGCGTCCTGCACGGCGCGCGCACGAAACTCCTTCAGACGGGGACCGGCCAGATCGTGGAATCACACTCCGTGTCCGCCGGCCTCGACTACGCGGGGGTCGGCCCGGAGCTGGCACACCTCGTCGACACCGGCCGCATCACACCCACCAACGTCGACGACGACGCCGCGCTCGCGGCGTTCCACCGGCTGTCGCGCGACGAGGGCGTGATCCCCGCCCTCGAAACGAGCCACGCGGTCGCCGCCCTCGACCAGTACGACGGCGACGGTCCCGTGGTGGTGAACGTCTCCGGCCGGGGGGACAAGGATCTGGACACCGTCATCGAGGCGTCGGCGGCCAACGACATCGACGCCGCGCCGGACATGGAGGTGTTCGAGCAGTGACCCGCAGCGACCTCGCCGCGGCCTTCGACGACGACCCGGCGCTGGTGTCGTACGTGGTCGCGGGCGATCCGACGCCCGCCGCGACCGCCGAGTACATCGACGCGCTCGTGGACGGCGGCACGGACGTGATCGAACTCGGGCTGCCGTTCAGCGAACCCGTCGCGGAGGGGACGACCATCCAGAACGCGATCAAGCGCGCGCTCGATGCCGACATGACGCCCGACGCCTACCTGGATCTCGTGGCGCGCATCGACGCCGACGTGCCGGTTGTCTGTATGACCTACTACAACCTCCTGTTCCAGTACGGCGACCGCGCCGGGCCCGCGGCGTTCGTCTCCGCGGCGGCCGAGGCGGGCGTCTCCGGGTTCGTGGTTCCGGATCTGCCCGTCGACGAGTCCGGCCCGCTCCGGGAGGCGTGTCGCGCCCACGGCCTCGATCTCGTGTTCGTCGTTGCGCCGACGACCACCGCCGACCGCCGCGAGCGCATGCTCGATCTGACCACGGGGTTCGTCTACGTGCAGGGCCGGGTCGGCACGACGGGTGCCCGTGAGGAAGTCAGCGCGGCGACGCCGGACGCGCTCGCGGCCCTCCAGCACACGGACATCCCGAAGGCCGTGGGGTTCGGCGTCTCCTCGGGCGAGCAGGCCCGCGAGATCACGGCCAGCGGTGCTGACGGCGTCATCGTGGGGAGCGCGTACGTCGACACGGTCGCCGACGGTGTTGCCGACGACGACCCCCCCAGCGTGGTCGCCGATCGCCTGCGGGACCTCGCCGCCGAGCTGAAGGCCGGCGCCGCTCGGGGCGTGCCGGAACCGGAACACAAATAGCCCAACGTTTGCTAGCCAGTACCAATGACTGACGCCGGGAAAACCGCACGACTCAACCGCATCAGCACCGACGACAGACTCCTCACGATCCCGATGGATCACGGCATCACCCTCGGCGCGATCGACGGCCTCGTGGACATCGAAGCCACCATCCGTGAGGTCACAGCCAACGGCGCCGACGCCGTCCTCACCCAGCCGGGCATCGCCCCCCGCGTCCACCCCAACAAGGGCGACGCCGGCTACATCGTCCACCTCAACGCCTCAACGACCCTCGGCCCCGACCAGACGGACAAACGCCGCACCGGCACCGTCGAAGACGCGGTCCGCGCCGGCGCGGACGCCGTCTCCTTCCACATCAACGTCGGCAGCGACCACGAACCCGACCAGATCACCGCGCTCGCGGACGTCGCCGCCGACGCCGACCGCCTCGGCGTTCCCGTGCTCGCGATGGCGTACGCCCGCGGCCCCGGCGTCGACGAACACGACGCCGCGAACCTCGGCCACGCCGTCCGCCTCGCCGAGGAAGTCGGCGCGGACGTCATCAAAACCGCCTACTCGGGCAGCACCGAGAGCTTCCAGCGCGTCGTTGATGCCACCGCCAAGCCGGTCATCATCGCCGGCGGCGACCCCGCCGGCGACCGCGAAACACTGCAGGGCATCCGGGACGCCATGGACGCCGGCGCGGCCGGCGTCTCCACTGGCCGCACCGTCTTCCAACACGCCACCCCCGGCGCGATGACCGCCGCCATCTCGGCGGTCGTCCACGACGACGCCGACCCCGAAGCGGCGCTCGCCCGGGCCGGTCTCGTCGTCGACGCCTAACGCTCGGCGTCAGTCACCTGCCACCCGCCCGGCGCACGCGCGAGCACGTCCTCGACGTCCGCCCTCGCCAGCCCGAAAAACGACTCCCGGCCGACGGCCGTCCGGAACCGCGCGATCACGGTGTTCGGTGTCGCCTCGAACACCGTCACCGAGCAGCTCCAGTCGGCGTGTTCGAGGCGCGCACACTCGGGCTTCTCCGCCGCGATCTCGCTGCCAAGCGCCCAGCTCAGCGACTGTGCAGCGTCCACGGGAAGCGGCATCCGATCAGCAAGGAAGCTCTGTTCCCCTTCGCGGGTTGCCATACCGCAGCTACGACGCCACCGACGAATAAATCGCCCGCTTCTGGTATGCCACGCGTCAGCCGCTCCGGTACGCTTTAGGCCGCGTGCCGCCTCCATCCGGCAATGACACGGTCCGTTTGGCTGAAAGCCGACGACGAAGTCGGCGACTGGGAGACCCGCAAACGCCGCATCACCGCCGGCCTGGAGGCCGGCGTCGACTGGGTGCTCGTCGACCGCGCGGACGTCGCCCGCGTCCGCGAACTCGGCTCGGTGAACGTCGCCGCGTTCTCCACCGACGACGCGAACGTCATCGAGGACGCCGAAGGCACCGACGCCGACCCCGACGCCTACGTCGCCGGGAAGGACGGCGAAGGCGACGGCACCGTCGATCTCCCCGCTGACTTCTCGGGGAGCGCCGACCTCTCGGCGCTCCGCCGCGGGCACGCCGACACGGCGTACGTCCGCATCCGCGACGAGGAGTACGAGCCGTTCGCGCAGGCCGCCGCCGAGGTCGCCGACCACACCATCGTCGTCGGCGACGACTGGACGATCATCCCCCTGGAGAACCTCATCGCGCGCATCGGCGAGGAAACCACGCTCGTCGCCGGCGTCGAATCCGCCGCGGAAGCCGAAACCGCCTTCGAGACGCTCGACATCGGCGCGGACGCCGTCCTCCTCGACAGCGACGATCCCGACGAGATCCGGCGCACGGTGTCCGTGCGGGACGCCGCCGACCGCGAACACCTCGCCCTCTCGACGGCCACCATCACCACCATCGAGGAGGCCGGCAGCGCCGACCGCGTCTGCGTGGACACGGGCAGCCTGCTGGCCGACGACGAGGGGATGCTCGTCGGCTCGATGAGCCGCGGGCTGTTCTTCGTGCACGCCGAAACCGCCCAGTCGCCGTACGTCGCCGCGCGGCCGTTCCGCGTGAACGCGGGCGCGGTCCACGCCTACGTGCGGACGCCCGACGGCGGCACCAAATACCTCGCGGAGCTCGGCAGCGGCGACGAAGTCCAGGTCGTCGACGGCGACGGGCGCACCCGCTCGGCGGTCGTCGGGCGCGCGAAAATCGAGAAACGGCCGATGTTCCGCGTGGAAGCCGAAACCGACGACGGCGACCGCATCGAAACCCTCCTGCAGAACGCCGAAACGATCAAGGTCGCAACCCCCAACGGCCGCACGGCCGTCACGGACCTGTCCGTCGGCGACGACCTCCACGTCTTCCTTCAGGACGGCGGCCGCCACTTCGGGGAGGCCATCGACGAGCGCATCATCGAGCAGTAACCGCGGTCAGTCCAGCTCCCCGGGACGCTCCAGGCGCTGCGTACACCACGGACAGAACTCCAGCTCCTCGTCGAGTTCGTTCCCACAGGCCGGACACACAGCCGCGTCGTCGTCGGTCGCCGCCGCCGGCGACGACTCCTTGACCGCCAGGATGTACGCGTCAAGCGTGCAGAACACCCGTACGGCAAGCAGGCTCACCATCACTCTCGGTCCGATGGTCGCGCCCGCGTCGATCGCACCTTGTACCCCACGCGCCTCGATCGCCTGGTATGCGGCATCCGGGATGACCAGCGCGGCAACCGCCATCGACAGCCCGAACCACGCGATGGCCCGCACCCACGCCCGCAGATAGATGTGTCCGAGCCCCGGGTAGACGAACGCCAGCACACCAGCCAGCAGTCCACGTCTGTTAGCCACAGTGGATGTCTGTCGGCCCCAATGGTAAACCCACCGAACGCGGCCACCTACTGTAGGTCGGCGATCAGCGCCTGTAGCGCCGCCGGCGCGTACTGCCCGGGCGCGGTCGTCTCCCCGTCGGCAACCGGCGCGTATCCGAGCTTCGACCCGTACAGCGGGGTTACGGCCCGCGTGTGTCGGCCCAGATCGCCCATGCCCATGGTCGCCACGGTCATCCCCGCGGCGCTGTACTCGTGTGTCACACGGATCACGTCCAGCGCGTCACCGCGGTCCTGGGGGGTCACCGCCAGCTTCCCCACGTCGCCCAGCGAGCACGCCTCCCCGAGCAGATCCGCCATCGCGGACAGCGACGGCGTCCCGTCGAAGTCGTGGGCCGACACCACCGTTGTGGTGTCCGTCGAACGCGCCGCCGCAAGCGCCTCCGCGCCGTCGGCGGTGTCGTCGTCCACGAGCGCACTACGCTCGATGTCGACGGCTGCGACGCAGTCGGTCCTTGCGGCCTCCGCGAGGGCGTCGATCCGGTCGCCGCCGTCGGCCGCAGCCCCGCCCTCCCAGTCGGCGCGGTTGGTCGCCAACACCGGCAACACCCCGTCGTAGTCGTCGAGGGCCGCCAGCGGGTCGGCCGCCAGGTCCATGCGGAACTCGACGAGGTCGACGTGTTCGGGGGCCGCTGGCGCGGCGCCGAGATCGCCGGTTGACGCGGCGAGCAGAAAATCCTGGAACTCCATACCCGGCTCACACGCGGCCAGTGGCAAAAAGGTGGGACACCTCCGAGCGGGGTGTGACGTCTACACCGGAATGGTGTCTTCGGCCTCCAGCAGCTCGTGGTAGCGGTTGCGGATGGTGACCTCGGAGATGTCCGCGACCTCCGAGACTTTCGCCTGCGTCGTCTTCTCGTTCGTCAGCAGCGCCGCGGCGTACACCGCCGCGGCCGCGAGCCCGACCGGCGACTTGCCGGAGTGGACGCCCTTGTCTTTGGCCGTCTTCAGGAGCTCGCGGGCGCGGTGGGAGGCCTCGTCGCTGAGCCCGAGGTCGCTTGCGAACCGCGGCACGTAGCTCTCGGGGTCGGCGGGCGCGACCTCCAGGCCGAGCTCGCGGACGACGTAGCGGTACGTGCGCGCGATCTCGGCCTTCTCGACGCGGGACACGTCGGCGATCTCGTCGAGGCTGCGGGGAACGCCGGCCTGGCGCGCGGCGGCGTACACGCAGGACGTGGCGACGCCCTCGATGGAGCGCCCGGGCAGCAGGTCGTCCTCAAGCGCGCGGCGGTAGATCACCGAGGCGGTCTCCCGGACGTTGTCCGGCAGCCCGAGCGCGGAGGCCATCCGGTCGATCTCGCCGAGCGCCTGCTTGAGGTTGCGCTCTTTGGCGTCCCGGGTGCGGAAGCGCTCGTTCCACTTGCGCAGGCGCTGCATCTTCTGGCGCTGGTTGCTGGAGAGACTGTTCCCGTAGGCGTCCTTGTCCCGCCAGTCGATGTTCGTCGACAGCCCCTTGTCGTGCATCGTGTTCGTGGTCGGGGCACCGACGCGGGATTTCTCGTCTTTCTCCTTGGAGTCGAACGCGCGCCACTCGGGGCCGCGGTCGATGCCGTCCTCCTCGACGACCAGCCCACAGTCGGCACACACCGACTCGCCGTGCTCCTCGTCGTTGACCACGAGGCCACCGCACTCTGGGCAGCCGTCCGTCGATTCCGATTCCGTCTCGTCCGTGCGCTCCTGCTCTCGGGAACGCATTCGTGCGTCTGTCATGTAGCGTACAGCCCCCCGGAAAAACCCGGATGAGTCGTAGCCAAGTTATTTACCCAGTTCCCTCTTAACAGTTGTGTATTCGGTCGCGGTCCGGGATGAGACAACACGGCCGCTAGGCCGACAGACACAGCCGCATGCGGGCGCGGCGGTGCTCGATCTGTTCGCCAGCGCCGCGCCGGAACTAACGTATTGTTTAGGAACTATTATTATAGGGTTTCGTTTGACCGATCACACGCCGCCCCGGGAACCGCCACCACGAGCGTTTTCCGCCCGCCACGCCACACCCACGTATGCGCGTCGTCTCGCTTGCACCCAGCGCCACCGCCGTCGTCACTGCCCTGGGCGCGTCCGACCGCCTGGTCGGCACGACAACCCACTGCGACGCCCCCGACACGCCGGCCGTCGGGGGCTGGCTGACCCCCGACTACGACCGCGTCGTCGACCTCGACCCGGACGTCGTCCTGACCAGCGACGCCCTCCAGGCCGAGATCCGGGACGCCCTCCGGAGCCGCGGGTTCGACGTCCACCACACCGCACCAGCGACACTCGACGACGTGCTCGCGTCGTTCGCCGACATCGGCGACGCCGTCGGGCGGCCCGACGCCGGCGACGCGCTCGCCGCCGACTGTCGGCGACGCCTCGCCGGCGTCCGTGACGCCACCCCGGCGGACGGGCCGACCGTCTACTGCGAGGAGTGGGCGGACCCGCCGATGGCAGCCGGCAACTGGGTGCCCGACGCCGTCGACGCGGCCGGCGGGCACTACCCGTTCGTCGATGCCGGTGCCCGCTCCCACGAGGTCGACGCCGCGGCTGTGCGCGCCGCCGCTCCCGACCACGTTGTGGTCCACATCTGTGGTGCCGGCCGGCAGACCGACGCCGACCCGGTCACACGCTGGGACCTCGACGCCGCCGTCCACGTCGTCGACGACAGCCTCCTGAACCAGCCGAGCCCCCGGCTGATCGACGGCATCGAACTGCTCGCCGACCAGCTCCACGCCACCTGACTCAGTCGTCGACGCCCACCGCCGACTCCCGGTCCGCGCCGAGGTCGGCATCACGCCCGTCCACGGCCTCGGTCAGCGACACGTTCAGCGTCATCATGGACACCGCGCCGCCCGCCACGGTCACGACGTTTTTCACGATGTGATCCACGATGGCGATCCCCACCGCCGTCCCGAACGACACCGGCAACAGCGTCGACACGATGGCGGCGAACGCGGCCTCGTAGACGCCGACCCCGCCGGGCGGCCCCGGGATCACCTTCGAGAGGTTGCCGACGCTCACGGCGAAGAACCCGACCGCGACCAGCCCCACCGCCGAGAGGTCGAGCCCGAAGGCCACGAACACCAGCAACGCCGTCGCCACGTCGATCGTCCAGATGACGACGCTCGAGACGCCGATCCACGCGAACGCCCGGCCGTTCACCGCGACCTGCTGGATGTCGCCGACGAACTGCTCGACGACGCTCGCCACGAGCTCCACGTAGGAGTCGTCGCTGGTCCACGCCACCACGCGGCGCGCGTAGTTGGTGTCGGTCCGCGCCGACCACACGATCACGGCGACCGTGCTCACCGCGACCGCGCCGACGACCGTCGACACCACGGTCGCCTGCTGGACGGCCGCCGACGCCGGCCCGCTGAGGCTGTCTCCGGTTGCGGTCGCGGCCAACTCGGTCACCGTCGACGGCGCGAACGCCGACAGCGCGACCAGCACACCCCCCGCAAGCACGGTGATCGTCAGCAAGTCGAACACCCGTTCGACCGCCAACGACGCGAACCCCGTGGTGTAGGGCACGCTGCGCCGCGCTTTCACGACGTAGGCGCGGATGGCGTCACCCGCCCGCGCGGGGATCACGAGGTTCCCGGTCTGACTGATGAACACCGCGCCCGTGAGAAACCACACGTCCTCGCGGTAGCCGAGCTCCGCCAGGATGTCGCCGTAGCGACGCCCCCGCAGCGGCCACGACAGCGCGTACACGACCGCGCCCGCCGCAACGAACACCGGATCGGCGTTCGCCACCGCGTCGACGAACGCCTCCACGTCGATGTAGACGAACATCAACGCGAACGCGACCACCGACAGCAGGCTGCCCACCGCCAACCCCGTCCGCCGGTTGGCGTACGGACGCACGGAGAACTCCCAGAAACACCGCAGGATCTGGCTCCCCATGCCGAAGACGTCGCGCACCAGATCGACTTTCGAGTCGCCTTTCGGCGTCCAGTCGACGGCGAACTCCTCGACGTCGAACCCCTGGCGCTGCGCCCGGACGAGCAGCTCCGTGTCCCAGAACCAATGCTCGTCGGCCACGTCGTCGACCAGCGCCTCGAACGCCGACCGGCTGAGCGCCTTGAACCCACACTGGTGGTCCCGAACCGTCGACCCCAGCAGCGTCCGCACCGCCCCGTTGAACACCCGGGAGGGGATGCCGCGCTTCGCCGGCCGGTCGGCGGTCTCGCCGGGCATCCACCGCGACCCGGTGGCGACGTCGGCCGATCCCGTACGCACGCGCTCCACGAGCGTTTCGAGGTGGCGCATGTCCGTCGCCAGATCCGTATCGAAATACACCAGCGTGTCGCCGTCCGCCACGTCGAACGCGGCGTTCAACGCCCCGCCACGCCCCAACCGCTGTTCGCTGTGTAGGTGTCGCACCGCGGGCTGCTCGGCGGCCAGCGCCTCGGCACGCGCCGGCGTGTCGTCGTCGCAGCCGTCCTCGGCCACGATGACCTCGAAGCTGCCCGCGGGCAGAAACCCGGCGAGCGTCTCCACCGTGGTGTGCACCGTCGCGTCGATGGTGTCGGCCTCGTTGTACGCCGGCAGCACGACACTCACCTCGACGGCCGTCTCGCTCATTGCCAGCACTGTCGGCTAGCTCACTGTAAGTACCTTCTGTATCCACGCGCTCACAGCCCGGGACGCGTCCTTTCCAGTGTCTACCAACGCCGGCGGTTTTCCCGGTCGTGCGCCCCCACTGGACCCCGCAGAATCGCAGGACGGCGACGGGTTTTACCAGCCGTACCAAATCCCTCTTGGGTCGACACACCGTCTACCCACTCATGAGCGCGACCACGGCGGCGAGCCGGACACTCACCCCGAAACAGCACCGCATCCTCTCGTACCTGCAGGACCACGCCGACGAGCGCACGTACTTCAAATCGCGGCTCATCGGCGACGAACTCGATCTCTCGGCGAAAGAAGTCGGTGCGAACATGCCCGCCATCGAGGACGCCGATCACGACCTCGACGTGGAGCGGTGGGGGTACTCCTCCTCGACCACGTGGAAAGTCGCCAGCGCGTAGCTCCGCGCGCTACGGATCGTAGCTGACCATCGACGCGGCCTCACTGGCGAACGCCACCGTCGCCGCGTCGAAGGAGTCGGCGTACCGCACGAGCAACACAACGAGCGTCTCCGGCTCCTGGATCTCGTAGCCGTCCGCCCGCGAAAGCACGCCCGCCGCCTCTAACTCGGCGCCGTACTTGCTCACCGTCGCGGGTGACACGTCCAGCGCATCGGCGACAGCGCCCGCCGACGCGTCAGGGTTCGACAGCAACTCACGGATCATCCCGCGCGCGGTCTCCCGGCGCAGATACCCCAGCGCGCGCCGCTCGAACGCCGAGAACCGGCCGGCGGGGTAGAACCGCTTGTACTCCCCGTCGCGGACGCTTTCGACGACGCCGTCCGCACACAGCCGCCGCAGGTGGTGTTGGGTTTCCCCCGTCCCCAGTTGGAGATCGTCCCGGAGCTTCGAGAAGTGTGCGCCCGGCGTCCGCGCCAGGTAGCCCGTGATCGCGTCCCGGACGTCACTTCCCGACGCCCCGTCGTCGTCGTCGGAATCACCGCCCGCCAGTCGCGCCAGTGGCCCCGCCGCACCCACCGCCGCGAACCGACGCAGGGTCGCGCGCTTGTCCTCGTCGACACCCATTCAAATCGCTGTATGATAGCTGTGAACAAAAGTGTTCCGTACCGCCAGCGCCGCGCTACGCGCCGGTGTCTTCGGTGCCGTCGTCGAGTTCCGCGTCCATCTCTTCGATCACCTCGCCGGCGTCCTGCAGTCCCGCGTCCTCGCCGCGCTGCACCGCCTCGGCCTTCTCCTCCAAGTCCGCGGGGTCGACGTCCGCCTCCTCGGTGATCTGGTTCAGGATCTCGTCGATGTTGTCCAGGCCGATGAGTTCGCGCGTCTCCTCGTCGAAGGCCATGCTCTCCAGATCGGAGCCACCGTCGCCGACATCGCTGCCCGCGAGGTGTTTGCCGTACCGGCCGACGAGGCTCGTGACCTCCTGGGGGAGCACGAACGTGTTGGACTCGCCCTCGCCGATCCCCTCCAGGGTCTCCATTCCTTTCTCGATGATGGCGCGCTCGCCCATCGACTCCGCGGACTTCGCACGGAGCACCGTCGAAATGGCGTCCCCCTGGGCTTCGAGGATCTGGGACTGCTTTTCCCCCTGCGCCCGGATGATGTTCGACTGCTTGTCACCCTGCGCGTTCTCGATGGCGGACTGCCGTTCACCCTGGGCCTCCAGGATCATCGCGCGGCGGCGACGCTCCGCGCTGGTCTGTTGCTCCATGGCCTGCTGGACCTCCTGGCTCGGATTGACCTCACGGACCTCCACGCTCTCGACGCGGATCCCCCACTCGTCGGTGGGCTCGTCGAGCTCCGTGCGGATCCGGGAGTTGATCTCCTGGCGCTTGTTCAGCGTGTCGTCGAGCTCCATGTCACCCAGCACCGCCCGCAGCGTCGTCTGCGCGAGGTTCGACACGGCGGTCTTGTAGTCGTCGACCTCCAGGAACGCGCGCTTGGCGTCCCGAACCCGGATGTACACGACCGCGTCCGCGGTCACCGGGGAGTTGTCCCGCGTGATGGCTTCCTGGCGGGGCACGTCGATCGTCTGCGTGCGCATGTCGAAGGTGTACGTCCGGGAGACGAACGGCGGAATGACGTTGATCCCGGGTTCGAGCAACCCCCGGTATTCGCCGAACACCGTCAGCGCCTGCTTCTCGTAGGCGTCGACGATCTGCACCGTCTCGTAGACGACCACCGCGAGTAACACGAGCAACAACAGCCCGACCACCGTCGTCAACGATCCGCCGAAGATCGCTGCCGGGAGCGCGTCGGCGGCCGCCGCGCCAGCGGTGCCGACACTGAGTGCTGTATACATCGTCTCAACCGTCCGGCGACTACACAATAAGTGTTCGCCTCAGCCCGGGACCCCGTCTTCGGCGTCGTTGCCCGCGGCTGCGGCGTCAGCGACCGGCTCGACGGTCACCACGTTCCCGCCGCCCGGATCCACCACCACGACCTCGGTGTCCGCTGGAATCGTGCCGGTCGTCGTGCGCGCCGCGTACGACGAATCGAAGCCGCCGTGTTCGAGGTCGACGCGCCCCTCACGCGGAGTCACGGGGTCGACGACGTACCCGCGCTTTCCGCGCAGGTCGCTTGAGGACTGGGTCTGCCCGCTACCCGTGCCCTCGTAGATCTCGTAGTAGCGGTAGACGTACAGCGCCACCATCCCCACCACTAACACCAGGCCGGCGAGCTGGAACGCCGTCGCGCCGGACAACACGAACATCCCGGCCAGCCCGGCGGCGAGCAACGCCACGCCCAACACGATGAGGTGCGCGCCGGGTGCCAACGCCTCGGCGATGCATAACACCGCCCCGATCACCACGAGCACGAACGACAGCGACTGACCGAACACGCCCTCCATACCCGTGCGTTAGGCTACCGCAGTGAAAACCGTTACCCGAACAACAGCAGGCCGATCGCGCCCACCATCGTGGCGACGCCGAGCACGAAAAACGCCACGTTCTCCGCGGCCGGCGACCCCGCTTCGATCGTCTCCGGGCTGGTGGTGGCGTCCTCGCCCACCTCGTTCAGCGTGAACCGCCACTCGCGGTCGTCGTCCGTCTGACTCATACCCCGGGTTGGCCGTCAACGGCCAAAAGCATCGGGGTCACTGATCGGCCTCGTAGACGACGCCGCGCTCGCCGTCCACGGTCACCAGATCGCCAGCCGGCACCGCGTCCACGTCGACATCGCCGACCATCGGCACGTCGAGTTCGCGCGCGATCACCGCCGGATACCCGGTCAGCCCGGCGTCCGCGCTCACGATCGCCCCGATCTTCGAGAGATCGCCGTCGAACTCGCCGTCGAACCCGTGCGCCAACAGCACCACCGCGTTCTCCGGGGCGTCGCTGAGATCCCCGCTGTCGGCACGGTACGTCCGGCCGGTCGTCCGCCCGTCGACGACCGCCCGCCCGGTCGAGAGCGTCTCCGCGGCCACGTGCACTTTCAGCGTGTTCGTCGTCGATGCGCCCTCAAGCTCCGTCATCATGCCCACGAGCACCACCACGGTGTCGCCGCTCGCCACCACGCCGGAGTCGACGGCCGCCTGCACCGCGCGCTCGACGACCGTCGTCGCGTCGCCCTCCGCGACCGCCGCGTAGTTGGCGTGGACCCCCCAGTTGAGCGCGAGCTGCCGGCGCACGTCGTGGGACGGCGTCGCACAGACCACCGGGACGCTGGGCCGGAACTTCGCGGCCTTCCGGGCGGTGTACCCCGACTCGGAGGCCACCACCACCGCGCTGGCGTCGATGTCGCGGGCCAGATACCGCGCCGACCGCGCCAACGCGTCCGTCTTCGCCGTCCCGTCGGCCGTCGGCACCGCCTGCTCCTGGCGCTCGCTGTACTCCGCGCTGCCTTCGACCTCCCGCACGATGCGGTCCATCGTCTCGACAACCCGCGTGGGGTTGTCCCCCACTGCGGTCTCCGCGGACAACATCACGCCGTCGGTGCCGTCCAGGACCGCGTTGGCCACGTCGCTGGCCTCCGCGCGCGTCGGACGCCGGGCGTGCACCATCGAGTCCAGCATCTCGGTCGCGGTGATCACCGGCACCCCCGCGTCCCGGCACTGCGCGATGATGCGCTTTTGGATCATCGGCACGTCCTCCATCGGACACTCCACGCCGAGATCGCCGCGCGCCACCATCACGCCCTGGGCGGCGTCGATGATGCCGTCCAGGTTCTCCACGGCACCCGCCCGCTCGATCTTCGCCACGATGGGGATGTCGGCACCGTGGGACTCCAGGACGCGGTTGACGGCCAACACGTCGTCGGCGTCCCGGACGAAGCTCGCCGCCACGTAATCGACGTCCAGCTCGGCGGCCAACGCCAGATCGCGGCGGTCCTTCTCGGTGACGACGTCCACGTCCAGCTCGACGCCCGGCACGTTGACGCCCTTCCGGCTGCCGAGGCTCCCGCCGGACACCACGGTGGCGTGCACCGTGTCGCCGGCGACGCGGTCGACGTCGGCCTCGATGCGGCCGTCGTCGAGCAACACCGTGTCACCGGGTTCGGCGGCCGCGATGCTGGTGGAGATCCCGATCCGATCGGGGGTCGCGGTGTCGCCCTCGACGAACGCCACGTCGCTGCCGGTTTCGATGTGGATGGTGCCGTCGTCGTCGATCGGTGCGGTCCTGACCTCCGGGCCTTGGGTGTCGAGCATCACCGCAAGCGGCTTGTCGGTCTGGGCGTCGACGGCCCGCGTGGTCTCGATGAGCTCCCGGCGCGCGGCCGCGTCGCCGTGGCTGGCGTTGATCCGTGCTACCGTCATGCCGGCGTCCGCGAGCGCCCGCACCGACGCGTCGTCGTTGGTCGCGGGGCCGAGCGTACAGACGATCTTCGCGTTTCTCATACGCGACGGTACACCGCCGCCCGGCAAAAACCCACGCTCTTTACTCGATACTGAGTTCCATTCGCGTGCGGGGCGGTGGCCGCCCGCCCTACATCACCTTCGTGCCGGGCTCGCTGTCCTCGTGGGTCGTCAGCAGGTCGGCGTCCTCCCCGGCCGCCAACACCATCCCGTTGGATTCCACGCCGAACAGCTCCGACGGCTCCATGTTCGCCACCACCACCACCCGCGTCCCCGGCAGCGCGTCGAGGTCGTGGAGCTGCTTGATGCCGGCGACGATCTGGCGCACCTCGTGGCCGATGTCGACTTCGAGGCGCGCCAGATCGTCAGCGCCCTCGATGCCCTCGGCCTCGACGACCTCCCCCACCCGCAGATCCAGCGCCTGGAACTCCTCGAAGCTGATATCGTCCTCGGCAAGCGGTTCGAGCTCGATCCCGTCGTCGGCTGTCTCGTCGGCCATACCCTCCCCATCGGCGTCCTCGCTACTAGCAGCTTCGATCTTCGCGGCCAGCGCCTCGTCGAGCTCGGTGACCCGGTCGTCCTCGATCTTCTCGAACAGCTCCGCGGGCTCCCCGAACTCCGCGGGCGGCGCCTGCAGGCAGTCCGCGATCGTCGCGTCACTCACACGCCCGTCCTCACCGAGCTGCGCCCAGAGGGTCTCGGTCTTCTCCGGCAGGAACGGCTGCAGGAGCACTGCAACCGCCTTCACGAGCTGCACGCAGTCCCGCATCACCGGCGCGGCCGCCTCGCTGTCGAGGTTCCACGGCTCGTTGTGCTGGATGTACTCGTTGCCGAACCGCGCCAGCGCCACCGCGCGCTCGCCGGCGGTCCGCAGATCGTACTCGTTCAGCGCGTCCTCGTAGTCGTCCATCGCCTGCGCGATCTCCGTCTCGACGTCGTCCGTGAGGCTGACCTCCTGGGGGGTGCCGTCGAAGTTCCGGTTCGCGAACAACAGCGCCCGGTACGCGAAGTTCCCCACGGCGTCCGCGAGCTCCGTGTTCACGCGCTGCGCGAACTCTTCCCAGGAGAAGTTCACGTCGCGCTCGAAGCCGCTCGCGGTCGCCAGGTAATACCGCAGCAGGTCCGGATGGAACCCCGCATCGAGGTACTCCGCCGCCCAGATGGCGCGGTTCTTCGACGTCGACAACCCCCGCCCGTCGATGTTCACGAACCCGGTCGCACACACCGCCCGCGGCTCGGCGTAGTCCGCGCCCGCCAGCATCGACGGCCAGAACACGGTGTGGTGCTGGATGATGTCGCGGCCGATGACGTGGATGATCTCGCCGTCGCCGTCCTTCCAGACGGACGCCCAGTCGAACTCCTCGGTGCCCACGCGCTCGGAGTACTGCTTCGTGGCGGCGACGTACTCGATGGGGGCGTCGACCCAGACGTACAACACGAGGTCGTCGCCACCCTCCCCGGGGTAGTCGATCCCCCAGTCGAGGTCCCGCGTGATGCAGAAATCCTCCAGCCCGCCCTCGATCCACTCGCGGGGCTGGTTTTTCGCGTTGTTCGTCCCTTCCATCCTGTTGATGAACCCCTCCAGATACTCCTGGAAGTCCGACAGCCGGAGGAACTTGTGCGCGCGCTCGTGGTACTCCGCGCTGTTGCCCGTGATGGTGCTCACCGGCGCCTCGATCTCCCCCGGTTCGAGGTGGCGCTGGCAGCCCTCGTCGCACTCGTCGCCGCGCGCGTGCTCCCCGCAGTACGGACACGTCCCCTCGACGTACCGGTCGGGCAGCCACTGGTCGGCGTCGGGGTCGTACGCCACCTGGATCTCCGTCTCGTAGACGTGGTCGTTGTCCTCCCACGCCCCCACGAACTCCCTGGTGAGCTCGACGTTGGTCTCCTCGTCGGTGTGGCCGTAGGTGTCGAACGCGACGCTGAACTCCTCGAACGTGTCGGCGTACTGCTCGTGGCGCTCCAGCCCGAGGTCGAGCGGCCCAACCCCGGCCTCGATGGCCTGGACGGCGATCGGCGTCCCGTGCATGTCCGTCCCCGAGACGAACACCGTCTCCTGGCCGAGCTTTCGGAGCGCGCGACTGAACGCGTCGCCGCTCACGTACGTCCGCAGGTGGCCGATGTGCAAGTCCCCGGTCGGATAGGGGAGCCCACAGGTCACCACCGCCGGATCGTCCGTGGGGTAGTCCTCGTCTGTCATGTGTCCCTGTTGCCGTGCCGCGGGCCTAAAGCCCGCTGATTGCGTCACTGCCCACCAGGGTCACGCCAGCGCGTCGACGTCGTCCAGGAACGCCGCCAGCATCTCCCGCGTGACGTGGGGCATACAGACCACGCGCAGCGCGTCCGACGCCGTCCGGGAGATCCGCCACCCCTCTTCGCGCAGCGCCTGGAACTCGGCGTCGGGCATGTCGGCAGCGACCAGCGGCAACTCGGGGTCGACGACGTCGTATCCGCGGGCGGCGAGCTCCGCGGCGAGGTACTCAGCGTTGCCCTGCGTGCGCTCGTACTGCTCGCGGTAGCCGTCCGGCCACAGCGCCCGCAGGCTGGCGAGCGCGCCCGCGACGCCGGCCCCCGACCGCGTCCCGCCCAGCGTCGGCTGGGTGTCGGACTCCAAATACGGCGTCTCGATGGCGAGCGCGTCCAGCGTCTCGGGATCCCGCGCTAGAAACCCCCCTGCGGGAACCGGTGCCTGCCCCATCTTGTGTGGGTCGATGGCCATCGTGTCCACCGGCGCGTCGGCGAAGCTCCAGTCGTGGTCGGTGAACGGCAACACGAACCCACCCCAGGCCGCGTCGACGTGGAGGTTCGCGTCCACCCCGGCTGCGATGTCCGCCAGCGCCGGGATCGGGTCCACCCGCCCGTACTCGGTCGTTCCGGCCACCCCGACCACCACGGCGGTGTCGCCGTCCACGAGGTCCGCCACTGCAGCCACGTCCGCCCGGTGATCCCCGTCAGTGGGCGCGAGCCGCAACTCCACGCCGAGCACGTCAGCGGCCTTCTGGAAGCTGAAATGCGCGCTCGCCGGCGCAACCACGTTCACGGCGTCGGCGTCGGCGCGGTTGCGCGCGGCCCGGACGGCCTGGAGGTTCGCCTCCGTGCCGCCGGCAGCGATGTAGCCGTGTGGCGACGACAACCCCACGATCTCTCCGAGCAGTGCAACGGCGTCGCGCTCGCGTTCGGCCACCGCCGGATACGTCTCCGGGTCGCCCGGGTTGGTCGCCAGAAACGCCTGTGCAGCCTCGCGGGCCGCGGGATGCGGCGTCGTGCACATCGAGGACAGCACCCGGTCGAACTCCTGTGGCGGCCGCCGCGCTTCCCCACGCGTCATACCCGCATGCAACGACAGCAGCCGTTTAGCGGTTCCGCTCTCGGCACGCCGACCGCTCCGCAGCGGCCCCGCTGTCGGCCGCGGTCAGATACCGGATGCGCTCGGGCACCGGCGGATGCTGGTAGTGGAACGCCTCGTAGTAGGGATGCGGGAACGGGTTGCCGAGGTTCTGGCTCGTGAGCGCCCCCAGGGCGTCCGCGAGCGGTTCACCGTCCCCCATCACGTCCACGGCGAACGCGTCGGCCTCCCGCTCGTTTGCCAGCCAGAGTCTGTTCTGTAGCGGCGCGGTGAGCCGGCTCAGCGGCTGCAACCACACCCCCGCAAGCAACAGCCCGGCCGCGGGCTGCTCGGGCACCCCGAACATGCCGTACAGCCAGCCGGCATCGAGCAGCCGGGACGCCACGAACAACACCACCCCAGCCTGCAGCGTGGCCGCCCCGATGGTCTGCCAGATGTGGCCGTTCTTCCAGTGGGCGAGCTCGTGGGCAAGCACGGCTTGAAGCTCCGTTTCGCCCATCTGGTCGATGAGCGTGTCGAACAACACCACCCGCTTGGTCGCGCCGAACCCCGTGAAAAACGCGTTCGAGTGCCCCGACCGCGACGAGGCGTTCATGACGTACACCTGCTCGCAGGCGAACCCCGCGCGGTCGAAGACGTCCTCGATGGCGTCCCGCAGTCCGCCCTCGTCGACGGGGTCGAAGTCGTAGAACAACGGCATCACCACCCGGGGCACCAGCACCTGCGTGGCCAGCAGGAACACCCCCACGATCCCGGTCGCGGCGACGAACCACCACTCGGGGAGCGCCGCCACAGCCACCAGGACGGCCCCGCCAAGCACTGCGACGAACACGCCCGCCAGCCCGGCGCTCAACAGCGCGTCCCGGGCGAACAGCGCCGGCGACTGCTCGTTGAACCCGAACGCCGACTCGACGCCGAACGTCTCGACGGCGTCGAACGGCACGCGCGCCACCTGCATGGCGACCGTCGCCCCCACGAGCAGCGCGACGCCGGCCAGCACGTCGCTGCCGACGGCGTCGTAGACGAACGCCACGGCGGCCCCGAACGCGCCGGTGTATAGGACACCCAACACAGCGCCGGCCAGCACGACCGACCGGAGTTGGCTCACCGCCGTCCCGAGTCGGTGGTACGCCAGCAGCTCCCCGGGGTCGTCGACGCCGATATGCGTGGCCAGCCAGGCGCTGCGCTCGCGGACTGTGCGCTCCGCGTACCGGACGTTCAGTGCCGCCAGCGACGCGAACAACAGCGTCGTCCCGGCGACGAGCGCGAGGAAGACGACGTGGTGGACGAGCATCCCCTCAGTGTCGGTTCCGCGCCTCCCTAATCCCGGCGGTCACTCACGGGCCGACTCGAGCAGGAGTCGCTGCTCGACGCGCTTGACCTCGTGTTGGACGTCGCGAACGGCGTCGATGTTCGCGGAGATCGAGGACACGCCGGTCTCCACCAGGAAATCCACCATCTCGGGTTTCGAGCCGGCCTGCCCGCAGATGCTGGTGGCGACGTCGTGCTCGCGGCAGGCGTCGATGGTGCGTTCGATGAGCGTCAACACCGACGGGTGGAGTTCGTCGAACCGGTCGGCGACGCTGCCGTTGTTGCGGTCGACGGCCAGCGTGTACTGGGTCAAGTCGTTCGTACCGAAGCTCGCGAAGTCCACGCCCTCCTGTGCGATCTCCTCGATGGCGAGCGCGGCCGCCGGCGTCTCGATCATGACGCCCCACGATCGCTTCTCGACGTCGATGCCGGCGTCCGCCATCAGGTCTCGGGCCCGCGCAACGTCCTGGGCGTCGTTGACCAGGGGGAACATCACTTCCACGTTGTCGTACCCCATCTCGTAGAGCCGCCGGAACGCCGACAGCTCGTGTTTGAACACGTCCGGGCGGTCGAGGCTGCGCCGAACCCCGCGGTAGCCGAGCATCGGGTTGTGCTCGTGGGGCTCGTCGTTGCCGCCTTCGAGTTGCCGGAACTCGTCGGTCGGTGCGTCGAGCGTGCGAACCCGCACCGGCCGCGGGTAGAACTCCTCGGCGACGCCCCGGATGCCGTCGACGAGCTCCTGGACGTAGGCGTCCTCGCCGTGGTCGTCGATATACCGCTTGGGCGTCTTGTTCGTGGACAGGATCATGTGCTCCATGCGGAGCAGCCCGACCCCGTCGGCACCGGTCGCGGCGGCGCGCTCGGCGGCCTCCGGGATGGAGACGTTGACCTTGACTTCGGTGGCGGTCATCGGCTTCACCGGCGTCGTCGGTCGCGCGTCCTCGATGGGGTCGTGCTCGGTGGTGGTCTCCTCGCGGCCGTCGCGGACGACGCCACGGTCACCGTCGAGCGTGACCGCCTGATCGTCGCACAGCGTGGCCGTGGCGTCCGTCGCGCCGACGACCGCCGGACAGCCGAGTTCGCGGGAGACGATGGCGGCGTGACTGGTCATCCCGCCCTCGTCGGTGACGATGCCCGCCGCCCGCTTCATCGCCGGCACCATGTCGGGGGTCGTCATCTCGGTGGCGATGATGTCGCCCTCGCCGATCTTGTCGAGCTCGTCGAGGCTCGTGACGACGCGTGCCGGCCCCGACGCGACACCCGGGCTCGCGCCCAGTCCGGTGACGACGGCGTCGCCGTCGCCGCCACCACCGTCGGTGTTCGCTACCGCCCCGTCGGTGTCGTCCTCGATGGTCGTGATCGGCCGGGACTGCAGCATGTACACGTCGCCGTCGACGATCGCCCACTCCACGTCCTGTGGGGCGTCGTAGTGGGCTTCGACGCGCTCCCCGATGGTGACCAGGTCGCTGATCTCGGCGTCGTCGAGGACGCGCTGGGTGCGCTTCCGGTCGGGCACGTCGCGGGACACGGTCTCGCCGGTGTCGTCGTCCTTGACGTGCATCACCTTCTTGTCGGCGACCGTCGCCTCCTCGACGGTGTCCGTGTCGCGGTCGACGACGTAGTTGTCCGGCGACACCGCCCCGGAGACGACCGCTTCGCCGAGCCCCCAGGCGGCCTCGACGATGGCCTCGTGTGCGCCCGTCGAGGGGTGGCTGGTGAACAACACCCCGGATTTCTCCGCGTCGACCATGCGCTGGACGACGACGGCGATGTTCACGCGGTCGTGATCGAAGCCCTGTTCCTGTCGGTAGTAGATCGCGCGCTCCGTGAACAGGCTCGCCCAGCAGCGTTTCACGTGGTCGAGCAGCGCCTCACGCGTGATGTTGAGAAACGTCTCCTGTTGGCCGGCGAAGCTCGCGTCCGGGAGGTCCTCGGCGGTCGCCGAGGACCGGACCGCGACGAACGCCGCCCCGTCGTCGAGGGCGTCGTACGACGAGAGGATGTCCTCGCGGAGACTCGCCGGGAAGTCGGTGTTCAGGATGAGGTCGCTCGCGTGCGCCGCGGCGTCGGCGAGCGCGTCGGAGTCCTCGGCGTCGACGCCCACCGCGTCGAACAGCTCCTGGTCGATCCCTGCCTCCTCGATGAACGTCCGGTAGGTGCCGGCGGTCACGACGAAGCCCGGTGGGACTGGGAGCCCGGCATCCGTGAGTTCGCCGAGTGATGCCCCTTTGCCGCCGACACTGTCGATGTCGTCGGCGCGTACGTCTTCCAGCCAGCGTACAGCCATGTGGCGTCTGTACAGTCACGCAATGCCCCTATGAATATTCCGAACCCCTCTGGAGAACTGACATATGGTACTCGGAACCGAGTTGTCGTTTCTACTCGATGGGTTTTACCCGGCGCACTCCGTGAGACCGCGCATGGACGCGAAACGCGCCGCCACACACTCAAGCAAATACTTCCTCGCCACGACGATCCTCGGCATCGTCGCGCTCGCGCTCATCGGCTACGGCGGGGTCCTCGCACAGCCCGCGTTCGAACACGGTCTCCCATCCGGCCCCCACCTCGCTGACGCCGTTCCCGGGCTCGCGCTCGCGGCCGCCGGCGTCGTCATCTACCGGTTCGGCGCATCCTGGGCGCTGTACACGACGCTCACTGCCGCCCACGAGGACGCACTCGACGACACCCTCGACACCGCACGCGTGAAATCCGACATCGTCAGCGTGCTCGACGACCGCCTCTCGGACATGCAGACCGACCTCCAGTCGGCCAACCGCGAACTCCGCGAGCTCAAGCGCGACGACGACTGACTACGCCTCCAGGATCTCCTCCTCGGTCTCGGCCGGCACCGCCAGCGTCCCGTCGAGCGTCGACACGCCACGCCCGCCGACCATCGGCGCATCGCCAGCGACCCGCACCCGAACCCGCCCCGGCCGATCCACGAAATGCCCCTGCTCGAACACCATCTCGGCCGGCGCGTCCCCGTCGAACGCCCCGAACCGCGCCAGATACGCGCCCGCCGCCCCGCTCGCGGTGCCCGTCACGGGGTCCTCATCGACGCCCACACCAGGCACCCACGCCCGCCCATGCGCCGTCGACGCCCGGTCGAGCGCGTCGAACGAGAACATGTAGACGCCCGCCGCGCCCACGTCGTCGGCGAGCGCCTCGACGGCATCGAAATCGGGGTCGGCGTCGCCGAGATCCGAGAGGTACGTGATGGGCACGATCAGGAACGGCAGCCCGGTGTCGGCGACCGCAAGCGGGATGTCGTCGCTGGCACCCCGCAGCGCGGCCGCCTCGGTCCCGGTCGCCTCCGCGACCCGCTCGTAGGACAGCTCCACCTCGCGGACCGTCGGCGGGTTCTGGGCCATCCACACGGTCCCGTCCTCGGCCACCTCGATGTCGAGCACCCCGACGTTCGTCTCCAGGGTGTGCTCGCCGGCGGCGAGCGCGCCGTCGTCGTACAGGTGCGCGTGACTCGCGATGGTCGCGTGCCCACAGAGGTCGACCTCAGTGGTCGGTGTGAAATACCGGAGTCGGCGGTCGGCCGCGTCGCTCGGCCGCAGAAACGCCGTCTCGCTGGCGCCGAGCTCGGCCGCGATCGCCTGCATCTGGTCGTCGGTCAGTCCCCCGGCGTCCGGCACCACACCCGCGGCGTTGCCCGCACACGAGTCGTCGGTGAACGCGTCCACGAGCAGCGCTCGCGTCTCGGTCATGGCCCCGATTCGGGGTCCTCGGGCTTGCCTGTTTTCCTCCTCGCGTCGCTCCGGCCCCCCGCGGCGTCACTCCGATCCAGCCAGCCTGCGAGTGCCGCGACGACCGCCGCCGACTGATCTCCGCAGGCGGTCCGTCGTGGTGCCGTCATACGCCCGCTCCCGGGTGGAGGCCACTTCTGCGTTCCTGGGCCCGAGCGCGCTCGGTTCGGGCCCAGGGTCCGCTCGGCCGGCCTGTAAACCGTTAAGTAGCGACGCGAGCGAGTGCTGACACGCAATGAGTGACCTCCCGGACGATTTCAACTGCACGATCACCAACTGGGAGTATATTTACGGACTCTGCCGGGACGTCAGCGACCAGGTCAAAGCCGCCGACTTCGAGCCCGACGTGGTCGTCGCGCTCGCCCGCGGCGGCTGGTTCGCGGGCCGGTGTCTCTGTGACTTCCTCGGCCTGAACGACCTCACGAGCCTGAAAATGGAGCACTACGTCGGCACCGCGGAGAAATCCGCCGAGCCCGAAGTCCGGTACCCGATGCCGGAGGGCTCCGTCGAAGACAAGGACGTGCTCATCATCGACGACATCGCCGACACCGGCGGCTCCATCGAACACGCCCACGAGTACGTCCAAGACCGGGACGCCAACGCGGTCCGAACGGCAACCCTCCAGTTGCTGCAGACCAGCGCCTTCGAGCCCGACTACGTGGGCGAACGCCTCGACGAGTGGGCGTGGATCGTCTACCCCTGGAACTTCATCGAGGACATGATCGACATCATCGCCGGCGTGATGGCCACCGACGACGACGGCCCCTACACCACGGCCGGCATCCGCGACCTGCTCGCGGACTACCACGACGTCGACCGCATCCAGATGGAGATCGCACAGCCTGACCGCCTCACTGAAGTCCGCTCCGAGATGGTGCGCCGGGACGTGCTCGCCGCCACCGACGCCGACCGCTGGGCGCTCGTGTGACGCCCGCCGGCCGCCACCGCATCGTTTAGGTGTGGGGCCCGCTCACATCCTGGTGTGATCGGCTTCATCGGCGGTTCCGGCATCTACGACGCACTGCCACTGAACGACGTCCGGGAAACAGCCGTTTCGACGCCGTACGGCGACCCGAGCGCGCCGGTGACCATCGGCGAGTTCGGCGACACCGGCACCGAGGTGGCGTTCCTGCCGCGCCACGGCTCCGACCACCAGCGGTCGCCGACGAACCTCCCGTACCGCGCCAACATCTACGCGTTCAAGCAGCTCGGCGTCGAGCGCATCCTCGCGTCCAACGCCGTCGGCAGCCTCAGAGACGAGCTGTCCCCCCAGACGCTGGTCGTCCCGGACCAGATCTTCGACCGGACGAACCACCGCGACGCGACGTTCTTCGGTGACGGCGTCGTCGTCCACCAGCCGTTCGCGGACCCCTACTGTCCGCACATGGTCGAGCACCTCCACGACGCCGCCACCGACGCCACCGACGCCGACACCCAGCAGGGCGGCACGTACGTCTGCATCGAAGGCCCCCAGTACTCGACGCGCGCCGAGTCGGAGTTCTACAAGGCCCAGGGCTGGGACCTCGTCGGCATGACCGCCATCCCCGAGGCGAAGCTCGCGCGGGAGGCGGAGATGTGTTACGCGACGGTCGCCGGCGTCACCGACTACGACGTCTGGAAAGCGGACAGCGAAGTCACGCTCGACGAAGTGCTCGCCAACGCCGCCGCCAACGAGGACGCCATCAAGGCGACCGTCGAGCGCGCCATCGAGACGCTGCCCGACGAGCGCGACTGCGACTGCGGCCACAGCCTCGACGGCACGGTCAACACGCCCCCGGAGGCCATCCCCGAGGAGACCCGCGACCGCGTCGCGCCGCTGCTCGGCGACCACATATAGCGGTCACAATACACTAAGATTCGAATCCGTAGACATAAAATGTAAATACGTGAGCCGACTTCGTTAGTGTATATGCAGGGTGACGTGGATGCACAGGCGTTCTCGGCGGAGCTCGCCGAGTTGAAACGCGGCGGCTGTACACTGCTTGTCGCCAGTGACGCGCCCGGCCACGGCACCGCCTGCGAGCGCCTGCTCGGCGCTCCCGAGCTCGACCGCAGCCACGTCTTCCTCTCGACAGCAGTCGACGTTCCGACGATCCTCACGCGCCACCGCCCACGACGCACGGATCCCGGATCGTTCGCCGTCGTCGACGCCACTTCCGACACGCGAAGCACAACCACGACGACCAGCGCCGCCCCCACCGGCCCGACTGCCACCACGGAGTGGTACGAGCGCGCCCCCGATCACCTGGATCTGGAGGCCGTCTACACCACAACCAAGGCCGCCATCGACCGGGTGGCTGCGGACGCCGACGGCCCGGGTGAGCTCCGCGTCTGCCTCGACCGCCTCGACACCTACATCGACGCCACCACCGCCGGCACCATCGCGGAAACCGAGCTGTTCCGGTTCCTACACTTGCTCTGTGGCGCGATCCGGCGCGTCGACGGCATGGGCCACGTCCACGTCTCGGCGTCGGCCGACGACGACGTGCTCGGAACCATCGAGCCGCTGTTCGACGCGACCGTCGAGATCGAAACGACGGCCGGCCAACACGCCCGCCAGCGCTGGCACCTCCACAGCTCCGGCCGGGAGACCGGCTGGTTCCAGCTGTAGCCTCTCACGCCGGCGGCACTGTCGCCGCCTGCGCGGGGAACTCCTCGGTCGCCTGCACCCAGAGGTCGCCGAACAACTCGTCTTGGGCGAGCGTGACCGCGCCCCGGTGTGCGAGAAACAACACCGCCAGAAACGTCTCCACTCGGGACGGCCCGGCAGCCGCGATCTCGGCGTACAACACCTCGTCCCGGCCGGCCTCGTACTGCGCGGCGAGCGCCCCCCGGACGTCGGTGATCGTGGCCTCGATGTCCTCCCCGTGGGCGTTCCCGAGCGTCTCCGCGGTGGTTGGCTCGTCAGCCATCCGGCCCGCGTCACCGCTGCGGTACTCCATCTCATTGACGCCCCGCCGGAACCCCTGTGGGCTGTCGCTGGTGTCGTACTCCCTGGACTCCTTCCACCACGACCCCCGCTCGGCCTCCCGGAGCTCGCGCACGAGCTCGTCCAGCGTCCGTGGGCTGCCCCGCGCCTGCTTGCGGTCCAGGCGCCGCTCCATTTCGGCCTCCAGGGACGCCACCGGATCCGACGCCGGCTGTGCGTCGTCCCCGTCCGGCGGCTCCCAGGGCGCGCGCTCGTCGTCACCGTCGTCGGCGTCCTCGTCGTCGTCGTCGTCCAGCATCGCCTCGCTTTTCATCCGCAACAGCACGCTGGCGTAGAACAGCGCCCGCCCCGACGTCCGCAGATCAGCCTCGTCGAGTGCCGCCAGGAACTTGTCGGTCACCGCGACGATGTCGATGTCCCAGGGCTCGATCTCGCCGCGCTCGGCCAACCGCACCAGCACCGCCACCGGCTCGACCGCATCGCCGTCGGCGTCACTCCGCTCCTCGTGGCCGGGACTGGCCACCGGCACCGCGTCCCGATCAGTCATCCGTGACCGCCCCCTGCGCCGAGAGGTCGATGCCGGTGACGATGCTGCGGTTGTCAGCCTGCATCGTCACCCCGATGGCGCGCTCGGAGCGGTCGAGCATCGCCGACCGATGGCTGACCACGACGAACTGCGCGTCGCCCGCAAGCTCGTCCACGAGCTCGCCGACGCGATCCGCGTTCACCGCGTCGAGGAACGCGTCCACCTCATCCAGCGCGTAGAACGGCGCGGGGGTGTGGCGCTGAATGGCGAAAATGAACGCCAGCGCGGTCAGCGACTTCTCGCCGCCGCTCATCGCGTCCAACCGCTGGACGGGTTTGTCCCCGGGCTGTGCCTTCATCGTCAACCCCCCGTCGAAGGGGTCGTCGGGGGTTTCGAGTTCGAGCCCACCGGTGCCGGCTGACAACCGCGAGAAGATGCGCTGGAAGTGGTCGTTGATCGCCTCGAACGCCGCCATGAACGTCGACTTCTTCTGCTCGTCGTAGCGCGCGATGCGCTCCCGAATCCCGTCGGCCTCCTCGGTGAGCGTCGCTCGCTGCGCCTCCAGGCTATCGAGGGTGTCGGCGACCGACTCGTACTCGTCGATCGCGAGCATGTTCACCGGCTCCAACGCCTCCATGCGCGCGCCGAGGCGCTCGACGTTCTCGGCGACCACGTCGGCGTCCGGAATCTCCGCCGGATCGTACTCCCCGACGGCGTCGTCCAGCTCCGCGACCTCCTCGCTGAGCGTCTGCGCTGCCGCCTGCAGGCGCTCCAGGCGGTGTCGTGCGTCCTCGACCGCGGCCGCCTGCTCGTCGCGGGCGTCTTCGGCCTCACTGAGGTCGGCCTTGCGCTCCTCGCGGTCGCGTTTCAGGTCCGCCAGCTCGGCTTCGAGGTCCTCAACCGCCGCCTCCTTCTCAGCGAGCTCCGCCTGCTTGGCCTCGATGTCGCCGTTCAACGCCTCGATTCGCGCCTGCTCGTCGGCTTTCCGGCTCTCGGCGTCGGCCACGTCAGCCTGGAGGTCCTCGACGGCGTCCTCGGCGTACTCTTTTTCGAGCGTGAGGCTGTTCAGCTCGCCATCGAGCTCGTCGACACGACCCTCTAGGTCCGCGACGGTCGCCTCGATGTCTTCCTTTTCGGCGGTGAGCTCGGGGATCCTCGACTCCGCCAACTCCGCCTCCAACGACTCGATCTCGGCCTCGATGGCTGCGATCGTCTCCTGCTGTGCGTCGATCTCCGCGTCGACGGTCTGCATCTCCGCGTCGACGGCCTCGCGCTCGTCCTGCAGCTCCTCGATGCGCGTTTCGAGGTCCGCGATGCGCTCCACGGCGGCCTCCCGGTCGGCCTCGGCGGCCTCGATGTCGGCCTGGATCGTCCGCACCTGCTCGGTGGCGTCCTGGCGGCGGTCCCGCGCCGAATCCAGGCGCTGGTCGATCTCGCGGACCTCCTGGCGGCAGTCCTCGCGGTCGTCTTCGAGACCCTGGATGCGCTCGGCGACCCGTTCGAGCTGCCCCTTCCCGGATTTCGAAAACGAATACCGCGACCCCGACCGACTCCCCCCGGTCATCGCACCGGATTTCTCGACGAGATCGCCCGCCAGCGTCACGAGCCGGAACTCGCCCATCAGGTCGCGTGCGGTCTCCATGTTCTCCACGACCAGCGTACTCCCCAACACGTACGAGAACACCGGCGCGTACCGCTCGTCGAAGTCCACGAGGTCGTACGCGAAGTCCACCACGCCGGGCATCGCCGGCGCGCTCGGCAGCGACCGCTGCTGCATCTCGGTGATCGGGAGGAACGTCGCGCGGCCGGCGTTGCGCTGCTTGAGGTACTCGATGCAGCGCTGCCCGACGCCGTCGTCGTCCACCACCACGTTCGCCAGCCGCCCGCCCGCAGCCGTCTCGCAGGCGGTCGCGTACTGCTCGCGCACGCCACCCAACTGGCCGACAGTGCCGTGCACGCCGTCCCGGTCGTCGTTCAGCACCGTCGTCACCGCCTTCCCGTACGAGGAGTCTCCCGACTGGTCGGCCTGCGCCTCCAGGCGCGCGTACTCCTCTTGGGCCGCCGACAGCTCGTCCTCGACCGCCGCGAGGTCCCCTTGGCGCTGGCGTTTCTCCTGTTTGAGGTCCTCGACCACGTCGACGATCTGCTCGCGGTTCCGCGTTGCCTTCTCCAGTTCGTCCGCGAGCTCGTCCAGCGTGGCGTCCACCTCGGGGAGCTCGGCCCGGGCGTCCTCCAAGTCGGCCTCGGCGTCGGCCAGCTCCTCGCTGCGGCGTTTGGCCTCGTCCAGCAGTCGGTCTTGCTCCCGCTGGTGGTCGTTGCGCTCGCGTTTGGCGTCCTCCAGGGCGGTCTTCTCGTCCGCGAGCGCGGCTTTCAGCTCGTCGAACTCGGTGTCCACGGACTCGATCTCGGCTTCGATGTCGGCGAGCTCGTCGCGGCGCTCCTGGATCTCCGCGGTCACCGACGCCTTCTGGACTTTCACCTCCCTGATGTCGGTCTCAAGGGCGTCGATCCGCTCGCGTTTGCGGTCGATCTCGACGACCGCCTCTCGGCGCTCGGCGTCCGCGTCCTGGACGCGATCCTCGCAGGCCGCGACCGTGTCTTCGAGCCGCGACACCTCGCCTTTGATCTCCTCGATCTCGCGCTTGATCGCAAGCTGTTCGTCCTCACCCTTGCGCTCGATCTCGGCGTTCAACGCCGCCAAATCCGCTTCGATGCGGCCCACGGTGTCGCGGCGCTCGTCCAACTCGGCGGTGAGCCCCTCCAACTCGCGCTCCTGTTCGTCGATGTCCGCCCGCGTCGACGACAGGTCGGCGCGCCTCTCCTCCAACTCGGCGGCCTTGGCGTACCCCTCGTACTCCTGTTTTTCCTCCTGTAGGTCCTGATATTCGAGGGCGGTCTCGCGCTCGTCAGCGAGGCGGTCGAGGCGGTCGCGCTTCTCGTCGATCTTCAGCTCCGCCTCCCCGATGCGCTCCTCGACGACGTCCAACTCCTCGAACGCGTCGCGCTTCTTCGCGTCGAACTCCGCGACACCCGCGATCTCGTCGATGATCTCGCGGCGCTCGCCGGCGGTCATGTTGATGATGCCAGTGACGTCACCCTGCATCACCACGTTGTATCCCTCCGGGGCGATCCCGGCCTGCGCGAGCAGCTCTTGGATGTCCGCGAGGTTCACCGACCGGTCGTTCAGGTAGTAGTACGAGTAGTGGCTGTCGTCGGTGCGCTTGACGCGGCGCTTGATCGTGATGGTGTCCACGCTGCCGACGTTCTCGGAGCCGGCGGCGGTGGTCACCTGCGACCGGGAGACCACGCCCGCGTCGTTGTTCAACACGACTTCGACGCTGGCCTCCGTCGGCCCCGCGGCTCCATCAGCGCCCTCGTGAGCGGGGTTGTAGATGAGATCAGTGAGCGTTTCGGCGCGCATCCCGGTGGTGCGGGCCAACCCAAGCGCGAACAGTATGGCGTCGATGATGTTCGACTTCCCGGAGCCGTTGGGACCACTGATCGTCGTGAAGTCCTCGTAGAACGGGATTCGGGTGGTCCCTGCGAAGCTCTTGAAGTTCTCAACGACGAGTTCCTCTATGTACATGTGCAAAGGGGGCGGCCAGCCTCAAGCGACGATGATGTCGTCGAGCCCGGAGTCGTCGGTGTCGTCGGTGGCGGCGTCGTCCTCGGTGTCGTCGGCGTCCGTCCCGTCGGCTGGCTGGTCGTCGGCCGGCTCGATGGCGGACTGGTCGCGGGCCTGCCTGAGCGCGTCGGTTGACGGTGGCTGGTCGAGTTCGGCTTCGAGCGCCCGGATGCGTTCGCCCGCATCGACCAGCTCCTCGGTGAGGCCGCGCACGGTCGCTTCCAGTTCAGCGACTCGGTCTTCGAGGTCGGTGGCGTCGTCGCTCATATCCTGGGAACCGGCCTCGATACGTAAAAGGATGTATCGGACGTGCGTCAGACACCTATTAGCGGTCCTACTGGTTGTGGGTTCGGGGCTTCGTTACTCCTAAGCGGACGCACCGAGAATCCGTTGGTAATGAGTGCGCAGGCAGCCGAACGGGATCTCACGGCCATCATCGGGCTGGAGGTCCACGTGCAACTGGAGACGGACACCAAGATCTTCTGTGGGTGTTCGACGGACACCGACGACGCAGACCCGAACACGCACACCTGTCCGGTCTGCCTCGGGCTTCCGGGGGCGCTCCCGACACTGAACGAGGGGGCCGTCGAAGCCGCCGTGAAACTCGGGAAAGCGATCGACGCCGACATCCCCGAGCGAACGCGCTTCCACCGGAAGAACTACTTCTACCCCGACCTCCCCAAGGGGTTCCAGATCACGCAGTACGACGCCCCGATCTGCCAGGACGGCGAACTCGAGGTCGGCACCGCCGACGAACGGCGCGCCATCGGCATCGAGCGCGCGCACCTCGAAGAGGACCCCGGCAGCCTCCAGCACGTCGGCGGCAGCATCGAGGACGCCGACTACACGCTCGTGGACTACAACCGCGCCGGCACGCCCCTGATGGAGATCGTCACCCGGCCGGACTTCCGGGCCGCCGAGGAAGTCCGGTCGTTCCTCGCGAAGCTCACGTCGGTCCTGGAGTATCTCGGCGTCTTCGACGCCGAACGCGACGGCAGCCTGCGCGTCGACGCCAACATCTCGATGGTGGACAGCGCGGAACTCGCCGGCGAGGGCGGTCCCAGCGACGACGTGCTCGAAGCCGCGAACCGGACCGAAGTGAAAAACATCTCCAGTCACCGCGCCGCCCAGAAGGCGCTTGCCTACGAGACCACGCGCCAGCGCAACCAGCTCGAACGGGGGATGGCGGTCGCCCAGGAGACCCGCCACTGGGACGAGGCCCGCGGCGTCACCGTCTCGATGCGCTCCAAGGAGGAGGAGAAAGATTACCGGTACTTCCGGGAGGCCGACATCCCGCCCCTGGAGGTCTCTGACTGGAAAGACGAGATCCCGATCCCGGAACTGCCGGACGCGCGCCGCGAGCGCTTCCGGACCGAGTACGGGGTCGGCGACGAGACGGCGTCGAAGCTCACCTCCCGGAAAGCCGTCGCGGACCTCTTCGAGGAACTCGCCGACGAGTACGACGCCGCCCTCGCCGCGACGTGGGTCGCGGACAACGTTCTGGGCGAACTCAACTACCGCGACCTCTCGCTGGACGACGTGGCCGACCGCGACGACGAGTTCGAACGCCTCGTCGAACTCGTCGCCGAGGACGAGATCACGGCGAAGAACGCCGAGGAAGTCGTGCTGCGCACGATGCTCGACGAGGACCGAGCCCCGGACGAGATCGTCGATGCCGAGGGACTCGGGAAGACCTCGGGGGACGCGGTCGCGGACGCCGTCGCCGAGGCCATCGCGGAGAACCCCGACGCCGTCGCGGACTACCACGACGGCGAGGGCGACGCCCTGAACTTCCTCGTCGGACAGGTGATGGCGAAGACCGGCGGCAGCGCCGACCCCGGCCAGGTCAACGAACTGCTGCGCGACGAACTGGCGCAGGCGTAACCCTCGCCGCGACCTCTCATCGCTCGCCTTCGCCGCCGCTGGCGGCTACGATCCTGCGTCCGTCCGGTCGGACCCGACGACTGCTGGCCGCACACCAGTGACGACACCGAGAGCGACACTGAGGCAGCCGGCGAGCAGCCAGCCGGTGCCGGTCCCCGCCGCCAGCGTGGCTCCAAACCCGGTTTTGGTGTATCCGGAGATGAGCATGACCACGCCGAGTGTGGTGTACCCCGCACCCGCGAGCCAGTGTTCGTCGACGAACTCGGGGCGTCTCTCCGGGGTGCCAGCGAGGACGAACGCGACGCCGGCCGCGACGAGCAGCCCCGACTGTTCGGTGAGTCCGGCTGGGTGGCCCGAGACGGCCGACACCGCGAGCAGCCCGCTCCCGAGACACACCAGGAACGCCCCGAACACCGGTGTCGCTTCGCTCCACGTCACGGTGGCGACGACAGCCGGCGTCGGGATAACTCTGCTGTGCCTCTGGACCCGACCGACATCACTCGGGGAAGCCGTCCGACCCGAGGCCGAAGTCGCCCGGCCGGAAGACGTACGCCAGCCCGACGAACGCAAGGCTTGCGCCGCCCAGCCCGACGGCGATGGCGTACGCGAGCTCGGCGTCGGTTCCGGTGTCACCCAGCTTGGAGACGACCAGCCACGCGCCGAGTACGGCGTTCCCCGCGCCGAGCAGTCGGTGGGGACCGACGCGGTCACGGAGCGCGCTCGGCGTCCCGGAGAGTATCATGAGCACACCGGCGGCGATGAGAAGCACGGCTTCTGCGGCGAGCCAGCTCGGCGGCGGGTACGAGAGGGCGACGACACACGCCCCGAGCACGGCGAGTACGAGCCCGAGAACGCGAGCGTACTGGTAGCGGTTCATACGCGTGGTGAGACAACCCATGGGGGTAGTTCTTTCGTGCGATCGCAGGCGCTGCGAGCGGCCGCGCGAGCACTCGCCTGCGCACCCACGGCCACCCGGCATCGCGAACGCCCGAGCGCGCCTTGTCCCGACGCTTGCCTGCGGTTCTCGCGTACGAAATCTTTACCCGGAGTCCCAGCGTACAGTCCCCAACGACACCCGCAGGGGTGGAGGTAGCACACCGTGGAACTCATCGTCACAGAGAAGAACAACGCCGCGCGGCGCATCGCCGACATCCTCTCCGAGGGAGGGGCGTCGACGACACAGACCGCGGGCGTGAACGTCTACGAGTGGGGTGGCCGGCGCTGCATCGGGCTGTCCGGCCACGTCGTCGGGGTTGATTTCCCGCCGGAGTACAACGACTGGCGGGACGTCGAGCCCGCGGAACTGATCCACGCCGACGTGGTGAAAGACCCGACCCAGGAGGACATCGTGAACGCGCTCCAGCGGCTCGCTCGGGAGGCCGACGACGTGGTCATCGCGACCGACTACGACCGCGAGGGCGAGCTCATCGGGAAGGAGGCCTACGAGCTCGTCCGCGAGGTGAACGAGCAGGCACCGGTCAACCGCGTGCGGTTCTCCTCGATCACGGACACCGAGGTGCGGTCGGCGTTCGCGGACCCCGATGACATCGACTTCGACCTCGCGGCCGCCGGCGAAGCCCGCCAGATCGTCGACCTGATGTGGGGGGCGTCGCTGACCCGGTTCCTGTCGCTGTCGGCGGGCCAGATGGGCGAGGACTTCATCTCCGTGGGCCGGGTGCAGTCGCCCACGCTGAAGCTCATCGTGGACAAGGAACGCGAGATCGAGGCGTTCGACCCCGACGACTACTGGGAGCTGTTCGCGGACCTCCGGAAAGACCAGACGACCTTCGAGGCGCAGTACTTCTACGAGGACCCCGCGGACGGCACCGAGGCCGAGCGCGTCTGGAACGAGGGCGACGCCGACGCCGCGTTCGACGCCCTCCGGCAGGCCGGCGAGGCGGTCGTCGACTCCGTGTCCCGCCGGACTCGCACCGACGATCCGCCCGCGCCGTTCAATACCACGCAGTTCATCCGCGCCGCGGGCTCGCTTGGCTACTCGGCGGGCCGCGCGATGAGCATCGCCGAGGACCTCTACACCGCGGGCTACATCACGTACCCCCGCACCGACAACACCGTCTACCCCGACGACCTCGACGAGCGCGACCTGTTGGAAGCCTTCCAGCAGACGGTGTTCGGCGACGACGCCGATTCGCTGCTCGACCAGGACCGCCTCTCGCCGACCAGCGGCGACGAGGAGACCACCGACCACCCGCCGATCCATCCGACAACGGACTTCCCCGACCGCAATCAGCTCTCCGAGGACGAATGGGCGGTCTACGAACTCGTCGTGCGGCGGTTCTTCGCGACGGTCGCCGCGCCCGCCGAGTGGGCGCATCTCCGCGTCACCGCGGACGCCGACGGCGAGTCCCTGAAGGCCAACGGGAAACGCCTCGTCGAGGCGGGTTACCACGCGGTCTACCCGTACTACGACAGCTCCGAGAACCACGTGCCGCCCGTCGAGGAGGGCGACACGCTCGCCATCACCGACGCCCGACTGGACGCCAAACAGACCCAGCCACCGCGCCGGTACGGGCAGAGCCGGCTCATCGAGACGATGGAGTCGATGGACATCGGGACGAAGTCCACGCGGCACAACACCATCGAGAAGCTCTACGACCGCGGCTACATCGAGAACGACCCCCCGCGGCCGACGACGCTCGCGGAGGCGGTCGTGGAGGCCGCCGAGGACTACGCCGATGTCGTGGTCAGCGAGGAGATGACCAGCCAACTGGAGGCGGACATGACCGCCATCGCCGACGGCGAAACGACACTCGACGACGTGACCACGGAGTCCCGGGAGATGCTCGACCGGGTGTTCGACGAACTCACCGCTTCCCGGGCTGAGATCGGCGACCACCTCCGCACGTCACTGAAGGCCGACAAATCACTCGGCCCCTGTCCGGAGTGTGGCGACACGCTGTTGCTCCGGCAGTCCCGCACCGGATCGCATTTCGTGGGCTGCGATGGCTACCCGGAGTGCCAGTTCACCCTCCCGCTGCCGTCGACCGGCGACCCACTCGTCATGGACGCCGTCTGTGAGGATCACGACCTCCACGACGTGAAGATGCTCGCCGGCCGGAACACGTTCGTCCACGGCTGCCCGCTGTGCGCGGCCGAGGCGGCCGACGAGTCCGAGGACCGACTCATCGGGCCGTGTCCGGACTGCGGCGAACCCCACGGCGGCGAACTCGCCATCAAGCAGCTCCAGTCGGGCAGCCGGCTCGTCGGCTGCGACCGCTACCCGGACTGCGAGTACTCGCTGCCGCTGCCCCGACGCGGCGACATCGAGGTCACGGAGACGTACTGCGACGAGCACGACCTCCCCGAACTCGTCGTCCACGACGGCGAGGACGACGACGACCCCTGGGAGCTCGGCTGCCCCATCTGCAACTACGAGGAGTACCAGGCCCGCCAGCGCCAGCAGGGACTCGAAGCACTGGACGGCGTCGGTCCGAAAACCGCTGCAAAACTCGAATCGGCCGGGGTCGAGGACGTCGGCGCGCTCGCCGACGCCGACCCGGAGGGGATCGCCGACGCGGTCTCGGGCGTCAGCGCCGACACGATCCGAGAGTGGCAAGCGCAGGCGGACTGACAGCCGCCCGCTCGATCCGGGCCGCCAAGCGTGTGACATACGACACGGATTGCGTGTCGTATCGCCGCCTACGTGCCCCCGTGATGGGTGTGTTCTGGTTGCGGCGGAACGGGCCGCCAGTAGCGCCGCGGTCAAGTGAATGGCCACACTACGGTCGGGCGTGCACCTCGACGAGTACATCGACGACCTCCAGCCGGACAGCGAGCACCAGCGCCGCCAGCAACTCGCTGCCGAGAAATCCTACGAGATCCTGGACTTCGTCGCGGACGTCGAACAGGGCGTCACCGAGGCGCTGCAGGGCGACACCCTCGTTGGGGCGACCGCGCCGTCGGTGTTCGTCGGGCGGTCGGCGTACCCGGACGTCTCGGCGGGCATCCTCTCGCCGGTCGCCGGGGACGCCGACCCCGCGGAGTTCGCGACGAGCGGCGAGTGGTACCAGCAGGGCCTCGGCATCGACAACGTCCTCCAGTACCGGACCGGCCTGCTGAACTCCCGTCGGGCGGCGAACGTGAACGTCCACGACGTTTGGGACGGCTTCGTCGGCACGCAGCGCGAAGTCGCGATGGCCGACCGGCCGGTGGACGTCGAAATCGGGCTGTCGGACGCCCCGACGTTCGACCGCGAGGAGTACACGAGCCCGGCGGCGAACGCGCCGTCGGGGCCGAACGCAAGCGCCGAATCCGCCGCCCTCGGGGAGAACCCCCACGTGCCGCGGTACGTGGAGAAAACCCTCGCCGACGACGACTGGGCGGCCGAGGGCGCGATGACGTACCTCTACCGGCGGGGGTTAGACGTCTACCAGATCAACCGCGTGCTCTCGGTGGGCGCGCTCGGGCAGGGCCACCACCGCCGCCTCGTCCCCACGCGGTGGTCGATCACGGCCGTCGACGACACGGTCGGCCAGTACCTCCGCGGAACGATCCGGGACGCACCCAGCGTCGATGAGGTCACCGTCCACGTCAACGAGTACATGGGGAACCGCTACTGGGTGGTGCTGGCGCCCGGCCGCTGGGAGCACGAACTCGTGGAGATGAAAGCCCCGGGCAGCATCTGGAACCCGGACCCGGGTGGGGACCTCTGGATGGCGGCCGCCAGCGAGGGCTACGAGGGCCGGACCGGCTACGTCGACGAGACGGCGGGCGCGTACTACGCCGCCCGCCTCGGCGTCCTTGAACACCTCTCGGACATCGGCCGGCAGGCGAAGGCGCTGGTGCTCCGGGAGGTCAGCGACGACTACTGGGCACCCGTCGGCGTCTGGCAGGTCCGAGAGAGCGTCCGCAACGCCTTCGACGGTCAGCCGGGCGAGGCCGAGACCTTCCACGGCGCGGTCGCGGAGATCAGCGACCACCTCCCGGTCTCGCTGGCCGCCCTCCGCCGTAAGTCCGACATGGTTGCCGGCGTCCAAAGCGCGCTCTCGGAGTTCGCCTAACCTTTATCTAGTTCCCTGTCCATCGCTGACCACATGGTCCCCCCAGTGTTCATCGGTGGTGTCCCGAGTGGCATGGAGCTCGCAGTCATGGCCTTCCTCCTGATTCTGATCGCAGCAGTCGCCTACGGCACCGTTTGGGTCGTCCGCGCCGTTTCGGATCGTGGGGGCAGCGACCTCGAAGCCCGCGTCGAGCACCTCGAAGGAGAGGTCGCGGCGCTGCGCGAGGACCGCCGCAATCGCGAGGAGCCGTAGCACTGGGGTTTTTTGAGCACCGCCGCCAACGCTGGTGCATGACCTCGGCCACTTCGTATCGTCCACAGCTTCGGGCGGTCGGGATTGCGGTCCTCCTCACTATCGTCGCCATCGCCCTCGGATCGATCCTAGCGGTCTCACTCTTGATCGGATACATGCGGCTCACCCCGGCAGCCACGGGGAACGTCGGCCCGATCGTCGAGATCGGCGTCTCCCTGATCGCACTCCAAGGGCTGTCGTTCCCGCTGGTCGCGTGGGCGTACCTCCGGTGGCGGGGTGACGGCTGGTCGCTGCTGAACGTCTCGGTGCCGTCACTGCGCGACATCGGCTACGCCCTCGGCGGGTTCTTGGCGTCGTTCACGGGTCTGTTCATCATCAGCATCGTGCTCACCGCGCTCTCCGTCGAGACGGCGCCGAACTCCGTCGGCGAAACGGCAGCCCAAAACCCCGGCATCATCCCCCTCCTCGTGGTCTGCCAGTTCCTGCTCGTCGGCCCCGGCGAGGAGCTGCTGTTCCGCGGCATCATTCAGGGCTCGCTGCGCGAGCGGTTCAGCGCCGGGCCGGCGATCCTGCTGGCGTCGATGATGTTCGCACCGATACACATCCTTGCGCTCTCCGGTGGCCTCCCGGCGGCGGCCGCCACGATCGCCATCCTGTTCGTGCCGAGCATCGTCTTCGGCGTGCTCTACGAGAAAACCGGCAACCTCGCTGTCCCCGCACTCACACACGGCCTCTACAACGGCACTCTGTTCGGGCTGACCTACCTCTCGACCACTGTCGACGCACCCGAACTCATCCACCTCTTCTGACTGGCGGGGCCGCTACTGGCTGTCCGCCCACGTGAACGACGACCTGTCGTCCGCCCAGCCGCCGTCGCTGACGGCGACCGACTCGCCACCCGAATCCGGAACCCCCTCCTCGTCCTCGGCGTCGCTCGCCGGCTGTGGCTGGTCAACAACGGCGGCAGCCGGCTCGTCGTCCGCCGCCGGAGGCTGTGCAGTCGGGCTGTCATCAGCCACCGACTGGTCGGCCGTGCCCGCGTCCGCAGGCACCGTGAAGTCATCCAGCATCCCCGCCAGCGCCGCGGTCTGCTCGGCCAGCTCGTCCATCTGGTCGGCGACCTCGTCGGTGGCGTCCGTCTGCTCGGCGGCGTTGTCCGCCACCGTATCCGACTCGGCGGCCGTCTCCTCGCTGACCGACGCGACCTCCTCGACCATCCCCACGACATCAGTGACCGACTGCGCGCCCTGGTCGGTGGCGTCCGAAATCTCCTGGACTGCGTGGTTGACGTTCGCCACCTCGTCGACGATCGCCTCGAAATCCCGCAACACGCCCTCCGCTTTCGTGATCTTGCGCTCGACCTCGGCGTCGACCTCCCCGATGGCGATCGAGGCGTCTTCGGCCTTCTCGGTCACGGCATCGACGATCTCGGAGATGTCGGCCGCCTGCTCGCGGGTCTCCTCGGCGAGGTCCTTGACCTCGTCGGCGACGACCGCGAACCCGTCGCCGTCGGAGCCAGTGCGGGCGGCCTCGATGGAGGCGTTCAACGCCAGCATGTTCGTCTCCTCGGCGATGTCCTCGATGAGCGCCGTGATGCCGTCGATGCGTTCGACCTCCGCAGCCAGTGACTCGACGGTCTCCGCGACGGCCTGGCTCTGCTCGCGCAGCGCGCGCAACGCCTCGATGGTCTCCTCGACCTCGCCGCGGCCGTCCTCGCCGCGGTCCGCCGCCGCCTGCGCGGTCTTCGCCACGTCGTTGGCGCTGGCCGCGATCTCCTCGACGGTCGCGGAGACGGTGTCCATCTCGGCGGCGATGTTGTTCAACTGGTTGGTCTGCTGGTTCGCGCCGTCCGCGATCTCGGTGACGCTCTCGCTCACGGCCGCGCTCCTGTCCGCCACCGCGTCGACGCGCTCGTCGGTCGTCCGTGACACCGCAAGCACCGCGTCCGAGAACGACTGGATGTCACTGATGGTGTCCGCAAGCGTTTCCAGCAACTGGTTGAAGTCCTCAACCGCCGCCCGATGGTCGTCGGTGACGTCCAGCGCGGCCGCGTCCACGGTCGCGGTCAAGTCCCCGGCGCGCGCGGCGTCGGTCGCCTCCGACAGCGCATCCACCAGCGCCCGCAGCTGCTCGGATTGGCGCTCTAGTTCCGCCTGCTGGTGTTCCAACTCGGCGGTTTTATCCTCCAGTTCTGCGGTGTACGCTTCGAGGCTGTCGGCCATCTCCGTGATGCTCTCCCCGAACGCCCCCGGCACCGACTCGTCGAGTGCGGGGTCGTCGAACGCCTGGCGCGCCAGTGCGTCGGCCTGCCGGGAGGCCACTTCGAGGTTCGACTGCATCCCATCGAAGGACGCGACCAGGCTCGCGATCTCGTCGTCGCGCTTCGAGGACGGGATGTCCGCGCGCTCGAACTCCCCGGCCGCGATGTCGTCGGCGGCGTCCTCCAGGGCAACCAGGGGCTCCACGAAGTCCGCCTCGGCGATGAGGTAGGTGTTGTAGAACGCCACGACGGACAACGCGAGCATCCCACCGACACCGATCAGTTGCACGGTGCCGGCGGTGAACACGGTCAGGAACGCCATCCCGCCGGCTGCGAGGAACTGCAGCCCAACGGCGGTCAGCATCTTCCGCTCGACGCTGCCGGTCGCCCCCACCACGTCCATCGACCACCACAGCGAGCGCTTGTATGCCTGTGTTATGTTCATGCCTAATCGTCTATGTCCCCCGACAAAATGGTTATCCTGTGGTTCCCGTGGGGTGGGAACCAGCGTCCCGTCTCGTGCCGTTACTCAGTCGGCACCGGGCCGGCACCCATCGCGGCACGCACGTCGCGCTCGAACTCGCGGCGCGTCTCGAAATACGGCGTCGATACGTCTTCGAGCACGGCGTCCAGATCCCGGGGACCGTCGGGCGTCCGAACCACCGTGTCTCCCTCCTTACGGACGACCTCGCTCTTCTGGAGCGCCCACGTCAGCCGGGACGCCACGCGCGCGATCGGTGCCCCAGCGACGCGCGCCCCCTCCCCGAGTTCGACGGCGGGTGCGTCCTCGTCGTTGTCATCGCTCATGTCCGCGGCTTCGGGAGGCCTCGGATTCAAGCTTTCGAAGCGGGCCGCGTCTGACGTAGTGTTTTTACCTTGCGACGACAAGGCGAATGCATGACGAGCCTCGGGGAAGCGTACGACAGCCGTGGCGGCGAAGCGAGCACCCGCCGGGTGTATCTCGGCATGGGACTGTTCGCTGCGGGCGCGCTGCTCGTGGCCGGAGGAATCCTCGCGGGCGCGACCGAACTCCTGTTATCGCGGGGGTTCGGAACCTATGAGAGCCGTGAGATCGCGGGCGTGCTCGGCGGGCTCGGCATCCCCGCCGTCTTCGTGGGGATCTTCACGGTGTTGCCCGCCAACCGCCTCCAGCGCGCGGCCGCCGCTCTCGGCTCCGGGCTGACCGTTCTCGGCGTGATGCTGTTCCGCATCGCCTACCCCTACAAGTGGTACGACGCCGGGGCCGCCAGCACCGAGACGCTGGCGTTCATCGTCGTCTACGCGGCCGGCATCATCACCACCTTCTGGTGTCTGTTCACCGCGGTCGCGACGTTCAAAACCCGCAACGATCCGGGCGGCACCGTGACCATGACCGTCGAACAGAACGGCGAAACGCGCACCGTCGAGGTGCCAACGACGGACGTCGAAACCGCCCGGGAAGCCCTCGACGCCGAGGGGTTCGGCGGGGTCGGCGTGTTCGGCGGCGTCGAAGACCCCGCCCAGGAGACCCGCGCCAACGCCTCCGAGCCGAAACCCAGCGCGCAGTCGACCCCGCGCTCGCAACCCTCCCCGCCCGGGGGAGCGTCGGTCTCTGACGGCGGCGCGACCGAGACCGACATCTCCTCGCCGCTCGACGGCTCGGACTCCCGTGACGGTCCGGGGCCGGACGAATACTGTGGCAACTGCACGCACTTCGACTACGTCGACACGGAGGACGGCATGCAGCCGTACTGTGGCCTCTACGACGAGCGCATGGACGACATGGAGGCCTGCGAGTGGTGGGAGCAAAACAGCGACTGACAGCCCCCCGTGGGGGCGGCCCGAGAACGCCACACCGTTCAGGAGTTGCCGAGCGCTGACTGAACGAACGACACCCAGCGCTTCTTGTCGGCGGTCTCCCGGGCGCGCTCCTCGGCCTCGATGTTCGTCTCCCCCAGTGACTCCAGGGCGTGCAACGCCCTGTCGATCCCGATGATCACGTCGGCCTCCCGGTCGCCGGTCTCGTAGCCGATGTCGCCGTCTTCGATCCGCTCGCGGCGCTGCTTGCGCTCGCGGCGCAGCGACTGTTTCGCGTGCTCGACCTCCGTCTCCAGGTCGTCGGGGATGGTGTCGTGGCGTTTCACGTCGAAGACGAACGACGCCAACTCGATCGTCTCTCCCTGTACCTCGACCTCGTCGGGGATCGAGGTGCCCACCGTCGCTGTCTCCTTGTCGATCCGCGCCAGCAGTTGTTTCCGCTCTGATTCGCGCATACGATGGGTTGCCCTGCGACCCGCAAAAGCAACGCGGCTCCTATCAACGCGCCGACCCAAAGCCATAACCACAGCCCACGCCTACGGTGTGTCGATGGCGACGTGTGATCGGTGTGGCACACAGGAACCGATGCCATACCAGTGTCGGCTCTGTGGCGGCACTTACTGCTCTGACCACCGCCTGCCGGAGAACCACGACTGCCCCGGCCTCGAGAACTGGGGCGACCCCAACGGCGTCTTCGACAGCGGCTTCGACGACACCGTCGACGGGCAGGCCACCCAGCAGTCCCGTGGTGGCGGCGGGGGTATCGCCGACGCGATTCCGATCAACACCGGGCCCGGCGGGCTGGTGGCGTACTTCCGGGGGAACGCCGCGTTCCTGTTCCTCGGGGTGATGTGGGTGACGTTCGTCATCCAGTACGGCATCGCGCCCCTGGCCGGGATCACCGACCGTTCCCCGACGTGGTACAACCTCTTCACGCTGAACACCGCCCACCCGGAGTACGTCTGGACGTGGGTGACGTCCGTGTTCGCCCACGGTGGGTTCTCCCACATCGTGTTGAACAGCATCGTGTTGTACTTCTTCGGCCCCATCGTCGAGGACCGCATCGGGTCGAAGAAGTTCGTCGCGTTGTTCCTCGGTGCCGGCATCCTGGCCGGACTGGCGCAAGTCGGCGCGAGCCTCCTGGCGAACCCGGGGCCGGCAGTCATCGCCTCCCAGAACGGCCGGCTCCTGATCAGCGACGCGTTCTCCGCGACGCTCGGCGCGAGCGGGGCGATCGCGGCGCTGATGGGCGTGCTCACCCTGTTGAACCCGGGGCTTCGCATCTACCTCTACTTCGTGATCCCGATGCCGCTGTGGCTCGCCACCGGCCTGTTCGCGGCGTACTCCATTTTCGTCTCGGGCACCGGTGGCATCGGCGCGGGCGGTGTGGCGCAGCTCGCGCACCTGGCCGGACTCGGCATCGGCCTGCTGTACGGCGCGAAGCTCAAACGTGAGGGCGCACGCGCCCCCAACGAACTGCAGTTCGGGGGCGGTCCCGGCGGCGGAATGGGCGGCCCGGGTGGCCCCGGCGGCCCTGGGCGGCGGCGCTGACCGCATGCGCGTCGTTCGTCCCGAGTTCCGCCCGGCCCCCGGGTTGGACACCGACGCCATGGCGTCCCGCCAGCGCGACATCGCGGCCGTGGCCGACTTCGCCGACGACCACGGCCTGACCCCCGAGCGCATCGGTCTCGACGAACCGCCGGGCGAGCAGGCGGCGCTCGGCGGAGCCACCACCAGCGGCGAAGCGGCCCCCGTGGTGGTTGGCGTCGACCAAGCGTTCCGCGACGACGAGGTCTCGGTGAGCGCCGCCGTCGCGATCCGGGACGGCGCCGTCATCGAGCGCGCTGCGGGCAACGCGCCGCTGGACGTTCCCTACGTGCCGGGGTTGCTGGCGTTCCGCGAGGGCAGCGCCGTCATCGACGCGCTGTCGTCGTTGTCGGTCGAGCCGGACCTGCTCGTGGTCGACGGCAGCGGGCGCATCCACTACCGACAGGCGGGTCTCGCCACGCACGTCGGCGTGCTCTTCGACGTGCCGGCGGTCGGCGTGGCGAAGAGCCTCCTCTGCGGGACGCCTGCGGCGGCGCTCGCCGACCCGCTGCCGGCGGGCACCCGGGTAGCGATCGAGGCTGACGATTCGATGGACGCCCCGGACGGCGCCGTGGTCGGCTACGCGCTCCAGTCCCGCCAGTACCCGACCCCGGAGACGCGCCACATCAACCCGCTCTACGTTAGCCCCGGCCACCGTGTGAGCGCCGGGACTGCGGCCGACCTCGTCGAAGCTACCTGCACCCAATACAAGCTCCCCGCCCCGACCCGACTGGCAGATCAGTACGCTGCCGACCTGACGTGACTGCGGGTGGCCGGCCGACTACTCAAGCGTTAATTACCCGGCCCCCGAGGGTCACCGCATGGAGAAGGTCGCACTCGTGACCGGGTGTTCGTCGGGCGTCGGCGCGGCGACGGTACGGTCGCTGACCGACGAGGAGTGGAGGGTCGTCGCGACGGCGCGAGACACGGCCGACCTCGCGGCGCTCGCCGAAGAGACCGGCTGTGAGACCGCCGAACTGGACGTGACCAAGCCCGCGCAGTGCCGCGCCGTCGTCGACGACGCCGTCGACGACCACGGCCGGCTGGACTGCCTGGTGAACAACGCCGGGTTCGCACAGCTCGGCCCGCTGGAGGACGTTCCGCCCCGGAAGCTCCACCGGCAGTTCGACGTGAACGTCTACGGGCCCCACCGGCTGGTCCGGGCCGCGCTTCCCCACATGCGGGAGCGCGGGGAGGGTACCATCGTGAACATCTCCAGCGTCTCCGGGCGCGTGGCCACGCCGGGCATGGGCGCGTACAACGGCTCGAAGTTCGCCCTGGAGGGGCTGAGCGACGCGCTCCGGGGCGAGGTCGCCGAGCACGGCATCGACGTCGCCGTGGTCGAGCCCGGCCCGGTCGACACCGGGTTTCAGGACCGCGCCGACGCCGAACTCGACGCCCTCGACCGCAGCGGTGGCTACGAGCGCATCTACTCGTGGTTCGAGGACGCCAGCGCGGTCAACGGCGTCGGGGCCGTGTCTCCCGAGCGCGTCGCCGACGTGATCACTATGGCGGCCGTCAGCCCGAACCCGGCGGCCCGGTATCCGGTCGCGCAGGCCGGTCGCGTCGGCGTGCTGGCGCGGTTCCTCCCGGACCGCCTGCTCGACGCCGGCTACCGGGTTCTGTTGCGCGTTCTCACGTAGCCCGTCGTCGTCCGATCACGCCAGACAGGCAGCGACGACGCGCAGCGGACGCTCTCCGCACACCTCCTCCGCGAGCAGCGGCACGCGTTTCACCGTGTGCCCCCGGAAGATGTCCTGGGCGTCGGCCAGCGCCTGTTGTTGGACGTCCCAGCGGCGCGCGCAGAACGCACAGTCCTCGTGGTTCGGGGCGACGAACGCGTCCGCGGGCACGTCGGCGACGTCGGCAAGCGGCTCCATCACGCGGTTCACAACCACCGTGTTCACGGGCACGCCGTACTCGTCGAGGCGCGTGATGAGGCGGTTCGACTCCGCCACCGAGAGCTCCTCGGGCACGAGCACCACCCGGAAGTCGGTGCGCTGTGGGTCCGTCAACACTGCCCGCAGCTGTTCGACGCGCTCCTTGACCGCGTCGAGGTCGCCCATCGTCTGCTCGGCGGACGCGTCGTCGTCACCGCCGAACATGCCCGTGAGCCCGTCCATCATGCCGCCCAGTCGTTCGCGGACCTGCATCAGTTGGCCGACCATCGAGTCCATCACCTCCGGGAGCTCGAGCAGCCGGAGCGTGTGCCCGGTCGGCGCGGTGTCGACGACCACCCGATCGAAGCGGTCGTCGTCGAGGTACTCCAGCAGCAACTGCATCGCCGCGGCCTCGTCGGCACCGGGCATCATCGCCGCGCTCCCGTCACCGCCGCCCGGCGCGCCGGCGTCGCCGCCGAGCATCGTCTCCAGGGTCCCCGAGAGCGCGCCGTCCTGGCCGAACATGCCGGTCCGGTCGAGGGCGTCGTCCGGGTCGATCTCCACCGCCCACAGCGGCACGTTCTCGCGGATGCGGTGTGGCCGGCTCGGGATCTCGGCCTCCAAGGTGTCCGACAGCGAGTGTGCGGGGTCCGTCGAGACCACGAGCGTGTTCGTGCCGTCGCTGGCCGACGCCACCGCCGTCGCCGCCGCCATGGTCGTCTTCCCGACGCCACCTTTCCCACCGTACAGCACGTATTCGGCGGTGTCGACCGTGATACCCGGGTCGAGCGAGTCCACCGCCTCGACCTCGATTTCGTCCATGCCGGTAGTCGACGCCCCACGGGGGTCAATCCATTGGTCGCGGCCGCCCGACACGTACTGTTACAGTGGTCCCCGTGCATTGGTGGCGCATGGACCGCTCCGACCTCGTGACCGCGTACTACGACGCCGTCGACGAAGGCGACATCAGCGCTGTCCTGGCGCTGTTCAGCGACGATATCGTCTACGAGCGCCCCGGCACCCCCACCATCGTCGGTACCGACGACCTGGGGCAGTTCTACCGGACCGAGCGCGCGCTCACCGGCACGCACACCGTCCACACGCTCACCGTCGACGGCGATACCGTGGCCGTTCGTGGCACGTTCACCGGCGAGCAGGCCGGCGACCCCGTCGAGTTCGGGTTTGCCGACTTCCACGTCATCCGGGACGGCGCGATCACGGAGCGCCACACGTACACCGACCGTGACACCGTGTAGGCCGGCAGCGGTAGCTTCTTGCTCGTACCCTGGGAACGGGCTGTCATGGACGACTCCGACCCCGATCCGCCGACCGAGCAATCACTCGGCGACGCACTCCGGGACGCCGGCCACACTGTCGCGACCGCGGAGTCGTGTACGGGCGGTCTCATCGGGTCGCTGTTGACGGACGTACCCGGGGCCAGCGCGTACTTCGACCGCAGCTACGTCACGTACTCCTACGACGCGAAACTCGACCACGGCGTGTCCCGCGAGCACCTCGACGAACACGGGGCCGTCAGCGAACCGGTCGCCCGCCAGATGGCCCGCGGCGTCCGCGACCAAGCCGGCACGACCTGGGGGGTCGCCACGACCGGGATCGCGGGCCCCGACGGCGGCACCCCCGAGAAGCCCGTCGGCACCGCCTACATCGGGGCTGCGTACGCCGGCGACTGGGGGACCGCGACCTCGGCGACGACGGTCGTGCGCCGCGAGTTCGACGGCGACCGCCGCGCGATCAAAACGCGGATCGCGCGCGCCGCACTGACCGTGCTCGCAGCGGAACTCGAAAAGGTGACGTGACCCCCGTGCGTCGGCCGCGGTGTGAACAAGGGCGACCACGTGCTGAACGGGATCCTGCTCGCCATCGGCCTCGGGTTCGCAATCCACCCGGACGGCAGCGTTCGCACGCTCGAAACGATCGCCGCGACGCTCATTCCGGTCGTGCTCGGGACGCTGTTCCCGGACGTCGACACCGACTTCGGGAAACACCGCAAAACGCTCCACAACCTGCCCGTGCTCGCCGTGCTGTACGCGTTCCCGTTCTACACGGGCAACCTCACGTGGGTTTGGGTCGGGGTCGCCAGCCACTACGTCCTGGACGTCGTCGGGAGCAAGCGCGGCATCGCGCTGTTCTACCCGCTGTCGAGCGCGGAGTACGGACTTCCGGTCGGCGTCACCACGTCCTCGAAGTGGGCGAGCACGGCCACCGTCCTCATCACGGTCCTGGAGGTGGCCGTGATCGCGGTCCTGGTTCGCGTGGTCCCCGCGACGGTGCCGCTGAACGCGCTTCCCGCGCCCTACTAGCCGTTCAGTACACCGCCACGTCGTCGAAGCGGCCGTCGTAGGCCACCTGCCGGGGGTGGGTTCGCTCCATGCCCGACAGCACCACTCGGTCGAGTTTCTCCCAGGTGTTCTCGTACCCGAGGTGGAGCTTCTCCGCGATCCGCTGGCGGTAATGACTCAGTCCCGTGTCGTGGTCGACGGTGCGCGATACCCCATCACGGAGCGCAGCCGTCAGCTCCGAGCCGGACGTGATCGTCGTGTCGATGGTCGTCCACACTTCCCCGACGGTGCCCGCCAGGTGGGCGTACGACGACCCGAACGCCGGCATCCCGTGTGTGTCGGCTAGCCGGCGCGCACGGCGGTTGTTGTGCGGGGCGTGTTTCGGGTTGTACGTCTCCACGGCGTCGATCCGGTCGCGGTAGGCTTCGATGTCCGCCGGCGTCAGACTCACGGTCAGAAACCCGGGGTGTGGCGCGAGCACCGCCGCGTCCTGGCGCGCCAGCTCGGTCAACGCCCCATCGAGTGTGATGTAATCCGGCACGCACTCCTCGAGGCCGATCGCGAGCACGTGTTTGCGGTCCCGGTACGACCCGGTGAACACCTCGCGGGCGGGCACCACCAGGATGTCGTCGTCGCTGTACGCGGCCGCGCGCTCACGAATGGTTGGCAGGCGGGTGAAATGCGGTGCGTACACGAGCACGTCGATGTCCGCGGCTTTCGCGCGCCGAATCACCGTGTCGTTCAACACTTTCACGTGCAAGTCAACCCGAGTCGTCGGCACGCACACTCGTTTGCGTGCGCGGTGTTAGCCGCTTTCGGTCGCGGTGAACGCGTTGCCCGATGTCAGGGGTTTTATCGAACTTATCCGGCTGCAGTCCAACCGCGGCGTATGGACGTCGAGTTGCTGTCCGATGATGTCGTCCCGGAGCACGCCCGTGCCGTGAAACAGGACGCGCGTGCGTTCGCCGCCGAGCACATCGCGCCCCACGCCGAGGAGTACTACGCGTCCGGCGAGTACCCCTGGGAGGTCCTGGAGGCCGCCATGGACGCCGGGCTGGTCGCCCAGGACATCGGCGAGGACTACGGCGGCCGGGGGTTGGATCTCACGCAGATGCTGGCCATCGCCGAGGAGTTCTTCCGCGCGGACGCCGGCATCGCGTTGACCATCCAGCTCGCGAGCTTCGGGGCGGAGCTCGTCGAGGAGTACGGCACCGCCGCGCAGAAAGACCGGCTGCTCACGCCCGTCGCGAACAACGACCAGCTCACCGGGCTGGCGGTCTCCGAGCCGGAGGTCGGCTCGAACCTCGCCGGCATGCAGACGACCGCCGAGCGGGACGGCGACGAGTACGTGCTCAACGGCGAGAAGTACTGGATCGGCAACGGCGTCGAGGCCGACTGGGTGACGGTGTACGCCAAAACCGGCGACACCGACGACCGGTACATGAACTACTCGCTGTTCGCCGTGCCGACCGACACCGACGGCTACGGGGCCGAACACATCCCCGAGAAGATGGGCATGCGCGCCTCCAAGCAGGCGCACATCGTGCTTGACGACTGCCGCGTTCCGGAGGCCAACCTCATCGGCACCGAGGGCGGCGGGTTCATGATGTTGACCGACTTCTTCAACCACGGCCGGGTTGTCGTCGCCGGCCACGGGCTGGGACTTGCGGCTGCCGCCTTCGAGGAGGCCTGGGACTTCGTTCACGACCGCGCGGGCTTCGGGCGCACCGTCTCGGATTTCCAGTCCGTCCAGCACAGCCTCGCGGACATGCGCATCGAGTTCGAGTCGGCGCGCGCGCTCGCCTACCGGGCCGCCGAGAAGGTGGCCGCCCACGACGAACCGGGGCTGTGGGCGGCGATGGCGAAAACCAAAGCCACCGAGGTCGCAACCGCCAACGCCGAACAGGGGATGCAGTTCCACGGCGGCCGGTCGAATTTCACCGACCGCCGCATCGCCCGCGTCTACCGTGACGTTCGCATCCCTGTCATTTACGAGGGCGCAAACGAGATCCAGCGCAACCTCGTCTACCGGCAGTCCGGCGACCAGTAACGAACACCCACACAACGCCGGCATCCACCACGTGGTGGCGTTGCGTGCTCGTTTTCAGTCCGTTGTCACAACGTTTATGCGAGCACTCAGGCTAGTACCGTGCATGTCTGGGTGGAAGTGCGCGATCGCTGGCTGCGGGTCGACGTTCGGGACCGTCGAGGGACTACTCGCCCACCAGGTCACCGACCACGACGCCCACACGTGTGAGGTCTGCGACGAAACCATCCCGGAGGGGTATTTCGCGATCAAGCACGGGCTCGAAGAACACACGCGCGCCGAGTACGTGCGCTACTACGACGGCGACGCCGCCGCCGTGCGCGAACGCGAGGAGGTACTCGACGCCGTCAACGACGCGCTCGATCCGGCGGTGCTCAAAGACCTGCTCAGCGACGAGCGCGCGAACGCATTGGACACCACCGAGCCGGACCCGGTCACCACGAAGTGACCGCCGGGCCTACCGCTCTTCGCTGTCCAAGACGCGGATCTGGTCGCCCCGGACGGTTACGGGGATCGGCACTGTCGCCTCGTACAACTCCACGGTCACCTGGTCTTTGCCCTCGTCGATGCGCTGCACCTGGGCCTTCTCGCCTTTGAACGGGCCGGCGATGAGCTCGACGATGTCGTTCTCGGCGATGCCCTCGACGTCCGGTTTCGGCGAGAGGAAATGCTCGACCTCCGAGATCCCCGACTCACCCGGGACGAGACTCCGGGCGTGTGGGATCTCGTCCATCGTGCGCTCGATGGCGGCCGTGTCCTCGGCCTCCACCATCACGTAACTCGTCAGCGCGTCGGGCGCGAGCACGGCGTGGATCGTGTCCTCCTCACGGTTCGCGATCATGCTCGCGACGGTCTGCTCCTGGCTGGCGGTGGTCTTCACTGCGAACACGCTCATCTCAGATCACCGATACGATCCCGCCCATGATGAGGAACACAACGAACCCGATGGCGCCGATCAGCAGGATGCCTGCGCCGGCGATCTTCGCGATCTGGGAGAACTCCTCCCAGGACGGCGTGCTCGCCAGCCGGAGCACCCGGGTGTATGCCGAAAGCTCTAGGGGAACGTCCATACAGGGGGTCAGACGACGCTAACTTTTTTATCTATTGATGCTGCGGCCGGCACAGACCCCGCGTCACTCCACGTAATCGATGTCCTCGATCTCCGAGCCCGCTTGGGGTTCCGGCTCCGGTTCGGGCGTCGACTCCTGTGCCGGGCCGTCGCCTTCGGCGGCCTCGTTTCGGCCGTAAATCTGGGGTGAATCGACGCCGGTCACGACCACCATCGTCCGCATCTCCTCCTGGATCTGCTCGTCGATGCTCGTTCCCCAGATGATGCGGGCGTCCGGGTCGATCCGGTCGTAGAGCTGCTCGACGACCCCCTCAGCCTCCTCGATGCTCATGCCCGGGCCGCCCGTGACGTTCACCAGCGCGGAGTTCGCCGAGGAGATGTCCACGTCGAGCAACGGCGACCGCAGCGCCGACTGCACCGAATCAGCGGCCTTCGCGTCCGAATCGGCCTCGCCAAGCCCGATCATCGCCACCCCGCCTTTCTCCATGACGGTGCGCACGTCCGCGAAATCCAGGTTCACCAGCCCCGGCTTCGTGATGAGCTCCGTGATGCCTTTCACCGACCGCATCAGCACCTCGTCGGACACCTTGAACGCCTCGCGCACCGGCAGCTTCCCGACCGAGTCGAGCAGCCGGTCGTTGGGCACCACGATCACGGTGTCCGCGACGTCGCGGAGCCGCTCCAAGCCGGCTTCCGCGTTCGTCCGCCGCACCTCGCCTTCCGCGGTGAACGGCGTGGTGACGATCGCGATCGTGAGTGCACCCTGCTCGCGGGCGGCCTTCGCCACGACCGGCGCCGACCCGGTTCCCGTACCGCCGCCGAGGCCGGCGGTCACGAACACCATATCCGACCCCGCGATCGAATCGCGGATCTCGCCTTGGGACTCGATTGCGGCCTCCTCACCGACCTGTGGCAGCGACCCAGCACCCCGGCCTTTGGTCTTCTGTTGCCCCATCAGGATCTTGGTGTCGGCCTCGATGTCGACGAGATGCTGGACGTCAGTGTTCGCCGCAACCAAGTCCGCGCCATGGATCCCCTCCGTAGCCATCCGGTCGACCGTGTTCGACCCGGCACCGCCACACCCAACCACGGTAATATTCGTCTGCAGTTCCTGGAGGACGTCCTCCAGTTCGTTGTCAGTCATCGTGCCGGTCGGGACCGTATCGCCCCCACCGCCAGCGACGTCGGCCGGCTCCGAAGCCGAGTCCTCGGACTCCTCGGCCTCGTCGATGGCGTCCTGTACAATCGAGTCCATTGTTGGCTAACGGGTAGCGTGTGAGGCTTAATTACCTTTCCCCTCATCGTCGGACGGGCGTCGCACGCGCTCTCGCGGCCGCTCGTGGAGGGCAACGTCGGCGCGCACGGTTTCGGTCGTGGTGACCGCTGCCGGCGCGATGGTCCGCCCGTCGTGCTCGATCGCCTCCCCGCCTGCGAGCCGCCCGAACGCCGGGCCTTCGGGCACACCGAGGGCCGCCGCGGCCTCCGGATCGAACACCTCCCGGGTGGCGGTCAGCTCGCCGTCCGCCCGCGACACCGACGCGTACTCGGCGTCGAGCACCGCCGCCACGTCGTCGACAAACGCCTCGTAGGCGTCTGCATCGGGGAACGCCGCTGATCCGGCCAGGCGGCGCCCTGCGTTCACCGTTGTGACGGCGAGTGCGTGACTGCGGCCGGCCGCAACCGTCGCCGCGGTGTCGACGGCGTGGGCGGCGTCGAGCACGGCGTCCGGCAGCTCCACGACGAGATAGCCGCCGGTGTGCGTGGCCGCCGGCTCGCCGAAGCGCAGCCCGTCGTCGACGGTCGTCAGCGACTCTTCCAGGGCAGCCACACGCGACAGCGGGACGCCGTCGGTCTCCCGCACCCACGTCTCCGAGACGACCGTATACCCGAGGTCCCTGATCGTCTCCGTGAGCTCCGGGCGGTCCCCCTCCACCAGCGCGTGCGCCGCACCGCTGGCAGTGAACATCGCGTCGACGACCCCGCGGTGGGCGTCCGGGCGGCCGAGCTCGGTGAGGCTCCAATCGGCGGCCACGTGGCCCACCGGCCAGTCGGTGTCCGCCAGGATCCGTGTCGCCCGCGGGGTGTAATGGCCGCCGCCGAACACCACCACCGCGCGGTCGCCATGCGGGGGGACGCCCCGCAGGTCACGCACTGCGCGTGCGACCGCACGCGCCCCCGCGTCGTCCTGCCACTCGGCGGGCGAACTCCCCAGCTCCACGAACATCGACGGTGCGCCGACGCTCGTCGGGCCGTGGTGGGTGCATTCCATGGCCACGTCGTACTCCGGGGGCGCGTACGACCGCAGCGAGTCAACGACGGCGTGGTGGGCGTTCGGGCACGCCGGGGCGACCGACCGGTCCGCGCCGCCGTACTCCGCCGCTCCGAAGTTCCCCGTGTAGTGTGCGGACAACAACGGGCCGGTATCGCCGCTGTGCCGGGACACCACCACGACCATGTCGACCGCCGCCTCGAAGGCGTCGGCGGCGTCGTCGATGGTGGTGTGGAGCTCCTCGAACACCCGAACTTCGATCCCGTCGGCGCGGTACGCGTCCGGGCCGATGCGCTCGAAGTCCTCGATCTCACGCAGCTGCGCCCAGATGTGTGTGGACGCCTCGTCGGCGCGACTCACAACGATTCCGATCACGCACACGCCTTCGACAGCCCCGGTAAAACGCCTCCCGGTTGCCGCTCATGCCGCCGGCACTTACGGCACCAGGAAGTAGACGAACCCGCCGTAGGACCCGATCAACACCGCACCCTCGACGCGAGTGATGCGGTCGCCGACCGCCATCATCCCCAGCGCCAACACGGTGAACCCGAGCATCACCGGCAACTCGAAGGCCAGCGTGCCCTTCGTGACGGTGATCGGCACCAGGATCGCAACGATCCCGATCACCGCGAGCACGTTGTAGATGTTCGACCCGACCACGTTCCCGATGGAGAAATCCGCCTCGTCGCGCAGCGCGCTCACGACCGACGTGGCGAGCTCCGGGACCGACGTGCCGAACGCGATGACCGTCAGCCCGATGAACAGGTCGCTGAACCCGAACTCCATGAGGACGCCCCGCCCGCCGGTGATGAGCGCGCGGGAGCCACCGAGCAACAGCAGGATCGCACCCACGAGCACCACGTAGTCGCGGGCGGTGGCGGTCGCGTCGTCGTCCATGTCCACGTCGTCGGGCAGCGACACCTCGTCATCCTGCTGGGCGTGGCGGTATATGTACGCCGTGAACACCGCCAACAGCGCGAGCAACGCGACGCCGTCGAGGGCGCCAAGCGTCCCGTCCAGGGACAGCCCGACGAGCGCCAGCGCGGCCGCAAGCATGAACGGCCCGTGGTGGTACAGCAGCGTCTTGTCGACGTCCATGGGCCGGAGCAGCGCCGCCGTTCCCAACACGAGCCCGATGTTCGCGATGTTCGACCCCACGATGTTGCCCAGCGCGATGCTGTCGCCGGCGGTGATGCCGCCGACCGTGCTGACGAACAGCTCCGGCGCGGTCGTCGCGAACGCCACGACGGTGACGCCGACGGTTGCGGCCTTGATGCCGTGGGAGAGCGCGAGCGCGGAGGCGGCGGACACCAGCAGCTCCGCCCCCACGTACAACAGGAGGATGCCGGCAACGAGGATGCCCCCGTTGACGAGCAGCGAGTCGGCCATACGGATCGAAACCAGGCAGCGAGTAAAAAACGGTTCGGTGTGCGACCAGTTATGCTGCTGGCGCGACGAGCCGGCGCATGGACGTCTACGGACTGATCGGGAACCCGGTCGGGCATTCGCTGTCGCCGCCGCTGCACGCGGCCGCCTACGACGAGTGCGGGCTCGACGCCCGGTACGTGACCTTCGAGCCGGCACCGGACGACGCCGCGGCCGCCATCCGAGGGGCTGGCGCGCTCGGCGTGGCGGGGCTGAACGTCACCGCGCCGTTCAAGCAGTCGGCCGCGTCGGCGGTGGCGACCGACTCGATGGCCGCCCGGGTGGGCGCCGTCAACACCATCGACTTCTCCGGGGCCGCGCCCCGCGGGTACAACACCGACGTTGCGGGCGTGAAGCGCGCGTTCGCCCACCACGACGTGTCGCTGTCGGGCACGCAGGCTGTGGTCGTCGGCGCGGGTGGTGCCGGCCGCGCCGCCGCGTTCGCGCTCGCCGACGCCGGGGCGACCGTTCGGATCGCCAACCGAACACGGGCGGCCGCCGACGAACTCGCCGCCGACGTGGGTGGCACGGCCGTCGGCCTCGGTGACCTGCCGCGGAGCCTCGCCGACGCGACGGTCCTGGTCCACGCCACCACGGTGGGGATGGACGACCCGGACACGTCGCCGGTGTCCGCCGACGCCCTCCACGACGATCTCGCCGTCCTAGACGCCGTGTACTCGCCGGTTGAGACGCGGCTGCTGCGGGACGCCGCGGCCGCCGGCGCAACCACGATCGACGGCGCGTGGATGCTGCTCTATCAGGGTGCCGAGGCGTTCGAGCGCTGGACCGGCCTGGACGCCCCCGTGGCGGCGATGCGCGCCGCCCTCCGTGCACGGCTTTAAGTCCGCCGGGGGTATATGTGCGACCAATGGGTCTGCTCTCGAAACTCAAGTCGTTGTTCGGGGCTGCTGACAACGACCATCCGCCAGGCAGTGGCGTCGACATCACTGTCGAGCACGAGCCCGACGCCACCACCGAGCGCGCCGTCAAAGGTGCGGAGTCGACGCCCCAGGCCACCGACGACAGCCAGCCTGCCGACGCCGAGCCGGCCGCCGGCGATCTCACCGACATCACGGGCATCGGGCCGGCGTACGCCAGCCGCCTCGCGGACGCCGGCGTCACGACACCACAGGAGCTGGCCGCCGCCGACACCGACGACATCGCGGCGGCGACGGATCTCTCCCCGAAACGCATCCGGCGCTGGCGCGACCGCGTCGGCGACCAGTAACGTGGCGACACCGCATGCCTGACTCGGCGGCGCTTGCGACCGACCCCGCGGCGTTCCGCGACGCCGCCGGCGACGCCACAGCACCGACGCGTGCCGTAGTCGAGGCGCGCCTGCCGGTCACCGACCCGTTCGCGGCGTACCGGCGCGCCCGCGGCGACGCCCCGTCGTTCCACTACGAGACCACCGGCGGCAGCGACGGCTGGGGCTACTTCGGCGTCGATCCGGCGTCGATGCTGCGGGCCGACGGCGCGGGCGCGCTCGACACCGTCCAGGCCGCCGTCGGCGCGCGCCTCGCTCGGGTCGACTGCGACGTCCCACACCCCGGCGGCCTGTTCGGCTGGCTCAGCTACGACATCGCCCGCGAACTCGAAGCGATCCCTGACACCACCACCGACGCGCGCGGGCTGCCCCGCCTCCAACTCGGCGTCTACCCCACGATCGCGGCGTGGCGCGAGCCGTTCACGCCTGGGGACGACCTCCGCCTGATCGCCGCCGTCCCGGTCGACGAGTACACCCCCGACGGCGCGTTCGAGGCCGGCCGCGACCGCGTGCAGGCGCTTGCGGCAGCCATCCGGGACGGCGACCCCGCGGTCGGCCCGCCGCCCGCCGACTCCCCCGCGCCGTTCGAGAGCGCGGCCGGCCGCGCGGCGTTCGAGGCGCGGGTCCGCCGCATCCAGGACGCCATCCGGGACGGCGACACCTTCCAGGCGAACGTCAGCCACCGCCTCGACGCCCCGGCGGCCGTCCACCCGGTGGCGGTGTTCGAGGCGCTCCGGGACACCAACCCCGCGCCCTACTCGGGGATCGTCGAGTTCCCGGGCGTCGATCTGGTGTCGGCCAGCCCGGAGCTGCTGCTCGCGCGGCGCGGCCGCGAGCTCACCACCGAGCCGATTGCGGGCACACGCCCCCGCGGGGCCACCCCCGCCGAGGACGACGCCGCCCGGGCGGCGCTCCGCGCCGACGACAAGGAGCGCGCCGAGCACGCAATGCTGGTCGATCTGGAGCGCAACGACCTCGGGAAGGTCAGCGAGTACGGCTCCGTGGCGGTCCCGGACTACCGGCGCGTGGACGCGTACAGCGAGGTGTTGCACCTCGTCAGTGAAGTCACGGGCCGGCTCCGCGAGTCGTGTTCGCTCCGTGACGCGATCGCCGCGGTCTTTCCCGGCGGAACTATTACCGGCGCGCCCAAGCCCCGTACAATGGCGCTCATCGACACCGTCGAAGCCACCCGCCGGGGCCCCTACACGGGCAGCCTCGCCGCCATCGGGTTCGACGGTGACGCCACGCTCAGCATCACCATCCGAACGCTCGTCAGACGCGCCGCCACCTACCACCTGCGCGTCGGCGCCGGCATCGTCCACGACTCCACGCCCGCAGCCGAATACGACGAAACCCTCGCGAAAGCCCGCGCACTCGTCACCGCGCTGGGGGACGCCGGCGGCATCGGGCGCGTCGCCGACACGACGCCCGACAACTCGTGACCCGCATCCTCGTCGTCGACAACTACGACTCGTTCGTGTACAACCTCGTGCAGTACGTCGGCGCGGCCGCCGACGACGTGGTCGTCCGGCGGAACGACGCCATCGACACCGCCGCCGTCCGCGACCTCGACCCGGACGGGATCGTCGTCTCCCCCGGCCCCGGCACGCCCGCCGACGCGGGCGTCACCGTCCCCGTGTTCCGTGAGTTGTCGTACCCGACGCTCGGCGTGTGCCTGGGCCACCAGGCGCTGTGTGCCGCCGCGGGTGCCACGGTCACGGCCGCCCCACGGGTCGTCCACGGCAAACCCTCGACGGTCCGCCACGACGGAACGGGCGTCTTCGCTGGGCTCCCGGACACGTTCGACACCGGCCGGTACCACTCGCTGTCCGTCCCGGAATCGGGGCTGCCCGATGCGGTGGTGCCGACTGCCCGCACGACCGACGGCGTCCTCATGGGGGTCCGACACCGGGACGCGCCACACGTCGGCGTACAGTTCCACCCCGAAAGCATCCTCACACCGGTCGGCTCCGACCTCATCACCAACTTCCTCTCCCTATGCGATACCACGTAAACGGCGCGCTCGTGGACGCCGCCGACGCAACCGTCAGCGTCCGCGACCGCGGCTTCCAGTACGGCGACGCAGCGTTCGAAACCATGCGCGCGTACGGCGGCCAGACGTTCGCCTGGACCGCCCACTACCGCCGCCTGCAGGCCACCTGTGACTCGCTGGGCATCGACCACGACCTCTCGGAGGCGGCGCTGCGGGGGCGCGTCCACGAGACGCTCGCCGCCAACGACCTCGCGGACGCCTACGTCCGGCTGTCGATCACTCGGGGCGTCCAGGACGGCCGGCTCACCCCGCGGGACACGACCGATCCGACCGTCGTCGTGGTGGTCGACGCGCTCCCCCGCGGCGGCGTCGACGGCGACCCGGTCTGGTCGATGCCCGCCACCGTCGAAACCACGACGATCACCCAACACCGCGACACCACCATCCCCAGCACCGCGAAAACCCACAACTACCTGCCCGGCGTGCTCGCCCGCCGCGACATCGCCGCCGACGCCGACGAAGCGCTGTTCGTCACGCCCGACGGCCACCTCACGGAGGGCGCTGCGAGCAACCTCTTTTTCGTCGCCGACGGCACCCTCTACACGCCCAGCGGCGATCTCGACGTGTTGCCCGGGATCACGCGGTGGGCGGTCGCCGAACTCGCCGCCGAGCACGGGCTCACGGTGCACACGGGCGCGTACACGCCGTCCCGGCTCTACGACGCCGACGAGGCGTTCCTCACGAACACCACCTGGGAGGTGCGCCCCATCGCGCGCGTCGACGACGCCACGTACGACACGTGCCGGATCGGGGCCGCCCTCGCCAGCGCGTACAACGCCGAGATCGAACGCCGCCACTACTAGGGGCCACCAGTGCGTTCAAGCAGCCCGCGCCAATACGCACTGGTAATGGTTGACGGCGACACCGACGGTGGGGACGCCGCTGAGCCGGCCCCCGGCGACGGCGCACAGATCGCGTCCGTGACGGACCTCCAGGCCGGCGACAGCTTCCGGTTCACCGTCCGGGACCGCGACAGCGGCGACGAACAGGAGGCGATCCTCGTGGCGCTGTCCGACGGCTCGATCACGGGCTGGCTGAACTACTGCATGCACTGGACGGACGTCACACTCGACTCCGGGTCGGGCGCAGTCCGCGACGGCGAACTGGTCTGCCGGAAACACGCAGCCACCTTCGACCCCACTTCCGGCGTCTGCACACACGGCCCGTGTGAGGGGGCGACACTCACCGCCGTCGACGTGACCGTCCAGGACGGCACCGTCTCGTTGACCGATCCGGACTACGAGTTTGTCATGCAGGGCGTCGACCCCGGCGACCCCGCGGACCTGTCCACGTCCCCGGGCTCCCGCATCGGGTTCTAAGCCGGCTCCACGACGAACGCCGGCTCCGCGATCGACTCGCTTTTGCACTCCGGACACCGCGACGGCACGTTCACGGGGTCGTCGAAGTCCTCGAAGCCACAGTCCCGGCACGCCGGCGGTCGCACCAGCAACTCCTCGTCGGCGCTGTCCAGGCTCTCGGCGATATGCCTGACGTGGGTCAGGGCTGTTCCGCGCGCCACGTCGAACGCCGCCGCGACCTCGCTCGGCGTTGCCGGCTGCTCGCGGAGCGCCGCCCGGACGCGCTCTCGGGTCGTTCGGTCGTCCATACGTAGCCAGTGTCGCCGGATGAAAAAGGACTTACCGGACCGTGTGGACCTGGTTGATATGAAAGCCGTCGTGCTCGCCGGCGGATACGCGACCCGGCTTTGGCCGATCACGAAAGACCGGCCGAAGATGTTCCTGCCGGTCGGCGACTCCACCGTCATCGATCGCATCTTCGCGGATCTCGAATCCGACGACCGCATCGACACCGTCTACGTCTCCACCAACGAGCGGTTCGCCGACGAGTTCCGCAGCCACCTCGCGGAGCGCTCCTTCGAGAAGCCGCAGCTGTCCGTCGAAGACACCACCGACGAGAACGAGAAGTTCGGCGTGATGGGCGCGCTCGCGCAGCTCGTCGACCGCGAATCCATCACCGACGACCTGGTGGTGATCGCCGGCGACAACCTCATCTCCTTCGACGTTTCCGCGTTCGTGGACTTCTTCGCCGCGGACGACGCCGACAACCCCACGATCGCCGCCTACGACGTGGGCAGCTACGAGCGCGCGCAGTCCTACGGGTTGGTCGAGCTGCACGGTGACGAGGTCATCAACTTCCAGGAGAAGCCCGACGACCCCAACAGCACGCTGGTCTCCATCGCGTGTTACGCCTACCCCGAATCGGTCGTCGAGGACATCGACACGTACCTCGCCGCCGACGGCAACCCCGACGAACCCGGGTGGTTCGTGGAGTGGCTACAGGACCGCCAGTCCGTCCGCGCGTTCACGTTCGAAGGCGCCTGGTTCGACATCGGCACTCCGGAGTCGTACCTCGACGCCGTCGCGTGGACGCTCGACGGCGACAGCATCGTCGCCGACGACGCCACCGTCTCCAACACCACCATCGGCGAGAACGTCCACGTGTTGCCCGGCGCCGAGCTGACCAACTCCACGGTTTCCAACAGCGTCATCTTCCCCGACGCCACGCTCCGGGACTGCGACGTCCGTAACTCCATCATCGACGAGGACACCGTCCTGGACTCCATCGACTTCTCGGGCGCGCTCATCGGCGCCCACACCACCATCGAGAACGGCCACGACGCGGACGGCCGCTAACTACGGCCCGAGGCACGCCTCGGTGATCTCGATGTGCCCGCGGTCGCCCGCCCACACGGTCTCGTAATCGAGTCTGATCGGGCGGTCCATATGCGGGGCGTCAGTCACTAACGTTTCGAACTCGCCGCCCTCGCCGAGCACGTGCACGCCGTACTCGTCGTTGAGCGCGGCGAGCGCCGCCAGCGCGTCACGGTCAAGGCGTCGCCCCAGCCACGACTCGTCGAGCCCGTAGGCCGCCACCTGAATGATGCGGATCTCGAACCCCGCCGTGAGCATCGCATCAGCCAGCTCCCGGGGCGGCTGCTGCCAGAGGGGCGCGTACAACTCACACCCAAGCCGGTCGCACATTCCCTCCATGCGGCTGGTCTGGAAGTCGCTCTCGACGGCCCCCGCGATCACGCCCGCGAGCCCGCCGTCCAGGGTATCGGCAACGTCGGTCACGGCGTCCTCCAGCGGTTCGAGCTCGGTGTCGCCCTGCGCGCCCGCGTCGGCTACGTCCGCCGTCTCGAAGGCGTCCGGCGTCACGTTCACCACTGGTATGCCGATGCTCTCGGCGGCGAGCTCCGCGAGTCGCGTCGCCGGGACGTGGTACATGTACGAGTCGCTTTCCGGATGCACCGTCACCAGCCGGCCGACGTCCAAGCCGGCTTCCAGCGCCCGGTAGAGCGCCCACGAGGAGTCTTTGCCCCCGGAGAACAGGCCCACCCATTGTCCGTCAGTCATGCTGACGCGTTGTCCCACCAGCCCGATATACTTGCTCTTCGCGGCGTCACTGCTCGGCGGAGCGCTCCACGTCGCGGATCGTCACGCCCGAGACGTACGTCGCAACGCGAATCCCCGCAACGCTCACCAACACCCCCAACACGACGAACACCGCGAGCCGTTGCTCGGGGGAGACCCGGAACCCCCGCACGGAGAGCGCGCCCAGCGCGGCGCTCGGGGCAGTCAACGGGGCCACGATGCCGGCGCGCTCCATGAAGTACACCGCGAACCCGCGAACCACGAGACCAACCGCAAGCACGCCGAACGGCAGGTTCACGAACGACGTGCGCACGTCGTCGTTGCGGATGTACTCGTCGAACAGCCGGCCGCCGCTGGCGGTGAGCGCGCCCAACGTGACCCAGGGAATGCTGTAGTAGGTGAACGTCATCGCGGCCACAAGCCGGGACAGCCCTGCGGCCTGGTTCGTGAGCCCGAGCGCACCCGCAAACACACCCACGAGTCCGAGGCCGCCCGCGACGACGTACGTCACAATCGACACGCGCCCGGAGTACAACGCGTCCCGCGCCTGCCCGGGGAGCGCGGCCACGTACTCGTCGACCCCCAGGCCCTTGTACAGTAAGAACAACCCGATCACGGTGGTGATGCTGGCCGCTGCAACCGCGAGGCTGCCCGTCACCATCATCAACCCGGGGAACACGAGCAACACGATCCCGACCGGAACCAGCACGGTCTGGCGCAGCTCCTCGTCGGCGAGGAACTGCTTCAGGAGGTAGTACGTCGACTCCAAGTCTCGGGCCTGGCGCACGACCACGCGATCGACCGCGTCGACCTGAATGCGGCTTTCGACGATCGGCACGACGCGCTCGTCGGCCGCGCTGTCGACCACGACCACACAGGAGTCCGGGTCGTGGCGGTCCACGAGGCTGTCGAACTGTTCGGCGACCGACCGATCCGCGGTCACCCCATCCCCGGTCGCCGACACCGCCGCCACCACGGCGTCGTCCGCGCCGTCCCGCAAGTCCCGCGTCACGCGCAACGCCTCCAGGAGGCAGTTGACACTCGCGTCCTCCGGATCGGCAACGCCCATATCCGTGACCAACGACTGTACGGCCTCCCAGCCGGCGATCGGCGTCCGCAGTCCGGTCTGTCGGGAAATATCACCGGCCCGGTCGACGCACACCACCAGCGTACGCATCTCTCGGTTCGACGGTTACGTCCCCATCACAAAAACTTCGTGGGGCTGCCACGGCCGACGGCATGCGAACCCGTTACAGGTGGCCGGACTTCTGGAGCTTGCGGAGGTCCTCGGTGTCGAGGGTCTCGCCCTCCTTGAACCGCTCGTAGATCTCCTCGGCTTCCTCGCGGGCTTCCTCCTGCTCTTGGGCGCGCTTGTCCTTCTCCTCTTCTTCTTCCTGCTTGTCGAGTTCACGCAGTCGCTTCTGGACCTCGACGAACGCCTCGTGGTGGGCGTCGGCCGCTTCCTGGGCTTCGACGAAGTCCTCGTGCATCTCGTCGGCCTCGTCCCGGATGTCGTCGGCCTCCCGATAGGCCTCGATCATCTGGTTGTGGTGCTCTTGGGCCTTGTCCGCGAGCTCCGTCACCTTCTCGTGGTGCTTGGAGGCTTCCGCCCGCACGGACTCGGCTTCCTCGACGAGCCCTTCCAGGTCGCCGGACTGGTCGAGTTTCTCCTCGCGGTCCTGGTACTCCTCGCGCTTCCCCTCGATCTTCTCGATGAGTTCGCGCTCGTCCTCGGTGGACAGGACTTCGGTCTGTTGCTTGAACTCCAGCTCCTCGATCTCCTCTTTGAGCTGTTCGAGGTCCTTGCCCTCGTCGAGCTCGAGGTCCTCTTTGCGCTGCTCGACCTCGTCGAACAGCTCGTTGGCGTCCGCGTTCAGATCGTTGCGGATCTCCTTGTGCTCCTGGACGCGCTCGTTGAGCTCGTCGCGCTTCTCGCGGTGCTCTTGGGCTTCGTCGACCTTCTCTCGGGTCTTGGCGTTCAGGTCGTCGCGCTCCGACGCCCGGGAGCTCGCGAGCTGATTCAGCTCGTTGCGCCGGTCGCGGAACTGGCCGGCGTTCTTGATGAGCTGGCCCTTGGATTTGTTCTGGAGTTCGTCGTCAGTAATGAGTTCGTCGGCGGTCGATACCTCGATGGTTGTTTCTTCCTCAGCCATTGTTCAAACCTCGATGCCATTCCGCTGGCGCGCTCGCGATAGCAGTCGCTCGAGAGGTCGTCCGTTCCGGTCGGAAGGAGAACGTCCTGTCATTCTCTCGGGCTGTACACGAACGCTCGCAGCGTTCAGGTGACAAGTAGTACTCCGGGATACCACTTAACGTTTGCGTGTGTCCGCCCCCCGCAATCTGTCCCCTGTGCCTGCCACCCCCCTGCTGTCCGTGACCCCGCCCCCGAACGCCGTCCACAAGTGCGTTCGGCTGCTGCCCGGGCGTATGGATGTCTCCGTGAGTGCCACCGGCCACGACAACGTCACCGCACGCCACGACAGCACGCTCGAACTCACCACCGACGACTTCCTCACGCCGGCCGGCGACTGCATCCTCGGCATCGACGCTGACTGCTCGCCAGCGGCGTTCAGCGACGCGTTCGTCGCCGCCTGCCAGGACGCCGCCGCCACCATCACGCTCGTCCTCGATACGCCCCACCACCGCGACGAAATCACGGGCTCGGGCCACCCCGACCTCACCTTCACGAACGACCGCAGCATGGTCGGCCGCACCAGCACGTACGTCGACGACCGCACGGTCTTCGTGGACGCCGACAAGGCCGCCGCGGACGTCGACCGCGAGCTGGTCGCTGCGCTCGCCGACGGCGCGCCGCTCACCGCCACGCTGCGCGTCGACTGACGGTACAGCCGCCCCGAACACCCGGGATTTAGGGGTGGCTCGCCCCGAGCGTTCGGTATGGCTGATGAGCCAGCCGAGAACATCGCCGGTGGAGACGACAGCCGCCCGACCACGTTCGCGTCCGGCGCGGACCCGACGCAGGCAGCGCTCGTGGTCGACCGCCTGGGGGAGCTGTACTGGCAGAAAACCTACGGCGGCCGGGCCGCCTTCGAGTGTCTGGTGCGCACGATTCTCAGCCAGAACACCAGCGACAAAGCCAGCCAACCCGCCCACGACGCGCTCATGCAGCGCTACGGCGCGGCCGCCGACGACCTCGCGGCGGCGCTCGCCGATGCCGACCAAGACGTGCTCGCGGACACGATCTCGATGGCGGGCCTCTACAACCAGAAGTCGGCCACGATCATCCGGATCGCCGGCCGCGTCTGCGAGGAGTACGGCGGCGCGGACGGCTTCGACGCGTTCGTGCGCGAGGGCGACCCCGACGCCGTCCGGGCGGCGCTCCTGGACATGACCGGCGTGGGGCCGAAGACGGCCGACTGCGTGTTGCTGTTCGCCGGCGGCGCTCCCGGCGTGTTCCCCGTCGACACACACGTCCACCGGATCGCCCGGCGCATGGGGATCGCGCCCGCGGCCGCCGACCACGAGGCCGTCCGCGCCGCGCTCGAAGCCGCGGTTCCCGACGCCGCCTGCGGGTTCGGACACACCGCAATGATCCAGTTCGGCCGGGAGTACTGCACGGCACGCGACCCCGCCTGCATCGACGATCCTGCGGCGTGCCCGCTGGCCGAACACTGCGATCGCGTCGGCGTCGACGCCGCCACCGGCGCGGTTGTCGACCCCGCCGACGCCGACTAACTCAGGACTGGGTGGCGTTGCGGGTGACGTTCCTCAGCGTGTCGGTGCCGATGGTCGCGTTCTCCAGGGACGTGTTGTTGGCGATCGTTTCGTTGCCCTCGTAACTGAACTCCGTGTCCGACGCCGGGCCGGCACTGAGGAACGGCAGGTTGAGCTCCCACTCCGCGCTCACGGAGAACCGCGAGAACGGATCAGAGAGGAACTCCTCCAGGGGCCCGATCCCGTCGAACTGCAACTGGAGGTCGATGACGATGACCCGGGTGTCGAGCGCGGTTCCGACCGCGCTGAATCCGAGATCACCGGCACCACCGAGGTTCGTCAACAGGTCGAGGTGGAGCCAGAACGTGATGTGGGGGCTGTCACCCCCGACGTCGAACCGGTACCCGCCGTCACCGTCGACTTTCGGCCCGCTGCCCGCCTGCTGGGCGGCACCACCGCCGGTGAACGCGACGAGCACGACGATGGCCATTCCGATCGCGCGAAGCGGCGGGCGATTCACGCCAACACATACCGGTGGTATGATAATAGACCTGTCGGAACACCGATCACAGTTGATAGGTCACCGCGACCACCGCCACGGCTGTGGCCGGCTACACGAACCGGAACGTTTCGAGGTTCTTCGGCGCGAACGTCCGCATGTTGAACTCGTGGTACAGCGCCGACGAGAGGTCCTGTGTGGAGGACTCGTCGCCGTGGACGCACAGCACTTTCTCCGGCCGGGGGTTCATCGTGCGCACGAAGTCTTCGAGGCCCTGGCGGTCGGCGTGTCCGGAGAAGCCGTCGACGGTTTCGACGCCCATGTTGAGTTGGAGGTGCTCGGTGCGGCCGCCGCCCCGAGAGTCGGGCATCGGGATCTTGTCCCGGCCGGACTGAATGCGGCGGCCAAGCGTGCCCTGGGCCTGGTAGCCGACGAACGTCAGCGTCGAATCGGGGTCCGGCGCGATGTGTTCGAGCCACGACATGATGGGGCCGCCGGAGACCATCCCCGACGTCGAGAGGATGATACACTGGTCGTCGTCGGCGACCGCTTGGCGTTCCTCCTCGCCGCCGTCGATGTGGTTGAACTGGGGCGCGAGGAACGGATTGGAGTCGCTGTGGAAGATGCGATCCCGGAGGTCGTCCCGGAGATACTCGGGATAGGTGGTGTGGATGGCAGTGGCCTCCCAGATCATGCCGTCGAGGTGGATGGGCATCTCGGGGATCTCGCCCTCCCGCATCGCCTCTTCGAGCACGAGCATCATCTCCTGGGACCGGCCGACGGCGAACGCCGGAATGAGGACCTTGCCGCCGTCCTCGTAGGTCTCGTTGATGACGCGTTTGAGCTTGCGCTCGGAGTCCTCCTGGTCGGTCTGGTAGTCGTTGCGGCCGCCGTACGTGGACTCCATCACGAGCGTCTCCACGCGCGGGAAGTCGTTGACAGCGCCGTTGAACAGTCGGGTGTCGTCGTAGTGAATGTCCCCGGAGAACGCGACGTTGTAGAGGCCGTCCCCGATGTGGAAATGGGAGACGGCCGACCCGAGGATGTGACCGGCGTTGTGGAACGTGAGTTTCACGTCCGGCGCGATGTCAGTGACATCGCCGTACTCCAGGGGGATGCAGTGCTTGATCGCTTCCCGCACCATCTCGGAGTCGTACGGCGGTGCCCGCCCCTCCTTCGCGGCCACGTCCAAGTAGTCCAGGGTCAACAGACCCATCAGGTCCCGGGTCGGCTCCGTGCAGTAGATCGGGCCGTCGTAGCCGTACTTGAACAGCAGCGGAATGAACGCCGAGTGGTCGAGGTGGGCGTGGGTCAAAATCACCGCGTCGATCGTGTTCGCGCCGCCCGCCAGCGCCTCCTGGACCTGCAGATACGGGACTTCGTCCTCGCTGCCGGGTTTGTCCCCGCAGTCGACGAGAATCCGCGTTTCCGGCGTCGAAAGCACGAAGCTGGCGCGCCCGACCTCCCGACAGCACCCCAGGGTCGTCACGCGCACGTACTCGTCGTCCTGCATCTCCTCACGGTGGATCTGGCGCCCGACCGTTTCGAGGATGTCGCGGCGCTCGTCGCGCTCCTGTTTGAGGAAGTTCCGGACGTTCGAGACCGTCGAGGACTCGATCGGTGGCGTGCGCACGACCTCCGGAGTCCACCCGGCTTCCTGTGTGATCTCCCGCAACGTGGAGCCGTGGCGGCCGATCACCATGCCGGGCTTCTCGGCTTCGATGACCACCTCGCCGGTGTCCTCGTGGAAATCCAGGTTCGTGACGCCGGCCTCCTCGGGGATCACGTCGAGGACGCGGTCGCGGGCGCGCTTCGGGCTGGAGAGCACCGCCGGATCCGGCCGCACGGTGATGCGCTTCCGGAGCTTGGACGCCAGCCGGCGAACGAGGTCGCCGTCCTGTGCGAACTGTTTGGGGTCCCGGGTGTAGACGACGAGCTCGGGGCCTTCGTATTTGACATCGGTGACCGAGATGTCCGCCGGAATTTCGCTGACGATTTCGTCCTGTAACTCCTCAAGTTGACGGTCTACAGTACTCATAATCGGTTAACACGGGGTTCCCGAGTGTGGCGACACCGTCCGTGACGGACCTGCGACGATGTGGGCCGGTGTGCGCGGGGCCCAGGGGGCACGGTGGCAACCACAGCGGTATCATTGGCAGTAGTGAGATGCTGTTCCCGGCCGGCCGTCGGCCGGGCCGCGGGAACGATGTGGAAGAACCCGCTTGCAACCTGGTAGACAGTCAGGTTATAAAAGTCTTGGCAAACCATGTGTGCGATCCGACATGGCGGATCGCAGCCGCTCAGCGTGGGACGAAGTGACCGTTCGCGGAGCGCCGTCGACCGTTTCGGGGACGGTCAGCGGTCGCCGAGGCTGAGTTCGCCGTCCGGGAACTCCGGCGGGTCCGTGGGCTCGTTCGTGGCCTGGAGGGAGCGCTCTACGTCGCGCTTGCGGAGTTGTTCGCGCTTCTTTTTGCCAGTGCGTTCGCGACCACGTTTCGTGTCGCCCATACTGTGTGGAACGTAACCATACTACTTAGTCTTCGTGGTGAGTGTGCATTGTTCACATGGATGCTGGCGGGCGGGAGACGCTTCACGGGATTTAAGAGCGCGTCAGGCGAGTGTTCCAGCAATGAGCGACGACGATCAGGAACTCGGCATCACCGAGTCCAAGGAACACAGCCCCGGCGACTGGTACGCCGAGGTCGTCCAGAAGGCGGGGCTGGCGGACTACGCGCCGATGGGCGGGTTCATCGTTACCCGGCCCCGCGGCTACGCCCTCTGGGAAGCGATCCAGGACAACCTCGACGGCTGGTTCAAGGACACCGGCGTCGAGAACGCCTACTTCCCGATGTTCATCCCCGAGGACTACCTCGAACGCGAGAAGGACATCGTGGAGGGCTTCGACCCCGAGGTCGCGTGGGTGACACAGGGCGGCCACGACGATCTCGACCAGCGCCTCGCGGTCCGTCCCACCTCGGAATCGATCATCGCGCCGTATCTCTCCCAGTGGGTGCGCTCGCACCGCGACCTCCCGCTGCGCGTGAACCAGTGGAACTCCGTGGTGCGCTGGGAGGCCACGGAGACCAAGCCGTTCTTCCGCACCAAGGAGTTCCTCTGGCAGGAGGGCCACACCGCCCACGCCACCGACGAAGCCGCGTGGGCGGAGACGACGCTGCGCCTCGACCAGTACCACCGCCTCTACGAGGACGTGTTGGGCATCCCGGTGTTGCGCGGGCGCAAGCCCGACCACGACAAGTTCCCCGGCGCGGACACCACCATGTCCGTCGAGGCGCTGATGCCCGACGGGAAATCCGTGCAGGGCGGCACCAGCCACCACCTCGGGCAGTCGTTCGCCGACGCCTTCGACATCACGTTCGCCGACGAGGACGAGGCCGAACGCACCGCGTACACCACCTCCTGGGGGTTGTCCTGGCGCGCCATCGGCGCGCTCGTCATGAGCCACAGCGACGACCAGGGACTGGTGTTGCCGCCGACGGTCGCGCCCAAGCAGGTCGTCATCGTCCCCATCTGGCAGGAGGACACGAAAGACGATGTCGAACAGTACGGCGCCGAGATCGCCGCGGAGCTTGAAGCCCAGGGCGTGCGCGTGCACTTCGACGACCGCGACGGCCGCAACCCCGGGTTCAAGTTCAACGAGTGGGAGCTCAACGGCGTGCCCGTGCGCTTCGAGATCGGGCCGAACGAGGTCGAGGACGACGAGGTCACCGTGGTCCACCGGCCCGACGGGGAACGCACCGTCGAGGACCGGGCGGCCATCGCCGACCGCGTCCACGACCACCTCGACGAGGTCTACGACAAGCTCTACGACGCGGCCGCCGACCGCCTTGCGGAGAACGTCCGGGAGGCGGACAACCGCGCCGACATCCTGGGCACCATCGGCCAGCACGGCGGCTACGTGAAGGCACCGTGGTGTGGCGACCAGGACTGTGAGGCCGAGATCAAAGACCAGATCGCCGCCGAGATCGTGATGGTGCCGCTGGGCGAGGACTCCGCGGCGCGCGCGGCCTCCGAGTTCGAGGGCGAGCGCGTGCCCGAGCCCGACCACGACGGCGAAGACTGTGCGGTCTGCGGCGACGAGGCCACCCAGACGGCGTACTTCGCGAAGTCCTACTGACGCCGCCCCGCCGACCGGGGTGTGTTCAGCGACTGTTTGAGTCCACGCAACCGTTTATTGCGTGTGGGACGATGGTCGACGTATGAAACGACGTGCATTCCTCGCGACGGCCGCAGTGCTTACAACAACGGGCTGTCTCGGTCGAACCGACAGCGTGAGTGACTCCGACGACACCGACGACTGTCCGACCATGCACAGCGACAACGACGCCGTCGACATCGTGGTGTGTGCCGGCGCGTCCGACGGCCACCCGATCACGTTCACCCAGGACCAGACCACCGTCTCCAGGGGCGGCGTCGTCCCCGTCACGCTGGGCAACGACGACGCCGACGAGATCGGACTGAACCCCCACGACTGGACGGTCTACCGGGAGACCGACAGCGGCTGGACAACGGTCAGAGAGGACCCCGTCATCCAGCCGTGGACGACGCTCTCCGCCGGCGACCGCATCCACTGGCGGGTCGGGGTCGGTGACGCGGACCCCGACACCAGCGATGCCACCGTCTACGGCGACGTGCTGGATCTGGCGTCGGGGTCGCGGTACGCGTTCTCGACCATCGTCGACGTCGACGACGAGCAGACCGCCCTGGTCGCGCCGTTCACCGTCGAATAGCCACCACTTTTGCGTTCCGCGCCGTCCCCCGGCGTATGGACACGGCACTTGTGATCGGCGGCACGCGGTTCATCGGCCGCCACCTCGTCGCGGAGCTGCTGGCCCACGACTACGACGTGACGACGTTCAATCGGGGGACCCATGACAACCCGTTCGCCGACGACGACCGCGTCGCCCGCGTCGAGGGCGACCGCACCGAGCGCCGCGCCCTCCTCGACGCCAAGCGGACGGTCGATCCGGATGCCGTCTTCGACTGCGTGGCGTACAAGCCCCGTGACGTGGAGTCCGCGACCGACATCTTCGGCGACGTCGACGCCTACGTCTACGTCTCCAGCGGCGCGGCGTACGCCGCCGAAGAGGTGCCCAAACGCGAGGGCGAAACCCGATTGGAGTCCTGTTCTGCCGAGGAAGCCACCGACGACTCGTCGGCGACCTACGGCGCGCGGAAGGCCGCCGGCGACCGCATCGTCTTCGAGGCCGCCGCCCGCGGGGTGCCGGCGATGGCGGTGCGCCCGCCGGTCGTCTACGGCCCCCACGACTACACCGAGCGGCTCGCGTACTGGGTCGAGCGGGTCGCCGAACGCGACGAGATCGTCGTGCCCGGGGACGGCACGAACCTCTGGCAGCGCGTCTACGTCGAGGACGTGGCTCGCGGCCTCCGGCTGGTCGCCGAGGACGGCGAGCCGGGCGAGGCGTACAACGTCGGCGACCGCAACGCCGTCACCCTCGACGGCATGCTCGATCTGATCGCGGACGCCCTCGACACGAGCGTCGAGCGCTCGTATACGAGTCCCCGCGAACTCTCCATCGTCGACCTCGGCCCCGGTGAGTTCCCGCTGTACCGCGACGCCCCCCACGTGCTCGACACCACCAAGATCGCCGAGCTGGGCTACGAGTCGACGCCGCCGGCCGAGGCGATGCAGCGCACGGTCGATGCCCACCGCGAGCACGGCCGCACCGGTGACGACAACGGCCCCGACCGCGAAACGGAAGACCGGCTGCTGGACGTGCTGGACACGGTCTGAGGGGCGACACACGAGCCGCAGTCACGAACCTGCCGGAGCGCTTTTGCCGCCCGTCGACGGCGACCTCGCTGGCCTCTGCGTGAAACCCGACGACCGCCGCGGGGAGCGACCGGCTCGCCGACGAGTAGGTTTTTACTCGTCCCCGAGGGAGTCCCGGTATGTTCGAGAAGTCGACGTGGATCCGGCTCCCGCGGAACGTCGTCGTCGGGCACGGCGTGCTCGACGACGCGGTGGAGGTCGTCCGCGACACCCACCTGACGGGGCGGCCACTCGTGGTGACGAGTCCGACGCCGAAGACGGTGGCCGCGGAGAACGTCGTCGCGCAGTTCGAAGCCGTCGGCGACGACCCGGCCGTCGTGGTCGTCGAGGAGGCGACGTTTAACTCCGTCGAGCGCGTGCTCGGTGAGGCCGAGGCCGTCGACCCCGGCTACCTCGTGGGGGTCGGCGGCGGGAAAGCGATCGACATCGCGAAGCTGGCCAGCGACCACCTGAACGTCGGGTTCGTGAGCGTGCCGACGGCGGCGAGCCACGACGGCATCGTCTCCGGTCGGGGGTCGGTCCCCGAGGGCGACACCCGCCACTCGGTGTCGGCCGCCCCGCCGCTGGCGGTCATCGCTGACACCGGCGTCATCGCCGACGCGCCCTGGGAGCTGACGACGGCCGGCTGTGCGGACATCATTTCGAACTACACCGCGGTCAAAGACTGGCGGCTGGCCAACCGCCTCCAGCACGTCCCGTACAGCGAGTACGCCGGCGCGCTCTCCCAGATGACCGCCGAGATGCTCGTGGACAACGCCGCCAACATCAAGCCCGAACTCGAGGAGTCGGCGTGGGTCGTGGTGAAGGCACTGGTGTCCTCGGGCGTTGCGATGTCGATCGCGGACTCCTCGCGGCCCGCGTCGGGCAGCGAGCACCTGTTCAGCCACCAACTCGACCGCATCGCGCCCGGGAAAGCCCTCCACGGCCACCAGGTGGGCGTCGGCTCCATCCTCGCGGAGTACCTCCACTCCGGCCAGGAGGGGCAGTGGATGGCGGTCCGGGACGCGCTGGCGAGCCTGGACGCCCCGACGACCGCCGACGAGCTCGGCGTCACCGACGACGAGGTACTGGCGGCACTCACCTCCGCCCACGAGATCCGGGACCGATACACGATCCTCGGGGGCGGCATCAGCGAGGTGGCCGCCCGCGAGGCCGCCAGCCGCACGGGCGTCATCTGAGCGCGGCGCGCAGCCGCCACAGCGCCACCCCGCCGACGACCACGCGCGTGCCGTACGTCGCCACCCGGAACAACACGAGCGCCGACGCCAACGTCGCCAGCGCGTGCCCGGTGAGTGCCGCGATGACGCCGCCCAGCGCGGCGTCAACCGGACCCAGACCGCCCGGCACGGGGACGACGTGCGCGAACCCCGCAACCGGGAGCGCCACCAGCGCCACCGCCGGCGACACCCACAACCCCACCGCGTGGAGGCACAACACCAGCGCCAGCGCGCTGCACAGCCACGCCGCGTGCGCCGCCCCGGTCACGGCGGCGAGCCGCTGTGGGGTTCGCGCGAGCACGCCGACGCTTTCGAGGGCGGCGTCCAGCCCGGCGCGGACGCGCTCCCGCGGGGGTGGCTCCCAGCGCCCAGGGAGCACGCGCGCGACGCCCGCCAGCAGCCACACCGCGAGGCCGACCACGAGGCGTCGCCGCCGAACCACGAGCGCCCCCGCAGCCACGCCAGTCACACACACGCCGCCGAACGCGGCGGCCACCAGTCCCGCGGTTTCGACGGCCCCGCCCGCCGCGAGCACGCCGGCCACCCCAGCCACCGCCACCGTCGCCGACGCAGCCATCTTCGCCACCTCCCAGCCGGTGACGCCGCCGACAGCCTGCGCCGTGGTGGCGGCGTCGCTTCGCCCCACCACGTACGCAGTGAACGCAGCCTTCCCGAGGCCGCCGGCGGGCAGCACAGCGCCCACGAACATGCCGCCGACCGCGGCCCGGCACGCCAGCCGCCGATCGGGAGCAACCCGGGACACGCCCATCGCAACCCGGACCCCGTCAGCGCTGACGGCCGTTCCCGCAAGCGACGCCAGCACGGCGAGCGCGACGACCGCCGGCTCGGCGCTCGCCAGGCCCGCGGCCACCTGTCGCCAGCCGACGGCGTACAGCAGCCCGGCGACTGCACTGCCAGCCACCACGAACCTGGCGACTGCGCGGCGCCAACGGGACGCTGTGCGGCGACGGAAACCAGCCACACGCGTGGGTCACGCCGTCGGTCAATGAGCGTTGTGGTCGCTGAGGCGGCGCCGCCGGGCGCTGACCGACGGGTGAAGCGCGAGCGCGCCGGCCACCCGCCCGCGCTCCGCCGCCGCGGCGTCCCGTGGTGCGACCGCCGCCAGCGCGCGCGCCATCGCCACCGCCGTGACGTGCCGGGCAGCGTACGCGTCCGCGTCGAACTCCGTCCACCGGATGACGGGGCCGACCGCAACCAGGAGCACGGCCGACGCCACCGCTGCGCCACCCGCGCCCACGGCGACGGCGCTGCTGGCGACGCACAGCAGCGGTGCCAGCGCCGTCACAACGGCGAGCAGCCGCAGCCCGAGGTGGCCGCGATGGTGGTGGCCGGCCTCGTGGGCGATCACCGCCGCCGCCGCGCCGTCGTCGAGGCGCTCGAACACCGCCGCCGTGACGAACACACACCGGAAACCGGGCACCACACCGGTCGCGACCGCGTTCGGGCCGAGGCCGCCCGACGCATCCACGACGCGGAGGCGGAGGTCTCGCGCGCATGCCGGCACGCACGCTCGCTCGCGCTCGGTCGGGGTGCCAACGGCGGGATGCCCCCCGGCGAGTACGGGGCCGACGGCCGCGATCCCGACCGCCGCCGCCAGGATCGCGGCGAGCCTCGGGAGGCCCGCCGGGGCTGCGACCCACGCGGCAACCACCGCGAACGCCGGCAGCGCCACCGCGCACACGACGAGGAGATACCGGCGGACGGTGCGGCGGTAGTCCACGGCCGTCCGTGTGATCGTCGCCCACGCCGGCCGGGTGCCCAAGTGAACCGCCAGCGCGGGCCCCACACCCCCGACAGCCACCATGCTCGCGAGGCCGACGAGCACGCCACCTCCCGGGGGACCGGGGACGGCTGCGGGGACGGCGTCCGCGAGCAGCGACTCCATGGCGACGGCCAGCCCGGTCAGCGCAGCGACCGCCTGGAGGGCGCGGTTCGCGCGCCGCAGCCGCGCCGTGGCGGCCGCTCGGCCGGGCCGGCGGATGGCGGCGCGCGCCGCCAGGCGGCCAACGGCGTACGAGAGGCCGGGCAGCACGCCGAGCACGACCGCATGCATCACGTCGGTGTGTCGCTCCCGGACCACTAAAGCTATGCGTGGTCGTCGAGGAAGTCCACGACCGCCCGGTAGGCCGCCTGCTTGTTCGCACGCTTGCTGAACCCGTGGCCCTCGTCGTCGAAGACGTGCTTCTCGACGGGGACGTGGGCGCTTGCCTGCTCGACGATGCGTTCGGCCTCCCCCACCGGCACCCGGGGGTCGTTGGCGCCGTGTAACACGAGCAACGGGGCGCGGATCCGGTCGGCGTTGTTCGTCGGGCTGATGGATTCGAGGAACTCGCGGTCCGCGTCGAGGCTGCCGTACTCCGACTCGCGGTGTTCGCGCCGCCAGTCGCCGGTGTTCTCCAGGAACGTCACGAAGTTGGCGATCCCCACGATGTCGACGCCGGCCGCCCACAGCTCGGGGTATTCGGTCAGCGACGCCAACACCATGAACCCGCCGTAGGAGCCGCCGTACGCGACCACGCGGTCCGCGTCGATGTCGGTGCGGGCGGTGAGCCACTCGACGCCCGCCTTCCCGTCGGCGACGGCGTCCATCCGGTTGCGGACGTTGTCGAGGTTCATGTACGTCGCCCCGTAGCCCGACGACCCGCGCACGTTCGGCTCGAAGACGGCGTAGCCGTTGTCCACGAAGTACTGGCGCAGCGACAGGAACGAGGGGCGGCGCTGGCCCTCGGGGCCGCCGTGGAAGTCCACGATGACCGGGTGCGGGCCGTCGCCGTCGGGGCGCGTGAACAGCGCCGGGATCTCGCGGCCGTCGAACGTCTCGTAGCGGACCAACTCCGGCTCGCGGAACGTCGACTTCGGGATGCCGGCCGTGGCCGCGTTCGTCCACTGTGTGGCGGCGCCGGTGGCGACATCGACCACGAAGACGTTCGGGTTCTCGGTGGCGGCCGAAACCACGACGGCGAGCGTCTCACCGTCCGGCCCCCAGGAAAGCCCCCTGATCACGCCGTCGGGGAGTTCCGGGGTGGGCTGCTCGGTGAGGGTGGTTCCGGCGGCGTCGGCGATGGTGAGTTCGCTGTACCCGTCACGGTTCCGAACGTACGCCAGCCGGCCGGCGTCGTGGGCCGTGACGACCGCCTCGATCGGCCAGTCGCCGCCGTCAGCCACCCGCGAGATGGCCCCCGTCTCGGGGTCGAGCAGCCCCAGATACCGGGTGTCGGCGTCGTGGTCGGTGGTGACGTAGACGCCGCCGCCGTCGGGTGCCCACGCCACCCATGAGAACCGCGTGTCGGCGTCGAGCCCCGCGGTTGCGCGCGTGATCTCGCCCGTGTCCACGTCCAGCACGGCAACGTCCTGGTCGAAATTCGAGTGCGTGTCGACGACCAGCAGGCGGTCGTCGCTGGGACTCCACCCCACGACCGACGGCAGGTCGAACGCGTCCCCCACGCGCACGCAGTCGGCGTTGGCACCCGCCTCGTCGCGCCCCTGGACGTACACGTCGAATCGACTGGCGTCACGGCGGTTGGCGGTGTACGCGATCCGGTCGCCGTCGTGGCTCCAGCCACCCCAGTCGTGTTTCGCGTCCGGGAACGCGGTCAACTGCACGTCCTCGCTGCCGTCGCCGGACACCCGATGCAGTTGCGTGAACTCGTCGCCGCCCGTGTCCATCCCGTAGGCGAGCTCCTCGCGGGTCGGTGAGAACGACGCCCACTGCACGCGCTCGTCGTGAAACGTCAGCTGTGTCGGCCACGCCCCGGGGGCACCGAGAGCCCACACTTGTGCGGTCCCGGTCGTGCCCAGTGTGAACGCCAACTCGCCCGTCGGCCCGTACGTCGGGTCGCCGGCCCCCCGAATGTCGAGATACCGCTCGATGTCGTATGCCATACGCACGCGTCTCGGGGCCACGAGTTATCCGTTCGGGTTCCGGCAGCCCGCTGGCGGCCCCGAACGGAACGGTTTTTATCGCCGTGTTTCGTCCCCGAGAGTATGCGCGTGGCGTTCGTCTCGGAGACAACCACCCACCACGAGCACGGCGACGACCTCGACCGGCTCGCGTTGCTCGCGGACTGCCTGCTCGACCGCGGCCACGACGTCCACGTCTGCTGTGCGCAGTGGTGGGACGGCCAGCCCGACGTCTTCGACTACGACGGGGTGACGTACCACGCGGTGACGCCCGACCACGGCCAGCGGTGGTTCGCGCCCAAAGCCGCCGGCATGGTGCGCACGCTCGGCCCCGACGTGGTGCACGCGACCAGCCGAACGCCCGGCCACGTCTACGGCGCGCGCTGGGGGGCGTTGCTGGCCGGCGCGCCCCTCGTCGTCGACTGGTACGACACCCCCGAGGCGCACGGCGGCCTGACGGGGCGCGCGTACGGCTACGCCGCCCGCAAGCCCGCGGTCGTCGTGACGCCGTCCCGAACGGTCAAAACGGCGGTTCGCGAGCACGGCGGGCGCACCGACGCGATCCGCGTCCTCCCCACGGGGATCGACATGGACCGCATCCGGCACGCCGTCCCCGGTGGCGGCGGCGACATCGTCTGCAGCCGCCGCCTCGACGGCGACGCCAACGTCGAATCCCTGTTCCTCGCGCTCGCGGAGTTCCGCGAGTACGACTGGAACTGCACCATCGTCGGCGACGGCCCGGCTCGCGCCGACTACGAGCGCCAGGCCCGCGACCTCCGGATCGCCGACCGCGTTGATTTCGTCGGGGACTGCACGGTCGACGAGCGCGTCGAGATATTCAAAAACGCTCACGTCTACGTTCACACCGCCGAGAAAACGCCGTTCGCGCACGACCTGCTGCGGGCGCTGGCGTGTGGCTGCGTCGGGATCGTCGAGTACCACGCCGAGTCGTCGGCCCACGAGCTCATCGAGACGTACCCGCGTGGGTTCCGCGCGACCAGCGACGAGGAGATCACCGAATGCCTGGTGCAGGCGGGCGACCTCGAACGCAAGGCCGTTGACGAGTCGTTCGCCGAGCACGACCACGAGCAGTTCCTCGACACCTACCTCACGGCGTACGCGGACGCACAGGCCGCGACCGGACTGTTCTGAGGGCGGGCGCTGCCCGCCGCGTCACTCCGCGTCCGCACCGGTCCGGGTTGCCTCGGCGACCCGGACGGCGGCGACGTTCTCGGGCACGTCGTGGACGCGCACGATGTCCGCGCCGCGGTCGGCCGCCAGCGCCGACGCGGCCGCGGTCGCGTACCCGCCTTCGTCCGGGTAGCGGTCGACCGCGCCGAACATCGACTTGTGGCTGTGCCCGACCAGCACGGGGCCGCCGAGCGCGTGGAACTCGTCGGCGCGGTCCAGCAACTCGAAGCCCTCGGCGGCGCTTTTGCCGAACCCGAGCCCGGGGTCGACGATGATCCGCTCGCGGGGGACGCCGGCCTTCTCGGCGAGCAGCACGCGCTCGGTGAGCTCCGCGATGACGTCGTCGACCACGTCGTCGTAGTCGGGATCGCTGTCGGGGTCGACCGGCGCGTCGATCGAATGCATCACGACGATCGGCGCGTCGTACTCGGCGGCCACGAACCGCATCTCGGGGTCGTCCAACCCGGTCACGTCGTTGAGGATGTCCGCCCCCGCCTCCAGGGCCTGCCGCGCGACCTCGGCTTTCCGGGTGTCCACCGACAGCAACACGTCCAGGTCGCTGATCCGCTCGATCACCGGGAGCACCCGATCGAGTTCGTCGGCGACGCTGACGGCGTCGGCACCGGGGCGCGTGGACTCCCCGCCGATGTCGATGACGTCGACGCCGTTTTCGGCCATCGACTCGGCGCGCGCGACCGCGTCTTCGAGGGCGCCGTACTCGCCGCCGTCGTGGAAGCTGTCCGGCGTGACGTTCAGGATGCCCATCACGGCGGTGCGCTCGCCCTCCCAGGGGTAGCCATGCGTGGCCGGTGCCGCCTGGATGCCCAGCGACTCCCGGAGGTCCGCGCCGACCTCGCTGAGGCCGTAGGGCTGCCCGTCGAGTTTCTCACAGAGGCGCTTGAACTGCGCCATCGTCGCCATCATGACGGCGTCAACCATCGCCCCGGACTGCGCGTTCAGCCCCGACACCGAACACTCCCCGCCGAGGCTCAACAGCTCCTCTTTGAGGTACTGGGCCTGCCGCGTCTGCACCCTGGTTTTCACCACGCGGTGGACGCCCTTCCCGCGCATCCGCCACACCCCCGGCGGCGTCACGTGCGCGCGCTCAAGCGCGTCCCGCGCGTCGTCGAGGCTGTCGACGTCGGTCTCCGCGAACGTGCGCGTCCACCGGGTCCGGGCTTCCGCGACCGCGAACAGCGATCCCGCGACGAGCACGAGGTCGTCCGCGGTCGCCTCCGCGATCGCGTCCGCGACCGCCGACTCCACGGCCCGCGTCACGCTCACGGCTCCCGCGCCGGCGTCCTCGAACACCGCCGCGAGCACGTCGGCGTCCTCCGCACGGTCGGGCACCGGCTCGCACGCCCACACGTGGTCGGGCGTCGGGAGCGTGGCCGCCATCGCCCCGTGATCCTTGTCGTGCATCGCGCCGAACACGGTCAGCAGGCGGTCGTAGTCGAACTCGGCGACCGTCTCCGCGACGGCACCACACGCCCCCGGGTTGTGCGCGCCGTCCAACACCACCACGGGGTCGGCCCCCATCACCTCGAAGCGCCCCGGCCAGTGCGCGCTCCGCAGCCCGCGCGCGATGGCGTCGTCGTCGACGCCCGCCGTCTGTCGCGCCAGCGCCGCCGCGACGCCCGCGTTCTCGGCCTGGTGGTCGCCCAGCAGCGGGATCTCGGCGGCCACCGACCAGTCGTCGCCGGTGATCGAGACCGCGGCCTCGGTGTGGTTGGTGCGCCCCTCGTAGGTCGCGGTCACGTCGCGCTCCGCGGTGTCGCCGACAGTGCGGACGGCACCCGCGTGGTCGCGCACGGCCGCCAGCGCATCGTCGGTGGTCGCGGTCACCAGCGGCGTATCGCCCGCCGGCGCGACGTGGGCTTTGTCCCGCGCGATCTCGGGGATCGTCTCCCCGAGCACGTCGGTGTGTTCGAGGGTCACCGACGTGACGGCGCTCGCCGACGGGTCCACCACACTGGTCGCGTCCAGGCGGCCGCCGATCCCGACCTCAAGCACCGCCACGTCCACGTCCGCGCGGCTGAACTGCCACAGCGCCATCGCGGTCACGACCTCGAAGTACGTCGGCGCGGCCCCGTCGGCCGCGCGCTCGGTCACGTACGGCGTGATCGTCTCGATGAACGTCGTCAGCGCCGCCTTCGACATGCGGCGGCCGTTGACGGTCACCCGCTCGCGCACGTCGTCGAAATGCGGCGACGTGTACAGCCCCACGTCCAGGCCGGCCGCCCGGAGGATGGACTCCGTGAACCGTGCGGTCGATCCCTTCCCGTTGGACCCCGCGATCTGCACGTAGTCGGGGCCGTCCTGGTGTGGGTCGCCGAGGCTGGCAAGCAGGTCCGCCGTCGACTCGGTCCCCGGTTTCGGCCCGTACCGCCGGAGGTCCAGCAGGAAGTTCGCCGCTTCGTCGTAGCGCATACACCAGCCCAGCCACGCTGCCAGTATCAGGTTGTCGGAGCCGCCGCCCTAGTCGTGGCGGAACGCCCGGTGGCCGGTGAACACCATCGCCATGCCGTGCTCGTTGGCGGCCTCGATGACCTGGTCGTCGTTTTTCGAGCCGCCGGGCTGGATCACGGCCTCGATGCCCGCCTCGGTGGCGGCCGCGATGCCGTCCGGGAACGGGAAGAACGCGTCCGACGCCATCACCGCGCCGTCGGCGGTCTTGCCGTCGGCGTCGCGCTCGGCCTTTTTGGCCGCGATCTCGACGGCGTCGACGCGGGACACCTGGCCGACGCCCAGCCCCACCGTCTCGGTGCCGGCCGCGAACAGGATGCCGTTGGATTTCACGTGCGTGAGCACGCGCCACGCGAACAGCATCGTCTCGACCTCCGCGGCCGTGGGTTCGCGCTCGGTGACGACCTCCAGGTCGTCGGCCGTCGGCGCCCACGTGTTGCGCTCCTGGACGAGGCGGCCGCCGACCAGCGGCGTCTCCGTAACGGGTGCGGGCGTGCCGTCGAGTGTGCCCACATCGAGCACTCGGAGGTTCGACTTCGCCGTGAGCACGTCCACGGCGTCGTCGGTGTAGCCGGGCGCGACCACGACCTCCTTGAACGAGTCCGCCACCCGCGTTGCGGTCTCGGCGTCGCACTCCCGGTTGAGCGCGACGATCCCCCCGAACGCGCTCTTGGCGTCCGTGGACAGCGCGTCGCTGTAGGCGTCGGCCAGCGTGTCCGCGGTCGCGCAGCCAGCGGGGTTGGTGTGTTTGATGACGGCCGCCGCCGGCCCGTCGTCGAACTCCCTGACGAGCGCGAGCGCGGCGTCGGCGTCGTTGTAGTTGTTGTACGAGAGCGCTTTCGCGTCCGGGTTCAGTTGGTCGGCGTGCACCACGCTGGCGGCCGCGTGCGTGTTGTCACGGTAGACGGCGGCGTCCTGGTGGGGGTTCTCGCCGTACCGCAACACGTCCTCGCGGGTCGTCCCGGTGAGCCGGCGGGCGGGAAACGTGGCTGCGTCGTCGCTGTCGGCGCGCGAAACGCCGTCCGTGGTGGCGTCGAGTTCGCCGGCGGCGAACTGGCGGATCGCCCGCGGGTACGCCTCGAACTCCGCGTCCTGTCGCACGCGCGTCTTGAGCGTGGCGGCCGTGTCGTCCTCGAAGACGGGCACCGATTCCTGGGTCACGATCGGGCCGCCGTCGACGTCCCCGGTGCGCACGCTGCCGTCCTCGGCGACGGCGTTCGTGACGACGTGGACGGTACACCCCGAGACCGACACGCCGGCGTCGAGCACCTGTTCGTGGGCGTTGCGCCCCGGGAACGCCGGCAGCAGGCTCGGGTGAACGTTCAGCGTGGTGGGCATCGCGTCGAGGAACACCTCCGAGAGCACCCGCATGTAGCCGTCCAGACAGACCACGTCGATGTCGTAGTCGTCGAGCGCCGCGACGACGCGGCGCTCGTGGTCCCGCCGCGACTCCTCGGCGCGGCGCTCGACGACCACGGTGGGGATGTCGCGGTCGGCGGCGGCGTCGAGCACGGGCGCGTCGGCGTGGTTCGACACAACGACGCCGAGGTCGGCACCGCCGGGCTGTTGGTCGGCGAGATGCAGGAGGTTTCGGCCACGGTTGCTGGCCAGACCAGCGATGGTGGACATACTGACTACACCCGCCGCCTCCCGCAAAGCCGTTGTGGTTCCACACGACCGAGTATCCATGAATTCGCATACTAACGGCGTGTTTCGGGCGTCCGTTGCCGGGAAATGTACATCCCTGTGCGTCGGCGGGATCGGTAGGCTTTTGCGGCGAGCACCGCCAGTCGGTGGCATGACCGACGACCACGCCCTGTACGCGGTGTCGCCACTCGACGGCCGGTACAGCGGCCGCACCGACGCGCTCGCGCCGTACGTCAGCGAGGCGGCGCTCATGCGGGCGCGCGTCGAAGTCGAAGCCGAGTACGTGCTCGCGCTCGCGGACCTCGACGCCGTCCCGCTCGAACTCGTTGGCGACGAACGCACCGCGCTCCGGGACGCCTACAAGACCTTCGACGCAGCCGACGCCGACCTCGTCAAGCGCATCGAGACCGAGGGCGCGCTCGGCCACGCCGCCACCAACCACGACGTGAAAGCCGTCGAGTACTTCCTGCGCGAGCACGCCCCGGCGCGCGCCCACTCCTGGATCCACTTCGGGCTCACCAGCGAGGACGTCAACAACCTCGCGTACCGGCTGCTCGTCGACGGCGCGATCACCGCCGTCCTCACGCCCGAGTTGCGCGGCCTCCGCGACGACCTCGTGTCGTTCGCACACGACTACGCCGACCTCCCGATGCTCGCGCGCACCCACGGCCAGCCCGCCACCCCGACGACGTTCGGCAAGGAGATGGCCGTCTACGCCGCCCGACTCGGGCGCGCGCTCGCCCGCATCACCGACGCCGTCGACGGACTCACGGGCAAGCTCGCCGGTGCCTCCGGCACCTGGGCGGCCCACACCGCGGCGTTCCCGGACGTGGACTGGCGGTCGTTCGCTGCGCGGTTCGTGGACTCCCTGGGGCTGGCGTACGCCGAACCAACCACGCAGGTCAACCCCTGCGACGACCTCGCGGCGGTGTTCGACGCGGTCGCGGGCGCGAACGGCGTCCTCGAAGACCTCGCGGTCGACGCGTGGCTGTACGTCTCCCAGCGCTACCTCGGCCAGGACGCCGCCGACGGCGAAACCGGCTCCTCGACGATGCCACACAAGGTCAACCCCATCGACTTCGAGAACGCCGAAGGCAACCTCGCGAAAGCCAACAGCGACCTCGGGTTCCTCGGTGACTCGCTCACCACCAGTCGCCTCCAGCGGGACCTCTCGGATTCGACGGTGAAACGCAACATCGGCGCGGCGTTCGCGCACTGCCTGCTCGCCTACCGCAAGCTCGGGGACGGCCTCGACGCAGTCACCCCCAACGAGGCGGTGCTCCGGGAGGACCTGCGCGCCAACCCCGAAATCATCGGGGAGGCCGTCCAGACGATCCTCCGGCGGGAAGGCCACGACGACGCCTACGAGCGCGTGAAAGCACTCACGCGGGGCGAACGCGTCTCCCTGGACGACTTCCAGGAGCTGTTTGCCAGCCTCGACATCGACGCCGACACCCGCGACGAACTGCTCGCGTTGACCCCCGAGCGCTACGTCGGCGTCGCCGCCGACATCGCGCGCGACGCCTGACGCGCCGCCGTTGGCGTCGCCGGTTCCGCGGGTTTTTTGCCGCGTGTCCCGTACCGGCGTCCGAATGCTGGTCCTCGGAGACGCGCACGCCACAACCCCCGGACGGCGCCGGGCACTGTTCGCCGCGTATCGCGCGGCCAACGAGTCCGTCGCCGTGCAGGCTGGCGACCTCATGTACTACGACCTCCCGGTGCAGACGTATTTCATCGGCGGCAACAACGAAGACTTCGACGCCATCGACGCCCTCCGCAACGGCCGCGTCGAGAGCGACGACGTCGCCAACGCCACGCTGCTGAACAGCACCGCCGCAACCGTCGACGGCCGCCGGGTCGCCGGCCTCACCGGGAACTACGCGCCGACCCAGTTCGACAAACCCCGGGCGGTGTTGCGCGGCGACCGCCGCCGGCATTTCGTCCGCAGCGACGTCGAGGCGGTCATGGACCTCGACGACATCGACATCTTCGTGGCACACGAAGCCCCCAACGGGCTCCCCGTCGAGGAGGACTACGACGTGGGCTGCCAGCACATCGACGACATCCTGGATGCCCTCCAACCGTCGCTGTGTCTGGTCGGCCACCACCACCAACACGCCGAATGCGACTACGGCGACACCCACGTCGTCGGCCTGGAGCCGGCCTGGGAGTCGTACTACGTCGTCGACCCCGACACGCTCGCCGTCACCCGCCACGACACGCCGCCCGCCTGACGTACATTCAAGACCGTGCGCCACCGAGGTAGATCCATGCCGCCGCTTCAGCCCGCCCAGCGGGTCGCTGTACTCGCTGACTCACAGAACCTCTATCACTCCGCACAGAGCGTTTACTCTCAGAACATCGACTACGCTGCCCTGCTGGACAAAGGCGTTCAGGACCGCGAACTCACGCGCGCCATCGCGTACGTGATTCGCGCCCAATCCGAGGACGAAGACCGGTTTTTCGACGCGCTCCGGGACATCGGCTTCGAGACGAAGATCAAGGCCATCAAGACGTTCGGCGACGGCTCGAAGAAAGCCGACTGGGACGTCGGCATGAGCCTCGATGCGGTGTCGCTGGCCGATCACATCGACACCATCGTGCTTTGCACCGGCGACGGTGACTTCTCCCGGCTGTGTCGCCACCTCCGCCACGAGGGGGTTCGCGTCGAAGTGATGGCTTTCGAAGAGTCGGCGGCGACGGAACTCGTCGACGCCGCGGACTCGTTTGTCGATCTCAGCGAGCGCACCGAGACGTTCCTGCTGTAGCTACACGACCCGGCCGTCGGTGCCCGTCATCCCCATCAGGATCGAGCCCAACGCGAGCCCAAGCGTTCCGGTTCCGGCAGCCACGAGCACCACCGTCGACGTGGTCGGCGTCTGGCTCGTCCAGAAGAGTATCGCGGCGCTTGCGAGCAACAGCACGCCCGCAACGGCGATCTTCGCGGTGTCGTTCATGCGCGTTCGTTACAGGCCAGCCCACATAAACGCGTTCACTCGGTCTCGAAGCCGCTTTACGCGCGGCCCACGCACGCCCAGACATGCAGGATGCCGGCATTCCGGCGCTTCGCACCGTCGCTGCCTACCAGTATGGGGCGGCGGCCGGGCGGGCGCTGTTCCCCGAAGACAAACCCCACCACGTGCAGCGGTCCAGCACCGGTCGCCCCCAGCAGATCCACCGCGACGACGGCGCGCGCCTCGTCTCCGTCGGGCTCGACGGCCGCCTCACGCTTGGCCCCGCCGGCGGCCAGCGACTGATCGACGCGCTCGCACACCCCCGGGCTCGCGTCGTCGTCGGCGACGAGAGCGAGCCGTTCGTGCGCGACGGCAAGAACGTGTTCGCGAAGTTCGTCACCGATGTCGACGACGACGCCCGCCAGGGCGACGAGCTCGCGGTGGTGCACGAGGACGGCCGCCTGCTCGCGGTCGGGCGCGCCGAACTCGACGCCGCGTCGATGCGGGACTTCGAGACCGGGATGGCGGTGTCGGTGCGGGCCGGCGTTCCCGCGACCGACGCGTAACGGCGGGCTACCGCGGCTCGACCCGCATCCGCATCTCCTGTTCGGGGTGGATCGTCAGCGACGGCACGAACGACAACGGGGTGTCGCCCTCGTACCGCAGCCGGTAGTCGCTGGCGACGGTCGCCACGATGAGTTTCGCTTCCAGCAGCGCCAGCTGTTTGCCGATGCAGTGACGCGGGCCGCCGCCGAACGGGAAGTACGCGAACCGCGGGCGGTCGGCGCGGCGCTCGGGCCGCCAGCGTTCGGGGTCGAACGCCTCGGGGTCGTCCCAGTGGTCCGGGGAGCGGTGGATCGCCCACTGCGGGAGCATGATGGGCGCGCCGGCCGGCACCTCCGAGCCGGCCAGCTCGACCGGCTCGATCGGCGTTCGAAAGACGTTGTAGACGGGCGGATACAGCCGCATCGACTCCTGGAGCACCCACTCAAGGTAGTCGAGATCCTGGAGCTGCGCGACGGTGGGCTGTGCGCCGTCGTCGAGCGCGTCGTCCAGTTCGGCGTGCAGCCGTGCCTCCACGTCGGGATGCTCGGACAGCAGGAACCACGTGTACGTCAGGGTCAACGCGGTCGTGTCGTGGCCCGCCAGCAGCGTCGTCATCACCTCGTCGCGGAGCCGATCCAGGGACTGCTCGCCGCGGTCGCGGGCGCGCAACAACACCGACAACAAGTCCATGGGATCGTCCCCGTCGCCCCCGCTGGCGGTCCCCTCGCGCGCAGCGACGATGTCGTCGACGAGATCGTCAAGCGTCGCGACCGCCGCCGCGTACTCCCGGTCGTCGGGCATCGGCAGCCACTCCGGCACTGCGAACCGCACGGGGTCCGGCTCGAAACGCGCGCCCACCGGCTCCAGGGCGTCCCCGATGGCGTCCACGCGCGCCTCGGGCAGCGACACGCCAAGCATCACGTCCAGGATCACGTCCAGGGTGATGTGTGTCATCGCCGCCTCCACGTCGACGGTGTCGCCGACCGGCCAGTCGTCGACCCTGTCGGCGGCGTGGGCGGCGATGTCCGCGTCGAACCCGGCGACGCGCGCCATCGAGAACGCCGGATTGGCGCGGCCGCGCTGCTCGCGCCACGATTCGCCCTCGCTCAACAGCAGGCCGTCCCCGAGCAGGTCGTCGATGGCGTCGGCCTGGAACTCCGGCTTCCGGAACTCGGCGGCGTCGCTCACGAGCAGCCGCTCGACGAGCGCGGGCTCGGTCACCACGTACGTCTCCATGGGTCCCATGTCGAAGGCCGCGATCCCGTCGTAGGCGCGCTCGACGCCCTCCAGAAACGCCGTCGGGTCGTCGGCGTACTGGCGGCTGCTTCCGAACACTGGGTCCCCGCGTGGCCCGGGTGGTGTGTCGTTCACGCCCGTGGGTTCGGGCTACACCACCAAAGCCACACGGCCCAGCCGATCCGACACACAGCCCCGCTGGCCGCGACAACTGCGTGGGGTTTTTGATCCCGCGCCGCGAGCGTCTACCCATGTTTGGAGGCGGCGGCATGAACCCCCGGAAGATGCAGCAGATGATGGAACAAATGGGCATCGACGTCGACGAGCTCGACGCCACGGAGGTCGTCATCTCGCTCGACGACGGCACCGAGGTCGTGTTCTCGGACCCCGACGTGACGAAGATGGACGCCCGCGGGCAGGAAACCTACCAGGTGCTCGGCGACCCGGTCGAGCGCGACGCCGCCGACGCCATCGAGGCCGCCCCCGCCGACGACAGCGACGACACCGACGACGATGACGCCATCCCGCAGGGCGACGTTGACATCGTCGTGCAGCGGGCGGGCGTCCCCGAAGACGAGGCGCGCGAAGCGCTCGAAGCCGCCGACGGCGATCTAGCGGCCGCCATCGACCACGTAGACGAGTGATGTTGCTGGTGCGGGGGGACCGCGAGTTCCTCGTTGCCCCCGGCGAGGAGCTGCACACGGACCTCGGCGTCATCGAGGCCCCCGACGACCCCACCCCCGGGGAGACCGTCGAGACGCATCTCGGCGAACCGTTCACGGTCCGGGAGCTTCGCGGCCCCGACCTGTTCAACCACTTCGAGCGCACGGGCGCGCCGATGATGCCCAAGGACATCGGCCTCGTCATGGGCCACACGGGCGTCTCGGGCGCGGATCGCGTGCTCGACGCCGGCACGGGAACGGGCGTGCTGGCGGCGTACCTCGGGCGCGCCGGGGCGGACGTCACGACCTACGAGCAGGACGCCGATTTCGCGGCCGTCGCCCGCGAGAACATGTCGCTTGCCGGCGTTTCGGACGCCGTCTCGGTGCGCGCCGGCGATGTCACCGCGGACCTCGACGCGCTCGGCACGTTCGACGTGCTCACGCTGGACACCCAGGACGCCCCCGACGTTGTCGCGCACGCCGACGACCTTCTGGTGTCCGGCGGCCAGGTCGCCGTCTACTCGCCGTTCGTGGAGAACGCGCGCGCCACGACCCAGGCCGCCCGCGACGCCGGCCTCGTGGACATCGACGCCATGGAGACGATCCAGCGCCGCATGGACTTCGACGACCGCGGAAGCCGCCCGTCGACCGCGGGCGTCGGTCACACCGGCTACCTGTTGTTCGCCCGGAACCCGTAGCGGTCGTTCCGGGCGCTGACCCACGCCACCAATCCCGCGGGGTCAAGCCGGCCTGGTGGCGGTGGGGTCGGCCGGTGGCGCTGTTGGGCGCGTGTTTCGTCGTCGAAAAACTAGCCACACAACGGCCGCCTAGTTGTCGTCTTCGCGCCAGCGGTGCTCGCACTCCGTGCAGATGAAAAACCGCGTCTCGGACTCGTCGGCCGACCGGATCTGCTGCATATACCAGTGGGCTTCGTCGTTGCCACAGTCCGGGCAGACGACGCTCGTCGTCGGCAGGCCGCGGTCCTGGGCGTCGCTGACGTCGACGACCTCGGTCTCCTCCTGGCCTTCGGTGACGACGAAACTCGCCGACGGGTCCTTGGGTTGCTTGTGCCCGCAGCTGCTGCATACCCACAGCTCGTCGTCGGCTTTCATCATCGAGCCGCAGTCGTCGCAGAACTCCATGCTCCCCGGCTAGCACCGCGGGTCAGTTAAGCGTCGTGTTTCAGCGCCGACCAGACACGCTGCCTGCCCGGTCCCGAAGCATCAAACGCCGGGAACCCGAGTACACGCACAATGGGATTGTTGGATACGGATCGGCGCGTGCTCACGCTCGCACTCGCACGCATGGCCGACGCGCTCGGGAACTCGTTTCTCATCGTCTTACTGCCGGCGTACATCGGCGAAGGATACGTCGCCGTCGACTCGCTGACCGGGCCGCTGTCGGTCGCCGGGGTCTCCGTGCTGACGGTCACGCCGGCGCTCCTCATCGGGATCGTGCTGTCGACGTTCGGCTTCCTGAACAGCTTCCTGCAACCGTTCACCGGCCGGCTCTCGGACCGCACGGGCGTTCGAAAGCCGTTCATTCTCGGCGGCCTGGTGTTGCTCGCGCTCGCGTCCGGCGCGTACGCGTTCGTCTCCGACTACCGGCTCCTGTTGGTGTTGCGCGCGCTCCAGGGCATCGGCGCGGCGCTCACGGTGCCCGCCACGGTCGCGCTGGTCAGCGAACTCGGCACCACCGAGACCCGCGGCAGCAACTTCGGCGTGTTCAACACCTTCCGCCTGATCGGGTTCGGGTTCGGCCCCATCATCGCCGGCGTGGTGCTCGAAGTGTTCAGCTTCAACGCCGCGTTCGGCGTCGCCGCCGCCGGCGCGCTCACGAGCTTCGTGCTCGTCGAGCTCACCGTCGACGAACCCGACACCGACGGCGCGGACGCCGGCGACGACCTCTCGATCGCGGTGCGTGGCGACGACGCCGTCCTCGACCCCGTGTTCGCGCTCGGCATCGCCACCGTCGCCATGGGGATCTGCATCGCGATGTTCGCAACCCTCGAAGCCAAGATCAACGGCAAACTCGACCAGTCGTCGATCCTGTTCGGCGCGGAGTTCGGCGCAGTCACGCTCGCCAACGTCATGTTCCAGGTGCCCATCGGCACCGCCAGCGACACCTACGGCCGCCGGCCGTTCATCATCGCGGGGTTCATCATCCTGATCCCCGCCACGATCGCGCAGGGCTACGCGCCGACCCCCGCCACCATGATCCTCGCGCGCTTCGTGCAGGGGATCGCCGTCGCGGCGGTGTTCGCGCCGTCGCTTGCGGTCGCGGGCGACCTCGCGGGCGCCGGCGAATCCGGGAGCACGCTGGCGGTGCTCACGATGGGGTTCGGACTCGGCACCGCGATCGGGCCGCTGGCGTCGGGGTTCCTCGCCGCGTACGGCCTCGCGACACCGTTCCTCATCGGGGGCGTGCTGGCGGCGCTCGCGCTAGCCGTCGTCTACACGCAGGTGTACGAAACCGTCCCGGACGCCACGGCGGTCTCGGCATCGACGGGTGACTGACTACTCGAAGTCGGGATCGCGGTCTTCGAGGAACGCCTGCATGCCCTCCTGTTGGTCGTGGCTCCCGAACAGGCCCGCCCAGGTCCGCGCCTCGAACTCCAGGCCCGCCGACAGGGTCGTTTCGTGGCTGGTGTTGATGGCGTCCTTGGCGGCGCGCATCGCCGCCGCGGGTTGGGCGGCGAGATCGCGCGCCAGCGACGCCACGTGGTCGTCGATCTCCGCCGCCGGCACGACCTCGCCGACGAGGCCGTGCTCGCTGGCGTCCGCGGCGCTCAGCCGGTCGCCGAAGTAGATCATGCGGCGCGCGGTCTCGTCGCCGACGATCCGGGGCAGGCGCTGGGTGCCCCCCCAGCCGGGGATGATGCCGATGTCGATCTCGGTCTGCCCGAGGATCGCGTCCTCGCTCGCAACCCGCAGATCGCAGGCCAGCGCCAGCTCCATGCCGCCGCCGAACGCGTACCCGTCGATCGCGGCGACGACCGGTGCCGGGAACGACTCGATGGCGTCGGCGACGCTGTGCCCGAGTTCGGCGTACGCCTGCGCCTCCGCGGTGTCCATCTCCACCATGTATGAGATGTCCGCGCCCGCGATGAACGCGTCGTCGCCGGCGCTGGTGAGCACGACGGCGCGCGCGCCCTCCGACTCGGCGGTGTCGAGGGTGTCACGCAGCGCGTGCAGCGTCGCCACGTTCAACGCGTTCAGGCTGTCCGGGCGGCTGATCGTGATCGTTGCAACGCCGTCGTCGACCGCAAGCGCAACGGTGTCGCTCATGACAGTGGGCACGCGGCCCCCGGGCAAAAGGCTCCGGGGTCCGGTTCGCAAATCCAATATACCGGCTGCCCGAACGACGCCACATGACACTCTCCGCGGAGGCCCACGAGCGCCTGGCGGACCTCGTGGCGCTCCAGCCAACGAAAAACAGCGACCTCCAGGACCGCTGGGGGTTGGACTCCGGCAGCGCCGTCCACCAATACCTCGAATCCCACCTGCGGGAGTACTACTACCGCGACGAGGACTCGATGATCCGCGCGACCGCCGAAGCGTCGACGCTCGTGGGCGACGACGACGCCGACGAGGCGCCCGCCGTCCACATGTCCGACACCGAGCGCCTCGTGTTCGACGTCATCGCCGGCCCCGAGGACCGCTCCCAGAGCGTCGTCTCGGTGCTCCACGCCGTCCAGGACGAACACGGCGCGGACGCCGACGGCCTCGACGCCGGGGGTGTGCGGCGCGCGCTCCAGACGCTCAAGCGCAAAGGCATCATCGAGGTGGAGAACCGAACCGTGCCGACCTTCCGGCTGGCCGTCCCCCGCCAGGAGGTCACCATCGCCGACGACTGACGCCGGTCACTCGCGGCGGCGCTGCCGCCGGTCGGCGAGCACCGCCTGCACCGTCGCCCCAGGCCCGCCCTCGATCGGCCAGCCGTGCTGGCGCCACCCCGGCGGCTCCGGCTCGTAGTCGGCACACGACCCCCCGCATTCGGCCGCCGACTGCTCGCGGGCTTTCGCCGCGCACGCCGGCACGTAGCCGTGCGCGCCGTCGACAAGCCGGAACTGCCGGCAGTCCGGCCGCATCGTGTCGACGTACGACCGCCAGCCGCGCTCGAAGGCGCGCTCCGCGATCGCCAGGCGCGTGTGTGCCTTCCAGTCGGCATCGACGTACTCGAAGCCGGTGGCCGGCCGGTCGGCACCGTCGGCCGGCCGGCTGGTGAGCCGCGTGCCCGACGCCGCCGTGGCCAGCCCGTGGGGCAGCCACTCCACCGTCGCCGTCCAGTCGTCGTCGAACACCAGGATCCCGGCCTCCACCGGGAGGTCCGCCAGCAGCGCGCGCTGGACGCCGCCCGCCGCGTCGTCGGCCGTCGCCACCCACACCTCGTCGGCGAGCCCCAGCGCCACGTCCCGCCGGAGCTGTGTGGTCAGCGCGTCCGCCGCCGACGCGTCGAGGTCCGGCTTGTTCTCGATGGCGACGATCCGGCGCACCCACTCCGGGTACGCCATCGCCCGCCGGATCTCGATTTTGTTGCCGTCCCGTCGGGTCTCCAGGATGCCGCGGTCGCTCGCCCGGTGGACGGCCTCCCGCACGTACCGCCACGGATACTCCGGCGTGGGGAGCGCGTCCCGGTAGAACGCCCAGTCCGTCGGCGCGTGCCGGACGACGTGCAGGAGGTCGGCGTCGAGGCGCTGCGCGCCGAACTGCGCGCGCCGGCGGAGTCCCTCGGGGTCGACCTCCAGGATGATCGTGTCCCAGCGCCGCCGCTTCGTCCCGAGCTGGCGCGCGACGATCCGTGGCGCGCCGTCGCGCTCGGGCCGCCAACACGCCTCCGCCCACGCGCACACTCGCAGCTCGAAGCCGAACTCGTGGCCGACTGTCACGGCTGGACTGCGGTCGCGGACCGGCGTCTGTCTTTCGGCGCGCCGGCGGCCCCGCGGCTGGTCGCTGTCCGGACTGTGCGTCGGCCGACCGCCGGGCGGCGGTCAGATGTCGGCGTCCTCGTCGATGAACACGTGGGCGTCTTCGAGGATCTCCCGGGGGCCATCTTGGGTGATGGTGTTGACCGCCTGGTCGTAGTCGCGCCACTGCAGGTCCGAGTGTTCGTTGGACAGCTCCGCGCTGGCCTCGAAGGACTTCGCGATGAACAGATGCACCGTCTTGTGGATCCGGTCACCGTTGGCCTCGAACACGTAGTCGTACTCGTCGCGGAAGCCGTCAACGAGGCGGAAATCCTCGATCCCGGCTTCCTCCTGTACCTCTCGAATCGCCGTCTGCTGGAGCTCCTCGTCCCCCTCCACGCCGCCTTTCGGGAACTCCCAGTCCCCGGGACGGCTCTTCAGGAGGAGGTACTCGCGCCGGTCCCGCGTGTCGCGGAACAGGATCGCGCCGGCGCTGGTCGCTTCGACCGTCATTACGGTCCGGTAGTGCAGCGGCGGTTAAGTCAATGTCGGAGTGGGGGTGGCTCGCACGCCGCCACGATCAAACACACGGTTTAACACGGTGGGTCACCTCACTCAGGGGTAGCACCCCCAGCGATGACCTTCGTTACAAAACTCTCTCTGGAAAGCGGGGACCGAACGGCGCTCGACGCCGTCGTCTCCGACATCAAGGAAACGTGTCGACGAAAAGGCGCTCGACTCAAGGGCCCACACTCCGACGCTCCGGCCGAGATCCGCGTGCCGCTGTACGCCCGTCTCGGCGGCGATCCCGCGGAGAAAACCAACGACTGGCAGTACACGGTCTACCGACGCCGCGTCGAACTGCACGGCCACGACGACCTCGCCCGCGACATCATGGAGCGGGACTTCCCGGCCAGCGTCCACGTTGAGGCCGAAGTCGAGCGCATCGAGCCACTCGGGTCCTCCGTCTGAGGCCGCCCGCCTTGGTTCCCGTTGTTCCACTCGACCAGCGGCAGCGCTGGCCGGCGTTCGGTCTTCGGGCCGCCCGAAAAAAGAAACGCGCCGCTTAGAACGCGCTCTCGCCGACCGTTTCGAGGTAGTCGGCCTCGCCGACGTGGTCGTCGGTGTCGAAGCCCGTGACCCGTAGTCGTACCTTCGTGTCGAGCGCGTCCGCGGGCGCGCCGTCCAACCGCAGTGTCGAATCACCGACGCGCACGACGTGCGCGCCGTCCGCGCGCCCCGTGACGAACAGCTCCAGTTCGTCGCCGGCATCGAAGCGCGGCGTGTTCGACCGGAACGTCAACCCCGCCAGGTACTTCTCGAGGATGCTCATGCGCGCGCCACCTCCTCGCTCTCGCGGTCACTGATGTACTCCAGGCCGAAGCCAGTCAGCGCCGAGAACACGAACACCCCCACGAGCAGCCACCCGTGGAAGACGAACGGCACGACTTCAGTGGGGTCGACCACCATTCCCCGGGTGAACCAGTCGTACTTGGTGGGCAGGTCCGCCAGCGCTGCGTAGCCGACGAGCACGCCACCCGACCACGGGAAGATGTACCCGAGCGCGCTCGTGTTCGCGTCCAGGATGTTCGCACGCCGGTAGCTGTTGATGTTGAATCGTTCGCCGAGGCGCGCGATGTACGGCGCGATCGCGATCTCGGCGGCGGTGTTGATCGTGATCATGGAGTTCACGAACGCGGTGCCAAGCACCATCGTGAGTTCGGCGCGTCGCACCGTCGTCGCCACCGACTCAAGCAGGAAGTCCTGGATCGCGCGGAAGCCGCCCCCGCGGATCATGATCTGTGCGCCGGCCACGATTAGCAACACGAGCACGATCAGGGGGAAAAACCCCTGCGCACCAGCGTACAGGCTGCCACCGACGCTGCTGGTGACGCCCTCGGGGCTGGTGTTGATGGCTTCGACGAACGGCAGCACGGAGAGCTCGCGTGCGATCCAGAGGCTGTCGCTGGCGCGGAACACCAGCATCTCCGAGACGTCCGCCAGCCCGAACACGACGTTCAACACGAACGCCACGACGATCCCCCAGGAGATCGCTTCGACGATGTGGCGGCCGGCGATGGCGGTGCCGATGACCGTGGCCATCGACAGCAGGTGCAGGAGGCCAGTGGGCCCGACGTTCGACCCCAGGATGGCGCTCGCGTCGCCCGCAACCGAGATGCCGTCCATCACCGCGCCGGCACCCAGGTACGCGGCAAACGACAGCACGGCTGCGACGCCCGCGTACTTGAATCGGGACGCCACCACACCGCCGATGTCGGCGTCCTGCGTGACCGCCGATACGATGGTGGTGTCGCTGACCGGCGCGAGGTTGTCCCCGAAGACCGCGCCGGAGAGGATCGCCCCGAACAGCAACGCGGGGTTCGCGCCGAGTGCGACCCCCGCCGGGAAGAACAGCGCGGTGAACGCGACGGTGGTCCCGTACCCGGAGCCGATGCCGGTCGCCAGCAGCCCCGCAAGGATGAACGTCGCTGCCGGGAACACCGCGCCGCCGATGCCGGCCGCCTCCGCGGCCCACACCAGCCCGGAGACGAACTGTCCCGTCTGGATGGTTTCGGCGAACATGCCCGCCCACAGCCACGCGACGATCGCGGTGGCCGCGACCCGCTGGGTCATCCCCGCGAAGATCGTGTTCGCGTATCCGGCCCACGATCCCTTCACGAGGAACATGCCGAAGATGAGCGCCACCAGCATTCCCGCCACGAGTCCTGTGGTGTCGCTGACTCGGAGCACGCCGCTCTGTACGATCGCCCATACAACAAAGAAGACGAGCGGGAACGCGCTCGCCAGTTTGCCGCCGTAGAAGTCGATTTCGGGCTCGGAGTCGTCCCCCGCAGACACTCCCCCATCGAACCCGTCCGTCTGGTCAGTACTCATTCTGCTACGGTTGCTAATTCCCTGGCAGCGGGAAATATGTTACTGGGCCTCTGAGCGACTCCCACATTTAAACTGTCACCGGACGCCACATACCGTATGGACTACACTGATCCTGCGGTGCTGACTCGACTCCGACGCGACCTCCACGGGATCCCCGAGCCGGCGTGGTGTGAGTTCCAGACGACCGCTCGCGTCGTCGACGCCTGCGAGGACATCGGCGTCGACACACTCCACGTCGGCCCGCAGGCCGTGGCGTCCGACGCGCGCATGGCGGTGCCGGACGACGACACGCTCGCCGACTGGCGGGCAACCGCCCGGGACGCGGGCGTCGACGAGGCGCTGCTCGACTCGATGGCGGGCGGCCACACGGGCGCGATCGCGGTCCTCGACCGCGGCGAAGGCCCGACAGTGGGGCTGCGCGTGGACATCGACGCGCTGTACGTCACGGAAAGCGAGGCTGACGACCACCACCCCGCGGCCGCGGGGTTTCGATCCGAGCACGACGGCTGCATGCACGCCTGCGGCCACGACGGCCACGCCACCATCGGCGTCGGCGTGCTCGCGGCGGTCGCCGACAGCGACTTCCAGGGCACGCTGAAGGTCGTCTTCCAGCCCGCCGAGGAGCGCGCCGGCGGCGGCAAACCAATCGCCGAGAGCGGCCACCTCGACGACGTCGACTATCTGTACGCCGTGCACCTGGGCCTGGATCACCCCACCGGGGAGGTGGTTGCCGGCGTCGACGGCTTCCTCGCGGTCAGCCACCTGCGCGCCGACTTCACGGGGGCCGGCGCGCACGCCGGCTCTCACCCCGAGGACGGCCGCAACGCCATCCAGGCGATGGCGACGGCGATCCAGAACCTCCACGCGATCCCGCGCCACGACGGCGGCGCAACCCGCGTGAACGCGGGCCGCGTCGGTGGCGGCACGGCACCCAACATCGTCCCCGACAGCGCCTTCCTGGAGGGGGAGGTGCGCGGGGAAACGACGGCGCTGATGGAGTACATGAAATCACACGCCGACCGCGTCGTCCGGTCGGCGGCGGAGATGCACGACTGCACCGTCGAAACGGCGACCGAGGGGCAAGCCCCGAGCGCGGAAAGCGACCGCGAGCTCGCAGCCTGCTTCGGGGCGGTCGCTGCCGACCGGGCCGGCGTTGATTCCGTCCTCGACAGCGACGCCCTCGGCGGCAGCGAGGACGCCACCTACCTCATGCGTCGCGTCCAGAACACGGGCGGCATGGCGTGCTACGTCTGTGTCGGCACCGACCACCCCGGCGGCCACCACACGCCGACGTTCGACGTCGACGAGCAGTCGCTTCGGATCGGCGTCGGCGCGCTCGCCACCGCGATCACGCGGGTCGCGGAGACGCGGCCCTGACGCCCCCTGTCAGTATTTGGCGTCCGCGCCCGTCACGTCGTACACTGACTGCATGATGTCGTCGCGGCGGGCCTGCCAGTCGGCGAGCCCGTCGGGGGAACTCGGATACGCCCGGTAGTGATCGAGCAGCCGGTCGGCCTGCTGTTTCGCGCGGTAGAAATCCATGATCTCCGACCAGTACCCGAAGGACTTCAGCGCCGTCACCAGCTTGAGCTTGAGCCCGAACTGGGTGCTGCCGTCGTAGAGCGCTTCGGCCAGCTTCTGGCCGGGCAGCGCCGCCAACAGCCCCATCAGGTCGTCGACGTCGATGGCCGTCGACATGATGTTGTAGACGTCCAGGGCGGCGTACCGCGCGCCGAAGTGGTCCATGACGTGCTCGTTGTACTCCCACAGCATCGATTCGGACACGTCGCCGGTTTCGGCGGCGCGGATCGCGCGCTCGCCGGCGTAGGTGCCGGCGTACGCCGCGCCCGCGATGCCGCCGCCGGTCGTCGGGTTGACGTGACCCGCGGCGTCCCCGACCGCCATGAACCCGGGTGCCGTCGCGGAGTCGTAGGGCCGCCGCGTCGGCAGCGCCGCCCCGAGCTTGTCGGTGACTTCGGCCCCCTCGAACTCGGGGCGCTGCTGGAGGTCGGCCTTCAGGTCGTCGACCAGCGTCATCGGCTCCTCGGTCATCTGGAACCCCAGCCCGGCGTTGATCTCCGTGTCCGTGCGCGGGAAATACCAGAGGTAGCCGGCGGCGCGATCCGTCGGCTTGAACACGAGCGCGTCGTCCCACTCGACGGGCTCGGGCACCTCCACGATCTCCCGGTACGCCGAACAGAACTGCGAGTACGAGACGTTCGTGTCGAAGGTCGCCCCCGACACGTCGACTTTGTCCTGGAGGATCGACAGCGACCCCGCGGCGTCGATCACGATGTCGCCGGTGAACTCGTGGCCGCGCCCGTCACGGATGCCGGTGACGCCCGTGACCCGGCCGTCGTCGTCCTGGATGACCGACTCCACGACGGTGTCGTAGCTGAACGTGACACCGGTGCGCTCGGCACCGTCGATCACGCACCGGCCGTACTCCCGGCGGTCGATGACCGCAAGCTCCCCCGGGACGGGGATGTTGAGGACGGTGTCCTCGCGGGGGATCTCGAACCGGCCGTGGTCGACGCCGGTGTTCGTGAACGCGGGTTCGAGTTGGGATTTCGGGATCACATCGGGGAAGTTGTCCGCGCCCTTGAGGGCGTCCCCACACGCGATGTGCCCGGCTTCCGACGCCGATTTCCGCTCGACAACGACGACGTCGTAGCCCGCGTCGGCGACCGTCGCCGCGGCATAGCAGCCAGCGGTTCCAGCGCCAACAACGACGACGTCGTACTCGTGAGCAGGCATACTCGCGAGTTGCCGTCCGCGAGCAAAACTCTTTATGACGACACCGACGGCCCGCGCTCGCAGGGTGGAAAGCGTTTTGTCCACACTCCTGCAAGCGTGGGCCGTATGACCGAGTACACCGTGGAGTTCGCCGGCACCGGCGAAACCATCGAGGTGTCGGACACCGAAACGATCCTGAAGGCGTGTCTGCGGGAGGGCATCGCCCAGGAGTACTCCTGTCGGGTCGGCATGTGTCTGGCGTGCTCCGCGAAAATCGAATCGGGCGATGTCACCCAGCCGGCCGCCCGCGGCCTCACCGACGCGGAAGCCGACGAGTACGCCCTGACGTGTATGGCGCGCCCACAGACGGATCTCGTACTCGACCGCGGGAAGTACCCGCCCAGCATCGAGGAGGAGGCTGCAGTCGCCGACCAGGCCGCCGCCGACGACGACTGAGCTCAGTCACCCGACACCGCGCAGTTGTTCGGCCCCCGCTCCAACGCCAGGGTGTCCTCGTCGATCGCCGTCTCGCCGAGGTTCACCGCCACGATCGCCTCGTCGTTCGCGGGCCGCGGCGGCAGCCCGGTGGTCACGTGATCGACGAACGCCGCTCGATCCAGATCCAGCATCGACAGCTCCGCCGCAACGGCCGCCAGCGACCCCACCACCCCGCCGTCGCGTCCGTCGTGGGTCGTCGATGGGGTGACGTGGCCGGGCATCACCCGCCGCTCGTCCGCGGTCGCGGTCAGCGCCCCGAGCGTGTCGTACTGGCGGCCCGCGAGCTCGCGGGCCGCGTCGGCGTCCTCCAGGTCGGGGCGGCCGACACCGTCCAAGAACAGGCAGTCCCCCGTCAGGAGGTCGTCGCCCCACGAGAACACGAGGTGTTCGGACGTGTGTCCGGGGGCGTGCGTGACCCCGAGCGTGCGGTCGCCGACCGCGATCTCGTCCCCGTCGGTCGCGAGCACGTCGGCGTCCACCGCCAGGCCGCGCTCGGTCGCGCCGGCCGGGAGCACGCGCGCGGCGGCCGTCGCATCGGCCAGGCCCCTCACGCCCGACACGTGGTCGGCGTGCACGTGCGAGTCGATGGCGTGTGTGATCGTCGCGCCGCGGGCGGCCGCCGCCTCGACGTAGGCGTCGACGGCCGCCGCCAGCGGATCCACGACCGCCGCCGCGTCGCCGTCCACGAGCAGGTACGACAGGCAGCCACTCGACGGGCGTTCGAACTGCACCACGCCGTTACCGAGGTCGTGGCTGGTGACGAACGCCCCCCAGGCGTCCATTCCGCCCTCCAGGTTCACGGCGTCGACGCCCTCCGCGCGGAGGGATTCGGCGACCTCCGCGCTGGCCTCACCGACCGCACAGACAACGACCACCGGCTCCTTGAGACCGTCCGGAACCACGCTCGCTGCGTCGCCGCTGACACCGGCGGCAACGACCTCCATGTAGGGGGTGTGTCGCGCCGTCACGCCGGGGCCGTCGACGCACCACGCGTCGAACTCCGCGCGGTCACGAACGTCGAGCACGTCTACCTCGCGGTCCGCCTGGAGCCAGTTGTAGAGATCACGAACCGACACCGTGGGTGCAGGCATACGCGCCCCTACATCGCCTGGGGGCAAAAGCTCACGTTCACCGGCGACCAACCCACCCCATGAACGCCGAGCGTTTCCCGGACGCAGTCGCGGACCGCACACGCACCGCCCTCGACCGCCTGGGGTCATCCAAGCGCCTGGTTGCGATCACGGGCGCGGACCTCACCACGCCGACGGTGCTCGCGCGCGCCGCCGCCAGCGAGGCCGCCGCCGCCGACACCTTCGACGCGCTCGCCGCCGCCGCCGACACCGACGCCGCAGCCGCCGCCTGCGACTCGTTTGCCGCCACCGAACGGGACCACTACGACCGGGTTACGGCGGCGCTCGACGCCGACGACGCCGACACGGCGGCCGACCCGGGCGCGATCCACGACTACCTCCGCGAGCGGCCCGACGACACCACCCGCCTCGGCGCGGTGGTCGGCCGCGGGCTGGTCGCCGACCGCACGCTCGCGCAGTTCGTGGGCTTTTTCGTCAACGACGCCGCCCACGACCGCGCGGACCTGTTCCGCGACCTCAGACGCGACACCAGCGCCGACACCGCCGACGCCGCCGCCGCGCTGGCGTCGTGCTGCGACGGCGACGACGACTGGGCGCGCGCCGCCGATGCCGCCGCCGACGCCGTCGACGCCGCCTACCAGGAGTACGTCGCCGCCCTCAACGGGATGGGCGTCGACGCCAAGTCGGTCTGCTGATCGCTGTCCCGGCGCGCCGCGGTCACGCCTCGTCGAACAGGGTTTCGCCGTCGACCATGTGTTCCTCGACGGCGTCCATGTCCAGGGTGATGCCCAGCCCCGGCCGTTCGGGCACCTCGATGGAGCCGTCCTCGATGATGTCCTCTGCGACGAGATCGCTCCACCAGCCCAGTTCGTAGGAGTGGTACTCGACGGCCAGCGCGTTCGGGATGGCGGCCCCGACGTGCGCGCTCGCCATCGTCGCCACCGGCGAGGCGACGTTGTGCATCGCCACCGGAACGTAATACTGGTTCGCCACGTCCGCGATCTTCCGCGTCTCCCGCATCCCACCGACCTTCGGGAGGTCGGGCGCGACGATGTCGACGGCCTGGTTCTCGATGAGGCGGCGCGTCTCCGTCACGCGATACCGGTTCTCCCCGACCGCGATGGGCGTCGCCGTGGACTCGGTTACGGACGCCTGGACGTCGAGGTTCTCGGGGGGTACCGGGTCTTCGAGCCACCACACGTCGTACGCCTCAAGCTCCGCCGCGAGGCGCTTGGCGCTCCCGCCGGAGAACGTCCAGTGGCAGTCGAAGGCAACGTCAGCCCGGTCTTTCACGCGCTCCGTGACCGCCGCCACGATGTCGGCCTTGTGCCGGATCTCGCCCGGGCGCAGGTGGCGGTTCGCGCGGTCCTTCTCCAGCCCGCTGGGGACGTCCAGGTCGAACTTGAGGGCGTCGTAGCCGAGGTCGTCGACCACGCGCTCGGCCTCGTCGGCGCACGCCTCGGGGTCGGCCTCCGCCGCCGTGTGGCAGTCACAGTACACCCGCACCTCGTCGCGGTATTTCCCGCCGAGCAGCTGGTAGGCGGGGACGCCCAGGACCTTCCCGGCGAGGTCGTGGAGCGCGACCTCGATGCCCGAGATCGCGGTCACCGTGACGCCTTCCACGGAGCCCTCACCGCTCATCTTCTGGACGAGGTGCTCGAACAGCCGGTCGATGTCAAGGGGGTTCTCGCCCACGACGAACGGCGTCATGCGCTCGATGAGTTCGGGGACGCCGGCCCCCCAGTAGGCTTCCCCCGTCCCGACGACGCCCGCGTCGGTGTAGACGCGCACCAGCGTCCACGGGAAGTTCCCGTCCACCATCGTGGTCTGGACGTCCGTGATTTCGAGATCCCGCGGTGCGGGCCGACCGCTGTCCGCGCCCATCGTCTCGGCGGACAGCTCGCGCATGGTGTACTCCGCGTTCGGATCGTGGAGGTCCGCGTAGTCCTCGCTCATGGCTGCGCGTTCGCCCGCCACGGTGTAAAACTCCTGCTCACAGCAGCCCCAGGTCGGCGAGGTCCGCTTCGAGCGCCGCCCGGTCGTCGTCGTCCAGCCCGCGCAGCGGCGACCGCAGCGGCCCGGCGTCGAACCCCCGCAGCCCCAGGGCGGCCTTCACCCCCGCCATGTAGGGGCCGCGCTTGAGCGCCGCCCGCACCTCGTAGACGGTGGACTGGCGCGCCCTGGCGCGCTCGCGGTCGCCCTCGTCGTAGGCCTCGTACAGCCCCACCACCAGCTCCGGTGCGACGTTGGCGACGGCCGACACCAGCCCCGCACAGCCCACGTCCAAGCCCGGCGCAAGCAGGGAGTCCGAGCCCGCCAGGAACGTCAACTCGGGGTGGGCGTCGACGGCCTGCCCCAGCCACGGCACGTCCTTCGAGGAGTCTTTGACCCCCGCCAGGGCGTCGATCTCCGCCAGCGCCGCCAGCGTCTCCAGGGACAGCTCGTTGCCCGTCTTCGACGGGATGTGGTAGACGTACACCGGGCAGTCGACGGCCGCCGCCACCCGCCGGTAGTGTTCGACGGCGGCCGTGCCGTCCAGCGGGTAGTAGAACGGCGTCACGACCACGACCCCGTCGGCACCGACCGACGCGGCGTGCTCGGCGTGGGCGACCGTCTGGCGCGTGGACGGCGCGCCGACGCCCGCGATGACCGGCACCTCGCCCCCGACCTCGTCGACGACCGCAGTCACGACGCGGTCGCGCTCACTCGGGGTCAACAGCGGGAACTCGCCGTTCGTCCCCAGCGGGAACACCCCATGTACGCCCGCATCCACGACCATGCGGGCGTGGTCGGCGGTGGTGTCGGCGTCGAGGCTCTCGTCCGCGTCGAAGGCGGTTACAACCGGCGGAACGACGCCATGCAGTCCCAGTGGGTCCCCGCTGCCCGGGGCCGGCGCGTGCGTTGGCATGCGTGTGTGGTGTGCGGCGACCAGCATAAGCGCCGCGGGCCACGCCCGCTACGCGAACTGCGCCAGCGCCCACGCCGTCCGGAGGATTTCGTCCGCCGCGCCGGCGTCGAAGACGAGTTCGTCGGTCGTCGCCACGTGCTCCAGCACGCGCGTCGAGGCGTGCTCGGGTGCGGCAGCGATGCCGCTGTCGTGGTCGTCGACGTGCTCCATCACCCGCAGGTCGCTTTTCGAATCCCCCATCACGAGCGCGAACGGATCCGCCACCCCGAGCACGTCCAGGGCCGCCTGCACCCCAACCACCTTGTTCAGTTCCCGGGACGCGATCTCGGCGGCGTCCCCCTCGTAATACCCCACGTCGATCCGCGACAGCGTTTCGGCGGCCGCCTCGCCGAGCGCGTCGGCGTCGCCGACGGCGGCCGAGGACGCCGCGACGACCGCCGCGATCTCGGGGTCGGCGTCCGCGTAGTACGCCCGCACGGCCGCCGGGTCCGCGCCCACGCAGTCCGCCAGCAACCCCAACAGATGCACGAGCGCGCTGTCGATGAGCCCGCGGGCGCGCTCGCTGCCGGTCTCGTAGTTCGGCTTGAGCGTGACGTTGAACTCGTTGCCCTGGAGGTGACACCCCCGCCGGATGTCCTCGGGGGCCGCCGTGTGCACCCGCGAGCGCACGTCGTCGAACACGCCCCGCACGTCGTCGCCGAGGTCCTCGTACAGCAGCCGCTTCGTGTCCGCGCCGTGGCCCGGCGTGAACACGCCCGTCCCGGCCTCGTACACCACCGACAGCCGCCCGGAATGCACGAGCTCGTTGCCCAACCCCTGGCTCAAAAACCCCTTGACGTTTTCCAGCGTCTGCCCCGTGCAGATGACGATGGGGACGCCCGCCTCGTGGAACTCCGTGAGCAGATGCAGCGTGGCCCGCGGGATCTCGTTGTCCGTGCTGCCCGCCGACCGCAGCGTCTCGTCGACGTCCAAGACCAGCACGTTGACCGCCCGCCCGTACTTGCCGTAGAGGTCCAGGGCGGTGAACGCCTGGTCGCGGGTGGCCCGCGCCGCCACGTCGGCGAACGCGTCGTGGGCGGGAAACGCCGCCCTGATATCGTCTTTGTGCGCCGCCAGCTCGTCGCTTGCTGACTCCCAGTACTGCAGTGCAACCGGCGAATCGACTGGCGGCGCGAGGTCCACGAACTCCTGGTGGGCGCGCAGGCTCTCGGTGTCGAACTCGTCGTAGAGCGTGTACAACCGGTCGTGCAGCTGCATGCCGGACCGAGGGCTGGGGTCCACTTCAACCCCCGCCGCCCACAGTCCCACCCGTTTAATTCGTCCACGGAGAACACACCCACCATGGACGCAATCGTCGTCTCGAAGGCCGACCGCACACCACGGCTGGTCGACCGGCCCCGTCCGGACCCAACACCCGGCTCGGTGCTCGTGCGCACGCTCCGCGTCGGCGTCGACGGCACCGACCACGAAGTGATCGCCGGCACCCACGGCGGCTTCCCCGAGGACGCCGACGAGCTCGTGCTCGGCCACGAAGCCATCGGCGTCGTCGCGGATCCGACCGACACCCGGTTTTCCGCGGGCCAACTCGTCGCGCCGACCGTGCGCCGACCGCGGGGCGACCCCACCCCGCAGTTCGACCGCGGCCAACCCGACATGGCGGCCCCCGGCACGTACGTCGAGCGCGGCATCGACGGCGCCGACGGGTTCATGGCCGACTACTTCACCAGCCCCGCGGACGCGCTCGTCGCGCTCCCCGACTCGCTTGCCGCCCACGGCTTCCTCACGGAACCGGTGTCGGTCGCCGAGAAAGCGATCGAACTCGCGCTCGCTTCGCGGTCGGCGTTCGACTGGCGGCCGGACTCCGCGCTCGTGTTGGGCAACGGCTCGCTCGGCCTGCTCACGCTCGCCATCCTCGCCGCCCGCGACGACACCGAGACGCTCTACTGTCTCGGCCGCCGCAGCCGCCCCGACCCGACGATCGACATCATCGAGCGACTCGGCGCGACCTACATCGACTCCCGCACCACGCCGGTCGCCGACATCCCCGCCGCCCACCAGCCCGTCGACATGGTGTACGAAGCCACCGGACACGCGAAACACGCCTTCGACGCCATCGACGCGCTCGCCCCCGCCGGCGTCGCTGCCCTCCTCGGCGTTCCCGCCGCCGGCTGGACGTTCGAAGTCCCGGGCAGCGACCTCCACCGCAGCCTCGTCCTGGAGAACAAGGCGGTGGTCGGCAGCGTCAACTCCAACGCCCGCCACTTCCGCGCCGCCGCCGACACGCTGGCCGCCCTCCCCGACTGGCTGTGTGACGCCATCGTCACCGGCGTCCACGACACCGCAGCGTTCGCGGACGCGTTCCGGGACGGCGAAACCTCCATCAAGACGGCCGTTCAATTCGACACCCGATGAAGAACGTCGACGACCTCATCGACGACGCAGCAGCGCTCGCGGACCGCGGCCTCTCCCGCGGCGAAATCGCCGACGAACTCAACGTCTCCCGGGAAACCGCGTCGTGGCTCGTCGAGCGCGCCGACACCAACGCGTCCGTCGCCGCCACCGACACCGACGACAGCCCCCGAGACGTCCACGTCGACTGGAGCACCATCGGCGAAGCCGGCGCCCGGCTGTCCGCCATCGGGGTCGCGCTCGCCGACGCGCTCCGAGATCACAGCCACGACGTCGATCTGGTCGTCGGCATCGAGAAGGCCGGCGTTCCGCTCGCCACGGCCACCGCCAACGAACTCGGGACCGACCTGGCGACCTACACGCCCCGCAAACACCAGTGGGACGAAGGCGACATGGCCGACCTTGGCGGCAGCTTCTCCCGGAACTTCGCGTCCGTCGAGGACCGCGACTGCTTCGTGGTTGACGACACCGTGACCTCCGGCACGACGATCACCGAAACCATCCAGGCCGTCCGAGAGGCCGGCGGAACACCGGTGGCGTGTGGCGTCCTCGCGGACAAACAAGGCCTCGGCGACGTCGACGGCACGCCGATCGAAGCGCTGTTGCAGGTCATCCGCGTTGGCAGCGGCGACGACTGACAGAGCAAGGCCTTTCCTCGCTGCCCCCCGACGGTGGGACATGGCCTTCGATCCGCTCGACTCGTCGATGGCACAGGACGCCGTCGACGACATCGTTGACGCCGCCATCGAGAACAACGAGGTCGTGTTGTTCATGAAGGGCACGCCCGCCGCCCCCCAGTGTGGGTTCTCCGAGCGCGCCATCCGACTGATCTCCGACTACCGGCCGGACGTCCACACCGTTGACGTCCTCCAGAGCACCGACGAGTTCCGGGCCGCCCTGGAGCGCCACAGCGGCTGGGAGACCACCCCACAGGCGTTCGTCGACGGGTCGTTCGTCGGCGGCAGCGACATCCTCGCGGAGCTCGCCGACCGCGGCGACCTCGCGGACGAACTCAACGCCGATGGCGTCGACACGACCGCCGACGACGCCGCGCTTGACGCCGACATCGACGCGCCGTTCTAACGGGGCCGTCGCTAGTAGATCAGCTCGTCGTCGTTGTCGACCATGTACACCGTTCGCGCCGAGATGTTGACGGCGTGGTCGCCCACGCGTTCGAGGTCCCGGACGGTCAACAGCAGCCGCGAAACGTCCTGCATCAGCGCCTCGATCTCGGCGTCGTCGGTGGCGGCGTCGATCTCGGTCTCGATCAGATCACGGATCACCGTCTGTGAGGCGCTCCGACACCGCTCGTCGATGTCGTCGTCGCGCTCGGCGATCGCGTAACACGCCTCGACGTCCGCGCTCGCGTACGCCGCCATCGCGTCGGTCACCATCTCGATGGTTCGGTCGCCGATCGCCTGCACGTCGACCTCGGGGAACATGTCCCGGTCGGCGTCCAGCGTGTACTCCGCGAGGTTCGCCGCCAGGTCGCCGATGCGCTCCAAGTCGGTGATGATCTTGAACGACGACGCGATCAGTCGCAGGTCGCCCGCGACCGGCTGCTGGAGCGCGAGCAGGTCGATGCAGTCGTCTTCCAGATCCAGATACAGCTGGTTGATCTCGTCGTCGCCGTCGATGACCTCCCAGGCGGCGTCGTCGTCTTTCTGGGCCATCGCTTCCAACGCCATCCGGAGCCGGTCGGTGACCACTTCGCTCATGTACAGGACGTCGTCGCGCAACGTGTCGAGTTTCTCCTGGTAGCTGTCTCGTGCCATACGTATCACCCAAACTTTCCAGTGATATACTCTTCGACGCGCTGGTGCTCGGGGTTCTCGAAGATCTGGTCGGTGTCCCCGAACTCCACGAGCTTGCCGCCGGTGAGGAACACCGCGGTCTTGTCGCTGATGCGGGCGGCCTGCTGCATGTTGTGCGTGACGATCACCACGGTGTACTCCTCGGCGAGCTCCTCGATGAGGTCCTCGACCTGGCTGGTCGCCACCGGGTCGAGCGCGCTCGCGGGCTCGTCCATCAACAACACCTCGGGGTCGGGCGCGATCGCGCGGGCGATGCACAGCCGCTGTTGCTGGCCGCCGGACAGCGCCACCCCGGAGCTGTCAAGCTGGTGGCTGACCTCGTCCCACAACGCCGCGCGCCGCAGCGACTGCTCGACGATCTCGTCGTGATCGCCCTCGACGTCCTGGATTTCGAGGCCGTACGCGACGTTGTCGTAGATGCTTTTGGGGAACGGGTTGGGCTCCTGGAACACCATTCCGACCCGCCGCCGGAGCGCAACCGGGTCGACGGCGGCGTCGTAGACGTTCGTCCCGCGCAGCGTGAGGTCGCCGTCGATGCGCGCGGCGTCGATGCGGTCGTTCATCCGGTTGATACACCGCAGGAACGTCGACTTCCCGCAGCCCGACGGCCCGATGATCGCCGTGACCTGCTGTTCGGGGATGTCGATGTCGACGCTTTCGAGCGCGCGCTCGGAGCCATAGAACACATCCAGATCCCTGGCTCTGATCACCGGCTCGGGGGGTGTCGTCGGTGTCGTCGTCGCCGCGCCGGTGGTCGCGGTGACACCGCCATCGCTCGATTCGTCGGCCGTCTCCGCCGTGTTCTCGGTCATCGTTGGTTAGTCATGTGATTGGTATTTGTTCCTGAGCACGATCGCCACGGAGTTCATCGCGAGCAACACCGTCACCAACACGACCACGCCAGCCGGCACCACCTTGGTGTAGAAATCCGGGGTCGCGTAGAGGCTCGACCACGCGTACACCTGCAACGGCATCGCGGTGACCGTCTCCGAGACCTGCGTGGGCAGCGAGAACTTGATCGTGGGCGCACCGATCATGATCAGCGGTGCCGTCTCGCCGATGGCGCGACCCAGCGCGAGGATCGTGCCGGTGAGGATGCCGGAGAACGATCGCGGCAACACCACGTTGCGCACGGTCTGCCACTTGGTTGCTCCCATCCCGTCGGAGGCCGCGCGCTGGGCCTCCGGCACCGACCGGATGGCTTCCCGCGCGGAGATGATGATGATCGGCAGGATCAACAGGCCAAGCGTCGCGCCGCCGATCAGCACCGTGCCCGCGGGCCGATTGAGGTGTGTGACGAACAGCCCGAACCCGAGCAGCCCGTAGACGACCGACGGCACGCCCGCGAGGTTCGAGATGTTCACGTCGATCACACGCGTCAGCCAGTTGTCCGGTGCGTACTCTTCGAGATAGATCGCTGCGCCGACGCCCACCGGGAACGCCAGCACCGCGACGCTCAGCATGAGCAGGATCGACCCACCGATCGACGGGTAGAACCCGGCTGATTCGGCGTTCGTGCTGTGCGCGGACGTCAGAAACGCCCAGTCGACCCACGACTGCGGGCCGGCCAAGCCGACGACGGACACGATCCCGGCGCCGACCAGCGACCCCACGATCACGGTCGCCGGCACCGCCAGTCCGACCCGCTCGCGCGGGGCGTTGACCGCAACGTCGGCCGCGTACGCAGCAGGCGGCACCACCCCGACCGCCGCGACGACCACCGCCGGCACCGGCGTAACGCCGACCGCCGGGCCGACGACACCGGCCACCGCGACGACTGCGAGGAACGCACTGCTCGCAGCGACGCGCGCCCGCCGCCCGCGGTCTCGCGCCACCGCGTGGCCCGCGACGACCCCGATCGGGCCGCCGACGGTCGCCACGAGCATCAGCCACGGGGCCGGCGCAACCGGCACCCCGGACACCACGTCGACCACGCTGGGCACGAGGCGCACACTGCCGAGTGTCGCTCCCAGTGGGACGGGGAGCCCGAGCTGCGAGAGCCAGGACGCAACCGTCCCCAGCGGGCCGGGCAGACCGAACAGCGAGAGATAGAACGCCGCAGTCGTCACGCCGAACCGTGCGAGGAACGGCAGCCGCTGGTCGTAGGCGGTCACGCCGACGGTGATGGCGGCCGGCACCGCCAGTGCGACCACAACCGCCAGCCACGTCAGCGGGCGCACGATGTCGATGAACAGCATCGCCGCGCCGCCGCTGAACAGCAACGCGACGGCCACGAACCCGAGCGCGAGCATGCCGGTCTGGAAGGCGGCCTGGCTGCGCCGGTAGACGAACGCGCCAACGCCGGCGGTCGGCACCACGAGCGCGAGGAAGAACGTGAGATGCCACCCCGGATCGGCGGTCAGCGGTTGGATCGCGTCGTTTGCGACGTACAACAGCAGGATCGTCACGAACACGATGCCGAACAGGGTCGCCGCAAGCAGGAGCGCGCGGAACACGCGACCCGCGGTGCGACTGACCTGCCCGAAGCCCGCCGTTACGTCGCTGGTGTCGGCTGCCATCTCAGTACTCCTCCTTGAATCGGTGTGCGATCACGTCACTGACGATGTTCATCACGAGCGTAATCACGAACAGCGTGGCCCCGATCGCGAACACGCTGCGGTACGCGAGCCCGCCACCGGTCACGTCGCCTTTCACGAGTTTCACCATCGCCGCCGTCATCGGGAGCGCGGACTCCGTGTACGCCCCTGGGTCGATGATGTTGAGGAACCGCGCGGTCGACCCGGCGGCGATCGTGACCGCCATCGTCTCGCCGATGGCGCGCGACAGCGCCAGGATGAACGACGAGAAGATGCCGGACAGCGCCGCCGGCACGACGACACCGGTCGACACTTCGAGTTTCGTCGCGCCCATTCCGTAGCCCGCCTGCCGGAGCTCGTCGGGCACGGCGGACATGGCGTCCTCGCTGATGGACGCCACCATCGGAATGATCATGATGCCCACGACGACGCACGCCGAGAGCATGTTGAACTTGCTCAACCCCGGGAGGACCGTGCCCAGTGCGGGCGTGATGTAGATGACGGCGAAAAACCCGTACACGACCGTCGGGATGCCCGCCAGGATCTCCAGGGCGGGCTTCAGGACCGACCGGAGTCGGGGGCTGGCGTACTCGCTGAGGTAGGTCGCGGTGCCGAGTCCGAGCGGCAACGCGATGATCGAGGAGCCGATCATCACCATCAGCGTCGCCGACACCAACGCGAGCACGCCGAAACTGCCGTTCGTTGGGTCCCAGTTCGTTCCAGTAAGGAACTCCACGATGCCCGCGGTCGCGCCGTCGACGCCGACCAGCGGCGCGGAGAACGTGAAGAACTTCGCAGCCTCGGTCGCCAGCAACGCGATGAGCCCGATCGTCGTCACGATCGAGAGGGCTGCACACAGGAAGAAGAACGACCGGGAGAGCAACTCTGAAGGGGCGTTCTGGGTGCGCGTCGTGAGCGCCGCTTCGAGGTCGTCTCCGCTCATTGGTTTGAATCAGTCATAGCGTACGTATACAGTCTTTGCTGGGTGGGGCGACGCGCTACTCGTCCGCACTGCCGGCCGCGTCGATGGCCTCAGTCAGCGCGTCCAGTTGTTCTCCTTGAGCTTCTTCGCTGAGGGGCACGTAGCCCACTTGGTCGGCGACGATCGCCTCGCTCGTGGCGTGCTCGAGCCAGAACCGGAGGAACGCCGCGACCGCGGGCTCGGCCAGCGACGACTTCGCCGCGTACGTGAACAGCGGCCGGGAAAGCGGCGTGTACGCCCCGGATCGCGCGGTCTCCAGGCTCGGCTTCACCGGCTCGCCGTCGCCGTCGTCGACGGCAAGCGCTTTCACGCGGTCGCCGCTCTTCGAGTAGTACGCGTACCCGAGGTATCCCATCGCGTTCGCCGATCCCTCGACGCCCTGGATGATGGTCCGGTCCTGTTCGGTGCCGGTGTAGCTCCCGCCGCTGATGTGCGTGAGCTCCGTGTCGCCGCCGTGCAGGATGGACTCGATGAAGTAGTCGTAGGTGCCCGAGGCGCTCGACGGGCCGTACAGCTCCAGCGGTTCGTCGGGCCAGTCGGGGTTCACGTCGGACCACTGTTCGGTGTCGCGTTCGGCCGACCAGATGCTCCGCAGCTCGTCGACGGTGATGCTGTCGATGTCCAGGTCCGTGTTGACGATGACGGTCAGCGCGTCCGTCGCGACAGTGAACTCGACGGGCTCGATGTCGTTGTCCGTACACTGCTGTGCCTCGGCGTCCCGAACCTCTCGGGAGGCGTTGTTGAGGTCGGCGTTACCGGTGCAGAAGTGGTTGGCGAACCCGCCACCGGTGCCGGTGGATTTGGGGTTGAAGTTGACGTCCGGGTGTGCCTCGCCGGTGTCGCCGCCGCGGAAGAGCTCTGACATAGTGGTCGCCAGCGGGAACACTGTCGAGCTTCCAGCGAAGTCGACGGTGCCTGACAGCGAGTCGTCGGCGGGATCCTCGGATGACGTGCTCTGGCAGCCGGCGAGCGCTGCCGCGCCGGTTGCCCCCATCCCGGCGAGAACTTGACGGCGCGTACGTGTGGTGCGTTCGGCGTCGTCTGCTGGCATCGTCGTATGCTCGCCGCGATGTGAATAAGTACTCTGCTATTACGTATATATAGCAGTACATAGGGAACAGTTCACATCGCATGTCCGCGAATCGATTCGACGCTCGTCGTCGATGTATATTTCGACCCGAGCGCCTGCAAGCGCTTTATTCTCCTCTACAGTGGTTTGGTGTAGTAACTATGTATCGTGACCGGGATTTATATTACAGGCATCGATACGTGGTCGCATGGAACGACGGAAAGTCCAGGTCACCGGCGGCTCAACGTTCACCGTATCCATCCCGAAAGACTGGGCGCGCGATCACAGCGTCGAGGCCGGCGACGAGGTGGGGTTTCACCCGGACAGCGGCTCCCTCCTGTTGACCCCCATCGACGACACCGACACCGACAAAGGAACGCTGACGATCACCGACATGCACGGCGAAGAGCTCATGCGCGCAGTCATGACGATGTACGTCAGCGGCTTCGACGTGCTCGCCCTGGAAGCCGAGTCCATCGATCCCGACCAGCGCCGCGTCATCCGCGACGCCACCCAGGGGCTGGTCGGCCTCGAAGTCCTCGAAGAAACCAGCCAGCGCGTCGTCATCCAGGACCTCCTCGACTCCTCGGAGCTGTCCATCCACAACGCCGTTCGGCGCATGCATCTCATCGCGGTCTCCATGCTCGAAGACGCCGTCACCGCGCTCGCCACCCGAGACCCCGACATCGCCCGCGACGTCACGAACCGCGACGACGACGTCGACCGCCTCTGGTACGTCGTGTCACGCATCTTCCGGGGTGCACTGCGCTCGCCCACGGTCGCCCAAGAGATCGGCATCACGCGGGAAGTCGCGTTCGACTACCACTCCAGCGCCCGCCAACTCGAACGCGTCGCCGACCACGCCACCAAGATCGCAACCGCCACACACGACCTCAACGACGACATCCCCGAGGACGTCGTCGACGCCCTCGAAACCCTCCAGGCGGACGCCACCGACATCATCGAGACCGCCATGGACGCCCTGTTCGCGGACACCGCCGACGAAGCCACCGCCCTCGCCACCCAAGCCCGCGCACAAGTCCGCGACATCGACGACCAGGCCCGCGACGTCGACGACCGCCTCCACGGCCTCACCGCTCACCACGCCCAACACCTCGGCCTCGTCGTGGATTCACTCTCCCGAAGCGCCGACTACGGCGGCAACATCGCCGAAACCGCCCTGCAAAAGGCCGCCCCGACTCCCAACCCCTAACGCGCCCCTCTCCCGCCCCAGCTGTCGGCGGATATCCACACGCATATACGTTACCGGGTAGACCCCGAAGCCATGAGCGAGGACTTCCCGGACTACCTCGACGTCGACTACCACGACGGTGACGGTGAGAGCCCCGCTGACTACTCGACGCTGGACGCGAAAATCGAGAAGGCCATCGAGGTCACCCGTGACGGCCTCGAATCCTACGACAACCCCGCCATCATGTGGACCGGTGGTAAGGACTCGACGCTCACGCTGTACTTCGTCAAGGAGGTCGCCGACCAGTTCGACCTCGATGTCCCCGAAACCATTTTCATCGATCACTTCCAGCACTTCGACGAACTCCACGACTTCGTCGACCACTGGGCCGACGAATGGGACCTCGACGTCGTCTACGCCCGCAACGAGGACGTCGGCGACTACGTCACCGCCAACGACCTCGAACCCGGCGACGACATCCCGATCAGCGAACTCGACGACCAGAACCGACACCACGTCCGGGACCTCCTCGAATACGAGGAGGACTCGTTCCCGTTCCTGCTCGACACCTACGTCGGCAACCACCTCCTGAAGACCGTCGCGCTCAACAACGCCCTCGAGGAGCACGACGTCGACGGCATCCTCTCGGGCATCCGCTGGGACGAACAGGACGCCCGCGCCGACGAGACGTTCTTCAGCCCGCGCCACGATCCCGACGTCTACCCGCCCCACGACCGCATCCAACCCATCCTCCAGTTCGACGAAGCCGCCGTCTGGGACGCCTTCTGGTATTACGTCGTCCCCGAGACGGTCGCGGACTTCCCGGACGACGGCTACGTCCCCCAGGACTTCGACGACCTCCCCAACGACCTCACCCACGAGGACATCCCCGTCTCCCCCAAGTACTTCAAGGGTTTCCGTTCGCTGGGGAGTGAGGTCTCCACGGACAAGGCCGCCGAGGAACCCGCGTGGCTCCAGGACCTCGAAAACACCACCGAGCGCGCCGGCCGCGCCCAGGACAAAGAGGACCTGATGGAGCGCCTGCGCGATCTCGGCTACATGTAAGTCCGCCCGGTTCACGTTGGCGGGCTTCCCCACGCCAGGACTCCGACGCGCAGAACGCGCCACAAGCCCCTCACAGTGAACCGCGCGGACGCTGCACCACGGCTGCGCTGCGCAGGTTCGCAAATCATACGTACGTGGACGCACGACTCGGCAACAGCGACGATGACGGCGACACGCACACCGGTCGGATCGCGCGACGCCCGCCGTGACCGTGGTCGGGGTGTCGCCGGCGGCAATGCGCCTGCGTGAGCAGGCCACCACCCATTCTCCCGACTGCCCGGACGCCGTCGCAACGCGCCGCCAACCAGCCATCCACAACTCCACCAATGCTCGAACGAACCTACATCGAAGACGTAACGCCCGACGACGACGGCGAAGACACCACCATCGCCGGCCACGTCCACGAACTCCGCGACCTCGGCGGCATCCTCTTCGTCATCGTGCGGGACGCCACCGGCCGCCTGCAGGTCGTCGCGAAAGAAGACGACACCCCCGACCTCTTCGAGACGGCCGAAGGCCTCTCCAGCGAGGACGTGGTGCAGGTCACCGGCACGCTTGAGGCCAGCGACCAGGCCCCTGGTGGCGTCGAACTCGCGCCCACCGAGCTCACCGTCGTTAGCGAAGCCACCGACGTGCCGTCCATCGAGATCTCGAAGGACGTCGACGCCGACCTCTCGACGCGGCTGGACGAGCGCCACCTCGACGTGCGCAAGCCCTCGACGAAGGCGGTGTTCTCCCTGCGCTCGAAGGCGATGGGCGCGATGACCGACTGGTTCTACGACAACCGCTTCGAGGAGGTCGACACACCCGAACTCTCGACGGCGGGCGCTGAGGGCGGCGCGGACCTCTTCCCGGTCGTCTACTACGACAAGGAGGCCTATCTCTCCCAGAGCCCACAGCTCTACAAGCAGATCCTCGTTGCCTCGGGCGTCGACCGACTGTTCGAGGTCGGCCACGCGTTCCGCGCCGAGGACTTCGGGACCTCCCGGCACGTCTCCGAGATCGCCATGTTCGACGTGGAGCTCGGCTACGTCGAGGACCACCACGACGTGATGGACGTCCAGGAGGAGTCCCTGCGCCACACCATCCGACACGTCGTCGAGCACGCCCAGCGCGAACTCGACGAACTCGGCTCGGACCTCTCGGTCCCCGAGGCGGACTTCCCGCGCATCACGTTCGAGGAAGCCCGCGAGATCCTCGCCGACGAGTACGACCACGTCCCCGAGGACGACAACGACCTCGACACGAAAGGCGAGCGCCTGCTCGGGGAGTACTTCGAGGAGCAGGGCCACCCCGCCGTGTTCGTCGTCGGCTACCCGGACGAGAAGTTCTACTACCGCCAGGACGTCGACGGCGACGACGTCGCCTCCCGGAAGTTCGACCTGCTGTACCGCGGCCAGGAGCTGTCCTCCGGCGGGCAGCGTGAGCACGACATCGAGCGCCTGACGGCGAAGATGCGCGAGCAGGGCGTCGAGCCGGAGAACTTCGAGTTCTACCTCGACGCGTTCCGCTACGGCGTCCCGCCCCACGGCGGCTACGGGCTGGGCATCGACCGGCTCATCCAGCAGCTCGCCGGCCTCGACAACATCAAGGAAGCGATCCTCTTCCCGCGGGACCCCGACCGCCTCGAACCGTAGGCGGTTCGGACAGCCCGTCGAACGCCTCGTGTTCCGTTATTCCAGGCCGTCGATGAGTCCCTGCAGCGTCTGGACGTGGTCCTCGAACATCGCCTCGCCGTCCTCGGTGAGCACCGCCGTCGTGTGCGGTCGCTTGTCCACGAACTCCTTGCGGACCTCGACGGCGTCGGCGTCCTCCATGCGCTGGAGGTGACTGGAGAGGTTCCCCTCCGTCAGGTCCAGTTCGTCGGTGAGGTCGCCGAAACTGGACTCGCCGTGCCGGTAGAGGTACGCGAACAGTTCGAGCCGGGTCGGCTGGTGGACGAGCTTGTCGAGGTCCATCCTACGTTCGGGTCAACACGAGGTAGGAGGCTGCGGCGTAAACAACGTACGATGCGCCGAAGGCGGCGTAGCTCCACGTGTGCAGGACGTCGACGGTCGGGATGGCGACGCCCAGGGCGACCAGGAGGAGGCCACCCCCGTGTAGCACGTAGCGGTCCCGTGCACGGATGCGGTAGGCCTTCAGCGTCTCGCCGGCGACGAGGTAGCCGAGCCCGAGCATCACGGCGACGAGTCCGAGCGTGAGCGCGTTGTCCGCCAGGTAGCCGAGCTCCGGGAGGAACGGGTCGACGGCGGACAGCGCGGCGAACGACCCGAAGTAGACGACGAGAATCTGGAAGCCGACGTTCGGCTCGCTGTGGCCCGGCCCGAAGGCGTAGTCGTACCGCCGGGAGAGCACGAGGGAGCCGGCACCGAACAGCCCGACCCAGACGACGGGGTACCAGAACCCGGCTGCCCGCGCGAAGAGGAGGACCTGGGAGACGGCGCTCCCGGCCGCCACGAGGACGCTGAACAGCAGCCACTGTTCGGGTGCGCTCTCGTAGCGCTCGGCGATCCCCATCGCGTCCTTGATGCGGTCGAGGTCCTGCTGGAGTGCCCGGGGGTCGACGTCCTCACTCATTGTCGGCGGCTGCGTGGACGTAGTAGTTGAACGCGTCGGTGTAGCTCGGCTCCACGGTCTCGACGGTGGCGTCGCCGGCGTGCTCGCGGATGTCCGCGAGGGTCGCGTGCTCGCGGAGGAATCCGCGGCGTTCGTCGCCGTGGTAGAACGGGTCGCCGACGACGTGCGGGGCGAGGGCGTCGCCGGCGGTTGCCTGGCCGACCACTCGCACGACGGTCGGGACGCCGTCCAACAGCGCCTCGGGGGTGTCGACGGCGAGCACGCCGCCCCCGTTCACGAACGCGACGCGGTCGGCGAGGTCGGCGTCGACGGGCCGGTGGCTCGTGGCGACGACGGTCCCGCCGTCCGCGACGCGGTCGCGGATGACGCGGTGAAACGACTGCACCATCGAGAGGTCGACGCCCGCCGTCGGTTCGTCGAGGAGGTACAGCGGCGCGTCGACGGACAGCGCCAGCGAGAGTTCGAGCTTGCGTTTCATGCCCTCCGAGTAGTACTTGATGCGTTTGTCGAGGTCGCCGTCGATACCGAGGTCGTCGACGTACGTCCGCCAGCGGTCCGTGAACTCGGGGTGAAGCCGGGAGTAGAACGCGGCCGTCTCGCGGCCAGAGAGCGTGTCGACGCTCGCGCCGCCCTGCAGCAGCAGCGAGAGGGTCCGGCCGCCGTCTTCGCTGACGGGCGTCCCGAACACCGACACGGAGCCCTCCGACGGCTCGGTGCCACCGGCGAGACACGACAGCAACACCGTCTTCCCGGTGCCGTTGGGCCCCATCAACAGCAGCACTTCGTTCTCAGCGACGGTGAGGTCGATGCCGTCGAGGACGCCGTCCTCGCCGTAGGCCTTGTGGACGTTCCGCGCCTCGACGGCTGGCCGGTCGACGCTCACCGGACCGCACCCCCGTAGAGCGAGCGGCGGGTGGCGGCGACGGCGAGCGCGAGTCCGGCCACTGCGTAGCCCGCGAGCAGCGCGACGTGACCCATGCTCGTCGGCGCGCCGGGCGGTGCCAGTCCGGCTTGCGTCCACCCGCCGGCGGCGACGAGGTGGTGGACGGCCAGCCGGGTGGCCAGCGCGTTCGGGACGACGTTCACGAAGTCGGCAGCGCCGGCGAGCATCCCGGGCTGGATGCCGTTGTAGCCGGTGAGGAAGAAGGCGAGCATGACGACGCTGACGGCGACGATGCTCGCGAACTTCGCGTCCGGGACGACGGCGACGAGGACGACGGCGATGCTGGCGGCGAACAGGCCGAGCGCCAGCAGCCCGAGCAGGGCCACGGGGATCGAGGCGGCCGACCGGAGCGTGAACGCCGCTCCCGTGGCGGCACCGACGCCCAGCACAGCGAGGACGGCGGCGACGGCGAACAGGTAGGCGGCCGCGAACCGTCCGAGGAAGTCCGCTGCCGGCGACACGGGGAGTGCTCGGAACTGGCGGTATCGGCCGCGTTCGACGTCCGCGACGAGCGACTGGGAGAACGTGCTCAGGAACACGGTGAGGGCCGCGAAGGCCCCGTACGAGACGGCGTGCGTGGCTTTGACCGCGCTCACGACCTCGGCCGGCATCCCTCCGGTGTCGATGAAAAGGGACACGGACAGCAGGTAGAACATCGCGGGGAACGCCACCGCCCAGAAGGCGACAGCGCTGTTCCGGCGGAGCGTCTGGAGGGTTCGCACGGCGAACGCCGTGGTCTGTTCGAGGAGCCGGCCCAGGGGCGGGCCGCCACGTGTCTCGATGCTCATACTACGTCACTGACACCGACTTACAAATAACTTTGCACTACAAACCCACTTTGCAGCGCAAAGTCGCGGCTCGCGGGGCTGCGGTGTCGGTTCGATTCGGGGACTCGTCGAGAAATACTGCGTGTGGTGGGTCGGCGCTACGGTCGGCTCAGTTCCAGGGCCCGAACTCCGGGTCGACCTGTCGCTCGCGGCGGTCGATGCCGTCGATCTTCGCGACGTCCTCGTCGTCGAGTTCGAGATCGAGGCTCGCCCAGTTGTCGGCGATGTGGTCCTCGCCGGTCGCCTTCGGGATGGCGGTGACGCCCTTCCGGCGCACCCACGCCAGGCTCACCTGCGCCTCGCTGACGCCGTGCTTCTCCGCGACGGCCTGGATCTCGGGCACGTCGAAGACCTCACCGCGGGCCAGCGGCGAGTACGCCACCAGCTCGATGTCCTCGCCGTCGGCGTACTCGCGCAGCTCCTCCTGTTGGAGGAGCGGGTGGAACTCCACCTGGTTGGCGAACGGCAACTCGCCCAGGACGTCTTCGGCTTCGTCGAGATGCCGGGGCTCGAAGTTGCTCACGCCGATGCGCTCGGTCACGCCGTCGGCCTGCAGGTCGGCCAGCGCAGCCAGCGTCTCCGTGGCGTCGTACTGGTTTGCCGGCCAGTGCACGTACAGGAGGTCGACGTAGTCGACGCCGAGCTTCTCCAGGCTCTGTTCGGTCGCGGGCGCAACGTCGCCGTCACCGAGCTCGCTCGTCCACACCTTCGTCGCGAGGAAGACGTCCTCGCGGTCGACGTCGGCGGCCGCGATGCCGTCGCCGACGGCGTCCTCGTTCTCGTAGATCTGTGCCGTGTCGATGTGCCGATACCCCATTTCGAGGGCGGTTCGTACGCTGTCCGCGCACGCACTGGGATCCTCGTTCTCCCAGGTTCCCAGTCCGAACTCGGGCATCTCCTCGACGACCGCCGCGCGCTGCTGTGTGTCCTGTGCCATACGCATAGCAACAACGGGTAGGTGGTTAGCGGTTGTGGATGCGGCGAGAACGCCGGCGTGTCCTCACGCGCGCAGCCGGTCGCGGGCGAACCGCGCGAGCAGGGGGACGTCTTCGGTGTGCACGAACTCGAGCAGCGACCGCAGCCCGCCCTCGTTCGCGCCGGACAGCGTCCCGACGTCGGCCGTCTGCAGGTCGCTCATGAGGCGGTCGTAGCGCTCGTTGGACGCGAGATACAGCAGCTGGGTCATGGTCAGCCGCATCCGCGCGTTCGGCGCGACACGCTTGTGCCAGAGGTCGTCGTAGATCGACAGCGCGTCCGCGGACGTATCGCGGTCGTCGCCCATGAAACACCGATCGGCGGTGATCGCGGCCGCGCGCGCCGACTCCATGCACTTGTGGATCCCCTCCCCCCACAGCGGGTCGACCGTCGGCACGGTGTCCCCGATGGCCATGAAGTTGTCCGTCGAGAAGTTCGCCGGCAACTGGATGTGCGCCGACCCGCGGTGCTGTTTGCCCGCCAGTTTCGTGGCGTCGGCGAGGCGCGGATCGGTCTCCATCCAGTAGTCGAGGTGGTCGTCGATGCTCTTCGAGGCGTCACCGAACCGCTGGTAGCTCTCGTTTTGGATGTAACAGATGCCGACTTTTGCGGTGTCAGCGCCCGTGTGGAAGATCCACGAGTAGCCGCCGGGCGCGAGGTCGTGATCCAGGCGCAGCATCATCGCGTCGCTCAGGTCGGCGTACCCCTCGTGGTCGACGGCGACGTTCTCCATCTCCCACTCGATGCCGATGGCCTGGTTGCTGCGCCGGAGGTCCGTCACGCCGAGTTTCTTCGCGAGCGGCGCCGCCGGCCCGGTTGCGTCGATGATGATGTCGCCGTACACCTCCTCGTCGCCGTCGTACTTCACGCCGACAATCTCCCCGCCTTCCGTGATCGGGTTGTTCACGCGCGCCTCGAACCGGTACTCGGCACCCTGCTGTTCGCCGGCGGCGACCAGCCACTGTTTGAACTCCGCGAACTCCAGGACCGCGCCGGGCTGATCCTGGACGAAATACTCGTGGGGGGATTCCAACACAACGTCGTCGGTGTACTGCATGACCACGTCGTCGGGCACGCCGAACGCGCCCATCATGGACGCGAACGTGCCCGCAGTGGACTTGTTCGACTGGCGGGGGAACTCGTCCTCGGGTTCGGCTTCGAGGACGACCACGTCGTAGCCCCGCTCCGCGAGGTCGCGCGCGCACTGTGCTCCTGCTGGGCCGGCACCGGCGACAATAACGTCGTGCATGTCTGACATAGGATCGATCACGCCGAAGGGTGACGCGAGTCAGTCGCCCTGAACCGGGTGCTGTCAGCAGCCAGTCACGACCACCGGCCCGCGCACGGCTAGTTGTTCACTCTGAACCACGCCGGGGACTAAAAACACGCGGGAACGTTCCTGACGCCCGCAAAGGGGTGGGACTCCCCGACACCGGCTCGTGCGCGCTCGGTCAGGCCAGCCGGTAGCCCCCGAGCCGGGCCACTGCCACCCGGTAGGCCACCGGAAGCGCAACAGCGACCGCCGCCAGCGCGACGAAGGCCCCCGTTTCGACGGTGCCCGCGCTCACACGCCAACCAAACGGCAGCGTCCGCGAGACGAGCACGGTGACTGCATCGTGGAGGACGTCGCTCCGGACGACGGTGACCGCGACGACGGCCGCCGTGAGTGTCGCGGAGAACACGCCGTACGCGACCTTGCTGGGTGGCACGGCGCGGCGGGACCCGGCGAGGTCGACGCCCTCGAAGCGGGGAAAGACGCTGCCGACCCCGGCTGCGAGCACGGATGCGGCCAGCACAGCGCTGCCGGCTGCGACCACGACGCCCAGTACGCCGCCCAACGAGTAGCCTGCGGCGCCGGCGAGCAGGCCGGCCACAGCCCCGCTGACAGGGACAGCGACAACGCCGGTCGCCGCGACGTAGCCGCGGACGACGTGCCGGCCGCCGGCGCGCGCCGTCAGCAGCGACGGCAGCGACCTGCCCTGATTCCCGAGGGGGTTGAGGGGGAGCGCCGCGCCGCCCGCCCACGCACCATACCAGACGGCCAGCCAGGGCGCGTACCGCGGCACGGTGCCGCCGGCGAGGACCTGCTCGCCGACCGGGATCGCCCCCACCAACGGGAAGGCGACGAAAACCAGCCGGAGCGGCGACCGGTAGATCTGCAACAGTGCCGTGCTCGCGACGCCGTGGGTCGCAGGCGCGCGCGTCAGCACGCCGAGCAGTCTGTCGACCGCGTGGTCGGGCGCAGTCGTGGGTTCGCCGTCACTCTCGGTCGACGCCATCCCGTCGGCGCGCCAGGCGTACCGGGCGGCCGGCACCGCGAGAAGGACGCCGGCGCCTGCGACGACGACACCGAGGGCGAACGCCCCAGCGACACCGGTGGCGCCGGGAGTCACGCCGGGCGTTGTCGCCAGCGAGAGGTCGCCGAGCCAGCAGAGCGGGGGCGCGCGGAGCACGGGTCGCAGGGCGTCGATGGCGGTCGTGAACTCCCCGGTGAGCATCACAGCGAAGTACCCGAGGCCGATACCCACTCCGAGCACCGGCTTCAGTTGCGTGAGGACGTTCGACCGGCGGACGACGCCCTTCAGCAGGAAGCCGACGGGGTAGCCGGTGGCTGCCGCCGACGTGACGGTGACTGTCGCCGCGGCGACGACGCCGAGGACGGGGACCGGCGTTCCCAGTCCCAGGCTCAGCCCGAGGGCCAGCCCGAGTGCCGGGAAGAGCATGAACCCGGCGAGCTTGACAGCGGCGCTCGCGAGCTTCCCGGCGGTGATGTCGGCGGTCGGGCGGAGCGTGAGGTAGTGGCCGTCGTTGTCGAGGTCGCCGTTCGAACCGACAGCCTCGACGACGAGCATCGCGACCGTGAACAGCCAGGCGACGCTCCAGGCGGTCGCCGCACCGCCGGCCGCGAACCACGGCGTCTCACCGGCCGCCAGCGCGACGCCGGTGTCGTGGCCGAGCGAGTACGCGTACACCGTGATGAGCGCGAAGCCGACGGCCGAGAGCGCGCCGTACAGCAGCCAGAAGTCCTGGCCGCGCAGCTTCCGGTAGCCCCGCACGAGGTCGACGCGCGCCAACTCGACTGCGGCCTCGGCGTCGGGGACGGCTTCACGAATCCGGGAGCGGGGCGTCGGCATCCGCAGTCACCTCCATGAAGACGGTCTCCAGGTCGGTCGCGCTGCCCTCGCGGGCGGTCGATTTGAGGTTCTCTGGGTCACCGTCGGCGACGAGGACGCCGTCGTCGATGACGCCGATGGTGTCCGCGAGTTCGTCGACGACGGGGAGGACGTGCGTGGAGAGAAGGACAGTCGCGTCCCCCGCCGCGAGGTCCGCGACGGTGTCCCTGACGGTGCGGGCGGCCCGGGGGTCCAGCCCCGACGTGGGTTCGTCGAGGAACAGGACGTCCGGGTCGTGGAGCATCGCGGCGACCACGCCGATCTTCTTCGTCATGCCTGTGGAGTACGACTCGATGCGGCGGTCGGCGTCCGCGAGCAGGTCGAACCGCTCCAGCAGCGACTCGATGCGGGTGTCCGCCTCGCCGTCGTCGAGCCCGTGGAGTCGGGCGACGTGCCGGAGCTGCTCCCAGCCCGTCAGCTCGTCGAAGACCGGTGGATCGGCGGGTAGGTAACCGATTCGCGGGGTGAGCGCCGCCCGGTCGGTGACTGGAACGCCGGCGACCTCGGCGGTCCCCGCGGTGGGATCGGTGAGGGAGGTGAGCAGGCGCATTGTCGTCGTCTTCCCGGCACCGTTCGGTCCGAGGAAGCCGTAGACGCTGCCCGCGGGCACGGCGAGGTCGAGGTCGTCGACCGCAGCTTCGTCGCCGTAACGCTTCGTCAGGCCGTCTGCGCGGATGGCGAGGTCGGTCATCGGCGGTCTCCAGTCGGTGTCGTGGTGTCGAGGCCAGTGGGGGACATGGATTGACTCGACTCGCGTGTAAAGCGAGGTTTACAGGAAAGTATGTTTTACACTCCAAGGTAAAGCTGTCGGCGGTCCGAACAGAACACCGAGCAGCGCTGCCGCCTTCGCTACCCGTCGAGTTCGGGGTCGAAGAGGTCCTCGATCCGGCAGTCGAAGAAGTCCGCGAGCTTGAACGCGAGTTCGATGCTGGGGTCGTAGCGGTCGCGCTCGATGGCGTTGATGGTCTGCCGAGTGACCCCGACGGCGGCCGCGAGGTCGGCCTGACTCAGGTCGGCCTCGCCGCGGCGTTCGCGCACGTGGTTTCTCATCGTCGGTAGCGAATGGCGGTGTAGACGACGCCGTAGACGATGAACAGGGCCGAGATGGTGAGGAAGCCACCGACGAACTCCTCGGGCACGTCCACCGACGGCATCTGGTCAACGACGACGTGCGTGGTCATCGCCAGTAGACCCACGACGCCCGCAATCTGGAGTGTGAGCAGGCTCGCCCGGCGCTCCAGGTCGAGGTCGCGCTCGTCGTACAGCGTGACGGAGGTCCCCTTCCAGACTGCGAGGGAGCCGAGGATGCCCGCCCAGTACACCACGAGCCCGGCCAGCGGGTAGTCGAACTCCGCGGCAACGATGAACCCGCCGACGCCGACGCCGATGCACGCGTACATCAGCCGCCGGTACCGCCGGACCTTCGCCAGTCGCCCCGTCCCGGTCGACCCGCGGTCGCTCATGGACACGATCGTAACGCGTGCTTTACTCCCGGGTGGCTTGTAGGTTTCCTCTCAGCGGGCCCCTGGCAGCCCTCGTGCCTGCACGGTGGATCTCTGCACGTGCGACCGGTCGACGACCGACAGCGGCCGGTGACGCCACCCCGGACACCTCGCCGAACACTTCGAACCAGCCGATGGTCCGGATGCCGGCCTCGACCCGATCCACAGCCTCCGGAACGCGCTCCAAGCCCGCTACTGGCCGGTCTGGAAGTCCCGCTGACGCACTGAGACGTGGGAGCCGGTCGGCGAAGCATCGGCGCGCGAACGGGATGAGCGCACCGGCCACCACGAGCGGCGGGACGGAGCGAGCAGGGAGTGTTTATCGCAGTTTCGCGAGGAGAGGTCGCCGGAGGCGATCCGGCGAAGTAAATCGGGACTAGTAGAACTCGCGGACGAGATCGGTGGCGCCGTCGGGCGCGCCGTCCGGGAGTTCGGCCATGTTCTCGGTGACGCCGTGGGCCTCGCTGTACGGCGTCGAGTCCTCGTCCTGGTAGAGCACGCCGAGGTACTCCTTGCCGGCGTCGAGGATGGCGTCTTTGGCCTGGTCGTAGTCGTGGCGGTCGTAGTCGTCGTCCTCGCTGAGGTCCACGAGGCTGTCCCGGAAGTAGTCGTAGGTGTCGACGTCGTTGAACGTGACACACGGGGAGAACGTGTTGACGAGGCTGAACCCGTCGTGTTCGATGGCCTCCTGGACGATCTCCTGGTGACGCAGCGCGTCCGAGGAGAAGCTCTGTGCGATGAAGCTGCCGCCCGCAGCCATCGCCAGTGCCAGCGGGTTCACCGGCGGCTGCTTCGGGCCGTCCGGCGAGGTCGACGTCTCGAAGTCCGACCGGCTGGTCGGGGACGCCTGGCCCTTGGTCAGCCCGTAGATGCGGTTGTCCATCACGACGTACGTGATGTCGACGTTCCGCCGGACGGCGTGGATGAAGTGGCCGGCACCGATCGAGTAGCCGTCGCCGTCGCCGCCCGCCACCATCACTTCGAGGTCCGGGTTCGCGAGCTTCACGCCGGTGCCGACGGGGAGCGCGCGTCCGTGCACGCCGTGGAGCGCGTACGACCGCATGTACGTGCCGATCTTCCCCGAGCACCCGATGCCCGCGACGACGAACGTGTCGTCGGGGCTGTTGCCGGTTTCCGCGAGCGCTTTCATCATGCCGTTCATGGTGCCGAAGTCACCGCATCCCGGACACCACGTCGGCTGCTTGTCTGACTTGAAGTCGGTGAATCGAACGTTCTCTGAGCTCATGCGAGGGACTCCGTGATTTCGGCGGCGAGTTCGTCCGCTTTGAAGTCGACGCCGGTGTAGTTGTTGATGCGTGTGACGCGCTCGAGCACGTCGTGCTCGATCACGTCGGCGAACTGGCCGGTGGCGTTGGCTTCGACAACGACGACGTCGTCGGCGGCTTCGACCTCGTCGGTGAGGTCGGGCCGCGGGTAGATGTACGGCACCGACACCACGCGGATGTCGGGGTCGTCGTCGCCGTCGAGGTACTCCAGGGCTTCGACGATGGTGCCCTCGTTCGATCCCCACGAGACCACGAGGTTGTCGGCGTCGCTGTCGCCGAACTCGCGGTAGTCGAACTGCTCGCGCTCGCGGGCGGTGTCGACTTTCCGGTAGCGTTTGTCGACCTGGTCGACGCGCACGTCCGTGTCTTCGGTGCGGCGACCGAGTTCGTCGTGCTCCAGGCCCGTGGACATGTGGACGCCGCCCTCGGTGCCCGGCACGGCGCGCGGGCTGATGCCGTCGGCGGTGTCGGCGTGGGGTCGGAACTGCTCGGTGTCGTTTTGCCACGCGGAGATCTCGTCCTCGTCGACGAGCTTCCCGCGCTCGATCTCGACCGCGTCCATGTCGAACTCCTCGGGCGGATACGTGCGCTCGGTGACCGCCATCGAGAGGTCCGCGGTGACGTAGACGGGGAGCTGGTATTTCTCCGCGAGGTTGAACGCCTCGACGGTCTTGTGGAAGCACTCCGCGACCGACGTGGGCGCGACGACAAACCGCGGGATCTCGCCGTGGCCGCCTTTCAGCATCATGTTCAGGTCGCCCTGTTCTTGCTTGGTCGGCATCCCCGTCGAGGGGCCCGACCGCATCACGTTCGCGATCACCAGCGGCGTCTCACTGGTGGCGACCAGGCCGAACGTCTCGCTCATCAGGTCGATGCCCGGCCCGGAGGTCGCGGTCATCGATCGCGCGCCGGCGCGCGCCGCACCCAGCGCGAGGTTGATCGCCGCGAGTTCGTCCTCGGCCTGGACGACGTGGCCGCCGAACTGCTCGATGCGGCCCGTGAGGTACTCCATGACGTCCGTCGCCGGGGTGATGGGGTAGCCGGCGTAGAACCGGCAGCCGGCCGCGATGGCGCCCATGCCGATCGCCTCGTCGCCGTTCAGGAGGACGTAGTCCTCGTCGGTGGTCTCCAGCTCGTAGGGGAGCGTGACGTCCTCGAACTCCTCGGCGACGTACTCGGCACCCAGGCGGGCCGCCTGCTTGTTGTTCTCGATGATCTGTTCGCCCTTCCCGCTGAACCGCTTTTCGAGGGATTCGTCGAGGTTCTCGATGGGGAAGTCCGCGACCGCGCAGACCGCGCCCAGGGCGACGATGTTCCGCATGATCGCGCCGCCGGCGTCCTCGGCGAGGTCCTTCAGCGGGATGTCGAGCCCGGTGACTTCCGCGGGGGATTCGAAGTCGGCGAACTCGGTGCGGTCGCCGTCGTAGATGATGATGGAGTCCGCGTGCAGCTCATCGAGGTTCTCGTCGACGGTGCGTTCGGTGAGCGCGATGAGGATGTCGAGGCGGTCGACTACACTCTGTACTTGGTCGACCGACGTACGGACCTTGTAGGCAGTGTACCCACCTCGGATGCGTGATGCGAAGTCCTTCGAGGTGAACACGTGCCGGCCGGCGCGCGACAGCGCCTGCGCAAAGATCTTGCCGGTGGACGCGATTCCATCGCCGGCCTCCCCGCCGATGGCCCAGTTCAGGTCGTCGTGCATGTCGTTACGGGCTACCCGGGCCGCCAGCAAAAAGGCTTCTGAAGGCGTCTCCCGGCTGGAATGCAACGGACCCGCTGGCACGCATCGCGAAACTGGACGTACGTGTGCTCGGGTCCCACAGGCGTGTACGACCACGTGGTGTGTGACGCCGAACCGTGAACCCCGGAAGTTGCTGGTGTGACATCTGGCGGCCGACTGTCGGTGTCCCGAAACGAACGGGTTAGGTGAGTGGCCCACCAGACACACGTATGGACGAAACCCCGGTCACAGTGCAGGCGGTCGACGACGTCGGCCCGGACGCCATCGCAGTCACGTTCGAAACCCCGGCAGGGTTCACCGCCGAACCCGGACAGTTCGTGCGCGTCGTCCGCGAGTTCGAGGACGGCGAAACGGAGGGGCGATACTACACGCTGTCATCGCCGACCGTGGCCGACACCTTCGAAGTGACCGTCGACGTGGCTCCCGACGGCGTGCTCGGCCCGTGGCTCGCGGGCCGCGACCCCGGCGACGAGGTCACTGTCGAAGGCCCGTTCGGCGAGGACTACTACCAGGGCGAGCCCTCCGTGTTGCTGCTCGCGGGCGGTCCGGGCGTCGGCCCCGCCGTCGCCATCGCCGAGCGAGCGATGGACGCCGGTGCCGAGGTCGCGCTCGTCTATCAGGACGAGGCCCCCGTCCACGAACCCCGGCTCGCCGCGCTCTCGGACGCGGGCGCGGACGTGCTCGTCGTCACCGACGCGTTCGAGGACGCCGTCGCGACGCTGGCGGACGCGTCCGATCAGGCCGCGTTCGTCTACGGCTTTGCGGCGTTCTGCGGTGCCGCTACCGACGCGCTGGAGGCAGAAGGCTTCGACACCGACGCCGCGAAAGTCGAGAGCTTCGGCCCCGAGCCGTGAACCGAGGGGCTGCCGTGTCGACACCAATCAGCGTCAGGAGTCGGCACGCGGTCGACCAGCGACTCGACCGCCTCCGCGACGCCCACGGCCCGTTCCCGTGCCACACCGAGACTGTCGAGAACGACCCGGCGCTGTTCGCACACGGGCGCGAACTCGTCGCGGCCGGTGGTCGCGGCAGTGCGGGCGCACGCGTGACCGACACCGACGGCCGCGTCCTGCTCATTCGACATCCTGGGGACCCCGAGAAGTGGGTGCTCCCGGGTGGCGGCCACGAACCCGGGGAGACGTTCGCGGAGACGGCGGTCCGGGAAGTCTGGGAGGAGGCCGGCGTCGAGTGCGAGCTCACGGGCGTCTGGCAGGCCAAGCGCCGCCGGATTCGTCACCGACCCCGATGTCCCGCAGCGGGACGCAGTGAGCGAGCACTGACCGGTCAGTGCTCGACGAACTCGATGAGCGCGCCGCCGGTGTCCTTGGGGTGTAGGAAGGCCACGTCGTGGCCCCAGGCCCCGGCCCGCGGCTCCTCGTCGATGCGGTCGACGCCCGCGTCGCGGGCGGTCTCCAGCGCGGCCTCGATATCGTCGGTGGCGAACGCGACGTGATGGATGCCGCCGCCGGTGCGCTGCAGATACCGGCCGACGGTCGTGTCCTCGTCGACGGGTTCGAGGAGTTCGACGTAGCCGTCCCCCCCGAGATCGAGGAAAACCGTGTGCAGTCCGTCGAAGACCTCCTCGTGCGCGACCGGCGCGCCCAGCAGCGCCGTGTACAGTTCGCCCAGGCCCGCGGCGTCCTCGGTGGCGACGCCGACGTGGTCCACGTGCATACTCGCAGGTGGCCCGCGGGCGCTCATCAAGCCACCGACTACGCGGGGTCCGGCAGGTCGAAGTCGACGCCGGTGCGGTCCGCGGAGACCGTCCAGAGGCGGCGCGCGGTGTCCTCGTCACGCGACCGGGCGCTCGGCTGCTGGCGCTCGGGGTGGCCGCGCATGTTCAGGACGCCGCCGGGGCCGATGTACTCACCGCCGTCGATGCCCGGGTTGGTTGCGGCGTACAGCAGCGGCCACGCGCCCTGCTCGGCGCTCTGGCCGACGAGCGCGTTCGCGGCCCGCATCGCGAGCAGCCGCAGCCGCGACCCCGCCGCCTGCGGACCGCGGAGTTGGAGGTTCGTCGCGGCGTACCCCGGATGGCAGGCAACGCTCGTCACGCTCGCCGACGCCGCCCGCAGCCGCCGGTCGAGTTCGTACGCGAACAGGAGGTTCGCGAGCTTCGACTGGCTGTAGGCCTCCCACTTGCCGTACTCGGCCTCGTGCTGGAGGTCCTCGAAGTCGATCCGGCCGCGCCGGTGTGCGCCCGACGACTGCGTGACGACGCGCGTCTCGCCGCTGGTCCGCCGGAGCACGCCCAGCAACCCGGCGGTGAGCGCGACGTGCCCCAAGTGGTTGACGCCGAACTGCGTCTCGAAGCCGTCGGCGGTCTCCGAGCGCGGGATCGCCATCACCCCGGCGTTGTTCGCGAGCACGTGCAGGCTGTCGAACTCCGCGGTGAACCAGTCGGCGAACGCCGCCACCGAATCAAGCGCTGCGAGATCGAGCTCGTGCACTGTCAGCGACGCACCCGGGAGCTCTGCCACGATGTCGTCGCGGGCGTCCTCGCCGCGTTCGGTGCTCCGGCACGCCATGACGACGTGCGCGCCAGCCCGAGCGAACGCCCGCGTGGCCTCGAAGCCGAGGCCGCTGTTCGCGCCCGTCACCACCACCCGCCGGCCGGACTGATCGGGGAGCGCTGCCGCCGTCCACGCGTCATCGCTGCTCATACCGCCACGGTCGGCGGCCAGCGGGAAAACTCACGGTGGTGGTGGCGGCGTCCTCAGAGGGCTGCCCCGGGCTGGTGTTCGCCGAACACGTCCCGCAGCGTGTTGCAGATCTCGCCCACGCTGGCGTACGCCTTGACCGCGGCCACGATATACGGCATCACGTTCTCGTCGCCCGCGGCGGCCGCCCGCAGGTCCGCGAGCGCGGCTTCGACGGCCTCGCTGTCCCGGTCGGCTTTCACGTCGTTCAGGTGCTCGATCTGGCGGCGCTCGTCGTCCGCAGTGACCTCCTCGATGTCGGCCTCGGGCTCCTCGTCGTCGACCTCGAACTCGTTGACACCGACGATGACGCGCTCTTTCTCCTCGATCTCCTGCTGGCGGTCGAACGCCACGTCCTGGATCTGGCGTTGGACCCACTGGTCTTCGACGGCGCGCCGCATCCCACCCCGACTGTCGACCTCGTCCAGGATCGCCTGGGCTTCGGCCTCGATGTCGTCGGTGAGTCCTTCGACGTAGTAGCTGCCCGCCAGCGGGTCGATGGTGTCCGCCGCGCCGGACTCGTGGGCGAGGATCTGCTGGGTGCGCAGCGCGGTCCGCACCGACTCCTCGGTGGGGATCGACAGCGCCTCGTCTTTCCCGTTCGTGTGCAGGCTCTGGGTTCCCCCCAGTACTGCGGCCAGCGCCTGGTAGGCGACCCGCACGATGTTGTTGTCGATCTGCTGGGCGGTCAGCGTCGAGCCCGCCGTCTGCGTGTGGAACTTCAGCTGCTTGCTCTTGGGGTCGTCGGCGTCGAAGCGCTCCTCCATGATCGTCGCCCACATCCGGCGGGCCGCCCGGAACTTCGCGACCTCTTCGAGGATGTTGTTGTGCGCGTTGAAGAAAAACGAGAGCTGGGGCGCGAACTCGTCGACGTCGAGGCCGGCGTCGAGGGCGGTCTGGACGTATTCGATGCCGTCGCCGAGCGTGAACGCGATCTCCTGGGCGGCTGTCGCGCCGGCCTCGCGGATGTGGTAGCCCGAAATCGAGATGGTGTTGAACTTCGGGGTCTCCGCGGCGCAGAACTCGAAGATGTCCGTGATGACCCGCATCGACGGCTCCGGCGGGAAGATGTAGGTGTTGCGCGCGATGTACTCCTTGAGGATGTCGTTCTGGATGGTGCCCCGCAGCTCCTCGCGGTCGACGCCCTGCTGGTCGCCCACCGCGATATACATCGCCAGCAGGACGCTGGCGGGCGCGTTGATCGTCATCGACGTACTGACTTCGTCCAGCGGAATGCCGTCGAAGACGGTCTCCATGTCCGCCAGCGTGTCGATGGCGACGCCGGATTTCCCGACTTCACCCTGCGCCATCGTGGCGTCCGAATCGTACCCCATCTGGGTGGGCAGATCGAAGGCCATCGACAGCCCCGTCTGGCCCTCGTCGAGCAGGTAGTTGAACCGCTCGTTGGTTTCGGCCGCGGTCCCCATGCCGGCGTACTGGCGCATCGTCCACAGCCGCCCGCGGTACATCGTCGGGTAGACGCCCCGCGTGTAGGGCTCCTCGCCGGGGAACCCGATGTCCGCGTCGTAGTCGCGGTCGGCGACGTCGTCGGGCGTGTACAGCCGGTCGACGGACTGGCCGCCCGTGTCCGTCTCGAAGGACTCCTTGCGCTCCCCGAAGCGGTCCAGCGTCGGCCCCATCGTCTCCTCTTCCCAGTCCTCGCGGCCGTCCCGAATCGCCGCGAGGTCGTCCTCGTCGTACATACCCGGACGGACGGCGGACGCCGTCTTAATCCTTGTACGTTCCTCCCGGGCGACGACCCGCTGCGCTCCGGGGTCGACAGTGACTTCGCGACCGAGCGGGAGCGGCGCGACGGGGTTGGTGTGCCCCCAGTCGAGGCCCAGCACGACCGGCGCGCGACCTGCTCGGCGACCGCGTCGTAGACGCCCTCGCGGTAGCCGTCGCGGTCGCCCCCCGGCGGGTCAGCCGCGAAACTCCGGGTCGGCGGCCGGCCAACGAGCACGGCGGGGAAGCTGCTGCCGTCGAACACGCCGGCGATAGTGAACTGGAGCGCCACGGGAAAGCACGCGAGCCCGGCGAGTCGGTCACGTCCCGGCGGTCGCAGCGTGCTGGGGCGTCTCTTGTGGGCTGTGCCGCCGTCACCCGCCGGTGTCGTACTTGTACGTCGCGGTGTCGGAGTCGATGCCGAAGTCCTCGCCTGCGTCGGCGTCCTCGCTGCCGTCGTCGCCGGCGAAGCGCCGCTGGAGCCGCTCGGGCACCTCGAACGCGTCGAACGCCACACACAGCGCCTCGGCGTCGGGCTGGGACTCCCGGGTCGCGGCCAGCCGGTCGCCCAGCGGCGGCGGTAGCTCGGCTTCGTCGACGCGCTCGAAGCCGAACTGGTCGAGGTACGCCGGCTCGTCGGTCAGCGCGTACGCCTCCTCGATCCCCTGCTCGCGGGCGTCCGCGACGAGGTATGCGAGCAGATGGGCCCCCACGCCTCGCCCCCGCCAGTCGTCGAGCACGCCGATGTTCGTGAACTCACAGACCCGCGCGGTGTCGTCCGGTGTGTGCACGCGGAAGCGCGCGAACCCCGCACGCTCGTTCGTCGCCTCGTCGACCGCCAGCACGTAGTCCCGGGATCGGAACGCCGGGTCCTCGAAGCCGTAGTCGTCGAGCCGGTCGAGCAACCACACCTCCTCGTGGTTTTTGGCGTCCCGCGTGTGCATACCACGCAGTTGTGTGCCACACGTCAAAAGCGTTTGCTGGGGGGTCCCAAGCGACACCCCGCGGTCGGCTACCCGCAGGCCGTCGACGCAGCGACCTCCCGCAGCGTCTCCAGTGACACGCCACTCCCCCGGACGGTGTACCGATAGGTCGCGCAGTTCCACGAGATGCTCGTCGTCGGCCCGACAGCCACCGCGGCGTTCCGTCCGGCGACCCGGATCTCGCGGTCACCGGTGACCGGATACGTGCGGTCGTATTTCGCGACCGTGACGCTCGCGGTGTCGTTGGCGTACCGCAGGCCCACGCCGTGGATGCGGCCCGTCGTCTCGGTCGCCGCAACCAGCCGCAGCGACCCCGGCGTCGTCGGCTCGGGGACGCTCGCCTCGGTCGCCGCCGCCAGCCGCTGTGCGGACGGGTACACCGTCCGGTTGGGCGTGTCGTACGTCTTCGCTGTGGTGTTCGGTGGCGCAGAGAACGTGAACGTGTCGTCGGTGACCCCCGGGTCGAAGGTGATGTGGCTGTAGGTCGTTCTGGCCGTCACGGGCTCGCCGTTGGCAACCCAGGAGGTCTGTCGCTGCACCGGGAAGAACCGCTCCGTGTCGACCCACAGCGTCTGTTCGAACGCAGCCCCCACGTCACCCGTGGCGCTCAGCCGCAACACGTAGACCGACCGGCCGCTGACTGTGGTCGTCCCGTCGTAGGTGAGCCTCAGTGTGGCCGTGTGACTGGCGCCGGTGGCTCGGCGGGCCGTGTCCACGGGAACGACCGGCAGCGGCGAGACGCCGTCGGCTGTCGCCGATGCGGTCCTGGCGGTGACGTTCACTCGCTCGAACAACCGCTCGACGCGATCCCCGAACGTCCGGGGGTCTGTCGTCCCGGCCGGCTCGAACCGCCGCACGACCCCGGTGTCACGGTCGTACATCGTCATCACGGAGTCGTTTTCCACGATCGTCTCGTGGCGGCGGCTGGTCGTCTCCCGGATCGTGATCCGGCGCTGATCGGTGCCCGGCCGCAGGGACACCCTGGCGACGGACCGATACGTCTCCGAGCCCCGGTGAACGACCTTCTCGCGGGTCGCGTTGACGCCGTCGATCCCGGCGTACGCCCCGCTGGCGTTCGCGCCGATCCGCGGTGAGCCGGCACCCGACTGCGTCCCGCCCAAGACAGTCATCCCGATCACGGCGCCGCCGGCGAGAACGGCAACGGCGACGAGCCCACCGACCAGCAGGCGTGTCCGCTGTCGCCCCTCAAACATAGCGTGGTTTCACGCGGCCACCTCTTAGTGGTTGCGTCCCGACTGAAACCTACTGCAAAGATTCTTGCACGTTCGCTGTGTCGGCCCCGGCATGGATTCACTCGACGGAGTCGGCACGGTCGTCCACGAACCGGACCCTGCGCTCGCGTCGTCGACGAACGTCGCCCAGTTCATGGCCGCCCACGACATCGACGACGTGGACGCGCTCCGCGAGCGCAGCACCACTGATCTCGACTGGTTCTGGGGGGAACTCCCGGAGTACCTCGGCCTGGAGTTCTTCGAGGACTACGACGCCGTCCGCGACGACGTCGACGACCCCCAGTCCACGGCGTGGTATCCGGGCGCCGAACTGAACGTCGCGCACAACACCGTCGACCGCCACGCCAGCGTCGACGCCGGCACCCGCAACCACGTCGCCTGCATCTGGGAGGGCGAGGACGGCACGGTCCGCCAACAGACCTACCACGACCTCCACCAGCAGGCCAACCGGGTGGCCAACGCCCTTGCCGAGCGCGGCATCGGCGAGGGCGACACGGTGGGCCTCTACATGCCGATGGTCCCGGAAGTCCAGAGCATCCTCTACGGCATCTTCAAGATCGGCGCGATCGCCGTCCCCGTCTTCTCCGGGTTCGGCGTCGAGGCCACCGCCACGCGCATCGCCGACGCCGAGTGTTCGGTGGTGTTCACGGGCGACGGCTTCCTGCGGCGGGGCGACCGCGTCACGCTCATGGACACCCTCAACGACGCCATCGAGCGGGCCGGCCACGTCGACCACACCATCGTCTACGACCGCCTCGGCATCCCCGCGGACTCGCTGTCCTGGACGCCCCGCGACGAGTGGTGGGACGACGCCGTGGCCACCCAGTCCCCGACGTTCGAGACGCACTCGATGGCCGCCAGCGATCCGTGCATGCTGTTGTACTCCTCGGGGACGACGGGAACACCGAAAGGCATCGTCCACACCCACGCCGGCGCGCTCGTCCAACCCGCCAAGGAGATCCACTTCGGGTTCGACCAGCGGCCCGGCGACCGGTTCTGCTGGGTGAGCGACATCGGCTGGATGATGGGGCCGTGGTCGCTCATCGGGAACCACGCGTTCGCCGGCACCATCGTGATGTACGAGGGCGCCCCCGACCACCCCGCCCCCGACCGCTTCTGGCAGCTCATCGAGGACCACGGCATCACCCAGTTCGGCGTCTCTCCGACGGCGATCCGTGCACTGCGCGACCACGGCGACGAGCACGTCGCCGGCCACGATCTCTCCTCGCTGCGCATCCTGGGGTCGACGGGCGAGCCCTGGGACCCCGAGTCCTGGCGGTGGTTTTACGACCACGTCGGCGGCGGTGACACCCCGATCATCAACATCTCCGGCGGCACGGAAGTGTTCGGCTGCTTCCTCATGCCGCTGCCGACGGAGTCGCTGAAACCCTGCACGCTCGGCGGCCCCGGGCTCGGCATGGACATCGACATCGTCGACGACGACGGCACCTCCGTTCGGGACGCCAACGAGCGCGGCTACCTCGTCGCGCGGTCGTCCAGCCCGTCGATGACGCGGCGCCTCTGGAGCGGCGAGGACCGCTACCTGGAGGCGTACTGGTCGCGCTTCGAGGACGTCTGGAACCACGGCGACTGGGCGCAGATGGACGGCGACGGCGACTGGTTCCTCCACGGGCGCGCCGACGACGCCATCAACGTCGCCGGCCGCAAAGTCGGCCCGGCGGAGGTCGAGGGCGCGCTCATCGACCACGACGCCGTCACACAGGCGGCCGTCGTCGGAGTGCCCGACGACACCACCGGTGAGGCCGCCATCGCGTACGTCATCCTCGCCGACGCCGCCACCCCGAGCGCGGAGCTGCGCGCGGAACTGCGCGACCACGTCGGCGACGCCCACGGCAAACCGTTCCGGCCCCGGGAGGTGGTGTTCGTCGACGACCTGCCGAAAACCCAGTCCGGGAAGCTCGTGCGCCGCGCCGTCGCCAGCGCGTACACCGGGGCGGACGTCACGGACCGCTCCAGCATCGAGAACCCCGCGGTGCTGGACGCGCTCCGGGACGCGACCTAGAGCTCCGCCAGCAGCCCCTCGGGCTCGATCGTTTCGCCGTATTTCCGGAAGTCATCACGGTGCAGCCACGCCAGGCGGGTCGTGTCGCCGGTGTCCGGATCGTACACAGTGAACCCCTCCTCGGTGTACGGCCACACCGCCCCGAGGTCCGCCTCGAAGACCACCGTCCCATCGAAGGTCCCGATCGGCGCCACCCACTCCAGCGCCACGCCAAGCATGTCCTCGAAGGTGGCAGTCACTGCGTCCTCGGGCGTGTCGTCCGCGCCGACGGCGCGACCCGGCGGCCGGTAGACGCGGCCCCCGGACGACCCAACCGTTTCGACGACCAACAGTTCTGCATCGCGGCGAACGAGGCAGGCAGCGCGCGTGTCAGTCACTACCCGCATGCTCGCCCCCGCGGAAAAAAGAGCTATCGTTCGCGGTCCGCGGTCCACTCGTTGCGCAGCACGTCGTACCACACCTCGTCGGCGTACCCGCCGTCGATGTACCGCGCCTCGCGGCGGCGGCCCACCTCGGTGAACCCCATCGCCGCCAGCAGCCCGCGGGACGCCTCGTTGAAGTCGTAGGCCGCCGCCGACACGTTGTGGACGCCGTACTGCGCGAACACGTAGTCGATGCCCGTCGTCGCCATGTCACGCCCGTAGCCCGAGCCCGTGTACTCGGGGCGCAACCAGTACGCCAGCCACGCACGATCGCTGTCGACGTGGCGCGCGCTGAACGACCCGATGGGCGTGGTTTCGTTGGCGGCAGGCTGGCCGGGCGGCGCGTCCTCGTCGTCGACGCAGACGACCGCGACGACGGATCCGTCGTCCTCGACCCAGTGCTCGATGCCGTCCGCCTGTTGCTCGCGCGACCGGTGGTGGACCGATCCCAGCGAATGCCGGATGCGGGGGTCCGTGCAGGACCGCTGGAGGTGGGCGGCGTCGTCGCGCTCCACCGTGCGCAGCGTGACGCGGTCGCCCTCGGTGACAATCGGCCCCGGCATCACTGCGCCTCCCACTCCGTGCGGAGCAGCCCGTAGTGGATCTCGTCGCGGTACGCGCCGTCCACGAACTGTGCCTCGCGGTTGCGCGCCTCCTCGGTGAACCCGACCGCCGACACCAGGTCCCTGGTGAACTCGTCAACGCTGACCACGCTCGCGCCGACCGTGTGGACGTCGGACACCCGCCACAGCGCGTCCAACCCGAGTTCGAGCGCCGGCCCAGCGTGTCCCGCGCCGCGGTGCTCGGGTGGCACCCAGCAGACCACCGTGGGCTGGTCGTGATCGACGTGTCTGACGTACAGGAACGCCACCGCGGTCGTCTCCGCCGCGTCGGGATGGTCGAAGGGCGCATCCTCCGCATCGACGCACGCAATGTAGGCCGCGTTGTCGTCGTCTTCGACCTCCTCCTCGATGAACGTCTCGACCTCGGCCTCGCTCTTGTGGGTGCCCACGTGCAGCGCGCAGCGCGCGTACGGGTCGGCGAACGCCCGCTGCACGAACGCCGCGTCGTCGCGCTCAACCGTCCGCAACACGAGATCGTCGGTGTCGTCACTGACCTCCAGGATCGGCCCCGGCATCACTGAGCCACCCCCGCCAGCAGTGCGGTTGCGTCCGGACGGCGTCCCCCTGGTGGGGGTCCACCGCAACCCTGTCCAATCACACTTTCTGACATACCACTCGCGTCGCCGTCGCCGCATATAGTGGTTCCGAGTTCGCCGACGCTCAGTTGGGCGCGGCGCTCCCGGGCGACACCACGTCGGCCTCGGGCACTGCATCCGCGTCGGCCGCGGCAACGGCGACCGTGCCCTCGCCGCCCTCGGGTGGCAACACGACCGTTGCGCCCGCGAGCAGCGGCGCAACGACGCCCGCCACGACGGTGCCGGGGTCGGACAGCGGCGCGCGCACCGCGACCGCGTCGTGGCTGTCGTATCGCTCGCTGGCCACGCGCTCGGCGGCGGCCACCACCTCCCGGTGGGTCGCCCCGCCGGCCGCCAACAGCGTCGTGTCGGCGTCGATCTCGGGCTCGGGGAACGCGGGGTTCTCGCTCCAGACATCGCGCTCGAAATACATCCACGACGGGTCCGCTGGCGGCTCGCCCCACCCGACGCGCTGGCCGCCCGCGGGCAGGTCGTACGCGCCGAGGTCAGCCGTCGGCCCCGCCAGCACGCGCGCATCCACGACCGGTTCCGGGCCGAACGCCACGGTCGCGCCGAGCAGCGACGCTCCCAGGAACGTCTGGACCGCCTCCGGCGTCGGCGCGTCCAGGATCGCCACGCCCGCGTCCACCCGAACCCCACGATGCCGGAGCGCGTTCCCCGTCTTGTACACCCGGTTTCGCGTCGTCCGCGCGTCCATCGGGCGCGCGTGCCGGAGCACCGGCTGTGCCGGGTCATCCAGCGTCGCGACGACATCGGCGACTGTCTCCATGCCCGGATCTGGGGTCGCCGCTGGCTTACAACTGACGCGTCGCCGCCCCGCGGGCGACAGCCGGCCGGCTAAAAGGAGTTTTTGAGCTTCTCGAAGAACCCCTGCTCGACGTCGATCTCCTCGCCGCCCGCCTCCGCGAACTGTTCGAGGGCGTCGCGTTGCTCGTCGCTGAGGGACTCCGGCGTGACCACCTGAACGGTGACGTAGAGGTTCCCGTTGCCGCGGCGGCGCAGCCGCGGCATCCCCTTGCCCTTGAGCCGGAACGTCTCCCCGCTTTGCGTGCCGGCGTCCAGATCGAACGTCGCAGCGCCGTCGAGCGTCGGCACCTCGATCTCCGCGCCGAACACCGCCTGGGGGAACGAGACGGCGTGGCGGTGATGGAGGTCGTCGCCGTCGCGCTCGAAGTCGGGATGCTCCTCGACGGTGACGTCGACGAGCAGGTCACCGTTGGGCGCGCCCGGTTCGCCCGGCGCGCCCTCGCCGTCCATGCGCAGCGTCTGCCCGGTCCGGATGCCCTCCGGGATGTCCACCGTGAGCGTCGCGCGCTCTCGGGTCTGGCCCTGCCCGCCACAGGTCGAACACGTCTCCGAGTGCAACTCCCCCTCGCCGCCACAGCGCGAACACTCCTGGCGCTGCTGGACGCGGCCCAACGGCGTCTGGCGCACCTGCGTCACGACGCCCTGCCCGTCACACTGCGGGCACGTGCGCACGTCGGCGTCCTCCGGGTAGCCGCTTCCCCCACAGTCCGCACAGCGCTCGGGCCGCCGGACGGTCACCTGCTTGGACACCCCCCGGTAGGCTTCCGACAGCGTGACCGTGAGGTCCGTCCGGAGGTCGCGGCCCTGCTCCGGGCCGGACCGCCCGCGGCCGCCGCCACCGCCAGCGCCGCCGAAGAACTGCTCGAAGATGTCGCCCATACCGCCGCCGGCACCACCACCCATGCCGCCACCGAACGGGCCACCCGCACCGCCCATCCCGCCAGCGCCGCCGCCACCGTTCCCGGTTGCGCCGCGCTTCTCGGCCTCCTCGAAGCGCTCGTGGCCGAGCTGGTCGTACTGCTGGCGTGTCTCCTCGTCGGTGAGGACGTCCTTGGCTTTCTGAATCTTCTTGAACTTCTCCTCGGCGTCCGGGTCGTCGCTGACGTCGGGATGGTACTCCGAAACCTGGTCCCGGTACGCCTGCATGATCTCGTCCTCGGTCGCGTCCCGGCTCACACCCAGGACGTCGTAGAAGTCCTCACTCATCCGTTACCGACATGTACCCAGTTGAGACACTTGAAGTGACCGCTTACAGCCGCGGCGGGCACTGTGCCCGTGGCGTTACTCCTCGTCGACGTCCTCGAAGTCCGCGTCGACGTACTCCTCGTCGTCGCCGTCGGCGTCGGCCGCCCCGCCGGGGCCGTCGGCCATGCCGCCCATGCCACCCATGCCGCCAGCGCCGCCGGCCGCGCCGGCCTGGGCGTCCTGCTGTTGCTGGTAGGCCTGCTTGCCGATCTCCTGGAGGGTGTCACTGAGCTCCTCGGTGGCCGTTTCGAGGGCGTCGATCTCCGGCTCGTCCTCGTCGAGCACCGCCTGGACGTCGTCGATGGCGTCGTTCACGTCCGCTTCGAGGTCCTCGTCGACGAGCTCCTCGTTCTCCTCGAGGAGGCTCTCGGCGCGCTGGATCGCCGTTTCGGCCTCGTTGCGCGCCTCGATGCGGCGGCGGCGCTGCTCGTCCTCCTCGGCGTGCGCCTCGGCGTCTTCCTGCATCTCGTCGATCTGCTCGTCGCTGAGCCCGGCCCCACCCTCGATGGTGATGGACTCGGCGTTGCCCGACCCCTGGTCTTCGGCTTCGACGTTGACGATGCCGTCGGCGTCGATCTCGAAGGTGACCTCGATCTGTGGCGTACCCGCGGGCGCCGGCGGGATGCCCGTGAGATGGAAGTCCCCCAGCAGCTCGTTCTCGTTGGCGATCTCGCGCTCGCCCTGGAACACTCGAATCTGGACGCTGGTCTGGTTGTCGGCGGCCGTCGTGAACACCTTCGACGCCGTCGTCGGGATCGCGGTGTTCTTCTCGATGAGCCGCTCGAAGAGCCCGCCTTTGACCTCGATGCCGAGGCTCAGCGGCGTCACGTCCACCAACACGATGTCGTCGACCTCCCCGGAGAGCACGCCACCCTGGACGGCCGCGCCGAGCGCCACCGCCTCGTCGGGGTTGACGTTCTTCTTCGGCTCCTGGCCGACGAGGTCCTCGACCTGCGCCTGGACCTGTGGCATTCGCGTGGACCCGCCGACGAGGATCACGTCGTCGATGTCGCTCTTCGAGAGGCCGGCGTCTTCGAGGGCCTGCTCCGTCGGGCCAACCGTGCGCTCGATGAGGTCCTCGGTGATGCTCTCGAAGGTCGCACGCGTGATGTCCTGTTCGAGGTGTACCGGCCCGGAGTCGGTCGCCGTGACGAACGGCAGGTTGACCGTCGTCTCCTTCCGGCTCGACAGCTCGATTTTGGCTTCCTCGGCGGCCTCCGTGAGTCGCTGGAGCGCCTGGCGGTCCTCCCGCAGGTCGATCCCGTGCTCGTTCTCGAAGTTGTCCGCGAGGTGGTCGATGATGGCGTGGTCCCAGTCGTCGCCACCGAGGTCGTTGTCCCCGTTCGTGGCTGCGACCTCGTAGACGCCGCCGCCCAGGTCCAGGATCGACACGTCGAACGTCCCGCCACCGAGGTCGTAGACCAACACGGTCTGGTCGCGGTCCTCGTCGAGGCCGTACGCCATCGACGCGGCCGTCGGCTCGTTGACGATGCGCTCGACGTCGAAGCCCGCGATCTCGCCGGCGTCCTTGGTCGCCTGGCGCTGGCGGTCGTTGAAGTACGCCGGCACCGTGATGACGGCTTTCTCGACGTCCTGGCCGAGATACTCCTCGGCGTCGCGTTTGATCTTCTGGAGGATGCGCGCCGAAATCTCCTCGGGCGTGTACTCGTCGTCGCCGAGGGCAACCGTGTAGTCCTCCTCGCCCATGTGGCGCTTGATGGACGCGATGGTCTGATCGGGGTTCTGTACCGCCTGGTTTTTCGCGGGTTTGCCGACTAGCAACTCGCCGTCGTCGTGGGCGACGATCGACGGCGTGGTGCGGTCGCCTTCTTCGTTCGTGATGATTTCGGGGTCGCTGCCTTCCATCACAGCGAACGCGCTGTTCGTGGTGCCGAGGTCGACTCCCAGAATCTTCTCGCTCGCCATGTTACCCGACAGTACGGAGCGTTTTCTGTTTAAGCCTTGCTAGTGCGACCGACGCCGAGAACAGGCCATCCCGTCGCTGTTGCCTGGTTTTGGCTCCCGACCGCGATCCCGGGGGGTCGGTTTCGCGCCCGCCCACCCGGCGGCCACCACGGCACCATTATGTGGATGCCCCGGCCACCGCCGCGGGGCCATCGCGCAGCGCCGCGATCACGTCATCGAGCACGGCCGCCCGCCCGGTCGAGGAGAAGAACTCGTGGCCGCCGTCGTACACCCGGAGGTTCGCCGCCGGGGTCCGCTCGCCGATCGCGGCCACGGACACGATGGCATCCGTCAGCGAGCAGAACACGGTGCTGTCTGGCCTGAACGCCGGCAGCGACGCCTGGGCGCGCCGCACCTCCCGGACGAACGTCGGGGATAACCGGGTCGTCTCCCGGGGCGTCGGCTCGCTGATGTCGCCGACCGACCCGGCGGCCGGCACCAACGGGCGGCTCGTCGGTAGCGCCGCCAGCGCCCGGAACACCGCCGACTGCACGCCCTCCCGGACGCCCCACCACGGGCTGAGATACACCCGACGCACGTCCCAGTCGAGGGTCGCGGTCACCAGCCCGCCCAGGCTGTGGGCCACCACCGCGTCGAACGTCCGGTCCGCCACGTACGACGCCAACGGCCGCATGTACGCGCGCTCGAACGACGACGCGTTGGTCGGGAGCGTCGCCGCATGCACCTCCCAGCCAGCGGCCACGAGCCCGTCGATCAACCACGCAACGTTCGCCTGACCGGGGTGGTTGCCCCACCCCAACACGACCAACACCGGCTCCCGGTCGTCGCCGTCGCCGTGCACGGAGATCTCCATGCGTTCCGCCACGAGCCCGGGCCGCAAAACAGTGTCCGCTTACTCCTCGCTGACCGTGACCTGGGCGGCGCGCACAACCCGCCCGGACATCTCGTACCCCGGCCGGTACACGTCCACGATGGTGCCCGCCGGCTGGTCGCTGTCCACCCGCATCATCACCTCGTGGCGGGCCGCGTCCACGCTGTCGCCGGGCTCCGGCCGGATCTCGGTCACGCCCTCGGTCTCCAGCACGCGGTCGAACTCGTCGCGGGTCAGCTCCACACCCTCGCGGATGCCGTCCTCGTCGCTCTCGGACGCCTCCTGGTCGAGCGCCCGGTCGAGGTTGTCACGTACGTCCAGCAGCCGCTCCACGAGGTCCTCGGTGGCGCGCTCCCGGATCTCCTCCTGCTTGCGCTTCGCGCGCTCCTTGTAGTTCTTGAAGTCCGCCTGCTTCGTCTGCACGCGCTCCGTGAGGTCCGCGACCTCGTCCTCGGCGTCGGCCAACTCGTCGGTCAGCGTCTCCACGCGCGCCTCCAACGCCGCAACGTCGTCGGCGAGCGCGTCGGCGTTGTCGGCGTCCAGCGCCCGCACGCGCTCGCTGAGCGCGCTGGTGCCGTCGTCGCCGCCCGCGTCGTCTCCCTCCGGGGCGTCCGTGTCCGCCGCATCGGCGGCGTGCTCGGCGTGATCGCTCATACCCCTCAGAGGGAGCCCCGCCGGTTTACGGATTTCGGGATGCGTCAGCACGGCCGCCCCTGGGCGGGCGCTGTATCACGCGTCGGTTTCGGTGGGCTCGCCTTCCCGGAGGTCAACCGACGGCGACACCGACTCCGAGAGCTCCCCGTAGGTCACGTTGTACGCGAACGCGACGGTCGTCGTGGCGTGCGCCGGCACCGAGACGCCGGTCGTTCGCGTCCGTTCGGCCCCGTTCAACTCCGTGTTCACGTACAGCTGCCCGTTCCCCGACCGGTCGCTGGGGTTCGACACTGTCACCCGATACACCAGCGTGTCGTTCTCGCCGCGCTCGAAGCTCCGCCCGGTCACAGCCAGCACCGACTCCTCCTGGCCGCCCCCGAGACACCCCGCACCCACCGACAGGGACACACACGCTGTGAGTCCAGCGACCGCCCGCCCCAGCAGCGTCCGCCGATCCATACCCGGTGATGCCACGCGCACTGCAAGAACCTTCTGCCATCCGTCGGGGCACTCAGAACTCGCGGCGCCGCCCCTTCGGCACCATCGACTGCAGCGTGCCGTACGTGTACAGCCCGACGCCGATGGGCTCCAGGCGGCCGGTGAGCTCGTGGGCGGCGATCACGTACCCCCAGTCGCCGTCCCACGCGATCTCCTGCTCCTCGCCGGCGAGGAACGCGGCGGCCTGATCGCGCTCGTCCAGCCGCAACACGTTGCGCGTCGCCTCGCGGCCGAACCGCTGGGCGGCGATCGTCGTCGGCTTCCAGTGCTCTTGGCGCGTCCGGAGGACGGTCAACCCGAGCGCCTCCACGGGCACGGGTGCCCCCGGATCGAACGGCAGCGCCCACACCTTCCCCGCGCCTTTCTCCCAGAGCGTGTACGACTCGAAGATCGTCCGCGGCACCCCGAAGCGGTCGGTCCACCAGTCCACGACCGCCGCCCGAGTGGGGCGGCCCGCCACGCTGCGCTCGGCGTCCGTTGCGGGCAGCCGGCCGAACGTCTGGCTGTCGTTGTCGGTCATACCGTCACCTCCAGCTTCGCGGCGAAGAACCCGCCGGTGTCGTTGTGATGGGGGTAGTATCGCTGCGCGCGCGCCAGGCTGTCGTCGTACGACGCGTCGCCCCACTCGGTCAGACCCGGCGCCGACGCCAGCCCCACGTCGAACTCGACCAGGCGGCTGTCGGTGCGGCCAAGCACCTCGTCCACCACAGCCTCGTTCTCCTCGGGGGCGAACGTGCACGTCGAGTACACCACGGTGCCGCCGGGCCGCGTGAGCGCGACGGCGCGCGCCAGGATGTCCGCCTGCAGCCGGCCGAGACTCCGGCTCGCGGACGCCCCCGCGCCGTCCAGCGCGTCGGCGTTCTTCCGGATCGTGCCCTCACAGCTGCAGGGCGCGTCCACCAGCGCCGCGTCGACCGCCGCCACGTCGGGGAACGCATCGAGGGTCGCGCGCCGCGCGTCGGTGTTCGTCACCGCCGCCGACGTCACGCCCAGGCGGTCGCAGTTCCCGCGCAGCGCCGACAACCGCCCGAGGTTGTCGTCGTTGGCCACCACCAGGCCGTCGTCGTCGATCTCGGCGGCGATCTGTGCGGTCTTCCCCCCGGGGGCCGCACACGCGTCCCACACCACGTCGCCGGGCTCGGGGTCGAGCACGCGAGGCGGCACGCAGGACACCTCCTCCTGGCCGTGCACCCAGCCGTGGACGTACGGCCACGTGTTCCCCGGCTTGTTCGTGTCCACCTCCAGCACGCCCGGGTGCCACTCCCGGCGGTCCACTGCCACCCCCTCGGCAGCCAGCGCCTCGACGGCGCGGTCGGGGGCCACCGCCAGCGGGTTCACGCGAACCGTCGTCGGCAGCGGGCGCTCGCACGCCGCCAGGAACCCCTCGAAGTCGTCGATGATCGGCTCGTACCGCGACAGCGCGTCCATTGCTCGCGGGTAGGCGTGACGCCGGCTTGTGGCTTGCGCTCGCGTGGCGGTCGCCGCCCCCGGGTTTATGAGTTCCTCCCGCGAACCGCACGCCCATGGGAAGCGTAACCACGCACACGGCGTTCGACATCGAGGACCCCGTTCTCATCGAGGGGTTGCCCGGCGTCGGGCTCGTCGGGAAGATCGCCACCGACCACATCATCGACGTCTTCGATATGTCCTGCGTCGGAAGCGTGTCCTGTGCGGCGATCCCCCAGGTCACCGTCTACACCGAGGACAGCCACGCGGCCACCCCGCCGGTGCGGATCTACGCCGACGAGTCCCGGGGGCTGTTGGCGCTCCAGAGCGACGTTCCGATCTCCCGCAACAACGGCACCGAGTTCGCGGACTGCGTCACCGGCTGGATCGACCACCACGACGTCACGCCCGTCTACCTCAGCGGGCTGCCCAGCGACGACCACGAGCTCGGCGACCTCCCCACCGTGTTCGGGATCGGGTCCGGGGCGCTCCCGGAGCGCATCGCGGCGTTGGACATCGGAACGCCGCCCGAGCGCGGCGTCATCGGCGGGCCGACCGGCGCGCTCATGACCGCCGCCACCCAGCGCCAACTGGACGCCGCCGCCCTCGTGGTCGAATCGGACCCGCAGTTCCCCGACCCGGCGGGCGCACGCCGCCTCATCGATCACGCCATCGAACCGCTCGTGGAGGTCAGCGTGCCGACCGACGATCTCGTCGACCGCGCCGCGGACATTCGCTCGCAGAAAGAACAGCTCGCCGAACAGATGCAGCACGCCGACGAGCACGAATCGACGCAGGCCAAACCCCTGCGGATGTTCCAGTAGCCGGGGGCAGTCAGTGATCGCCGACGGCGTCCGGCGTGGCGAACGTGAACGCGCTGAACCGCGCCAACAACACGATGAGGCCCAGCGTGATGACGGCCGCGCCCAGCAGGAACGGCAGCGCCGCTCCGTAGTTCCCGCCGATGTAGCCCGCGACGATCGGCGCGAACGCGCCGCCGGTGAACCGCAGGCTGTTGTACGCGCCCGAGGCGGACGGCCGGCTGTGTGTGGAGATCCCCATTGCGAGCGTCGACAGGTTCGCGTTCAGGAGCCCACACGCGAGGCCGGCGGTGACCACGAGCCCGGCCAACACCATCGGGGAACTGACCAGCCACATCAGGCACAGCAGCGCCGCGAAGGCGGTCAGCGCCGCGCTAGCCACTTCCGGCGTTCCGAACCGCGCGTTCAGCCGCGGCGCGAGGACCGCGGACCCCACGATCACGAGCAGTCCCCACGCGAAGAACACCAGCCCGATCTGCATCGTTGTGAACCCCTCAAGCACCAGCGGCGTGTACGCCAGCACGGTGAAAAACCCGTAGGTGTAGAGCATGCCGACGATCGCGTTCGTTCGCACGCCGGTGTGACGGAACGTCCCGATGAGCGCGCGCACGCCCTCGCGGCCCTCCGTGTCCGGTTCCGTGACGGTGGTGGCGACGAAGACGAACCCGAGCAGCATCAGGACGCTCGTCCCGGCGAACGGGAGCCGCCAGGACTGCGCGCCCAGGAACCCGCCCAGGAGCGGCCCGCACGCGATCCCGAAGCCGAGGGCGGCCTCGTACAGGGTGATCGCGCGGCCGCTGTTCCCGGCTGAGACGCCCACGATGATGGCGAGCGCGGTGGTGGTGAACAGGGCGTTGCCCAGCCCCCAGAAGCCACGCAGCACGGCCATCGACTCCACCGAGGAGACGAGCGCACAGCCGCCGGCGAACACGGCGACGATCCCGATGCCGACGAGCATCGTGTTCTTGCTGCCGATGCGTGTGGCCAGCGTGCCCGCCACGAGGTTCGCGAGCCCGGTCACCAGCAGATAGCTCGTGAACAGGAACATCACCATGAAGTGGTCGGCGCCCAGCTCCTTCGCGATACTTGGCAGAATCGGGTCGACAACACCGATGCCGAGAAAGGCGATGAACGTTGCAAGCGCGGTCGCAAGAACGGCCGGATGAAAGTCTCGAAAACCCATCCCATGTGGGGACGGACTCGGCCGCAATAAGCTCCCGGAAAGATTATACATGTGTGCTCGCGGTACCATGGCATACGTGTCGCATACGCTCTGAGAAGCCCACGAACGGGTACGTTACTGTTTTGTTGGGGGCGCTATTCTCCGCTATTATTTTCGACATTCCCGGGCAGTGCTTGCACCGCCCGGGCGGTCGGTCGCCAACAGTTATCAGGGACCGCGCCCCCGTCTGTGGTATGACGGAGTTCTCCGACCGCGTGGCCCAGGTCTCGATCAGCGGCATCCGGGCGGTGTTCGAGGCGGCCGGCGAGGACGCCATCAACCTCGGCCTCGGCCAGCCCGACTTCCCCACGCCCGACCACGCCCGGCAGGCCGCGGTCGACGCCATCGAATCCGGCGCGGCCGACGGCTACACGTCCAACCGCGGGACGGCGGCGCTGGTCGACGCCATCGTCGAGAAGCACGCCCGCGACCAGGGCGTCGACGTCGCGCCGGCGGGCGTCATCGCGACGGCCGGCGGCAGCGAGGCGCTGCACCTCGCCATGGAAGCCCACGTCGACCCCGGCGAGGACGTGCTGTTCCCAGACCCCGGGTTCGTCTCCTACGACGCGCTCACACGCATGGCCGGCGGCAACCCCGTGGGATTGCCGCTGCGCGACGACCTCACGCTGGCCCCCGGGACCGTCGAGGACCATATCACCGACGATACGGCCGCGTTCGTCGTGAACTCGCCGGCAAACCCCACCGGTGCCGTGCAGTCGCCCGCCGACATGCGCGCGTTCGCGCGCATCGCCGACGAACACGACGTGCTCTGCATCAGCGACGAGGTCTACGAACACATCGTCTTCGAGGGCGAACACCGCTCTCCGATGGAGTTCGCCGACACCGACAACGTCGTCGTGGTGAACGCCTGCTCGAAGACGTACTCGATGACCGGCTGGCGGCTGGGCTGGGTCGCCGCCAGCGAGCGCCGCGCCGAGCGCATGCTTCGCGTCCACCAGTACGTCCAGGCGTGTGCCAGCGCGCCCGCCCAGTACGCCGCCGAAGCCGCGCTCTCGGGCCCCCAAGGCGTCGTCGACGAGATGGTGGCGGCCTTCGAGGCGCGCCGGGACGTCCTGCTGGACGGCCTCGAAGCCATGGGTCTCGACGTCCCGACTCCCGGGGGCGCGTTCTACGCGATGCCGACGGTGCCCGACGGCTGGATCGACGAGGTCGTCGACCGCGGCGTCGTCGTCGTCCCCGGGTCGGCGTTCGGCGACCACGGCGCGGGCACCGCCCGCATCTCGTACGCCACGGACATGGCGACGCTGCGGGACGCCATCGACGTGATGCGCGCGGCGACGGCTGCCGTCCAGTAACCCGCTCACGCCGCCGCCCCCCTACACCGCCGGCCTGAAGGCACCGCGCTTCCTCGCCACCACCATGACCGACTGGCAGGCCGACGACGTGGTCGCCGCGCAGTACGCCGACGGCGGACTGCTCGCCGCCCGACGCGCGCTCGACGCCCGCTTCGGTACCGGCGAGCGATCCCACTACGAGTGGCTGTTCGACCACCTCGATCTCGGCCCCGACGCCGCGGTGCTCTCGCTCGGTGCCGGCCACGGCGCGTTCTGGGGCGCGAACGCCGACCGCGTCCCCGACGGCTGGGACGTCACCGTCACCGACGCGTTCCAGGGCGTGACGGCTGACGCGATGGACGCGCTCGCGGACGCCCCACACGAGTTCACCTTCGACGTCGTGGACGCCCGCGACATCCCGTATCCCGCGGACACGTTCGACGCCGTCACCGCCCACCACGTGCTCGCGCACCTCGGCGACGCCGACCGCCGGCAGGCGCTCGCCGAGATCGCCCGCGTACTGACCCCGACGGGTGAACTGCACGCCGCGACCAGCGGCGACGACGCGCTCACCGAACTCTGGGCTGTCGCCCGCGACCACGGCGACGTGCCGGATGAGCGCCCGTTCACGCTTCAGAACGGCGCGGCGCAGCTCCGCGACCGCTTCGCCGCCGTCGAGCGGCGTCGTCTCGACGCCCCCCTCGTGGTCGACGCCCCCGAGCCGCTGGTCGCGTACGTGCTCTCGCTGCCGGGCTTCGACCCGGAAGCCGGACCCGCGCTCGAACGGGCGTTCCGGGCGCGCTTCGCCGACGGCACTCTCACCGTGACCGGCGATCGCGGCGTGCTCATCGCGCGCCACCCGGACACGGCTTAGTTCGCCGTGGAGACGATCTTCACCACGTCACCCTCGCCGAGCTCGTCGTCCTCGCCGATCTCCCGGTTGGTCTTCGCGTTGACGGCGTGCAGGTAGCCGTCGCCGATGTCCGAGTGCACGGCGTACGCCAAGTCAACGGGCGTCGACCCCGCGTCAAGCAGGACGGCGTCGGGGAGGACGGTGCCCGTGGCGTCGGTCCACTTCGACTGGTCCTGGACGGGGAACGCTGTCACCATCTCCAGCAGGTCGTAGACAGCGTAATCGAGCGCACGCTGCATGCCCGTGCCGCCGTACTCCTGCATCGTCTCCCGGAGGGCTTCGAGGGCCTCCCGCTGGTCGTCGCCCACGTCGCCCGTGATGTCGAAGTCCTCGTCGCCGGGGTCGTAGTCCAGGAAGCCCGCGTCGGCACCGCGCCGCAACGCGAGTTCGCCCTGTGCCGTCGCGGGAATCACGGGCTTGTCGAGGTCGAGCAGCCGTTGGACGTTCTCTTCGGGTGCCACGTCGACTTTGTTCGCGACGACGACGATGGGCTTCGTGCGCTCGCGGACACCGCGGGCCAGCGCCTCGCGGTCCTCGCCGCTCCACTGGATGGGGTCATCGGGATAGTCGAACTCCCGAAGGACCGCCGCGACCTGGTACTCGCTCGCGCCGAAGCCGGTCATCATCTCCGTGATGGCCGTCTCGATGTCGAACCCCGGCGACCGGGACGCCCGCTCGACGCTCTCCCAGTTGTCCTCGACGATGCCCGCGAGCCACAGATCCATCTCCTCTTCGACGAAGTCGATGTCCTCGACTGGGTCGTGGTCCCCGATCTCGACCGGTTCGCCCTCCTCGTTCGTCGCGCCCGAGGCGTCGACGACGTTCACGATGACGTCGGCGTTCGACAGCTCGTCGAGGAACTGGTTGCCGAGCCCGCGGCCCTCGTGGGCGCCCGGCACCAACCCCGCCACGTCCAGCAGCTCCACCGGCACGTAGCGCTTCCCGTCGTGGCAGTGTTCGTGGCCGCAGCGCTCCTCGCGGGTCAGGCACGGACACGCCGTCCGCACGTGGGTCACGCCCCGGTTCGCGTCGATGGTGGTGAACGGGTAGTTCGCCACGTCCACCTCCGACCGCGTCGCCGCCGTGTAGAACGTCGACTTGCCGGCGTTCGGCTTCCCGGCAAGCGCGATAGAGAGCATACCATCACCGTTGCTCCAGCGTCGGAAAGCGTTTTTCGGTTGGGGTCCCGCCGTCCGTCCGCTGTATCGAATCCGACACTTCTTTGCACGGCGTTCGTCATGCTGCCGATATGTCTACTGGCGAAATCACGCCGGTGACCGCGCTACGCATCTTCGGCGGCATCGCCCTCCTCGCCGGCAACGGCTTCTTCGTCGCGACCGAGTTCGCGCTCACTCGCGTCCGACAGTTCGACGAGTCGGCGTTCCAGGAGACGGCAGGGCTCCGCCGGGCGTGGGAGATGACCGACCGCCTCGAAATCTACCTGACAGGCTGCCAGCTCGGCATCACCGTCTGCTCGGTCGGGCTGGGGGTCGTCGCCGAGCCCGCGCTCGCAGTGTTGTTCACACCCGTTTTCGAGTTCGTGGGCTTCGGCGCGGGGTCCATCGCGACGCTCTCCGTGCTGGTGGCTCTCGCCGTCATGAACGTCGCCCACCTCGTGCTCGCCGAGCAGGCACCCACTTACCTCGGCGTCGAGCGCGCGAAGACGGTCGCGCACTACTGTGCCCCACTCCACTACTGGTGGACGCGGACCATGTCCCCCATCATTCGCGCCGGTGACCGCATCGCCAAGGCGATTCTCTCTCTCGTGGGCGTCGAGATGACGCGCTCGTGGACCGAAGAAGAGGCTGAAGGCGAGCCGACCATCGACGGCCGCTCCGACCTCCGGAGCCAGATGGGCGACCTGCTCAGTGGAACGGAGATTCCCGACGAGCGCCGTGAGGAAGTCATCGGCGCGCTCGACATCGACCGCATCCCCGTCGGCGATGAAGCCGTTCCGGTCGACGAGGTCGTCGCCGTCTCCACGACCGACGACCTGGAGACGAACCTCGACCGGATGGCCGACAGCCCCCACGTCCGGTACCCGCTGGTCGGCGAATCGATGGATGACTTCCGGGGTGTCGTCTACCTCCCCGAGGTCTTCCGGGACCTCGACGACCTCCGGGACGGCACGCTCGCCCTCGAAGACGTCGCGCACCCGCCGCTGGTCTTCGACGCCGACATCGCTGTCAGTGCGGCCATCGACCGCTTCCAGGCCGAACGTCAGGAACTCGCGTTCGTCACCGACCCCGACACGGGCGCCGTCGTTGGCATGGTCACGATCACCGACGTGCTGGAAGCGATCACCGGCGAGGTCGAAGACCCCTACGACGAGGCGGCCGAGAAGTCACAGTCCTAATCCAGCCGGGCGGCAGCGCTCCCGACGGCCACTGTGAGGAAGTAGACGCCGACGAACACGAGCGCGCTGTCTCACAGCAGACTCGGAACGCCGTACCCGGCGTACGCGGGGGTCGGCTCGCCGAGCATCCACCAGACGCCGTGAACTCCGGTGAGCAACGCGAGTACGCCGAGCCACGCGAGCACCGCCGAGGGGAGCAGGCGGACGCCCAGCCACGGCGGCCCGTGGTCACCGTTCAACGACTGGTCCGCCGCACCGTCATCGTCGGGGGAGGGCATCACTGCTGGATGGTCGCGGACCAATCAAGAAACCTGACGGTCCGGGCGCGTCACTCGGCGTCCCGGTCGGCAACACTCCCAAGCCGCATCTCGCCGCGGGCGCGGATGACGCCGTCGACGTCCGCGGCCTCGTCGATGGTGACGTCGTGGCCGGAGACGTCGCCGAGGACGACCGCGTCCCCCTGGACGTGGACGCTCCCGTTCCGGGTGGTCACGTCGCCGTGGATCTTCGTGCCCGCGCCAACCGTCACGTCGTTCTGGGCGCGCAGGCTCCCGAAGACGTTGTTCCCGCGCCCGACGTCGATCTCGGTCGCCCGGATGTTGCCGTGCAGCCGGCAGTCGTCGCCGATGGTCGCCGGCGTGGAGACGCGCCAGGCGTCGTCGGAGACGCTGGCCGACTGCGGGATCGTGAGGGGGCCGCGGTCGCCGTCGGCCGCCAGCTCCTCGACGAGTTCCTGGGCGTCCTCCGCCTCGCCGAGCCGGAGGAGGTGCGTGAGGTACATGACGAAGAACGTGAGGGTGGGCATCGGGTTCCGGATGACGATCCAGCCCGACGCCTCGAACCCCTCCTCGATGTCGACGTCGTCGCCGATGTCGAGGTCGCCACCGACGACCAGCCGCTCCGTGATGTGGGTGCGTTCACCCACGTAGGCGTCGCCTTCAACGAGCACGTTGCCGGTGACCTCACACCACATGTCCAGCCGGCAGTCGCCCGCCGCCTCGATGTCGCCGTCGACGGACACCCGTTCGCCTGCAACGACGTTGTGGCCCCGCACCCCGAGCCGGAGCTGCGACTGCGCCCCGATCAGCACGTCACTGTCGGCGACCACGTCGTGCTCCTTGACCGTGGTGCCGTCCGGGATGTGTAACTGGTCGATCGGGGTCGGGCCGAGCACACCGCAGTCCAGTCGTCGCATCGGCATAAACCCCGCGAGACCGTCGGACGACAGTCAGACGACGGGGTTTAGTCTCTGCACACGTACCATCAGTCATGACCTCCCTCTCGGTTGCAGACGACGGCGTCGACGTGGTGTACGAGGGCACCGAGTTCCGCCTGGAGAAACCCCTCATCGAGGACGCCACGCAGTCCGACTACCACGACGTCACCGACCACGACCTGCTCAAGCTCGTCGAACCGAACCCGACGCTGTCCGGGGAGCCGCGCCGGATCGGTGACATCCTCGACTGACCGGCGCGGTGATGACAACGCTTAGGACGTGGCACCGCGACGTGTCGGTATGAGCGACGCGCTCGATGCGTTCGATCACGACGCGTGGCGGACAGCGCTCGGGACGGCTGTCAGCTACGCGCTTGTTCTGGTGGTGATGACGGCGGTGCTGTTCGGCGTGCCGTACCTGGCGTTCACAGCGCTGTAACGCGCCAGGATCGCTGAAAAACGGCTCCCGAATCGCCTGCCGACTACGCGAACGTCCGGGAGACGTCCGTGGCGGCGGCGGGCTCGGAGTCCTGATCGAGTTTCTCGCGCGCCGACTGGAAGTCCTGCATCCGGACCTCCGTGCGGTCGTCGCGGATGGCGAACATCCCGGCTTCCGTACAGATCGCTTTCACGTCCGCACCGGAGAGGTCCCCGGTGTCGGCGGCGAGCTCGCCGAAGTCGACGCTGTCGGCGACGTTCATCGCCCGCGTGTGGATGCGGAAGATCTTCTCGCGGCCGCCCACGTTCGGGTGGGGGACCTCGATGAGGCGGTCGAAGCGGCCGGGCCGCAGGATCGCGCGGTCGAGCATGTCGAAGCGGTTGGTGGCGGCGATGATGCGGATGTCGCCGCGCTCGTCGAAGCCGTCCATCTCCGAGAGCAACTGCATCATCGTGCGCTGGACCTCGGCGTCCCCGCTGGTCTTCGAGTCCGTGCGCTTCGAGGCGATGGCGTCGATCTCGTCGATGAACACGACGGCGGGCTCGTGGTCGCGGGCGACCTGGAAGAGATCGCGCACGAGCTTCGCGCCCTCGCCGATGAACTTGTGCACGAGCTCGCTGCCGGCCATCTTGATGAAGCTGGCGTCCGTCTGGCTGGCGACGGCCTTCGCCATCAGCGTCTTGCCCGTGCCGGGCGGCCCGTGCAACAACACGCCGCTCGGCGGGTTGATGCCCACGGTCTCGAACAGGCCGGGGTCTTTCATCGGAAGCTCGACTGTCTCCCGGACTTCCCGGAGCTGGTCGTCGAGGCCGCCGATGTCCTCGTAGCCCACGTCGGGGGAGTCATCGACTTCCATGACACGAGCCCGCACGTCTGCCTCGTCGTCCAGTTGGCGGACGACGGACAGCGAGTTGTTGACCGCGACCCGCGAGCCCGGTTCGAGGGTGGCACGCAGCTCGTCCGTGACCTCAGTGAGCGCTTCCTGGTTGTTGCCGTGCTGTTTGATCACGGCCCCCTCGTCGGTGAGCTCCTGGACAGTCGCGATGAACAGCGGCGACTGCTTGAGCTTCTTGTTCTCGTGTGAGAGGCGTTCGAGCTTCTGCTGGTATTTGTTGTTCTCTGCGTTGGCATCAAGCAGCCGGTCTCGCATCTCCTCGTTCTCCTCTTCGAGGGTAGAGAGTTGCTCCTCTAGCGCCTCCAGTTTGTCCTGTTGTGAGGCGCTGTCGTCGTAGGGGAGCTCCACGTCCTCGACGGTATCGGTCATCACCACTGAGTAGGGTGTTAGTTCATAAGAGGCTTCGGGTGACCCAACCTGTGTGGGGGTTCGAAACCGCACGCGCGAGACAGTCACAGCCGGTCGTTGGGGGTGAATCCATCCCCCGTGACCGACGCAGCCACCCCGTCGTTGAATTACCGTAGCGCATCAAATATAGCAAAAGGATTAATACGGCGCATTCGATACTGGTGGGTATGAGCCCCACCGAGACGGCGGACGCACTCGAATCCCTCCCGCCGAGCGCGAAGCTCGTCGCCAAGGTCCTCGAATACAACGACACCCTCTCACAGCGGGAGCTCGCCGAGAAGACACTGCTCCCGGACCGCACCGTCAGATACGCGCTCACGCGCCTCGAAGACCACGACATCGTCTCCTCGCGGTTCTCGTTCACCGACGCCCGCAAACGCCTCTACACCCTGACCTGACACCGCCGCCACACACGCACCGAAGCTTTCTCCGCCCCGCCACCCCACGCCAGGTGTATGGCTCGCGTCATCCACACGGGGGACACCCACCTCGGATACCAACAGTACCACGCCCCCCAGCGGCGACAGGACTTCCTCGACGCCTTCGACGCCGTCATTACGGACGCCATCGACGAGGGCGTCGACGCCGTGGTGCACGCCGGCGACCTCTACCACGACCGCCAGCCCGGGCTCCGGGACATCCTGGACACGATCGCCCTGCTGCGCCCGCTCCAGGACGCCGACATCCCGTTTCTCGCTGTCGTCGGAAACCACGAAGGCACCCGCGACGCCCAGTGGCTGGATCTCTTCGAGACACTCGGCCTCGCCGAGCGCCTCGACGACTCGCCACGCGTGGTCGCGGATACCGCCTTCTACGGCCTCGACTACGTCCCCCAGTCCAAGCGCGACGACCACGACTACACCGTCGCCGACCACGACGCCGACCACGCCGCGCTCGTCTCCCACGGTCTGTTCACGCCGTTCCAGTACGCCAACTGGGACCTGGACGCGGTGCTGGCCGACGCCACGGTGGAGTTCGACGCCGTCCTGCTGGGCGACAACCACACCCCGGACACCGCGCAACTCGGGGACACGTGGGTGACGTACTGTGGCTCCACGGAGCGCGCCAGCGCCAGCGAACGCGACCCCCGAGGCTACAACATCGTCTCGTTCAGCAGCGACGCCACCACCGACGTTGCCATCTCTCGGAAGTCGCTCAACACCCGCGAGTTCGTGTTCGTGGACGCCGACCTCGGCCCCACGGACGGCACGGCGTTCATCCAGGAGCGGCTGCGCGAGCGCGCCCTCGACGACGCCGTCGTGGTCGTCACGATCACGGGCGACGGCGACACGGTCACGCCCGCCGAGATCGAGCGCTTCGGCGACGATCGTGGCGCACTCCTCACGCGCGTCAACGACCGCCGGGAGTTCGACACCGGCGACGACGCCCCCGACGTGGACGTGTCGTTCGCCGACCCCGACGACGCCGTCGAGCAGCGCGTCCGCGATCTGGGGCTGGACGAGCCGGCCCGCGATGTCGACCGGATCGTGCGTGACGACACGCTGGCCGACGCAGCCGTCCGAGAGCGCGTGATACAGCGCGCAGAGGCTGTGCTGGACGACGACGCCGACGCGGCGGACGACGACGGCCGGCCCACCACCGTGGAGGAGTGCCAATGAGGTTCACGCGCCTCTCCCTGTCGAACTTCAAATGCTACGCGGACGCCGCCGTCTCCCTGGACCCCGGCGTGACCGTCATCCACGGGCTGAACGGCAGCGGCAAGTCCAGCCTGCTCGACGCCTGCTTTTTCGCGCTGTACGGCACCACCGCCCTCGACACGACCCTCGCTGACGCCGTGACGATCGGCGCGGAGACGGCCGAGATCGACCTCCACTTCGAGCACGCCGGCGGCGACTACCACGTCCACCGCCGGATCCGTGCGTCCGGCGGGCGCGCCCAGACCGCCGCCTGTGTGCTGGAGACTCCGACCGACCGGATCGACGGCGTCACCGACGTCGAAGCCCACATCTCGGGGCTGTTGCGCATGGACGCCGAGGCGTTCGTGAACTGCGCGTACGTCCGCCAGGGCGAGGTGAACAAGCTCATCAACGCCGCCCCGAGCACGCGCCAGGACATGATCGACGCGCTCCTCCAGTTGGGGAAACTCGAGGAGTACCGCCAGCGCGCCGGCGACGCCCGCCTCGGCGTCGAGGACGTCAAGAGCAACGTCGAGGGGCAACTCGACAGGCTCGCCGACCAGATCGCTGACAAGGAGGCCGCCGACCCCCACGACCGGCTGGCGAGCCACAACACCGCGCTCGCCGAGGTCACCGCCGACATCGAGCATTTCGAGACCGAACGCGAGCAGGCCAGGCAGACCCGCGACGACGCCGCGGACGTCCTGGAGCGCTACGAGGAGTCACGCACGGCGCTCGCGGACGTCGAGGAGACGATCGCCGACGTCCGCGAGGCCGTCGCCGAGGCCGAACGCGAACGGGAGACGCTCGCCGACCGCGTCAGCGATCACCGCGAGCGCGCCAGCGATCTCGACGACGAGGCAGCGGCGCTCGCGGCCGATCTCGGGCTCGACGATCCGGACGCCGAGGACGCCAGCGCGGAGCGCGACGCCGTTGCCGACCAGCGGGAGGCGGTCGCCGAACGGGTGCGCGAGGTCGCACCGGCTGTCTCCCGGCTCACCGAGCAGGCCGACAGCGCCGCCGACGACGCCGCCACCCTCGACGAGCGCGCCGAGACGCTGCGCGAAGAGGCCGCAGCCCTCGACGCCGAGGCCGACGACGCAGCGGCGAAACGCGACGACGCCGCCGCCCGCATCGAGGCGTTGGACGCCGACATCGAGGCGGCGATGGCGGCTTTCGACGACGCGCCGGTCGCGTTCGGGGACGCCGAGGCGTTCCTCGACGACGCGGCGGCCGAACGCGACGAACTGCGCGAGCGGGCGGCGACGCTCCGCGCCGACCGGCAGTCCGCTGCCGACCGCGTCGCCGAGGCTGAGGCGCTGCTCGACGAGGGGAAATGCCCCGAATGCGGACAGCCGGTCGAGGGGGCACCCCACGTCGAGCGTGTCACCGACGATCGCGAGCGCGTCGCCGAGCTCGACGCCGAGTTGGCGGACGTCGAGGACGAACTCGACGCGGTGGCCCAGCGCGTCGACCGCGGCGAATCACTGGTGGCCGCCGAAGACCGGGTCGACGACCTCGAACAGCAACGCGAGCGCGCCGTCGAGCGCCGCGACGAGCAGGCCGACATCGCGGACGCGAAACGCGACCAGGCCGCCGAAAAGCGCGACCGCGCCGCGGACCTCGACGCCGAGGCCGAGGACGCCCGTGCGGACGCCGCGGCCAAGCGTGATGCGGCCGACGAGAAGCGCGAGACGCTGGCGGCGCTGAACGCCGACCAGACCGCCCTCAAGGAGCGACTGGACGCGCTTGCGGATCTCGTCGACCGCCTCGAAGCGGCCGCCGACGCCCGCGAAGCCGCCCAGCGGCTGGCCGAGAAGCGCGCGGCACTGGCCGCCCAGAACGAGCAGCGCCGGGACCGCCTCTCGGAGCTGCGCGAGCGCAAGCGTACGCTGGACAGCGAGTTCGATGCGGACCGCATCGAGACAGCGCGCGCCGACAAGGACCGCGCCGAGGACTACCTCGAACAGGTCGAACCGAAACTCCAGGCGCTGCGCGAGGACCGCGACGACCTCCAGGCGAAGATCGGCGCTGCGGAGAACGCCATCGCGGAGCTGGAGTCGCTGCGCGAGGAGCACGAGCGCGTGCAGTCACGCCACCAGGACCTCCAGGCGGTCCACGACGAGGTGACCGCGCTCGAGACGATGTACGGGGAGTTGCGGGCGGAGCTGCGCCAACAGAACGTCTCGAAGCTCGAACGCCTCCTGAACGAGACCTTCGAGTTGGTCTATCAGAACGACTCCTACGCCCGCATCGAGCTGTCCGGCGAGTACGAGCTCACCGTCTACCAGAAGGACGGCGAGCCCCTGGAGCCCGCGCAGCTCTCGGGGGGCGAGCGCGCGCTGTTCAACCTCAGCCTGCGCACTGCCGTCTACCGGCTGCTGGCTGAGGGGATCGACGGCGACGCCCCTCTCCCGCCGCTGATCCTGGACGAACCGACTGTGTTCCTCGACTCCGGGCACGTCTCGCAGCTCGTGGAACTGGTGGAGTCGATGCGACGGCTCGGCGTCGAGCAGATCGTGGTCGTGAGCCACGACGACGAGCTGGTGGCGGCCGCTGACGACGTGGTGCGGGTCGCGAAAGACGCCACGTCGAACCGGTCCCGTGTGTCCACCCCCGAACACATATGATATCAGAGGGGTTCCCGAACCCTCTAATGGATCCAGGCCCAGGGCGTCCATATGCCAGAACCGGCGGACGCTTCTGCAAACGAAACCGAGTCGCGGACAGGTGAGCACGGCCGACACACGCCGGTGCACCGGATGCTGCAGCTCGGCGGCGTGCTGGCGGTGCTTGCGATCGTTCTCGGTGCTGTCGGGATAACCGCGTCAACCCCACTCCTGTGGGCGTTTGGCGTCGGCACGGCTGCCGTCTCCGTCTCCGTGCTCGCCGCAACCGGCTACCACCACAGCCGGCGCGGTCACTCCGCGTGACGGAGCGCGCCGATCCCCTCGCGGCCGGCCGCCGTGAGCTCGTAGGCGCGCTGACCGGCCACCGTCGTCTCCGCGAGCACGCCGGCCGCCCGGAGCTCGGTGGTCGCACCGAGGAAATCGCTCTCGCAGACGCCCGCCGCCGCCAGTAGTTTCCGAACCGGGCGCGGGCCATCGTCGGCCAGCGCCACCAGCAGTCCGAGTTGCCAGTCCGCGTGACACGCCTTCGCGACCCGGCGGCCGGCGGCCGGAACGCGGTCCGCGAGCGCCTCGAACACGGCGTCGTCACTCGTCGGTGTGAGTGTCTCGCTGGGCACCGTGGTCTCCTCGCCGGTCGTTGGGTCCCGTACCCTGCTCTGTTCGCCGTGGTCCGCGATGCGTATCCAGCGCCGCCCATCGGTGTCTCGAACCGTCTGCACACCCCACGGAAGGAGGGCGACGGCGTTAGTCCTTCCGTGTGTAGACGCGGTATTTGTATCCGCCGTAGACGGACAGGATCACGGCGGCGGCCAGCAGCGGGCCGCCGGTCCCCCAGTTGCCGTTGAACCACGCGATCATCGCCCCGACGCTGCCCGCCAACACGGCCGCGTTGAACACCAACACCAGCGACCAGAACTTCCGCTGGAGGGTTGGATCGGCCGCCGAGCCGTCCGGGATCTCGATGTCGGGGGCGAGGTCCTGTTCGGCCTCGGACTCCTCGTCGGCGAACGGAACGTCGTCGAGCACGCCACACACTGTGGGTGGTGCGAGCAAAGCGTTATCGGTTCTACAGGGCGTCGCCGAGGCACACCGCGTGTGTGCCTTTGAGCCACGCGAGCGGATTCTCCGCGTCGTAGAGTACGACCCCCTCGTCGGCATCGTAGGCCTCGACGCTGTCGCGTGGGTCGTTGCCCTCGGGCAGCTGTGGGACGTCGTTGCGGTGATTCCGGTCGCCCGCTGCGTGGTCTGTCATCTCTGTCACCTCGGTCTGTGGTAGTGGACCACATGGGATAACTGTTTTCCCCCCGTCGGATTCTGCCGCTCCGAAGGGCGAGCTTTTAGGCCGGACGGACGAACCCCAACCCAATGGGAAACACCGAGCTCTCCGAGTTCATGCACGAGAGCGACGGGGCAGACGACCCCGGGGAGGACGCGATCCAGGAAGAAGCCGCGGTCGTCGCCGGCGACGCCGACCCCGTCGTCAACGAGGTGCTGACGGCGGAAGCGGACGCGCTGCCCGACGCCACCGGCGAGGTCGAACTGATGGTCACACAGGTCGATTACACGATCGAGGGCTCGGGCGACCGCGAGCGCCCCGTCCTCCACGTCTTCGGCCGCACGACCGACGACGAGGCCGAACACGTCCGCGTGCACGGCTTTCGACCGTACTTCTACGCACCGACGGCCACGCTCTCCGAAGACGACCTCACCGACGACGTCATCACCGGCACCGAGGACGGCTACGAATCCATCCGGGGCGAAGCGCTGACGAAGATCTTCGGCCGGACGCCCCGCGACGTCGGGAACATCCGTGACGCGTTCGATCACTACGAGGCCGACATCCTGTTCCCGAACCGCCTGCTCATCGACAAGGACATCACCGACGGCGTCAGGGTGCCCGCCCGGCGCGCCGACGACGGCGCGCTCTACGTCCACCACGACGAAATCGCGGCCTGTGAGGTCGCCGCGACCCTTCGCGTGAACACCTTCGACATCGAAGTCAACGACCGCAACGGCTTCCCCGAGGACGGCGAGGAGCCCGTGGTCTGTCTGACCAGCCACGACTCCTACCGCGACGAATACGTCGCGTGGCTGTACGCCGCCCCGGACGCGACGGTCGACGCCCCCACAGCGGTCCCGGGCTACGACCCACTGACCGACGACGCCGACATCGACGTGCGCGTGTTCGACACCGAGGAAGCCATGCACGACGCGTTCCTCTCGTACATCGAGGATACCAACCCCGACGTGCTCACGGGCTGGAACTTCGACGACTTCGACGCCCCCTACCTCATCGACCGGCTGGACGAACTCGACCCACGAACCGACCACGACCTCGACTCCGACCGCCTCTCCCGCGTCAGCGAAGTCTGGACGTCCGGCTGGGGCGGCCCGAACGTGAAAGGACGGGTGGTCTTCGACCTGCTGTACGCCTACCAGCGCACGAAATACTCGGAGCTGGACTCCTACCGGCTGGACGCCGTCGGCGAACAGGAGCTGGGCGTCGGCAAAGAGCGCTACCCCGGGGATATCGGCGACCTCTGGGAGGACGACCCCGAGCGCCTCCTGGAGTACAACCTCCGGGACGTCGAGCTCTGCGTGGAAATCGACCGCAAGCAGTCCATCGTGGCGTTCTGGGACGAAGCCCGCAAGCTCGTGGGCTGCAAACTGGAGGACGCCACGACCCCCGGGGACGCGGTGGACATGTACGTCCTGCACAAGGCGTTCGGGAACTTCGTGTTGCCGTCGAAAGGCCAACAGGACGCCGAGGAGTTCGAGGGCGGCGCGGTCTTCGACCCCATCACTGGCGTTCGGGAGAACGTCTCCGTGCTGGACCTGAAGAGCCTCTACCCGATGTCGATGGTGACCATCAACGCCAGCCCGGAGACCAAAGTCGACCCCGAGGAGTTCGACGGCGACACCTACCGGACGCCGACGGGCGTCCACTTCCGGAAGGAACCCGACGGCATCATCCGGGAGATGGTCGATGAACTCCTCACCGAGCGCGAGGAGAAGAAAGCACGCCGCGACGACCACGAGCCGGACAGCGAGGACTACGAGCGCTACGACCGCCAGCAGGCCGCCGTGAAGGTCATCATGAACAGCCTCTACGGCGTGTTCGGCTGGGACCGCTTCCGGCTCTACGACCGCGCGATGAGCGCGGGCGTCACCTCCACGAACCGCGAGGTCATCGACTTCACCGAGCAGGCCGCCGAGGAGTTCGGCTACGAGGTCGCGTACGGCGACACCGACAGCGTCATGCTCGAACTCGGCGACGACATGACGAAAGCGGAGGCCATCGCGGAGTCGTTCGACATCGAGGACCACATCAACGCCGCCTACGACGAGTTCGCTCGCGAGCAACTGCACGCCGACGACCACCGCTTCCAGATCGAGTTCGAGAAGCTCTACCGGCGGTTCTTCCAGGCCGGCAAGAAGAAGCGCTACGCCGGCCACATCGTCTGGAAGGAGGGCAAGGACGTCGACGACGTCGACATCACGGGCTTCGAGTACCAGCGCTCGGACATCGCGCCGATCACGAAGCGCGTCCAGAAGGAGGTCATCGACCTCGTGGTGCGGGAGGGCGACGTGGACGCCGTCGAGGAGTACGTCCACGGCGTCATCGAGGAGTTCCAGGAGGGGGATGCGGATCTGGACGACATCGGTATCCCGGGCGGCATCGGCAAACGACTGGACAACTACGAGACGGACACCGCCCAGGTGCGTGGCGCGAAGTACGCCAACCTGCTGTTGGGCACGAACTTCGACCGCGGGTCCAAGCCCAAGCGACTCTACCTCGCGAAAGTGCATCCGGACTTCTGGGGTCACGTCGAAGACGAACAGGGCATCGACACGAGCACGAGCGACCGCTACCGCGAGTTCCGCCGGGATCCCGACGTGATCTGTTACGAGTACGCCGACCAGATCCCGGACACGTTCGTCGTCGACTACGACAAGATGCTCGATAAGACGCTCAAAGGCCCCATCGAGCGCATCCTCGAGGCGCTTGATCTCTCCTGGGACGAGGTGAAATCCGGCCAAACGCAGACCGGGCTGGGCCAGTTCACGTAGCCCGCTGGGCCCCAGCTAGAACTCCGAGAACTTGTCCTGGCGGTACATGTCGATCTCGCTCGCCACCGTGGGCGCACTCTGGGTCGCCGCGAACGCGATGGCGTCGGCGATGTCGGTCGGCCGGGACACCTCGGCTTCGTCGTAGGCCTCCTCGAAGGCGGTGCCGTCCTCCTCGTTGAACCGGGTTCGCACCTCCGTGGGGTTGACTACGGTGACACCAAGGCCGTCGTCGCCGTAGCGTGCCTCGACGCTGTGGGCGAACCCGCGCGTCCACCATTTGGTCGCGGCGTAGACGGGGTTGCTGGGGCGGGGGTACTGCCCCGCGAAACTACCCAGGAAAACGATGGTGCCGTCGGCGTCGGTGAGGTGCGGGAGCGCCGCCCGGGTGGCGTAGAACATGCCGTCGCAGTTCACGGCCATCATCTGACGGTACTCGTCGTCGGTGAGGGCCGCGACGTCGTCGCCGCGCGCGAGCCCGGCGTTGTTGACGAGGAGATCCAGGCTGCCGTACTCCTCGACGGCCGTCTCGACGAGCGCGTCGACGGCCGCCCGGTCGGTGACGTCGGTGGGCACGGCGTGGGCGGCAGTGTCGTACGTTGCCGTGATCGTGTCCGCGATCTCGGTGAGCGTCTCTTCGCTGCGCGCGGCGAGCACGACCGTCGCGCCGTTCTCGGCGAGCGCGTGTGCGGTTGCTTCCCCGATGCCACTCGATGCGCCAGTGATGACGGCGACGTCGCCGTCGAGCGGAGCCGTTTCCATATGCGTTCATCCCGGGCGCGGGCCTTGACAGTTTCTCCTGCCAGGGTTCCTGCCGCATAGCAGCGTACGCCAACCCACACCGCTCCCGCAGTGATACCGCCCCCCATGTGGGCGGGCTCGCCAGGCGATCCCGGCGCGTGTGTCGGCTCCCGAGACACGCTGTAGACGACGCTGCGGTCAGCTCGCCACACGACGCCGTTTTTAGTAAATCAAAAACTCTATTTTATGTTAGCAAAAGCAGTTACGGTGAACTCCGCAACTATTATGATGCTGACCCACTTCGTTTAGGATGACCTAATCAATGGCTACGCTTGAGCTCAAAGACGTACACGCCGAAGTCGCAGAGGACGGTGGGGAGAAAATTCTCGACGGTGTCGACCTCGAAATCCCGTCCGGCGAGATCCACGCCCTCATGGGTCCCAACGGCTCCGGGAAATCCACCACCGCAAAGATCATCGCCGGCCACCCGGCCTACGACGTCACCGACGGGGAAGTCCTGTTCACCATCGAAGACGACGACTTCGACGGTGCCGAAGAGCTCCCCGCCGACGACCGAACCTTCGATCTGCTCGGCCTGGAGCCGAACGAGCGCGCCGCGCTCGGTATCTTCCTTGCGTTCCAGTATCCCGCAGAGATCGAGGGCGTCACCCTCGTGAACTTCCTTCGCACAGCGCTCAACGCGAAGCTCGACGAGCGCGAGGAACTCCTCTTCGAGGATGACGACGAGGACGCCGACGACGCCACCGACGATGACGAGGACGCCGGCTACGAGACCTCCCCCATGGAGGGGCCGGCCGACGACGGCGAGATCGGCGTCGCGGACTTCCAGGAGATCCTCTCGGAGAAAATGGAGACCCTGGACATGGACGAGAAGTTCGCCAACCGCTACCTGAACGCGGGCTTCTCCGGCGGCGAGAAAAAGCAAAACGAAGTCCTCCAGGCCGCCATCCTGGAGCCCTCGATCGCCGTGCTCGACGAGATCGACTCCGGGCTCGACATCGACCGCCTCCAGGACGTTTCGACGGGCATCAACGCGCTCCGCGACGAGCAGGACACCGGCATCCTCCAGATCACGCACTACCAGCGCATCCTCGATTACGTCGAGCCCGACCGCGTCCACATCATGCTCGACGGCGAAGTCGTCATGGAGGGTGACGCCGAGCTCGCCGAGAAGCTCGAAGACGAGGGGTACGACTGGGTTCGCGATCAGGTCTACGAGACCGCGTAACGCCGCCCAGACACGCAACGCAACCACACACACCACATGAGTTCCGAAGACATACAAGACACTGACACCGAGGCGCGCTTCGAGTTCAAAAAGGAGGAGAACTCCGCGTTCGAATCCGAGAAGGGCCTGACCGAGGAGACGATCCGCGTCATCTCCGAGGACAAAGACGAGCCCGACTGGATGCTCGACCGCCGCCTCCGTGCGCTCGAACAGTACACGAAGATGCCGATGCCGACCGACTGGCCCGGCCAGCCGGACCTCACCGAACTCGACATCGAGGAGATCGTCCCGTACATCCGCCCGGACGTCGACAAGCGCTCGGGCGCCGACGAATGGGAGGACCTCCCCGACGAGATCCAGGACACCTTCGAACAGCTGGGCATCCCCGAGGCGGAGCGCAACGCGCTCTCCGGCGTGGGCGCCCAGTACGAGTCCGAGGTCGTCTACCAGAACATGCAGGAGCGCTGGGAGGAGAAGGGCGTCGTCTTCTGCAACATGGACGAGGCCGTTCAGGAGTACCCCGAGCTGGTCAAAGAGCACTTCATGACGAGCTGCGTGCCGCCGAGCGACAACAAGTTCGCGGCGCTGCACGGCGCGGTGTGGTCCGGCGGCAGCTTCGTCTACGTGCCCGAGGACGTCACCGTGAACATGCCCGTGCAGGCGTACTTCCGGATGAACTCCGAGGGCATGGGCCAGTTCGAGCACACCCTCATCATCGCCGAGGAGGGCTCGGAAGTCCACTACATCGAGGGCTGCTCGGCGCCCAAGTACGGCAGCCACAACCTCCACTCCGGCGGCGTCGAAGTGTTCGTCGGCGAGGACGCCCACGTGCAGTATTCGACCGTGCAGAACTGGTCGAAGAACACGTTCAACCTCAACACCAAGCGCGCGGTCGTCGAGGGGAACGGCACGATGGAGTGGGTCTCCGGCAGCATGGGGTCGAAGGCCACGATGCTGTACCCGTCGACGATCCTCAAGGGTCGCGGCGCGACGGACAACCACATCACGATCGCGTTCGCCGGCGACGGCCAGGACATCGACACCGGCGCGAAAGTCTATCACAACGCCCCGGACACGAGCTCCACCATCGAATCGAAGTCCATCGCGAAAGACGGCGGCCGCACGAACTACCGCGGCCTCGTTCACATCGCCGACGGCGCCGAGGACTCGAAGACCAACGTCGAGTGTGACGCGCTGATGTTCGACAACGACTCCACCAGCGACACCATGCCGTACATGGAGATCAACGAGTCGAAAGTCGACGTGGCACACGAGGCGACCGTCGGGAAGATCGGCGACGAGGACGTCTTCTACCTCCAGAGCCGTGGTCTCGACGACGACGACGCAAAGCAGATGATCGTCTCCGGGTTCATCGAGCCGATCACCGAAGAACTGCCGATTGAGTACGCGGTCGAACTGAACCGCCTCATCGAGCTGGAGATGGAGGGTTCGCTCGGTTAATATGAGTACGCAGCTACACACTGATATCTCTGCAGAGACGGTCCGCCGGATCGCCGACGAGCGCGACGAGCCCGCGTGGCTCCGCGAAACGCGCCTCGATGCGCTTGAGGCGCTCGACGACCTCGCGTTCCCCAGCGTCATCGAGACGCCGGGCCGAAAGTGGACCACGCTCGAAGACCTCGATTTCGACGCGCTGGTCGATCCGCTCTCCCAGACCGAGGACAAAGACCAGGTCGGCGCGGAGAACGCTCGCGTGGAGTCGTTCCACGACGCGCTCCAGGACGACGACCTCGCCGACCGCGTCGAGGACGCGTTCGGCAGCGTCATCGACCCCCACCAGAACCGCCTGACGGCGCTGTCGACGGCGCTGTTCACGACCGGGACTGTGGTGTACGTGCCCGCGGGCGTCGACGCCGAGGACGTCACCATCCGCACCTCGATGAACTCGCGGTCGCTGTTCAACTACACGCTGGTCATCACCGAGGACAACGCGACGGCGACGATCCTGGAGCGCCAGGACACCGGCGACGACGTCGACGGCGAGCGCTACTACTCGGGGATCGTTGAGGTCGACGCCGGAGAGAACTCCTACGTGCAGTACGGGAGCCTCCAGGACTTCGACGAGCAGACGTACAACTACACGCTGAAACGCGGGCACGCCGACACGTACGCCACGGTCAACTGGATCGAGGGCAACATCGGCAGCCGGCTGACGAAGACCGGTGTTTCCACCGAACTGGCGGGCGACGCCAGTGAGACGAAGATCGTCGGCGCGTTCTTCGGCCACGACGACCAGCACTTCGACCTCGACGCGAAGGTCTGGCACCGTGCCGAGCACACCACCGCGGATCTCGTGACTCGCGGCGTCATCGACGACGACGCCCGCAGCGTCTACGAGGGCGTCCAGGACGTCGGCAGTGACGCCTGGGACACGTCGAGCTACCAGCGCGAGAACACGCTGATGCTGAGCGACGAGAGCGAGGCCGACGCCTCCCCGAAGCTCATCATCAACAACCACGACACCGAGGCCAGCCACTCCGCGACCGTCGGGCAGGTCGACCAGGAGACCCTGTTCTACATGCAGGACCGCGGCCTCACCGCCCAGCAAGCCACGGACATGCTTGTTGCGGGGTTCTTCGTGCCGGTGCTCGAAGAGGTCGAAGTCCAGGAACTGCGCGAGGACCTGGAGACACGGATCGCCGAGCGGCTCGACTGACACGCGCAGCGGTTCCCCACACCCCGTTGCCGGGGAATCCTCGCCTTTTAGGACGGTGAGACCGTCGGCTGTATCCATGCGCACCGTATCGTTCGCGAGGTGGCGGCGGCCGTGAGCTCGCTCGCTGCGAGCGTCGACTCCGACCGCCAACTGGCGCGGCTGCTACAGATCGGGGTCGTGCTCGAAGAGGTCGTGGAGGTCCGCGCGCATCGACATTACCAGTCGCTGCCGGCGGCCGACCGGGACGCCGACATCGAGGCGCTGTTGTCCGACGCCAGCGAGGAGTCCGCGGATCACCGCGCGCGCTTGGAGGACATCATCGAGTCGCTTGACGCCGACAGCATCCCGTTCGGGGAGGTCGAAGCGCTGGTTGCGGAGAGCTACGGGCAGACTGGGCCGGACGACTTCGACGGCGTGCTGTACGATCAGTTGCACGGCGAGGAAACCGCGTACAAGTTCTACGACGATCTGATCGCGGCGATCGAGGCCAGCGAGGCGGCGTTCGGCGTCGATCAGGACCGGCTGTTGGCGACGCTGCGGGAGATCCGGGCGGCCGAAGCCGACGGCGTCGAGTCGGTCACTGCGCTGATGGAGGCACACAGATGAGCACGGCCACTGTCGGCGCAGCGGTGCCGGCCGGTGTGGTCGCCGTTCGAGGTGATTGGACATGAACACTGCTGATCAGTACTTGAAGACGATCTTTCTCGTAGAGCAGTTAACCGACGGCCCCGCCGCGACCGGGGAGCTCGCCGACCGCCTCGGCGTCAGTCCGGCGAGCGTCAACGAGATGGTGGGGAAACTCGAAGACCGTGGTCTCGTGACACACGAGAAGTACAAGGGGGCGTCCGTGACCGAGGACGGCGCGGCGCGCGCCCGAGACGCCCTCCAGACGTACTGTATCCTCGAACGGTTCCTGGCGAACGTGCTCGGGGTGGAGTCGTTCCGCGACGAGGCCCGACAGCTGGAGCCGGTGATCGATGAGACGGTGGCCGAGCGCCTCGACATGATCATCGACCGCAAGTCCCAGTGTCCGGACTGCTTCGACGCCGGCGCTGACGCGTGTGGATTCCTCGCCGAGCCGTCCGTCGAGGCCGACGACTGAGCGCCCCGCGGGGGTGCGGTTCGAAAAGCAATCTCTTTGTGTCTTGCATCGCTATCCGCGAGTGCAGTCCCGTGGTGTAGTGGCCAATCATATGGGCCTTTGGAGCCCACGACGGCGGTTCGAATCCGCCCGGGACTACTCACCGATCCGCAGTCCAGTGCTGTCGGGGGGTGGTCTGGTTTCTCGGCGAGTGATCGCGACAGCAAAAACAGTATGGGGGGTGTCGGCCGCCGGGACGGCTGTCAGGTTCGTGTTGCGCGGGCTTTCCGAACGTCGGCCCCGTCCCGAACCATGTCGGGGCATTCGGGGCAAACGCGCGGCCTGTCGACGCCTGGTGGTGTGAACACGCGTGCGTAGTCCGTGGTTACGAACGAGCCGCAGTTCTTGCATTCCGGCATCGTATTCGGAGCAATGATAGTACTCCATATATACTTTGTGTACATTTTTAGAGTATGAATAAAACGTATATTGGGAGCGACACCCCTACGTGTGGCTGTTCCGAACGGCCGGTATGAGCGAGCCACTCGAATCGCTTCCCGACCGGCCGCTGCGCCAACAGGAAGTAACGGCCCTGAACCACGCCGACGCGTTCTCGCTGGTGGTCCCCGTCGACCGCCAGCGTGCCGTCGAGGCCGACACCCGCGATCCGGTCGTGGTCACCGAGCACGTGATCCTCGGGACCGACGACTGGGTGACCGCTCTCACCTACGACTCGGGGTGGGTGACCGTCGAAACCGTCCCGATCGAGGACCCCGACAGCGAGCGCTTCGAGGCGATGCAGGAGTGTGAGGCTGCACTCACTGCACACCAGCAGTAGCTTCATGGGGTGTGGCGGTGACCTGGCACACGAAGCCGTTCGGCTTCGGTTCGTTATGAACATCGACCAATTCAACGCCGCGGACACCGCAAGCGATGACGCCCCGTTCGCGATCGAGAACAGTTACACCCTGGCAATCGATGTCGACGGCGACGTGATGGCGAAAGCCGGGGCGATGGTCGCGTACACGGGCGAGTTCTCGTTCACCGGGAAGCGGTCGGCGGAGGGCGGGCTCACGGGCATCATCAAGGAGGCCGCAACCGGTGAGGGCACACCGATCATGCGCGCGGAGGGCACAGGCACCCTCTACCTCGCGGACGCACAGAAGAAAGTCCAGATCCTCGAGTTGGCCGCCGACGACCGGATCACGGTCAACGGCGAGGACGTACTCGCGTTCGAGTCCGAGCTGTCCTACGAGGTCACGACGATGGACAGCCTCGCCGGGTCGTTCGCCGGGGGATTCACGAACGTCGCGATCAGCGGCCCCGGCTGTGTTGCGCTCACCACCCACGGCGATCCGCTGGTGGTAGCGCCGCCGGTGACGACCGACCCGAGTGCGACGGTCGCCTGGAGCGCCACCACGCCGAGCGTCGACGTGAACGCCAGCCTCTCGGACATGGTCGGCCAGGAGTCCGGGGAGCGCTTCCAAATGGAGTTCGACGACGCGGGCACTGACTCCGGCTTCGTGGTGGTGCAGCCCTACGAGGAGCACGTCTGACCCACGGCCACCGTGTGGGCGACAGTTCCGTCGCGCGCCACGTGTCGGGCTGCTTCCCGTGGCGTGGTGGCTGGCGGGTCGGCCGCCGAGTCGACGTCGCCCGCCGGGAGGGCTGCAAAAGGCCTAAGACTGGAACAAACCTGTATCCGAACAATGACACGGATGCACTGCTTGGGAACGGAGGTGAGACGGTGGGCGTCGAAATAAGGGAGTCGCCGGTCACGGACGCGCAGTTCGACAACATGGCCGCGTTCGTCCGGGATTACCTGGAGGCCAGCGTCGAAAACGAGACCGACGGCGGGCGGATGCGGTGGTACCCGTGGCACTCCGCGGAGTACCGGTTCACCCACATCATGAACGTCGTCGACATCGCCGAGCGCATCGCCGAGGCGACGAGCGCGAACGTCGATGTGGTTCGGGTCGCGGCGCTGTTCCACGACATCGCGAAGCTGGAGGCCGAACAGGACGCCCACGCCGAGGAGGGCGCGCGCATCGCGCGCAAATACCTCGAAACGCACGGCCAGTTCCCGCCGTCGTTCGTCGATCAGGTCGCGGAGGCGGTGTCACGGCACTCCTATCAGGGTGACCTCATGGACCTGCCACTGGAGGCGCGGTGTCTCGTGGAAGCCGACCTGCTGGACAAAGCCGGCGCGAACGGCGCCGCGCTGATGTTGCTCCGGATGGGGTACGAGGCGCGCACCCACGTCGACGCCGCGGAGATGATCCAGCGCGTGCTGGACCGCGGCGAGGACGCCGCCGAGCGCGTGGAGTCCGACGCCGCGTCGTCGATCGCACACAAGCGCTTGAAGCGCGTGCGGTGGCTCCACGACTGGCTGACTTCGGAGGTGCCGGCGATGAACGACACCGGGTACTAACCGTCCCGGGACGCTGCCAGCGATCAGAGCAGCTGGCTGGCGAGCGCCACCAGTTCCTCCCAGACGGAGACGCCGACACTCACTTCTAGGAGCGTGTCCCCTGCGAAGAAGAAAAACAGCACTGCGGACACGAGGTGCGCCTTGCGCGCGTCGAACTTCCCGGAGAAGCGGTCGAAGAAGTACGCGTTCACCATGCTGACGGGAATGATCGCCAGCATTTCCCCCAGCCAGATCGCGGGTGTCGCGCCGTAGTCGCTTGCCAGTCCGATGGTGACCAGCTGTGTTTTGTCGCCGAACTCGCCGGCGAACATCATCGAGAAGATGGGGATGAATCCGCCGAGCGCCGTGGTGAGGCGGTACCCGAACAGGGTCACGTCGTCGATGCTGGCCGCGACGCCCCCGCCGTCGCTTGACATGGGTTCGTCAGATCCGGTTCGTGCGGGCATCGACCGCAACAGCAGAATGCCGAACACGGCGAACAGGGCGGCGGTTGTCACGTCCAAGACGACACCGGGAATGAGGCGTTGGAGCCCCTCCCCGACGAGGATCTCGATCACGGTCCAGATGCCGAACGCGGAGCCGGCCGCTGCGACGACGATCCGCGGGTCGTATTCGGTGCTGAGGCTGGCGATGATGAACTGGACCTTTTCGCCCGGGAGCGCTGCGAGTTGCGTGACGAACGCGAGCGTCAGGACTTCCGTGAACGCGCTCACGCGTCGGTCACCTCGTCGGCCGCGGGTCTGACTTCGAGCGTTTCCGCGACGCGCTCGGGGAGGTGGACGGCTTCGCCGTCGATCTCGACGACGAACAGGCCGATGGGCGCGTGCTCGGTGACCGTGAGTTCAGTGCCGGGCTGCACGCCGGCGTCGGCGAGATATCTGAGCTCGTCGGTGTTGCGGTCGCTCGCGCGCGCCACCACGAGGGCGTCGCCTTCGGCGTGGTCGGCAAGCACCTCGGTGTCGGGGTGCTCGGGCGGTTCGAGGTCGGCGTTCGGGATGGGGTCGCCGTGGGGGTCGACCGTTGGGTCACCGAGTTTCTCCGCGAGTCGGTCCTCGAACTCCTCGCTGATGTGGTGTTCGAGGGCGTCGGCCTCGTCGTGGACTTCGTCCCAGTCGTAGTCCAGATGGGTCGCCAAAAACGATTCGAGCAGGCGGTGGTGGCGGATCACTTCCACGGCGACGGTTTCGCCGTCGGGCGTGAGCTCGACGCCCGCGTATTTCTCGCGCTCGATCAGGCCGCGGGATTCGAGCTTCTCGGCCATGCTGGTGACCGTGGGCGGCGTGACGTCCAGGTACTCCGCGATGGTGGACGTCGCGATCGGCGGTTCGTGTTCGCGTTCGAGGTTGTAGATCGATTTGAGGTAGTCTTCCATTACGTCAGAGAGCATGCCAACACCGTCGTTTAGATGCATCTAAATATATATTTGGCGATGCGGGTACCTTCGTTTTCCCGACTGTCGTGAGCGGTGGCACTGCGACGAACCATTCACGCAGGCAAAAACGAGCGACCACCCGGCAGCGCTACGCGGCCGGTTCCCCGGCGGTGCTCGCACGACGGTTCCGCACGAGCAGCGCCGCGAACACCGCGAGCCCGATCGCCCGCAGTCCGAGATCCACCACGACACCCGCCTGTCCGCCCGTAACGCCCAGCAGGCCGAGCACGTCGTTGGCCGTGGTGACGATGAGCGTGGGTGCCATCAGGAACAGCGCGCTGCCCGCGTACGCCACGCGCTCGGCGCGCGCAACGTCGGTGTACACGTGCCCGATGACGGTCGCAGCCAGCGCCACGACACCCAGGACGACACCCGCAATGGGGAGCACCACCTCCGGAACCGAATACCCCACGTCGAGGAGGTCAGCCACGCCGACGACGCTGTACTGGTCGCCCGGCGGCAGCGACCCGGCGTTGCGCCGCAACAGCATGACCCCTGGCGTCACCACGAACGCGAACGGCACGATGGCCTTGTTCAGCGACAGCGAGAACGCCTCGACGCCGGTGTCGAACGGGTCCGATTTCGCCACCCCGGCGGCCGCGTACGCCGCCACCGCGACCGGCGGCGTGATGTCCGCGATGACGCCGAAATACAGGATGTACAGGTGCGCGGCGAGCTCCGGCACCCCGAACGGCAGCAACACCGGCACGAGCAACACGGAGAGGATGATGTACGTGACCGTCGTCGGCATCCCCATCCCGAGGATGATCGAGGAGATCGCCGTGATCACGAGCACGACCACCAGCGAGCCCCCCGCGACGGCCTGAATCAGCGACACCAGGTTCGGCCCGAGCCCGGAGATGCTGATGACGCCCGGAATGATGCCGGCCGCGGCGACGGCGATCACGACCGGGACCGCGGTCCGGGCGCCGTCCTCCATCGACTTCAGGGTGAACACCCCGTACCGGAACAGCCCGTTGCCGGCAAGCGACGGGCGCCCCACCGCGGCGCTGACCGCGCCCGCGGTGTCGTCGACGGCGTCGTCGAAGCCCAGCAGGCTGGCGTCCGCCCGCGGCCGCAGCGCCATCGTTATCACGCCCGCCGCGATCGCCAGCCAGCCGAGTTCACCCAGCGTCGCGGCAACCGCTCCGCCCAGCGGCTGCGCGCCGGCACCACCACCGGTCAGCACCGCCACCAGTGAGCCGCCCCCCAGCCACTCCGCCAGCAGCGTGCCACCGGTCACCACCGTCAGCACGCCGCCCAACAGGCCGCGGGTTTCGTCGCCGTACGCCGCCACCAGCGCCATCAGTGCGCCGATCGCGACGATCGTGAACCACGCCGAGCGCGCCACCGACAGCCGCTCGACGATCAGGTAGTACAACAACAACCCGATCGGGACGAGGTAGAACCAGCCGGTGCGGAGGTGCGACCGAAGCGACACCAGGTCGTCGGTGCCGAGCCCGCCGATGTCCTCCTTGCCGGCCTCGAAATGCACCATCACCCACACGCCGAAGAAGAACACGAGCGCGGGGATGGTCGCGGCGACGATCACGTCCGCGAACGGCGTGCCGGTGTACTGCACGATGAGGAACGCCGCCGCCCCCATGACTGGGGGGAGGATCTGGCCGCCCGAGGACGCCGACGCCTCGACCGCGCCCGCGAACTCCGGGCGGTATCCCGAGCGCTTCATCAGCGGGATGGTGAACGCGCCCGTCGTCACCGTGTTCGCGATCGACGACCCCGAGATGGTGCCCATGAACCCGGACGCCAGGATGGAGGCCTTCGCGGGGCCGCCTTTCCGGGTTCCGGTCGCGCCGTAGGCCAGGTCGATGAACCACTGGCCGGCGCCCGACATCTCCAGGAACGCACCGAACAGGATGAACACGTAGATGAACTGCACGGACACCGTGACCGGAATCCCGAACACGCCGTTCTCGGTGTTATACCAGAGGTTTTGGATGATCTCCGGCCACGCGAACGGCGGGATCGAGATGATCTGCAGGTACGCCACGTCCTGTGGAATGAGGTAGCCGAAACGGGCGTACGCGATGAACGCGGCGACGATGCACATCAGCCAGAGGCTGATCGCTCGCCGCGTGGCTTCGAGCACGAGCACCACGCCGACCGCGCCGAGCACGAGCGCGTAGGAGGTGTGGCCGAGCGGCCCCAGCAACGCCCCGGCAGGGTTCAGGACGGGGCTGAGCGCGTCGAACACCGGCCGGATCACGTCGAGGTAGCCGAGCCACACCGTCGGGAGCGGACGCCCAGCGGTCAGGCCCAGATACCGGAGTTCACGGATCTCGGCGAAGTCCGTGATGAAGTACACCGCCGCCAGCGCCGACACCGCCGCGAACGCGATGTCGATCGGGGCCACGGCGTCGAGGTCGTCGTCGACGATCGCCCACGCCAGGCCCGCGCCGACAGCGTTGATCACGCGGGTCACCGGGTGCGACGAGCCCAGCCTGGCGGTGGCCGCCTCCGACAGCCGCTTGCACCGCCGCGCCACGGGCCCGTCACCGGTGCTCGCCGGATACAGCAGGAACGTCAACACGAGCGCGAACGCCACGTGCACGGCGTTGATCTGGAGCAATTGGAGTTTCGCCAGCGTGACCGACCCCACGATCGGGAGCGACACCGAGAGCACCGAACCCCGGGCCGCCAGCCACAACTGGAACACGGAGAACGCGATCCCGATCGCGGCGACCGCCAGCACGATCCGCCCGCTGAGGTCGCGTTTCCGCTCGATCTCTTGCAGTACTGAGTCCGCGTCCGGCGCGTCCGTCGTCGAGTGGTCGTTACTCATAGATGCTCTCGATCATCGTCGCAAGGAGTGTTCGATGGACAACATGAAGATCAACTGATTGTGCGTCGGTCACCGAGACGAGGTCGTAGCTTCGGTCGTCGACGTGCAGCGTGTGGCCGGCGATGCGTCCCGGTGACACCGTCAACACGGTTGCGTTGCGGTCCGGCGAGTAGACGAACGTCCCGTTCTCGATGGTGACGTTCGCGGCGCTGGGGAACCCCCAGCCGTACGACTCGAACTCCGCGCGCGTCATCTCCAGTGTCTCGCCGCGAACGGCGTAGGCCTCGTAGACGCGGGAGCGCTCGACGCTGTGTGTGTACTCCAGCGCCACCGTCGAGCCCTCTGAGACGGGCACCGTGAGATACCGCTGGTCGGTGTCGGTGTCGTCGGCGACCAGCACAGTTCCGGCCGGCACGACGGCAGCGATCACTGTCAGCACGGCCAGGACGCTGGCCGCCACGACGACGATACGAGTGCGGTTCATGAACTGATCTCTCTACGCATGTGGCTTGTGAAACACCCGCGTGTGGGGTGTGGAGGCGGCGTTACGACTCGAAGTAGGCGGCCGCGCCAGGGTGGAGGTCGATGGACATCCCGTCCTGGGCCGACGCCGTGTCGATGAAGTCGGGTTTGATGGTCAGGTCGCCGGTGTGCTCGAAGATCGCGCTCGTGACCTCCGTGACGGTCGCCTCGTCGACGCCGTCGTGGGTCGCGATCATCGCCTGCACGGAGACGGTTTCGATGGACCGGTCGATGCCGCTGTACGTCCCGCTCGGGATGGTGTCGTCGGCGAACCAGGACGCCGCCTCCTTGGCGGCGTCGCGGGCCTCTCCCTCGATGGGCACGATCTCGATGTCGTTGGTGTTGGCCAACTCCTCGATGGCACCCACGGGCCAGCCGCCGACCACGAAGGCGGCGTCGATGTCGCCGTTCCGGAGCTGTTCGGCGGCCTGTGCGAACGACGCGGTCTGCTCCTCGTAGTCTGTCACGCCGGCGGCCTCCAGGATCTGGAGGGCGTTGACCTGCGTGCCGGACCCGAGGTCACCGGTGTTGATGGTCGCGCCGTCGAGGTCGGCCACGGTCTCGATGCCGGTGTCCGCACGCGTGATCAGCGTGATCGTCTCCGGGTACAGCGTGGCGACGCCGACGAGGTTGTCGACCGCCCTGTCCTGGAAGGCATCGATCCCGGTGCCGTTCTTCGCGAAGTACGCGATGTCGTTTTGGATGAGCGCGAAGTCGGCGTTCCCCTTCGCGAGGCTGCCGACGTTCTCCACGCTTGCGCCCGTGGTCTGGACGTTCAGCGAGTAGTCCGTGTTGTCCTCGACGATGGTCTTGAACTCGTTCGACAGCGGGTAGTACGTGCCACTCTGGCCGCCCGCGTGCCACGACAGCCGCGTGCCGTCCCCGGCCCCGTCGCCACCGCCGGCGCACCCAGCCAGCGCAGCGATGCCGGTTGCCCCAGTCGCCTGCAGGAACCGCCGACGCGTGTGCTCAGTTGGCATACAGTTGCCGGTGGGTTCTCCATCGTATTAATATTTCGAACGTCGTATTCGGCGCTGTCGCACCCATTGTTCCATAACCAACGCCCGCAAAATTCACCACGAATTAAACCGATCCGTCGAAATAACGCGTGTTCTCAACGCGGTCGCTCAGATGCCTTTGCTCATCAGATGCGACCGCAACACGTCCGCCGCCTTGTTCGCCGTCCCCGTGTTCACCACCACCACGGTGTCGTCTTCCCCGAACGCGTCCCGGTCAGCCAGCTCCCACGCGCCCGCCGCCGCCGCCGCGCACGTCGCCCCCATCTCCGGGCCCGCACGGCTGGCGACCGCGGTGCCCGCCTCCAGGATCTCCTCGTCGCTCGCGGCCACCGCGCCGCCGTTGCTCTCGCGCAGTGCCTCCAACACCAGCCGGCTGCCCGCGGGGTCCGGGATCTCGATGCCGCCACAGATGGTGTCCGGCGTGTCCCACGGCTCGTGGGCGTCGCGGCCCTCCTGGAACGCCCGCACGATCGGCGCACACCCCTCGGCCTGCGCGGCGTACATCGCCGGCACGTCCGCGGTGATGCCGAGCTCGCGGAGCTCCGTGGCGGCCTTCCACATCCCCACGAGCCCGCCGCCGTCGCCGGTCGGATAGACCACGTGGTCGGGCGTCTCCCAGTCGAGTTGCTCGACGGTCTCGTACAGCAGCGTCTTCTTGCCCTCGTGGCGGTACGGCGTCGCGAACGCCTGCAGCGAGTACCACGCCTCGCCGTGTTCGTCCATGGCGTCCTCAAAGGCGGCGTTGGCGTCGCCGATGCGCCCCTGCACGACGTTCATGTCGCCGCCGTGGACGTTCACCATCGCCTTGGTGGTGAACCCCGAGCGGGACGGCAGGAACACGTGCGCATCGAGGCCCGCACGACCGGCGTACGCTCCCGCTGACTGTCCGGCGTTCCCCGTCGACGCCAACGCCACCTCGCTGGCACCGTGCTGGGCCGCCGCCGTCATCGCCACCGTCTGCCCGCGGTCCCTGAACGTGCCGGTCGGGTTGCGCCCCTCGTCTTTGATGTAGAGTTCGCCCACGCCGAGTTCGTCGGCCAGCCCCGGACACGGAACCAGCGCCGTCGCCCCCTCGTCCATCGACACCGCCGACCCACGCGTGAACGGCAGCAACTCCGCGTACCGCCACAGCGAGTCGAACCGCCGCGCGCCGAACGTCTCGGCGTCCACGTCCAGGTTCTCCAGGTCGTAGGCGGGGTCGAGGATGCCCCCACACTCCGGACACCGGTGGGTCGCCGCCGCGGCCGCGAACGATTCCCCACAGTCCACGCACTCCAGCCCCTCGAAGGCTCGCGTCGTCTCCATGCTGCGGTGTTTCGAACGCCCCGACAAAGGCCCTGTCCCTTCCAGCGTGGCCGGCGTCCTCGGGGCGGCACACGCGCCCCGAAAGCACCCACGTTGATGACGCCGCCACCCCAACACCCGGCCATGACCGACGAAGAGGCAGTGGTTGTGGGCGGCGGGCTGGCGGGGCTGGTGGCGGCGCGACACCTCGCGGCGGACGGTCTCGACGTGACCCTGTTCGAGCGCAACCCCACGGTCGGCGGCCGCGTCCGCTCCACGCACGCCGACGGCTTCACCTTCGACCGCGGCTTCCAGGTGCTGTTCACGTCGTACCCCGCGGCGAAACGCGAACTCGACTTCGACGTCCTCGACCTGCGGTCGTTTTCACCTGGGGCGGTCATCTGCCGCGGCGACCGGCGCGCAGTGCTCGGGGACCCCCTGCGCGATCCGGGCGCACTCGTTCCGTCGATGCTGAACCGGGAGGTATCGACGATGGACAAACTCCGCACGCTGCTGTTGAAGCGGGAACTGACCCGCAAACCCTTCGCGGACATCTGGAGCGACGCCGACGCCACCATCGAGCAGTATCTCGCCGCCCGCGGGTTCTCCGACCGGTACGTCGACCGGTTCGTGCGGCCGTTCTACGGGGGCATCACGCTGGACCGGTCGCTGTCCACGTCCAAGCGCGTCTTCGAGTACACGTTCAAACTGCTCGCCGACGGCCGGACCGTGCTCCCGGCCGCCGGGATGGGCGCGATCTCCGCCCAGCTGGCCGCCCGTGCCCGCGATGCGGGTGTCACCATCGAACCCGAAACGCCGGTCGAAGCCGTCCACAGCGATCCCGCTGCCGTCGACGTGCCCGGCGAACGGATCGACGCGGACGCCGTCGTCGTCGCCACGGACCCCGACGCCGCACGCGAGCTCACGGGCGTCGACGCGATCCCCACCGACTGGAAGGGCTGTACCACCCAACACGTCGCGCTCCCGGCCGCCCACCCGCTCGGTGACAGCGACCGCATCCACCTCAACGCCGCCGATGACGTGCCCAACACCGTCGCACCGATGTCCGGCGTCGCGCCCGAATACGCCCCCGACGACCGCGAACTCGTCGCAGTGACCACGCTGGGCACGCCGGACCGCTCGTCGACGGCCCTCGCCACCGCCGCCCGGGACGCCATCGCCGACTGGTATCCGGAGGCGTCGCTCGGCGGGTTCGAAGTCCTGCACACACACCGGGTGCCGTTCTCCCAGTTCGCACAACCCCCCGGCGTCCACGACACGCTCCCGGACACCACCGCCCCCGCGGGCGCGGTGTACGTCGCGGGATCGTACACGCACAACGCCTCGATAAACGGCGCCATGGAGAGCGGGCGGGCGGCCGCACGCGCCGCCAGCGATCACGTCTCGTAGCCGCGCGCGCCCACCAACAGCCCGTCGAGATCCCCGAGCGCGGGAAACCCCAGCGTCTCCCCGTTGCTGACGACGATCGGCCGGTAGCCCGCCGGCGGCGCCAACAGCGGCGACACGGCGGTGCCGTCGCCGAGCGTTCCGACCGGCGTCCCCGCCGCGAGCCGCGTGAACGCCGGCACCACGAGCACGTCGGCGCTGTCGTACTGCCCGGGGCCATAGAGGAAACACGGCCGCCGCTGCCCCCCACTGATCGTGACGGCCGGATGCTGGTGGCCGACCACGTACCGGTCCCCATCCGCCGCCGGCTCCTCGTGGCCGTGGCACACGACCGTGCCGTCGTCGAGCCGCACGCTGTCGGTTGCGGACACGCCAACCGCGGCAAGCATTCCGTCCCGGTTGCCCCGAACCACACGCAGGCCCGCGGCGCTGTCCTCGATCGCGCCGACGACTGCACCAACCGTCTCCGCGACCCCCGCCGGCAGCGACCCAGTGGCGTGCAATAGATCACCCGCTACCACCACGCGAGCCGGCTCGAACCGGTCGAGGTGGCCCCGCAACCGGGCCAGGATGTCCCGCCGCTCGTCCGACGCGCTGCCCCGCCCCACGTGCAGATCTGCCAGCACGAGCGCGTCGGCCGCCGGGAGATACGCCGCCCGCTGCCCGAACACCACCCACGCCGGCGTCTGGGACACACCCGATGCGTCGCAACCCGGCGAGTTATGCACAGCGATCCGCGGCGGCGGCCACCAGCCGGCTACCGCGCCTGCTGTGCCACCGCGTACGCCTCCCGGACGCGCTCGAAGGCCTCCCTGTCACCGCCGTGGTCCGGATGCGCGTCCTTGACGCGGTCCTGGTACGCGGCCCGCAGTTCGGTGTCGCTGGCCCCGCGTGAAACGCCCAGCGTCTCGAAGGCGTCCTCGATCGCCGCCGCCCCGTCGCTGTCACTCTCGGCAGCGCTGGCCGCCTCGAACACGTCGCTCACGTCCGGCGTCTCGAACGGGAGCCGGCCGCCGATCGCCCACCCGGGGAGCTCGTGCTCGGCCAACACCGCCGCCGTGTCCGCGCTCCGAATGCTGAAATACGCGCCCGCGTCGAAGGTCACCGCGACGTCGCGCTGTGGCAGGTAGAACGCCACGCTGCGACCAGCCACCACGTGGTCTTCGGCGAACGGCTCCCCGATCGCGTGCAAGTACTCCCGGATCTCCCTGCGGCGCTTCCACTCCCCGGACTCCCCCGTCGGGCCGTGGCTGTCCCCCGCGGGGAACAGCCGCTGCCCGGCGACGAACAGCGCGGCCGCAACCACTGTCACGCCACCCGTGATCGCAGCCCCCCACGCGAGCCATGCTCCTGGCACACGTCATCATGGGGGCTGCGTCGAAAAGAAACGTTCGCTCACCGCGACCGACCGGCCGCGGCTCAGCCGATATACCGCAGGTCCTCGTCGCCGGGACTGGGCGTCTCCTCCATGTCCTGGAGCCGCGACACGACCTCCTCCATCTCCTCGGCGCGGTCGTCCAGCGCCTCCTCGTCCATCTCGAAGTCGAGTCGCGCCCCCAGCACGGCCAACACGGCCTTGGCGGCCTTCGGGTCGACCAGGTAGCCCGACGTCTCCCCCATCAAGCAGGCCGCGTCGAACCCACGCTTCCCGCCGAGGCCGACCAGCAGCCCGCTCGATCCCACGATGCCGCCCGCGGGCTCCTCGCTGCGGAACTCCACGCCGGCGTCCGCGAGCCCGTCTTTCAGCGCCGCACTGGAGACCGCGCCGATCACGTCGTGGTCCTCGACGAGTTCGCCGGTCGGGACGCCGCCGAGCGAGAACACGTCCGTCGCGTCGAACTCCGCGGCCGCGTCCAGGAACGCCTCGGTCACGCGGTACTGGCCTACGGTGTCCTGGGCCTGGTGGTCGCCGGTCACCACGAGCAGATCCCGGCCGCTCGTCTCGACGGCGTGGATCTCCGCCGCCGCCAGCTCCGCGACGCTGTCGTCGCCGACGGTGACCTGTGGCGGGAAGTACTCGCTGTGCACGCGACACACGAGCTCGCTGTCCGCTTCCGCGATCACGTGCTCGGCGACCAGCTTGCCCACGTGCCCGACGCCCGGCAGCCCCTCGACGAGCGCCGGATCGTCCAGCGATGGCTCTGCAACCCACTCAATGCTGAGTTCGTCCATATCCCTACAGCCGGCGGCGCTCCTTAAGAGCGCGTCGGTACTTGCCGTGTGGGTCCGCCGGGTCGAACGGCGCTGGCGCGCTGTTGACGGCGTCACCGCCACACTCGGGACACGTCTCCGACAGCGTGTAGACGGGGCCGTCGTGGTGGCTGCGCCACGCCTCGCAGACGCGGATATCCGACTTCATTACGCGTCGTCGTCGAGCTGGCGCTCGCGGTGGAACGCGCCGCTCCCGTCGTGGGCCGTGACCGAGTCGACGGCGCGGTCGCCGGCCGCCTCGAGCGCGGACTCCGCGGTCTTGTAGTTCGGTGCCTGCACGCGCAGCCGGTACTCCGGCGCACCGACGTACGTCACGTCCAGGTCGACCTCGTCGGGCACCTCGCCGTTGCCCTCCGCGGCCTGTAACGCGTCCTTGATCGTGTCGACGCCGTCCCCGTCCGGCGACTGCAGCGAGACGTACCCCGTGACTGTGACGTACGGCACGGAGACGTTGTCGCGGGCGGTCTCGACGATGGCGTCGATCTCGTCGTCTTCGAGGGCGGTGTCAGCCAGCGCCTCGTGGCCGTGGATGGCCGCCTGCTCGAAGCCGTCGTAGAGGCTCCCGAAGTCCGCCAGCAGGCCGTTGGCGATGCGGCGGAACTGGTCGTCGGCCATGTCCTCGCCGAACGCCAGGGTCAGCCACTTGTCGGCCTTCTGTTCGTTCTTCCACTCCTGGATCGTGTCCGAGTGCTGGTGGTCGTTGACGTCCTTCAACGACAGGTCGATCTGTTGGGCGGACTCGTCGACGCCCAACACCTTCGCGACGACGGTCTGGTCCTCGTTGACGTGGTCGCGGACGTTCTTGATCCAGCCGCTGGCGACCTCACTGACGTGGACCAGCCCACGCTTGTCCTGGTACTGTTCGAGGTCGACGAAAACCCCGAAGTCCTCGATGTCGTCGACTTTCCCGACGACCAGTTCGCCCTCGTCGGGCCAGCCCTCGTATTTCATCTGGCCTCGACGGTTTCGATGACCTCACCGAGGAGGTCGGCCTCGCCGCCGGTCGGACGCGCAAGCGTCGTCCCGCAGACGGCACAGGCGACCTCCGTGGAGGCCTTCCCGAAGACGGTCTGTTCGTTCTCACAATCCGGACATTCGACGTTGTAAAATCCTCCTGACATTGGTCTACTCCTGGAGCACCAGTCGGCCGGCGCGCCATCCCTCACGCAGGTGGGCGTTGCCGCATTCGCTGCAGCGGTACTTGAGGTCCGTCCGGTTGGTCGGCTTGTTGCCGACCGGGACCTTCGAGAACCGACCGTGGTTCCCGATGGACGCGTTGGCGCGCTTCGTGCGGCGAGCGTCCCATTTCATGCCAGACGAGCGGCCGGAACGCACCTTCTCGGCCTCAAGCTGGTGGTGTTCGTCACAGTTCGGGCAGTAGCTGTTGAATCGGCGTGGCATCTCCATAGGCGGAATCAGCTCTGTTATCCCCCGATATGATTCGGCTGTTTAAAATCCGTTTGGTTCGGGGGCGGCAGCAGAACCGTCGTTCGAGTTGGACGCCCCGCGGCGGTTGCCGAGCAAACGTTTTGACAGTTCGATGTGACACGTCGGACATGTCACCGCCCCCCTCGTCCCGATCGCTGTCCGCCGTGTCTGAGTGTGCCGACGCGCGTCGCATTGGTCTCATCGCCGTCGTCATCGTGGTCTCGGCGTTCTCGCTCGGCGCTGCCCCACCGGCCGCGGCGGCACCACCGCCAGCGGACGTTTGTGGTGCGTGCGGTCCGAGCTTCGAGGAGGCCGCGGCGGCGGCCGGCGGCGACAACACCACCGTTGCGGCGTCCACGATGGACGTCCATGTTGCCGCCAACGGCACCACCCAGGTGTCCGTTGATCTGACCGTTGGCTCGGCGGACGCCCGCTGGGCCGCCGCCAACGCCGACGCCGTCCTCGCGGCACTCGCGGCCGGCAGCGACCCCACTGCGACCGACGGGATCGCGCCGGTCCCGGCAGCCGCCACTCTCACGGCTGGCGGGGACACCGTCACCATCGAGTACGACGCGCCCGGCGTCGCCCACACCGCGGCGGGCGGCGTGGTCGTCGTCGACGCCGTCGCCGACGGCAGACCGACGGGCTGGGAGGTCGACGCCGACGCCGTCCGGCTGCACGCACCCGCCGACCACGTCGTCACGCACGGCCCCGCCGACGCGCCCGTGACAACGTGGACGCGCGGCGACCAGCTCGACGACGCAGTCATCGCGTACGCTACCAGCGACGGCCTCGTCGCCACCGCCGCCACGCAGGCCGCCCTCGTCGCCGAAACCGGCCCCGCATTCCTCCGGTACGCAGCCATCGTGCTCGCGCCGACGCTGGCCGTGCTCGCCGGGCTGCTGTGGTCGACGCGTGCGGTCGGCACGCGCGTGCCGACCGTCGGCTCCACCCAAGCCGGCACCGTCGTCGCCGCCGCTGGCGGGGCTGCGGCCGTCGCGCTCGTCGGGTCCGGCGTGGTCTCTACGTACTTCGAGCTCTCCATCGCCGCCGCGCTGTTCGCCGCGCTCACTGCCGCCGCCGTCGGGACACTCGCAGCCAGCGGGCGGCTCCGAACGGTTCGCGGCCTCACAGCGGCGGCGGTCGGCACCCCGATCGCGCTCGGCACGCTCGCCGCCGTCGGCGGCGCACTCACACATCCCGCGGTCGCGCTGCCGACCGTCCGCAGGGCTGTCGTCTCGGGGCTGCTCGTGGCGCAACTCGGCGTGTTCGTCGTCCTCGGCGCGGCCCACGACGTCGCCCCCGCGAGTCGCTGGCAGCGGCTCGCAGCCGTTCTGGCACCGCCAGCGGCGGTCGTCGCCGTGGTCGGTCCGACGCTCGTGCTCGTCGCGTGGCTGCCCCTGCTCGTCGTCCTCGCCCACCCCACGTACTGGTTCGGACGCACCGCCGCAGGGGGGCTTCGAAGCGTTTAATCCGCGTTACGCCGAAACCGAACGCATGGAGCGGCTCATCATCCACGGCGACGCCGACGTCCGCCGGGAGGGCATCGTCGAGGTCGACGGCGAGGAGAAGCACCTCTTCCAGGTCACCCGGAACGGCGACTGGCACGGCCCCGACGAGGTCCAGCTGTGGTGTATCGCCGGCGACGAAGACGAGCTTGAGGACTACGAGAAACGCAACTTCGTCCCCCACTGGCTGGACGTCACGGCCGTCGACGCCGAAGACGTCACCGTCACGAAGCGCGCCGGCGACCTCGCGGTCTGAGCCCCCGGTGCCGTCGCGGTCGCTTGTGGCGTCGTTGTGACCGTGATGGGACCGCTGCGGGGCGCGACGAGTTCGCCGTCCGTCACCCGATAGATCGTGACCGCTGGCGTCCGGTGTACCGGCTCGATCCCGGGGTCGGCGCTGAGATCCGGGATCTCGTAGCGCGCGCGCTCGACCGGCCCCACCCACACGTAGGTCACGTCGTACTTTTCGAGGATCGCCGCCCGTGACGCGGCGTCCGTCGTCTCGTAGACGACGCCGATGTCGTCGACGCGTTGCTCCCACGCCGCCTGACTGTGGTAGTTGGCGGCGTGGGCCCACCCCGCGACGGTCGGCACCCCGCTCAAACTCGCCGCCGGGTTCTGCCACGTGTACGGATCGACGCCCGGTGCCGCGATGATCCGTGTTCCCCTGCGTCGGTCCCCCAGCCACCTGGCGGCCGCTGCTTCCCCTGGATGGGCGTCGCCGGCGTACTCCAGGGCGTCCAGGGACGCGTCGTCGGCGTTCGCGGCGTGCGTGGTCACCGCCAGCCCGCCGTAGACCGACGCCGCCACCACCAGCCCCACCACGAACACTGCTCCCAGGCCCCTGCTGGATGCGCGCCGTTCGGAGACGCCAGCGAGCGCAACGCCGCCCGCCACCGACCACAGCGCCCACACCTGTGCGTACACCTTGAACACGGTGTTGAACCGCTCGTAGGACGCCGCGTCGGCCAAGTAGACGTACTCCACGAGCACCACCAGCCCCGCGCCCGCGGCCACCAGCACGCACTCGACCCCGGCGGCGTTTCGGCGGCGGAGCCACCACGCAGCGCCCAGCACCGGCCCCACGAGCACCACCGCGGTGATGCCCACGCCACCGACGACCGGCCCAACGGCCACCGCCACAGCCACCGCAGCGCCCGCAGCCGCCGCCGCGACCACCCAGCCGGCCACCGATGTCGCCACGCGCGACACGAAGTACGCGCCGAACGCCGCGAGGAACAGCCCGTGCACGAACACCAGCGCGCCCGCCTGCGACGGCACCGGCAGCACGGCCAGGTGCTGGTTGCTCGCGCCGGCCAACAACACGTTCTGCACGAACGGCCACGCGATCGCCACGGCGAGCACGCCACCGACGGCCGCGACGCCCACCGCCAGCAGGACGCGCTGCACCGACTGTCCCACCGCCGACCGCCGACGCGTCCACCGCTGCACCCCCGTCGGCAGCAGCGTGGCGGGCGCGGGGTCGGCCAGCGCGACGGCGAGCGCGGCCACCCCGAACACGGTCGGCAGGCTCCACGTGTTCACGGTCAGAATCGCCGCCCCGGCCACCGGGAACCCGCCCCACAGCAGCGCCCAACGCCGCCGCCGCTGTCGGGCCGGCGTCCGATAGTACGCCACCCCGACCGCCACGGCGACGAACAGCACGGGCACGCTCACCATGTGGGCGTGGAGGTCGCCGTTCAGGTACGCGAACAGCGGGAACTCGTTGAGCCCGGTTTCCATGAACCGGCTGGCGTGCCACATGTCGAACGCCTCGGGGGTGATCGCCGGCCGACGGTCGGCGTTGATCCCCGCGGCCACGACCGCCGCCCTGACAACGTCCACGCGCGCCGCGAGCAGCCGGATCACCGGCCCGAGGTTGCTCGCGAACCCGAACGCGAACGCCCCGAGCACGCCCGCTCGCACGCGCCTGGGCCGCGTGACGACGACCGCAGCGGCGGCCGCCGGGAGCGCGACGACCAGCCAGTCGACGCCGGTCGCCAGCACCACCACGGCCATCGCGACCCCGGCCCCACCGATCGCTGTCGGCACACCCACCGGCCGACCCTCGCCGCCGTTGCCCGCGGCGATCGTGCTCGCAAGCCCGTACGCCGCCGTACACCCCATCGCGTAAACGCCGGCGAGCGCGGGCTCGTACGCGAACCGCGGGGCCGTGTCCGTGAGGTGGGCGCCGATGCTCGCCATGAGCTGGCCGCCGTAGTAGTAGACGACGCGCTCGCCCGCGAACCACATGTCACGCGGGGGTAGCTGGCCGGCCCGGTCGAGCGCCTGCAACAGCCCGAAATCCAGGAACTGCTCGCCGCCGCCCGGCTGAACCCCGTCGGCCCACGCCCGGACAACGATGAGGAACACGAACGCGACCGTGAACACGCCGACCACTTCCAGCAGCGGCTTCCGCGGGATCTCGACGCCACCGCGCGCCAGCCACGCGGCTGCCGCGAGAACCGCCACGAACACCCCGCCGACGACCAGCTGTCCGTACGCGACCTGCCCCACCCAGAGGGTCGCCAGCGTCACCACCACCAGGGACAGCGGCATCGCAACCGACGCCCCACGGTCGGGCGCGTCCGGGAGCAGGCGCGACGCCACGGGTAGGCCTGCCACCAACAACACCCCGAAGAACACCCACCATCGAGCGACCACCCCGAACTCCATTAGCGGAGGCGTGGCGTTGATCCGGCAAACGTTTTCGGGTTCCGCCCGCGGCTCCGCCGACCGGCGGACCGAATAGCTTACTCGGCGACGCGCACTCGCACGTCACAGCACGATGGGAGACAGCACCGACGACCACGAGGCGACCGCCCCCGGCGAGACTGTGTCAGAGGCTGAACGCGACGCGCTGGTGACGATCTCTCACGGCGCTGTCGTCACCTCCGGCGGCGTCTCCGCCCAGCGCGCGCTCGTCGCCGCAGTGGAGTTCGCGCTCGCCCGCGGTCTCGGCCCCGTCGCGTACGGCGTCTACGCGCTCGCGTGGCGGATCGCACAGCTGCTGTCCCGGCTGGTCACCTTCGGCAGCGTCCCCACCCTCCAGCGGTACCTGCCCGCCGCCGACGCCCGCCGCCGCTCTCGGGTGACCGGCCTCGCGTACGTCACCACCGCCGGCGTTGGACTGCTCATCACGGCGGGCGTCTGGCTCGCGGCACCCCGCCTGAACGCCGCCACCGTCGACCACCCGTCGTTCCCGGCGGCGATGCGGCTGTTCGGCGTGGTCGTCGTGCTCGTCGGCCTCGTGATGGTGTACGCCGCCACCTTCCGCGCCGACGGCTCGGCCCGCGGTGAAGTCCTGTTCAATAAACTCCTCCGGCCCGCCGTCCGCCTCGTGGGCGCGCTCACGGCGCTCGCGCTCGGCTACTCCGTGGTGGGCGTCGCCGGCGCATACGCCGCCAGCATGCTCGTCCTCGTCGTTCTCGGGTTCCCACTCACGGCGCGCGTCACCGGCGTCACGCCGACGCTGCGCGGCCTCCGCCGGGACGCCCGCCGGTTCTACGACCACGCAGCCCCGGTCGCGATGAGCAGCTTCGGGAAGGTGTTCCAGAACCGCGCCGACATCCTCCTCGTGGGCGCGCTCCTCACGGCCGTCGCGGCCGGCGTCTACAACGTCGTGCTCGTGCTCGTCTCCATCGCGTGGATCCCCCTGCTGTCGTTCAACCAACTGCTCCCCCCGGTCGCCTCCCGGCTCCACGCCGCCGGCGACATCGACACCCTGAACGCCGTCTACTCGTCGGTGACCCGGCTCATCGTCACCACCGTCGTCCCCATCCTCGCCGTCGAGCTCGTGTTCGGCCGCGACCTGCTCGCGCTGTTCGGCCCGACGTACACCCGCGGATACGGGCCGCTCGCCGTCTACCTCGCGGGCGTGTTCGTCGGCAGCGCCGTGGGCGCGACCGGCTGGCTGCTCATGATGACCGACCACCAGTACGCCCGGATGGCGCTGGACTGGCTGCTCGCCGTGCTCAACGTCGCCCTCACGTACGTCTTCGTCGTCGAGTTCAAGCTCGTCGGCGCGGCGCTCGGCACCTCGCTGGCCATCGCCGTCCAGAACGCCCTTCAGGTCCTGCTCCTCCGGCGCTTCGAAGGGCTCTGGCCGTTCGATGCCACGTTCCTCCGACCGCTCGCCGCCGGTGCCGTGATGGCCGCCGCGATGCTCGGCGTCCGATCCCTGCTCGTGGACGGCTCGCTGGCAATCGCTGCCGGTGTTCTCGTCGGCCTGCCCTCGTATCTCGGCGCGCTCTCGGTCCTCGGCGTCGACCCCCGCGACCGACTCGTCGTCCGCGAACTCGCCACGCGCTACCGGAACACGATCGTCGACGCGGTTCGGCGCTGATTGGACCCCGTGGGGCAGTCGCTGCCGGCGATCGACGACACGATCCGCGCCGGCGCTCGCTGCGCTCGGCTGTAATGAGAACACGCACCGCTGCACAAGCAGGGGACAGGAACTCTCGGGAGGCCCCGCGACAGTGGCGAGGCTCAGGAGTCGAGTTCCAGAGGAGTAGCGGGAGGTAGATTTGAACTACCGATCTCCGGGTTATGAGCCCGGCGGAATCTCCTGGCTATCCCATCCCGCTATCAATCCATAACTCGGTTTTACGTATAAGGGTTCTGATTCGGTCGCCGTGTGGGAGATTTCCTACACGTCGAGCTCGTCAAGCAGCCTGTCGGCGGCGGCCGCCGACGACCCCGGACCGCGCGCGGTCACCAGGTCGCCGTCGACCGTGACGCTCGTCTCCGAATCGAGTTCGGCGTCCCAGTCTGCGCCCACAGCCACGACCTCGTCCTCGACCCAGTAGGGGAGCTTGCGGCCGTCGGGCAGCCGGTCGTGCTCGTCGACGATTCCCTCCTCCCACTCGTTGGGGAAGCCGGTGATCGACCGGCCCTCCGCCAGGAAGTCACCGTTGTCGGTGCGCGTCCACGCCAGGATGCCGATGGTGTGGCAGACAACCAGCGCCGTCCCGTCCTCGCCGGCGACCGCGTTCCGCAGCAGGCGGCGCGCGTCGACGTCCTGGTTCACGTCCCACTCTGCGCCGTGCCCACCGGGGAACACGACCGTGTCGTAGTCCGCGGCCGTCTGGGCGGCCAGCGGCTCGGGGTCGTTCAGCCGCTCGTCGTTCTCGTGGACCTCCTGCACCCACTCGGCGGTGTCGGCGTCGACCTCGGCGGTGTCGACGGATCGCTCGTCGAGCACGGCCGGCCCGCCACTCGGCGTCGCCACCGTCACGTCGAACCCAGCGTCGTCGAGCGTCGTCAACGGCTCGATGCATTCTTCGCCCCAGTATCCCTCCTCGCTCACGACCAGCAGTGCGGATGCCATGTACCCCTTCGTACGGCACCCGAGAAGAAAAACCGCGTGTCCGCCGCGATCCCCGCCGGCTTCCCGGCTCAATGATCGCCCTGGTCGTCGACGACGACGACCTCGCCGTCCGCCACGTCGACGTTGATCAGCGTCCGCACGTCCATGTCCGTGTCGTCGAGCTCGTTCGGCCCCGCCTTCTTGATGACCGCCAGCACGTCCGCGACGTCCGCGCCGGTCTGCTCCAAGGCGTCCGTGATCGCGCGCAGCGTCCCGCCGGTCGACAGCACGTCGTCGAGCACGAGCACGCGGTCGCCCTCGTGAACGTCGTTGATGTACATCTCGTTCTCCGAGTAGCCCGTCTCCTGGCTGAGCGCGACCTCGCCGGGCAGCCCGTACTCGCGTTTCCGAATGACCACGATCGGGATGTCCGTCATCAACGAGACCGCCGTGGAGATGTGGATCCCCATCGCTGCGGGGGTGACGATCTTGTCGACCTCGTCGAGTTCGGCCTTCCGAATGATGCGAATGACGATCTCCCGCAGCAACTCCGGCTCCAGCATCGGGACGCCGTCACTGATCGGATGTACGAAATAATGGTAACCGTCCTTCTCGATGATGGGGGCATCGAGCAGGGACTGCTTGAGCCGATCCATGCAGGAAATACTCGCGGGCCGACGAAAAGGTGACGGAACGGAATGCCCGTGGTACGCCCTACAGGGCGGTGATCGCCACGACGAACGCGGCCACAACCACAGCCACCACCAGGATGCTCGTGCTGTAGTCCGCCCGCAGTGACACCGGTGAATCCGTGTCACCGAGCAGCCGCCCGGCCACCGCGTCCGGCGCGCGAACGACGTCCGCGGTCGCGGACGCCGCCGCCACGACAACGCGATCCACGGCCGCGTACAGCTCGGTCACGCCGACCACGAGCGCCCGCGTGCCGTAGAACAGCACGCGGTTGTAGACGGCGTCGACGTCGGGCACCCGCCCAAGCCCCGACAGCGGTGCCTTCACGAGGACGAACCCGATCACGCCCAGGACGGCAAGCGCCACACCCTCCGTGAGGTGGGACATCGTGTACGTCGTGTACACGTGGCCGACCGGCGGGTTCGTGGTCACGTCGATCGGGAGGATGCCGAACAACCCCTCGGGGTACAGCCCGTACCCCAGGCACAGCGCCGCGATCGCGACCATCGCGGCGGCCTGCCCGCGGTTGGCGTCTTTCACGGTGCCGTCGTAGCTCCCGTGGAAGAACGCGTAATACCCGAACTTGATGAACGACATGAACGTGCCGACGCCACCGAGCAACAACAACACCTGGAGGCCGGTGAACTCCCCGACAGTGACCAGCGGCGCGTGCATGTAGTGACTCGCCGAGATGATGATGCCCTTCGAGACGAAGCCGTTGAACCCGGGGAACCCGCTGATCGACAGCGCCGCCACGGTGAACGCCCCGGCCGTGATCGGCATCTCGCGGGCGAGCCCGCCGAGCTTCGGGAGGCGCTCCTCACCGGTCCGGTAGACGATGACGCCCGCCGTCATGAACAACAACCCCTTGTAGAGGATGTGGTTGAACACGTGCGCGAACGCGCCGGCCTGTGCGAGCGCGGAGCCGATGCCCACGCCGGCCACCATGTACCCGACCTGCGACTGAATGTGATACGAGAGCAGCCGCCGCATGTCGTTTTGGAACAGCGCCATCATCGCGCCGAACACCGCCATCGCGCCACCCATGTACGCCACCGCCATGTTCCCGTGCTCGGGGAACACGCGATACAGCCCGTACACGCCGGTTTTCGTGGTGAACACGCACAGGAACACGCTGGCGGCGATGTGCGGGCGCGGGTAGGTGTCGGGCAGCCACGCGTGCAGCCCCACGAACCCGACGTTCACGCCGATCCCGAGCGCCGCCAACACGGGCGCGACGCTGCCCGCTAGCCCCGCCGTCTCGGGGCCGCCCGGCACCGACCCGAACAGGAACGTGCCCGTTTCGGCGAACTGCCAGATGATCGCGGCGAGCAACAGCGTCCCGCCGATGCCGTGGGCGAGCGCGTATCGGAACCCCGCGCGCACGGCCTTCCCGCCGTAATGCCAGACCAGCAGCGTGCTCGTGGCGGCCATCAGCTCCCAGAAGAAGATGAGGGTGAGCCAGTCGCCCGCGAACACGGCACCCAGGCTGGTCCCCACGTACCCCAGCGCGAACGCGGTCTGGATGTTCTCGGCGTCGCTGGCGTACGAGTACACCACGCCGGCGGCGCCGATGAGCCCGAAGATCAGCCCCATCAGCGTCGAGAACGGGTCGACGTTGAGCAGGATCGCGTGGAACCCGAACAGCTTCACCGGCAGGTGTGCGCCCGTGGCGACCAGCCACACGTACGGCACCACGGCCGCCGACGCCACCGCGCCCAGCGCGTGCCCGGTCCGCCGCGACAGAAACGGCACCAGCAGCGCGGCCACCAACACCGGCACGAACGGCGGCACGAAGGTGTCGATCATACACCCACCACCCCCATCGCGGTCGCGGTGTCAACCACCGTCCGCACGAGGGACAGGAACACCGCGGTGTCCGGGATCACGCCCAGCACGATCGACCCGAACGCCGCGAACACCACCGGTCCGATGAGGAACCACGACCCCTCCGCGCCGGACACCGCCCGGCGCTCGAAGCCGCCGCCCTCGTGGCCGCCGTCGGTGCGGGTGTGTCCGGCCAGCCGGCCGCCGAGCGCCCCACTGACCAGGGGTTTCTCGTCGCTGTCACCCTGGGATTCGAAGAACGCCGTGTAGACGACCGGCCAGAAGTACGCGATGTTGAGCACGCCGGAGACCAACAGCGCCGCCGTGAACACGAGGTGGCCGCCCGTGACGGTGCCGATGAGCAGGAAATACTTGCTCACGAACCCGGCGACCAACGGGATGCCAGCCATCCCCGCGGCGGCGACCGCGAACGCCGTCATCGTCAGCGGCATGCGCTTGCCGATGCCGGCCATGTCCGAGATGTCGTCGGTGTGGGTTTCGACGTGCAACGCGCCCGCACAGAAGAACAGTGTGAGCTTCATGAACGCGTGTGCGGGGATATGCAACAGCCCCCCGATGAGCGCCCACTTGGTGGCGTCGGCTCCCGGGGTGGCTGCGCCGACAGCCAGCCCCAACACGATGTACGACAGCTGGCTCACCGTCGAGAACGCCAGCCGCCGCTTGAGGTTGTCCTGGCGGAGCGCGATGACGCTCGCCACGATGAGCGTGATCGCCGCGACGACCGCGACCGCCATGCCCACGTTGAGGTGGGCAACGAGGTCGATCCCGTAGACGTCCAAGAGCACGCGCGCGATCCCGAACACGCCGCTTTTCACGACCGCCACGGCGTGCAACAGCCCCGAGACGGGGGTGGGCGCAACCATCGCGTCGGGCAGCCAGGAGTGCAGCGGCATGAGCGCCGCCTTCACCCCGAACCCGGTGATGAGCAGGCCGAACGCCGCCCGCGCGAGCGTCGGGTCGGCGGTCGCGAGCCCGCCGATGCCGCCGGGCGCGAACGCGGTGGTGCCGGTGGCGTGGTAGACGAGCACGACGCCCGCGAGCACCGCGACGCCGCCACCGAACGTGTACGCGAGGTACTTCCGACCGGCCGCCCGCGCGGCGTCGGTTTCGTCATGGACGACCAGCGGGTACGTCGCGACGGTCAGCAGCTCGTAGGCCAGATACAACACCACGAGGTTCGCGGCGAACGCCACGGCGATCGCGGACGCGATGCTGCCCGCGAACGCGGCGAAATACCGGGTCTGGCTGTGCTCGCCGAGCCCCCGCATGTAGCCGATGCTGTAGAAGCTCGCCGCCAGCCACAGCGTGCTCGCCAGCAGCGCGAACAACACGCCGAGTGCGTCCGCCCGCAGCGCCAGCGAGACGCCCGGGACGAACGTGGACAGCGTGGTGACGTAGACGTCGCCCGCGATGGCACCCGGCACCATGCTGCCGACCAGGCCCAGCGTGAGCACGGACGCCAGCAGCGTCCAGCCCTCCCGGAGGTTCGGGCGGCTGCCCGACGCCAGGATCGGCGCGATGGCAACCACCGACACGAGCACCGCGGCCAGCGGCCGGAGTGAGGTGATTTCTGTCATGACAGAAGCTGTGTGAGTGTCGCCTGCATCTGTGTGCTGTACACGAACGCACCGAACCCGAGCGCAACGGCGCAGACGGTCGCGCCGACGACGGTCGCGTACATCCCCGTCGACGACGACGCCGGCGTCTCGGCGCCGTCGGAGCGGCCGTCAGCGGGCACCGTCGCGGGCGCCCGGAAGAACATCCGCTCGACGAGCCGCAGGAAGTACGCCAGCGTGAGCAGCGTGCTCGCCACGATCACGGCCAGCAGCGCCCACGATCCCGCCTCGGCCGCGCCGATCGCGATATACCACTTGCCCGCGAAGCCGACCGTCGGCGGCACTCCGACCATCGACACCGCGAGCACGCCGAACGCGCCCGCAGCAACCGGGCTGCGGTCGGCCAACCCGTCGAACTCGTCGATCGTTCGCGCGCCCGTCTCCGTCGCCACGACCCCCGCGGTGAGGAACAACCCGCCTTTCATGACCGCGTGCCCGACCAGGTGGATCGCCGCCCCGGTCAGCGCGGTGTCGTTCCCGATCGCGATCGCAGCCAGGATGAGGCCGAACTGCGACACCGAGGAGTACGCGAGCACGCGCTTGATCTCGGACTGGGAGACCGCAAGCAGGCTTCCCGCGACGATGCTGACGACGGCGCCGCCGATCAGGATCGCCCGAGCGACCGGCGTCGAATCGAGGAACCCAGCGCCGAACACGGTGTACACCACGCGCAACAGCGCGTACGCCGCGACGGTGGAGACGAGCGCGGAGATGAGCGCGCTCACGGTGTCGGGTGCGCCCGCGTACGCGTCGGGCTGCCAGGTGTGCAGCGGGAACACGGCCACCTTGATGAACAACCCAACGACGATGAGCGCGAACGCCGCCTGCGCGAGCACGGGGTCAGCATCCGCGAGCTTCGCGGCCAGGTCGGCCATGTTCAGTGTGCCGGTGCCGACGTACGCGTACCCGATCCCCAGCAGGAACAGCGACGCGCCGAACGTCCCCACGAGGAGGTATTTCAGGGCGGCGACCGTCGACCGGCTGTCCTCGCCGGCTGCCACCAGCGCGTACGCCGTCAGCCCCGTGATCTCCAGGAAGACGTACATGTTGAACAGGTCCGCGGTGACGGTCATCCCGGACAGCCCGGCCACCAGCAGCATGTAGATCGCGTAGAACGCGTTCGACCGTGGGCCCGCGCGGCGGGCGTACGCCAGCACACCCAGGGACACCACCGCGATCAACACCAGCACCGTCGCCGACAGCCCGTCGACGACCAGTTCGATCCCGAACGGCGTCTCGAAGCCGCCGACGACGTACGCGATCCGGGCGGGCCCGGCGCCGAACGTCGCCGCGGCCAGCACGCCGGCGACGGCGACCTGAGCCAGCGACGCGACGGCCGCGACCGGCCACCCGGTCTTCGGGCGCGCGATCCCGGCCGCGAACGCCAGCACCGACCCGAAGATCGGGACCGCAACCACGAACGGAACCAGATCAGTCACTGCTGCGCACCTCCTTGAGCGTGCGCTCGTCGAGCGTCCCGTAGTCGTCGTAGATGCGCACGATCATCCCGAGCGCGACCGCGGTCAGCGCCACCCCGACGACGATCGCGGTCAGGATGAGCACGTGGGGCACCGGGCTGACGTGTGGCGTCTCGGATGTCAACAGCGGCGGGGTGCCGCCCTCGACGTACGCCGACGCGATGAAAAACAGGAAGATGCCCGTCTGGAAGATGTTCATGCCGATGACCTTCTTCACGAGATTACCGGCAGCGATCATGACGTACGTTCCGATCCCGATCAGCAGGAACGACGCGATGTAGTAGTCTTTCGCCGCGAGTGCTTCCATCATTTGTCGTTGCCTCCGTCGTCGTTCGTCCCGGCGTCGATGGCGATGAACAACCCCGTGATGGTGCTCGCCACGATCGCGCCGATGAACAACTCGATGATCTCGATACTGTACTTGCTGGCGTGGTGCCCGCCGAACACGGAGACGTCCAGGAACGCACCGCCCAACAGGACCGTGCTGGACGCGACGGCGAGGAACGCCGTGACACCGCCGACGACGATCGCCACGAGCAGCCGCTCCCCGACCCACTCCCTGACCGGGTCGATGCCGAACGCGATCCCCAGCATCAACATCACCGTCGCGACGATGACGCCGCCCTGGAAGCCGCCGCCGGCCGAATCCGCGCCGTGGAACATCACGAACAGCCCGTAGGTGAACACGAACGGCGACACCACCCGGACCGTTCCCATGATGATCGAGCTCTCGATGTACGACTGGCGCTGCGATGACGGGGGGCGGTCGCTCATGCGAACACCTCCCGACGCAACACCACGAGGAGTCCGACGCCCGCCGAGTAGACGACGACCGCCTCACCCAGGGTGTCGAACCCACGGTACGACGCCAGCACGGCCGTCACGACGTTTTTCACGCCCGCCTCGTGGTAGGCGTGGTCGATGTAGTACCGCGTCACCTCCGACGTGACCGCGATGTTGCTGGGGTCGCCGATCGTCGGCAGCGCGTGCACCGTCGTCAACAGCGCCCCGACGAGCACCACAGCGGCACCGAACGCGGGCACGTTGAGGCGCTCGAACACCGCCTCGTCACCGGGGCGCACGGTCTTGGCGATCGTCAGCAGGAACAACACGGTGGTGACGCCGGCACCCACTGCCGCCTCGGTCAGCCCGACGTCGGGGGCCTGCAACACCACCCAGACGACCGCAACGCCGAGGCTGTACGTCGCGAACGCGATGATCGACGCGAGCACGTCACGGAGCACGGTGGTCGCAAGCGCCGTTGCGACCACGAACACCAACAGCGGGAGTTCGATGTTCATTCCCCCTCACCTCCCTCGTGGTCGTCGGCTGTCCACGGGTCGATTCCCTGGTCGGCGGCGGCGCGCGCGATCGCGTGCGCCGCGGTCGGGTTCGTGATGAACATGAATACCAACAGCAGGCCGGCTTTCAGACTCGACAGGCCGCCGCCGAACGCGACGGCGACGGCTGCGAGCGCGAGTCCGGCACCCAGGGTGTCGCTTTTCGACGCGCCGTGGGCGCGCGTGTAGATGTCGGGCAGCCGCAGCAGGCCAACGGCGGCGACGAACGTGAAGAAGACGCCACCGGCGAGCAACACGCCGGCGGCGATCGTGGTCGGCGTCACAGTACCCCACCCCGTTCGACCGTGAACTTCGAGATGGCGATGCTCATCAGGAAGTTCAACAGCGCGTACACGATGGCGATGTCCAGGGCCGCCGTCAGCTCCGTGGCCGCGCCGACGAGCGCCAGGATCACCACGATGTTCGTGCCGATGGCGTTCACGCCGATGACGCGGTCCTGCATCGTCGGTCCGACGAGCACCCGGTACAACACGACCGCCGACAGCAGGATGAACGCGCCGGCACCGGCCAACAGCACCTCGGACAGCAGTGTCACTCCGAGTCACCCGCGTTGGTGTCGGTGCGCGATGCCGACTGTGCGCTGTCGATGCCGGCACTGTCGACGCTCCCGTCCGGGGTTTCACCGCGCTCGGACGGGGTCGCCGACCGCATCGCCGCCCGCCCGTAGAAGACGAACCGAACGGCGCGTTCGAGCCCGCCCGCAAGCAGGTCGCGGCGGGCGTCAGCGGTGAGGCTGTGCACCGTGAAATGTCGCTGTGTCACGTCCACGGTCAGCGTCCCGGGTGTCAGCGTGATGCTGTTCGCGAGCGTCGTTGCGGGCAGCTCCGACCACACCGCGGCGTCGAACTCCACGACGGCCGGGTCGATCGGGAGCCGGGGATGCAACACCACCTTCGCGATCGCGACGTTCGCTTTCGCGATCTCCCACAGCAGGTACGGCGCGTACACCAGCATGCGGCCGACGCGGCCGACCAGCCGGCGCGGGCGCACCGACCCCTGCGTGGAGACACGGCGCAGCACGCCCGCGACGATGGTTGCGGTGATCGCGCCCGTGATGAGGTTGACGGTCGTGAGCTCGGTGGCGATGAGCTGGTAGAACCCGAACGCCGCGCCGAACAGCAGCGCGAACTGCCCCAGGCCGGCCGATCGCGTGATCGGGCCGCGCCGGGTCGCGCGCTCGACGGGTGCGAGCTCGGTTGTCAGCCCGGCGGCCTCCAGCTCGCGCTCCAACGGCGGGAGCAGCGGGGCCATCCCCAGGGGGTTGAACCGTGGGTCAAGCACGACCGCAGTGACCCCGTTTTCACGTGCGTATGCGCCGAAGACGTCGGCGTAATCGCCCGGGTTGAACAGGTAGACGTCCAGCCCGACCAGGCTCGTCTCGATGGCGACCCTCGATGCGTCGTCGCCGAGATCGTCGGTGGCCCACACCGACACCCGATCGAGCAACGCTTCGGCCTCGGCTGCAGCCGCGCTGTCGGCCGCGTTCGCCGGCCGCTCGGAGACCGGGCAGACGAAATGAAGCGTCGGCGTTCCGTCGCGTTCCTGCGCGCGGTCGGCCGCATGGGAGACGGTCTGCCTGACCGTCTCGGAGTCCGCAACCGGGATCAGCAGGTCGTTATCCGCCATCACTCACCTCCGGCGGTTCGGACCGCGCACTGCCAGGCGGCCGCGTGACTGTCGTCATTGTCGTGTGTGAAGGGTCGTGATACCCGATGTTGATACCTTCGGTTTCTCGGATGAGCGCCGGTTCTCCCGGCGTCCTATCACCTCCCCGACCGGACCGCCGACACGCGCGCTACGCGAACACAGCCAGGCGCTCCGCGATCCGCGCACCGAGGCCGCGCTTGTGGCCGGCGTACTCGCTGACGGAGTCCGCGGTGACGAACAGTGCGCGGGTTTCGTCGTTGCCCATCACGCCGGCGTCGTTGGCAACCACGAACGCCAGCCCGTCCCGCTGGAGGAGCGAGCGCGCCGCGGCCACCATGCTGTCGTCGCCCGCCGTCCCGTCGTCGGCCGGCGTTTCGGCCTTGAACCCGACGATCGGGAGGTCGGGGTTGTCGTCCCGAACCGCCCCCACCAGCTTCCGCGTCGGCTCCAACGACAGCGCCACGTCCTCGCGGCCCGACCGCAGCTTCTCGCCGGCCGCCTCGACGGTGTAATCGCTGATCGCCGCCGCCGACACCAGCGCGTCGGCGTCCGCACAGGCCGCCAGCGTGGCCGCTGTCATTTCGGCGGCCGACGACACGTCACGCACGTCCGCGTACGGCGCTGCCCCGCCGTCGCTCGCGTCGTGGACGAGCGTGACCCGCGCGCCGCGGACGTAACACGCCGCGGCGACCGCCCGCCCCGTCCGCCCGGACGCCCGGTTGGTCAACACCCGCACCGGGTCGATCGCCTCGCTCGTCGCGCCCGATGTCACGACCACGTGCGTGCCCGCAAGCGGCTGCTCGCCGGCCGCGCGTGCCGTCTCGTGGACGATCGTGGACTCACGGGGGAGCTTCGCTTTCCCCTCCTCGATGCGCGGATCGACGACCGACACCCCCCACGAAGACACGCGATCGATCGCGTCACGAACGCCGGGGTGGTCGTACATCGGCTCGTGCATCGCCGGCACAACCACCACCGGCACGTCAGCGCCCACCGCAGTCGTCACACACGTCGTCACCGGCGAGTCGTCGACCGCCGCCGCGATCTTCCCCACTGTGTTCGCCGTCGCCGGTGCAACCACGAACACGTCCGCCCAGCCGTCCCGGCCGCACAGCTCGACGTGCGGAACCGTGCCCGTGATCTCCGTCACGACCGGGTTCTCGGTAGCGAACTCCACCGCCCACGGGTGGATGATCCCCTGCGCGCTCTCAGTCATCACCGCGCGGACGCACGCGCCGCGCCGGCGAAGCTCGTGGACGAACTCCACGACTTTCACCGCCGCAATACTGCCGGTCACACCCACCGCGACGTTCACTCCGGAGAGCATTCGGGTTCGACTCAGTGAGCCGGCGTCTTAAATCGCTGTACTCCACGCCCCGCCGGTGCCGGCCACGCCGCGGTACGACTAAGCCACCGGCGCCCCACGTAGATCCGTGGCCACCCTCGAAGTCACCACCACCGTCCACGTGCCGCCCCACGAAGCCTACACGTTCCTCGCTGACTTCCCCGGGTACGCGCAGTACTCGGCGTACCTGGAGTCGGTCACACAACACGGCGACGGCGGCCCCGGCACCGAGTACGACCTCACGTTCGCCTGGTGGAAGCTCTCACAGACGGTTCGCTCCCGGGTCACCGACACCGACCCCCCGGCCCGCATCAGCTGGGAGATCCTGGGCAGCCTCGACGCCGCCGGCGACTGGCTGATCGCCGACGCCGACGCCGGCGCAGCCGTCTCGTTCGTCGTCACCTACGACCCGGGCAGCGCGCGCGGCCTCATCGACCTGCCGGCGTTCGTCTCCTTCGACTGGGTGGCCGACCGCGTCACCGAGAAAATCGCCGAGGAAGGCCAGCGCGTCGTCGAGCGCGTCGTCGAGGACCTCGAAGGCGAACCACGCCCCGTCGAGCTGGACGTCACGCTGACGTGACCGCAGGCGTTACTCGCCGTAGTCGCCGCCGTACTTCATGAAGAAATACGCCAACCCCAGCACGGACGTCATCGACCCCATCGCTCCGACGGCCATCGTCTTCGCGGAATCCGGGACGATCGTCTGGTAGCCCTTGTTCTCCGGCGGGCTGTCGGTCACGATGATGGTGCCTTTCATCCCCAGCGAGGCGTGTGGCGTACAGACGTAGTTGTACTCCCCCGTCGGACCGTCGAACGTGTGGGTGTACTCCTTCGGCGGTCCAGCGATATCCGTGCTCACGCCCCAGTCGGCGTCGCCCGGCACCTCCGTGGCGTGGACGTTGTGGCCGCCGGACTCCCAGACGAACCGCACTTTCGTGCCGGGTTTGACGTACATCTCCGCGGGCTTGAAGACGTTACTCCCGTTGGGGCCGACTTTCACGACTTTCTCGCCGCCGCCGTCACCGCCCCCGCCTTCGGCTGCCGCCGCCGTGCCCGTGGCCGCTGCACCCGCAGCGGCAGCCACGCCGCCGCGAAGGACGCTCCGCCGGGACACCCCCACATCGGTCTCGGAGTTCATACGTGCGGCTAAGGAATCACGGCTACTGAAGACTTTGGTTTGTCCGTTCGCCACACGCCCCCGTGAGGCCGCCACCGACAACGCGCGTCCGCACGTCCGTCGTTCCAGAACGCTTATCATTGGTGGTACCGACGACCCTCCCATGTCCACTGTCGAGTCCGAACTCCGCGAGGAACTCACCGATGCGTTCGCAACCGCTGACTATCCCGTCAAAAACCAGATGGGGCTCGTGCCGGCGCTCCCAAGCGGCCCCTCGACGTCCTTCGAGGCCGGCGGCGAATCCTGGACGGCGATGGAGCTGGCCACCAAGCTCTCGAGCCGCGCGGACTTCCCCTACGACTCCGTCGACACCCTCGTCGACGACGTGATCGCCGGCCTCAAAGACGAAGACGAGCTGTAGCTCGCTGTTCTTCCATAACTTCTTAGCCCACGCCCCGCGTCCGCCCCGCTATGACCGACTGGATCGGCGACACGTTCACCAGCACCACCGGCTGGACGCACCTCCAACGACTCGTTGACACCCCCACCCGGATGGCGGGCAGCGACGGCGAACGCGAGGCCGCCGCCGCAACCCGGGACGCGCTCGCACAGCACGCCGACGACGCGTGGCTCGATACGTTCCCGGTCCAGGGGTGGACGCGCGGCGACAGCGCCATCGAGACGCCCGCCGACACCACCGCGGACACCATCGCACTCCCGCGCAGTCCCGCCGGGACCGCCGCCGGCGAGTTCGTCGACCTCGGCTACGGACTGCCCGCGGACTTCGAGGACGCCGACCTCGACGGCGCGATCGTGATGGTCGCCGCCGACGTGCCCGACTGGTACGACCGCCACCTCCACCGCCGAGAGAAATACGCCCACGCCGTCGCGGCCGGTGCCGCCGGCTTCGTGTACATGAACCACGTCGCGGGCTGTCTCCCGGCGACCGGCAGCGTCGGCACCGGCGACGACCCGATCGGCGAGATCCCCGCGGTCGGCGTCTCCACGGAGACGGGAACCCGGCTCTCCCGGCGCTTCGAGCACGACACCGTCACGCTCACCGTCGACGCCGACACGCACGACGCCACCAGCCAGAACGTCCACGCGACACTCGGCCCGAACACCGACGCCGAGCTACTGGTCACCAGCCACGTCGACGCCCACGACATCACGGACGGGGCGATGGACAACGGTGCCGGCACTGCGATGGCCGTCGAGCTCGCACGCATCCTGGCCGCCCGGGAGTCGGCGCTCGACACGCGCGTTCACTTCGTCTGTTTCGGTGCCGAAGAGGTCGGGCTCGTCGGCTCACACCACGACGCCGCCCAGCGCGACCTCGACGACGTTCGCGCGGTGCTCAACCTCGACGGCGTGGTGCGCGAGCGCACGCTCAAGCTGTACACCCACCGCTTCGACGCGCTCGGGGACGCCGCCAACGCGGTCAGCGACACGTTCGCCCACCCGATCACGGTCGCCCCAGCCCTCAACCCCCACTCCGACCACTGGGCGTACGTCAAACACGGCGTTCCCGGCTACCACGCCACCAGCGACGCCGCCGGCGGCCGCGGCTGGGGGCACACGTCCGCCGACACGCTCGACAAACTCGAACTCCGGACGTTCCGCGAGCACGCCATCCTCCTCGCCGCGCTCGCGGCTCGCCTGGCCGACGACGGCTTCGCGGTCGCACACGCCAGTGAGGCCGACGTTGCCGCCGGCTTGACGGACGCAGGCCTCGCCGAAGGCATGCAGATCACCGGCGACTGGCCGTACTAGTCGCCACGCCGCCACGCTCCCGGCGTCCGGGTCGCGCCCGTCGGGTTTTTGTGAGTCGCGGTCCCCGATGTTACCGATGAGACAGACGCCGACTTTCGGAGCGCTGTCGCCACCACCGCAACCGGGGTTGTGGCCGCGGTGACACTCCACGTCGCTGTCCGCGGCGACAGCACCGCCCCCACGGTCGCGACGCTCACCGCGAGCGACGACGCAACCCTGGTTGGGGACGCCGCAGCCGCTGACGTCGTCGTCGCGGTCGGTGACGCCGGGCTCCGCGCGGCCGCGCTGTCCGACGTCGCGCCCGCCGCACAGCCGCCGGTGGTGCCGGTCGACGTCGACGCCGCCCCCGACAGCGTCGCCCCCGCCGACACCACCGACGCGATCGCCGCTGTCGCCGCCGGCTCGTACGCGGTCGTCGACCACCCCACGTTCGACGTGACCACGCCGACCACCGACGCGCGCGCGATCGCCGACGTGTCGCTGATGACGACCGCGCCCGCGAAGATCTCCGAGTACACGGTCTCGACGCCCGACCGGACCGTGGCGTCGGTCCGCGCCGACGGGATCGTCGCCGCCACGCCACTCGGGAGCCATGGATACGCCGCCGACGCCGGCGGCCCGCACCTCGCCCCCGGCGTCTCGGCGGCCGCCGTCGTTCCCGTCTCGCCGTTCCGCGTCGACCGCACCAACTGGGTCGTCTGCCCGCCGGTCTCGGTCACGGTGGCCCGCGACGAAACCACCGTTGAACTCCACGCCGACGGGCACGCCCACGGCCGCGTCCCCGTCGACAGCCCCGTCACGCTGTCCTGGGGGACGCCGCTCCCGATCGCGGTGGTGTCCCACGCCGGGACGCACGGCGATTAAGCGATTGGAAAAGACATAATACTGCGTCCCACCGAAACCCGACCATGGTAGACCCCTCGGTCGCGATCTTCGGGCCCCTTGACACGTTGGTCGCGCCATACCTCGAATATGCGATCCTGGCGCTCGCGGTCCTGAACTTCGTCAGCCGACGCATCGCGCACGCACAACACGTCACGCAGGCCGCCGACGGTCCCGAAGCGCTCAGCCGACACTGGTTCCACTCGTTCACCACGTGGGGCCTCGTCATCACGACGCTGTACTACCTCACACTCCACCACCACGCCGGAATGGTGCTGTCGGTGCTCGTGCTCGGCGTGTTCTTCGCCGACTTCTTCGAGTTCGAAGCCCGGAAGGTCGAAGCACGCGACGGCCGCAGCCTCGAACGCCCCAAGGGCGCGCTCGTCGCTGCGACCTTCATGCTGCTGTACGTCGCCTACCTCAGCCTGTTTTTCGTCGTCAAGCCGCTGTGGACGCAGGTCGTCTGATCGTCACGCTCGCGGCTCCGGCCTGCCGACGTTCTCCGTTTCGATGCCCGCTGTGGCGCGTTCCGAGTGATCTAACAGCACGCCGCCCGCCCGCTTAATTCGAGGCGTACGTCGCGTACGCTTCACGGCCCAACGGCAGGCCGATCCAGAAGAACAACGCCCCGATGATCGCCACCCAGAACGCCCCCTCCAACAGCACGACCGCCATCTGGTCGTACATCGTTAGGTTGCTTGGCACCTCACTGATGAGCTGGCCGTGCCCGAACTCCGGCGTCCGGTACCACCCCGCCATGATCATCCACACGAGGCCACCGCCGGTCAACATGCCCAGCCCCTTGATGAATTCGTCAGCCATTGTTTGGTTGTTGGTCGTCGCTGTTCTTATCCGTTGCCATTCCACGGGCCCGGAACCGGGACGCGAACGCGTACACCAGGCCGCCGGCCGCGATCAGCCCGATACCCAACACCGCAAACGGGACGCTCACCTCACTGGCTTTGGCCGACGCGCTCTTCGTCGCCGCGTCGAGCGCCACGAACCCCCCGACGACCGTCACGATCGCGAACAACGTCGAGAACACGGTCACGGTCTTGTAGAGGCGCTCGGGAACAACGATACTGCGTGAATCGTCACCCATCACGGTACTGTGGGGGTGCTGGCTACTTTACTGCGACGGAACCACAGCTCACCGGGAGCCGACACGCGAAAAAACGACGCCGCAAGCGGGCCGCTACTTCGGCGGCCGCAGCTTGTAATACCGCTTGTTCAGGTCGTACATGTACCCCTCGCGCATCGTCTTCAGGATGGCGTACGCGACCGCACCCGCCATCGGCGGGATGAGGAACGCCAGATCGAAGCTCAGATGCGGGTCCAGCGGGAGGTGGGTTTTCGCCGAGTACGCGCTGATGGTGAACGCGAACACGACACCCATCACGCCGACGGACGCCCAGAACGGCTGCTCGACGGGGCGTCGTGCGCTCCCCTTGTTGAGGAACGGCACGATGGCGATGAACCCGACCACAACGACGTTCGCGAGCACGCCGAACGTCCGGTCGGCCAGCAGCTTCTGGCCGCCGAGGATGGCGAGCTCGGGGTTCAACGCGCTGAGCTTCAACAGCCCGAACGACCAGTACAGATACCAGTCGGGCAGGATCACGGCCGGCGTCGTGCTGGGGTTGGCCGGCTGTCCGAGGTGCGGCGGCAGCGTCGCGCCGAGGAACAGGATCATGCCCACGAAGAAGCTCGTGATCGCGAGGTTCCGCACGAGCTCGTGGGGCCACGTCGGGAACGCCAGCACGTCCCGCTCGACGTAGTCCGACTCCTGGCGGAGGTCTTGGTCCTCGCGGCGCGACCGCTCGAAGTACTCGTAGGTCAGCCGCGACAGCCCCGTCGTTCGTTCTTTCCGTTCGCGCCACGTGGGCGTCTCGTCGTCGGGTGAGACGATCCCCGTGCCGTCGGTGCGAGCGTCCTCGTCCGTTGGTTGGTCGTCACTCATTGTGTTAGTGGGGTTCTGCGATGCCCTGCATCCACACCAGCCCGAGGTGGATCGCGATCACGGTTGTCACCACGAACGGCAACAGGAACACGTGCAGGAGGTACATCCGCTGGAGCGTTGCCTGTCCGAGCGAGAACCCACCGAACATCAACTGGGCGACCCAGTCGCCGACCAGTGGGATCGAGAGGCTCATCTCGACACCGATCTGTCCCGCCCAGTACGCGAGCTGGTCCCACGGCAGGAGGTAGCCCGTGTACCCGAAGACCATCGTCAGGCTGAGCAGGACGATGCCGATGAGCCAGTTGACTTCGCGGGGTTCCTTGTACGAGCCCGTGAAGTACACGCGCAGCATGTGCAGGAAGACCGCGGCGGTCATGACCTGTGCGGCCCACCGGTGCAGCGACCGCAGGAAGAACCCGAAGTTCAGATCGGTCATGATCCCCGCGACCGCACAGTACGCCACCGTGCTCCCGTCGACGCCACAGGTCGCCGCGGCCGCCGACGGCGAATAGTAGAACCCAAGCAGGGCCCCGGAGATCGCCGCGACGACGTACGACAGCGTCGAGAAGAACCCAAGCGAGTACAGTGGATACCAGTACCAGAACTTGTTGTCGAGGTTGTACTGCTCGGTGTGGCTTTTCGGCATCTGGAGGTTGACGCGGTAGTACAGCGTCTCCAGGAGTTCCAAGTAATCGACAATGCGGAGGCGGCGGTCGAGCCACACCAGCACCGTGAGGAACGTGCTCTCGATGGCCGTCAGATCCTTCTCCTTGATCCAGGCCTTGTGGTCGTGGTCGTCTTTGCGTTCAATGCTCATTGTTAGTTTTCAGGCCGCGCGAACGCGACGAAGCTCTTTTTCACGATGCTGAACGGATCGTAGATCGACTGGTGGCACTGACAGTAGATCTTGTCCTCAGCGCCCTCGTAGTTCGATGTGCGGAACCCCTGTGGCGCACAGCAGAAGTGCGTACACTTGTTGACGATCGCCATGACGCCCTGATCGGTCGCGGCCTCCAGCCACTCGGCGACCTCCCCCTCAGCGGACTCGACGCGGTCTTCGAGGACGGGACTGCGGATGATCAGGATCGGGATCGTGTTATCGGTGTTCTGGGACCGCCACGTCGCTTTCGCCGGCTTCCCGATGCCGGCGTCACCGTAGTCGTTCTCCCAGGTGTCGTAGTCGTCGAACTCGTCGATGTTGACTTTCCCACCGGAGGGCTGCCAGCTGTACCCGGCGCCCGAGAACCGGAAGTAGTTGTCACCGTCGTAGTCCGGGCGCAACCCGCCGTAGCCCTGCACGCCACAGTACTGGTACCAGTTGGGCGTGTACTCGATGCCGCCCAGCTCCATCCGGGCTTGCTTTTTCGTGCCACCGGTCTCCGTCTCGACCTCCTTGACATCCGGGAACACGCCCTTGATGTCGCCGTTGTCGTCGATCTCGATGGGGACCATCGGCATCCCCCGGGGTGCCGGACCGGCGGTGTTCTCGACGGCGAAGTAGTTCGTCTGCCCACCACCCGACCCCGTTGGGTTGGTGACCGATTCGAGAACTGCCGTGCCGGCCGTCCCAGCGCCGGCCAGCGCTGCGCTTCCCACGACGCCTTTCACGAACCGGCGTCGACCCGAACTCTCTGGATATTTGTCTGACATTGTTATTTACGCTTGTACGGATACAGCGCCGTTTTGAACTGTTCGACGGTGTTCTCGAACATCGAGGTGCCGTCGACCTGGTCTTCGCGAATGTAGAGATCCTCCCACTTGCGGCGGCGCTTCTTGACGATCATCACGTCCGGCAGGAACTCCTTGCGGTACAGCATCAGGATGAACGACAGGTCGATGAAGACCGCCGCCAGCAGGAACCCGAGATACATGTTTCCGACTGGATCGGTGCCCAGTCCGGTCACGAGCCCCCAGGTGAACAGCCCGACGAGCAGCACCTCGATGACTGTCAGAAGCACGATCGTGATCATCGCGGCCGTGCTCTCACTGGCCGGCTCGTACCGGTGGATGTCGCCGTAGTTGGAGCCTTTCGAAGACATTATGGTTTGTTCGGGGCGCTGGCGTTCCGTGACTCGCCGTACTTCAACACGAAGAACGTGTACACCATGCTCAGGATCATCATGAGGATGGTGGCGATGCCCACGTAGTGGGCCTGAATCGGGACGCCCATCTCGTGGGGTGACCGCTCCACTGGGCCGCCGCCGCCGCTCGGTGCCTGGCCGTTCTCGTTGACGATCACTTTGCCTTTCATCCCCAGACTCTTGTGGGGGTCACAGACGTAGCTGTACTCGCCGGTCGGCCCCTCGAACGTGTGTGAGTACTCGTGAGGGGCGGAGACGATCTCCGTCTGGGCGTCCCAGCCAGCCTCGTCCGGAACGCTGGTCGCGTGGACGTTGTGCCCAGTCGATCCTTCCCACACCCACTTCACGGTGTCACCCGGTGAGACGTACACTTCAGCCGGATCGAACACGTTCTGGTTGTTCGGCCCAACCTTCACCGTCTTCGTGGTTGCACCACCGCCGCCGTCACCGGACTCGCTGTCGCCGCCGGCGGCCGTCTCGTTGCCTGCTGTGCTGTTGTCCATCGCCGTGCCGTTGCCCGTGGCGTTTCCGGGTGCCTGTTGGTGTACGGCTGACGAAGACGAGGACGACCGCGCACCGACTGCTCCGACGGCCGCCGCGCCGCCAGCCGAGCCGGTTGCAATTTTGAGAAAGTCCCGCCTCTTCATACACGCTGAAATCAGGATGCGAACCGGATAAACCCACCGATGGCTCGGTGCCACTACGCCGCCAGTATCGCCGGCTTACGGGGTGTCTTCGTCCGGTTCGGCCGTCCCGGTATCGGCGTCGGTCTGTGGGACGAACGCCGGGCGGTCGTCGGTGCCGACACCCACCGACCGCAGCCGCGCTCGGAACTCGTCGGCGCGGAACCGATCCGAGAGCCGTGCGTTCGCCACCAACACCAGCATGAACACGCCGAACAGGACGAACCCCACACCCGCGATGGCTGCGATGATCCCGGAATCACCCAGTGGATGCAGCGTGAACGACGCGCCCGCGATCTCGCACGCACGCGCCGTCGACCCCGGCACCGAGACCGGTGGACACTGCCGCACGAGCGGGTCGTACACGAACGGCGCGAGGAACAACAGCACGCCAGCCACCAGCTGTGCGATGCCGATGTACTGGAGCAGCGTGGTGCCGAACCCGCTTGCCGACTCCGGGATCTCCTGGGGGTCGGGCAGCCCCGCGTCCGCCGGCGGGTCGGGCGCATCGTAGCCGTCCATCGAACACAACGCAACCGTCGGCTTGACGTCGCGCAGCACGGTGCCCGACCCCTCCACGGTGCCGTCCTCGTAGACGACGGCGTACCCCTCGTCCGAGTACGCCAACACCACGGGCTCGCCGTCGATCGTGTCGCGCTCGACGACCGCGAACACGTCCCGCGTGGCCACCCGGCTGCGGAGGTCGTCGGCCACGCGGTCGAGCAACGCCCCGCCGGTGATCCACGCGTCCGGGTCGAACGCCGCCTCCCACTCGTCGGCGTCCATCTCGGCCATCTGCCGGGGGCCGAACTCCTCGAAGTCGTACTCGTCGTCGACCTCCGCGGCGATGTCGCTTGCGGTCATCGACTCGACGGACTTGTCGGCGTCGGTGTCCTGTGTCGTGCGATCCGCCGGCTCCGTTTCGTCTCCGCCGGCGCTGGAGTCCGTCATCGTCTGCGCGTTGCGGGGCGACGGAGTAAACGCTTCCGACCGACGGGGTGGCCGCGACCCGAACGCGTTTTGTCCCGCCGGCCAAAGACCGACGTATGGTCGAAGACGTGGCGGTCGCCACCCTCGCCGCGGCGCTGGTCACGCTCAGCTTTCCGTTCTACATCTACGGCGCGTGGATCATCATCGACGCCGACCCCGTCACGTGGGGTGTGCTGCGACACCACCTCTCGTATATCGTTGTCGGGCTGACGCTGAACACCGTGCCCGTTGTCACGTGGATGGCACCCCGGTTGCTCGGCCAGCTCGGCGGGTTCGCGGCGCTGCACGCCTTCTTCGGCGTGCAGGCGTACGCGTTTCTGGTGTTCGCGCTCACCGGGATCGTGCCGATCCTGCGCGCGAAACGCCAGTACAACCTCTACAACGACCCCGATCCGGACCTGGAGATCGACGACATCCACGAGAACATGGGCGCCTGGCGGCTCCGGCTGCGCGCCGGCGTCGCGGGCTACGTGCTCTGCTGGCTGGTCGCCTGGGTGCTGGGCCTCGCCCGGTACGTCATCCGGTACCCCGAGTTCCCGTTTTAGGACTGATACCACGCGTACGCGCCCACCATCGCGAGGACGAACACGCCACCGGCGAAGAACACGACGCCGGGCGGGAGTGTCTGCAGCGTCGCCGTGACTGCGTGTCCGATCCGATCGACGACGCCGGGCTCGGTGGTGTTTTCCGCGGCTTGTGTGACCCGCTCGGATGCCACGCGCATCCTGGCACCCGAGCGCGGTGTACCCCCGGCGAGCAGCCGTTGGACGGCGACGCTCACCACGCCGAGGGCACCGAGCACGCCGAGCAGTCCGGCCAGCCGGCTGCGCAGCGACGGCGACTGCCCGCTGTCGGCGGCGAACAACACCAGGGTGTCGCTCGCCGGCGCGTACACGCTCATCTCTCGGCCTTGGGCGGAGTACCACGTGTCCGCGACCTCCAGGAGGTCGGCCTCGACGAGGTTCTCGATGTGGTAGCTCGCGTTCTGCAGGGAGGTGTCGACGCGGTCGGCGACGCCCGACGCCGTGTCGGGCTCCTCGTAGAGCGCGCTCAGGATCTCGCGTGCGGTCCGAGACCCGAGCGCGTCGAAGACATCATCGGCGGCGTCCTCCCGGATGTGAACGACTTCCGAGCCGTCGCCGGCGTCGACCGATGCGCTGCCCGGGAGGAGGCGGTTCGCTGTCATCCACACGGACGTACGGCGGCCGGATATAAAACCGCTCGCGAGGCTACAATCCGTGTTTAACTCCCCTCTGGCGGGACCAAAACAGTCACCGAGCGGTCGTCACCACTCGCTGCCGTCGGCCAAGTCGATGTCGTGGTCGGTCTTCGACGACGGGCAGATGTCCGCAAGCACGCACGCCCCGCAGTCCGGGTTCCGGGCCGTACACGTCTCTCGGCCGTGCGCGATCAACCAGTGCGTGTAGTTCTTCCAGTGGTTCTCGGGCACCACCGGCATCAGGTCGGTTTCGATGGCTTCCGGGCGCTTTTTGTCGGTGATGCCGAGGCGCCGCGATAGCCGCTGCACGTGGGTGTCTACGACGATGCCCTGGGTCAGATCGTGGCCGTGCTGGAGGACGACGTTGGCCGTCTTCCGACCGACCCCCGAGAGGTCCGTGAGGTCGCTCATGGTGTCGGGTACTGCGCCGTCGTGGTCTTCGAGGATCGACTGTGCGGCGCTTTTGATGTATCCGGCCTTGCTGTTGTAGTACGTGATCGAGTTCAGTTCCGCAGCCAGCGCTTCCTCGTCGGCGTTCGCGTAGTCCGCGACGGTCTCGTAGGTGTCGAAGAGGTGCTCGGTTTCGGCGTTGACGCGCTCGTCAGTGCACTGTGCGGACAGGATCACCGCCACGAGCAGCTCCATGCGTGAGGAGAACCGCAGCGAGATCTCCGGGTCGGGGTGTTGCTCGCGCAGCCGGTCGATGACGGTCTCGACCTGTGCGCTTCGCGTCTCCAGTCGCGTGCCCATACCACTGCCAGGGCGTCGACGCCCTTCGCTGTACCGGAACCACCACGGGGTGTGTCCGTGCGGCTGCTTCCGGGACGCTTATGCGCGCGACACCCCCGCATCGACGTATGAAAGCAACCGCGCGCGCACACCCCATCCAGGGCCTCGTGAAATATCACGGGATGCGCGACGAGTCGCTTCGCATGCCGTACCACGACTCCATCAGCGTCTGCACCGCGCCCAGCAACACCACGACGACCGTCGAGTTCGATCCCGACCGCGACGCCGACCAGTACGTCGTCGACGGCGACACGGCCACCGGTCACGGCGCGGACCGCATCCGCAGCGTGGTCGATGCGGTCCGCGACCGCGCCGGGTTCGACCACCGCGTGCGCCTGGAGAGCCAGAACAGCTTCCCCACGAACATCGGCCTGGGGTCGTCGTCGTCGGGGTTCGCGGCGGCCGCGTTGGCGTGCGTCCGCGCCGCCGGCCTGGACCTAGATCTCCCAACGGTGTCGACGATCGCGCGCCGCGGATCGGCGTCGGCGGCCCGCGCCGTCACGGGCGGGTTCTCGGATCTGCACGCGGGATTGAACGACGCCGACTGCCGCAGCGAACGCCTCGACGCCCCCGCGGAGTTCGCGTCCGATCTGCGCATCGTCGTGGGCGAGGTGCCCGCCTACAAGGAGACGGAGTCCGCCCACGCCGAGGCCGCCGACAGCCACATGTTCGACGCGCGGCTGGCACACGTCCAGGGTCAACTCGCGGAGATGCGTGACGCCGTCCGCGCGGGCGACTTCCAGCGCGTCTTCGAGACCGCCGAGCACGACTCGCTGTCGCTCGCGGCGACGACGATGACGGGGCCGTCCGGGTGGGTGTACTGGAAGCCCGAGACGCTCTCGATATTCGAGACCGTGCGGGAGCTCCGGGCGGACGGCGTGCCGACGTACTTCTCGACGGATACCGGCGCGACAGTGTACGTGAACACCACTGCGAGTCACGCCGACGAGGTCGAGGCTGCGGTCGCCGACTGCGGCGTCGACACCGCCGTCTGGGAGGTCGGCGGGCCTGCCCACGAACTCGACGAGCGCGACGCGATCTTCTGAGTGCCTCGGTCCGCGATCCACGGCCTCGCCGGCTACTCGGGAGGCACCGACGGAAACGACACCACCGAAACCACGACCGCGAGAGCGGGACGTTCACCACGAGAGAACAGGTCGTATCGCAGCCCGGCAGATATCCCATGCGGCACGGGAAGCCTCGCCGTTTACCGCGAGGAGGATGTCACTTAGCCCGCAATCCGCCCATCACTGTCGACAAACAGGATGTGAGCACATAGAGGGGGATGATCCAAAACAACGCGAGCGCGAAGAGACCGATCCCCATCGTTATTGGCCCGTCACTCCCAGGTGATGTCTGCAGAAAAACCACGACGACGAACCAGAGTACGAGCAACCGAACAATTTCGGGCTTGTTCATGTCTGGATTACGTGAGAGCGTGTTCATATTAAATCAACCCCCACACAGCAGCGCAGCTACCTACCGCGGTTCACACGCCCGTGGCGTATGATCTGTACGGTCGCCGTTCGCCGAATACGCCCTGTGCCCCGTGCGGCGTTCCGAACAGAGCTGATCGGTGTCGGCCGACTTCGAGCCGTGATTGCACTGTGCTGACCGCACTGGGGCCAGAGCACACCGCCGATAGAAGCTTTCAGCACACGCCCCCAGCACGCCTATGCGGGAGCCGCCCGTTACGTCCCCATGGACACCACTGTCACCGAACTCGACGGTGCCCTCCTCGCACGCCTCGAAGCAACGGACCGCGTCTTCGAGGTGCGATTCGACGCGCTTGAGGTGACCGACGTGACGCTGCGGTTCCGCCACGACGGCGACCGGGTCGGCAGTATCTACAACGACGACGGCACCGACCGGACGATGGCGCGCCTGACGGTGCCCGGGGACTCGGATTTCATCGCCGTGGAGGTCCCGACGTCGTTCGTCGCGGCCATCGTGGACGCCGCCACGCGGACCGACCGCGTGGCGAACCCTGAGCGACTGGCGGGGTACCGATTGCGCGTTCTCGACTGAGCGCCGCCACTCAGACGCCGGCACCGGTGGCGGCGTCGGGCAGGTCGGCAGGCTCGGCGTCGATGCCGAGTTCGTCTAAGGCCGCCTCCATGTGGCGGTCCGCGGCGAAGTCCGCGCCGTCGGCCTCACGGATGCGCTGGGCGGCCGCCAGCACCTCGCCCCGGCGGTCGTCCGGGATGTCGTACTTGTCAGCCGCCAGCTCGACGATGAGGCCGTTGTTGTCCTGCGTGTACAGCGAGCAGAAGATGCCGCGGTCGAAGACGTTGTAGCCGTGGCCGGCGTCGTCCAGCGCCGCCATCACGTCCTCGAAGTCCGCGGCCGCGATGGAAAACGAGAGGTGGTGGACGCCGCCGACCTGCGTGCGGAGACGGTCGTGGTTCGAGGACCGCTCGTCGTTCACAAAGACGGTGAGGATACGGCCGTCCCCCGTGTCGAAGAAGAGATGCGTCTGCGCGGGGTCGTCGAGGTTCGGCTGGCGCATCACCAGCGGCATCCCGAGCAGGTCGCGGTAGAACGCGATGGTGTCCGCTGCGTTGCTCCCCCAAATCGTGACGTGATCGGTGCCGGTCGTCCGGAACGGGCTGTCGGGGGCGTCCGCACTGACTGGGCTGTTGGTGTCCGCCATACCACACGTAGGCAGCGGCCGAACAAAAGCGCTCGCGGGCGTCCGCGCCACCCGGTGACGGCCGTGTCACCCAGCACCGTGTCTACTGACGCACCAGCCTGTGTGGCGCTTCGATGCGGACCGCCGTCCGTACAGCGACCCCGTGACAGCGCCACCGCTTTATTCAGGGCCGGCGTACCCGAGTGCGTGCAAATTGTCGGGTACGAAACCGCGCCAGGCGAAGGACCCGCCGCGCTTCGCGTCGCCGACGCGGGGACCATCGACCACATCACGCTGGCCCCCACCACCGAGCTGGCGTACTCGCTTGCCGACCGCCACTGCGCCGGCGTCGACCGCGGCGACGACGGCCACCAGCCTTGCCAGCGCCCCGACGCGCCGTACTGCGACGCGCACACGTCGGTCTGGCCGTGCGCGCGCTGCACGGGCGACTGCGACAAACCACTGGACGCCTGCGAGGAGGAACACGCCGTCTACCTCGCGGCGTTCGCACCGGACGTGTTCAAAGTGGGCGTGACCCGCTCCTGGCGCCTCGACACCCGCCTCCGCGAGCAGGGCGCGGACCGCGCCGCACACGTCCACACGGTCGCCGACGGGCGGCGCGCCCGCCGCATCGAGGCCGGCATCGCGGACCGCATCACCGACCGGGTGCGCGTTCCCACCAAACGCCGGGGGCTCGGTGCCACCCTCGACCGGACCGCGTGGCGCGACCTCGTGTCCGACTTCGACCCCATCGACGAGTTCGACTTCGACTACGGCCTCGATGTCGACAGCCGCCCCGTCGCGGAGACGATGCTCACCGGCACGGTCCGCGCAACCAAAGGCCGCCTGCTCGTCCTCGACCGGCGGGAAACGACCTACGGCGTCGACATGCGCGCGCTCGTCGGCCACGAGATCACGCCCGGCGCCGACGACCGCGACCGCCAGGCCAGTCTCACCGCGTTCTAGGCGCGTCCGGGAAGCCGGCTTTTTTCAATGCGGGCGGCAAACCACCCTGCATGGCAGACGACGACCAACCAGTAGACGACGCCGCCGAGGACGACGGCGAGGAGAAGTCCTTCCGCGAGCGCGTCGAGGAGATCCGTGAGGAGCGAGCCGAAGAGCGCGACGAGGGCGACGGCGAGGACCCCCGCGAGCGCATGGCCGACGCGATGGGCGGCGGTGGCGGCCCGCCCGGCATGGGCGGCGGCGGTGGTGGCGGCGGCAACCCGTTCGCGCAGATGATGGGCGGCATGATGGGGGGCGGCGGTGGCGGCCCGCCCGGCATGGGTGGCGGCCCCGGCGGCGATGAGTCCGGCGGCGGCACCAGCGAGACGGCCGAACGCGAACTGGAGATGCTGCGCAAGGAACTGGAGCGCACGAACAACAAGCTCGACCGCATCGCGAACGCGCTCGAAGACTAACCGAGCAACTCGCGGTAGCGGGCCGCGAGCCGGTCGATGGCGCGCCCCACGCTGATGTCGGGTCTGCGCGCCACACAGTTCTCAGCGAGTGTGTCACGATCGTCGAGCGCGCGCCGTATCGCACGCCGAAACCCGGGGATGTCGCCGGCGTCGTAGTGGTAGCCGGTCGTCCCGTCGATGATCGTCTCGGAGAGCGCGCCCGCGTCCACGCCCGCAACCGGCGTGCCACAGGCGTTGGCTTCCAGGGCGACCAGTCCTTCCGTCTCGATGGGGCTCGGAAACGCGAACACGTCCAGCGCCGAGTAGAACGCCGGCATCTCCTCGCGATCCAGGAACCCCAGGAAGCGCGCGTCGACGCCGCGGGCGTCGGCCTCGGCTTCGAGGTCGTCGCGGGCGGGTCCGTCGCCGCCGAACACCACCGTGGCGTCGACGCCCGCGGCGGCCGCGAGCAGGTCCCCGAGTCGCTTCTCGTAGCCGTGGCGGCCAGTGTACCCGATCAACGGCTCGTCGGCGGGCAGATCGTGTGCCGCCAGGAACGCGGTGGGATCGGTCGGCTGGAAGCGGTCCGTGTCCACGCCGTTGGGCATCGCCTCCACGGGCGTGTCCACGCCGAGCGCCCGGACCTCCCTGCGGGTGCGCTCGCTCGGCGTCAACACGAGGTCGGCACGCGACAGGAACCACCGCTCGTATCGCTCGCTGGCCCGCCGCACCGCCCCAGTCACGGCGTCCGGCCCCACGTACTCGGCGTACTCCGCGGTGGGCGTGTGGTAGGTCGCAACCAGCGGCGCGTCGTTGCGGCGGGCGAGCCGGACGGCCGCGAGCCCCAGTCCGAACGGCGTGTGCGCGTGCACGACGTCGGCCCCCGCGACGGCGTCGGGCGGGCTCGGGAACGCCATCCGATAGCCGTCGTAGAACGGGAACGCCAGGCTCGCGACCGGGTGCTCGGTCTCGGCCGGCTCGTGGTCCGACGCCGGATAAACCACGGGCATCCGGCCGCCTCGCGCCTCGTACTCGGTGTGCCACGCAGACACCGTGTACGTCACGCCGTTGACCGTCGGCAGGTAGGAGTCCGTGAACGCCGCAACGGTCGGCAGCCGTCCGGACACACTACCCCTCCGTGGCCGCGACGGCCGACGCCACGTCGCCGTCACGCAGGCACTCGTAGATGCTGGCGAGCTCCTCGCCGATGCGATCGAGGCTGTGTGATTCCGCGGTCTCCCGCGCGTTCTCGCCCAGCCGCGTCCGCAACTCGGGGTCGCCGGCGAGGCGGTCGATGGCGTCGCGGAACGCTTCGAACGTCGAACACATGAGACAGTCCTCCCCGTCGGTGAAGAACTCCCGGAACACCGGGATGTCCCGGAGGACCACCGGCTTCCCACACGCCATCGCCTCCAGGACGGCGATCCCCTGGTTCTCCACTTTCGCCGGGAACAGGTAGATGTCGCCCGCGCCGAACGCCGCGCGCTTGTCCTCCATGTAGCCCGTGAACGTCACGTTCGCCGGGGGGTCGGCCACCCACTTCCGCGTGGCCGCGCCGGCCTGTGGCCCCTCGTCGTAGGGGCCAAACCACGCGAACTCGTGGTCGGTGGCTTTCGCCAACTCGCAGAACATCGTCAACCCCTTGCGCTCGAACACCTCACCGACGGCGTACACCACGGTTCCGTCGAGATCGAACCGCGCCCGGGTGTCCGCCCGGAACGACTCATACCCCTGCATGCTCTCGAGGTCCACGCCGTTCGAGAGCTGTCGAATCGGGGCGTCGACGGGGTACGCCCGGAGCACGTCTTTCGTGTACTCGCTCGGGCACAACACGAGGTCGGCCTGCGAGTAAAACCACCGCAGGTACGGTTCGAGGGCGGGCGCGATCGTGCTCGACCCCCGGAACGACTGCGCGAAGTCCTCGCGAGTGAGGTGTGCGTGCAACACCAGCGGCGTGTCGGTGCGCCGCGCGTGGCGCGCGACCGCGACGCTTCCCGGTCCCACGAGGTTACAGTGCGCCACGTCGAACGCCGTGAAACACGACCCGCCAGCCGCCAGCGAGCCGATCGAACGCACCGGATCGCCGGCCCGCCACGGCGTTTCAACTACCTCAACGTCGGTCGTTTCGAGGGCGGCCCGCTGCTGGTTCGTCGCGGTCACCATCCCGCCGCGAAGGGCCTCCGCCGCTTCGAGGTAGTTCAGCGCTCGCATCATCCGGTGGACGTACGCCGCCGCCGATAACCCTACCGGAACTGTCTTCAGCGGGCGTCGTCGACCTCCAGTATGGCGTCCATCGCGGCCGAGCGCATCGACCGCCTCCACACGCTCGCGCGGGCGGCGGCCCGCACCGGCGACGACGATCGCGCCCGCGAGTACGTCCGGCTCGCCCGCCGACTCGCCGAACGCAACCGCCTCACACTCCCACCGGCGTTCCGCCGGTTCACCTGTGACGACTGCGACGCCGTCCTGGTCCCAGGGCGCAACGCCCGCGTTCGCACCCGCAGCGGCCACGTCGTCGTGACCTGTGACTGCGGCACGCACGCACGATACCCGTACACCGGCTGACCCATGCAACAAGGTTCAAACAGCCCGGGGCGCAAGCACGCACACGAATGTCAGACGATCTGGCGACGAAAGCCCACGAGGCCGACGTTACTGTCTGGGTTGGGAAGGCCGGCATCGAGTCCGTTGTCGAAGAGCTTGCCGACCAACTCGACGACCGCGACGTTGTGAAAGTGAAGTTCCTCCGGGCGGCCCGTGGCGGCGACGACACGGCAGGGCTCGCCGCCGATCTCGCCGACCGCGTCGGCGCGACCGTCGTGGACGTGCGGGGCAACACCGCCGTCTACCACTAACACGCTGGCCCGCGGCTACGGGGCGTCCTCGTCGCCCACGTTCGTTTTCACCACGGTCGTTGACCGGTCGGTCACGCGCAACACGCGATCAGTCACGCTCCCGAGCAGCGACCGGTACTCGTCCGAGCGCCGCTTCGTCCCCAGGATCACGATGTCCGCGTCGACCTCGTCGGCGACAGTCACGATCTCGTCGGCCGGGCTGCCGTACAACACCGCCGTCTCGATGGTGACGCCCGCGGCGTCGGCGCGCTCGGCCAGCGCACCCAAGACACTGTTGCCGTACTCAGTCAGGCCGTGGGCCGGCCCCTCGGCGGTGTCGACGTACTCGTCGCCGCTGTACGCCGTGGTCACCGCCTCGTCGACGACGTACACCGCGTGCAGCGTCGCGTCCATCGCCGCCGCGAGGTTGAGCGCGTGCGTCTCCGCGTTCTCGGACGCCACGCCGCCGTTCGTTGCGAGGCACACTCGATCGTACATAGCAACGCCTGCCACGCCACGGATAATAAATCCGCCCGCTGTTCCCGGCGACCGGGAGCCGTCGCTGTTCGGCTCCGAATTCGGTATGAATGAGTGGACAGTCGGGGTAGCCCGGCGTTCCCGGCCGGGTAGTCCCGGTCGCCTTCTCCACCCCGCGACCCGTCGAGCGACGGGCGTTCGGTGGTCCGCTGCTCACTTCCGTGCCTGGCGGGTTGCCACCGTCGAACCACGACGGAACGCCCCTGCGGGCGCACGCCGCGGACCGCCGTCCCCGACGGACGAGGCTTCCACGTTGGCTTCCGGGGCCCGACCGCGGCGGTCGGACGCGCCCGGTGTTCGGCCCCCGCTGATGACTGTCTCACGGGTGTCGGGCGGAGCCAAACCGCCCGGCCTAGTCCATCTCATCCTACCCGGGTCGTTCTTAAGGGCCTTTCGGGTTCGAGTAAATGACACTTGCTACCGCGTCTCGCGTTAGCACTTTATCGAGGTCCGTCGTGTCCCCGAGTATGTCCGCGCTACCGAACCACTACGAGACCCTCCGCGAGGCGTTCGACTACGACCGCCCGACCGTCGACATCGGCGACGTGAACGCCGGAGTCGTCGACCGTGCGTTCGCTGCGACGACCGACGAGGACGCGCTCCGCGAGGTGGCCGACAGGGAGACGCTGTTCGTGGCGAGCGCCGGGCTGACGGGGCCGCCGCACGTCGGCACCGTCGCCCAGATGTTCGCCGTGAAGCGCCTGCACGAGGCGGGCTTCGACGCGGAGTTCCTGCTCGCCGACTACGAGAAGGTCGCCACGGGCGGCCGCGACCTCGACGTCGTCCGGGACCTCGCCGACGACTACCGGGTGTTCCTCGACGGCATCGGGTACGGCGGCCGCGTCCGGACGCAGTACGACGCCACCGGCGTGATGCAGACGGCGCTCCGGCTGGCACCCTACTTCGACCCGGACGCCAGCATCGACGTCGACGCGGAGCCGACCGAGTGGGTCGCGGAACTCCAGGCCGCGTACGAGCGCGACCGCGACGGCCCCACCGACGAGGCGACGACGACCGACTTCGGGGGCGACGCGGCGAGCCTGCTCTGTCTCGCGGACTTCGTCCACCCGACGCTGGCCGACGACTACGACCAGACGGTGTTCGTGCTGGGCGTCGACGAGCACGCGCTCGTCCGGGCGAACGAACACCAGCTCGCCGACGCGCCCGTCGACGCCGCCTTCGAGGGGCTGTTCACGCGCATGGTTCCGGGGCTCGACGGCTACCCGAAGATGGCGAAGACGATTCCCGGCTCGGGTATCACGATGGACCAGAGCCCCGAGACGGTGCGTCGGCTCGTTCGGCGGGCGGCCGCCGAGGACGACGGCGCGCCGCCGGAGGAATCCACCGTCTACGCGATGCAGTGTCTCGTTTCGGAGTACGATGCGGCCCGGCTGGCCGAACTCGACGCGGCCTGCCGGGCGGGCGGCGAGGCCTGGGACGCGGCCGTCGAGGCGTACGCGGACTCCCTCGCTGCCCCCTCCCGAGCGTGGCCGTCGGAGGGGAAACGATCAACCCACAGGGGCTGTTAATCGGCTGTATGGGATTCGGTTCAACCGCGAAGAAACTCCAAAAAGTCACCGACCTCGCGGACAACCTCTACGAGCGCTTCGAACAACTCCGCCAGCAAGTCAGCGACCTCACCGGCACGGTCGAGGAGACCAACGACCGGGTTGCAGCCCTCGAAACGGAACTCACCGAGCAGCGCGCGATCATCGACGCCATCGCCGCCGAGCACGACATCGACGTCGCGGCGGTCGCCCCAGCCACGGACTCGCCCCAGGACGACGCCGGCAACCCGGACCCGGATGCCAACGACTAAACGCCACAGCCAGAAACCCCCGTACAGATGACGACCCACGACAGACCCCTTGACTCGGTGCTGGACACCGTCGGTGAAACGCCGCTCGTGCGCGTGCAGGCCGCGCCCGACGACGTCCCCGTGTACGCGAAACTGGAATCGTTCAACCCCGGGGCCAGCATCAAAGACCGCATCGGCACGTACATGATCGAACAGATGCTCGCCTCCGGCGAGCTCCCCGAGGGCGGCACCATCATCGAGCCGACCGCCGGCAACACCGGCGTCGGGTTCGCGGTGGCCGCCAGCCAACTCGGCATCGACGCCGTCTTCGTCGTGCCGGAGCGGTTCAGTCTCGAAAAACAACAGCTGATGCGCGCGCTCGGCGCGGACGTGGTCAACACGCCCACCGACGACGGCATGGGTGGCGCGATCCAGCGCGCCCACGACCTCGCCGCCGAGCGCGAGGACGCCATCGTCCCCCAGCAGTTCTCCAACCCCCTGAACGCCGAAGCCCACTACGAGACCACCGGCCCCGAGATCTACCACGCGCTCGACGGTGCTGTCGGCGCGTTCGTCGCCGGCTGTGGCACGGCCGGCACCCTGATGGGCACCAGCCGGTTCCTCCGCGACCAGATCTCGGCGCTGCACGTCACGGCCGTCGAACCGGAAGGGTCGATGTACGCCTCGGCCGCCGGGGCCGACGTCTCCGAAGGCGAGTACAAGACCGAGGGCATCGGCACCCACGACCCGTCGACCAGCGAGCTGTTCGACCCCGAGTTCGTCGACGACGTCACCCAGATCCCCGACGAGGACACGCACGCCGAAATGCAGCGCCTCGCCGCCGAGGAAGCCCAACTGGTCGCGTCCAGCGCCGCCGCGAACAGTCTCGCCGCCATCGATGTCGCCGAGCGCGCCGCCGCCGGACACATCGACCTCCCACACGACTGTGTGGTCACTGTGTTCCCGGACTCAAGCGAGCGCTACCTCTCGAAGGGGCTCTACGGCGACTACGAGGAGTGGGAGGGCTGACGCCGCCCCCTACGGTGCCACCAGGCGCTGGTGGTCGACTTTGATACAGCTGTTCGACACCACCCGAAGGCCGGCCGCCGCGGCGCGCTCCTCGGCGTCGGCGTGCTGGATGCCGACCTGCAGCCAGACGGCGCCGACGTCGTCGCGCGCGATCGCAGCGTCGACGATCCCCGGCACCTCCTCGCGGGGCCGGAACACGTCCACGACATCGACCCGCTGGTCGATCTCGGCGAGCGAGTCGGCCGCCGCATGCCCGAGCACGCGCTCGGCGTACGGGTTGACCGGCACCACCGTGTAGCCGTGCGCGTCGAGATACGCGGGCACCTCGTGGGCGGGTTTCCCGGGCGTCGCCGAACACCCGACGACCGCGATCGTTTCGGCGTCCAGGACTGTCCTGCGCTCGCTGTCGGTGTTGCCTGCCATTCCACCGGCGTACGGCTACCGCGCCGATAAACCTATAGCTCCCGCCACGACGTGTCGTCACCGACGCCCAGTACCCGCGCCCGAAACCCGCCGTCGTGCTCCTGGATGGTGATCACACCGTCGAACAACTGCTTGAGCGTGCTCACGGTCTTGGCGTCGTGAGCCGCCCCGTCAACGGTGAACAGCCCCAGGGCGTCCGCGGACTGCACGCGCCCGGTGAACACGTGCAGGAACCGGAACACGGTCTGCAGGTCGGAGTACATCAACAACGTCGACAACGAATGCAGCAGGATCCGATTGCGGGTGCTGTCGCGTTGCTCGTAGAGGCGCTGTAACAGCTCCGACAGCTCGATCCCGATCCCGGTCAGATCGTTCGGCGAGGACGCGTACCGCACCAACTCCGCGTCGCGCCGCTCACCCCCCATCCCTTGTTGTTTTGTCACACAATCGACGACGCCGAGCGTCGCAGTCTCGGCGTCGCCGACGCCATCGAAGGCATCGATCACGCGGTTGGCACTATCCTTGGTCGAGACGACAAGCGCGCTCTCGCCGGCGTCGGTTCCGGCCGCAAGCACCCGGAACCCGAGATCGCGCTTCCCACTCATCGCTGGTCCCTCCACAAGGAGGTTTGTCCCCTCCGACACGTCGACGCCGGAGAACGCGGCGCCTAACTCGTACATAGTATCATCACCTCCCAACGGTAGTCAGGGGCGGCCCCACAGGCCACCCAGCTCCCCCGTTCTTGCCTGCGTCTACTGTGTCCTGTGGCGGTTATATTCCTTTTGATTAGGCTGTTATGGCGTGACAAGACGCCCGACGACGAACGCCGCCGCGGCGAGCAACTGTCCGCGCTTCAACAGCCGCTGACCGGCGGCTGGGTCCGTGTAACTCCGGGCTGCCGCCACCACCATCACGACCACGCCCGGACACACGGCCACCAGATACCACCACCCGAACACGCCCACGAGATACGGCACCGGACTCGCCGCCGCTGCGCCCACGACGAACACCGCACTGACTGCCAGCGCGCGCTGGTGCCCCACCACCACCGGCAGCGTCCGCAAGCCCGCCGCCCGATCACCAGCCAGGTCCTCGACGTCCTTGATGACCTCGCGGGCGAACGTCGACAGCGCCGCCAACGCCGCCAACACACCGCCCGCAAGCGGACTGCCGACCGCCGCCGCCCCGAACACGAACGTGCTGCCGCCGAGGTACGCCACCAGCGCGTTTCCCGCACCCGGCCGTCCCTTCAAATACTGCGTGTACGTCAGCAACCCGGCGAGGTTCAGTGCCGCGATGCAGACCGCAAGCACCGGCAGCGTCGCCGCCAACGCGGCCGCCCCCACGAACAACACGACGCTGTACGCCAGCGCCCCCCGCGGCGACACCGCACCCCGGGGGATCGCGCGGTCGGGATCGTTGATCCGGTCGACCTCGCGGTCGAAGTAATCGTTGATCGCGTTCCCGCCCGCCGTCGCCAGCCAGGTCGCCCCCACCGCAGCGCCGGTCGCCGCCGGCCGCCCGACGGCACCGCCCGCAACGAACGCCCCGATGAACGTCAACGCCCCCGCCGCCAGCGTGTTCACTGGCCGCGCCAACTCAACCAGCCCGCGCCCGGTCTCCACGCCCGTCCCCATGCGTCGTATCCGCGAGTGGAGCCCACAAAAACCGAGCGAAACCACTGCCCCAGCCACACCGCATCCGTCCCCGAATCACTGGGCTTAAACGTCCCCCCCGAATACCGTGGGATGCAGGGCGCTTAGCTCAGCTTGGACAGAGCACTTGGCTTCGGACCAAGATGCCGCGGGTTCAAATCCTGCAGCGCCCACTCGATTCCTTCCTGAAGCGCGTCCAACTCAGGAGCGCGAGGCTAGACTCGTACACACTAGCGAGACGTGGGTGTGATTTTGAGTTACTGGATGGGGTGAAACGGCCGGGATTCGCCCCGATCTGCCCAGTCACGTCGGCCTCGACCAGCTCGTTGAGACTGCGAGTGCCGAATTATGCACACGAGGTTTGCGGTCTCGTGTGCATATCTCGGAATCGAATTCTGAGCGCGTGAAAACGCTTGTTTGTGTTAACGCCCTCAAAAACCGCCACACGAGAGAGAAATCAAAAGTTAACAGCTAAAGGTCAGAGACGCGACTACGCAGGGCTTCGTATGCGCTACCCAGCGGGCCACGGCTTCCCTCTACGAATTTTCCGGACTCATCGCAGCCTGAGCGATCGCCGGAGCTTCCGTGGTTGTGGTGGTTACTCATTGTCCTACTAATTGGTACAACGGCTCTTCGTATAGAGGTGACGGTTGAGGTGATTGACTTGCCCCTATTTATACAGCGTCCGAAATTACGATCCCTGACCCGATTAACAGACAAACGAGACCCAGAATAAAGAGGATTTGAACACTCCAAAGCAAATTCCGATTTCTCTCCAAGCGAGTCTGCATAACCGAAATAGCATCGTCGTACTCGTCCGATAGCTCAGAAGTGGCCTTCCAAGCATTCCGCCGCTCACTTAGACCATGCCGTATACGCTCCCCAATTCCGTAAATCGGCTGGGAGTACTGTGTAGTTACAATTCCAATTATCAATGAGAAGGTGAGAGATATTAGTCCAATACAGCCTACGTAGACTGCGACGGTAGATATTTTTGGGGCTATAAGATAGGGCCCGTCCGAAGAGGGTTCCAGGAGAAGGCTAAGCCCAGTAAACGTAATTCCCAATAAAACCGCGGAGGTTCTGGTAATACGTAGTGCTCTATCGTCGATGTGCTGCATCATTTCATACTGATTTCTCAATATATTTCTCTCCTCGTTTATAACCTGATTAAATGTGTGGGTGTTGGGACTGTTCTCGTGTTGATTTGGATCAGTACGTTCGGTCATAAGATTGCTATATCGTAGGGAAGGTTAAAATAACATATTTAAATATACTTCTGAACTTTATCTCGATCAGATGTTCTATCTAGGGGGTCCAGCCGCCAGTCCTCAAACTAGGGCCGATGGCGAGGGCCACGTCGTGCTCTACAGAAGGGGCGAGCAAGTAGCAGCTCGAAGGGAGCCTACGGGCTGCTCTGGGTTCTGTACATAACTTCCAGACTCGTTTAGAGTGTCCTGTGGGCGCTCGACGAGCCAAGTGCACTGCTCGTGCGACAACTCGGCGTCTCCGTGCCCCCCGGACGGCGACTCGTCCGGTCTACCACTGGGTGAAAATGTGAGTCACCGAGAACTTCACCAGGGGAGTTTTAGTGGATCGCGAGTCTGGCCCTTCACATGGGAACTTCCGATGATCTCACCGAAGCCGGCGTTCGGCGCGCCGTCAGACAGGGGGTGGCAGACGCGGGGCTGTCCCTCGTCTCGACCGTTTTCTGGACGGTGCTGGCCGTCTTCACGGTTCTCGTTGGCCTCCAAGCGGTACAGCTGGCGTTCCACACCACTGGCTTGGCTGCCGTGGCTTTCGCTGCCGTCGGGATACTCGTGACCGGCGCCAGCGGCTATCTGCTCTATCGCCTCCACTGGGCGTGAGACCCCTCTGTGCAGTGACCTCTCGGGATCGCCCTGTGTCGGGGCGATCCCGCATCGCACCGGTCGGGACGGAACGGCGGGCCCGCCTCGGAGACGCCGTGGTCGCGATCCAACCGCGGTGGGGAGCGTGACCCCCCATAGGGACGGGGCGCACGCCCGCCGCCGCTTACGAGGTGTCGAACTGTTCGGCTCGATCCAGGAGCTCCGTGGCCTGGGTTTGCAGTGACTGCGCGCTCTGGGAGATCTCCTGGATGGCGCTGGTCTGCTCTTCGGCGGCGGCCGAGACGTTGCTGGCTTCGCCGGCCGTCTGATCGCTCACGCTGGCGACCTCCTCGACCATGCGTGTGGCTTCCTGGACGGACGCCGCTTGGTCTTCGGTCGCGTCGTTGATCGACTGGATGCCCGCGTTGGCGTCTTCGACGCGATCGACGATGTCCTCCAGCAGCGCGGCGGTGTCCGTGATGGTGTCCTGTCCGTCGCCGACGCGGTCGCGCATCTCGTACATGTCCTCGGCGAGCGCGCTCGTCGATGCCTCGACCTCCGCGATCAGTGATTCGACTTCGTCGGTTGCGGTCGCAGTGTCCTCGGCGAGGGATTTGACCTCGTCGGCGACCACTGCGAACCCGTCCCCGCTGGTGCTCGCGTTCTCGGCCTCGATGGACGCGTTGATCGCGAGCATGTCCGTCTGGGACGCGATATCGTCGATCATTGTGACGATGTCGCTGATCCGGCCGACCTCCTCCTGGAGGGACTGCATCTCTTCGACGGTCTGCGTGGCCTTGGATTCGATGGCGTCCATCTCCGCGATGGCGTCCGTCGCGGCTGCCTGTCCGTCCTGGCCCATCGCCGCCGCGTCCTCGGCCTGCTGGGCGACGTTGTTCGAGGAGGACGCGATCTCCTCGACGGTCGCCGAGAGGTCCGTCATTTCGCCGGCGGCAGCGGTCAGCTTCTCGTTTTGGTTCTCCGCGCCGGCGGAGATCTGCTCGATGCTTTTCGCCACCGACATACTGGACTGTTCGATCTCGTCGGTTGATGCGGACATCGCGTGCGTTCTGTCGTCGACGGCGTTGGCCGTGGCTTGGATCCGGTCGACGAGGGCTTCCAGCTGCACGAGCATGTCGTTGAACGCCGTGGCGATCTGCGCCAGCGACTCGCGGTCGACGTCCGTATCGAGGCGCTGTGTGAGGTCGCCGTCGGCCGCCTGCTGCATCTGCGTGCTGAAGCGTTCGGCCTGGCGCTCCAGCGAATCGGCAAGCGCCTGGGCCTCCTCGCGGGACTGCTCGGCGTCTCGCTGCGAGCGCTCGGCCTCCTCGCGGGCATCGGTGAGGTCTTCGATGAACGTCTCCAGGTCCGTCTGCATCGCCGTGAGCGACTCCCCGAGGGTTCCGGGCACCTCGTCGTCGAGCACGTCGTTGTCGAAGTCCTGTTGGGAGAGCGCGATGGCCTGCCCTTCGACGGTTTGAAGGTACGATTTGATGTCGCGGAACCCCGACCGAACCCGACCGATCTCGTCGATGCGGCCGTTGTCCTGGATCTCCTGGTCGAGGTTCCCGTCGGCGATCGCGGCCGTCTGAGTGGTGATCTCGCGCAGCGAGCCGATCAAGCCCGCCCGGACCACCGCGACGAAGCCGACGAGACCGATGAGGGTCAGCCCCAACAGCACCCAGATGTTCGTTTGCACGTTGTTCGCGATGGCCAGCGCGTCCGATTTGGGTGTCTCCTTGACGACAACCCAGTTGGTGGCGTCGTCCTGGACGGCCGCGAACGCGATGATCGTGTCCTCGGTGACGACCGTGCCACGGTCCTGGGATTCGATGGTTTCGATGACCCCACTGCCGCCGATGCTCTGGTACTGCGTGAGGAACGCCGACTCGTTGCGGTCGAACAACACGTCCCCGGTGGTGTCGCCGACCGCCGTGGTTTTGGTGCCGTTGATCGCGCTCGTGAACCGCTGTGCGCGCTCGCTGGTCCGAACCACCGCGATGAGCAACGCGTCTTCCTCGGGGACCGGGGACGCGTAGGCGACCGACGGCGTGCCGTCGTCGGTGTACATCCAGGTCTGAACGACCGCGTCGGGCGTCTCAAACGAGACCTCCGAGAACGCCTGCTCCTGTGGCCAGACGATGTTCGTGGCGGCGATGCCCGCGCCCTCGAGTTGCCGGTCGGTGCTGGCGCGTATGCTGCCGTTCTGCCGGCCGACGTAGTGGAGGTGTGCGACCTCCGGCGGGAGGAACTCCCGCTCCGTGGCGAGCGTTTGGCGAACCGCGGCGTTGCTGTCGGCGGTCAGGCCGCGGTGTTTCGAGAGCGTGCGGACCGTCGAGCGCTGGGATTGCACCCACTGCTCTAGTGACCCCGCCTCCTGGTCGGCGTTCGTCAGCAGCGTTGCCTGTTGTTGGTCGGTGAGTTGATTGGAGACCGCGGTCTGCGTGACGACACCGGTGACGACGATGCTAACGATCAAGACGGCCGCAAGCACGCTGAACTTCCGGACGTAGCTCCGCCGCACCCAGTCCGGGAGCCTGTCTTCGAGCGTCACGCGCGACACCCCCCGCTGTTGGTGCCCACTCTGTCTGTGCCCATGATACACGCACTCATGGGCGGCGGACTGATAAACGCATCACCGACGGCGCGCCTGGGGTCGCCACGCTGTCGCGCACGATCACCCGCTCGTCGACCGCCCTACCGGGGTCACACGAACGCGTCGGTGAACGCTCGGATGCCCTCGGTGGTGCCAGCCACCACCAGCTTGTCCCCGTCCCGGACGCGACTGTTCGGGCCGACCTCAGTGATGAGCGCACCGTCCCGGTTGATCGCCACGACCGTGCAGCCGGTTCGGGTTCGCACCAACGCGTCACCGATGCGCGTCCCCACGAGCCCGGGTGCTGCGGTCCGGACCACCTCGATCTGGCGGTCAAGCGCCAGCACGTCCTCGCCGTCGATGACCGTCGACGCGATCATGCGGCCCGTGACAGCCGCCAACGACAGCACGTAGTCCGCGCCCGCACGGTACATCTTCTGAATGCTGCCGGACTCCTCGACCCGCGCGATCACCTCCGTTGCCGGGCTCAGATCGCGGATCACCAGCGTCGCGAACTCGGTGAGCGTGTCGTCGGGCAGCGCCAGAATCACCGACCGCGCGTCCTCGATGCCCGCCGCACGCAGCGTCTCCGGCTCCACCGCGTTCCCCACCACATCGACGCCATCAACGTCCGCGCTGGCATCCACGACGGTGTGTGGCACCCCGGCGGTATCCAACTCGTCGGCGATCGACTTGCCGACGTGGCCGTACCCGATTACGAGCGTCTCCCCGCGCTCGAAGCGCCGAAACTCCGACTGCGTGATCTCCATGAGCGCCTCCAGTTGGTCTTTCCGCCCGGTCACCAACAGCACGGTGCCGTCAGTGAGCCGCGTCTCGGGGTCCGGCGGGGTTTCGAACTCGCCGTTGAACCACGCACCCACGACGTTCACACCCGTTCGCTCGCGGATCCCGCTCCGCGCGAGCGTCGTCCCCTGTAGCTCACTGCCCGGATGCACCGGGAACTCCGCCATCTCGAAGCCGTCCCGGATCTCGACGGCGTCCGCCGCGTCCATCGACACCGACATCGTCACCTTGGACGCGAGACTCCGCCCCAGCAGCGGCCGCGGGGACAGCACGTCGTCAGCCCCCGCGAGGCGATGGTAGGGAATGCGGTCGGGATCCTCCACGACGCTCACGATCGGTACGTCCTCGTTGGCCTCCCGGGCAGCGAGCACGATGCTGGCGTCGACGCGGTCGGACACGTCGGCCACGAGTGCGCGCGCCGACGCCAGGCCAGCGCCACGCAGCCCCGACACCGACTCCGGATCGGCGTGCACAACGTCGACCCCGTCCTCGTAGAGCTCGATCGCCTGCTCGCGGTCGGGTTCGACGATCACGTACGCCACGTCCCGGGATTCGAGATCGGCCACGAGCGCGCCCGCCCGAGACGTGTACGTGCACACGACCACGTGATCGCTGTAGTCGTCGACCACCGTCTGTGGCACCGTCGTCGCGAACGCGTCCTCCATGAGCGGGAACACGAACGCCGGCAGCGCCATGAAGATCAACGCGACCCCGGTGAGGTCCATGACCGCCACGAACACGTTCATCTCCGGGGTCGCCCACGGCGCATCGGATCCATACCCCGTCGTCGTGAACGTCTCCACCACCACCCGGAACGAATGCACGAACGTCTTCGGGTCGCCCTCGAACAGCCGCATCCCGTAGTAGTAGCCCACAGCGAACGCCGCCATCAACCCCAGCAGGCCGAGCGAGTAGGCGGCGGTGCGCCGTTGCCACTTGTTCATGCACGTGTCGTCACACCCACCCCATTAAACGCCACCGAGAACGCAGTCACAGACGGCGCCTCCGGTGTCGGCTCCCCGCCACAAAGAACACCGCACAGCGAACCGCACCGACTCGTAGGCTTACTCGCTCGGCGCCGGCATCCGCCCGCGGTCACCCGTCACCAGGTAGTCCGCGAGGTTGCCCACCAGCACTTCGTTGTCGGCGACGTACGTCCAGTCCGGATCCAGCACCGACGAATCACCGAGCGCCACGATGTTGCCGGTCCGCGCCAGCACGCCGTACGCGTCGGCGTCCCGGGTGGTCGTCAGCTCCGTCTCCGAGTCGGTCTGCAACAACACGTTGTTGCCGGTGACCGGTGCCGCCTGATGCACGACGACGCTGTCGACACCCGCGGTGAGGTCACTACTCCCGGTCGGAGCGGCGTCGATGTTCGCGTGGTTGTTCACGTTGTCCGTGGTGTCGTACAGGTACCCGGAGCCGACCGTCAGCCCGTACTGCGACAACACCGGCGTGAACTCGGCCGCCGACCGGCCGGACCGACCGAACCCGCCGATCCCGAGCAGTCCGCCGCCACCGCCGGACTCCGGTTCGCCCGCCGCAAGCACGCGACCGCCGGCGTCCACGAACGCCGACACGCCGTCGGCCTCAGCCGGCTTGAACCGGTTATCGGGAGCCAGCGAAACGAACGCGTCGGCGCCCCGAAGCGTCTTGTTCAGTTGCTCGCCGCCCGGCCCGCGGTCCGGCTGATAGAACCGAACCTCGTGGCCGTTCTCGGTGAGCGTGTTGATCAGTGGCCGCAGCTGGAACTCGCCGACGCCGTTCCCGTGGGCCTTGTCGATGACGACGACCTTCCCGCTGGTTGTCGCCGACATCTCGATCTGCCCCTCCTCGACGGGCTGCGTGGCGATGTTCGGCGAGTCGTGGCCCGGCACCGACAGCTCCCCCGCGGAGAACGATCCGCTACCGCCAGCGATCATGCCCGGTCCCACGATGGCCGCCGCAACGATGACCGCGACGAGCACGAACGCGCCGATCCGAGATGTCATATCAGCAGGACGCATTTTGGATCACCTCCAGGTCAGGCCCCGCCTGTGGAGCGTATGCAAGGTATTCGTTGGTACAGAACTCCGACGTCGAGACGGCGTTCGCCGCCCCCGTATCGGAGTTGCCGCCGATGATGCTGAGGAGCCCGCCGAGACCGCCCGGGCTCCGATACACGACGCCGTAGTTCTGCACGCTCGCGCGGTCGGCGGCGTCCGCGATCGCCGCGTCGAGGCCGCCGATCTCGTCGGCGAGCCCGATCTCGACGGCCTTGTTGCCGGCGTAGATCTGCGCCCGGCCGATCGTCTCACGGTCGACCGTGAGGTCGTCGCCGCGCTCGTTCATGACCACGTCGAGGAACGACTGCCGGAAGGTCGCGGCACGCGCGCGAGCCTTGTCAGCCGGGCCGGTCGTCCCTTTGTCCGGCGCGGATTTCCACCGCGAGGGGACGCCGTTGTTCTCCGACACGGAACTGATCACGCCAACGCTGCCAACGAGCGAGCTCGGCGTGACGTAGATCTTGTCAGTCGGCGCGATCGTGTAGTAGCCCCCCGAGGCTGCCGGGCCCCGGACGCTTGTTACGACCGGCTTCTCCTGTGCGAGCCGTTTCACCGCGCGGTACTGCACCTCGCTGCCTGAGACAGCGCCGCCCGGGCTGGACACCCGGAGCACGACCGCGTCGATCGAGTCGTTTCCACGGATCGATCGCAGTTCCTTGGCTACCGCGTCGCCTGTCCCACCAGTGATCGCCGATTCGATGTTAACGACCGCGACCGAGTTCTCCGGGCCACTGTCGGACCCCGACTGGAGCGCAACCCCGCCGACGCCGCCAACGATGGCGGCGACGACGATGATGAACGTCCAACTGGTCGCAAGCGTTTTTGCGTGTTTGTCGATTGGATTCGTCATTGTAGTCGATGCACCGTCTGTCGAAACCAAGACGGCGTTCACTCCGTCCAACACGGCCAACTGTCTTAAACGCGCCCACCGGCTCGCAGGACCTGCAAACCCGACGCCGCTCCGTCACAATCATATACCCCCGTCTCAGCGAGCGGCAGCCACCGGCCACGCGGGCCGGCACTCTGACCGCGGCTACCCCCGTGTGATGTGGTCGGCAGCGGCGAGCCCGGCTTCGACGGCGGCGTGGACCCGGCCGTCGCCGGCCACCCAGTCACCCGCGACGTGCAGCCCCGCCTCCCGCACGGCGTCCACAGGCGCGCCCGCAACGGCGTCGTTGGGGAGCGCGTACCGCCACCTCTGGGTGTCCGTCCAGTCGGGGTCGGCCAGCGGGTCGTCGCCGAGCAAGACGCCGGCGGCCCGCGCCGCCACCGCGGCCTGCTTGCTGGCGGGGTGGTCGTAGTGCTCCCGCGACCAGTCGGGAGCCATCTGCACGATCAGGATCTCCTCGCCGTCCGGAACGTGGCCGGCCTTGCAGGCCTCCCGTGAGAGCCACCCGATGTCGTGGCCGTCGTCGGTGTTCACCAGTCCGTACCACTCCCGGTCCAGCTCGAAGGGGTAATGAAGCACGGCGGTGACGATGGGCCGATAGGACACGTCCGCGGCCGCCGCCCGGAGCGCGTCCCGGCGGTCGTCCGCCCAGTCGGTGTTCGACAGCAGCGTGGCTGTCTGCGGGGCGGGCGGCGTCAGCAACACGTCGTCGAAGCCAGTGTGTCGAGTTCCGCCGTCGATCGTTACGGTCCAGTCGCCGTCGTCGGTGCGTGCGAGCGTCTCGACGCGTGTCTCCGTTTGGACGGTGGCGTCGGTCGCCGCGAACAGCCGCTTTGCGAGCTGTGTGATGCCCGCCTCCCACGTCCACTTCGGGTCGTCGTCGCCCCGCCCCGGCGAGAGCTCGCCGTCCCCAGTGAACGTCCACACCGGCGCGGTCACGTCCACGAGTCCGTCGTCACCGAGCGCGCGAACGAGCTCCGCGACCGGGCCGTCACCGGGTTTCACGTAGTTCGCACCGTGGTCGTAGCGACAGCCGTCCTTGCGCCGGGTCGCGGCCCGCCCGCAGACGCCCCGGGACTTCTCGAAGACGGTGATCTCGCGGTCAGCCTCCCGGAGCCCGTACGCGGCCGCCGCGCCCGCGGGACCAGCGCCGACGATTGCCAGCGAATCCATACGCTGTGTTGGCGCTCGCCCGTCAAAAACCCAGGCGGCCAATGGTCAGAAGAGAAAACGGTATGGGGGAGCCTCCTGTCACCGATGATCATGAAAGTACGAATCGGCGTCGGTGCGACGGACGCGGAGGCCAGCGCGGTCGCGGCCGCACTCGCGGCACACGTCAGCGACGACGTTGCGGTGTATCTGGGCGACGCCGACGAGCCGGCAGCAGTCCACGAACCCGCCTCCCCTGCCGACGACAGCGCCGACGCCGACGACCTCGGGCCGACTGAACGCGAGGAGGTGCTCCGCGAGGAGATCGCGGACATCCTCGACGGCGGCCCCGAGAAGTACAAACAGCGCCTGCCCGAGCAGGACAAACTGTTCGTCCGCGACCGCCTCGCCCTCTGGTTCGGCGACGACGACGACGGCGACGACGATCTCCTCTTCGAGGACGGCAGGTTCGCGCATTTCGACGGCTGGCATCCCAACAGCCCCGATGTCGACGAGGCAGACGACGGCACTCGGGTCCCGGCCGACGGGCTCATCACGGGCGCGGCGGATTTCGACGGCCGGGACCTCCACTTCATGGCCAACGACTTCACCGTGAAAGCGGGGTCGATGGCCGAGCGCGGCGTCGAGAAGTTCCTCCGCATGCAGCAGCGCGCGCTCAAGACCGGCAAACCCGTGCTGTACCTGATGGACTCCTCGGGAGGGCGCATCGACCAGCAGTCGGGGTTCTTCGCGAACCGCGAAGGCATCGGCAAATACTACTTCAATCACTCCCGGCTCTCCGGCCGCGTCCCCCAGATCTGCGTGCTGTACGGCCCCTGTATCGCCGGGGCAGCGTACACGCCGGTGTTCGCGGACTTCACGATCATGGTCGAGGGGATGTCCGCGATGGCCATCGCCAGCCCCCGGATGGTGGAGATGGTGACCGGCGAGCAGATCGAGATGCAGGACCTCGGCGGCCCGCAGGTGCACGCCGAGCAGTCCGGCAGCGCCGACCTGGTCGCCCGCGACGAGGACCACGCCCGCGAGCTGGTCGCGGACCTCGTGCAGTACCTCCCCGACAACAGCGACGAGAAACCGCCCAGTCAGCCGGCGAAGCCGCCAGCGAAGCCGCCCAAGGGCATCGACGGCCTGATCCCGGAGGCACCGAACCGCGCCTACGACATGCACGACCTCATCGACCGCGTGGTCGATCAGGACTCCTTTTTCGAGTTGCGGCCCGAGTACGGTGCCGAGATCCTGACGGGGTACGCGCGCATCGACGGCCGCACGGTCGGCATCGTCGCGAACCAGCCCGCCCAGCGCGCCGGCGCGATCTTCCCGGACGCCGCCGAGAAGGCCGCGGAGTTCGTCTGGAAGTCCGACGCCTACAACATCCCGTTGCTGTACCTCTGTGACACGCCCGGCTTCATGCCGGGGTCGTCCGTCGAGAAAGACGCCATCCTGGAGAAGGGCAAGAAGATGATCTACGCCACCAGCGAGGCCACCGTCCCGAAGCAGTCCGTCGTGGTGCGGAAGGCCTACGGCGCCGGCATCTACGCGATGTCCGGGCCCGCCTACGACCCCGAGTCCACCATCGCACTCCCATCCGGCGAGATCGGGATCATGGGGCCCGAAGCCGCGATCAACGCCGTCTACGCGAACAAGCTCGACGCCATCGACGACCCCGAGGAGCGCAAACAGCGCGAGCAGGAGCTCCGCGAGGCGTACCGCGAGGACATCGACGCCCACCGGATGGCCTCCGAGACGGTCATCGACGAGATCGTGCCGCCCTCCGAACTCCGGACTGAACTCTCGAACCGGTTCAGCTTCTACGAGGACGTGGACAAAGACCGCCCGTCGAAGAAACACGGCACCATCCTGTAGTCGGCACTGTCCGGCCGCCTACTCGCCTCGAAGTGCGCCCACGAGCACCGCCAGCGCAAGCCCGGTCAGCCCCACGTCACGGGCGACCACGTCCCCGAACAGCCCCGTGTCGACCCAGACGACAACGAGGTACACGGTCGTCACGGCGAGCGAGCCGGCCGCGACGAGCGCCGCGAACGCCGTACAGCGGTCCGCGAGGAGGAGCGCGGCGAACCCGAGTTCGAGGTAGCCGTTCGCCAGCATGAACGCCGTCGGGGAGACGACGAGCAGGGGGGCCAGCCAGTCCGTGACGTAGACGGTCCAGCCCGCGGGGTCGATGAGTTTGTGCGCGCCCGCCGCGACGAGCATGAGGCCCAGTCCCACGCGGGCGAGCGTCGCCGGTGCGGGTGCGCGCTCGGCGAGGCTGCTCGCGCGGCCGCCGAGCGCGTCGACGCGGTCGCGTGCAGTCACGGGTTCAGTCCCCGGTCGCGTCGTGTGCGCGCTTCAGCGAGAGGACGGTGCGCTCGAACTCGCAGACCAGCGGTTCGTCCTCGCGGTTGACGGCGAACACCTCGACGCGCATCGTGACGACGCCGCGCTCGCCGTCGCTGGTCTCGCGCTTGTCGGTGACCGTCGACTGCACTCGGATGGTGTCGCCGTGGAACACCGGCGCCGGGTGCTCCACGTCGTCGTAGGAGAGGTTCGCGACGATGGTGCCGTCGGTCGTTTCGGGGATGGTGATGCCGACGGCAAGGCTCATCGTGTAGAGGCCGTTGACGATGCGCTCGCCGAACTGCGTCTCGGACGCGAACGCGGCGTCCAGATGCAGCGGCTGCTGGTTCATCGTCATGTCACAGAACTCCTGGTTGTCCGCCTCCGAGACCGTGCGCCGGGTGGCGTGCTCGATTGTCTCCCCGACCTCGAAGCCCTCGTAGTAGCGGCCTGTCATGCCCGGGAGGTGGACGCCACCCGCCAAAGTCGCTCCGGAAACGTACAAGATGGGGGCCGCCGTCGTCGTGCACATGACCCGACGCAGCGTGCTGTTCTCGCCGGGCGACCAGCCCAGCCTGATGCGGAAGGCACCGACCACGGGGGCCGATGTGGTGGTTTTCGACCTCGAAGACGCCGTCGCGCCAGCCCGCAAAGGCGACGCGCGGCGCGCGGTCAGCGACCTGCTCACGGCCGCCGACTTCGACCCCGACTGTGAGGTCTGTGTGCGCGTCAACCCCGTCGGATCGGGCGCGGGCGACGACGTGGACGCGGTCCTCTCGGGGGGCGGCTTCGATTCGGTGGTGGTCCCGAAGGTGACCGACGCCGACGACGTGGCGACCGTCGACAGCCTGCTCGCCGAGCACGACGCCACATCGCCGGTGCTCGCGCTCGTGGAGTCGGCGGCGGGCGTGCTGAACGCCCACGAGATCGCAGCCGCAGGCCCCACGGACGCGCTGGTGTTCGGTGCCGAAGACCTCTCCGCGGACATCGGGGCCACCCGGACGGACGAGGGGACGGAGGTGTTGTACGCCCGCGAGCGCGTCGTGCTCGCGGCGAGCGCGGCGGACGTGGACGCCATCGACACCGTTCACACTGCCATCGAGGACCCCAGTGCCGTCGCCGCCGACGCGCGGTTCGCGGCCGACCTGGGGTTCGACGGGAAGCTGGCGATTCACCCGGCGCAGGTCGACCCGATCAACGACGCGTACACGCCCACCGAGGCCGACACCGCGTGGGCGACCCGCGTGCTCGACGCCGCAGCCGACTCCGACGCGGGGGTGTTCCGCGTGGACGGCGAGATGATCGACGCGCCGCTCATCGCGCAGGCCGAACGAATCATGCGACGGGCGCGGGCCGCGGACAACTGATTGGGCGCTGACGCTTCCGGCGGGGATGATCCGTCATGCTTATTCGTTGAGTTTGAAAGTGGCTTAGATATGCCGGAAGCCAACCCATTCGAGAGCCTGCAGGAACAGCTCGACGACGCCGGCGAGTTCCTCGATGTCAACGCGGACGTTCTCGAACGCCTGAAACACCCGGAGCGCGTCCTCGAAACGACGCTCTCCGTGGAGATGGACGACGGGACGATTGAGACGTTCAAAGCCTTCCGTTCGCAGTTCAACGGGGACCGCGGCCCCTACAAGGGCGGCATTCGCTACCACCCGGGCGTCACCCGCGACGAGGTGAAAGCGCTCTCGGGATGGATGGTGTACAAGACCGCCGTCGCAGACATCCCGTACGGCGGCGGGAAGGGCGGGATCATCCTCGACCCAGAGGAGTACTCCGACAGCGAGCTCGAACGCATCACACGCGCGTTCGCCACGGAACTCCGCCCGTTCATCGGCGAGGACAAAGACGTGCCCGCACCCGACGTGAACACGGGCCAGCGCGAGATGAACTGGATCAAAGACACCTACGAAACCCTCGAAGACACCACCGCGCCCGGTGTCATCACGGGGAAGGCGCTTGAGAACGGCGGCAGCGAGGGCCGAGTGAACGCCACCGGGCGCTCCACGATGTTCGCCGCCCGCGAGGTGTTCGACTACCTCGACCGGGACCTCAGTGACGCCACCGTCGCCGTCCAAGGCTACGGCAACGCCGGCAGCGTCGCCGCGAAGCTCATCGCCGACCAGGGCGCCGACGTGGTCGCCGTCTCGGACTCCTCGGGCGCGGTCCACAACCCCGACGGGCTGGACACGCGCGCGGTCAAAGCATTCAAAACGGAGACCGGCAGCGTCTCCGGCTACGAGGGCGCCACCGAGGAGCTCTCGAACGAGGCCCTGCTCACGATGGACGTCGATCTCCTCGTGCCCGCGGCGCTAGAAAACGCCATCGACGAGGACCTCGCCCACGATGTCGACGCCGACGTCGTCGTCGAGGCGGCCAACGGCCCGCTCACCCCCGACGCCGACGACGTGCTCACCGAGCGCGGCGTCACCGTCGTCCCGGACATCCTCGCGAACGCGGGCGGCGTCACCGTCTCGTACTTCGAGTGGGTGCAGAACCGCCAGCGCTTCCAGTGGACCGAGGACCGCGTCAACGAGGAGCTTGAGGCCATCATCACGGACGCCTTCGACGCGATGACCGACGCCCACGAGGACGCCGGCACGCCGAACCTCCGCACCGCCGCCTACGTGGTCGCCGTCCAGCGCGTCGTCGACGCCTACAAGGGCAGCGGCAGCTGGCCCTGAGAACGGCCGTAACTACCCGCTTCGTCCGCGGCGTCCCTGTCCGTGTCCGGCGCGCTTCCGGGTGTCGCATAACTGGGCCGGCGACCGGAGCGACGCCGACACCCGGGCGCACAGCGGCGGCCGCTACAGGTAGCCTTCGGCCGCGAGCCGATCGACTGCCGCTTCGAGGCGGTCGGTGCTCGCCGCGTAGGAGAGTCGCGCGTAGCCGGGCGCGCCGAACGCCGATCCGGGCACGGTTGCGACGTGGGCGTCTTTGAGCGCGTCTTGGCACCACGCCTGGTCGTCGTCGGCGACCGGGAGCATCAGGTAGAACGCGCCGTCGGGCGTCGAAACGTCCGTGCCGTGCTCGGCGAACAGGTCCACGAGCAGGTCCCGCCGCGATTCGAAGGCGGCGACCATCTCGTCGATGGCGTCGTCGGTGTGCCGGATGGCTTCGACGCCGGCGCGCTGGATGAAGTTCGCGGCCGACGAGACGGAGTGTGACTGCACCTTCCCGGCCTGATCGACGAGCGCCTCGGGGCCGGCGAGGTAGCCGAGTCGCCACCCGGTCATCGAGTACGCCTTCGAGAACCCGTTGATCGTGACCGTGCGCTCGAACATTCCATCGAGGCCCGCGAGGCTCACGTGCGCCGGGCCGTAGTTGACGCGCTGGTAGATCTCGTCGGAGATCACCGTGATGTCGTGGTCGACGGCGAGATCCCGAACGCCCTCCATGGCCGCCCGCGAGTACACCGCACCCGTCGGGTTGCTCGGGGAGTTCACCACCAGCAACTCGGTGTCGTCGGAGACCGCGTCCGCGAGGTCGTCGAGTGCCGGCTCCAACCGGAAGTCGTGGGGCGCGAGGTCGACGCGGTTCAGCTCGCCGCCCGCGAGCTTCGCCATCGCCTCGTAGGACACCCACGCCGGGTCCAGCAACGCGACCTCGTCGCCCTCGTCGACGACCGCCTGAAACGTCTCGTAGAGCGCCTGCTTCGCGCCCGGGGTCACGATGACGTTGCCCGCCTCGTAGTCGAGGCCGTCGCCCTGCAGCTTCTCCGCGATCGCGTCCCGGAGTTCGGGCACGCCGTTGGACGGCGCGTAGCCGGTGTGGCCGGCGTCCATCGCCGCCTTCCCGGCGTCCACGATGTTCTCCGGCGTGTCGAAGTCGGGTTCGCCCACGGACAGATCGACCACGTCGACGCCGTCGGCTTCCAGTTCGCTCGCGAGAGTGCTCACCGCGAGGGTTGCGCTCGGTTCAACGCTCGTGACTCTGGTGCTGAAGTTCATAGTTCCTGGGTCAGACTGACCGCGCTTTCGACCGCCGCCGCGCCTTTCTCCACACGCTCTCGGGCTTCCGCGCCGGACATGCCGGGGCCGGACACGCCGAACGTCACGGGCGTGTCGCGTTCGAGGCTCACGTCGGTGAGCGTGTCGGCGGTCGCGCTGGCGATCACGTGATCGTGGTCCGTGTCGCCGGTGACGATCGCGCCGACGACCGCCACGGCGTCGATGTCGTCGCGGCGCGCGAGCCGGTCGGCCGCCAGCGGCGAATCGTACGCCCCCGGCACGTGTACCGTGTCCGTGATCGCCGCGTCGGCGTCGGCGGCCGCCTCCCGCGCCGCCGCCTCCATCCGTTCGGTGACGCTGCGGTTGAACTCCGCAACCACCAGCCCGAGCCGTGTCATACCAGTCCTATCTTCGGGCGTGGACTAATGCCTACCGCTCCCGCCCTCCAGCAACACGCAACACTTGTATGCGCGCCGATCCGTCCCACGGACAACATGGACTCGACGGGACGCGACCGCCGTGTCGTGGTTGCCGGCGCGGTCGCCGCCGTGGTTGCGGGTGCGCTCGCCGCGCGCCTCGCCGGGCTGGGCGCGCGGCCGTTCCACGCCGACGAGGCGCGCGTCGGGTACTGGATCCTCGACTACCACGCGACCGGCGCGTGGTCGTATCGGCCGATCGTTCACGGGCCGTTCCTGTTCCACGTCAACGACGCGCTGTTCGGTCTGTTCGGGGCGTCAGACGCGGTCGCGCGCGCCCCGGTGGCGGTCGTCGGCGGGCTCCTGCCCGGCGTCGCGTGGCTGTTCCGGGGGCGACTCGACGACACCGAGGTCATCGCGCTCGCCGGCCTGCTCGCGTTCACCCCCACGTTGGTGTACTACTCGCGGTTCATGCGCAGCGACGTGCTCGTGGCGGCGTTCAGCCTCGCCGCGGTCGGGTTCGCGGTCCGCGCCCACGACACCGGACGCCGCTGGCTGCTCCCGGTCACCGCGGGGTGGCTCGCGCTCGCGCTCACGGCTAAGGAGAACGCGCTCGTCTACGCCGCCATGTTCGCGGGGGCGGGCGCGCTCGTCGCGGATCGCCGGCTGCTCACCGCCAATCCCCGGGGGCTGTCCTGGACGCAGTCGCTGCAGGCCGGTGTCACACGGGCCGCCCGCGGATTCTGGGCGTGGCGGCGCACGCTCGCGGCGTCCGCGGTGGTTGCGGGTGCCGTGTTCGTCGCGTTCTACACTCCTCGGCCGGTCGCGGGCGGACTCGGCGCTACTCCCACCCGGCTTCCGTCCGCCGTCGCCGCCGGGTCCGCCGACGCCGCCCATGCCCTCTGGCAGACGTGGGTCGTCGACGGGGTCGACCGCGACCACAGCTACATCGCGTACCTGGTGGCCGCCGTGCGCACGCTGGCCACGACCGCCGTCGTGGTCGCGGGGGGTGGCGTGCTCGGGTTCCTCGCGGAGCGGTACGCCGCCGACACTCCCCGGCCGCTCGTGCTGTTCGCGGGCTACTGGGGGCTCGCCTCGGTCATCGTGTACCCCGCGATCACGACCGTGGCGGGCGCGTGGTCGGTGACCCACGCGGTGGTGCCGCTCGCGATCCCGGCGGCCGTCGGCATCGCCGCCGTCGTCCGCACGGGACACAGCGCGGTTGCGTCCCGGGACACGGTGAGCGCCGCGCTCGCGGGCCTGGTGTTGCTGGCCGCCGTCGCACAGGTCGGCGTGGTGGCGGCCGAAACCAGCTACGTGACGCCACAGGCCGGCGACAACCCGCTGGTGCAGCCCGGCCAACCGACCAGCGACATGCATCCGGGCCTGGAATCGGCGGCGTCGGTGCTGGGGCCGTCGACCCGCGGTGACCCGGCGGCCGAGCGCGGTGCCGGTGTCGTGTACGTCGGCGACCAGTTCGCCGTCTCGTCGCCGTTCGACCGCGGAGACCCCGCACGCGTTGCGGGCACGTCGTGGTTCGACCGCCTCCCGCTGCCGTGGTATCTCGAGCGCGCCAACGCCACCGTCACGTCGACGCCCCGCCCCGACGCGGTCGTGTCGTGTGACGCGGCCGCCGGCACCGCCTCGCTCTGTGACGCGCCCGTGGTGATCGCGCCCGCCACCCACTACGACGAACTCGCACCCACGCTCGGTGACCGCGGCTACGACAGCGTCACCTACGAACTCGACGCCGATGGGCCGATCATCGTGGTGTTCGTGGACACGACAGCGCCCGGATACGAACCGCCAACGCCCAACAAGTAACCAGGTTCGTGTATACTTCTCGGTCCAACTGGGCAATTCTTATGCAGGTGTAGGTGGGAGGTGTCGGTGATGACACGCGTGCCCGGTTCCACGATCGGCGTCGTGGGTGGCGGCCAACTCGGCCGGATGCTGGCCGACGCCGCCAGCCCGCTCGGCGTCGACGTGATCGTCCTCGACCCGACGCCGGACTGCCCCGCCTCACAGCCCGCAGCCGACCACATCCGCGCCGACTTCGACGACCCCGATGGCGTCCGGGAACTCGCCGCGCGCGCGGACGTGCTCACCTACGAGATCGAACTCGCGGACCCCGACGTGCTGGCCGACGCCGCCGGGGCACACGAGGTGGCGGTCCACCCCTCACCCGAGACCCTGCGCACGATCCAGGACAAACTCGTGCAGAACCGCGCGCTCGCCGACGCCGACATCCCCGTGCCGGCGTTCCGCGCGGTCGACGACGCGGCCGACCTGCGCGCGGCCTTCGAGGAGCTCGGCGCGCCGCTGATGTTGAAACGCCGCACCGGCGGGTACGACGGCAGCGGGAACGCCCCCGTGGACTCCGTCGCCGACGCCCGCGCGGAGTTCGACGGCGACCTCGGCGGGTTCGTCGCCGAGGAACTCGTCGACTTCGAGCGCGAACTCTCGGTCATCGCCGCCCGCGGCGACGCCGAGACGGCCACGTTCCCGGTCGCCGAAAACCTCCACGAGGCGGAGATCCTCCGGGAATCGGTCGTCCCGGCGCGCACCAGCCCAGCCGTCCGCGAGGACGCCACCGGTGTCGCCGCGGACGTGCTCGACGCCCTCGACGGCCGCGGCGTCTTCGGCGTCGAACTCTTCGCCGTCGACGGGCGCGTGCTCGTCAACGAGATCGCACCCCGCCCCCACAACTCCGGCCACTACACCATCGAGGGGTGTCGGACCTCCCAGTTCGAACAGTGCATCCGCGCCGTCCTCGGGCTCCCGCTGGGGGACACGACGCTCCGCGAACCGACCGTCATGGCGAACCTCATCGGCGACCCGGATGTCGATCCACATCCGGCGACGATCGCCGGCGTCCCGGCCGCGTTCCGCGACGCCGGCGTGGCGCTGCACTGGTACGGGAAACGACAGCTCCGCCCGCACCGGAAGATGGCCCACGTCACCGTCAGCGGCGGCGACGACCGCCTGGCGAGAGCGCGCGCCGCCCGCGATGCCGTCTCGTTCACCGACACCCACCACTCATGACAACCGTCTCAGATCTCATCGACCTGTTCGAGACCGAAGCAGCAGCCGACCATCCGCCCGACGAAACGCCCGACGTCGGCGTCATCATGGGCAGCGACAGCGACCTGGACGTGATGGCGGGCGCACACGACGCGCTCACCGACCTCGGGTTCACCGAGCTCACCGACTACGACGACCCGCCGACCGGATACACGTTCGAATCCTGGGTCGTCTCCGCCCACCGGACGCCGACACTCATGGACGCGTACGCGCGCACGGCCGCCGCCCGGGGACTGGACGTCATCATCGCCGGCGCGGGCGGGAAATCAGCCGACCTCCCGAACATGACCGCGTCGCTCGCCTACCCCATTCCGGTCGTTGGGGTGCCCGTCCAGGAGAAATCCGTCCCATCAGTGATCGGCATGCCGACCGGCGCGCCGATCACGGCCGTCGACGCCGGGAAATCCTACAACGCCGGCCTCGCTGCCGCCCAGTTCCTCGCCACCGACGACCCCACGCTCGCCGACCGACTGCGCGACCTCCAGGCCGCCCGCCAGGAGGGGGTCGCCGATGTCTCGGCGCGCCTCCACAGCCAGGGAACCGACAGCCTTCGCAGCCCCCAGAACTAACCGCGCCACCCCGACTGCGGCTAGGGGCCTGAAACTCCGGATAACGCGTTCCTCTGCCCGTAAGGCCATAAATCAACGTTTATGAGTGTGCGGTTCAAACTCCCAGCCGTCACGGAGATAATCCTATGAATCCATGGATCGCCATCGGTATGCTGGCGCTCGTATCCGTTCTCATCCCCGCAGGGATGCTGAGCGTCTCGTCACTGATCCGGCCCAGCGTATCCGAGCAGGGAAAACGAGCCACGTACGAGAGCGCGGAGGTGCCGACCGGGAACGCGCGACTCCAGTTCAACACGCAGTACTACATGGTCGCGTTGCTGTTCCTCGTCTTCGACATCGAAACCGTGCTCATCTTCCCGTGGACCGTCATCTACCGCGACGCGCTCGCGATGGACGGGATCGGCCTAACGAACGTGCTTGCGCCGATGCTCGTCTTCATCGGTATTCTCGTCGTCGGCCTCGCATGGGCCTGGCGCAAGGGCGTCGTGCAGTGGATGCGGACCCCGGCACACGAACAAAGGACCACACATGAGTAGTGACCAACCAAGAGACAGTATCACCGACACGAGTGACCCGTTGACATCGACTCGTGACGCCCGCATGGGGGATGGCGTCGACGATCGATTCAACTCCCGGCTCCGCGAGGCGTTCGGCTCCACGCCGTTCATCCTCACGAAGTTCGACAAGTTCATGAACTGGGTCCGGGGATCGAGCATGTTCATGCTGCAGTTCGGGATCGCCTGTTGCAGCATCGAAATGATGCACACGTACTCGGTCAAACACGACCTCGACCGCTTCCACGCGGGGGTCCCCCGGGCATCCCCGCGGCAGGCTGACGTGATGATCGTGCCCGGCACTATCGTCTCGAAGTTCGCGCCGCGCATGAAGCGCGTCTACGACCAGATGCCCGAGCCGAAGTTCGTCGTGAACATGGGCAACTGTTCGACGTCCGGCGGCCCGTTCCAGGAGGGGTACAACGTCGTCAAGGGCGCCGAGGAAGTCATCCCCGTGGACATCCACATCCCCGGGTGCCCGCCGCGCCCGGAAGCGCTCGTCTACGGCGTCGCGAAACTCCAGGAACGCATCGCCAACGGCGAATCGTCGCCGGTCACGGTCAAGCCATACGAACTCGAAGAGTTCGGCGACCTCGAACGCGACGAGATCGTCGACAAGCTCGCCGCCGACATCGACGAGGAGTCGCTCGTCATGCGGTACAACTGGGCTGATTCACCATGAGCACACAGCAAGAAGACGACACGCCGGACGTCGACGACGCCGCTCCGGCGACGCCGGCATCCGGCAGTCCCGCAGCGCTCGAGGCGCTCATCGAGGACCACGTCCTCGAACGCGAGGACCACCTCAACGCGCCCGGGTTCGTCATCCGCGCCGACGCCGTCCAGGACGTGCTGTCGACGCTCAAAACGGAGGCCGGGTTCGACCACCTGTCCTGTGTCACCGCCGAAGAGCACGAGGACCGCTTCGAGAGCATCTATCACCTCCGGAAGTACGACGACCCCACACAGGAGGTCTCGATCATCGTGCCCACCAGCCGGGACAACCCCGTCAGCGAGACGGCGGAGCCCGTCTTCCGCACCGCCGACTGGCACGAACGCGAGGCCTACGACCTCGTGGGCGTCGAGTACGACGACCACCCGAACCTCGAACGCATCCTGCTGCCGGACACCTGGCAGGGCCACCCCCTGGGGTTGGACTACAACCAGAACAAACCCCAGATCGTCACCTTCGACGAGCACAAGAACCCACTGGAGGGCCACGAGCAGGCCGCCGATGACTCGGACACGATGTTCCTCAACATCGGCCCACACCACCCCGCAACACACGGTGTGCTCCACGTCGAAACCGTCCTCGACGGCGAGCAGGTCGCGGACGTCAACCCCGACATCGGCTACCTCCACCGCTGCGAGGAGCAGATGGCACAGAAGGGGACGTACCGCCACCAGATCATGCCGTATCCGGACCGCTGGGACTACGGCCCGGGCGGCATCCTGAACGAGTGGGCGTACGCCCGCACCGCCGAAGACCTCGCGGACATCGACGTCCCCGAGTACGCGCAGATCCTGCGCACCATGGGCGGCGAGCTGTGCCGCATCGCGTGCCACATGCTCGCGCTGGGGACGTTCTGTCTGGACATTTACGGCGACTTCACCGCCATCTTCATGTACGCGATGCGGGACCGCGAAGTCGTCCAGAACATCCTCGAAGACCTCACGGGCCAGCGGATGATGCTCAACTACCTCCGCCTCGGCGGCGTGGTCTGGGACATCCCCGAGCCCCGCGCGGAGTTCTTCGAGAGCGTCCGGGACTTCCTCGACGAGCTGCCCGAGCGCCTCGACGAGTACAGCGACCTCATCACCAGCAACGAGATCTTCCAGGCGCGAACAGTCAACACCGGTGTTCTCGACTACGAGACCGCCAAAGACTACGGCGTGACCGGCCCGGTGGCTCGCGGCTCCGGCGTCGACTACGACGTTCGCCGCGACGACCCCTACGGCTACTACCCCGAACTCGACTGGGACGTCGTCACCGAGGACGGCGGCGACAACTACTCGCGGCTGCTCGTGCGCATGGAGGAAGTCGAGCAGTCGGCCCGCATCATCGAGCAGTGCGTCGACCTGCTGGAGGGCTGGCCCGAGGACGAACGCGACATCCAAGCCAACGTCCCGCGCACGCTCAAGCCCGAGGCGGGCACCGAGACCTACCGGACCGTCGAGGGCGCCAAAGGCGAGCTCGGCGTCTACATCCGCGCCGACGGCACCGAGAAGCCCGGCCGGTTCAAGATCCGCAGCCCGTGTTTCTCGAACCTCTCCGCGCTCAAGGAGATGTCCACCGGGGAGTACATCCCCGACCTCGTTGCGACCCTCGGCAGCCTCGACGTGATCCTTGGGGAGGTGGACAGATAGATGGCCACGCAGACACCCCTGCCGGACATCATCTCGGACCTCCTCGGTGTCGGCGGGTTCCTCGGGGACGCGGTTTCGATGCTGGTCGCCGCCGCGCTCGTCGGCACCATCATGCTCACGATGACCGCGTTCGCCGGCCCGTGGGCCAAGCGGAAGATCACCGCGGCGTTCACCGACCGCATCTCGGTCAACCGCGTCGGCCCGTGGGGGCTCGGAACGATCGTCGTCGACTCCGTGCGCCTGCTCTCGAAGGAGCTGGTGATCCCGGAGGGCGTCGACCGGCCCGCCTACGACCTCGCACCGATCGTGCTCGCGGGGTCGGCGCTGTTCGCGTTCGCCGTCATCCCGATGGGCAACGGCATCCAGCTTGCCGACCCCGAAGTCGGACTCGTGTTCGTGTTCGCCATCGCGTCGATCGCGAGCCTGGGGCTGATCATGGGCGGTTACGCGTCGAACAACAAGTACAGCCTGCTCGGCGGCCTGCGCGCCGTCGCGCAAAACATCGCGTACGAGATCCCGCTCGTGCTCACTGCGGCGTCAGTCGTGTTGTTCACGGGGACCCTGCAGCTCAGCGAGATCGTCGCCATCCAACAGAACACCACGCTTGCGACCATCGCCGGCGTCCGCATCCCGGCGTGGTTCGCGTTCGTGAACCCGTTCGCGTTCGTGCTGTTCGTCGTGGCGAACCTCGCTGAAGTCGGCCGCAACCCCTTCGACACGCCGGAAGCACCGACCGAGATCGTCGCCGGCTACCAGACGGAGTACTCGTCGGCGTACTTCGTGCTGTTCTACCTCGGCGAGTTCATCCACATCTTCCTGGGCGGTGCGATCATCGCAACGCTGTTCCTCGGCGGCCCTGGCGGGCCGTTCCTGCCCGGGTTCGTCTGGTTCACGATCAAGATCTGGGCCGTGTACTTCTTCACGCAGTGGTGCCGGTCCGCGATCCCACGCGTGCGGATCGACCAGCTCATCGGCATCGGCTGGAAGGGACTGCTCGTGTTGTCGTTCGCGAACCTCGTGCTCACCGCGACTGCACTCGGGGTGACTGGACTATGATAGGCCTCCTCAAATCGATGGCGACGACGATGAAACACGCGCTCAGCGGTGATACGTTCACCGTCGAGTATCCCGAGGAAGCGCCCGAAGTGTCGGCGCGCTTCCGCGGCGTCCACAAGTTCAGCCAGGAACGCTGCATTTGGTGTCGGCAATGCGAGAACGTCTGTCCGAACGACACCATCCAGATCGTGACGGACAACCAGCGCAACGGCGAACAGTACAACCTCCACGTCGGCCAGTGCATCTACTGCCGGCTGTGTGAGGAAGTCTGTCCCGTGGACGCCATCCTGCTCACGGAGAACTTCGAGTTCACTGGGGACACGAAACACGATCTCGTGTTCAACAAAGAGCAGCTGAAAAACGTACCGTGGTACAACGATATCGACCCGGTTGCCTCGCGCGAACCCGACCGCGGCGCCTGGATCGGTGACGGCGAGGGCGAAGTCGACTACCAGTAGACGAGCGTCTCGAAACCTACATAGGGCGCTCTCTCAATCCATCAGGTGACCAAATCAATGCCATACGAGACACTCGCGTTCGCGTTGTTCGCTGCCCTCACGGTAGCGAGCAGCCTCGGTGTCGTTCTCGTGCGGGACGTGTGGCACTCCGCGCTGTTGTTGGGCATCGCGTTGCTCAGCATCGGCGTCCACTACGTGATGCTGCAGGCGCCGTTCCTCATGGCGATGCAGATCCTCGTGTACGTCGGTGGAGTGCTCATCCTCATCACGTTCGCCGTGATGCTCACGAAGAAACAACCGGGGGTGACGTCCTCGTGACGTCGCGCCCGGAGTTCGCGGGCGACCTGAACTTCGGTTCCGGGTTGGCCGCAGTCGCGCTGTTCGCTGTCATGGCCGTCGTGTTCGTCGGTGCGGGCTTCGAGTCGGCGACCGCCGGGTTCCCGGCGGACGTTTCCGTCACGGCGAGCCTCGGCTACGTACTCATGGACCTCAACGGCACGGCGCTGGCGGAGGCGACGCCGGGGTTCCTCGCTGCGTTCGAGATCATCGACGTCGTGTTGGTCGCGGCGCTGGCGGGCGCCGTCTTCCTCGCAAACCGCGGCAGCCAGGGAGGTGACCAGTGATGGTGCCCATGGAGTACTACCTCCTGTTGTCCGCTGCCGTCTTCTGTATCGGCGTCTTCGGCGTGCTGACGCGCCGCAGTGCGTTGCTGTTCCTGATGTCCGTCGAGTTGATGCTGAACGCGGCGGGCATCAACCTCGTGGCGTTCTCGTGGTTCCACGGGAACCTCTCGGGGCAGGCGTTCACGCTGTTCGTGATGGCGCTTGCCGCCGCCGAGGTCGCGGTCGGTCTCGGCATCATCCTGACGCTGTATCGTAACTTCGATGACATCGATGTGACAAACGCGACGACGATGAGGTGGTAAGATGGCAGGTGCATTAGAGTTCATTCCGGCGATTCCGTTGTTGCCGTTCGCGTCGTTCCTCGTTGCCTTGCTTGCGGGCTATTTTGCACCCAAGCTGCTCCCGAAGGGCGGCGCGATTCCGGGTATCGTAGCGACCGCTGGCTCATTGGTGGTCTCGGTGTGGGCGTTCGTCACCGTGAGCCAGGGCGAATACATTGCCGAGTCGATCTACACGTGGGTGGCGGCCCCGAACGCGTTCAGCCTCCACTTCGGCGTGCTCGTTGACCCGCTGGCCGCGATGATGCTCGTCATCGTCTCGCTGGTGGCGTTCCTCGTGCACGTGTTCAGCCTCGGGTATATGAACGACGAGGGCGAGGGCGGACTCCACCGGTATTACGCCGGGCTTGGCCTGTTCACGTTCTCGATGCTCGCGTTCGTCGTCGCGGACAACCTCCTGATGGCGTTCATGTTCTTCGAGCTGGTGGGGCTGTGTTCGTACCTCCTCATCGGCTTCCACTTCCGCCAGCAGGGGCCGCCGAGCGCGGCCAAAAAGGCGTTCCTCGTCACGCGCTTCGGTGACTACTTCTTCCTCATCGGCGTGGTGGCGGTGTTCGCGACGTTCGGCACGGCGCGGTTCGTCGCGACCGGTGAGGGCGCACACGCGTTCCCCCACATGGCCGAGCAGGCGCTCGCCGCGGTGGGCGGCGAGGGCACGATGCCCGCACACGTCGCACACTTCCTCGACGTGGTCGGGATGAGCGCCCAACAGTGGTTCAGCGTCGTTGGGCTGCTGGTTCTGGGCGGCGTCATCGGGAAGTCCGCGCAGTTCCCGCTGCACACCTGGCTGCCCGACGCGATGGAGGGTCCAACGCCGGTTTCGGCGCTCATCCACGCCGCCACGATGGTGGCGGCCGGCGTCTACCTGGTCGCGCGCATGTACGGCTTCTACGCGCTGCTACCGACCGTGTTGGCGATCATCGCGCTTGTCGGCGGGTTCACCGCGCTGTTCGCCGCGACCATGGGTGTGGTCAAAGACGAACTCAAGCAGGTGTTGGCGTACTCCACCATCAGCCAGTACGGCTACATGATGCTTGGCCTGGGGACCGGCGGGTATATCGCCGCCAGCTTCCACCTGCTCACGCACGCGTTCTTCAAGGCGCTGTTGTTCCTTGGGGCGGGATCGGTGATCATCGCCATGCACCACAACGAGAACATGTGGGACATGGGCGGTCTCCGCAAGAAGATGCCGGTCACCTACTACACGTTCCTCTCCGGGAGCCTCGCGCTGGCGGGGATCGTGCCGTTCGCGGGTTTCTGGTCGAAAGACGAGATCCTCTACGAGGCACTCATCTACGGTGCCGGCGACAGTCCGATCCTGCTTGCGGCGTACGCGATGGGGCTGCTCGCAGTGTTTTTCACCGGGTTCTACACCTTCCGCATGGTGGTGCTCACCTTCCACGGTGAGCCCCGCTCCGACACCGCAGAGGACCCACACGGCGTGCGGTGGAACGTCAAATTCCCGCTCGTCGTGTTGGGGGTGCTTGCGGCCACGGTGGGGCTGGTGAACATGACGCCGGTCGCGGAAGCGACGGGCCTCCACATCGAGTTCCTCCACACGTGGCTCGCCGGCCCCGAGGGCACCGCGTTCTCGGCGCTGGGCTACGAACACTACCATCACCTCCTGGAGTCGTTCGCCGGCTACCACGCCGCGGACATCGCGCCGTTCGTTCCCGCGGCGGTCTCGCTGGCGCTCGCGCTCGGCGGTGCCGGCCTCGCGTGGCTGCTGTACAGCGGCCCAGCACCCACCAAGCACACCGAGAAACTCGGCGCAGCGAGAACACTGCTGTACAACAACTACTACCAGGACGAATACCAGGTCTGGCTCGCGAAGGGCGTGACGCTGCCCCTGGCTCGCGGCGCGGACACGTTCGACCAGGGCGTCATCGACGGCATCGTCAACGCCGTCAGCAGCATCAGCCTGTTCTCCGGCGGCCGCATCCGCCGCATCCAGGACGGCATCGTCAGCCACTACGCGACGATGCTCACGCTCGGCTTGGTCGCGTTGCTTGTCGTCTTCGGCGTCACAGGGGGGTGGTTTTAGATGATGATAGAAGCGTTACTCGGCGTTACGCTGCTGTCGGCGCTCGTCGTGATGCTTGCCCCGGACCGCATCGCGGGGAAGCTCGCCGCCGGCCTCAGCCTGCTTCCCGTCGTGGGGAGCGTGTGGATGTTCGCACAGTTCGACGGGAGCGGGAACGCCCTGCTTGAGGGCGGCTCGCTCGCGTTCGAGACGATGACACACTGGATCACGATCGGGCCGTACACGCTGAACTGGCACGTCGGCATCGACGGCATCAGCATGCCGCTGGTCGTGTTGTCGACGATCCTCACCACGCTCGCCATCACGAGCGCGTGGACGCCCATCGACGAGCGCCAAAGCCAGTTCTACGCGTTGATGTTGCTCATGGAGGCCAGCCTCCTGGGCGTGTTCACGGCGCTTGACTTCTTCGTGTGGTTCGTGTTCTGGGAGTTCGTGCTGGTGCCGATGTACTTCCTCATCGGCATCTGGGGCGGCCCCCGGCGGAAATACGCCGCCATCAAGTTCTTCGTGTACACGAACGTCGCGAGCCTGCTGATGTTCATCGGGTTCATGGCGCTCGTGTTCGGGCTCGACGTCACCACCATGGACATGCCCGCGATCGCGCAGGCGATCCACGCCGGGCAGTTCGGGACGACGTACGGCCTGGGCGCGGAGACGCTGAAGACGGTGGCGTTCTTCGCGATGTTCATCGGGTTCGCGGTGAAGGTGCCGACGGTCCCGCTGCATACGTGGCTGCCCGACGCCCACGTGCAGGCCCCGACGCCGGCGTCAGTGATGCTTGCGGGCGTCCTCCTGAAGATGGGGACGTACGCGTTGCTGCGGTTCAACTTCACGATGATGCCGGGGATCGCACAGCAGTACGCGGTCCCGATCGCCGCGCTGGCGGTGCTCTCAGTGATCTACGGGGCGATGCTCGCGCTCGCACAGCGCGACCTCAAACGCATCGTCGCGTACTCGTCGGTGTCCTCGATGGGGTACGTCATCCTCGGGTTGGTGGCGTACAACTACTACGGGGTCGGCGGCGCGACCTTCCAGATGGTCGCTCACGGCCTCATCTCCGGCCTGATGTTCATGTGTGTGGGTGTCATCTACAACACCGCGCACACGCGCATGGTCGGTGACCTCTCCGGCATCGCGGACAAGATGCCGGTGACCGCAGCGGTGTTCATCGCCGCCGCGTTCGGGTACATGGGCCTGCCGCTGATGGCCGGGTTCGCCGGCGAGCTGTTCATCTTCCTCGGCGGGTTCGGCGCCGACTTCGCGCACGCCCAGCTGTTCACGGCGCTGGCGATGTTCGGCATCGTGATCGTCGCCGGCTACCTGCTGTTCGCGATGCAGCGGGTGTTGTTCGGGCCGTTCGCCGCCGAAACTGACTACGACATCGTGCCGGCGGCGCTCCACGACACCGTGCCGATCGTCGCGTTGCTCCTGTTGGTCATCGTGGCCGGAACCGTCCCGAACGTGTTCTACGGCATGATCCAGGACGCCGTGACGCCGGTGGTGGACGCCGCGGCGTCTGCGAGTGCTGTCGTGGTGTCAACCGGGGGTGTGTTCCTGTGACGGAGCTTCCGCCGTTGACACCGCAGTTCGTGCTGGTCGCAGCGGCACTGCTCGTGTTCGGTGTCGACACGCTGTTGCCGGACCGCGACAACAACACGCTGCTCGCCGGGATCGCGACCGCCGGCACGCTGCTCGCCGCCGGGACGGCTGCGTGGTTCCTGTCGGCGGGCACCGGCGACGCGCAGTTCGTGCAGTTCGACGGCGCGATCATCGTCGACGCGCTGTCGCTGTTCTTCGTGGTCGTCGTCGGCTCGGTCGGCACGCTGGTCGTGATGGCCAGCCACGACTACCTCGACGACGCCGACAGCGTCGCGGAGTTCTACGCGCTGACACTGCTTGCCGCCACCGGAATGACGCTGATGGCAGCCGCCAACAGCCTCGTGACGGTGTTCATCAGCCTCGAACTCGCCAGCCTCCCGTCGTACGTGCTGGTGTCGTATCTGAAACGCGACCGCGGCAGCATCGAAGCCGGGCTGAAATACTTCCTCATCGGCGCGCTGTCGTCGGGGATCATGCTCTACGGCATCAGCCTCGTGTACGCCGCGACCGGCGTCATGGGGCTGGCCGCGATCGCGGACACGATCACCGCCGGCACCGACTTCGTTGGCGTGCTGGGGCTGGGGATCGTGATGCTGGTCGCCGGGTTCGCGTTCAAGACCGCCTCCGTGCCGTTCCACTTCTGGGCGCCGGAGGCCTACGAGGGCGCGCCCGCGCCGGTGTCGGCGTTCATCTCCTCGGCGTCGAAAGCCGCCGGGTTCGCCGTGCTGTTCCGCGTGTTCACGACCGCGTTCCCCCTGGACGTCATCGCCGGCACGGTCATCGACTGGTCGCTGCTGTTCGCGGCGCTGGCGGTGGTCACGATGACACTCGGGAACTTCGCGGCGGCCACCCAGGAGAACGTCAAGCGGATGTTGGCGTACTCCAGTGTCGGCCATGCGGGCTACGTGCTCATCGGCCTCGCCGCGCTGCAAAGCGGCGGCGGCGCACAGAACTCCCTCGTGTTGGGGGCGTCGATGATGCACCTGCTCGTCTACGGCTTCATGAACACGGGCGCGTTCCTGTTCGTCGCGCTCGCGGAGTACTGGGACGTGGGCCGGACGTTCGAGGATTACAACGGCCTCTCGAAGCGCGCGCCCGTCGCGTGTGTCGCGATGACCGTGTTCATGTTCAGTCTCGCTGGCCTGCCGGTCGGCGCTGGCTTCCTCTCGAAGTACGTCCTGTTCGCGGGCGCGGTCCAGTCCGGGTTCGCGTGGCTGGCGGGCATCGCAGCCATCAACAGCGCGCTGTCGCTGTTCTACTACTCGCGGGTCGTGAAGGCGCTGTGGATCGAGGACCCACGCGACGACCTGTCGCTTTCGGGGCAGCCGACGGGCCTCTACGTCGCCGTGCTGGCTGCGGCGGTCGGCACGATCGCGCTCCTGGTGGCGTTCGATCCCGTCGCGCAGACCGCAACGCACGCCGCTGACGTGCTGTTCGCTGGCTGATCCGGAGTTCGGCGCGGTTCCACAGCGGTACTTTTTAACAGGCTCGTGGGTAAGGCATGGCAACGAATGGTTTCTCGGCTGGTGCTTGGCTGCGGAACGGTCGGGCACGCTGTCATCGGCTCGCTGGCGGACCGACGCGGGGAGTTGTTCGTCTTCGACGGCGACGAGAGCCGCGTGGACAGCCTCCGCAACGAGTCCGTCGCCGCCGAAGTCCGGGACGTCACCGATCCGGCGGCGATCACGCTCCCGGATCGGTCGGTCGACATGGTCGTCGTTGCCGGGGAGCGCGCCGACCGGAACCGGCTGGCCGCGATCGCCGCCGACGCGGCGCATCCCGACGCCGGGCTGGTGGTGTATCTGGGGTTCGACGCGACGCCGAAAGACCGCCACCGGGTCGACTCGGTCGCGGATCGCGTCGTCGATCCCGGCGCGGAGCTGCTGTCGCACGCCAACTCGTTGACCGAATCGGGCGCATCACAGCGCCTCCAGGCGCTGCGCCAGACCCTGCAAGGGATCGACGGCCGCCTCGGGGTGTTCATGCACGACAACCCCGACCCCGACGCGATCGCGGCCGCCGTCGGCCTCCAGCGCATCGCCGAGGACGCCGGCGTCGACAGCCAGGCCTGTTACTTCGGGGAGATCTCACACCAGGAAAACCGGGCGTTCGTGAACCTCCTGGAGTTCGACCTGCGGAACGTCGAAACACAGTCCGACGCCGAATTCGACGCGGTGGCGCTGGTCGACCACTCCGGCCCCGGGGTCAACGACCAGCTCGCCCCCGACACCGACGTGGACATCGTCATCGACCACCATCCGCCGACGACCGATGTCGACGCCGGGTTCACCGACATTCGGCCGGACACCGGCGCGACCAGTACGATCCTCGTGGAGTACCTGCGTGGCTACGGGATCGACGTCCGGACCGCGGTGGCGACAGCACTGTTGTACGGGATCCGCGTGGACACCGACGACTTCGCGCGGGAGATCACGCCGCGTGACTTCACGGCCGCCGCGTGGCTGTTGCCCAACGCCGACACCGACGTGCTCGAACGCATCGAAGCCCCGTCACTGAGCGCGGACACCTTCGACACCATCGCCGCCGGGATCCGCAACCGGCAGCTCAATGGGTCCGTGTTGGCGTCCTGCGTGGGGCAGATCACCGCCAGGGATACGCTCGCACAGACCGCCGACCGCCTGTTGGCGATGCGGGGCGTGGCGGTCACGTTCGTCTACGGCTACTTCGACGGCACGATCTACGTCTCCGCGCGGTCGCGCCGAAAGGACCTGGATCTCGGTGCGGTGCTCCGGTCGGCCTTCGACGACCTCGGGTCGGCCGGCGGCCACGCCGACATGGCGGGTGCACAGCTCCCCCTGGGGCTGTTCGACGCCGTCGGTGAGGACGCAGCCACGACGCTCACCGAGATGATCGAGGAGGTGGTCGCGTCGCGGTTCTTCGAGGAGGTCCACGGTGGCACCTCCGGCATCCAACAGGGTGAGTGAGCTATTTCTGCGGCGGCGGCGTAGTCCCGGTATGGACGAGGCTTTAGCGCACGCCAACGGCGAGACGCCGGCCGTCGGGGACTACATGACCAGGGACGTCGCGACCGTGTCCGCAGACGACACGGTCTCGGACGTTGCGGCCCGGATCTCCGAGAGCGATCACAACGGGTTCCCGGTGACCGACGGCCGACACGTCGAAGGGTTCGTCTCCGCGCGCGACCTCCTGTTGGCCGATCCCGACGAACTGCTGTTCAAGGTGATGACCGAGGACCTGGTGGTCGCGCACCCGGAGATGGACGTGACCGACGCCGCGCGGGTCATCCTGCGCTCTGGCATCCAGAAACTCCCGGTGGTCGACGACGCGGGCAACCTCGTGGGTATCATCACGAACGCCGACGTGATCCGCTCCCAGATCGAGCGCGCGACCCCCGAGAAAGTCGGCAAGCTCATGCGAACGCTGGAGACGATACACGGCGTTTCGATCACCGAGGAGCGCCGCACGGTCACGATCAGTGACGTCGTTCCGACCCAGGGGAAGGTGTACGCCGACGAACTCGAAGGCCGCCGCTACGAGCTCGAAAACGGGCTGGCGGAGCCACTCGTGGTGATCGACAACGGCAGCACCGGCGACGACGGCAGCCTGCTGTTGGCCGACGGCCACCACCGCGTGATGGCCGCCGAACGCGCCGGCGTCGCGGAGATGGACGCGTACGTCATCGTGTTGGAGCGCGCGGTCGATCTCGGGATGGCGCGGACCGCCCGGACCGAGGGCCTGGACTCCATCGCGGACATCGATGTCGTCGATTACGCGCGCCATCCGCTGGTCGAAACGATCGAACGCCTCCAGTAGGGTCCACGGACTGTTATTACCGCGATCGACCGCTCGACACGCTGGGCGTCAACAACGCAAAAAGCCGCGTGCAGGGCAGCCAACTGCTCCAGATCGCAATGGCAGACGGCGTCGCGCTCTGGGCGCGCCTCCTCGGGGAGTTGACCGTGCTCGTGGTGACCACCGTCGGCTACCTCGCCGCCGGGTACGTGGCGTTCTACTACTGCCAGCGGTGGGCGCGCCGAGACGGCGTCATGGGCCACTACTGACCGGCTGCCCGCCAGTCACGTGCCCACAGCCCTGCTCGGTGCTGCCGCATGGCCACGCCCGACCACCACCATTCGAACCCGATCCCCACCGGTTCCTTAATGAATCTTCCTGAATGAGTGTGTCACACATGTACGATGACGACGACCTCGCGGACATCCGGGAGGCACGCGACGACTGGACCGAAACCACGCTCGGGCCGGTGCGGGACGCGTACGGCGAGCGCAAAGCCCGGTTTGCGACCGTCTCGAACATGGAAGTCGATCGGCTCTACACGCCCGCCGACGTCGCCGACACCGACTACAACGAGGACCTCGGGTTCCCGGGCGAGTTCCCGTACACGCGCGGCGTCTACCCCACGGGGTACCGGGGTCGGACGTGGACGATGCGCCAGTTCGCCGGCTTCGGCACCGCCGAGGAGACAAACGAGCGCTTCCACTACCTCATCGACAACGGCCAAACCGGGCTGTCGACGGCTTTCGACATGCCGTCGCTCATGGGCCTGGACTCCGATCACCGAATGAGCCTCGGGGAAGTCGGCAAGGAGGGCGTCGCCGTCGACACCCTCCGAGACATGGAGATCCTCTTCGACGGCATCGACCTCGCGGCGGTTTCGACGAGTTTCACCATCAACCCCAGCGCGCCGGTCATCTACGCGATGTACCTGGCGTTGGCCGACCAGCAAGGCGTCCCCCGTGAGGACATCCGTGGCACCCTCCAAAACGACATGCTCAAGGAGTTCATCGCACAGAAAGAGTGGGTTGTGCCGCCCACGCCGTCACTGGACCTGGTGACCGATGTCGTCGAGTACTGCGTCGCCGAAACGCCGAACTTCCACCCGATCTCGGTGTCGGGCTACCACATCCGCGAGGCCGGCTCGACCGCGGTCCAGGAGCTGGCGTTCACGCTCGCCGACGGGTTCGCGTACGTCGAGGACGCCATCGACCGTGGGTTGGATGTCGACGCGTTCGCGCCACAGCTCTCGTTTTTCTTCAACTCCCACAACGCCATCTTCGAGGAGGTCGCGAAGTTCCGGGCGGCCCGCCGGATCTACGCGACCCTCATGGACGACTGGTACGGGGCCGAGGCCGACGCCGCAACGCAACTGAAGTTCCACACCCAGACCGCCGGGCAGAGCCTCACCGCCCAACAGCCCAAGAACAACATCGCCCGCGTCACGCTCCAGGCGCTGGCCGCGGTGCTCGGCGGGAGCCAGAGCATTCACACGAACTCCTTCGACGAAGCACTCGCGTTACCCAGCGAGGAGGCGGTGCGGGTCGCGTTGCGGACCCAACAGATCATCGCCGAGGAGTCGGGCGCGGCGGACATCGTTGACCCACTGGGTGGCAGCTTCGCCGTGGAGTCGCTCACGAACGAGATCGAGGCCGAGGCGATGGCGTACCTCACCGAGATCAAGGAGCTGGGCGACGGCAGCGTCCGCGACGGCGTGCTGGCCGGCATCGCGGACGGCTACTTCCACCGCGAGATCCAGGAGTCCGCCTACGAGTACCAGTCCCGTGTCGACGACGGCGAGGAAACCGTCGTGGGCGTCAACGAACACGAGATGGACGCCGACACCAGCCCGGACACGCTTCACGTCGACGCGGAGGCCACTCGGGACCGGCAGCTCGGCCGCCTCAGCGACGTCAAGGCCGAGCGCGACGACGACGCCGTCGAGGCCACGCTGGCCGAGCTTCGGGCCGGAATCCGCGCGGACGAGAACACCATCCCGTACATCGTGGCCGCGGTCAAGGCGTACGCCACCATGGGCGAGATCATGGCCGTGTTCAAAGACGAGTTCGGCGGCTACCAGGAGACGGCCGCCGCCGCGTGACCACTCAGAGGTAGGCCGCGTCCCACCGGGTCTCCCGGCGCTCGTTCCCACAGTTGTTGCATGCCACTCGCCCCATCGTGTTCATCGCGGTGTCAGCGTGCTCGCAGGCCGCACAGTAAAACCCGTATTTCGTCTCCCGATCCGCGTCCCGGTACGCCGCGTAAAACGGCGCATCAGAGCCGCGCTCGCGTTCGTCCAGCGCCACCCAGAGGTCGCCGACCGTGGTCTCGCGCCGTTCGGTCATCGCGGCCGTGCTCGCGGCCGCCGGGAGCTTGACGTACAGATGCTCGGTGTGGGTGTCGTCGCGGATCGCCAGCTCCCGGGTGCCGCTTCGCGCGTAGCCGTGCGCCTGATAGAAGTCGTTGCCGGGTTCGTTGGCCGCGAGCACCCGCCCCTCGATCCGGCTCGCGCCGTGTTCCAGCAGGTGTGTTTCGGTGTCACTGAGCAGGCTGCCGCCGACCCCGTCGCCCCGGGCGTCCGGGTGGACGTGCAGCCACTGGATCGCCGCCACGTCCCCGTCGCGCTCGCTCTCCGAGAACCCGACCACTGCGTCGTCCCGTTCGGCGACCAGATACTGCACGGCGTCGGTGTCCAGGCGGTCGGCCAGGCGGTCGCTGTCGTACCACTCGGTGGCCGCGGTGTGCACGATGTCGTCGCCCAACGGATCGGCGTACGACGCCTCCAAGGACGCGTTTGCGACTGCACGAACGGCGTCGCCGTCGGCGTGGGTTGCCTCCCGAACTATCATGATCGTTCGTTCGGATGCCACGCATATATACGTGCCTGCCACCCGTCGTCGTGGTCACTCGCGGTTCGACACCAAGATGATCGCCGCCAACCCGACCCCCAACAGCGCACCCACGGCACAGACCCCGAACACGGCGAGGTTCAACGGGGTCAACTCGAAGACGATCGGGCCGAGGCTTCCGTACTCCGGGGACGGCCCGGTCGCGAGCGGGCCGGCCGCGCCACCGTTGCCGTACACGATCACGCCCAGCACGTAGCCGAAGATGCCGGCCGTCCCCATCGCGCCGGCGTACATCCACAACACGATGCGACGCCCACTGCTCTCGGTGTCACTCACGGCCGGTCGTTGGTGGCGCAGTGAGTAGCCTTTTGCGGTGTCACGCCCAACGCAGCGCCATGGAAGACAAAGTCGTATTGTTGCTGTTGTTCGGCGGGATCGCAGTCCTCATGTTCATCACCGGGTTCGTGCTGGTACTCGCCTGACAGCTCCGCCGCTGGGCGTACGCCGCCCGAACCCGCAGAAAACGTCGCTGACGGCGGCTACGACTCGGTGTCGCTGTCCGCGGCCGGCTGCCCGCCGTCAGTCACCGCGTCCGCCTCGGATTGCGCTTCGTCACCGCCGTCGGGGAGCACGGTCGTCTCCTCTTTCGCACGGAACCACGCCCAGTCGTTGGTGAACTGGTCGGTCTCCTCTAGGTCCCATGGGTCAGTGGAGTCGACGCGTGGCCCCTCACGCCACGAGGTCGCCATGTTGAACAGCCAGATCAGCGTCGACACCCCGATCAGGAACGCCCCCACTGTTGCGAGCCGGTGTGCGGTCGCGAACTGCGGGATGTACGTCGCGTACCGCCGTGGCATCCCGCCGTAGCCGAGCCACAACATCGCCAGGAACGTCGCGTTGGAGCCGACGAGCGCCGTCCAGAAGTGCGCGTGCGCCAGGCGCTTCTGGTACATCCGGCCCGTGACCATCGGGAACCAGTAGTACGACGCCGCGAACAGCGCGAACCCGATCGCACCGTAGACGATGAAGTGGAAGTGACCGACCACGTAGTAGGTGTCGTGCAGGATGAGGTCGATCGGAATGACCGCGAGGAACACGCCGGTCACACCGCCGATGATGAAGTTCTGCACGAACCCGATGCAGAACAGCATCGGCGCGGTCAGGCGCAGTTTCCCGTTCCACATCGTGGTGATCCAGTTGAACACCTTCACCGCCGACGGGATCGAAATCGCCAGCGACACCGCCATGAAACTCGACCGAATCCGCGGGTCGATGCCCGTCGTGAACATGTGGTGGGCCCACACCCCGAAGCTCAGCACGCCGATCGCCAGCGTCGAGTAGACGACGAACTTGAACCCGAACAGCTTCCGCCCCGAGAACTTCGGCAGGATCAGCGACACGATCCCCATCGGCGGCAACACGAGCACGTACACTTCGGGATGGCCGAAGAACCAGAAGAGGTGCTGCCAGAAGATCGGATCCCCGCCGGCGACCGTGAAGAACGTCGTTCCGAAGTTCCGGTCGAGCAGCAGCATGATGAGGGCGCTGCCGAACAGCGGGAACGCGAACAGGATCAGGCCGGACTGGGTGAGCATCGTCCACGAGAAGATGTCCAGATCCGGCCATCCGACGTCCTCACCGCGCTCAGTGAAGATTGTCGCGATGAAGTTGATCGCGCCCATCGTCGCGGACACGCCGGTGAGGTGCAGCCCCAGCATCATCATGTCCACCGCGGGACTCGACATCTGGAGCGACAGCGGCGTGTACATCGTCCACGACGTCTGTGCAGTGGCGATCCCCGGGATCAGAAACCCGGACCAGATGAGGATCGCGCCCGGCGGCAGCAGCCAGAACGCGATCGCGTTGATGCGCGGGAACGCCATGTCGTCGGCGTCGATCAACAGCGGGATGAAGTAGTTCCCGAAGGCCGCGATCATCGGCGTCCCGAACAGGAACAACATCGTGATCCCGTGACTCGTCAACAGCCCGTTGTACAGCGACGGGCTGATCAGCGTCTCACTGCTCGTCGCAAGCTCAGTCCGCATCAGGAGCACCGACACCCCGCCCCATGCGAACGCGATGGTGCCGTAGACGCCGTACAGGATCCCGATGTCCTTGTGATCGACCGTCGTGAACCAGCGGATAATGCCCCCAGGCTTCTCCTCGTGCGTGTAGCCGGTGCGCTCCCCGAGCCCACCGCCCACGTCGCTGAGGGGCGTGTACGACCGCCAGTCCTCGAGTCGCGCGAGGACAGCGACCACGCCGACGAGCAACACGCCCATCAGCACAGTGAGTGTAATCGATGACGCTGCTGTAGCCATGCCTCCTAGTCAGGATTCGACGGTAAAGAAAGCTTAGGATTGTCCACGGAAATGTCGGCGCGACCACGCCACCAAGTCAGCGGTCGACACGAGACTGTGCGGCGTCGCCGCGCGGCGGGCGGTGCCTACGTCTCCGGGCCCTCGATGGCCTTGGCGGCGAAGTACGTCAGCACCGCGAGCGCGGTGAAAATCCAGCCGATGAGCACGAACTGGATGATGCGTTTCAGCGTGAGCCCACCGTCCCACGGGTTCAACACCATGAAGACCACGAAGAAGAACCCGAGAATCGCCAGGGGAACGAGGTTCACCGTGATGTCCAGGATGGTATCCCGGTCGAAGAGTCGCGCTGACATTGGTGTGTAGTGAGTGTGGCTGACTGATATACGTTGCTAGTTCAGAGCCGCTGGGTTTCGTAGAGGAACGCCACCGCAGACGCCGCCCAGACGAGCACACTCGTGCCGAGCATCGCGATCCCGCGGGTGGTGGCGGTCGTCCCCGTGTAGATGACCGCCCCGAGCACGGCGAACAGCACGCCGACGGCGACGCCCGGCCGCCAGAGGGTGTCGGCGAACGCCGACTCGCGAGTGATCCCGACCACACAGGCGGCGAACAACAGCATGCCACTGACCGCGACCGGGGTCAACCCCTCGAACACGAGTCCGACCTCGGTGACGACGATCCCGATCACGAGCGGGATCGGCCACGGGCTGGCTCGCGTGTACTGGTCGCTGAGCCCCGGCTCAGTTCGTTCAGCCATGCACACGCCTTGGGGTGACAGCATTAGAAACCCACCGGTTCACGCCGTCGTCCTGGGACACCAGCCACACGTTCGTCTCGGACGCGCTGGCTGGCCGCCGCAGTTGGATGGGTTTTTAATACTCGCTCCGTAACCCCGTTGTATGAGCGTAGCGGACGACTCGACCGACGACCACGGCCACCACCTGCCGGCCGTGGAGGACTGGCCGAAGGGCTTTGGGGAGGCCAGCTGGTGGCCCTTCATCACTGCCATTGGCGCTGCGGGCTTCTACATCGGCGCCGCACTCTACGTGCTTGGCCGCGGTGAGAGCGCACTCGTGGGTCCGATGGTGGGGCCGGGCGTGTTCATCGCAAGCACGTTCGCCTTCCTTGCCGGGCTCTACGGCTGGGTGTACCACGCCTTCGTGGCCGCCTACTGGAGCAACGACGGCGGCGGCAGCACCGCACTCCGGTGGGGGATGATCGGGTTCCTCGGCTCCGAGATCGCGACGTTCGGGGCTGGGTTCGCGTACTACTTCTTCATCCGCGCGGGCACCCAGTGGAGCACCGCGGCCAGCGCCATTCCGGACGGATTCCTGGGCTCCCTGGTCGTTGTGAACACCGCCATCCTCGTCGTGTCGAGTTTCACCCTCCACTTCGCACACGTCGCGCTCCGGAAGGGCAACCGGTCTCGGTTCCTGGCGCTGTTGGTGTCCACGCTCGTCCTCGGGGTCGTCTTCATCGGCGGCCAGGTCTACGAGTACTACGAGTTCATCGCCCACGAGGGGTTCACGCTCTCCGGTGGCCTCTTCGAGAGCGCGTTCTTCGGGCTCACTGGCCTACACGGACTGCACGTCACGATGGGCGCGGTGCTCATTGGCATCATCACGGTCCGCGGGCTTCGGGGGCAGTACTCCGCTGACCGCCACACGTCGGTGAGCACGGTGTCGATGTACTGGCACTTCGTGGATCTCGTCTGGATCTTCCTGGTCGTCGTGCTGTACGTCGGGTCGGTCGCCTAACCACGGCGAACCCGCCGGTCTTTTTCACTGGCGTTGCGAACGCCGCCGTATGACTGTTGATCCCGCGGCGCTCCAGCGCCAGGTGTCGGCACCAGTCGTCCACCGTGAGACGTGCCCAAGCACGAACGACATTGCGCGCGCCGAAGCGCGGGCAGGGGCCACCGACGGCACGTTCGTGATCGCGGACGAGCAGACGGCGGGCCGCGGGCGCACCGGCAACGCCTGGGCGAGCCCGCCCGGTGGCGTCTGGTCGAGCACCGTCGTTCGTGCCGACATCGCAGCCAGCCACGTGGGACGACTCACGCTCGCCGGCGGGCTGGCCGCCGCCGACACCGCCGCGTCGTTCGGCGTCGACGCCCGGCTGAAGTGGCCCAACGACGTGGTGGTCGCGGCCGCCGACGGCAGCGACCAGTCGAAGCTGTGTGGCGTGCTCACTGAGGCGGTCATCGACGAAGTCCCTGTCGCCGGCAAGCCCGTCGGGAGTGTGCTTCCGGAGACCGACCCTGCGAACGCCGACATGTCGTTTGCGGTGCTCGGCGTCGGCGTGAACGCGGCGCTTGATCCCGACTCGCTCGGTGATCTCGACCGCGCCGTGACGACGCTCCGAGCGGAGCGTGGCGCTGTCGATCCGACGGCCGTGGCGGCGACGCTGCACGAGCACCTCCGAACGTGGGTGTCGCGCGTCCAAACAGCGGGCGGGATGGACGACGCCGTCGCCGCGGTCCGCGAGCGCAGCGCGACGCTGGGCAAGCGGGTGCGCGTGACCCGCTTCGACGACGACCCAGTCACCGGCACTGCCGTGGCGATCGACGACCGTGGCGCGCTCGTCGTGGAGCGACCCGACGGAGCGCGCGTGCACGTAACAGAAGGAGTGTGTCAGCGACTGCGGCGCGCGTAGTCAGGCGCCGACGGAGACGTTCTCCGGGTCGTTGATGTACGCGTCGTACGTGTCGCGGTCGACGACGTGGATCTTGCTGAGCATCTTCGAGTGGCCCGCGCCACAGAACTCAGCGCAGTACAGCTGGTAGGTGCCCTCATCGAGGTCGTTCGTGACGAGGTGGTTCTGCTGGCCGGGAAGCGCGTCCATTTTCAGCCCCAGCTCCGGCGCGTGGAACGCGTGGATGACGTCGTTGGATTCGGTTTGTATGGTGACCTCCGTGTCCGCCGGTAACACCAGCGGCTGGTTGCCAACCACCGTGTCGTTGCCGGCACCCGAACTCATCGAGACGTTCGACCCCGCGTAGTCGTAGTTCCAGTACCACTGAACGCCCTCGACGGTGACGGTGGCGCTGTCCTCGTTGGCCATCGCGGCCTGGACGTCGTCCCCGGAGGACAACAAGTACGGTGTCCCCATTGCACTGTAGGCCGACACGCCGACGAACAGCAGGACGACCGCGGTCGCGACTGTCCACGTGATTTCGAGCCGGCGGTTCTCCTTGGTCGGTTTCGCCTCGTCGGCGTTCCGGAACTTCCAGACGGTGTATACGAGGATCCCCTCAACGAGCAGCGTGATCGTGATGGCGGCGGCAACCAGCTGGCTGTTGAGATTGCGGATGAGCTCCTCGGTCGCCGACTGGTACCCGGACGACGCGGCAGCCGGGTCCACGAACGCCACGAGGACCGCGATGCCAGCGACGAGAACAGGTACAAGCCGCTTCCCTCTCATACTGACTGACGGTAGGGAGTGACTCCATAAATAGGTGCTGAATGGGGGGCGCTGCGAGTCGGATAGGCTAAGTGTCCCGACCCGTAAGCTCCGGCTGAGAACCGCAGTGAGCAGAAACACCGCCACCCAGTTCGTCGCCGTGCTCGCCGCCGCCGCGATGGGCGTGTACTCGCTGCTCGTGCTCGGCGCAACCACCTCGCTGACGGGGGCCGCGAGCGCGTGCCAGACGTGGCCGTCCTGCAACGGGCAGTGGTTCGCACTGCAGTCGCTTGACCTGGTCGTCGTCTGGGGCCACCGGACCGCCGCCGCGCTCACCGGGCTCGCCGTGGTCGGCGCGGCCGTGCTCGCGTGGCGCACTGGGGCGTCCCGGCGCGTCCGCACGGCGGTCACGCTCGCGCTCGCACTCTACCCCGTCCAGGTCGTCATCGGCGCGTACACAGCCATGTCCGCGGGTGCTGCGCCGTTCACCGGCGTGCATCTGACGCTCGGCGTGGGGATCTTCGCGTCGCTCGTCGTGGCCCTCGCCTGGACGCTTGACGCGCAGACCGGCGACCTCCCGTCCGCGGAGTGGGAGGGCGAACCCCGTCACACCGACGACGGCGACCCCACCCAGCCGGGCATCGTCCGCGCGTACGTGCAGCTCATGAAGCCGCGGCTGATGTGGCTGCTGTGTCTGGTCGCCGGTGCCGGCATGGCGCTCGCCAGCAGCCAACTCGGGGCCGGCCAGCAGCTCTCGGCGGCCACCGTCGTGTTGACGCTCGGCGGTGGCGTCCTCTCGATCGGCGCGTCGGGAACGTTCAACCACGTCCTGGAGCGCGAGCAGGACGAGAAGATGGCGCGAACCGACGACCGGCCGGTGGTCACGGACCGCATCCCGCCCCGGAACGCGCTGGCGTTCGGCGTCGTGTTGGGGGTGGCCTCACTGGCCGCGTTCGCGGCCGTGAACCTCCTGACGGCCGTGCTCGGGCTCACCGCCATCGCGTTCTACTCGATCGTGTACACGCTCGTGTTGAAACCCAACACCAGGCAGAGCACGGTCATCGGCGGTGCCGCGGGCGCGCTGCCCGCGCTCATCGGCTGGGTCGCCGTCACCGGCGCAGTGGGGGTCGGCGGCGTCGTGCTCGCGGGCGTCATCTTCCTGTGGACGCCGGCGCACTTCTACAACCTCGCGCTCGCGTACAAGGACGACTACGAGCGCGGCGGGTTCCCGCTGATGCCGGTCGTCGAGGGCGAGGCGAAGACCCGCCGCCACATCGTCTACTACATCGGCGCGACGCTGGCGTCCGCCGTCGTGCTCGCAGAACTCACCGGGCTCGGCCCGCTGTACGCCGCAACCACCGTGTTGCTCGGGGCCGTGTTCCTCTACTTCGCGATCCGGCTGCACCGCGAGCGCGACCGCCGCGCCGCGATGCGGTCGTTCCACGCGTCGAACGCCTACCTCGGCTGTCTGCTGGTCGCTGTCGTGCTCGACACGATGGTGGTCTGAATGCCCACACGGACCGTCTCGACCAGTGTGGTCCGCCCCAGCCGGGAGACACTGCTCACGTGGGCGGCCGTCCTGAACGGCGAGCTCGTCGCCGTCCTGCTGTATTTCGCACTGACCACGGCGACCCCGACCGACACGGTCGCGATCGTGTACCCGTTCGTCTGGATCAACGTCGCCGTGTGGGCGGTCCGCCGCGTGGGCGTGCCGTCCGTGGCGTCCCGCCGCCAGGCAGCGGTTGCGGCCGGCGTGGGCGTCGGCTACTTCCTGTTGCTCGGCAGCGTGGGCGGGCTGTACATGCTCCAGGGGGCGGGGTTGGGCGCGCGCGTGGCGTGGCTGTCCCCCGGCTGGGGGCCGGCGCTGGTGTACAGCGGCACCGCGGTGACGGTGAGCCTGATCCCGTTCAAGCTCGTCGGCTACGCGACCCTGGCGTACCTCGTCGCCGCCGCCGTCGCCGACGCCGCCCGCACGGGGGTTGCGGGTCTCGTGGGGCTGGCGTCCTGTGTGAGCTGCGCGTGGCCGGTCCTCGGAACGCTCCTCGCGGGCCTGTTCGGGAGCACGTCGGCCGCCGTGACCATCGCGGAGTCCGACCCATACGGGGTCTCTACGGTCGTGTTCGTGTCGTCCGTGGTCGTGTTGCTGTGGCGTCCGTCCTGGTGACTTCCACACTCATTTGAGTGCCCGGGCTAGATCTCTCGGTATGGACTCGGTACTGGTTGCCGACGACGTGGCCAAGTCGTACGGCGACGTCGCCGCTCTTCGTGGCGTATCGTTGTCCGTCTCCGAGGGGGAGGTGTTCGCCCTCGTCGGCCCGAACGGTGCGGGGAAGACCACACTCGTGCGGTGTCTGACCGGCACGACGACGCCCGACGGCGGGCGCGTCGAACTGCTCGGTGAGCCACCCCAGGACGCGCAGAAACAGCGCCTGGGGCTGCTCCCGCAGTCGTTTTCGCCGCCGGACCGCTTGACCGCCGCCGAGCTCGTCGGGTATTACGCGGGGCTGTACGCCGACAGCCGCGCGCCCGACGCCGTGCTCGAATCGGTCGGCCTCGACCCCGACGACGCGACCCGGTACGGTGATCTCTCCGGCGGACAGCGCCGCCGAGCCTGCGTCGCCGCCGCGCTGGTGAACGACCCGGACGTGTTGTTCCTGGACGAACCCACGACGGGCGTCGACCCGGCGGGCCGACACGCCCTCTGGTCGGTGTTCGAAGGGCTCGCGGCCGACGGCACGACGATCGTGTTGACGACCCACGACATGGCCGAGGCGAGCGCGCTCGCGGACCGCGTCGGCCTGCTCGCCGACGGCGACATCGCCGCCACCGGAACCCCCGCGGACCTCGTGGCGGCGCACGCCGGCAGCCCGCGGCTGGTCGTCGACACCGACGCCGACCCAGAGCTTGCCGGCTTCGATTGCACGCGCACCGACGCGGGGCTCGTCTTCGAGGGCGTCGACCCCACCGCAGTGGGCGAGATCGCCGCCGCGCTCGACGACGCGGACGTGGCCTTCGACGCGCTGTCGTGGCGCGAGCCCAGCCTTGAGGACGCCTACCTGGCGCTCGCCGGTGACGCCGAGCGCGGGGAGGTGGTGCAATGAGCGCGGCGGGCCGGGTGCGAGCGGAAGCCACAGGCGCGATGCGGACGTTCCTCCGGCGCCGCACGGCGGTGTTTTTCACCTTCTTCTTCCCGGTGGTGTTGATCGTGATCTTCGCCGGCCTGGTGCGCACACAGGGCGGCAGCAGCGCGGGCCTGTTCTCGCAGCCCACGGGGTATTACCTGCCCGCGTACCTCGCAACCGTGGTGTTGTTCACGCCGCTGTCGCGCGTCGGCAGTGAGGTGGCGCGGTACCGCGCGGACAACCGCTTCGAGAAGCTCGCCACCACACCCCTGTCGCGGGCCGAGTGGCTGGCCGCGCACGCGCTGGTGAACGTGGTGTTGATCGTGCTCGCGGCGGCGGTGTTGGTCGTCGCGTTGCTGTTGACGGGCGCGAACTTCACGGTGTCGCCGTGGCTGGCGTTCTTCGTGCCGGCGGCGTCGGTGCTGTTCTGCGGGATCGGCGCCATCCTCGGGAGCCTTGCCGACGGCCAGGACGGCGCGATCGCGGCCAGCAACGGCATCGCGTTGCCGCTGTTGTTCCTCTCGGAGACGTTCGTGCAGCCGGCGCTGTTCCCGGCGTGGTTCCGGCCGCTGTTGAACGCGTCGCCGCTCGTGTACTTCGCGCGCGGCGTGCGCGCGGCGACGTTCACCGGCGGCGACGGGGTCGTGTTCAACGCCGGCGTGGTGTTGGTGCTGGCCGTCGTCGCGTTCGGGGTGGGAGCCGCCCTGATCCCGTGGACGGAGTGAGGCGGTCACGCCCCGTCCGTGGCTCGCATGTGGGCGGCGGCGAACGCCGCGGCCGCGATGGCCACGCCGAGGACCGCGATCCCGGCGGCGACGACGGTCCCGGCCCACAACAGGAGTGCAAGCAGCGGTATCGACGCCAACACGGGGGTGCCGGAGACGACGGTGGCGAGGCCACCCAGGCAGAGGGCACCACCACCGGCAACCACGGCCGTTCGTGTCGACGTTGCGGTGACGTGTGCGAGCCGCGGCGGCGTGTCCGTCGTGGTGTCCTGTGGCGGCGGTGAATGCCCCAGCAGCGCCTGCGTGCCACGCGCGCCGTCGTCAGGGGCGTCCGTCAACGGGGACAGCGTCGTCCCCCAACAGCGCTCGCAGGGTGGCTCGGGTGTCCGCTGGACCGCGCCGCAGTCTTCACACCGCCAGCGGTCCGTGTCGTCGGCGGCCGGCTCCGTCGCGGGTTCGGTCGCCGTCTCGTCGCTGCGTGACATCGGGTGGACGTGTGGTGTTATCTGGGCACCCAGGCGTAGACGTGGTTCAGCATGACGTACGTCACGACGCCGAGGAACAGCGACAGCGACCACGCGGTGGCGGCGATGCGGCCGAACGTCGCGTGCCTGGTGCGCTTGAGCTCGGCGGGCGAATGCGTCAGCCCCAGGACGATCGCGTACAGCACGACTGGCACCGAGACGACCGACAGCAGGATGTGTACCGCCAGCATCAGGAGGTACGCGCCCTTGACGACGCCCGCGAACTGCCCGAGGAACATCCCCTGGGTGATGACGATGGATTTCTCGAAGCCACCGCCGACCTTCCAGAGGTACAACACGAGGAACACGCAGATGAGCGTGAACGCGGTGAGCATCGCCGCGCGGTGTTTGCGGACCGCGCCGCGCTTGATGAACGCGACGCCGGCCAGCAGGCTGGTGAGCGCGAGCGTGTTCACGACCGCGATGAGGTCCGCGAACAGCAACACCGTCGGATCATCGAGGGGCGGGAACAACGCAACGACGTCGGTGAATGCGCCGGCGACGAGCGCGTACCCGAGCACGGACAACACGATGGTGACCCGTCCCGGGTTGGCTTTCGCGTAGCTGGCGGCGCGGACAGATACCATACGCCGTGGTTAGTGGGGGAGTGGCAACCCGTTTTCGCTTCACGCCGCCACCGCCGCGGTGTGTGCGGAACTATCATACAAGTCCGTTAGAGTGAAGCCGGCCTGCGATGATGGTTCCGCCATGAGTGAGGACTCCACACGGAACGTCCGGTGTCTCGTGGCCAAAGTCGGACTCGACGGCCACGACCGTGGGGCGCACGTGATCACGCGTGCGTTCCGCGACGCCGGCTTCGAGGTGATTTATTCGGGGCTGCATAAGGCACCCGACGAGATCGTGCAGGCCGCCGTCCAGGAGGACGTCGACGTGCTCGGGATCTCGATCCTCTCGGGGGCGCACAACACCCTCGTGCCCAAGATCATCGAGGGGTTGGCCGAGTACGACGCCGCCGAGGACACGCTCGTCATCGTCGGCGGCATCATCCCCGACGAGGACCGCGCGGACCTCGAAGCCGCGGGCGTGGACGCCATTTTCGGCCCGGGGACGCCGATGGCGGACACGATCTCGTTCATCGAATCCAACGCCCCACACCGTGACTGAGATGCCGGCCAATCAGCCCGACCTCGTTGCGGATCTGCTCGCGGGCAAACACAGAGCGCTCGCCCGCGCCATCACCAAAATCGAGGACCGGAACGACGGCTACCGCGACATCGTCTCGGCGCTGTACCCACACACGGGACAGGCCGACGTGATCGGGATCACCGGCAGTCCCGGCTCGGGGAAATCAACGCTCGTGGACAAGCTGGCCAGCCAGTACCGCGAGCGCGGCCTGACCGTCGGCGTCATCGCCGTGGATCCGTCCTCGCCGTTCACCGGCGGAGCCGTGCTCGGCGACCGCATCCGCATGGCGTCCACCGCGACGGACATGGACGTGTTCTTCCGGTCGATGTCCGCCCGCGGCAGCCTCGGGGGGTTGTCGACGGCGACCGCGGACGCGGTGAAAGCCCTGGACGCGTTCGGCAAGGACAAGGTCATCATCGAGACCGTGGGCGCCGGCCAGAACGAGGTCGACATCGTCAAGACCGCCGACACCGTCGCGGTGCTCGTGCCGCCGTCGTCGGGCGACGACGTGCAGATGCTGAAAGCCGGCATCCTCGAAATCGGCGACGTGTTCGTCGTGAACAAGGCCGACCTCGACGGCGCGAACAAGACGGTCACCGAACTCCGGAACATGCTGGATCTCCGCGACCCCGACGACGACACCGATTGGAGCCCGGAGATCGCGGAGACGGTCGCCGAACGCGGGACCGGCGTCACCGACCTGCTCGACGTGTTCGACGCCCACACCACCTGGCTGGACGAATCCGGCCGCCGCACTGAGAAGCGCCGCACGCGGTACGCCGAGGAGCTCCGAACGCTGCTGCGGGCGGACGCAAACGAGGTGCTTGAGGCCGAGCTCGCCGACCGCGGCGGGGTCGACGAGCTGGTCGCGCGCATCGACAGCGGCGCGACCACGCCCTACGAGGTCGCCGCCGACGTGCTCGACCCGATCCGGGACGCGCTGCGCGAGGACTGACCGCGCGCCGGCGCGGCGACACAACGGCTAAACCACTGGCCGTCATCGCCCTCACGTATGACACTCCGCAGACTGCTGGCTGGCGTGGCCGGGGGCACCGCCGCCACGGCCGCAGCCAACCGGCTGGTGCGCGCCGACGAGCAGCCCCCCGACCCGCTTCCCGGCACCCGGACGACCACGCGCTGGCGCGGCTTCGACGTGTCGTACACCACGGCCGGCGACCCCGACGACCCCGATCTCGTGCTTCTACACGGCGTTCACGCGGCGGCGTCCAGTCGCGCGTTCGCCGGTGTCGTCGACACTCTCGCCGAGGACTACCACGTGCTGGCCCCCGACCTCCCCGGGTTCGGCCACACCGACCGGCCGTCGATCGCGTACACAAGCGCGCTCTACGAGGCGTTCGTCGCGTCGTTCATCGGCGACGTCGCCGGCGACGATCCGGCCGTGGTCGCGTCCTCGTTGACCGGCGCGTGGGCCGCGATGGCGGCCGCTGACACGTCCGTGTCCGCGCTCGCGCTGGTGTGTCCGATCGCCGACACCGGGCAGCGACGCCCCGCCGTGCGCCGCCTGCTCCGCACGCCGGTGGTCGGCACCGCCGTGTTCAACGCGCTCGTCAGCCGCCGCGGCCTCCGGTGGTTCACCAACCGCCACGCGTTCTACCAGTCCGCGAACGTCCCCGCCGGACTGCTCGACTACCAACACCGGACCAGCCACCAGCCGAACGCACGGCTGGCACCGGCGTCGTTCGCGGGCGGCATGCTCGACCCGGCAGTCGACCTCGTGGACGCAGTCCAGTCGGTGCCGGCCCCGGTCACCCTCGTCTGGGGGCGGGAGGCACGCATCACGCCGCTTGCGGACGGCCGCGCGCTCGCGGACGCCGCCGACGTGCGGCTGACCGTCCTCGACGACGCGGGCGCGGTGCCACACGTCGAACACCCGGCGTCGTTTTGCGACGCGCTCGGCGCGGCGCTACCGCAACTCGAACACCACTAGCCGGTCGCCGGTCGTCGCCGACTCGCCGACCGTCGCCGCCACCTCGTCGCCGATCTCGACCGTTCCCGGCTCCGCCCGCACCTGGCCAGTCAGCCGCACCGCGCCGAACGACGCCACCGCAAGCACGTACGGCGCGTCGTCGGCGAACGCCGGCGTCGCCACGTGCAGCGTGGAACACGAGTCGATCGTGCCCGTCTCCGGCAGCGCCGTCTCGGTCAGCTCCCGGGCCCCGCAGTGCGGACACGCGTGCCGCGGCGGCAGGCTCCCGTGGCCGTTCGGGCACGCCAGATAGTACCCCTCGTCGGCGGCCAGCGCGTCGATGGCGTCGTCGTAGCCGTCGTCCCGAACGCGGTCGCTCATGCCGCATCCGCCTCCGTGTCCGCGACCGTCTCAAGCACGTGCACGACGGCGCTGGCGACCGTGCCCCCGGCGTTGTGCGCGACCGCGGTCTGTGCGTCCGCGACGTGCTCGCTGTTGACGTGGTCGCCGCGCAGCAGCCTGGTGAGCTCCGCGACCTGGCTGGTGCCGGTCGCGCCGACCGGATGGCCCTTGGCTTTCAGGCCCCCCGAGAGGTTCACCGGCAGCCGCCCGTCTTTGGTCGTGACACCCTCGCGCGCGGCAGTGATGCCGGCTCCGGGCTCGAAAAAGCCCAGCGACTCCGTCGCCATCACTTCCGCGATGGTGAAACAGTCGTGTACTTCCGCCACGTCCACGTCGTCGGCGGACACCCCTGCGTCCGCGTAGGCTTCGGTGGCGGCGTCGGTCGCGGCCGGCGAGGTCGCCATGTTCTGGCGGTCCTGGAGCGCCATCTTGTCCCCGCCCTGGCCGGTGCCGGTCACCGCGACCGGTGCGCTGACGTCGTGCGTGTCGGCGTACGACTCGCTCACGAGCACGAGCGCGCTCGCGCCGTCGGTGACGGGGCACGCGTCGTACAGATGCAGTGGTTCCGCGACCGGCGGCGACTCCAGGGCGTCCGCGACGGTGATCGCCTGCTGGTACTGCGCGCGGTCGTTGTCCACCGCGTTGGCGTGGTTTTTGACGGCGATGTGCGCGAGGTCCTCCCGGCTGCCGCCGAACTGCTCGAAGTACGACGCCGCCATCAGGGCGTACGCGCCGGGGAACGTCATGCCCGCGCGCACCTCGTACAAGCCGTCGGCCGCGATCGCCAGCGCGTCCGTCGATTCGGCGGTTTCGAGGTTGTTCATGCGCTCGGCGCCGCCGACAACCACCACGTCAGCCTCGCCGTTGCGAACGTCCCGGACGGCGCGCCGGAGCGCGACGCCGCTCGACGCGCACGCCGACTCGTACCGGGTTGCGGGCACGTCGAGGCCCAGCGCCTCCGCGACCAGCGGCCCCTGGTGGCCCTGGTGCTCGCTCAACTCCCCCATGAAGTTGCCGTAGTGCACGGCGGCCACGTCTTCGCGGGCGACGCCGGCGTCGTCCAGCGCCGCCAGCCCGGCTTCCGCGAACAGGTCGCGGCTCGTCCGCTCGGGATGCACACCGAAGTGGGTCAACCCCACGCCAGCTACGCGCGCGTCTGTCATGCACGACCGTACTCCGAGCGGGTTCAAAAACAGTCCGAAACCTACATCCCCATGTCCGCCGCGCCCGCCGGCACTGGGAGGTCGTGTTTCCCGACGCCGAGGCGCTCGGCGGCGTGATCCAGCGCCATGTCGAACCCGTAGTAGCGTTCGAGCTCGTCGCCGTCCGGCGACGACCGCACTTTCAGCATCGCATACCCCTCGACGTTCTGCGCGATGGCCGCGGTGGTGCCGCGCTCGCCGGTGAACGCCAGCACGCGCTCGGCGTCGGTCTCGTAGTACTGCGCGGTGATGCCGTCGGCCTCGGCGGTCGCAGCGGGGTCGTCGGTCATACGCCGACGTACGGACGCCGCCGGCAAAAACGAGGTGGGTTCGGGCTATTCGAGGAGCTCGTTCGCGATCGTGTTCCGGAGGATCTCCGACGTCCCCTCGTAGATCTCGTTGAGCTTCGCGTCCCGGTAGTACCGCTCCGCGTCGAAGTCCTTGGTGTAGCCGTAGCCGCCGTGGATCTGGATGCCCTCGTTGGCGACCTCCCGGGAGATCTCCGAGGCGTACAGCTTCGCCTGTGCGGCCTCCTTGATGAACGACTCCCCGCGGATCTTCAGGTCCGCGGCCTTGTGCATCAGCAGCTCCGCGGCCTGGAGTTTGGTGTCCATGTCCGCCAGCTTGTGCTGGATGGTCTGGAAGTCGCTGATCGCCTGCCCGAACTGGTCGCGGTCCTGTGCGTACTCCCGGGCGTCGTCGAGCGCCGCGCGAGCCAGGCCCACCGACCGCGCCGCGATCGTGATGCGGCCGCCGTTCAGCGTCTCCAGGGCGTGTTTGAACCCGTCGCCCTCCTCGCCGAGCAGGCGGTCGGCGGGCACCCGCATGTCGTCGAACCGGAGCTCCGCCGTGGGGCAGCCCTTGTCGCCGAGTTTGTCCTCGGTGCCCGCCACGATGAACCCGTCGTCCTCGGCGGGCCGCACGATGAACGACGAGATGCCGCGGTGGCCGGCGTCGGGGTCGGTCTTCGCGAACACCGTCACCGTGTCCGCGACGCTGCCGTTGGAGATCCAGAGCTTCTCCCCGGAGATGACGTACGCGTCGCCGTCGCGCTGTGCGGTGGTCTCCATGGCCGGCACGTCGGAGCCCGCGCCGGCCTCCGAGAGCGCGAACGCGCCGATGTCGTCGCCGCGACTGAGCGGCGCGAGGTAGTCGTGTTTCTGGTCGTCGCTGCCGTACTCGTAGACCATGTTCCCCGCGAGGCTCGTGTGCGCGGCCACGACCGTCCCCAGCCCGCCGCTGCCGCGCGCGATCTCCGACAGCGCGGTGGCGTACGTGTGGTAGTCGAGGCCGGCGCCGTCGTACTCCTCGGGGAACGGCATCCCCATCAGTCCCAGATCGCTCATCTCCGCGACCAGGTCGGCGGGGAACTCGTCGGTCTTATCGATGGTAGCGGCCCGCGGTTTGACTTCTTCGTCGACGAACTCCGCGACCATCTCCGCGATCTGGTCGTGTTCGGCGGAGCGCGTGAAATCCATGTGGTATGCTTTGTCGGTCTGCCCTTTACTGTTGGCATCCCGGAACCCCATCGCGGGGCGCGATGATCGCAGTGGGCGACGGGTCGACGCCCCAACCTCTTTTGTATTCCCCCACCCTAGCCCGACCACGAGTGATGGACGGCCGTCAGTCCCACCAGCCGACCGCGTCGGACCGCGAGTGGTGCCACAGCGCGGTACAGGACGTTTCACGTACGTTTGCGCTCACCATCGACGCCCTCGAAGAGCCGATGGCGACGCGCATCTGCGTTGGCTACCTCCTGTGCCGGGTTGCCGACACCGTCGAGGACGCCACCGCGATGCCGCCCACCGAACAAGCACAGCTCTTGGAGACGTATGACGCCGCGCTCGATCCCGACTGCGGGACGACCGTCGCGGAGTTCCAGGCCGCCGTCGGCGACCACGTCCCCAGCGAGCCGAACGCCGATTGGCGCGTCGTCGCCAACACCACCCGCGTCGTCTCCGCGTTCGAGTCCCTGGACGACGCCGCCAAGGCCGCGATCCGGCCGACGGTCCGGGAGATGGCCACCGGGATGGCGTCGTTCGTACAGCGGTACGCCGACGCCGGCGGGCTCCGCATCCAATCACCAACCGAGCTCGAAGAGTACTGCTGGTACGTCGCCGGCACCGTCGGCGAACTCGTCACGGAGCTGCTGGCCCGCGACGCGCCCAGCGACGCCGCCGCCGCCATGCGCGAGAACGCGCGGTCGTTCGCGTTGCTGTTGCAGCTCGTGAACGTCGCCAAAGACGTCCGCCCGGACTACGAGGAGGAGAACAACGTCTACCTGCCACAGGAGTGGCTCGACGACCACGACCTCGCCCCGGAAGACGTCGCCGACCCCGAACACGCGGGCCGCGTGGCCTCCGTCGTCGAGCGCGTCACCGACCGCGCCCGCGGCTACGTCGCCGACGCCCAGCGCTGGCTTGAGGTCATGCCGACCAGCCAGGGCAACACGTTCGCCGCGTGGGCGGTGCCGTTCCTGCTTGCGGTCGGCACGATGCGGGAGCTCGGGAACCGGCCCGCCGACGTCGTCCGCGAGGGGGACGTGAAAGTCGACCGCGAGGAAGTGCACGCCGTCATCGGCCTGGTCGCCGACGATTTCGACCGCAGCGCCATCGACAGCGTGCGCGAACGGATCGCGACCGAGTCGCTGTCCTGACCCGCGGCGCTGTCTGAGTGCCCGACTCAGTCGTACGTGTAGAAGCCCGCACCGGTCTTCTTCCCGAGGTCGCCGGCGTCGACCTTTCGCTGCAGCAGGTACGCGGGCTTGTACCGGTCGCCGAGCTCCTCGTGGAGTGTTTCGCTGGCGTCCAGGCAGACGTCGAGGCCGATGTGGTCGGCGAGCTCCAGGGGTCCCATGGGGACGTTGGTGCCGAGTTTCATTCCGGTGTCGATGTCGTCCTTGCTGGCCACTCCTTCGTCGAACGCCCGGACGCCCTCGTTGATCCACGGCATCAGGATGCGGTTGGTGACGAAGCCGGGTTTGTCGTCGGACTCCCAGGTCTCCTTGTCGAGGTCCTCGGCGAGGGCGTGGGCGAACGCCACCACGTCGGCGTCGGTTTTCTCGCCGACGACGACCTCGACGCCGGTCATGATCGGGACCGGGTTCATGAAGTGCAGGCCAACGACGCGGGACGCCCGATCGGTGACCGACGCGATGGTGGTGATCGACAGCGTGGACGTGTTCGTCGCCAACACCACGTCCTCGGGCAGGGCGTCGTCGAGGTCGCGGAAGATGTCCTGCTTGACCTCCATGTCCTCGACGGCGGCCTCGATGACGACGTCGCAGTCGGCGAGCTCCGCGAGGTCGGTCGTGCCCGTGATGCGGTCGACGATGGCGTCGGCGTCGGCCTCGCTCAGGTCGTCGTTCGAGACGAAGCGGTCGAGCGAGGATTCGATGCTGTCGAAGCCGGCGTCGACGTACTCCTGTTCGATGTCGCGCATCACGACCGTGTAGCCGGCGGTCGCCGCGACTTGCGCGATTCCGGCGCCCATGGTGCCCGCGCCAACAACGCCGATCGTCTCCGTGTCTGCGAGTGATCGCATGGGCGGTGGTGGGTGCGGCCGGAACCTAAGCGTGCCGGAAACGTGGAAACACTCAAGCAGCTTCAGTTGCACCTTCGATGCAACTGTGTCCGCCCCTGACTTGCGGGCGCGCCTCCGCGAGCTTCGGTTCGTCGGGCCGTCGACAGCCGACGCGCTGGCGGCCGCGGACGTGGTGCCAGCGGACATCACCGGGAAACGCGTTTCGCACGCACAGCTCGTCGAGTATGGCGTCAATCCGGGTGTGGCGGCGCGGATCCGCCGCGAGCACTCCCTGCAGTGGTCGTTCGAGGGCGGCGCGGACCTCGATCAGCGGGCCGAGCAGGTCCGCGGGTTGCAGGACGACGAGCGCCAGTGGGTCGCCGCGAGCTACGGCGTGGACGCCGAGGCCGACGGGAGCGGGGACGCGGCGGCCGCGGAGTCGGACTGGCAGGCGGCCGCGGTCGCCGGTGGCGGGGGTGGTTCACCCCCCGAGCAGACCGACACGTCGGACGCCGCGGACGAGGAAGCGGCGTGGCGCGAGGGGGCGTGGCCCACCGGCGACGCGGACGACGCCGCCGAGCGCGGGGAGGCGGCGTGGCAGGAGGCGTCAGCGCCGACGCCGGTGACAGCGCTCCGGGCCGTCGACGACGACGCGGCGGCGCTGCTGGCGAGCGCCGGGATCACCTCCGTGCGCAGCCTGGCGACCGCCCACGTCGACCAGGTCGCGGACTCCCTGGGCGTGTCGAGTGACCGCGTGCGCGCGCTCCGGGACGCCGCCCGCGACCGCCTCTAAACGTTCACTCGGAACAGAGTTAAAACGCCGTACGGGGCGGCTGCCGGCGGGCGCACAGAGGGTTAGACTCTTAACGCTCTCAATCGGAGTGTGTCGTGATGCGACCCTTCGAGGACTCACCGATCTCCCGCGACGGCAAGGTACTGATTCTGGCGTACGACCACGGCCTCGAACACGGTCCGGTCGACTTCGAGGCAGTGCCAGCCACCAAAGACCCCGAAGCCGTCTGGGATGTCGCGACCCACGACGCCGTCTCCGCGATGGCCGCCCAGAAGGGCATCGCCGAAGCCTACTACCCCTCCTACAGCGACGACGTGAACCTCCTGGCGAAGCTCAACGGCACCTCGAACCTCTGGATGGGCGAGCCCGACTCCGCCGTGAACTGGACGGTCGACTACGCCGCCGACGTCGGCGCGGACGCCGTCGGGTTCACGCTGTACGGCGGCTCCAACAGCGAAGTCGAGATGGCCGAGGAGTTCCGGGACGCCCAGGAAGCCGCCCGCGACCACGACCTCCCCGTGGTGATGTGGTCGTACCCCCGCGGCCAGGGCCTCAAAAACGACAAGAACCCGGACACCATCGCGTACGCCGCCCGCCAAGCCCTGGAGTTGGGCGCCGACATCGCGAAGGTCAAATACCCCGGCAGCACCGACGCGATGTCCCACGCTGTCGACATGGCCGGCCCGACCAACGTCGTGATGTCGGGGGGCTCCAAGACCAGCGACCGCGACTTCCTCGAATCCGTGAAGGGCGCAATCGACGCCGGCGCGTCCGGGCTCGCGGTCGGCCGGAACGTCTGGCAGCGCGAGCACCCCGCGGCGTTCCTCGACGGCCTGGAAGCCGTCGTCTACGAGGAAGCCAGCGTCGACGAGGCGCTCGGACGCATCTGATGGCCGACGTCATCGACGCCGTCTTCGATGCGATCGCGGACGCCGCCCCCGAGGTCCGTGCGGGGCTGCCCGACCACCGCGCGACCCGTGACGACCAGAACGCCTCCGGAGACACCCAACTGGAGGCCGACGTGTGGGCCGACGACCTGCTGTTCGACCGCACCGAGTCCATCGAGGGCGTGAACTGGTACGCCAGCGAGGAGCGTGACGCCGTCGTCACGGTGGGCGACGCCGAAGGCGGGTACGCCGTCGCACTCGACCCCCTTGACGGCTCCTCGAACGTGAAATCCAACAACCCCTGTGGCACCGTCGTCGGCATCTACGACCAGCCGCTGCCCGCGCCCGGCTCCAGCCTCGTCGCCGCCGGGTTCGTCCTCTACGGACCCACGACCACCATGGTCGTCGCGCGCGACGACACCGTCCGGGAGTCTCTCGTCTCCGAGACGGGGGCCACAACCGATCTCGGCCCCGTCGAGTTGCCGGCCGAACCCACCGTCTACGGGTTCGGCGGCCGGGTCCCCGACTGGACGCCGGCGTTCGAGTCGTTCGTCCGGGACGTTGAGGACGACCTGAAGCTGCGCTACGGCGGCGCGATGATCGCCGACGTGAACCAGGTGCTGGTCTACGGCGGCGTGTTCGGCTACCCCGGCCTGGAGTCCGCGCCGGACGGAAAGCTCCGCGCGCAGTTCGAGGCACTGCCGATCGCGTACATCGTCGAAACAGCCGGCGGCGCGTCCTCGGACGGCACCCAGTCGCTGCTGGACGTGGCACCGACACGCCTCCACGAGCGCACGCCCACGTTCGTCGGCACCGACGACGTGATCGCGGCCCTCGACGCGGCGCTTCCCGACCACACGAATTAACCGCCATCGGCACCTCCACTCCCACATGTGTGGCCGGTACGCGCTGTTTTCTACCCCCGAGACGCTGCGCGAAACGTTCGGGCTGACGACCGCCCCCGTCGAGCCGACGTACAACGCCGCGCCCAGCCAATCGCTGCCCGTGATTCTGGACACTGAACCGACGGAAACGGTGCGCGCGCGGTGGGGACTGGTGCCGTCGTGGTCCGACGGCCCGCAGTCGGCACCCGACCCGATCAACGCGCGCGCCGAGACGCTCACCGAGACGCGACACTTCCAGGCGGCCTACGAACACCGGCGGTGTCTCGTGCCGGTCGACGGGTTCTACGAGTGGCGCGACGAAGACGGCGCGACGGTCCCGTATTTCGTGTCTCGAACCGACGGCGCGCCGTTCCTGCTGGCGGGGCTGTGGGAGACGTGGACGCCCGAGCAAACCCAGACCGGCCTGGGCGAGTTCACGGGCGACGACGGTCCCAGTCGCGACCCCGAGACAGTGCGGTCGTTCACCGTCGTGACGACGCAGCCCAACGCGTTCCTCGCGGACTACCACCACCGGATGGCGGTGGTGCTCACACCCGCCCAGGGTCAGCGGTGGCTGACCGACGACGATCCAACGGACCTGTTCACGCCGGGCGCGTTCGACCTCCAGGCCTGGCGGGTTTCGACGGCGGTCAACGACCCGACAGTCGACCGGCCGGCGCTCGTCGAGCCGGCGTGAACAGGCGACGTGACGCGCGGTAGCGGAGCGACCGGTAATGAATAGTGGCCCGGGGGTCGAACGCTCGGGCAGCCGATGGCCGCCGTCCAGCCTGGGGCAGTACTGGCGGCGAGCCGGCGACCACGCCCCACCGACGTGGCGCTGGACAAGTGGGGGACTGGATCGCCGTGTCGGGCGTGGTCGGTGGCTGGAGCGTGTCGGGCACCCCGGTAGCCGGCGTTCGAACCGGCTCGGAGCGTGTCAGAGGCACAGCCGGTGCGTGCGCACCAGCAACTGTACACACGGCCGGTGAATGCTTTACCCTACGTGTTGCCGAGACGTGCAGTCGTCACGCATCACAGATAACTATAACGGTCGTTTATGTGGAAGACGTTTTCACGCAACGCCACTAGTGTAGAAACGATGCCGGCACCCGACTCGCTGTTCCAGCTGCTCGCGCAGCGCGCCGACCTCATGCGGGCAGTCCGAGACGCCACCACCACGACGAAGCCGGAGCTCGCTGACACGCTGCCCGTCTCCCGGTCGACGGTCGACCGCGCCGTTCGTGAACTGGAGGCCCACACCCTGCTTGAGCGCGCCGGTCAGGTGTCGCTCACGCTCAAGGGCCGACTCGCGTTGCGCAGTTACGAATCGTTCGCCGCCGACATCGACGGCCTGGACGCGGCTGACGCCGCCCTCGCGACGGTCCCGGCCGACGCCCGCATGGACACCGTCCTGTTCCGGGACGCGACGGTGGTCAACGCCACGTCGGTTGCGCCCCAGCGCGCCACCGAGGCCTACCGGTCGCTGCTCGCCGACGCCACGCGCATCGAGGGGTACGCGAGCGCCGTCCTCGACAGCGTCGTGTCGACGCTCCGCGAGCGCATCCGTGCGGGCGAGCTGCAGGTTTCGCTGGTGTTACACCCCGACGTGTTGGACGCGCTCATCGCCACACACGGCGACAGCGTCACTGACGCGCTGCGCACCGACGCACTCACGCTGCGTGAAGCCACGACCACACTCCCGTACAGCCTGTTCACCCTCGACACCACAGCCACCACGTACGCCTGTGGGCTGTTCTACGACGACACCGGCCACACCAGCCTCGTCCACACCGACGACGCCCAGGCTGTGGCGTGGGCCGACCGCGTGACGGCAGACCTGCGAGCCGACGCCACCACCCTCCCGAAATGACGACGACACGCCGCGGTGGCACCCCAATGCTCAAATCACCACCGTTCCATCTACCGGTATGATCTCCGTGCAACGCCTAGAAAAACGGTACGGCGGCGTCACCGCCGTGGACGGCGTCTCCTTCGACGTCGGTGCCGGGGAAGTCTTCGGACTCGTCGGCCCCAACGGAGCCGGCAAGACCTCCACGCTGAAGATGCTCTGTGGGCTCGTTGAGCCGTCCGCCGGCGACATCACCGTCAACGGGTTCGACGCCGGCGACACGGCGATGCGCCGCACCCTCGGGTTCCTGCCAGAGGAGTCGCCGCTGTACGACGAAATGACGCCCCGGAGCTATCTACGGTTTTTCGCGGATCTCTACGACGTGGACCGGGCGACCGCAAACGAGCGCATCGAGGCCGCCCTCGATCGCCTCGACCTCGACGCCCGTGACCGTCCCGTCGGCGACTTCTCGAAGGGCATGACCCGGAAGGTCGCGATCGCGCGCTCGCTGGTCAACGACCCCGACGTGCTGGTGTACGACGAACCCGCAAGCGGACTCGATCCGCTCACGACGAACACCGTCATCGAGTTCACCCGCGAGCTCGCCGCCGACGGCAAGACGATCGTGTTCAGCGCCCACGACCTCCATCACGTCGAAAGCGTCTGTGACCGCGTCGCCATCATGCGGGACGGACAGTTCGCCGCCACCGGCACGCTGGCCGACATCCGCGACGAACACGGCGAGGTCTCCTATCGGGTGTTCACCGACGTCGACGTCGACGACGCCCGGCCGTCTAATGGCCGCTACGTCACCACCGTCGATTCGATGGCCGACGTCGACGCGATCCGGGCTGCGGCCGCCGACGCCGGCGGCGGCGTGGTCGACATCCGAACCGACGAGTCCACACTCGAAGACGTCTTCCTCGACGTGACCGGCGCATGAAGGCGGGAAACGTCCTGCGGATCGCCCGCTGGGAGACCACGCGAAGCGCCACCAGCCTCGACCGCGAGACTGCGATCGCGTTCGTCGTCGTGGCGGTTGCGTTGGCCGCCATCGTGCCCGCGGTCGTCACCACCGGCCCCACGCCCGGGGAGGGGATCTACCGGATCGGCGTCGACGACGACAGCCCGTACGCCGATGTCGCCGCCAGCGACCCGCAACTCGCCGCCGTGCAGCCCGGCAGCGACGCCGATGTCACGGTCTCCCCGGTCGGCATCCAGTACGCCGACACCGCGAAAGGCCGGGCGGCGCTGTCCACGCTTCGATCCGCCACCGTCGCGTACAACGACGCCGTCATGGCGGACGAACCGGACCAGGCCGCCGCGTTCCCCGTGGTCGTGTCGCTCACGTACCGGCCACAGTCGATCGACGTGACCAGCGCACAAGCCGACACTGACGGTGCCGGATCCTCCACCACTGGTGGCGACGGCGGCCGGACCGACACGCCGTCCACTGACGACGGGGCCACGGGCACGTCACCGACGGCGGGCGCCTCCGGCGGCGGGCTGAGCGGACTGCTCGGACAAGCCCAGTCCGGCACGCCGTCGTCGATCTCGCCGCCGTTCCCGCTGCAGTCGCTCGTGTTCGCGTTCGCGTTCCTGTTGCCGTTGAACATCGTGATCCAGGCGTACGGCTCCAGCGTGCTCGCCGAACGCATCGACCGCCGGGGCGAGCCGCTGCTCGTGGCTCCGGTCTCGCGGGGCGACATCGTCGCCGGCAAGACGCTGCCGTACTTCGCGGGCGCGATCGCGCTCGTCTCCGTGATCGCCGCCGCAACGGGCGCGGGCGTGCTCGCGGTGCTCGCCGTCGCGCCGCTGGCCGCGCTGTTCCTCGCGGCGACGTTCCTCGGCGCGATGTTCGCGCGCTCGTACAAGGAGCTCACGTTCGTCACGGTCGCCGTGAGCGTCGCGCTCACCACGTACGCGTTCGTGCCCGCCGTCTTCGCGGAAGTCAACCAGATCGCCGCCATCTCCCCGCTCACCGTGGTCGTCGACTCGATCACCGACAGCGGCGTGAGTACCGGCCAGTTCGTGCTCTCGACTGCGCCGCCGGGGCTGGCAGCGTTCGTGCTGTTCGGCCTGGGGACGGGCGTCTACCGCGAGGAGGACATGTTCACCCAGCTGCCGATCCCGTCGAAGCTGCTGGACGCGCTCGCCGCGCCGCTGGCGACCCCGCGGCGGGCCGGGGTCTGGACGGCGCTGTTCCTCCCGTTCGTGCTCGTCGCCGAGCTGTTCGCCGTTGCCCTGCTGTTCGTCGCGCCCGTCTCGCTGTCCATCCCGGTGTTGCTGGGGGCCATCGCGGTCATCGAGGAAGTCGCGAAAAGCATCCACGTGTTCGCGGCCTTCGAGCGCGGCCAGTACCGACGCAGCTTCCGGACCGCGCTGGCGGTCGGAGCCGCCTCCGGCGTCGGGTTCTTCGTCGCCGAGAAGGCGCTGCTCGTCACGCAGCTGGTCGGGCTTCCCGGGTTGGACATCGGGCGGGCGGCGTTCGCGCCCGCGCTCCGGGGTGCGTCCCCCGGGCTGTTACTGGTGGCTCCGCTGGTGTGGCACGTCGTGACGGCCGCCATCTCGGCGGTCGGCGCCGCCAGATCACGGCTCGCGTACGTGGGCGCGCTCGCCGCCGCCATCGGTGTGCACCTCGCGTACAACATCGCCGTGGTGGTGATCGCCCTTGGGTAACCCACGCGTCGTCCTCGCGCGGCGCACCCTCGGGTCGCTGCGCTCGGAGAAAACCATCGTTCTCGCGCTCGTCATCCAGCTGTTCATCGCTGGGTTCTCGTCGTTCCTGGTCGTGGGACTGGTGTCGCTTTACGACCCGGGGACCACCAACGGCGACGCGCTCACGGTGTCGGTCGGCGTCACCGGAAACGCGTCAAGCGACGTTGCGGCCACCATCGCCGACGACGACAGCCGCAGCGTCGTTCCGTACCCGTCGCAGGCCGCCGCGAGCGCTGCCTTCCAGCGCGGCGATGTCCAGGCGCTCGTTCACGCCACCAGGCAACCGGGCGGGCGCATCCTGGCCGCGGCCACAGCGCCGGAGGGGTCGTTTCGAACCACACTGGTGGTCACGGAGCTGAAGGGCGCGCTGTCCACCCTGGAGCGCGAGCGCCGCGCCGACCTCGACCACCGTCTGGAGCGGACGCCGGTCGACCTGCCCCCCGACGAACGATCCAACCCGTACTTCTCGTTCACGTACACCGTGCTGTTGCCGCTGTTGGCGTTCCTGCCGGCGTTCATCTCCGGGAGCGTGATGGCCGACTCGATGGCCGAGGAACTCGAACGCGACACGCTCTCGTTGCTGCGGGTCGCGCCGCTGTCGCTGCCCGAGATCGTCGACGGGAAAGCGATCGCGCTGGTCGGGCTGGCACCGGCACAGGTCGCGCTCTGGCTCCTGTTGCTGTGGCTCAACGGCACGCACATCGCCAACCCGCTGGCGCTGCTCGCGCTCGTCGCGGGCGTCGCTGCCGTGCTCGTCGCCACCGGCGCGGCGCTCGCGCTCCGCGTCGGGGCGCGCCGCGAAGCCCAGCTGCTGTACTCGTTCGTTGCGCTGGCGGTGTTCGGTGTCGCCAGCCTGCTCCCACAGAGCCCCCAGAACCTCATCGCGCGGCTGGCAGTCGACAGCCCCACCACGCTCACGTGGGGGCTGCTGGGCGTGGCCCTGACCATCGCAGCGGCGTCGTACACCGGACTCCGGTGGCTCGCGGGGGGCGCAGAGACGTAGCCGCGCGCCGGAAACCACAACACAGAATCGGACGCCGCACCGACGGTCGTGCATGCAGCCCGGCACGTACACCCTCCTGGTGGCGCTCGACGACGCGCCATCCATCACGTTCGGCGCGGCCGGCACCCGCAGCCTCGACGCCGGCTGGTACGCCTACACCGGCTCCGCGTTCGGCCCGGGCGGCCTCACTCGCGTGCAGCGACACCGCGAACTCGCCGCCGGGGAGCGCGACGCCCGCCACTGGCACATCGACTACCTGCTCGGCCACCCGGCAGCGAGCGTCGACGCGGTCTACGCCACCACACACGACGACGTGGAGTGTGCGACCGCGCGCCTGCTCGCCGACGACGCCACGCCCGTTCCCGGACTGGGCGCGTCGGACTGCACCTGTGAGACACATCTGGTTTTCGCGCCCACCCGTGACGCGCTCGCCCAGCGCCTGGCGGAGATCCACGACACGTCGCTGTGAGCGGCTGTCGCCGTGTGCCAGCCCGGCTCGTGGCCGGTCACTCGGCGGGCTCGTCGAGAAACGTTTGGAACTCGAGGGTCCGTCCGTCGGGGTCCACGGCGAAAAACTGGTGAACCGCCTCGGGGTCAAGCCCCGAGGCTTCCCGTGGATTAGTCGGACACTCCCACGCGACCATCGGCTTGATAGCCTCGAACGGTCAGGTGGGTCACGGTCGGGGCGTCCACGGCCCCCGATGCCTGCCGTCGCACCTTCCTGACGGTGGGAAGGTTGTTGAGAGCAGGCACATTCCAGTCTTGATGCTTCTTGATGCCTTTCACGGCGATATTGATGCTTGCACCTCGGTCGCTGTGGTCTTGATGAGAACACGACCGGCAGTTGAACCGCTTCTTGTTGCGGTTCGCACGTTCCGTATGGCCACACAGCGGACACCGCTGGCTCGTGTACTCGGGGTTAATGCACGCTGTCGGGATACCCTCGAACGACGCCTTGTACGACGTATAGAACTGAAGAGCGCGGAACGGGAGGTGGTGCAAGCGTCGGTTCATCCGCGTACCGTAGTCGATACTATCGCGCATCTCTTTGAGGTCTTCAAAGACGACGCACGGCATCTCGAACTGACGACTCCACTCCACGATGTGCCGGGATACTTTGTGGAGTCGGTCGCGGACGAACCGTTCTTCGCGCCCTTCCAGAGTATCGTGGATACTGTTCTTTCCCGCGTTCTGGACACGTTTCCGTATCGTGAAGTAGCGGTGACGCTTGAACTTGATTTCGGGGAAGTCGATAACCAACGTGTCCTCGACGCCATCCTCAGAGAGAGCGGTGAGAGCCACGTTGTCCTCGTTCACGTCCACACCTACGACTGTTCGTGAGTCGTGCTTGTGTCGAACGGTCTGCTCGGTATTGGTGACGTTAACGTGCAACTCGGGATTGTCGTTGTGGAACAAGGCTTCCGCCGTCCCAACCTTCCACTCGTCGCTCGTGAGTGCAGTCTTGAGAATGTCGAGGTGAGCATCACTCCCTTCGAGGACGCCCGTGACGTGCTTGTAGGGTTTCGCGCTGATACGGAAGGCTACGTCGCCGTCGTCGGTGAGCGACAGACTGTATCCCTCCTCGTAGTTCGCACGAAGCGGGTATTCACCGTCTTTGGTGTGACTCGGCTGGCCGAAGTCGTCGTACTCGTAGTAGTTCTCCATCGCGCCGAGTGCTTTGGCAACGACGCGCTGTGTTGTGTTCTTCACGAGGTTGGCGTCATCAGCCACGCGGTCGGGGATGGCGTTCCAGTCCACGCCTTCTTTAGCGAGGCGGATGGTTTCGTTGTACACCGACCGCGCTTCGAGCGTGGCGGCGTACAGCAGACCCTCGTTGTCACTCTGGATATTGAGTTGGAAATCCAGTGTCTTGACAAGAGTCTGTTCGGTGGTCATTCTTCGTCTTGTTCGGTGGGTTCTGAGGTTCGGACGATTTTCACGTCAGCCCCACGCCAGCGTTTCGGAACGGTGACGTGGGCACTGTTCCCGAACGGTTTGACCTCGCCGTCGAGAACTTCCTCGCCGTCGATTTCAAAGCGATTCGCCATACTCACGTATATCCTTTGGATATACTTAACTGTGTTGGTGGAGTGGGTTCGATATGGGTGAAAAGCGTTCGAATCACACAGTGTACAACGTCAACTACCACTTCGTGTGGTGTCCAAAATATCGTCACTCAGTTCTCGAACCCATCGAGGATTCGCTGGAAGCGAGTTTCCGCAACGTGTGCGACGAGTACGGCTACGAGATACTATCGCTCCACATCTCACCAGACCACGTACACCTGTTCCTGACAGCCCATCCGAAGCACGCGCCGAGCGAGATTGTGCGAACGGTCAAGAGCATCACGGCGCGGGAGATGTGGGAACAGCACGAATCGTACTTGGAAAAATATCTATGGGGTGGTGGGTTCTGGGAGCAGTCGTACTACATCGGAACAGCGGGCGAGGTATCCACGGAGACGATTGAACGGTATATCGAACGAACAGAACACGTCTAAGTGTCGGCTTCACCTCGGGGTCAAGCCCCGATGCACTCGCCTTGTTCATCTGTAGAACGACACGACGCGCTCGCGGTCGGCCGTCCCGAAGAACACGATCCCGCTCACTGGCGGACGCCCGCCACGGGCAGCCAGTCCGTCGGCGCGTCGGCGAGCCCGCGCAGCCGCACCTCCTGGGTGCCGTCGTGCAGCCGCACCTCGAGCACGCCGTCGAACAGCTGGCTGAGCGTGGTGATCGTCTGGTCGTCCTGGCTCTCCGGGTCGATGGCGAACACCCCCAGCCAGCCCTGGCTCTGGATCTGGCTGGTGAACACGTGCAGGAACCGGAACAGCCGCTGAACGTCGACGTACATCAACACCGGCGACAGCGAGTCGAACCCCACGCGAAGCCGGTCGACGCCGGCGGCCTCGGCGGCCTCCGCGACGCCCGAGAACTCGATGCCGATCCCCGTGAGGTCGCTGGGCGAAGACACGTGATGGACGCCCGGTGCCGGCGACGCGCTCCCGGACTGCGTGCTCACGCAGTCGATGACGTGGCGGAACGCGCTGTCCCCGCCGCGGATGGCCTCGTAGTCGTCGATGACCGTCTCTGCGGGGTCCGTCGACGTTGTCAGGACCGCCCCCTCGCCGTCGGGCTCGCCGCGCGCAACGAGCTCGAACAGGAGCGTGCGCGTGCCGGACATCGCCGGCCCACTGACCAAGAGGTTCGTTCCGTCGTCGATCTCTTGGGGGAGCGGACGCGGGAGCACGCCAGTGGCATCGTACGGCATCCTTGTAGTTCGCCGAGTCAGTGTTCGGCGCTGTCACTCTCTCCGACCCGGAGCCACATAAGTATGCGCCACATGCCAGCCCAGCGACCTGATGTCTCGCTGCCGTTCCACAGTGACGGCCCCTGACAGCCGCGGCGAGCCAGCCCCCGACTTCGTCCGCCGCCCGGGGTGGCTCGGGCGAGCGCTTTCGAATCAAAAGTACTGGCGGGCGATTCACCGAACAGTCGAAGGGAGAAACCGCTTGAATCGGGATGCCGTAGTCTTCAGTGATGACGACCAGAACAGCGCGGATCGATGTCGGGGGGATGTCCTGTGCGAACTGCTCGGGCACCGTCGAGGACGCCGTGGGCGCGCTCGACGGCGTCACCGACGCGACCGCGAACTTCGCCACCGACGCCGCCACCGTCACCTACGATCCCACCGCCGCCGACCTGGCGGGCGTCTGTGCCGCGATCTCGGACGCCGGCTACACCCCGATCACGGCCGACACCACGATCCCGGTCCACGGGATGACCTGTGCGAACTGCGCGCAGACGATCGAAGACGCCGTCGCCGACGCCCCCGGCGTCCTGGACGTGTCCGCGAACTTCGCCACCGACGACGCACACCTCACGTACGTCCCCGCAGCGTTCGACCGGGACGCCGTCCACGCCGCCATCACCGACGCCGGCTACGACCCCATCGATGCCGACTCCGACACCGGTGCCAGCACCCAGACCGCCGCCGACGAGGCCCGGGACGCGGAGCAGCGACGACAACGCATCCGCCTGGCGTTCGGCGCGGTGCTGTCGGCGCCGCTCCTGTTTTTCGTCGCCGACACCTTCCTGTTCGGGGGCGCTGTCGTTCCCGACAGCTTCACCGTTGGCGGCCTCACGATCCCGTTCGGGTGGGCGGAGTTCGCACTGGCGACCCCCGTCTACGTCGTCCTGGGGCGGTCGTTCCTCAGCAACTCGTATGCGGCGCTCGTGCGCAACGGCACCGCGAACATGGACGTCCTCGTGGCGCTGGGGTCGACGACCGCGTACGTGTACTCGCTCGCGTCGCTGCTCGGCGTCCTGGCCGGCGGCGGCCTCTACTTCGACACGGCGGCGCTCATCCTCGTGTTCATCACGCTCGGGAACTACCTCGAAGCCCGCTCGAAGAGCCAAGCCAGCGACGCCCTCCGGGAGCTCCTGGAGATGGAGGCCAACACCGCGCGCCTCGTCGACGCCGACGGCGAGACACGCGAGATCCCCGCCGACGACGTTGAGGTCGGCGACCGCCTGAAAGTCAAACCGGGCGAGCAGATTCCGACCGACGGCGTCGTGGTGTCCGGGGAGTCCGCGGTCGACGAATCCATGGTCACCGGCGAGTCCGTGCCCGTGTCCAAGGCCCCCGGCGACGACGTTGTCGGCGCCACGATCAACGAGAACGGCGTGCTCGTCGTGCAGGCCACGAAGGTGGGGGCGGACACCGCGATCCAGCAGATCGTCACCACGGTTCGGGACGCCCAGTCCCGCCAGCCGGACATCCAACGCCTGGCCGACCGCATCAGCGCGTACTTCGTCCCCGCGGTCATCGCCAACGCCGTCTTCTGGGGGGCGGTATGGTGGTTCGCCCCCGGGCTGCTGGCTGACGTGGTGTCGGCGCTTCCGCTGTGGGGGCTCGTCAGCGGCGGCCCGGCGGCCGTCGGCACCGGCGAGTTCGCCGTCGTCGTGTTCGCGTCCGCAGTCCTCATCGCGTGCCCGTGTGCGCTCGGGCTCGCGACGCCGGCCGCGACGATGATCGGCACGAGCATCGGCGCGAAACACGGCGTGCTCTTCCAGGGCGGCGATGTCCTGGAGCGCGTGACCGAGTTGGACGCGGTCGTGTTCGACAAGACCGGCACTCTGACGACCGGCGCGATGGAGCTCACGGACGTCGAGGCCGTCGCCGCCGTCCCCGACGGCGGCACCGCCACCCGGAGCGACGCCGCTGTCGACGAGGACGCCGTGCTCCGGCTGGCCGCCGCCGCCGAGTCCAACAGCGAGCACCCGCTCGGGACCGCCATCGTCGCGGGCGCCGAGGACCGCGGCCTCGACGTTCCCGCAGTCGATGCCTTCGAGAACGTCCCCGGCAAAGGCATCGTCGCGACCGTCGACGGTCGCCGCGTCCGCGTGGGGAACCGCGCGCTCCTCACGAGCGCGGACATCGACCCGGCGCCCGCCGCCGACGCCATGGAACGCCTCGAACGCGAGGGGAAGACCGCGATGCTGGTTGCCGTCGACGACCGGGTTGCCGGTGTCGTCGCGGACGCCGACACGGTCAAGCCCGAGGCAGCCGCCACCGTCGACGCCCTCCAGGATCGCGGCCTCGACGTGCACATGATCACGGGCGACAACGAACGCACCGCGCGCGCGGTCGCCGCCGACGTGGGGGTCTCGCCCGAGCACGTTCGGGCGGGCGTGCTCCCCGGGGAGAAAGCCGACGCCGTCGACGCCATCCAGGCGGGCGACGCCGACGCCATGATGGTCGGGGACGGTGTCAACGACGCCCCCGCGCTCGCCACCGCGCACGTCGGCGCCGCGATCGGATCGGGCACCGATGTGGCGATCGAGGCGGCGGACGTGACGTTGATGCGCGACGACCCCGCGGACGTGATCCAAGCCATCCGCATCGGCGAGGGCACGCTCGCGAAGATCAAACAGAACCTCTTCTGGGCGCTGGGCTACAACACCGCGATGATCCCGCTGGCCTCGCTGGGGCTGCTTCAGCCGGTGTTGGCGGCCGGCGCGATGGCGGTGTCGAGTGTCAGCGTGCTCACCAACAGCCTGCTCTTCGGCAGGTACACGCCCGACGAGGATTACTCGCTGCTCGGTCGCTAGCCGGGGTGTGGCGGCGCGAAGCCGCAAGACCCTAATCAGTTGATCGAGTAGCGCCGGTCGCATGCCAAAGACTCTCTCCATCGACGAGATGGGTTGTGAGGGCTGTGAAGACATCGTGGAGAACGCACTCGCAGGCGTGGCTGCGGTTTCCGACGTGGACGCCGACCACGAGAGCGGCACTGTGACCGTGGATGGAGACGCGACCGACGACGACCTGTTGCGGAGCGTCGAACTCGCCGGCTACGACGCCGAGCTGGCCGACGCATAGGGCCGCCAGTCACCGTTTGTGCCGCCGGGTTCGTCGGCGGCCACTCAACCCCCCGAAGACACCGGGTTACCGGCAGGTAACCGGCTCACACCGGCGTTACCGAGTGCCTAAGTGGCCGGCACCCCTGCATTGATACGAATGAGTTCAACTGACGAAACCGTCCAAGAGCTGCCGCCGAGTGCGAAGCTTGTACTGAAGGTTCTGGAGTACAACGGCGGACTGACCCAAAAGCAGATCGTGGAGAACTCCCGGCTCTCACAGCGCACCGTCCGCGACGCACTCGACCGACTGCAGGACGCCGATGTCGTCGAGAAGGACATCTACATCCCGGACGCCCGCCAGAACCTCTACCGACTGAAACTCGGGGACGAAGAGACCGCCGAGGACGACGCCGACAAGCCCGTTGAAGCCCTCCTCGACTAGCGCCTACACGACCGACGCTGCTTCTTCGTCGACCGGATCGAGGTGTTGGTGGCCCCATTCGGCCATCGACGACACCACGGGTTCGAGTGACTGACCGAGTTCGGTGAGTGCGTACTCGACGCGAACGGGTTTCTCGCTGACGATCGTTCGGGAGACGATCTGCTTGTCTTCGAGGTCGTCGAGGCTCTCGGAGAGCACCTTACTGGAGATGCCGTCGACCTCCTCCTGCAGCGCGTTGAACCCCAGGGGGCCCTCACTGAGGAGGCGGTGAATGATCACGGGATGCCATTTCTTCCCGACCAACGACGCCGTCGTGGTGATCGAGCACCAACTGTCACCGGGACACCACGCGGGCAGGCGATCCGTGTCTGTCATGTCAGCCGGTACGGCAGCCGGGATGTTAAGGCTACCTCACCACACTCAGTTACGCGTTCGTAACGGCGCTGTGCGCGGCGCTCGGCTACAGCCGGCCCGCGGCCACGCCCTCCCGGACGCGCTGTGCGCGCTCCCGGATCGCCGCCAGCTTGCCGGCGTCGCGTTTGCTGTCCAAATGCGAGTACACCAGCCCCATGCGGTGATTCGACCGCAGGGTGTCCTCGTGTGTCGCGAGGAAATCCCAGTAGAGGCTGTTGAACGGGCACGCGCGTTCGCCGACCGTGCTGTCGGGGTCGAACGCACAGTCGCTGCAGTGGTCGGTCATCTTGTCGATGTAGTTCGCCGACGACGCGTACGGCTTCGAGGTGAACGCGTCGGTCCCGAACGAGCCCATGCCCACCACGTTGGGCGTGACAACCCAATCGTAGGCGTCCACGAACCCGCCGTGGAACCACTCCGTGAGCGCCTGCGGGCGCGCGCCGTACGTCAGCGCGAAATTCGACAGCACCATCAGGCGCTCGATGTGGTGGGCGTAGCCGCGGTCGTAGACGCGCCCGGCCGCGGACCCCAGACACGCCATGTCGGTCGCCGTTGGCGTCCAGTACAGCGGCGGCAGGTCGCGGTCGGCCCCCAGCTGGTTCGCGGTCGCCAGCCCCGGCATCTGGTGGCGGTAGACGTGGCGCATGAACTCCCGCCAGCCGATGAGCTGGCGCACGAACCCCTCGATGGAGTTCAGCGGGATGTCGTCGCGCGACCGGTACGCGTCGAGCGCGGCGTCGGCGACCTCCTCGGGGTGGAGGAGGCCGATGTTCACCGCCGCGGACAACAGGCTGTGTTCGAGGTGCCAGTCGTCGGCGAGGACGGCGTCCTCGTAGGGGCCGAACCCCGCCAGCCGATCCGCGACGAACGACTCCAGGGCGCGCGTGGCCTGCTCGCGGGTCACCGGCCAGTCGAACCCGTCCGGGTCGCCCCAGGTGTCGAACTCCGTGGCGACCCAGTCGCGGACTGCCGGCACGTGCTCGTCGTACTCGAAGCCGCCGACCGACGGCGAGTCGTACTCCGCCGGGGGTGTCTCCTGGTTCTGGTCGTCGTAGCTCCAGTCGCCGCCTTCCGGGGTGTCGTCGTCGCGCATCAGATAGCCGGTTTCGCGGCGCATGTGGCGGTAGAACGGTCTGTGCTTGAACGGCGGCTCCGTCCCCATCCAGTCGTCGAACTGTGCGGGCGAGCAGCGGAACTGCGCGTTCGCCACCACGCGGAGGCTGCCACCGCGGGCAGCCACCAGCTCTCGGAGTCGGTCGGCCGTCCCGTGGTTCGCCGGCCGCTGCACGACCAGGTCGTCGCCCGGATGCGCGTCGAAGTACGCGTCCAGCCCCGCGCCGAACGTCTCGGCGCGCTCGTAGACGACGTCGACGCCGTCGTCGCGGAGTTCGTCCCGGAAATGCCGCATCGCTGCGAACACCATGCACAGCTTCTGGGGGTGGTAGCGCCGGCGGCGCGCGAGCGCCGCGGCCTCGATCAGCAACACGCGGTCGGGGTCGTCCGTGAGCGGCCCTGCGGTCCTGGTGAGCTGGTTCCCGAGCACCCAGACGGTTGTCATGGGCTGTCATAGTGGCGGCACGTGCATAGCCTTACTCCCGCGGACCGGCGACCCGGACCGGCCCGCGAGCCGTGGATAGTGACGCCACACCGTGGCTCGCGGGGCTTAAGCCGGCCGGCCGACTACCCGGGGGCGTGCAGAACGTCACGGACCGAACGACCAACCCCTTCGACATGCAGCCACCGTGTGAATCGTTCGTTCCCGGGCACGGCGACGCCAACGCCGACATCCACGTCATCGGCGACCACCCCGGCGTCCACGGCGGCACCGACACGGGAACCCCGTTCACCGGCTCGGCGGCGGGCGACCGGCTCCGGAGCGCACTCCGGGACGCCGGCGTCCTCACGACGGCCGCCGACGACACGCCGCCCATCGACGACCCGGACAACAGCTTCTTCTCGTACCTCCACCCCTGCGTCCCCGAGGGCACCCCGACGCCGGCCGACTACCGGGAGCTGGAGCCGTTTTTCGACGCGGAGCTCCGCGCCATCACCGCCCACGTCCTCCTCCCGGTCGGCGAGCGCGCAACCACGCACGTCCTCGAAACGTGTACGGCGATCGACCCCGCGGACGCCAGCCTTGAGGACCGCCACGCCACGGAACTCCACGGCAGCGGCTGGCTGGTCGTCCCCTGCGTTCAGCCCGACGCCTGGAGCGCCGCCCAGGAAACCGCGTACGTCGAGGCGCTGCGTGCGGTCATGGCCACCGACTACCAGCGGCAGGCCGACCTCGGGCGGTTCCTCGTCGGCCCGGAGCCGTACACCGTTCGGTAGCGCCCCGACTCGCGGTGCAGCACCCGCTCGCGTTCCCACAGCTATATTGTCGGTGCGCGTATGGGTCCGGTCATGGGGTACGCAACCGCCCTCCAGACCCTCCGCAAGAACTACGGCCCCGGCACCGACCGTGGTGACGTCACCGCGGGCTACACTGCGATGATCGCCGCTGCCGTTGCGGCACTGCTGTACGTCGCCGCCGTCGCGGCCGTCCAGAAAACCATCATCCCGACCGGGTACGGCGGACTCGTTCCACAGTTCTTCGCCGAAATCAACACGTCGGATGCGACAGTCCTGGCAAGCAGCGGGCTCTTCGTCGCCGCCCCGGCAGCGTTCCTCATCGGCTTCGCCGGCTGGCGCGTGTTCCCGCCGCGACGGCGGATCACGGGAACGCTGCTCGGTGGCATCGGCGCACTCCTGGCGTATCTCGGTGGTTCGGCGCTCGGGGTGCTCGTGATCGGGGTGCTCAGCGTCGCTGGGTTCGCGACGTTCGACGTCACACTCCCACTGGTTTTCTTCTACGCCGGGTTCCGGCTCACGTGGTGGCTCACCGTTCCTGTCGGCTGCCTCGCCGGGTTCGTCATCGCGAGTCGCGGCACCCCTGCGTAGCACCGTCCACCGAACAGTCGGTGCTGACGGGCTGTCCACGGACGCTGCGGGACACGCGGCCGGCACAGCGCGCCCGTTCCCGCTGGAGACACCCGCAGTTCCGGATCGGTGTGGGAGCCAACGACACAGCTATATGAGCACGCACACGCTACCCTGTGTCGTGCATCAGTTCCAGTTGACGAACGCCGCCTTCGAGGGCCGGAACAGCGTCTACCTCCTCGGCGTCGGCGACGACGCCGCGCCGACAACGCTCGTTGACACCGGTATCGCCACACCGGCCGTCGAGGCGGAGCTTCGGACGGCGCTCGACGACCGCGGCACGTCGTTCGCCGCCATCGACCGGATCCTATTGACACACTGGCACCACGACCACGCCGGCCTCGCGGGCACGATCCAGGCCGACGGCGACGCCACCGTCTACGTCCACGAAGCGGACGCAGCCATGGTGGCGCAGGACGCCGACGCCGTCAGTGGGATGGCGGCCACGCAGGCGGCCTACCTCGACGAATGGGGGATGCCAGCCGACAAACAGGCCGAACTCAACGACTTCCTCGACACCCACGACGGCCTCCAGGGCCAACCGGCCGACGTGACGCCGCTGTCCGACGGGGACACCGTCCAGCTCGGCGGCCTCGACGCAGAGGTCGTCCATCTCCCCGGGCACGCCGCCGGCCTCGTGGCATACGTTGTCGAGCGCGACGGCCGCCGGGAGGCGTTCGTCGGCGACGCAATCCTCCCGAAGTACACCCCCAACGTCGGCGGCGCGGACGTGCGTGTCGAGCGCCCGCTCCAGCGGTACCGTGACAGCCTCCAGCGCATCGAGGCCCTCGACCTTGACCGGGCGTGGCCCGGCCACCGCGGCCCCGTTTTCGCGCCGGCGGCACGCGCCCGCGACATCGCCGCCCACCACGACGAGCGCACCGAGCGCGTCCTCGACGTGGTTCGTGCCCGCGGCCCCGTCTCGGCGTGGACCGTCAGCGACGCCCTGTTCGGCGAGTTGCACGACATCCACGTCCTCCACGGCCCGGGCGAGGCGTACGCCCACCTCGACGATCTCGTCCACGAGGGCGTGCTCGTCGAGTCCCAGCCCGGCGAGTACGCGCTCGCTGCGTCGGCCTGACTGTCCGGTAGCCCACACGGGTGGCGGGGCGCACACCCCCCGGCTATTTGATCGGCGCGCCCGACATCGCCGGCTATGGTGCAACTAGACTCCGAGCCGGAGCTGGAGGTGGGTGCTCCCGCCCCCGGGTTCTCGCTGCCCGGTGCCGACGGCGAAACACACTCGCTGGCGTCGTTCACCGACGTTGACGCGGTGGTCGTCGTGTTCACGTGCAACCACTGCCCGTACGCGAAGGCGAAAGTCGACACGCTCAACGCCATCGCCGCCGACTACGACCGCGTCGCGGTCGTCGGCATCAACCCCAACGACGCCGACGAGTATCCCGCGGACTCCATGGCGCGCATGCAGGCCCTCGTCGCGGACGGCACCATCCAGTACGACGCGTACCTGCGCGACGCCACCCAGGCCACCGCCCGGGCGTACGGTGCGACCTGCACCCCCGATCCGTTCCTGCTCCGCACCGCCGACACCGACGACGACGCCGCGTTCAGGGTCGCGTACCACGGCCGCCTCGACGACGCGCTCGCCCCCGACGAGGACCCGACGCGGGACGGCGGCGACATGCGGGACGCCATCGACGCCGTGCTCGCCGGCGATCCCGTCGAGACGGCGTTTCTGCCGGCCCGGGGCTGCTCGATCAAGTGGACGGACGGCGAGTGACGCGCGCCACCAACGCCTAACTGGCGGGCCGCCGTCACCGTGCCGCATGGGTCGACTCCTCGACACCGACATCACTGCACTGCTCACCGCCGGCCACGCCGAGCCGTCGCCGCTGCTGGCGGAGATGGCCGCCCACGGCGAGGACCGCTCGTTCCCGACGGTCGGCCCCGACGTCGGCCGGTTTCTGCGGGTGCTCGCGACGCTCAGCGACGCCGAACGGGTCTTCGAGTTCGGGTCCGGGTTCGGCTACTCGGCGGCGTGGATGCTGCCGGTGCTGCCGGCCGACGGGGAACTGGTGCTCACCGACCACGACAGCGACCGACTGGCGGACGCGCGGTCGTTTCTCGATCGGGCCGACGCCGACGCAACCGCCGTCTTCGAGGTTGGCGACGCGCTCGACACGATCACCGACTACGAGGGGCCGTTCGATGTCGTGTTCATCGACCACGACAAGGCGCGGTATCCGGCGGCCTTCGAGCACGCCGTGGACGTGCTCGCGCCGGGCGGACTGATCGTTGCCGACAACGTCATGGCCGGCCCGGTCACCGCGCCGGCGGTCACCGACGCGGTCCGGGACGGCGGCGGGGCGGCCGACGCCGCAACCGCGGGGGTCGCGGCGTACGTCCGGCGCGTTCGGGACGCGTCCGGCTTCGAGACGGCGCTGGTACCGTTGGGGGAGGGGATCGCGGTCAGCGCCGCCACCGACGACACGGAACCGCCTTCGGAGCCCACCGATGGGTGACACAGCCGGGTGGTGTGTTCCCGGTGACTCGCGTCGACCACGTGATTTTATTATCTAGTGGTATCACTAAGTAATTGATGTCAACACAGCTCCAACACGCCCGCGACGGAACCGTCACAGACGCGATGCGCCGCGTCGCAGACCGTGAAGGCCGCGATCCCGAAGTCGTCCGCGAGGCGGTCGCCGACGGCCACGCCGTCATCCCAGCCAACCACCACCACGACGCCCTCGACCCGATGATCATCGGTCGCGACTTCGCCACCAAGGTCAACGCGAACATCGGGAACAGCGACACCACCGGCGACATCGACGACGAGCTCGAAAAGCTCCACACCGCAGTCCACTACGGCGCCGACACCGTCATGGACCTCTCGACGGGGGAGAACCTCGACGGCATCCGCACGGCGAACATCGACAACTCGCCGGTTCCCGTGGGGACGGTGCCCATCTACGAGGCGGTGACCCGTGTCGAGGACGTCACCGACATCACGCCCGACCTCCTCATCGACGTCGTCGAGAAGCAGGCCAAGCAGGGCGTCGACTACATGACCCTGCACGCCGGCGTTCTGGCCGAACACCTCCCGCTCACCGACGACCGCACCACCGGCATCGTCTCCCGGGGCGGGTCGATCCTCTCGCAGTGGATGACCGAACACGGCGAACAGAACCCACTGTACACCCACTACGACGAGCTCTGTGAGATCCTGCAGGCCCACGACGTCACCATCTCGCTGGGCGACGGCCTACGCCCGGGGTCGGTCGCGGACGCCAGCGACGACGCCCAGTTCGCCGAACTCGACACCCTCGGAGAGCTCACCCGGCGCGCCTGGGACCACGGCGTCCAAGCGATGGTCGAAGGCCCCGGCCACGTCCCCATGGACCAGATCCGCGCCAACGTCGACCGCCAACAGGAGGTCTGCGACGGCGCCCCGTTCTACGTGCTGGGCCCGCTGGTGACCGACATCGCCCCCGGCTACGACCACATCACCAGCGCCATCGGTGCGACCGAGGCCGCGCGCGCCGGGGCCGCGATGCTCTGCTACGTCACGCCCAAAGAGCACCTCGGACTCCCCGACGCCGAGGACGTCCGCGACGGCATGGCCGCCTACCGGATCGCCGCCCACGCGGGCGACGTCGCCGCCGGCAAACCAGGTGCCCGCGACTGGGACGACGCGCTCTCGGAGGCGCGCTACAACTTCGACTGGAACCGCCAGTTCGACCTCGCGCTCGACCCCGAGCGCGCACAGGCGTTCCACGACCAGACGCTGCCCGGTGACAACTACAAGGACGCCCGCTTCTGTTCGATGTGTGGCGTGGACTTCTGTTCGATGCGCATCGACCAGGACGCCCGCGACGCCGGCGACGACGCCGACGACATGACCGAACTCACCACCGAGACGGACCTCAGCGAGTCGGCGGCCGCGGAAGTGAACCGACCGCCCACCGGCACCCACGACGCGCCCGCCGCCGAGCAGGCACCCAGCCCGGGCGACGATGACGACGACTAGCAGTCCGGCGTGAACTCCACGCCCCGGATCTCGAATCGGGCACCGCCATCGGGAGCGTCGGCGGCCGTCACCGTCCACCCGTGGGCGTTCACGACGGCGCGAACGATGCGCAGTCCGTAGCCACTCCCGCCGGCGCGCGTCGACAGCCCCGGCTCGAAGGCGGCCTCCGGATCGAGATCACCGAACCCCGGGCCGTCGTCGGTCACCACGAACCCAGCCCCGCCCGCATCGGGGTGTGGATCGACGCGCCGAACCGACACCGAGACGGTCTCGCCGCCGTGCTCGGCGGCGTTCCGGAACAGGTTCTCGAACACCGTGCGGAGGCGTTCCGGATCGGCCGCCAGCCGCACGTCGGCACCGATGTCGACGGTCAGGGTCGCCGCGTCCGGAAGCGCGGTTGCCGCCGCGTCGGCGGCCACCGACGCCACCGACACCGCCGCAGGATCACCGACAACGTCGCCCTGCGCCGCCAACTCGTGGACGCCCGCCACGAGATCGGTCATGCGGTCGATGGCGGCGTGCGCGTTCTCGATGGCGTCGCTCGCGCGGCCGTCAGTGTCCCCGGCGTCGAGATGCTCGGCAGCCAGATCGAGGTGCCCGCTGGCCGCGTTCAGCGGGCTGCGGAGGTCGTGGCTGACGACGCCCGCGAACTCCCCCAGCCGGTCGGCCTGCTGGGTGAGCTGGTCGCGCTCGCGGCGGTGTCTGAGCTCGCGCTCCAGCCAGTCCGCAAGCACCCCGACGAACGCCTCGTCGGCCGCCGTGATCGGCTCCGGATGGGCGTCCCGGTCGGCGAAACACACCGTCCCGTGCGTGGTGCCGTCCCGACGGATCTCCGCGCCGATGTAACACTCCAGGCCGAACACGTCGTAGGCGGTGTCGTCGGCGAACGCCGACGCACCGGCGTCCCGCACCACCGTCGGCGCGTCGTCGGCGATCGTCTCCCGACAGTACGTGTCCGCCAGCGCGGTCTGCTCGCCGGGCTGCAACAGCGGGTGGTCGCCGACGGAGACGCGAACGAACTGCGTCCCGGCGTCGATCTTCGTGTAGAACCCCTCCTCGAACCCGAGGTAGTCGGCGCCGACCGCAAGCGCCGTGCGAACGCGGTCGTCGAACGGCACCTGGTCGTCGGTGTCGGTGGCGGCGTACAGCGCCTGCACCGCGTCGAGCGCCGACTCGACGTCGGCCGCCGTCGACTCGCTGGCCGCCCGCCGACCGACGACCACGACCGCAAACGCGTGGTCGTGGTCGTCGATGCCGTCCACGGCGGGGGCCGGCATCGGCTGCAACTCCAGCTCGACCGTGGCCGTCCCACCGCCGCTCGTGCGGTGGGTCGCGGTGAACTGGCTTGCCTCCCCTTGGACGGCCGCCGCAACCTGCTCGCGGACCGCCGCCTGCACGTCCTGGTCGTGAGTGAACCACGGGGCCTGCCAGAAGAACGTCCCGACGAGGTCGCGTGCGTCCGCGCCGATCACGTCCCGCGCGGCCTCGTTGGCGTACTCGATCCGGCCGTCGGGGCCGACGACGCCCGCGTACCACGACTGGGGGCGGTACAGCAACGCCGCAAACTCCCGTACCAGCCGGCGTTCGTGCTCCGAGTGGCGATCCCCGACTGGCGCGTCGCTCATCAGGATTCGTGACTCAGGGCTTCCAGACGCCTAAATGTGGCCCTCAATGGGGGGACCCATGGGTTTTTGCTGAGCACACCACAACACGTGTGTATGGCTGCGCGTTCTCCGACGGGAGACGACGACACGACAGGCGCCGACTCGGCTGTGTTCGGCATCGCGACCGTCGACGAACACCTCCGGGACGCCGACGTGTCCTTCCCAGCGACCGGTGACGCCGTCGTTGCGGCGCTCGGCGACCCCGAGATCAAGGTCGGACCCACGGGCCACCGGATCGCACTCTCGGCCGCCGTCGAGGCGACCGATCGCAGCGAGTTCGACACGCGTCGCGCGTTCCTCGACGCGCTCTACGACGAGTTCGAGCGCGAGCGCACCCAGACCGACGGCATCATGGACTGGCTGCGGTCGCTGTTCTCCTGACCGGCGTCGCCGCTACGAGCGGATCCGGTCGACGGCCGCCAGGAAGCCGTCGCCGTGCGTCTCGGACAGCACTGTCTCGGCCGCGCCTTTCGCGTGGTCGTCGGCGTTCCCGACGGCGTACGACTCCCCCACGGCTTCGAACAGCTCGACGTCGTTCGCGGAGTCCCCGACAGCCGCGAAGTCGCCGGCCGACACGCCCAGCCGGTCCGCGACCGCGGGCAACGCGTTGCCCTTGCTCATCGACTCGGGTTTGACGTGGTACGCGAACCCGGTGTCGACGACGTGGAGGCCGTGATCGGCGGCCAACGCCGACAGCACGTCCAGGGGTTGCTCGCGGCTCACGGCGAGCTCGGTCTCCCGCCATCGGTTCGTGAGGTCCGCGTCCCCCCAGCCGATGTCGTGGCCGGCGTCCTCGAACGCCGCCGCGACCTGTTCGACCGCCCGGCTGTCACCGAACTGCAGCAGCTCGTCGCCGACGTACGCGACGCCGCCGTTCTCCGCGATCACGCGCTCGGCGATGCCCGCGAACTGGCAGAGCGCGACCGCGTACGGCAGTGCCTTGCCCGTCGCGACGACGACCGGTCCATCCCACCCACGAAGCACGTCCAGCACGCGGCCGTCGATGGAGCGATCGGCGCGACTCAGCGTGCCATCGATGTCGACCGCAAGCGGCGGGTCGGCGGTGTCCATACCGGCCGTCAGGGACGGCGCGCGTAAATGCCGTGTCCTTCCCACCGGTCGGGAGCCGGAGCAGCCCTTTTTGCGCCACCGCCCCGAGTAGCAGGCGTGTCAGACGAAGCCGCTGACGGCGTTCTGTTCGACCTCGACGGAACGATCTACGTGGGCGACGCCCTGGTGCCGGGGGCCGCGGCGGCGGTCGACGGGCTGCGGGCCGCCGGGGTCGGCGTGGGGTTCCTCTCGAACAAGGCGATCGAGCGCCGCGACGCGTTCGCGTCGAAACTCGACGGGCTCGGGGTGCCGGCCGACGAGTCCGCGATCCTCAACGCCGCGTCCATCGCGGCGTCCTACCTGGCGCGCGCCCACCCCGGGGAGTCGGTGTTCGTCGTCGGCGAGCCGCCGCTGTTCGAGGAGCTCGCCGCCCACGGCGTCGCCACCACCACAGACCCCGGTCGCGCCGACGTTCTGCTGGTGTCGATGGACCACGACTTCGATTACGACACCCTCACCGACGCGTTCAACGCGGTCGACGAGGGGACGCCGTTCCTGGCGACGAACCCCGACCGGACGTGTCCCGTCGCCGGCGGCGAGGTTCCGGACTGCGCGTCGATGGTCGGTGCCATCGAGGGCGCTACCGGGCGGTCCCTCGATCGGGTGTTGGGGAAACCGTCGCCGGTCGCCGTCGAGGCCGCGACGGACCTGCTCGGCGTCCCGCTGGCCCGGTGTGTGATGGTCGGCGACCGCATCGAGACGGACATCGAGATGGGGAACCGCGCCGGCATGACGACCGTCCTGGTGCTGTCCGGGGTCACGGACGACGCCGCGCTGGCGGCGAGCGACGTCGAGCCCGATCACGTCATCGACTCGGTGTCGGACCTCGACACCGTGCTGCCGGCGCTCACGTGAGCGCTCAGTCCGCCGCGTCCGGCCGGTACTCGCGGCTGATCGCCTTCCACTTGCCCGACCGGAACCGGAGGTAGTTGACCACCGCGGGCACGCACGTCTCCGAGAACAACGAGAGGTAGATGCCGTACAGCCCGAGCGGCGTTGTCGCGCCGAGATACACCAGCGGCAGCGCGCCGAGCATCCCCACCGCCCGCGAGTAGAACGGCCACCGGGTGTCGCCCGTGGCGTCGAGCGCGCCCGCAACCGTCGCGCCGATCCCCTGGGGGATCACCGCGGCCGCCGCAACGTACACCATCGTCACGGCGATCGGGACGCTGGGGTCGCTCGCGGAGTCAACGAACACACCCACGATCTGGCCGGCGAACGCGCAGACGACGCCCGCGAACATGACGTACATCACCACGGAATACAGCGTGATCTCGCGGCCGTAGGCGGCCGCCGTGGACTCCCTGCCCTGCCCGAGCTCCTGGCCGACGAGGCTGGACGCCGCGAGCCCGAACCCCCAGCCGGGCGTGTTCATGATGCCGAACACGCGGCGCACGATGATGTACGCGGCGGCGACGGGCTGCCCGAACAGGCTCATGAACGCCAACAGCGGGAACCGCGCCAGCGTCCACACCGAGTTCCGGCCCACCACGGGCAGCCCGATGGTGACGATGTCCCAGCAGTCATCGCGCACCCAGTACGCGCCCCGCACCGAGACCGTCATGGGGAACGCGCCGACGGCCGGCAGGCGGCCACGCGACAGCCCCACGACGAACGCCGTGGTCACCACGACGTTGCTGAGCACGGTGCCCAGACCGGCACCCACGACACCCCACCCCAGGCCGAAGATGAACACGCCGTTGAGGCCGATGTTGGCGAGCGCGCCGCCGCCGCGCAGCACCATCGCGGTGTAGGCGTCGTCAGCGCCGATGAGCGCGCGGCTCCCGATGAGGTTCAGGCCCGCAAACGGCACCCCGAACGCGACCACGCGGAGGTAGTCCGCTCCGAAGGCGATCTCCGCCTGCCGGTCGGTCAACAGCCCGATCAGCGCGGCCGGATGCGAGTAGAACAGCACCGCGATCGGGAGCGTCGCAGCCACGGTGAGCGCGGCACTCGATCGCAGCGCTTGCCCGGCGTCCGCGATCTCGTCGGCGCTGAACCGCTGGGAGACCAACGCGATGGTGCCGGCTGCCAGCCCGCCGCCGATGCTGAACGCCGCCCCCCAGAACGGTCCCGCGTAGCCGACGCCCGTGATGGCCGCCGACCCCAGGGCGGCACCCACCATTGCGACGTCGGCCGCACTCTTCGACATCCTGCCGATGCCAGTGAGGATTCGCGGCCACGCCAACTCGGCGGTTCGCCGTGCGCGCGACTCGGAGATCAACCCGAGGCGCGCGATCGCGACGCCGACTGCCCGGAGCAGCCAGCTGAAGGGATTCGGGACCATGGATACAGGTGCTCGGCTTGCCCCGCTGAAAAACGTCTGCATCCCGGAACGCCGCGCCGCCGCGACCGACCACCCAGCCCCCGTGGCTCAGTCGACCCGCCAGCCGCGCGCGGTGTCCGTGAGCGGCTCGCAGCCGTCGGCGGTGACCACCACGAGGTCCTCGATGCGGACGCCGAACTCCCCCGGGCGGTAGACGCCGGGTTCGATGGAGAACACCATCCCCACATCGAGTTTGCGGTCGCTGTCAGCGACTATGAACGGGGCCTCGTGGACGTCGAGGCCGACCCCGTGGCCGGTCCGGTGCACGAACGCGTCGCCGTAGCCGGCGTCCGCGATGACGCGCCGCGCGGCGGCGTCGACCGCGCCCGCGGACACCCCGGGTTCGACCGCGTCCACGGCGGCCCGGTGGGCGTCCCGCACGACCTCGTGGACCGTCCGAAACGCCGCCGGTGGATCGCCCGCGAACACCACCGTCCGGGTCTGGTCGCTGGGGTAGCGGTCGACGACCGTGCCGAAATCACACACCACCGGGTCGCCCCGCTGGATCTCCCGGGCGTCGTGGGTGTGGTGTGGCTTCGCGCCGTTGGGACCGCTGCCGGCGATCACATCGAACGAGACGCCGGTGCCGCCGTGGGCGGCCAGCCGGTCGGCGATGAAGTCGGCGAGCTCGTGCTCGGTCATCCCGATGGCGTCCGCGCCGAGCCCGCGCACGTCTGCCATCGCGGCGTCGGCGGCCCCGCCCGCCCGCCGGAGCGCGTCCAGCTCGGCGTCGTCTTTGCGCACCCGCAGCGACCCGAGCACGGCGTCAGCCAACCCCCAAGTGGCGTCCGGCAGCGTGTCCCGCAGCAACTGCGTGAACTGCGCCCACATCGTGGGGTCAACGAGCAGCCGGCCGTCTGTCAGCCCGCGGTCGGCGGCGACGGCGCGCACCACCGCACTGGGGTCTTGACTGTCGGTGTACGTTCGGATGTCATCGACCCAGGTTTCCGCGGCGAGTTGCGTCTCGTACAGCGCCGGCGCGACGAACGCCGGCTCGCCGTCGGCCGGAACGACCAACACCAGCAGGCGCTCGGAGGGCGTCTCGCCGAAGCCGCTGAGGTAGTAGAGGTTCGGGCTCGGGAACAACACCGCGCCGGCCGCGCCGGCGTCCCGGATGGTTCGTTGGCAGTCCCGCGTCCGCGATTCGAAGTCGGGCATAGCTGGCAGTCGTCGCGCCCGCCCTTCAATCCCGGTGGGGCGGCGAGTGGCTACACTTTTCCGGGTGGTTGGCCAACGTTCGGCCGATGAGACGCAGGGGAGGTCCAGGGGATGTCGTCGCCAGACGACCGCTGTCGCTGGTCGGCGTGCTGTTCGTCGTGGCGGCGATCGCGCACGTCTGGTGGTGGACGGTCACGCCCGGTCCCGGGAGGACGTTCAGCACCGCGCTCGGCAGCGGCCAGTACGTCGCCGCGGCGTCGGCGCTGGCCACGTATCCGACGGCGCACCCGGCGTACGTCGCCGCCGCGATCGTCGGGGTGGCGCTCGTCGTCCGGGACGCCACCTAGTACGCCGTCCACCGGGAACGGTTATGAGCGTGGTCGCCCAAGCACGCCCATGAGTGGCTCCGAGCAGTCGCCCGATCCGGACACCCCACAGTCCGCCTCGTCGGCGACCCAAGACGACGACGGACTGGCCGCCGCTGATGCGTTCGCGCTTCTCGGGAACGAAACCCGCATCGACATCCTGCAGGCGCTGTGGCGCGCCCCCGAGCGCCCGGTGTCGTTCTCGGCGCTGCGCAAGCGCGTCGGGATGCGCGACTCCGCGCAGTTCAACTACCACCTCTCGAAGCTCACCGACCACTTCGTGCGGTCGACCGACGACGGCTACGAGTTCCAGTACGCCGGCGAGAAGGTCGTGCGCGCGATCCTCGCGGGCACGTTCACCGACCGCGTGTCCCTTTCGGTGCCGATCACGGGCACCTGCTTTGCGTGCGGGGACACACTCGTCGGCCAGTACGCCGACGAACGCCTCAGCGTCGAGTGTGCAGCGTGCACCACCACGTACGCCCGGTACGCGTTCCCGCCGGGGGGCCTCCGCAACCGCTCGGACGCCGAGGTCGCGGCGGCCTTCGATCAGCGCATCCGCCACCTCCACTGCCTGGCCGCCGACGGCGTCTGCCCCGAGTGCGGGGGCCGCATGACGACCACCCTGACCCCCGACGACGACTCCCGCCTCGACCTGAACGTGCGCGTCGACCACACCTGCCAGCAGTGCCAGCACACGCTGTCCTCCCCGGTCGGGCTGTCGCTGCTCGACGACGCCACGGTGGTCGCGTTCCACGCCGACCACGGGATCGACGTGACGAGCACGCCACACTGGACGCTCGGCTGGTGTGTGACCGACGACACCACCGCGTACGACCCTGACCGCGACCGCGCCACGGTCACCATCCGCCTCGACGACGAATCGCTGACCGTCACCCTCGACGGCAGCCTGTCGGTCGTCGACACCACCCGGGCGTGATCGCGGGGGCTACAGCAGGGTGGCGTCGACGTACTCGCTGGCGGTCCGCCTGCCGGCCGCCAGCGCCGACGGATCGCCGTGCACGACCGACCGGGTGCGCGCGCCGTCGACGATGGTCATGAGCGAGCGGGCGACGTGGTCGGCGTCGACGGCTTCGAAAGCGCCTTCGTCGATGCCGTGGCTGATGACCGACTTGAGCATGAACCGCGTGTACTCGTCGTTTTGCTGGAACCGCTCCCGGAACGGCTCGTTGTAGGGGGCCTGCGCGCGCATCTCCAGCAGCGCGACCGACAGCGCCTGGTTGGGCTGGGGGTCGACGAGCAGCTCGTCGAGCAGCAGTGACAGCCGCGTCTCGGGGGCCGTCGTTTCGACCGCGCGGATGGACGCGACGAACTCCTCCAGGAGGTAGTCGAGAAACGCCGCCAACAGCTCCTCTTTGGTGTCGTAGTAGTAGTGGACGGCGGCCGTCGACTTCCCGTATTCGTCGGCGATCCGTTTGATCGTCAGGTCGACGTAGCCGTGCTCGCGGAGCGCGCTGTACGTCGCCTGCATGAGCTCCGCTTCGGCTTCCGAGAACTCCCGGTTCGAGGGCGCCGCCATTACGGAACACTTACCGCAGAGTCAGATAACTGTTTTCACGCGCCGATTCCTATGCAGTCGAGTCCCATGGTATGGCGTTCACAGGGCGTGAGGCGGCCGTATTCAGAATATTCGGGTAGCCAAAGTCTTTTGACTGACCGGTTAGTACGTCCACTCGTCCACGGTATGTATACTGACTCCGTACTCCTGTCTGTACCTGCATCACTCACGCGACCCCGGACGCTGGCGGCCGCCTGGCCCCGTGGTGTCCGGTCACCCGCCGCCCCGACGGGCAGTGTCCCGGGGCCGCCGTCGAACCACCAGCCGGCACGGCGCACGCACCAGCCGGCAGGCGAGCGCGCGACAGCGCGACTGTGCCACACGCACAGCCCCGCCGCGTCACGTCCTGTACCCCGAACAGAGGCGGTCCGCTGATGGGACTGCGCAGCCAGCTCTCGAAGCTGTTCAGAGGGCCGGAGTCCTTCGATCTCACGTCCGGCCGCATCGGCAAGCCGCTGTTCTTCCTGGCGATGCCGATCGTCATCACGAACCTCTTCCAGACCGCGTACAACCTGGCGGACACCTTCTGGCTGGGCCAGTACAACACCGACGCGCTGGCCGCCATCAGCTTCGCGTTCCCGATGGTGTTCCTGCTCATCTCGCTGGGGATGGGGATCTCCGTCGCCGGCAGCGTCCTGGTCGCCCAGTACACGGGCGCCGGCAAGGACGAGCAAGCCGAGTACGCCGCCTCCCAGACGGTCACCTTCTCGGTGCTGGCGTCGCTGCTGTTGGGCGGCATCGGCTACTTCTTCGTCGAGGACTTCCTCTCGGTGGTTGGCGCGTCCGACGCGGTGCTGCGGCCCGCCACCAGCTACATGCAGGTGGTCGCGCTCGGCCTCGCAGCCATGTTCGGGTTCGCGGTGTTCATCGCGCTCATGCGGGGGTACGGCGACACCATCACACCCATGCTGGTGATGTTCGGCTCCGTCGTGTTGAACATCGTCCTCGACCCGTTCCTCATCTTCGGGTGGACCGTCGTCGAGAACGCGCCCCTCGTCGGCACGGTCTCGTTCCCCAGACTCGGCATCCAGGGCGCAGCCATCGCGACCGTGTTCTCGCGGGCGCTCGCGTTCGCCGTCGGCCTCGCGATCATGTTCCGGGGGACCCGGGGCGTCGAGATCAACGCCGCCGACATGCTCCCGGATCTCTCGTATCTCCGGCGGCTCGTCCGCATCGGCCTGCCGGCCTCCATCGAAGGCACGGGGCGCGCGCTCTCGATGAACCTGCTGTTGTTCATCGTCGCGACGTTCCCCGATCACATCGTCGCCGCCTACGGGATCGGCACCCGCGTGTTCTCCGTGGTGTTCCTGCCGGCGATCGCCATCGCCCGGGGCGTCGAAACCATGACCGGGCAGAACGTCGGCGCCGGCAAGCCGGACCGCGCCGCCCGCGCCGCGCGGCTCGCAGCCACCATGCTGTTCGGCGTGCTGTCGGTGCTCGGGCTGATCGTGTACTGGTACCCGGAGCCCATCGTCTCCGTGTTCGTCGGTGCCGGCCAGGAGAACAGCGCGCAGGTCATCGAGGCCGGCAGCCAGTTCCTCCGGTACGTCGCGCTCACGTTCGGTTTCATCGGGATCGCGCGCGCCTACACGGGGAGCTTCCGTGGCGCCGGCAAAACCATGGTCGCGGCCGCGATCTCCGTGATCACCCTGGGCGTCATCCGGTTCCCGCTGGCGTGGGCCACCATCGGCAGCCTGGGATCGGCCGGCATCTGGCTGTCGTTCGCCGTCTCGAACGTCATCGGGGCGATCATCGCGTACGCGTGGTATCGCCGGGGCACGTGGCGCGACACCGGCGTCGTGGACGCGACGACAGCCCAGGAGGACACGGGCGTCGAGCAGTCCGCACAAACCGACTGACGCGCCGCTCGACCGGACCTCGCCGCCAGTTGTAAACGCGGCGACATCTGCCGAGAGCACGCCCAGTTTATGTTTCACACCCGAATCGATCAGTGCGGCCGTCAGAGGCACGCCGGCGCGTGCGGACGAACGCCCTTTTCCCGCCGCCCGCGCTATCACCGCGCATGCAGACCACGACGGCCAGCCAGTACCGCGTGCTCGGCGACGCCCCCGACCGCGACGGCCTGCTCGTGCTGGATCGCGCCGACTACGAACCCCTCCGCGTCACCACCGGCGACGCCGAGGGCGCGCTCGACGACACGGTGGCGGCGCTCCGTCCCGGATACCTCGTGGACGCCACGCTGGCCTGGAACGACGGCGACGCCCGCTTCACCGACGTCGACATCCAACGGCGCACCCTACTGACGTTCGCCCGCGGCGTCTCCGGACTGTTCGAGGCCGCACTCGACACGATGGCCGACGCCCACGAGAACGGCGTGGGCGTGACCGGGCGGCCGACGTTCAACACGGACAACGAACCCAACGGCGCGGTGTACGCGTTCGCCCAGCAGCCCGGCGAGCGCGACATCTTCACGGAGATCAGAACCGGCCGGCTCCCCATCGAGCCGCTCGTCGACCGCCTCGACGAGGACGCCGCCGACGCCCACGAGGTGTTCGTGTTCGACCCACTGGACCACGAGTTCACCATCGTCTACCTGGTGGCGCACCGCGACTCCGTGCTCGCGGACACCGTCAGGGACACCTACGACTGCCCGCGCCCGCCGGAGACGGACCGCGACTAACCGTCCCGTTGGGCGAGCCGCACGAGATCAGCCAGCGTCCGAATCACGGGCACCGCGATGTCGTGGTCGCGAGCGCGCTCGACGACCGCCCCGTGCAGTGACTCGACCTCCGTTCGCGCGCCCCCCGCGAGGTCCTGGCGCATCGAGGACTCGTTGGACGCGGTGCGCGCCGCGACCTGCCGCGCCCGCTCGACGACGGACTCCGACACCGACACCCCCTCGGCCTCCGCCACCCGCACCCCCTCCGTGACCGCGCGCTCAAGCACCCGCTCACCCGGCGGGCACTCCACGAGCGCGCCGTTGTCCACGTCGGCGAGCGCCGTCGCCGCGTTGATCCCGACGTTCACGAGCACCTTCTCCCAGACCGCACGCTGGGGGGAGGCAGTCACCGTCGTCTCCATGCCGCCCGTCGAGAACGCCGCCGCAACCGACGCGACGCGGGCGTCGTTCGCGCCGCGATACCGCCCGATGGTGGTCTCACCGCCGCCGGCGTGACGGACCACCCCCGGCTCCGTGCGCGCCGCACCGTGGGTGGTCGTCCCCACCAGCACCGTGTCCGCCGGCACGTGCTCGGCGAGCACGGCGGCGTTCCCCAGCCCGTTCTGGAGTGTCAACACCATCGCGCCGTCGCACTGCCGGCCGAGCGCCCGCGCCGCCGACGCGGTGTCGTAACTCTTCACGCACACCACAACGAGATCCGCGTCCGCAACCACCGACGGATCGGTCGCCACACTGGGCCGTGTCACCCTCGTGGTGCCGTCCGGCTGCACGACCCGCAGCCCGTCCTCCCGGACCCGAGTGAGGTGCTCGCTTTGGTGTCCGAGCAGCGTCACCGCGGTCTCGCCGCCAGCCAACACGCCACCAACCAGCGACCCCAGAGAGCCGGGTCCTTGCACAACAACGCGCATGTCACAACGCTTCCCACGCGGGCACAAATAGCTGTCCGGTCGCCGCCACCGACCGGTTTTTACCGCTGGCCACCCCGGTCCCGGTATGCTGACCGCGCGCCGCTTCGTCCGCGTCGTCGCCGTGGTGTGGCTGGCTGCACTCGCCTCCGCGGTTCTCACGTGGCCGCCCGCAGCGACCGCCGCGCTGTTCGGTGGCGGCGCGGCGATCGCGTTCCTCGCCGAACGCGTCGTCATCCGGGCCGGCTGGCTGACCCACCACATCGACCCCGCGATCCGCGGCGTCCCCCTGTACGCTCTGGCCGGCTGGACCGCCGTCGTGTACGCCGCGGCCCGTGTCGCGCTGCTCGTGACCGCCGGGTGGACGGCCGTCGCGACCGCAGCCGTCTTGGCGGCCGCGTTCGACGCCGTCACCGACCCGATCGGGGTTGCCAGCGACTACTGGACGTACCGTACCGCACTCGGCGGCCCGCAGTACTGTGGCGTGCCGTGGTGGAACACCGCTGGCTGGCTGGCGGTCGCCGCCGCCACCGCGGCACCCGCGGTTATGCTCCAGTGATCACGCCGACAACACGACCGCGCCGTCGTCGGTGTGCTCGATGTCGATGTCGTAGTCGAACTCCGCCAGCAGGTCGACACACGTTTCGATGTGCGTGGTCACCTCGGGCGCTCGCACTTCGCCGCCAGCCACGGCCACCACCGGCACGAGCTGGTCGGCGAGGTGGCTGTCGACCGCGCCGGGCCCCGACTCGAACGCCGCGAGCGCGTCGGCGGCGTTCTCGCCGACGGCGTCGGCGCTCACGCCACGCTCGCCGAGCGCCGCGAAGCCGGCCCGCGAGTGTTCGTACTCGGCGGCCAGCACGACCGCCGACCCCGCCGAGTCGGCGTCGGTGTAGGCGATCTCGTGGGCGGCGTCCGGGGCGGCTGCCGTGGCCTGCTGCTCGGCCACCTCGTCGTCGGCCAGCGACGACTCCGCAACCGAGTACGCCGTCAGCGCCTCGCGGTCGCCGCGCTCGGTGAGGGTGATCGGCGTCGGCGTGGACGGCTCGACCGTGAGCGTCGCCTCGCCGCCGCCGCGCGGATAGAACCCGCGGCGGTCGACGGACACGGTGGCGTCGATCCCGTGCTCGCGCAGCAGCGGCAGTTTGACGTGCTGGAAGTAGTCCATCGGCGGCGCCCACTTCGCGTCCGTCCCACCGGTCAGGGTCGCAGTTATGGGCTCGTCGAGCGCGCCCGCAAGCGGCAGCAACGAGTCGAACACCAGCGGGATGCTGCCTGCGGTGCCGACCTCCACGCTCGTTGTCCCGCCGAGCGTCGGCTCCTCGTCGTCGTCGGCCTCCTCGGCAGCGACCTCCGGCTCGAAGCTGAACGCTTCCGATCCCACTTCGACGCCGTCCGTTGCCGCATCACAGATGTCGGCGACAGCGTTCACGGCGGCACAATGCTGGGCCTGCAGGCCAGGGTTCGATCGTGCGCGCCGCACGTACCGCATCCGGAAGGACTCTCCGGAGACCGCCGCACACGTTAATGCTGTGCGGACGAGCTGACCGCCACCGGAACTCCCGTCGAGAACGTGCATACGTACACCACGAACTGGATCAGTCAAAAGGGTGTCCGTCCGTCCCGCCACCGTTAGGGTGATGTCGCCGATACCACTGCCTGTGACCGACACTGACGACGCATGGCGGGCTCGCATCGCGGCCCACCGCGCGGACAAAGACGAGTTCCTGGCCACGCACGACCAGTCACCGATCCCGCCGGCCGACCGCGGGGCCTTCGACGGCCTCCGATACTTCGACATCGACGCGTCGCTCCGGGTGGCCGCGCGATACCAGCCCGCCCGCGACCCCGAGGCGGTCGAACTGGAGACAACGCGTGGCCCGCCCGCGGAGTACACGCGTGCCGCCGTCCTCGGCTTCGACCTCGGGGACAGCCACCACACGCTCACCGCGTTCTGTGTCGAGGGTGAGTCGTCGCTGTTCGTCCCGTTCACCGACGAGACCACCGACGACGGGCGCACCTACGAGCACGGCCGCTACCTGGACGTCGACCCCGCCGGGGCCGATGGTGGCGACGAGGTCGCCCTGGATTTCAACCTGGCGTACAACCCGTTTTGCGCGTACGGGGGGTCGTTCTCGTGTGCGCTGCCGCCCGCGGACAATCACGTTCCGGCGGCGATCACGGCCGGGGAGCGCGTCGACGCCGACTGAATCGGCGGTCCACGGGACGCGGAAAACAGGCGGCGTCAGGCGGCTGCTTCGGTGGCTTCCAGCAGCTCCTGGTAGCGGTTGCGGATGGTGACCTCGCTGACGTCGGTCACCTCGCTGACCTCGCTTTGGGTGACCTTGTGGTTGGTGAGGAGGCTGGACGCGTAGATCGCCGCGGCGGCCAGTCCGACCGGCGACTTGCCGCTGGTGACGCCGTCGGCCTGGGCGTTGGAGATGAGTTCTCGGGACCGCCGCTCGACCTCGTCGGGGAGGTCGAGGTCGCTTGCGAACCGCGGCACGTACTGCGCGGGGTCGGCGGGCGCGACTTCGAGGCTGAGCTCCCGGACGATGTAGCGGTACGTGCGCTTGAACTCCATCTCGTCGATGCGGCTGACGTTCGCCACCTCGTCGATGGAGCGTGGCGTGCTGAGCTGGCGCGCGGACGCGTACAGGGCGGCGGTGGCGACGCCCTCGATGGAGCGCCCGGGCAGCAGGTCCTCGCTGAGCGCGCGGCGGTAGATCACCGACGCGGTCTCCCGGACCTCCTTGGGCAGCCCGAGTGCGGAGGCCATGCGCTCGATCTCACCGAGCGCCTGCTTGAGGTTGCGTTCCTTGCTGTTGCGGGTGCGGAAGCGCTCGTTCCACTTGCGCAGGCGCTGCATCTTCTGGCGCTGGTTGCTGGAGAGACTGTTCCCGTAGGCGTCCTTGTCCTGCCAGCCGATGTTCGTGGACAACCCCTTGTCGTGCATCATGTTCGTGGTCGGGGCGCCCACGCGGGATTTCTCGTCTTTCTCCGTGGAGTTGAACGCGCGCCACTCGGGGCCGCGGTCGATGCCGTTCTCCTCGACGACGAGCCCGCAGTCGACACAGACCGACTCGCCGTGCTCCTCGTCGTCGATGACCTGCCCGCCACACTCCGGGCAGGTCAGGACGTCTTCGTCGGGGGTCGATACTGTCTCGTCGTTGTCTGTCTGGCGCTGGTCGCTGCTGTATGTTCTGATTGTACTGTCACTCATTATGTTGGAAGTGCCGGGAGATGGCGCTGGTGCGCCCGGCTTGTCGTGAATCAAAGTAAGAGCGACAAGTACTTAAATGTTTCCCAGAAATGTGCGTTTCTTGGGAAACCGTATCGGCGTAGGAAACGGTTATCACGGCCACTGACTGGTGCTTTGGGGTAACCAAAACGTTACCGTCGGTGTGTCTCCACTTAGCGAAAGGCTTATCACTGTATATTGCGGTGGTAGCATCCAGTAATCGACCCCCGTTGCCGACTCCCCACCAGTGAAAGACATATAACGCCAGTCCACCCAACGTAGCACGAACGGCCAGTTCTATGAGTTCACAAGCGGGCACCGTGCTCATCGTCGACGACGATGCAGCCCTCACAGACGTCTACGCCGCCTGGCTCGCCGACGACTACCCCGTCGAGACAGCCACATCAGGGGCTGCTGCCCTCGACGTAATCGACGACCACGTCGATATCGTACTCCTCGACCGCCGCATGCCGGGGCTCTCCGGCGACGACGTGCTCGCGGAGATCCGTGCCGACGGCCACGACTGCCGCGTCGCCATGGTCACCGGCGTCGAACCCACCACGGACGTGATCGCCATGGGGTTCGACGAATACCTCGTCAAGCCGGTCGACAGCGACGACCTCCACCGCACCGTCGAGACGCTGCGGGATCGGCTGGCGTACAGCGACGACCTCCAGGAGCTGTACGCGTTGCTGTCCAAGCGCGCCCTCCTCGAAACCAACCCGGACGCCGCCGACACCGACGCCTACGACGACCTCGACGACCGCATCGACGCCCTTCGGGCCGATCTCACCGACACGGTGTCCGAGTTCAGCCACGACGACTTCCGTGCCGCATTCCACGACCTTACACCCCAGGACCCCGAAGGCAGCGCCAACGCAAACTGACGAATGCACGTTCACCGGAACCTGCGGTCGGCCATCCGCGCAGCAGCACACACCGCTGACTCGACCACGGCGCTCTACGACGGCGTCTGTGACGCCGCTGCCAACACCGGCACCACGTACGCCTACGTCTACACCCAGTCCGACGACCCCACTGCGCCCACCGTCCACGCCACCGCCGGGGACACCGACTCCGCGGCCATCCCGACGGTACCCACTGCGCCGTCGGCCGGCGTCACCACCGTCGACACCGCTGGGGGACGTGAATGCCACGTCCCCATCCTGGACGGCGACGACCGCTACGCCACACTCTCGGTCCACATCGCCGACGGCACGCCAGCCCCCACGGACGACCTCCGCGCCGTCGGACAGACGATCGGCCTCGCCGCGGCGAAACTCACCGCCGAAGCGGCGCGCGACAGCCTCGCGGACGACCTCGACATCGAACAGCGGCAGTTCCGGAAACTCCACAGCATCGCCGCACAGATGATCGGCTGCGAAAACGAGCGCGCCATCTACCAGCTCGCCATCGACGCCGCCGAGAACATCCTCGAGTTCGACATCTGCGGCATCGACATCGCCCGCGACGGCGTCCTCGAACCGGTCGCGCTCTCCACGAGCCTCAACGCCGCCGACTCCCAGCGCCTCCCCGACGACGAAGGCATCGCCGGCCAAACCTACCAGGACACCACCACGATCATCGTCGACGACCTCCACGCCAGGCCCGACGCCGCCCCGGCAAAGGACGCCTACCGGTCGCTGCTCAGCGTCCCCATCAAAGACCTCGGCGTGTTCCAGGCCGCCGCGGAGCGCGAGAACGCGTTCGACGACCGCGACGCCGAAGTCGTCGAGCTCCTGATGGCCCACGTCGGCGAAACCCTCAGCGGCCTCTGGTCGGCGCACGCGCTGCGCGAGAGCGAGCGCAAATACCGCACCCTCATCGAACAGAGCCACGACGCCGTCACCATCCACACCCGCGACGGCTTCGCGTTCGTGAACGAGCCCGCCACCGAGCTGTTCGGCCGCGACGAGTCGACGCTCCTCGACCTGGCGGCCAGCGATCTCGTTCACCCCGACGACCACGACGCACTCACCCCCATCACCGACGACGCCGTGCCCGGCGACGACCACGACACCTTCGACGCGCGCGTCCAGCGCCCCGACGGCACCATCAGGCAGTGCGAAGTGTCGACGACCACCATCACCTACGAGGGTGACCCCGCGGTGCTGGCGTCGATCCGTGACATCACCGAGCGCAAGCGCCACGAACAAGCCCTCGAACGCAAAAACGACCGCCTCGAACAGTTCGCCAGCATCGTCAGCCACGACCTCCGCAGCCCGCTGAACGTCGCGAAAGGCAGCCTCGAACTCGCCAGGAACACCGGCGAGCACCAGCACTTCGACCGCGCCGCCGACGCCCTCGACCGCATGGACAGCCTCGTCGAGGACGTGCTCGCACTGTCGCGGCAGGGCGAGCTCGTCGCCGAAACCGAGCGCACCACGCTCGCGGAGATCGCCGCCGACGCCTGGGCGTCGATCAACGCCCCCGACGCCAGCGTCGAATACGACGCCGCAGCCATCGACGTCGACGCCGACCCCGGACGCCTCCAACAGCTCTTCGAGAACCTGTTCCGGAACGCCGTCGAGCACGCCGGCGACGACGTCACCATCCGGGTGGGGTCCACCCCGGAGGGGTTCTACGTCGAGGACGACGGCCCCGGCATCGAACGCGACGCCGCGGACACCGTCTTCGAACGCGGCGTCTCCGGCACCGACACCGGCACCGGGTTCGGACTCGCGATCGTGCGCGAGATCGCCGACGCGCACGGCTGGTCGATCACTGCGGTGCCGGCAGGCGATGACGCGCCCGCCGACCGCGGTGCGCGCTTCGAAATCACCGGCGTCCCGGTGCTAGCTTAGGCGGTTCACGCGCCGTCGCCGTCCCCGAGCGACGCGGCGATGTCAGCCAGGCCTTCGTCCGGCGTGCCGGTCGACTCGTAGGTCGCCGTCTCCCCGGGTGCACGCAGGCCGTATTTGAACCCGGCGGCCACGACGTCGACGTGTACCGACCGCCCAGCCTCCAGGCCGGCGTCGGCGAGCCACGCGGCGAGTTCGTTGTCCGCGCCGTTGGGCCGGCGCGCGAGCCGCGGGGTCGCGTACGCGCCCCGGATGACAGGCGTGTCGTCGGCCGTTGCGGCCACGCTGGCGTGGTGTTCGGAGCCATCCAACACGACCCGCACCACGTCGCCGACCGGCAGCGACGCGGCGCTGTCAGCCGGCACCTGGACCGCCAGCCGCCGCGTACCGCCAGCCCGCACGACGGAGCCACGCCCCGACTGGACTGTCTCATGCGTCACGCGTTCGGTCATACGACCGCGTGGGGGCCCGACAAGCAAAACGCTCGCGGTCCCATCCACAGCGAGCCGGATCGTTTTTGCGCGTCGCCGACGAACACAGCGTATGGACGTACCCACGCCGACCGACAACCGCATCGGGAGCCGCAAACAGGCGGCGGTTGCCATCCTCCCGTTCCTGCTGTTGGGCCTGCTCGACGTTGTCCTGCTGCTCGGCTGGGGGCTGGATCCGCTTTGGGGGTTCGTCATCCTGCCGCCGATCCTGTTCATCAGCGTGCTCGGCTGGATCGCGTTCAAATCCGGGTTCGTGGACGATCGCGGCACGGCCTGACCCGCAGCCGGCTACGGCGCTGCGATCACGCGAGCGGGCGCGCCGTCGGCCCCAACCGGCAGCGGATACGCCTGGACCGGGACGCGCTCGGGGAGCCCGTCGAGGTTCGTCACGTTCTCAACGATCAGCGCTCCCGCACCCAGGAGCGCGCGGTGGGCCGGATACGCCGCGGCGTCGGATGACTCCCCCGCGGGCGCTGTTCGGGTCGGGTCCACGCTGGGCGCGTCCACCGCGACGGCGCACCCGGCGTCGGCGCAGCGCTCGGCGGCGGCCACGCTCAGGTGCGGGTGCTCGTAGTACTCGGGGCGGCCCCAGTCCGCGGCCGTCCCGGTGTTGAACACCACCATATCGTGGCCGTCCAGTGCTGGCACGCGATCCACGGGGATGGCGTCCCCGGGGCCGTAACCGGTGCAGTCGACGACGTGCGCGTCGAACCGGAACGCCGACACGTCGAAGGCGTCCAGGGACCGCCCGTCAGCGAGGAGGTGACTCGGGGCGTCGATGTGCGTGCCCGAATGCGTGCTACACGCCACCGCCGACACCCGGTAGCCGTCGGCCGCCATCGTGGCGTGTGGCGTCACCGCTGCCGGCGGATCACCGGGATACGGCTCGCCCGACCCCAGTGCGTGTGACAGATCGCGCATGCCGCCGCCTACACCCCGCCCGCCGTTGAACCCCGCGATCCACAAATACCGGTAAGCGTTAAAGCGGGCCTCCCACAGGGATTCGTATGGGGGTGGTGGCCGCGTTACCGTACGGACTGCTCACGGGAGGACTGCTCGCCGCCAGCTGGGGGCTGCTCCGCGCCGGCTCAATGACTGTGGTGCCGCTGTACGACGCGGACGCCGCCAGCGATCCCGCGGCCCTGTCCACCGTGGTCGCGGTGTCGCTCGCCGCGTTCGCAGTCGCGACGCTCGCGTTCACCGTGCTCCGGGCAGCGGGCCGGGACTCCGTCGTGGTGGTCGCCGGCTACGGCGTGGCCGTGCTGTCGGTCGCACTCACCACGGCGTGGCGCGCCCGCGCCTACGAGTGACACCGGCGGGTACTCACGCCGGCTGCTGGTAGCCCGTCACCGCCTCAAGCGCGCGCTGTACGAGCGCCGGGTCGTACGTCCAAAACCCATAGAACCCGCCGTCGGCGCGCTCCTCGGCCAGCAACGCCGAGGACTGCGCGCGGTCGGTGCCCCCGTCGTAGAGCACGAACCACGACACCGCAAGCTCGTCGCTCTCCGGGGCGTGCACCGCAAACGACGTGTCACCGAGCTCCGCGTCCGGCACGCCGTAGACGTGCACGGAGAGATCACACGCCGCGAGCTGCTCGTAGGTGTCACGCTCCTTTCGCACGTTCGACAGCCGCTGGAACCCCGTGTGAAGCTGGCCGCTGTTGGCGCGCCACGCCCGATCCTCGATCTCCCGGGACGCCATCGTCATCTGGCGCCGGTCGTAGGAGGTGAACGTGGTGTGATCGAGGTGCTCCAACAGCGGGCTGTACGGTGCTTCGTCGCCCACCTTGTGGAGGTCCCGGGACGCCAACTCGCGCAGCGCCGGCGCGTCAACCGACGCCAGCTGCGTCCCGTCGGCGTCCGCGAGGACCGCCCGCAGCGCGTCCTCGGTCGGCTCGTGCTCGATGGCAACGTGCTGGGACGAAAAGTACTCGCGCACGGCAGTGACGACGCCGTCACCCGCCGGTGCGTAGACCGTCAGTGCCTTCTCGCGGCCCCGTACCTCCGCCATTAGGTGCCGGAGACTCATCACTGATCGTTCTCCCCTCGCGTACAAATGCGTTGTTCATACCCAGCGACCGCCCCATGTTTTATGGTTGCCGCACAAGCGGTCTCAGGTATGGATCGAGCGATCGCAGTCGTCGAAGCCAGCGACTCCGCCAAGCAACTCGTCGAAGAAGCCGGCGAACTGGCCGCGGGCGTTGGCGCTGACCTCCTGTTGTTACACGTCACCACCGAAACCGAGTACGGCGAGCGCCGCGAGTCGATGGCCAACATCCCGGATTTCGACGTCACGTACACCATCGACGAAGCCACCGACGGCGCGCGCAAGTTCGCCTCCGACATCGGCCGTGACGTGCTCTCCGATGTCGACATCGAGCCGACATCCGTCGGCCGCGTCGGCGACAAGGGCGACGAGATCCTGGCGCTGGCCGACGACCGCGACGCCGACCACATCTTCATCGCCGGCCGGAAACGCTCCCCGACCGGGAAAGCCATCTTCGGCGACGTCACCCAGCGCATCATCCTCGAATTCGACGGCGCGGTCACCGTCATCACGACCTGACGGCGCGCGCTCACAGCCACTCGTCGGGTTTCGTGTCGTAATCGAGGTCGTCCGCGGCCAGGTGCTCGACGGTCTCCCAGTCGAGCTCGGCGTGGCTGACCGACTCGCCGTCGTACCGCAACGCGACCCCCACCTCTTCGGGTTCGGGCTCGCGGTCGTTGCGGCGCGCGCGCTTCCGCTCGCTGTCCGTGACGCGTTTCGTGATCGTGTGCAACACCACGGGCCGCCCCCACAGCTCGAAGACGCGTTGTAGCGTCGCCTCGGCCTGCTCGCGGTCCAACATCACGCCGTTGTACTCGTGGCCGAGCAACAGCTCGCCGCGGTTCTCGTGGTTCGCGTCGTACACCGCGATCGTCGGCTTTCCGAGGTTCGTGAACCGCAACAGGAGCTTGCGCTTCACGTCCGCGGCGTCGGTGCTGGTCGCCCGGAAATCACCCCGCGTCTGGCTGAACTCGTAGGCGAAATACTCGTTGGCGTCCACGAACTCCTGGGTGAGGAACTCGTCGACGAACGTCACGTCGTTGTGGCTCTCCCGGACGCTGTACATGCGATCCCACCCCGCAGTCACCGGCACGTCCGCCAGCGCCGCCTCGACGCTGGCGTACCGCGCCGTGTCGAAGAGGTATCGGCTCACGGACTCCAACTCGTCGCGCGTCACGCGCCCCAGGAACCCCCGGTACTGGGGTTTCGCTAGCGAGTAATGCCGGTGGGCAAGCCCCTCGTAGGTGAACAGCTTCCACGGATACCGCTGGACGTCGATCTCGCGCTCCCGGGCGGCCGCAAGCCCCTGCCAGTCGACGTACGCGTCCGGCAGCGACTCGACGGCATCCAACTCGTCGGGCGCGACGGCCGCCACCGCGGCCGGTGGTGCCAACGTGTCCACCACGTCCGCGGTGTCGACCGTGTCGTGGAAGTTCCGCCACGTCACCCCATCCACGCGCAGCAGGTGCTCAAGCACCGCCCGCCGGTTGGCGCGGTTCTCCACGTACTCCCACAGCTCCTTCCCGAGCTTGTACGGGTTGAACCCCGGACTGTTCAGCACCCGGGCCTGGTGGTCGGCGTAGCTCAGGAACTCGTCGTCGCCCGCGAACGCCTCCTCGCCCATCATCATCGACTCCCAGTACGCCGCCCACCCCTCGTTCATCACCTTCGTGGTGCGCTGGGGGGCGAAGTAGTACGCCTCCCGGCGTAGCAACTCCAGGAGCTCGCGCTGCCAGTCCTCGAAGGCCGCCGCCTTCTCGGCGTCCTCGTCGTAGGCCTGCCCGTGATCGCGCAGGAACGCCAGCAGGTCGTACTCGGGGGTTTCGGGGAACTGCACGCTGTCGTCGACCGCCGCAATGTCGTCCAGCCAGGTCTCCGTGAACACCTCGTCGCGGACCTCCTCGCTGACGCCAAGCGACGCCAGCGTCTCCGCCAGCGCGTCCGGATCACCGCCCTCCGCGTCCCGGTCGAACGCCCGCCGGTACTCGATGTTGTCCTCGATGGTCAACACCGTATCGATGAACCGCTCGACGGACTCCCGGCCGATCTCCGGGTCCGACAGGAACGACGCCACGCGGTCGGCGTGGCGCTCCAGCATCGCCGCCGCGTCCGGCCCCTCGCCGTCCGCGAACAGCCCGAACCACTGGTTGTTGTTGAAGAAATCCGCGTGCCCCTCGACGTGCGTGATCACCGCCTTCTGGTCCGCGAGGTCGTTGCTCACCTGCAGGAACGCGTTCGAGGGGTCGTCGTTGTTCACGATCTCGAACGCCTTCCCGCCGAGGAACTGCGTCTGCTTGCGTTGTTTCTCGTATTTCATCCCCCACCGCCAGTGTGGATACCGCGTCTGGAACCCATCGTAGGCGATGAGCTCGTTCATCTCGTCGTGGTCCACGACCCAATACTGCACGTCGTATGGGTCGAGGCCGAGCTTCCGGGCGAGCGCGTTGGCTTCCCGGGCCGGCTCGTCGAGCGTCTGGGCCGCCGCGTGCTTGGCTGGATCAGGCCGTGTCATTGTCCTCTGTGCTGAGAATCGTCTCGATGGCACCCATCACGTCATCGGGCTCGGTGACCGTCGTCACGGCGACGTTGTCGGTGTCGCCGAACGCGTCCCGGACTTTGCCCGCGTGCGTGCCCGTCTGGACGCCATCGGTGGGCTGTGTTTCGACGTACGCGTGCAGGTTCGCGTCGATGTCGTTCATCAACGGGATCACGTTCTCCTCGGTGTCGTCGTGGCTGTTCTCCCCGTCGCCGGCCGCGAACACGTACCGGTTCCACTCCGAGAACGGGTACTCGTCGAGCACGTTCTCGGCGAGCTCGTAGGCGGTCGAAATGCGGGTGCCGCCCCCGGACTGGATCCCGAAGAAGTCGGTGCGGTCGACCTCCCAGGCGTCGGCGTCGTGGGCGATGTACACGAACTCGGCGTTGTCGTACTTCCCGGTGAGATACCAGTCCAACGGGGTGAACGTCCGCTCGACGAGCTCGCGTTTGGACTCCCGCATCGACCCGGACACGTCGCGGATGTTCACCACGACGACGTTGCGCTCGCGGTGCTCGACGACTTTCGGATGTCGGAACCGCTCGTCCTCCCGCCGCAACGGCACCCGTCCCGGGCCGCCGCGCCGAATCCGGGTCCGCGTGGGTTCGACGTCGACCGCCGCCTCCATCGCGTCGATCGACGCCCACACCGCGTCGTCGACAACCCGGCCGGCGTCGTCGTCCGGGCTGGGGCTGCGGGCGCGCTCGGCGATCCACGCCCGCGACACCGGGATGTGCTGTTCGCGCGCCCAGGTGTACACCGCATCGACCCCCCAGCCGTCGACCCGCAACGCCGCCGTGACGTACGCCTCGTCGAAGTCCATCGCGATCTTGCGCTTCAACCCCTGCTTGTAGAGGTGCGCGAAATCCAGGGTGCCACGCGGGCCACGGCGCGCGGTTTCGTTGAACGCGCCCTCCGTCTCCGCGACCACCTTCTTCCCCTTCGGGTCGAGATCCAACCCCAGGCGCTCGTCGAGCTCCGCCGCGAACTCCTCGGGGTCCATCTCGTAATACTCGTGGTCGGCGCTCTCGTCGCCGGCCTCGTCGTCGTCACCCTCACCGGCCTCGTCGGGCTCCCCGACCTGATCGCCGGGGTCGACGTCCCCCTGCCCGACCCCGCCGCGGTCGAGCTGGTCGTATTCGAACGCGGGCAGGTCCACGAGCTTGATCGGCACCCGCACGGCGTCGGGGCCGCTGCCCCCTAGATCGCCGTACTGGATGAACTCCGCGAGGTCTTGGCGGCGCTGTTCACCGATCTCGTGGAACCGTTCGCGGTCCTCTCTCAGTCCCATTCGTCCGTCACCTCCGAGATCACGCTTCGGGACGCCAGCTCGGCGCTCGCCCGCGAATACCCCCGCTCGGACACCAGAAACGAGATGGCGTCCGCCTTGACCGCGGCCGTGTCAGTGCCCTCCGGCGGGTCCGCCCACTGCGTCGGGTCGAACTCCGGGTGCACGCGCTTGACGTCGTCCCAGTCGTTGCCCGCGAGCACGTCGCGCAACACCGGCACCGTCGACAGATCCACGTCGTGGGCGTGGAACTCGTCGTCGCGGTGCTCCCAGGCGTGGCGAGTCACCGCCGTCATCACGGTGTCCTCGCGGAACGTCTCGACGGCCGGCGTGGGGTCGTTGCCGTGGTAGTGGGTGTCGGCGTCAAAGCGCCCCAGCGTCTCCGTCTCGAACAGCTTCATCGACAGCGCGTCCGGCTCCGCTTGCTCGCCGCGCGCGTTCTCGACGGTGTCGCCGGTCGCCCACGCGTGGACGTTGTCGACGTACTCCTCGACCGCCGACTCGCTCGCGCCCTCCCCGGCCAGCACCGCGTCGCGCACGTCCTCGGCCTGCTGGTCGTGGATGTACGCCTCCACGACCGCCACCCGGTCGTTGAACTCCGCGCGCTCGGCGTCGGAGAACACCGGCGCGGACGACAGCCCGTCGACCATCCCGGACAGCACGTCACCGGGCGTGATGACCCGCTCGACCGCGAGGTCGGGGTGGCTGCGGTCGGCGTCCGCGTGCAGGCGATCGGCCAGCACGTCCCGCGTGTACGTCACCGGGATCCCGTTGGCACCGTCGGCACCGTCAGCGAGGTCGAACTCGCTCGCGTCCCGGCGGTCCTCCCCGCTGCCGACGTACCCTCGGTCGAACAGCAACGCCTTCTCGACCAGCGACAGCTCGTCGCCGTGGTCGTCGTCGTCGAGCCGTGTCACGACGCTGTACAGCGCGGCCGCCTCGATCGTGTGCGGCGCAAGCTCGCGCTCCGTCTCCCCGTCATCGTCGCGCACCGACACCGTCACCGGCTGTGCGGCGCGCTCGGCCAACACCTCCGGGTCCGTGGCCGTCCACACGCCGGCGTCACCGGTGAGCTCCCGGCGCAGCAACTGGGCTTCGAGACTGATCGACGTGAGATAGCCGAGCTCGTGTTTCGACAGCCGCCGCTTCAACGCCTTCAGCGGGTCGAACCCCTGCCGGTCGTCGTGTTTGTTCAGCTGCGCTTCCAGATCCAGATTCGAGATCACGACCAGCTGCGTGTCCAGGTCCATCCCGATCCCCTTGTCGAGTTTCACGCGGCGCTCGTCGGGCACGTTCAACAGCTTCTGTAGCAGGTCGGCGTGCTGGCTGGCGTCCTCCATGATGGTGAGACAGCCGTTGCCCTGCGAGAGCACGCCGTCGTAGCTGAACGCCTGGGGGTTCTTGCGCCCCTTCGAATCCAGTTGCCCGAGCAACCCCGCGACCCAGGACCCCACGAGGCGCTCTTTCGGGCTGCCGGCGTCCTCGGAGTGCAACACGCCGATCCCCTGGCCGCGCTCCACGACGTAGTTTTTCACGCGCAAATGCTTGGGGTCGGTCGCCGCCGCGAACACGTCCGCGACGCCCTCGCGGCGGTACTGCTGTTCGAGGTGGTCGTAGGCCTCCCGGGAGAACGGCGGCAGGTCGGCGTCGGCGCGCAACGCGTCGGCGTCCTCGCGGTGGTCGTTGACGTCCGCGAGCACGTCCTCGCGGACGTCCGTCGGGAACACCGACAGCGGCGACGCCTGCACGGGGCTCTCATACCAGTCGTCCTCGCGGTCGACGGGCTCCTCGCCGTAGGTCAACCCCGGGCCGCGGTCGGCGTCCGAGACGTTCCACTCGATGGTGTATCGCCGGCCCGCGTCGGTCTTCGAGAACTCCCGGAGCCCGTTGATCAGACACCGCTTCAGCTCCGACTTCCCGGTGGCCGTCGGCCCGGCGAACCACAGGATGGTCTCGGCCTTGCCGCGGCCCGCCGCGATCGCGCGCACGTCGTCGACGAACGCGTTCAGCGTCGCCGTGTTCCCGAGGACCGCGTGCTCGCCGTCGTTGTGGGGGTCGTCGAAGAACCGATAGCGCTGCGCGCGCTCGCCGTTCTCCACGACCTCCCGGGTGCCCGCGCTCTCGATCGCCGCCAGCAGGTACCGGCTGGCGTGGGCGGCGGCTAACGGCTGTTCGAACGCCCGGTCGACGTACTCGGCGAGGCTCATCGGCTCGTCGTAGGCGTCCCGCAGCGCGCGGTTCGCCCGCCCAATGTAGTCTGTCACGATTCCAGTTCCGCTTTCGCGACCTCGGCGCCGGCGAACTCCAAGACCTCACGGGCACCGTCCTCGCTGTACCCGCGGTCGACGAGCGCCGCCACCCACTCGTTGTCCTGTTCCTCGTCGACGTCGGCGTTCGACACCAGCGCCGAGAAGTTGATGTTGTGCTTCTTGTCCTCCCAGAGCTTCCGCTCCAAGGCGCGGCGCAGTCGGTCGTTGTCCTGGGGGTCGAACGGCTCGCCCTCGCGGGCGCGCCGGCTCACCCAGTTCGACACCTCCTGGCGGAAGTCGTCTTTGCGGTCGCCGGGCACGCCGAGTTGCTCCTCGACGGCGCGCAGGAACGTCTCATCGGGCTCCTGCTCGCGGCCCGTGAGCTCGTCGGCGACGGTGTCGTCGTCGATGTACGCCATCACGTGGTCCATGTATTTCTCGCCCTGGCGCTGGATCTCGTCGAGATCGTAGGCGAGGGCGTGCCTGACGTCCTCGATGGCGCGCTCCTTGTACTCCTCGCGGACCTGTTCGAGGACGCGCTGGTAGTCCGCGACGTGGTCCTCGGGGATCGATCCGTGCTGGGGGAGGTTGTCCTCGACCCGGTTGAACACCGTCAGCGGCGACAGGAACCCGCGGTCGCGGTCCATCGACTCCATGATCGCGGCGGCGATCTCGTCGCCGACGAACCGCGGGCTGACGCCGTCCATGCCCTCCCGATCACCGGTGACCTCGGCCTCCTCGCGGAGCTTCTCCGGGTCGACGTCGTCGATGTCATCGAGCTCCCCGTTGTACGCTTTGGCCTTCTCCAAGAGCCCGATGGCGTCGGTGTCGGGCTCGCGGATGCGCGTGAGCACGCCGAACAGCCCGGCCATCGTGAGCGTGTGTGGCTCCACGTGGATGTCCGGCACGTCGGCGTTCCCGAGCAGCTTCTCGTAGATCTTGGCCTCCCGGTCGTACTCCAGGACGTACGGGAAGTCCACGCGCTTGGTGCGGTCGTTGAACGCCTCCATCTTCTCGTCGGCGCGCTTGTCCTGGTATTCGGGCATGTTCGTGCGCCCGACGATCACCTGGTCGATGTCGATCCGGGGGTTGTTCTTCGGCTTGATGGTCTGTTCCTGGGTGGCGTGCAGGAAATCATAGAGGAACTCCCGCTGGAGTTTCAGCAGCTCCTCGCCGGAGAAGATGCCGCGGTTGGCGTTGCAGAACGCGCCGGCGTAGTCGAACGCCCGCGGGTCGCTCTCGCCGTAGACCGCGAGCTTCGAGTAGTTAACGTCGCCCGTGAGCTCGGTTTCGTCCTGGTTTTTCTTGTCCTTGGGCTCGAACGTCTCGATGCAGTCGCGGCGGTTCTCGCTGGCGACGAGCCGCACCACTTCGACGTGGGATTCCAGGACGGCCTGGAGGTCGTCGTCGTAGTGCGCGAGCAGCTCGTCCATGTAGAACTCGCTTTCGGGGTCGAGGCTCTGGCTGTTGCGCAGCGAGTACGGCGCGTCGAGGTCTTCGTTGAGGTCGTCGATGACCTGCTGGCGTTGGGCCTCCGGGAGCAACACGAGCGGGTCCTGGTGCATCGGGGAGGTGATGGTGTCGTCGTTGGGGTCCTGGTCGTCGATGACCGAGCAGAGATCGGTCCAGCGGAACGTGTACAGCCGCCCCTCGCGCTGTGCGGTGTAGTCCTCGAAATAGCGGCGGACCTGGCGGTCGACGTCTGATTTCCCCGAGCCAACGGGCCCGAGCAGGAGGATGATGCGCTTTTCAGGGCCGAGCCCCCGAGCGCCGCTTTTGACCTTGTTGACGAACTCGTGGATGGATTCGTGGACCTCCCGACCGAAGAACGTGTTCGCACCCTCGCCCAGCGGGTCCTCGGATGCAAGCCGGTACTCGACGACCCCGTCGTCGTCAGTCGTCTTGCCGTAGTAGTCGAACATGTCCGCGAGCCGCTGGTGGGCGTTGCGGGCGACCGTGGGGTCGTCGTAGAGGGTGTCCAGGTACCACTGGAAGCTCTGGGTGTCTCGGAGGTCCGCTGGCACTGACTCCGCGTATTGCTCGCTGAGTCGGTCGAGGGTTTCAGTCATGGTGGGTGTGTGTCTCGGTGGCTCGCCCGGGTGTGCGACCGAGGTGGGTCAGATGTGGGGTGTGGGGGCGGTCGCTGGGCGGGACACCGGCACTCATATAATTATGGGGATTGGTAACACATAAGTGCGTTGCCCGTTGGCACACGTCATACGCCCGGATTCAGGGACGCCCGGCACACGACCGCGTCCCCATCCGGATATTTCCGGGTGGAACCTCGACACAACGACCGCCCCCGTCACAGACCGCAGAATAGTTCGGGCTGTGTCACGTTCCGCGCCCGACCGACCCCGGCATATCCCACCAGTGAGTGCACATAAATACCGGCGGTACAAAGGTGGTAGCATGGACCACGACTCGTATCTCCGGGCCATCGGCCTCCCGGAGTACGCGGATGCGGCCTCGGACGCCGCCCACCGCGGCGCGGCGCTGGTTGCACGGCCGCCCCACACGACGATCACCACGGCGGCCGTCGAAGACCACTACACGTACCCCGTGCCGTCCGAGTCGACTCCCGGCACGGCGCGTGACGTCGGCCCCGCGGACGACCAGTACAACCTCGCGCCGATCTGTGGGCTCGAATACGACCCCGAACAGCTCCGCGACCACCCCAACACCGCCCGCCTCGCTGCGCTCGCCGGGACTGTCGACGCGCTCGCCGAGGAACTCCCCGTCGACTGGCTGGGGATCTACCGGCGTGCAGCCGACAGCGACGGCCACCCGATCCTCGTCAAGGAAGCCTACACGGGTGCGCCGTCACGCGCCGTCGTCCCGCTCACAGACTCGGTTGCTGCCCGCTCGACCAACGCCGCTGTGGGACGCAGCGGGGAGGCTGTGGTTGTCGACGACACCGCAGCCCACGACGGTCCCGGCAACGAGCGCGACAGCGCCGTCGCCAGCGAATGCTGTTGTCCCGTCCTCGCTGGCGACGACGTCGTCGGCATCGTCGACGCCGAATCCCACACCCCCGAGTTCTTCACGCCAGAGCGTGTGCTCACGATCGTGGGGGCGTGCGCCGGCCTCGCGGACTCGGAGCTTCTCACTCCGCCCCGGGTCGAACAGTAACGCGAAAAGACTTGTATTTGACACTTCTGCCAGAGTACTTAATACAGTGGGGGTGTTCTACTTCACCTGGAGAGATGGACGACCTCACTGGATTCCAGCGGGATTTGCTCGTGGTCGCCGCCGGGCTCGACACCCCGAACGGCCTCGACATCAAATCCGATCTCGAAACGTATTACACAGGCAACATCAACCACGGGCGCCTCTACCCCAACCTCGACACGCTCGTCGACAAGGGCCTCCTGGAGAAAACGAAAGCCGACGAACGAACCAACCACTACCTGCTCACCGACCGCGGGAAACGCGAGCTCCAATCCCGCCGCGAGTGGGAAGACCAGTACGTGCCCACCCCTGCCGACGACAGTGACGGCCACCCCACAGCCCGGAACTAACACCCCCGCAAACCCCGCTGCCAGCCGCCCACCTCCACGCTACGCTTCGTCCCCACTGAGTTCCGCCGCCAGCTCCGCGGCCGCCGTCCGCACTGCCTCGTCGCTCGCTCGTGTCGGCTCCCACCCCAGCGCGGCCAGCTTCTCGATTGACAGCCGCATCCGCGGCACGTCGCCGGTCCAGCCGCGGTCGCCGCCCGTGTACTCGTAGGCCGGATCGACGCCGAGCTCGTCGCTGACGAGGTCCGCGATCGCGGTGACCGACGTGGTGGTCCGCGTCCCCAGGTTGAACACGTTCAGCGGCCGCGACGGGGCGTGCTCGATCACGTGCGTCATGGCGTCCACGCAGTCCTCGACGTGCAGGTATGACTTCTCCTGACGGCCGTCCCCCAGGATCGTCAGCGTCTCCGGGTCCGCCCGCAGCTTCTGAATGAAATCCGGGACGACGGTGCCGCGCTGGCGCGGCCCCACGATGTTCGCGAACCGATACACCCACGACGTGATCCCGTGAGTGTGGGCGTACGTCGAGATCAGTCCCTCGTCGGCCAGCTTCGACGCGCCATAGACCGAGATCGGCTCCAGGGGCGCGTAATCCTCGGGCGTGGGCATCGGCGCTTCGCCGTACACCGTCGACGACGACGTGAACGCGAACCGGTCGACGCCGACCGCCGCCATCCGTTCGAGCACGTTGTACGTCATCGCCCCGTTCTCCTCGAACAGCTGTCGGGGCTGCTCGTAGTTCGTGTCCGTGTACGCCGCGAAGTGGAACACGATGTCCACGTCCGGCGTGATGACGTCCGCCACGTCGTCGGGGTCACACATGTCCCGGCGTCGGAACTCGACGCCGTCCGGAACCGCCGCCCGGCTGCCCTTCGAGAGGTCGTCGGCCACGAGCACGTCGTTGTCGCCGGCCAGCGCGCCCGCTGCGTGGCTGCCCACGAGTCCTGCACCGCCCGTCACGACGATCCGCTTCCCAGTGAGTTCCATACCGGACGCTCTGGCCCCCACGACAAGTGCGTTCTGATTGCCCGGCCGCACCCGCCACGGCCAGGCGCGCCGTCCCGGCCGCTAAAACCCCCAGATCGGGAGGAACCGAAACGCCAGGTACGCGCTGACGGTGCCAACAATCGGCACCAGGTTCTGCATCGCGATCACCCGCACGGTCGTCCCCGGGTCGAAGAGGTCGCCCGCACTCGGGATGTCCTCGGGCTGTTCCTCGCCGATGGCCGGCACCGCCTCGTCGGGGTCGTCGGCGGCCAACCCGCCGACAGACACCGCCACGTCGGAGTCCCCGCTGACCGCGCTTTGCACGCTCACCGGGCGGGTCGCACGCCCCCATCCGAGCCCGACGATGCTCACCGTCGCGATGACCACGAAGCTCGCCGGAATCCCGATCGCCGACAGGAAGATCACCAGCGTCGCGCTCACCGACGCCACCACGATGGCGGCCGTCAGCGGCAGCTCGGTGATATCGCTGCCCATCGTTTCGAGGGTCCGGCGCGCGATCGTGAACGAGCCGACGCCGACCGCGGCACACCCCAGGAGGATGGCGGGGTTCATCCCCACCACGCCGCTGCCGACCAGCGGTGCGATGGCGTTCGCGATGTTCGACGTGCCGGAGGAAAACGCCATCAAACACCCGATCGTGATGACCGTGACCACGCCGAACAACTCCCGGCGGTTCGTGTTCTCCGCCGGCCGCACCGTCGGGATCGCGCCCGTCCGGTCGACCCGGAGGAGCGCGCCCTCCGTGCGGTTCATGGCCACCCGGCGGTGGAGCCGCGCGTAGAAGTATCGGCCGATGATCAGCGACACCCAGAAGCCGATGACGGGCGCGACCACCCACCAGATCACGATCTCACCCATGACCGCGACGTCGAGGGCGTCACGCGCCAATCCGAGGCCCGCGATCGCACCGACGGCGGTCATCGACGTCGATGCCGGCACACCGGCGTAGTTCCCGACGAACAACGCCAGTCCGATGAAAAACAGCACGCCGATGCTGGCCTCCAGGGTGAAGATGCCGGGCTGGCGCAGCAGCTCCGTGCCCAGCGTGTCCACGACGCGGCGACCGAGCGTCCACGCCCCGATAAAGAAGAACACGGTCATCAGACCGGCTGCCGTCGGCTTCGACAGCGCGTCCGCACCCACGGCCGGGCCGAACGCCGGCCCGGTCGTCGATCCGCCCACGTTGAAACCGACGAACGCCGCAACAACCAACCCCACCCCGAGCAGCGCGCTAATCATGGCCGCCCCCAGTGTGTCGCGTCCGCGCACCGATCACGGCTCGGCCCCGTCCTCGTCGTCGCCGGGTTCGTCGTCGTTGCCCGGCTGCACGTCCGCTGCGGCGAGCCGCTCGTCGACGGTCTCTTTGACGGTTTGTTCGACGGTCTCTTCGACCGTCTCGTTGACCGACTCCTCGACTTGCTGTTTGACCGACTCCTCGACAGTCTCGCTGACCGTCTCATCCACGGTCTCCTCGACGGACTCTTTGACAGTCTCCTCGACGGTTTCGCTGACAGTCTCGTCGACGGTTTGCTCGACGGTCTCACCCACGGTTTCGTCGACCGTGGATTCGACGGACTCCTTGACCGTCTCCTCGACGGTTTCGCTGACCGTCTCATCAACAGTCTGTTCGACGGTCTCACCGACAGTCTCGTCGACGGTTCGCTCGACGGTTTCGCCCATGGTTTGCTCGACGGCTTCGTCCATGGACTCCTCGACAGTCTCCGTGACGGTTTCGTCGACGGTCCGCGTCATCCACTCGGGATCGAAGCGCGCCATCTTCCATGCGATGTGCAACACGTAGGCCGCCAGCACGCCGAACCCGAACGCAACGCCGGTTTTCGTTCCGACGCGCAGGATCAGTCCGACCGCAGCAAAGATCAACACGCCGTACGCGAGGTCGGTGAGGCTGTCGACGCGGCTCGGATTCACGCTACCACCGCCAGCCCTGCGAGGGGTGACAGACACGGCCAAAACTGGAAAGACATGTGCAAAGATCAGCTCCCCTACTGGTACAACGCCGGCGGGCATAGACATTCCGATCCGGGTGTGGACCATCGTCCACACGGCACACCGCATGGGCCGTTCCGAAACGCGTACCCCGACGGCACACCTTCCGGGACGCATGCAGTCCCATCCCGAAGTCGCGGTCCTCCGGTACGGCCATCGGCCGGGCCGGGACGACCGCATGACGACACACGTCGGGCTGACGGCGCGCGCGCTCGGCGCGGACCGCGTGCTGTTCCCCGACAACGCGACCCAGGCCGCCGAGACAGTCCGCGACATCACCGGCCGGTTCGGCGGCCCGTTCGATGTCGAACGGACGACGGAACTGAACGCCACCATCGAGGACTGGCCGGGCGCGGTCGTCCATCTCACGATGTACGGCGAACAGCTCCAGTCCGTCGACGACGAGATCCGCACCACCCACCGCGAGGAGCCGGTGTTGGTCGTCGTCGGCGGCGAGAAAGTGCCCGGGGATGTGTACGAGGCCGCCGACTGGAACGTCGGCGTGACGAACCAGCCCCACAGCGAGGTCGCCGGGCTCGCGGTCTTCCTCGACCGGCTGTTCGACGGCCGCGAACTCGAACAGGGCTACGAGAACGCCGAGCGCCGCGTGATCCCCGAGGAACTCGGCAAGCACGTCGTCGACGTCGAGGACGGCGACCACGCCGAGGGTGCGGCCGCCGGCGACGGCGACTAGCCGCCGGCGGCGGTCGCGGCGACAGTCGTCGGCCAGGGCTCACCGAGCGCGACACGGAACAGGACCGCCTCGGCGCGCGGCAGCGAGCACTCCAGTCACAGTATCCACTGACGAGCACCGGCCACGAAAGCCGTTCGCGGCCTCGCAGCGCCCACGAACGCCCCCGGAGTAACAAGACTTAATGGCGCTCCGACCGCCGGTTTCAACAATGGCTTTTGAGGACTTACTTGACGACCCCGTGGTACAGAAGTACCTCCACGAGCTGGTCGGACCGAAGGGGATGCCCGTCGCGGCCGCGCCGCCGGACGGCGAGGTGACCGACGAGGAACTCGCCGAGCGACTCGGGCTGGAGCTCAACGACGTGCGGCGCGCGCTGTTCATCCTCTACGAGAACGACCTCGCGACCTACCGCCGGGTCCGCGACGAGGACTCGGGGTGGCTCACGTATCTCTGGACGTTCCAGTACGAGAACGTGCCGGGGAACCTCCGCGAGGAGATGGACCGACTGCTGGAGGCGCTCGTCGACCGCCGCGAGTACGAACTCGAAAACGAGTTCTACCTCTGTGAGGTCTGTTCGATCCGCTTCGAGTTCGGCGAGGCGATGGACCTCGGGTTCGAGTGTCCGGAGTGTGGCTCCGCCGTCGAAGCCATGGAGAACACCGACCTCGTTGACGCGATGGACGACCGCATCGAGCGACTGCGCTCGGAACTCGCCGTGGAGGCCTAATGGTCGTACTCGCAACCAAAGTCTACGTCAGCGGCGACGCCCGTGAGCGGGCCCTCGACGGGCTCCGGTCGCTCGTCGGCAACGACATCGGCTCCCTCGCGGTCACCGTCGATGTCGGCGTTCGACACGACGACTTCCCGACGGTCACCCTGGAGGGCCCGGACGAGGTCGCCGCCCGCAACGCGCTGGTGGAGTCCTGGGGCGAAATCACACCCGAGTTCGAGCCCGGAGAGACGTACGTCGGGACGCTTGCGTCCTGGGACGACGACGGCATCGTGCTCGACGCCGGCGAGGACGTGCGCGTCCCCGCCGCGGAGCTCGACCTCGGGCCGGGCACCCCCAGCCAGATCCGGGAGCGGTTCGGGCTCGTCCAGCACATGCCGCTGCGGTTCGTCCACGACGACGACGGGCCGGCGGCGCTCGCGGACGCCGAGCGCGACCGTCTCTACGAGTGGACCCGTGGGTCGGGGCGGCTGAACGTGAACAGCGCCACCCGCGGCGAGGTGCGGGCGACAGTCAACCGCGCGGGCCACGCCCGCGACATCGTCACCGTCGAGCGAATCGGGCTGCTCGAACAGAGCGTCATCTGCAAGGACTCCACTGATCCGCCGGGACTGCTGGCCGCGATCGGCCAACACCTCCCGTCGGAGCTCCTTGCCGTCGTGCCATGAGGGCGCTCTGGGTCGCGCTCGCGGTCGCCGCGCTCGCCGTCACCGCCGGCTGTGCTGGTTTCGGCGGCCCCCAGTCGGCTGCCACCCCGTCCGACGAGCAGCTCGCCCAGAACGCCACCTACGAGTGGTCACACACCGCCCCGGTCGCGGTGAACATGTCCCGTGACACGTACACCGTCGTGGCGTCGGTCACGGACCGACAGAACGTGACCATCGGTCGGCCCGCCGGGCGTGGTGACGCCGCGCCGACGGACATCTCGGCGGTCGCGTTCCGACACCCCAACGGCACAGTCGTCGGCAGCGACGCGATCAACGTCTCGACCACGGACTCCGCGCTGGTCGCGACGTTCCCCGCGACCAACGGTACGTTCGCGTACACGGCCCCCGCGGACGGATCACAGACCGTGATCCCGGTGGTCGTCAACGGATCGCATTCGGTGACACTACCCCGTGGAATGCGCGCCTCGCTCCCGATCATCAGCTCCGTCCAGCCCGGCGGATACGACCGCCGGATCGACGACGACCGGGTGCGCCTGGCGTGGGATTCGGTGCCCGCCGACCGGATCCGGATCAGCTACTACAGCCAGCGCAACGCCATGCTGTTCGCCGGGCTCGCCGTCCTGTTGGGCCTCGTCGGGGCCGGCGGCGTCATCTACTATCGGCTCCAGATCCGGCAGCTCGAGTCCGAGCGCGTGGCGTCGGAGGTCGACCTCGAAAAGTAGGGGGCTTTTCTCCACGCGGCCCCTACCCGACTGCATGCAGGTGGCGTTGGTGACCGTCGGAGATGAATTGCTCGCCGGCGACACGGTGAACACGAACGCCGCGTGGCTCGGCCAGCAGCTTCACGAGCGCGGCGCAACAGTCGCACGGACGATCGTCATCCCTGACGAGGTGGCGACGATCCAGGCCGACGTTGCGGCGCTGTCCGAGCGGTACGACGCCGTGATCGTGACCGGTGGCGTCGGGCCGACTCACGACGACGTGACCATGGACGCCGTCGCGTCCGCGTTCGACCGCGAGCTCACAGAGCACGCCGACGCCGTGGCGTACTTCCAGCGCCACGACACCTACTCGGCGGCTGACCTCACCACCGGCACGACCCACCTCCCCGCGGGCGCCCGACTGCTGGAAAACCCCCGGGGCGTCGCGCCGGGTGCGGCCGTGAACAACGTCTACGTGCTGCCGGGCGTGCCCGACGAGATGAAAGGCATGTTCGAGACCGTCGCCGACGAGTTCACCGGCGAACAGGTGTACACCGAAGAGGTGTCGGTGGACGCCCCCGAGAGCGCGCTCATCGACACGATCGCGGCGCTCCAGGAGGCATACGACGTGACCGTCGGCAGTTACCCCGGCGACCGGGTCCGCGTGAAAATACAGCATTCTGATGCGGACACCGTCCGCGCCGCCGCCGACTGGTTCCGGGACCGCGTCACCGCAGTGTCTCAGGAGTGAAACGCCGGGTCACCGGTAGAAGGCTGCAAGCCACCCGACAACCAACGCGAGGCCGAGCACGGTGACCGCCCAGCCAGTGAGATTCGGTGGGAGTGACGCGCCAGCTTCAAGCGGTGTGAACATGTCTTGTGGTTCCGTCGTGACCGTGTTTAACCCTTGGGTCCGAGCACGGCGACGGTCCACCGGACCACGACGCTTTTAATCGCGTGCGTGCGACCACACGCCCACATGACCCCGCCACCCGTCGCGTCTCTCATCACGCCCCACGCGGGCACGCCGGTTCTCAACGAGGCCATGGTGTTCCTCGCCGAGCGCGCCGTCTTCCTCGTGCCGCTCGTGCTCGTGGTTCTCTGGGTTGCTCCCGGTGTCGATCGCCCGATCCCCGTGCTCGAAGCCGCCCTCGCGGGGCTCGGGATCACGACCCACGACGGGAAGCAAAAATCGGTGTTCGTGTTCGCCACAATCGTCGTCGCGCTCGCGATCTCGTACGGCATGGGCACACTCCACAGTCACCCCGCACCGTACGCCGCCGGCTACGAGACGCTGCTAGCCGGCCCGCCGGAGAACTCCTTCCCGAGCCAACACACGACGGTCATGTTCGCGTTCGCGTGGCCGCTGGCGTCTCTCCAAGACCGGTGGCGGGCCGTGGTTGTCGGCGTGGCGGTCGCGGCGCTCGTAGGCTACAGCCGCGTCTACGTCGGCGTCCACTACCCCGTCGACATCGCCGGCGGCATCGCTGCGTCCGTGCTCGGGTTCGGGGCCGTCTACGCGGCCCAGCCGCTGGTCACGGCGTTCGCGGACCGCTGCATTCGGGTTGAGGCACGGCTGCTGGGCGTTGTCTTCGGGGGTCGGTGAGCCTGCGGGCGGCGGAGCGTCGCGGGGCGCTCGCGCACGCCAGCCGCCGCGACCGCGTGGCTTTTTGTGGTCGCTGTCGCAGTGTCACGCATGCGCACTGTCGGCGTCGTCGTGAACCCGATCGCCGGGATGGGCGGCCGAGTCGGCCTCAAAGGCACCGATGGAAACGTCGCGGAGGCCCGCGAGCGCGGCGCGGACCAACGAGCCCCCCAGCGAGCGCGCACGGCGCTTGACGCGCTGCGTGACGCCGCCGGCGACGTGTCGGTTGTGACTTACGACGAGCCGATGGGCGGGGGCGTCGCCGCGGCCGCCGGGTTCACGCCCACCGTGGTGGGTCACCCGACCACGCCGGCGTCGACGGCGGCCGACACGCGGGCGGCCGTCGAGGCGTTCATCGACCACGGTGTGGACGTGATCCTGTTCGTGGGCGGCGACGGGACGGCAACCGACGTCGCGACCGCCGTCACAGCCCACGACGCGTCGGTGCCCGTCCTCGGCGTGCCGGCCGGCGTGAAGGTGTACTCCGCCGTGTTCGCGGTCCAGCCGGCCGCTGCCGGCCGGGTTGCGGCGACCTTCGAAGACACCACCACCAGGGAGGTCAGCGACATCGACGAGGGCGCGTACCGCGACGGCGAGGTGCAGACGACGCTCCGTGGCGTCGTTGCAACCCCCGTCACGGAGGGGGCCGACGCCCTCCAACCCGCCAAGCAAGCCTACGCCGGTACCACCGGCGCGCTGGCCGCTGGCGTCGCTGACAGCGTCCGCGACGGGGTGACGTACGTCCTGGGGCCCGGCGGCACGCTCGCCGAGGTCGCCGACGCGCTCGGCGTCTCCGGATCGCCGCTCGGTGTGGACGTGTACCGTGACGGCGCGCTCGTTGTGCGCGACGGCAGCGCCAGCGAGATCACCGCGGCGCTTGGCACCGACAACGTCGTGTACGTCTCCCCGATCGGCGGCCAGGGGTTCGTGTTCGGGCGCGGCAACGATCAGATCTCCCCGGCGATCATCGACCGCAGCGAGGTCCGCGTCGTCGCTTCACCGCAGAAACTCGATCAGACCGGCGTGTTGCGCGTCGATACCGGCAGCGAGGACACCGACGCGTCGCTGCGAGGCTGGCAGCGGGTTAGAACCGGCCGCTTCGAGAAGCGCCTCGTGAACGTGGTGTGAGGACGGCGGTTACTCGTCTTTGATCGATTTGAGCTGGTCGATGAGTTCCTCGCTGTCGGCCTCGGAGTCGAACGACACCTCCCCATCGTGGTCGTTCTCGTGGACGCTGACGCCCTTGTCTTCGTCCGTATCTACGCTCTGATCTTTCTGCTCGGACTCATCGTAGCTACCAAAACCCATGTGCATCTATACGACTGGGTCACGGAAAAGCACGCCGGATCACAGTGTCTGTGAGGATGCAGCCGGCCGTGGGTCGAAACTAAGGGCGCGCACGAACTTGCGTACGGCATGGGGACACGGAAAGTTCAGCAACTCGGCCCGTCGACGCTCGCGATGACGCTGCCCGCCGAATGGGCGCGCAGCCAGGACGTCGTGAAAGGCGACGAGGTGACCGTCCGCGAGGGGGGACGTGGCTCGCTGACGGTCACCCCGGCGTCGGCCCGCCAGGGGGAGACGGAAGCCACGATCCACGCCACGGACTTCGACGCCGACGCCGTCGAGCGCGCCATCGTCGGTCAGTACGTGCTCGGGCGGCGCATCATCCACGTCGAGAGCGAAGCCGCCCTCGACTCGGCGCACATCAACGCGGTCTACAGCGCCGAAACCCAGCTCATGGGATTGGGGGTGGTCGAAGAAACCCCCGCCAGGATCACCATCCGGTGTTCGGTCGATCCGGCTGACTTCGACCTCAACAACCTCCTGGAGCGCCTCGAAAACACCGGGTCGACGATGCGCGGGGAGGCCGTGAAGGCGCTCGCCCACGGCAACCCGGATCTCGCACAGCGCGCGCTCAACCGGGAGCGACAGGCCAACAAGATCTTCGTGCTGTTGTTGCGGCTCATCTTCACCGCCTACCACGACCCCGGGCTGGCGCGCACGGTCGGACTCGACGAGGGGTTCCCGCTCGTCGGCTACCGGAGCGTCGCGAAGAACCTCGAACTCGTTGCGGACAACGCCGAAGACATCGCGGAGATCGTCATGGCGACGGACGGCCACACCTTGGACGTCGATCAGGCGACGATGCGCCGCATCCGCGAGTTCACCGACGCCGTCGACGACGTCGCCGCCAGCGCCGTTTCGGCGGCGGTCAACCGCGACTACGACGCCACAGTGGCGGTGCGCGAGCAGTTCAGCGCGATCGAGGACCGCGAGGCCGACATCCTGGCTGACCTCCCGGAGATGAACAACGCCGACCTGCTCGAAGCCCGGGAGGTGCTGGTGAGCCTCCAGCAGTCCGCACAGTACTCGATGCGCAACGCCGAGATCGCCGCGAACCTCGCGTTGAACGAGCAGTCCGCACACACCACACTCACGTGACCGACACCCCCCGGCCGCCGAGTAGAATCAGTTAAGGGCCGCCACCGGCAACCCTGGCGTGTGACTATGCAGTCCGCCGACGAAACCGACAAGGGTGTTGGCGTGGGCATCGTGTTCGGCTTGCTGACGGCTGCAGCCGCCGCGTACGCCTTCGTATCGTCCGGGCAGTTCCAGACAGCGATCGGGTTCGGCGCGGCGATGGTGCTTGCGGCGTTGTCCGTCGGCGCGATCCAGCTCTGGGGGTAGCCGGAAAACCATTAAGCCGACGAAGCCACAACAGCAAGTGATGAGCGACTACACCGACGAGGAACGCCGCATCCTCGACTACCTTCGGGAGAGCGTCGACCGGGGTGAACGGTATTTCCGGTCGAAGAACATCGCGGACCATCTCGGGCTCTCCTCGAAGCAGGTCGGTGTTCGGCTCCCGGAGCTGGCGGAGAAATCGGAGGAAGTCGACATCGAGAAGTGGAGCCGGTCGAAATCGACGACGTGGCGGGTCGAGCCCGCGTAGTCCGGTAATCGGCGGCTTTTTCCTGACGGCACCGAAACTCCGCGTATGACCGTTCGGGTCGAGCGCACGTTCGAATTGGCGGTGCCCCCTGAGGACGTCTGGGCGTTTATCTCCGACCCGGAGAAGCGCGCCGACGCCATCAGCGTCGTCGATAGCTACACGACCACCGGCGACACGACGACGTGGCACGTCGAGTTGCCGATCCCCGTCGTCCGGCGCACCATCGACGTGGAGACACGCGACGTGGACGTACGACCACCGACGTTCGTGAAGTTCATCGGCAAGTCGGGCATGTTCGACGTGACCGGCGAACACGAGATCGAGCCGGCCGACGACGGATCGACGCTCACGAACCGGTTCGTCGTCGATGGCTCCGTGCCCGGCGTCGAGCAGTTCTTCAAGCGCAACCTCGACGACGAACTGGACCGCTTGCAGCGCAAGCTTGCCGACGCATAGCCGGTGTGGCGGGCGGGCAGGTCGAGACCCGGCACACGCACCCACCGACACGTGAGTTTAAGTAGTCGGAGCCAGTACTGTGTACTGCCGGAAACGACGCTTTTCTCGTCGTGACGGCATCACAACATCGCTCCGCGTCCGCACCCACCCCACCACCGCTGCTATCGGCGCGTGGCCACGATTCCGGGACTCGTGGCCACTCGCCACCATCCGCCTCTTCGTAAAAAACGTGTGTTCCGACGCGACGACGGCTTACTCGTCGGTGTTGATGTCCGCTGAGAGCCCCTGCGCCATCTCGATGTCCTTGGAGTTGTTCAGCGTCCACGCGGTGCGCTCAGTGACCGCTTCGATGACCTCGCGCGCGCTGGGGTAGCCGTTCCCGGATTTCTTCATGCCGCCGAACGGCAACTGGACTTCCGCGCCGATGCACGGCAGGTTGCCGTACGCCAGCCCGACTTCGGCGTTGTCGCGGTAGTAGTTGATCTGGCGGTAGTCCTCGCTGATGACCGCGCCAGCGAGCCCGTAGGGCGTGTCGTTGTGGATCTCGACGGCGCGCTCGATGTCACCGGAGTACTCGATGAGCGCGACGTGCGGGCCGAAGACCTCCTCGGTGATCGAGCGCAGGTCCGGATCGTAGTCCACCTCGTAGACGAACGGCCCCACCCAGTTGCCGTCCTCGTGGCCGTCGGGGATCTCGTCGTCGCCGAGCTCGGTGCGGTCGACGAGCACGTTCTCGGCTTCCTCGCGGGCGATGTCGTTGTACGTCTGGATCTTCTCGACGTGGGCGGGCTCGATGGCCGGCCCCATGAACGTCTCCTCGTCGAGGGGGTCGTCGACTGCAACCGACTCCGCGATCTCGACGAACCGCTGTTTGAACTCGTCGTAGAGGTCCTCGTGGACGATGAGGCGCTCGCTGGACACACAGCGCTGGCCGGTCGTCTTGAACGAGCTCATGACCGCGGCGTGAACGGCGATGTCGAGGTCCGCCTTCTCGGTGACGACGATGCCGTTCTTGCCGCCCATCTCGCAGGCTGCGAGCTTGCCGGGGTCGTCGGCGACCGTCCGTGCGACCTCCTCGCCGACCTCGGCGGAGCCGGTGAACAGCACGGTGTCGATGTCGTCGTGGTCGACGATGCGGGCGCCGGCGTCGCCGAAGCCCTGCACCATGTTGAAGACGCCGTCGGGGATGCCGGCGTCCGCGAACATCTCGGCGATGATCTGGCCACACCACGGCGTCTGCTCGGCGGGCTTCCAGACGACGGTGTTGCCCTCGACCAGCGCGACGGCCATGTGCCAGAACGGGATGGCGACCGGGAAGTTCCACGGCGTGATGCAGCCGACGACGCCGCGCGGCTGGCGTCGCATGTAGGCGTCCTTCTCGGGGATCTCGGAGGGGACCACGTCACCTTTCGGGTGGCGGGCGTCGCCGGCCGCCCACTCGACCATCTGCCAGGCTTCGGTTACGTCGGCTTTCCCCTCGCTGATCTCCTTGCCACACTCCTTGGTGACGACCTCACCGAGCTCCTGGTGGCGGTCTTTGAGCTCGTGGTAGATGTCCCAGAGGTACTCCGCGCGGTCGATGCGGGACAGCGACTGCCACTCGTCCTCGGCGTCGTCGGCGGCCGCGATCGCCGCCTCGACGTCGGTCGTCGTGCCACGCTGGAACGTGCCCAGCGTCTCGCCGTTCGCGGGGTTCCTGCTGTCGAAGGTCTCGGTGCCGTCGCCGTCGACCCATTCGCCGTTGATGTAATGTTGGTACGTCATCGGGAGAGTCTGCGTTGTACTGCGTGAAAAAGATGGGTCTTCTATGGACGATAGCGCGTACACTGTCACATGGTGTCACAGGCCGCGCTGGGCGTTCGTTGCGGCCATCCCGATGTGGCCGGTCAGCGCCGCGGTGTCGAAGTCGTGGTCGGGGCGAAGCTGGACGAACCCCAGGAAGTCCTGGGCGCGCAAGAGCGCGTCCATCGTGGTGGAGACGTCCGCCGCGGCCTCGTCGACGGTGTACGACTCGCGGGCGATCCGCACCACGGTCTGGGCGTCGATGAGCGGCTCCAGGGCGGCGAGCGCGCACGCGAGGTCGTACGCGCGGGCGTCGGCGATGGCGTCCGTGTCGACGTTGGTGGCGTCGATGAAGTAGAGGTCGCCGTCGGACACGAGCACGTTCTCGGCGCGCAGGTCGCCGTGTGCGACCCCGTTGGCGTGCATCGTGGACAGCGCCTCGAAGACCGCCGGCGCGTGGGCGGCCACGTCCGCCGCGGGCACTTCGTCCAGGGGCGTGAACGCCGGCAGGTAATCCAACACGAGCACGCCGAAGCCGTCGACCTCGAAGGCCTCGATCGGCCGCGGCGCGTTCACGCCGAGCGCCCGGAGATCGCGGGTGGCGTCGCGTTCGTGTTCGGCCATCGCAACCGGGCCGTCGAAGCGCTCGAAGAACCCCTCGGTGCCGCTGGAGAACATCCCCAGGTTCCGCGCACCGGTGAACACCGCGTGCACGAGCGCGTTCTGCTCGGAGATGACTTTCACGAACCAGCGGTCGTTGACGACACACGGCGTCGACAACCAGTTGTCGGCGTCGAGGAACACGACCCGCACGGTGTCTTGGTCGTAGCGTGCGCCGAGCTCGCGGGCGACAGCTTCCAGTGACTCCCATGGGACGGTGCCGCGAACGAGCTGGCGGATGCGCACACTGGAGGTTCGGCGGCCCGAGTCAAATGTCCAACGCCATCGCGGTTCGTCGGTACGGCGTCAGGGGTGTCCGGCGGGTCGACTGGGACCGCCCACACAGCCGTTGTAACAAGTACATGTTTTCGGTGCGTTTATCATGGTTGTGCCAAACGTTGACGCATGAACCACGAGCTGCCCGACGAGCACGCGCTCATCCAGGAGACCGTCCGCGAGTTCTGCGCGGCGGAGATCGAGCCGATCGCCGGCGACATCGAAGCCGAGCATCGCTTCCCCACGGAGGTCTTCGACGCGCTCGCGGACCTCGACATGCTCGGGGTGCCGATCAGCGACGAGTACGGCGGCCTCGGGGGCGACCAGCTCATGTACGCCACGGTCACCGAGGAGCTCGGCCGCGTCTCGGGCTCGATCGGGCTCTCGTACGCCGCCCACGTCTCCCTGGGCGCGAAACCCATCGAACTGTTCGGCACCGCCGAACAGAAACGCGAGTGGCTGCGCCCGCTGGCCGAAGGCGACTACCTGGGGGCGTGGGCGCTCACGGAACCAACCAGCGGCAGCGACGCCAGCGACATGTCCACCACGGCCACGCGCGACGGCGACGACTACGTGCTCAACGGCACCAAGCAGTTCATCACGAACGCCTCCGTCGCCGGCAGCGTCGTCGTCAAAGCCGTCACCGACCCGGACGCCGGCTACGACGGCATCTCCACGTTCATCGTCGACCCCGCCGACGACGGCTTCGAGGTCACGGCCGAATGGGACAAGATGGGGCTGAACGCCTCACCCACCTGTGAGATCTCCTTCGACAACTGCCGCATCCCCGCCGACCGGCTGCTCGGCGAGGAAGGCGACGGCTGGACGCAGACCAAGAAAACACTCGACGGCGGCCGCATCTCGATCGCCGCCCTCTCGACCGGGCTCGCACAGGGCGCGTACACCGCTGCCAGCGAGTACGCCACCGACCGCGAGCAGTTCGGCCAGCCGATCTCCCGGTTCGACGCCGTCCGCAACACGCTGGTCGACATGCACCGCAAGATCGAGCGGGCCCGACTCCTGACACGCCGCGCCGCCAGCAAATACGACGCCGGCGAGTCGGTCACCCGGGAGTCCGCGCTCGCCAAGCTCGACGCCAGCGAGGCCGCCCGCGAGGTCGCCGAGGACGCCGTCCAGACGCTGGGCGGCTACGGCTACACCACGGACTTCGCCCCCCAGCGGTTCTTCCGGGACGCCAAGCTGATGGAGATCGGCGAGGGCACCAGCGAGATCCAGCACCTCGTCATCGGCCGGGAGCTCGGGCTGTGAGCGCACGCTGCCCGGCCGTTCACGGATCCGAGTCGCCGCGCTGGGCGAGCACCCGATCGACGATGTCGCCCGAGGACAGCACCTCGTCGTCGTAGCGCGCCTCGCGGGGGGACGCGCGTTCGACCGCGCAGTCGAGGCCGCGGTCGGCGAGTTCGGCTTCGATGGCGGCCGCGTCGTGGTGCTGGTCGAACCCCAGCGCGATCACGTCCGGGTCGATGGCTTCGATCGGCGCGAAGATGTCCTCGGGGTGGCCGATCCGGGCGTGGTCGACGGGGTCGAGCGCGGCCACCACGTCGCGGCGCTGGCGGTTCGGCAACACCGGCGGGTCCTTGTGCGTGACGTTCTCGCGGCGCGCGAGGATGACGTGCAGTTCGTCGCCCATCGCGGCCGCGTCCTCCAGGTAATGAACGTGGCCGGGGTGAATCAGGTCGAACGTCCCCTGCGCGACGACGCGTGTCATTCTAACTCCTCGTCGATGTCGGCCTGTGTGAAATCGAAAAACGACTCGGGGTCCGGCAAGTCGACGTCGAGCACCGTCGTCGTGCGGGGTTCGCCCTCGCTGTCGAACGCCCGCCAGCAGTCCGGCCCGTAGGGGTGGCCGAGGATGATGTGGAGTTGCCCCTTCCCGAACATCGACCGGTCGGCGTCCGACGGCGCGAGCACGCCGTTGGGGTGGGAGTGGATGCTGCCGACGTTGCGCATGTCGTTGGGCACCTGTGTCGACCCGAACGTGGCGCTCACGGGGTTGGTTTCGGTGCCCGGGATCACGAGCACGTCGGTCACGACGTATCCGTCGTCGGCGTCCAGATCGAACGCCGACGCGGGCGTCGCCCGCAACAGCCCGAGGTACTCGTCGGGGTGAGAGTCCTGGGCCGCCTCCCGGGCGAACTCCAGGGCGTCCTCGGCGATGCCGAGTACGGACGGCCGGCCACCGAACAACATACCGTGGTGTCCGCGCCCGCTGAAGTTGAGGGTTCCGACTCGCTGCCGGCACAGCCGAGGCCGAACCTCGCAGGAGTTAAAACTGCCGCCGCCAATCCCTAGACAAGATGACTGACGCCACTGTGGGCGATGAGGCCGCTGCGCCAACCGTCGTCCGTCTCGACGCCTCCTGCACCACCCAGGAGGTCGAAGCCGGCGAATACTACCACGCCACCGTCAACGGTGTCGTGGAGTACGGCGCGTTCGTCGACCTCTCCGAGCACGTCTCCGGACTGATCCACGAATCGACGTACTCCGGCGACCCCGACCTGGCGGTCGACGACGACGTGATCGTGCACCTGTCGGCCGTCCGCGACAACGGCGACCTGAGCTTCGAGTTCGTCGACCCCGAGGAGTATCAGACCGAACAGCGCAGCCACGCCTACGAGCGCACCACCGCCGACGCCGTCGGGTCCCGGATCGGAGACACCGTCCACATCGAGGGCGAGGTCGTCCAGATCAAGCAGACCGCCGGCCCCACGGTGTTCCGGGTGCGCGACGAAACCAGCGCCATCCCCTGCACCGCCTTCGAGGACGCCGGCGTGCGCGCCCACCCCGGCGTCGAGGTCGGCGACATCGTCCACGTCAGCGGCGACGCCGACGACCGCGAGGGAACCACCCAACTCGAAGTGGACGCCTTCGAGGTGCTGTCGGGCGGCGACAGCGCCGACGTCGCGCGCCGCCTCGACGCGGCGCTGGCCGAACAAGCAGACCCCGTCGATGTCGACGCGCTCGTCGACTGGCCGGCGCTCGAACAGCTCCTGCCGGACCTCCGGTCGGTCGCGCGGACACTCCGCCGCGCGGTCTTGGAGGGGCGTCCCATCCGGATGCGCCACCACGCAGACGGCGACGGCATGTGCGCCAGCCTCCCGGTGCAGTACGCCCTCCGGCAGTTCATCGAGGACACCCACCAGGACGAGGACGCCGCCCGCCACCTCCTCAAGCGCCTCCCCAGCAAGGCCCCCTACTACGAGATGGAGGACGCCACCCGCGACCTCAACTTCGCGCTGGAGGATCGCGCCCGCCACGGCCAGAAGCTCCCGCTGTTGTTGATGCTTGACAACGGCAGCACCGAAGAGGACACGCCCGCCTACAAGACCCTGGACAACTACGACATCCCGATCGTCGTCGTCGACCACCACCACCCCGATCCGGGGGCCGTCGACCCGCTGGTCGACGAGCACGTCAATCCCTACCTGCACGGCGAGGACTACCGCATCACCACCGGGATGCTGTGTGTGGAGCTCGCGCGCATGATCTACCCCGGGATCACGAGCGACCTCGAACACGTGCCCGCGGTTGCCGGCCTCTCGGACCGCTCGAAGGCCGACGCCATGACCGACTACTTGGACCTCGCCCGGGACGCCGGCTACGACGAGTCGTTCCTCCAGCAGATGAGCGAGGCCCTCGATTACGAGGCGTACATGCTCCGGTACGACCACGGCACGCAGGTCATCGCGGACATCCTGAACGTGGACGGCGACGCGCAGCGCCACCGCGAACTCGTGCCGTTCCTCGACCGGCTCGCCAGCGAAGCCGTCGCCGAGCAACTGGACGCCACGCGGAGCCACGTCGAACACGAGCGCGTCGCCAGCGGCGCGAACCTCTACCGGATCGACGTGGAGAACCACGCCCACCGCTTTACGTACCCCGCGCCGGGGAAAACAACCGGCGAGATCCACGACCGCAAGGTCGAGGAAACCGGGGAGCCGGTGATCACCATCGGCTACGGCCCGGACTTCGCGGTGCTCCGATCGGACGGGGTGCGCCTGGACATCCCCACGATGGTCGAAGAACTCAACGATGAGCTCCCTGGGGCCGGCGTCTCCGGCGGCGGCCACCTGGTCGTCGGCTCGATCCGGTTCGTTCCCGGGATGCGTGATGCGGTGCTGGACGCGCTCATCGAGAAGATGGCCGACGCCGAACTCGACGCCGACCTCCGGAGCGCCCCACAGCGCTAACCCGCCTCGAATTCGACGCGGGCGGCCGCCGCGAACAGGCCGGCAGTGACGGCGACACAACACGCCACCGCGACGCCGACCGGGAGCCGCCACGCGCCGCCCCGCCAGTCGGCGCGAAACGCCCGCCCGTAGTACGTTGCGACGGCCGGATCGTCGATCACCACGACCACCTCCCGGTTCTCCGTGGCGGCCTGCGTGTTCCAGTTCAGGCTGCCGACGACCGCGCGCTCGCCGTCGACGACCGCGCCCTTCACGTGCACCTTCTCGAAGCGCGACCGCGGCTCGACGATCGCCGCCGCCAGATCCAGCTCGTGGGCGTCAGCAACAGCGTTCAGCCGCCGGGTCGTGTTGCGGTTCTGAGCTTCGTTGTACCACCGCCCCGACAGCAGCACGCGCACCCGGACCCCACGCTTGGCCGCGTCAACGAGCGCGGTCGTGAACTCGCCGTGTGGATCCAGGCGCGGCTGCTCGACGACCACCGACTCGGTGGCGTTGTCGAGCAGCGCGTGCACGCCCTGGCGGGCGTTGTCCGGTGCAACGTGTACTACCGCGCGGTCAGCCTGGGTCGTGACCGGCGGGAACCGGGTGGCGAACTCGCCGGAGGCCACGGACCGGTTCCGGGCGGTGAGGGTGTCCCGAGCCGCCGCCCACGGCTGTGCGTCCGGCCACCCGGTGTCGGCGCGGAACACGGCCGCGAGGTGGGCGGCCAGCCGAGCGTCGGCCACCGACACGCCCCACCCGCGGTTGGCGTGGCCGCCGCTCCCGGACGGCTTCCAGTTCTCCGAGAGCACGACCGCGCGGTCGTCGGCGACCACGTACTTGGCGTGGTGGAACCGATAGCGGGCGCGCTCACCCCCAAGCACGCGCACGTCTACGCCCGCTGCACTGAGCCGGTCTGCCTGGGTGATCTCGGCGCGGGGCACGCCACCGGCGACGCTGCCGCCGACGAGCACCCGCACGTCCACGCCGGCGTTCGCGGCGGCCACCAGCGCGTCCGTGACGCGCGTCGACGTGATCGTGTAGCCGGCCAGGTAGAGCCGCCGGTCGGCGTCGGCGATCGCGGCCACCGGCTGCCCGGGGTCGTCGGGGAGCACGAACGCCGACAGCGAGACGTTCGTCGCCGCGACCGGCGGGAAATCCGTCGCCCCCAGCGGCGTCCACGTGTCGCCGTCCCAGCGCTCCGCCGTGGGCGCACGGCCGTACGACAGCGCGTCGACGGTCCGGTTGTGTCGCGTGCGGATCGTGACCCGGTCGCCGGCGTTCGACAGCGACAACTCCCCGGTCACCTCGACGACCGGATGGGGCGTCCGGGACCTCGTCGTGGCCGGCGCGGTTGAGACCGCCACGGTTCCGGAGAGCGTCCGGTTCGGGAACGCGGCGCGGTGGTGGCTGTCGGTGATCGTCCACCCGGTCGTGTTCGTGGGCGTCCCGAAGGAGACGACCACGAACTCGCCGGCGTCGCCGTCGCTGGCCGGGTTCGGTGCCACTCCCACAATGGTCGTCGATGCGAGCAGCGCGGCCACGGCCAATCGAGCGAACACACGCCCTGCTGGCCGCGCGTCCCTACTTGAACTTACGCGCTCCCCGTCGAAGCGTCGGCAGCGTCACGATGGTCAAGCGCGGTCACGGCCTTCGTGGCTTCCTGCTCGACGACGTACGCCCGGTCGTCGGCGTACTCGGCGGCCGCCTCCAGCGCGGCCTCGGTGCCGATCTGGACGAGCGCCCAGGCCGCCGACGCCCGCACCGTCTCGGAGTCATCGCTCTCCAGGATGTCCACGAGGGGCGCGATCGCGCGCGTGTCACCGATCAGTCCGAGCGCGCGGGCGGCCTGGCTGCGAACGTCGGCCCGCTCGGCGACGAGCTGGTCGGCGACGACCTGTGTGGACTCACGACTGCCGATCTCCCCGACCGCCTTCAGCGCGGTCGTCCGGAGGTTCGGGCTGCCGTCCTCAGCCACGTACTCCTCGATGTGTTCGAGGCCGTCTTCGACGCCGATCTTCCCCACGACCTCGATGGCTTTCGGGTCCCGGCGGGCAGCCAGTTGCCCGACCGCGTCGAGTGCCGCCGGCTTTGCGACGTGCAACAGCGCGTCCAGACAGTGGCGCTGCATGAACTCCGAGTCGTCCAAATGCTCCATGCACAGCAGGATCATCTCGACGTTCCCGCGTTGCTCCCACTGCTTGAGGGCGGTCCACTCCGGCGGGAAGTCCTTGTGCTTGTCACCCATCACCTCATAGTACCCCTCCGCGCGGAGCTTCTGGCGGACTGAGAGGTCGTCCCACTCCTGTGCGTCCGCGACGCCCTCGTCCAGGCTGTCGGTGGCCGCGACCAGGGATTCGATGGTGTCCGCGTCCGCGTCGGCGTCCAACCCCGCCGCCGAGATCCGCTCACTGACCGCCGCAAGGTCGGCACCGAGATCACCGGTCTCGTCGAACGTCTCCCCCAGGGCGTCGCCGGCCGCCTCACGGAACTGGGCGACGACGGCCGCGAGGTCGTCTTCGCCCTGGTCGGTCCACCGCGTCTCCGCGATCGTGGACTGCGCGGCGTCGACGGTCTCGGCGGCGTCGCTGGCGTACGGGCCGCGCTGGTCGTCGACACCGTCGCGAACCTCGGCGAGGTGATCGGTGAGTGCCGCTTCGCGGCTCTCCTCGTCGTCGTCGTCCGGTTCGGGGAGCTCGGCGGCCTCGATGTCGGCCGCGACAGCGTCGAGGCTGGCCTCGATGTCGTCGAGGTCGGACTCGGTGCTGGCCGCCTCAAGCGCCGCCTCGGCGTCGTCCAGCCGGGACTCAAGCGTGTCCGGATCAACGGCAGTCGTGTCCGCCGCCTCACCGGCCTCCTCGGTCGTCTCCGCGGGTTCCTCGTCCCCGTCGCTCATACACGTGCGTTCCGCCAGCGCGCCTATGAGCGTTTCCCTTCGGGGGCGCTGGCTACGCCGCCCGCCAGTAGAACCGCGGTGCGAACACCAGGTACGCGCCCGCCCACCCGAACAACGCCTTCGGGAACGCGCCCGCCAGCGCCGCCGGCGCAACCACCGCGCCCGCCTGCACGACGCCCATCGCGAGCGCGTCCCGCACCAACAGATCTGGGTACTCGATCGTCGACACCATCAACACAGCCAGCACCCCCGCAGCCCCAACGATGACCGTCGGCTGCTCGACGCCCGCGAGCACGCCCGCCGCCAACAGCGTGGCGGCAAGCGTTGTCTGCACGCCTTCCGTGTGCTCGTGGCCGGTGTCGTAGGCCGTGTACAGGCCCAGCCGGACGACCGCGCTGGCGACGAACCCCGCCCCGACGACGAGCGCCCCGATCCCCACCGGAGCCCCCGCCTGCCAGGTGTTCCCCGTGGCGGCGACCACGATGCACGCCGGCGCAACGCCGAACGACGCCACGTCGGCAAGCGAATCGAGGTGTTTGCCCGCCGGCGTCGAGCCGAGGCGGCGCGCCACAACCCCATCGAGGCCGTCGGCGATCGCCGCCACCAGCACGATCCGGGCGGCGAGCCGGGGGTTGCTGGGTGCCGTGACGACCGCGAGAAACCCCAGCGCCGCGTTCGCCGTGGTCACGGCGTCGGCCACCCCTAACCGACCGACGAAGCGCGGTTGCATACGACTCGCCAAACACGTGGCCCGTCCTTACGTGTTTACATCCGCGACCCACCCGCGACCGCGGCAAATAAATACGCCACAGCCCAACCATGTGACATGCATCGTCGGGCGTTTCTCGCCGGCGGAACCACCCTTTCAGTGGGCGTGTTGGCTGGCTGCATCGGCCCATCGGTCTCGAAGTCCGACTACGACATCGGCATGGTGTCGAACGGGTTCGTCCCGCAGGAGCCCGTCGAGGACGAAGACATGGCCACCCACCAGCTGACCGCCGGTGACACGGTCACGTGGGCGAACACGGGCTCCCGGAACCACACCGTCACCGCCTATGGGAGCGGACTGCCCGAGGGGGCGTCGTACTTCGCGTCCGGCGGCTTCGACACTGAGCCGGACGCCAGGCGCGCCTGGCAGGACAACGTCGAGGGCGGCGGCAACATCTCACCCGGCGCCACCTACGAGGTCACGCTCACTGTTCCCGGTGAGTATTACTACTTCTGCATCCCCCACGAGGGTGCCGGCATGCGCGGGAAACTCGTCGTCGACGACTGAACGCTTGGGCGACGCGTCGACGCGCGAAAAAACCAGGTGTGTGTGATCGGCGACCGCGAGTTACTCGCCGCTGAAGTCCACTGCCGTCTCCTCTTCCTCGTGGACCTCCTCGGGGTGGGCTTCCAGGGTCGCCTTCTCGACTTCCACGCGGCGAAGCGGGTAGATCGTGTTCGCCTCGTCGTAGATCGCCGACGACAGCCGTCCCTCGATGATGGAGTTCAAAAGCGCCTCGAAGGTGCGCTCCTCGCCGGCCTCCTCCACGAGGTCGATCATCGTCCGCCGGATCGCGTGCTGCTGGCTCTGGTCGGCCTGCTTGGTGGTGTACGCCACCGGCTGGATGCGCACGCGGTAGTCGTCGGTCGTCAACACCGTGACCGTCACTGCGACCTTCGACGACCCGCGGCGCACGAGGCTGCGCTGGTAGTCCCGCGTCAGCTCGGCCTGCACGAACTGCGTGGACGCGCTGTCGCTGCCCACGTCGTCGATCTGGAAGGTCAGCTTGATGTTGTTGTCACCGCCGTCCCGGATGTCCGACAGTGCGGCCTGAATGGTTCGGTCGTATACTTGATCTGGCTCCTCTGCCAGGGTCTCACCGAGCTCCGCGCGGTCGAACTCCTCGGGCGCGAGCACGGTGTACCACCGCTTCTCCTGGTCCTGCTTGGAAACTGAACGTTCGCTCATGATTGATGTGTGGTGTGTTGGTTTGCTGTCTGTGCAACCGTCGCCGCAACGGTGAGGTTCACGACGTAGTCGTCGACGGTGGACTGCATGCCTGCGGTGTCCGCGCGCTCGATGCGCGTCACGACGGTGTCGCCGGTGTCGTCGACCGTGGTGGTCATCTCCGCGGTGTTGTCGGGGCGCACGCAGGCAGCGACCAACGCCGGGGTGTCGACGGCGGTGCGGATCGTCGCCGTGCGCGTCACAGTCCACCCCGCACGGTCTCGATCACTGCGTCCGCGTCGCTGCTGTCCCCGAGCGTGGTGACGGCGCGCCGACGGGTTCCGACACTGCCCGGCAGTACGGCGTGCGCGTCGGCATCGGTCGTCGCGAGCGCAGCGGTCTCCGTGCCCACCGCAATCACTGCCGGCTCCGTGGCCCGATAGTCGCGGAGCAGCCGTGCAACGGTCGGGCTGGCCGTGGGGACGTCCGCAACCACGACGCCGCGGTGGCGCGCCAGCGACGCCGCACGGACGGCCGCATGCGACGGCGCTGCGTGTGCCTGCCACGCCGCCAGCACCGCGGTGCGGTCGGCAACGCCGAGCCCCAGGGCGACCCCGTGTCCGGGCGCTGCCCACGCTACCGCGTTCAACACGTCGGCGTACCCCTCGACGGTCGCCATCATCCCGTCCGGGGTGGCGCGCGGACGCAGCGCGTCGTGGACCGCGTCAGCGGCGCACGGCGGCGCATCAGCGGTGGCGTCCAAGGCCACCGCCGACGCGAGCCGTCGGCGCGCCGCCGCGTCGGGCTCCGGTGGGAGCCCGAGCTCGGCGAGGAACGCCCCGGCTGCCTGCTCGTCGCCGGAAAACGACGCGTGTACGAGCGTCGAATGCGCCAGCCCGGCGGCCAGGTCGGCCGTCGGAACGCCGACGCCCGGGCGGCGCGTCCACGCCTCGGCTGCCGCCCGCACGTCGGCGGGCGGCTCGACGCCGTCCGCGACCGCGCCCGCAGCGGTGACGACGGGATCCGGGTGGGTCCCGACCTCGCGAGCGAGCGCGAACGCGTCCGCAACGCCGGTCACGGAGGCGTCGGCAGCCACCGCCTCACAGCCCACGGTCACGTGGGACGCAGTCGGCGTGGCTGCCTGCGAACCGTCAGCAGCGCCGCTGTGCGACGGTGGCTCGGATACCACGCGCACCTGAGAGGGGACGCCCACCTCGTCACAGACGCCGGCAAGCAGTCCCGCGGCCACAACGCACCCGCCGGTCGGCGCCGCTGTCACGCGGACGAACTCCGCACCGGACACCACGCCAGCGACGTCCCGCACGCCGTCGCTGTCGTTGCTGCTGCGTCCCGTCGTCGCCATGCCGTTACTCCTCGATGATCTCGCGCGCCGTCTCGTAGGAGTACGCGAACTCCTCGTCGAGTTTGTCCCCGCGGTAGTAGTCAGCGAGGCGGCGGATCTTCGACTGCGTGTTCTGCAACGCGCGCTTGTTCTGGTGGTCCTGGCCGTTGGCTTCCACGTGCTCGTGGAGCCGGACCGCCTTCTCCAGGAGGTTCCGGAAGTCCTCGGGCAGCTCCGGCTCGGCGTCGTGAGCTTCGAGGATCTCGGTGACCTTCTTGCCGGTCGCCAGCTTCACGTCCGGCACCGGCGTGCCCTGCACGCCCTCGTCGCGCAGCTTCAAGCCGATCTGGGAGGGGTCGTGGCCTTGCTCGGCGAGCTCCACGACGCGCTCCTCGATGGCGTCCTCATCTACGTCACTCCACTCCGGCGGTTCGTCTGCCGTCGGGCGATCCGAACCGCTGGACCCGCGACGGCGTGTGTGCATTCGTGCCATTGTTTACGATCTGGATTGGAACAACACGAGACGCTGCCGGCACCAGCTGGTGCCGCGACACTACCGCAGTCCCAAGCCCACCAACCGGCGGGCGTGTCGGATCTACGGCCGTGCGTTCCCTACACCGTCGGAGACGGTCCGCCTGGTAAAACGTTTCCATCCCGCCGAGGCGCTCGAATCGCGGGGTTTATCAACGACCCCCGGCAACGAATGGATGCGTTCGCGGGCTCGTAGATCAGTGGTAGATCATCCCCCTGGCACGGGGAAGGCCTCGGGTTCAAATCCCGACGAGTCCACTCCCGTTCCTTCGCTGTCCTCAGTTCCCGACACCGCACGGTACGTTCCGTGAGACGCGTTCGTCGCGTTTGGGGCAACGCCCGCACGGAAGCGAGTGCAACAGGACCGTGTGGGTTCGCGCCATCTGAGCTGCTTGCCGTCCTTTCGGTGGCGGGTGGGACAGCGCGCTATCACCGTCTCCGGCTCGCGCCCCCCACTGTTGCTTCCCTCACCAAGTCCAGATCACAACCCGGCGAACGGCCCGTTGTGTTCCTCTCACGCGTCGCCACCGCGTGCCGCGACCCGGCGGTTCAGTCGCCGGTGTCGTCGGCGGACGCGTCCACCGTGGCGTCAGCATCGGGCTCGTCGGCGTCAGCGCGGGTCTCGAACTGGTTGACCGTCGTGGCCAGTGCGTCGGCGCGATCGCGGAGATCGTCGGCGCTGCGCGCGATCTCCGCAACCGACGCGGACTGCTCTTCGGCGGCGGCCGACACCTGCTCGGCGTCCTCGGTGACGTGCTGGCTGATGTCGGCCACGTCGTCGACGCGCCGCACCACGCTTTGGGTGGCGTCGGCCTGGTCCTCGGTGGCGTCCGAGATCTCCTGGATGCCGTGGTTGGCGTCCTCGATCGCGTCGACGGTGTCCTCGATGGCGGCTGCGGCCTGCTCGACCGTCGACACGCCGTCGTCGATGTGCTCGCTGGTGGCGCGGATGTCCGCCACCGTCTCGTCGGTCTCGGCCTGCACAGCCTGGATCTCGGATTCGATATCGGCGGCGGCTTGCTTGGTCTCCTCGGCGAGATCCTTGACCTCGTTGGCAACCACGGCGAAGCCGTCGCCGTCCTTGTCGGCGCGGGCGGCCTCGATGTTGGCGTTCAACGCCAGCATGTTCGTCTGCTCGGCGATGTCCGTGATGAACTCGATGATGTCACCGATGTCCGACATGCGCTCCTGGAGCGCGAGGATCTGATCGACGGCGTCGGCGGACAGTGACTCGATCTCGGCCATGTCGTCGATGGCTGACTCCGCGGCGTCGCGGCCGGCTTCGCCGCGCTCGACGGCGTCGGCAGCCGTTTCGGCGACTGTCGCGGAGGACGCCGCGACCTCCTGGATGCTGGCGGACAGCTCGTCCATCTCGCCGGCCGCGCGTTCGAGGTCGTCGTGTTGCTGGATGGCGCCGTCGGCGATCTCCTGGATGCGTTCGCTGACGGTCTGGCTGGTCGTCTCGATCTCCTCGGCACCAGTGGCGACCTGCAGGGTCTCGTCGGCGACCTCGTCGGCGAACCCCGCGACCTGGGCGATGGTGGCCTCCAGGCCGTCGAGCATCGCGTTGAACTCGGTGGCGACCGCCCGCATCGCCTCCTCGTCGGCGTCCTCGTCGAGGCGCTCGGTGAGGTCGCCGTCCGCGACCGCCCGCATGACCTCGCTGTAGTCGGCCGCCCGCTCCTGGAGGCGTTCGCTGGCGGCTTCCGCCGTTGCCTTCGCGCGCTCGGCCTCCGCCTGGGCGTCCTCGGCGTCGGTGCGCAGCTCCTCGGCTTCGGCTTTCGCTGCGTTGGCTTCCTCGACGGCGGCTTCGGCCTCCTGGATGCGGTCCTGGAGTGACACACGCATGTCGTCGAAGCTCCCGTAGAGGCGTCCGACTTCGTCGATGCGCCGCGTCGAGAGGTCGACGTCGAAGGTCCCGGATTCGATGTCCTGGGCGCGGTTCCGGAGCCGCTTCAGCGGCGTGACCGTGTGGCGGCCGAGCGCAACCCCGACGATCGCCAGCGAGATGACTGCAAGCACCACCAGCACGGTCACCGTCTGGCCGACGGTGTCTCTGACCGCGAACGCCTCTCCGGTGTCGACGCTCGTCACGGTCACCCAGTCGGTGTGTGGCGTCGCCGAAAGCGCGTACACGCGGCCGTTCGACACCGTCGTTGTGGCCGCCGTGGTGTCGTTCCGAACTGCCGCGATGCTGTCGGTCAGCGCGCCGGCATCGAATCGACTGTTGGAATCCAGTACGGGCTCGTCGTCGGTGTTCAGGATCGTGGTGCGGCGCGTCGAGTTCGCGTCCGAGAGCCGGTCGACCTGGGGCTGGATGCGGGTCACCACCACGAGGTGTGTGCCCTCGCGTTTCGGCACCGAGCTGGCGAACGCCATCACCGGCTCGTCGTTGAGCACGGGGGAGCGGTACGACTGCTCGGTCGCCCACACCGCACTGTCGTTGCCCGGGCCCTCGGGGACGGCTGCGGTCGTCCACGGCGCGTCGAGTTCCGCGAGCGACCGGCCCTCGATGGCCAGCTCCGTGCTCGCGACCACCGTTCCCCGCGTCTCGTTGACGAGATGCATGCTCACCACGTCCGCGGGCAGCAACTGGTCTTTGAGCAGGATGTAGGGGGCCGCGCGGCGGTCGTCGCGCAGCGCCTCGTCCTGTGACACCGACCGCGCGTGCGTCCGTTGTTGCTCCATCCAGGCCCCGATGGCGTCGGCCTCCAGCTGATTGGATTCGGCCAGCTGGCGGGTGGTCTGGTGCTCGACGGTCGTCTCCGTCGACTGGAACGCGAACACGCCGGCCCCCGCGATGATCACCAACACGACGATGAACGCGACGGCGAACTTCGCGCCGAACCGGCGTCTGATGGCGTCAGGCGCGACGATACTGGCGGCGTTCCGGAGTGCGCCAGTGATGCCGTCGCTCATACGCCACCACCGCCGGCGGACTGCGGGCGCTCGGTCGGCACCGTGATGTCTCCCGCGACGAGCGCCTCGCGTGTCTCCCCGAGTGCGTCCGTGACGGCGTCGGGGATCGCCGGCCCCAACTGGGTGCCGTATTGGACGCTGACCCCGTTGGTCGCCAGGCCGAGCGACACCACGTCGCCCGCCGGCAGGTCGCCGTCGATGGTCGCTTCGATGGCGTCGTAGACCGCCGTGTCGATGCGTTTGACCATGCTCGCGAGGACGACGTCGGCGTACCGTGGATTGCTGCGCGACTGGTCGGAGTCGACGCCGATGGCGTACCGGCCGTTGGCCTGGGCGGCCTGCAACACACCCACGCCGGCACCGCCGGCGGCGTGGTAGACGATGTCAGCGCCGGCGTCGTACATGGCTGCGGCGGCGGTCCGCGCCGCCTCGACGTCCTCGAAGTCGCCGATGTACGCCGCGAGCACGTCGATGTCGGTGGCGGTGTGTGTCACTCCCGCCTGGAATCCGGCGTGGAACCCGTGCGTGAGCGGCTCGTCGACCCCGCCGACGAACCCCACCGTGCGTGCGTCCGGGTTCGTGGCACCGCCGCCGGCGTCGATGTCCCGCGTCGTCAGGAGGGCCGCGAGACGGCCCGCCTGGAACGAGCCGATCTGCTCTTCGAAGACGTAGCTCGCGACGTTCGACGCGTCGACGGCGGTGTCGACGATCATGAACTGCTGGTCGGGGGCAGCCGCGGCGGCGCTCTCGAGCCCGTCGGCTTGCCGGAACCCGACACAGCAGACCAGATCGTACGCCGGGTTCGACGACGCGGCGAGCGTCGCCTGTGTCTCCCCGAGTTCGGCGATGCTGTCGGGTTCGTGGTTCGTGTACGCGATCCCGTGGTCGAGCCGGGCGCGCTGGGCACCCCGGTTCGCCGCGTCGTTGAACGACCGGTCGTCCAGGCCGCCCAGCGCGTACACCATCCCGACGGTGGCTGGGGCGTCGTCGGTGGCCCGCGCTTGCTCGGTGGGTGCGCCACCGCCACTGGTCGACTCACCACCGCCGCGCCGTCCCAGGCAGCCGGTGACCGCGGCGACGGTCGCTGTGCTGGCACCCGCAAGCAGTTGTCGTCTCGTGAGGTGTGGCGTGGGCACGGTGTCCTCTATCAGAGTAAGCAAAAGCCGCTGGTAAAAACGTCGGGGCCAGCTTCTCGCGAGTGATAACGTCGTGATGGGGCCGGAAACCAGCTGGAACTGTCGAAAAACCACGATTTAGTGTGGTCGAAAACTGGGCGCGAAGCGACCGAGACGCACAGTTGGTATATGAAGGTGCCGGTTCGAGGGACGTTCTGTGGGGTTTCTATCGTCCGGCTGTCCGGTCGGGCAGTTGCGTGATCGGCGTCCGTCCCGCGGCGGGCCGCCGGTCGCCGGGCGGCACGGATAAACGGGGTTTGTATCTGTGCCCCACTCCCAGGATCACGCAGAAGTGGCGCTTCTTAAACGTGCCCAGTCCTGAGTCGGTAGTGATGTCTCGTGACACCCGACTTGACCGTCGAACAATGCTGAAGTCTACCGGCGCAGCGGTGACTGCGACCCTTCTCGCTGGCTGTTCCGGTGGCGGCGACACCGGCGACGATGAGAGCGACTCCGAGAGCGGCGAGGAGGCCACCGGAAACGAGGCCGGCGGCGGCGAGGAGGCCAGCCAGAGCGGTGGGAACACGATCGCGGTCGCACCCGATGGCGGGTTCAAGTTCGAGCCGTCGGAGCTCACCGTCTCCGTCGGGGACACGGTCACGTGGGAGTTCGAGGAGTCCAGTCACAACGTGAGCGCGTGGCCGGACATGCACGACAAGATCTCGATCCCCGATGGCGCATCCGGGTTCGGAACCATGGACAAAGACGGGAACCAGTTCGCAGTTGTCGACGCCGGTGAGACCCTCGAACACACGTTCGAGACGGCCGGCGAGTACACCTACGTCTGCATGCCACACGTCGCATCTGGCATGATCGGGACCGTCGTCGTCGAGGAGTAAGCCAGCCCGCTCGGCCGGGTGACGCACCGCGGTGCGGGTTGCTTCCCACCTGATATTCTTGGGGGTAATACACCGCCGCCGGATAATTATCAACTGTTCGAAACGTTTTTGCCGTGTAGTCCGAACCACCCCGTATGGACGACACACCTGCGTTCGAAACCCTCGCCGTCAGCCACGGCGAATCACCGCGCGAGACGCGCCACGGCGATGTCGTCTCGCCCATCCACCTCGCCTCGACGTACGCCGTCCAGGAGTTGGACACCGACCTCAGCCTGGAGGGCGTCGACCCCGACGACGGGCAGTTCCTGTACTCGCGCCTCAACAATCCGACCAGACACGCCCTCGAACGGCGCCTCGCAGCCCTCGAAGGCGGCGACCACGGCTTCGCGTTTGGCTCCGGCACCGCCGCCATCGCCACCGCCGCCTTCGCCGCCGTCGAACCCGGCGATCACGTCGTCGCCTTCGACGACCTCTACGCCGGCACACGGCGCATGCTCGAAACCCTCTTCGAGGGGAACCTCGGTGTCGCCGTCTCGTTCGTGGACGCCACCGACCCGGACGCCGTCGCCGACGCGATCCGTCCCGAAACCGCCTTCGTCTGGATGGAGACTCCCACAAACCCACGCATCAAGCTCTGTGACATCGCCGCCATCGCCGACATCACTGACGACGCCGGCGTCCTGTTCGGTGTCGACAACACCTTCCTCAGCCCCTACTTCCAACAGCCCCTGGCGCTCGGCGCGGACGTCGTTGCCCACTCCACGACGAAATACCTCAACGGCCACAGCGACGCCGTCGGCGGCGCACTCGTCACCAACAACGACGCGCTCGCCGACAGCGTCGAGTTCCTCCAGCAGGTCGGCCTCGGGAACATGCTCGCGCCGTTCGACGCCTACCTCGTGTTGCGCGGCATCAAAACCCTCGCCCCGCGGATGCGCGACCACGAGGCCAACGCCCTCGCCATCGCCGAATACCTCGCCGACCACGACCGCGTGACCGCGGTTCACTACCCCGGCCTCGACTCCCACCCGCAACACGACCTCGCGGACGCCCAGCAGTCCGGCTACGGTGGCATCCTCTCGTTCGAACTCGACGGCGACCTCGCCGACGCCAAGCGCTTCCTCGACGCGCTCGACGAGTTCAACCTCGCGGTCAGCGTCGGCGGCGTCGAATCACTGGTGGAACTCCCCGCCGGCATGACCCACGAACCCATCCCGAAGCCCGACCGCGAAGCCATGGGCATCACGGACTCGCTGATCCGCGTGTCCGTCGGCATCGAAGCCATCGAGGACCTCATCGCGGATCTCGACCGCGGCTTCGAGGCGGTCCGATCGACCACCCCGACAGCCTAACGCCGCCGTGCCACCCCGGCGACCAGAATCCATTAACTCCGCCAGCCCCTACGGGACGTATGAACTCCGACCAGCGTGGCGTCCCGCGGCGCGAGTTCCTGAAAGCCGCCGTCGCCATCGGCGGCGCGAGCGCGCTGTCGGCGTGCCTCGGGCGCACCGACGACCCGATCCCCGGGGGCGTTGCCGACCCGACCACGCTCCCCACGCGACAGCACGCGTGGAACGACCACGCCGCACGCGACGACGCCGGGAACGTGTTGCCACCCCGCCACCACGTCCTGCTGCACTTGTCACTTCCTGCCGGCCCAGCGGCCACCACCGACGCCGACCGCAGGGCAGTCACGGCTGCACTCACCGCGCTCGAACGCGCCTACGAGTGGTCGAACGAAGGGCTGTTGTTCACCATCGGCTACTCGCCGGCGTACTTCGACGCGCTGGACGCCACTCCGACGGGGGTTGATCTGCCCCGCCCGCGCGCGCTTTCGGAACTCGAATCCCCCACGCTCGACGAGCCCGACGCGATCCTCCATCTCGCAAGCGACCGTGCCGACGCGGTGCTCGAAGCCGAGGCGGCGCTCCGCGGCGACCGCGACGCCGCGAACGACGAGCCGATCGACGCCACGCTCACGTCGGTGTTCGACGTGGTCGACCGCCGGACCGGGTTCGTCGGTGCCGGACTCCCCGCGGACAACCAGGACACCGGCGGCGTTCCCGACGACACCCCCGTTTCCGAGGACGCCCCCCTCTACATGGGGTTCAAATCCGACTTCGAAGGGAGTCAGGCCACCGAAGACCGCGTCACGATCGACGACGGTCCGTTCGCGGGCGGCACCACCCAGCACGTCTCCCACATCACGCTCAACCTCCAGCAGTGGTACGGCCAGGACGACCGCGAGGACCGCGAGGCCAAGATGTTCTGTCCCGCCCACGCCGCCGACGACCGCATCGAAGGCACGGGCGAGAACCTCGGTGCTGCCCCCGGACTGGACGGCTCACCGGCGCCGGCGGAGTCCGCCCGCGAGGACGGCATGGTCGGCCACGGCCAGAAGCTCCAGGCCGTCCGCGAGGACGGCCGCCCGATCATCCTCCGCCGCGATTTCGACTCCACGGACGGCGGACAGGCCGGCGTGCACTTCCTCGCGCTGCAGTCAGCGATCAGCGACTTCGTCCGCACGCGCGAGGCGATGAACGGCGCTGATGTCACCGCGGACAGCGCCGTCGGCCGCACGGCGAACAACGGCATCCGACAGTACCTCTCGGTCACCAACCGCGGGAACTTCCTGGTGCCGCCCCGCCCCAAGCGCGCGCTCCCGAAGCCGGACGCGTAATCACGCCCCGATCGTGCCCCGACGCACCCACGCCAGCACCGACCGCAGCCCGGGTGACCGCCGATGAGCGAGGTCGCCCCAGCGGTCGCACTCGACGCCGTCCGCAAGACCTACCAGCGCGGCGGCCAGCCAGTCCACGCCCTCCGCGACGTGTCCCTCCGCCTCCCGCGTGGCTCGTACACCGCCGTCGTCGGGCCGCGGGGCTGTGGCGCATCCACACTGCTGGCGGTCCTGGGCTGCCTGGCCGCCCCCACGAGCGGCCGCGTGGTCGTCGACGGCACCGATGTCACCCAGCTTGACCCGACAGCGCGGACCGACTTCCGCGCCGAAACCATCGGCGTGGTGTTCCCGGGCACCACCGTGTTGCCGCGGCGCAGTGCCGTCGAAAACGCCGCCCTCCCGCTGTTGTTCCAGGGGGTGCCGGGCCGACAGCGCAGGCGACGCGCCACCACCGCCCTAGAGCGGGCCGGCCTCCCGGCCAGCCACGCCACCCGGCCAGCCGCGGCGCTGTCGGGCGTCCACCGCCACCGGGTGGCACTCGCGCGCGCACTGGTCGCCGACCCCGCGGTGGTGCTCGTCGACGAGCCCGCCGCGGCGCTCGACGCCGACGCTGGCCGCGAGATCATGGCCGCGATCACCGACCAACAGGACGCCGACACCACGGTGCTCGTCGCGACGCACACCGCGCGCGTCGCCGACCACGCTGACCGCCGGCTCGCGCTCCACGACGGCGCCATCCGGCATCCAGACGGTGACACGGCATGAACCAGTTCGAGAGCGTTCGCATGGGGCTGCGCGCGATCCGCGGCCACCCGCGCCGATCGGGGCTGGCGGCGCTCGGCGTCGCAGCCAGCACGGGCACGGCGCTCACGCTCGTAGGGGTGGCCGCGGGCTTCGACACCACGCTCGGCGTCCACTGGCTCGGCGCGGGGTCGCCCGCCGACGTTCCACTCGCCCGTGTCTGGGGTGTCCCTGGCGGCGTGCTCGCAGCCATGGTGGCCGTCCTCGGGGCCGGCGTGGGTGCGGTCGCGATCACCGCCGTCATGCTCGTGGCGGCCGTCGAGCGCGCCCCCGAGATCGCGGTCATGCGGGCCGCGGGCGCGCAGCCCGCTGACATCGCGCACCTGTTCGTCGTGGAGGCCGCGCTCTGCGGCGGCCTCGGGGGTGTCGGCGGCGTTGTGGGTGGCGCGCTCGCCACAGCCGCTGTCACCGCCTCCGTCGGGGTGCCTACCGTGGTGCTCGTGGAGTGGGGCAGCGGTGCCGTCGCCGCCGGGGCGCTTCTCGGTGCGGTCGCGGGCCTGTATCCGGCATGGCGCGCCGCGCGCACCGACCCCGCCACCGCGTTCCGGACGACGTAAGCGCGGCTCCGGAACTCGATTTCGGCACCGGTCAGCGCGTACTCGAAGAACCGGGCGTGGCGGGACGCGACCCCGAGGTGCGCGTCCCGCGTGCTTCGAATCCGGTCATGCCGGTTGGCCCGTCGCTTCGCTCCTCGCTGCACGGGCGTGGCGGGACTCGAACCCGCGATCTAGAGGTTAGGAACCTCTCGCCGTGTCCGCTTGGCCACACGCCCACACGTCCGGCGTGGGTCCCACGGCGAAAATCAGTTGCGTTAGTTGGTCGCCGTGTCGTCGGCGCCGCTGGTCGCGTCCGTGGTCGTGTCGCTGGTCGTGTCAGCGGTGGCGTCCGCGCTCGCGTCGGGCGCGGACTCGGATTTGATCTCCTGGAGCTCCTGTTCGACTTCCTCGCGGCCCTTCTGGAACTCGCCGATCGCCTCGCCGCTGGAGCGGGCGAGCTTCGGGATCTTGTTCGCCCCGAACAGCAGAATGGCGATGAGCAGGACGACCGCTAACTCCATCCCGCCGGGAAAGCCACCAATGAACAGTGGGGTGCTGGTGAACATCTCTACCTACGGATACCCATCTCTTGACTATAGGCTTTATGCTCGCTCCAGGCGGGTGGTCACGGGCCGATTCGGCCCCGGATGCGCGCAACCCACCCCGGCTGGTGGTGTTCTCCTTGCGTGGGATGTCGGTGGCTCCGGCCCCCGGCGTCTGCACCCGATTTCCCCGCCGGCTTTTTCCTGGCAGCCATCCAACGTTGCCGGAGATGACACAGCCCGACCAATCGAATCCGACGCGAGCGTACGATCCGGCGCAGTCCCACGCGTTCCCGGACGGTCGCCTGAACGATGTTCTGGAGTACGTGCTCGACGACGAGGCGGTGACGGCGTACCTCACCGCCCAGAACGTCAACCCGGTCACCCGGAAGGGGTACAACGACCACGGCGCGAAACACATCGAGATCGTGCGCAACCGCGCGCTGCGGCTGTACGCCCTCCTGAAGCGCGGCGGCGTCCCGTTCAACGGGGCCACCGACCAGGGGCTGTCGGAAGCCGACGAGCCGGTGATCGTGGCGCTGGCGGCCACGCTCCACGACATCGGGCACGTCGTCCACCGCGACGACCACGCCTACTACTCGATCCCGCTGGCCGCGGACGTCCTGGACCGCATCCTGCCGGAGTTCTACGACCCCGCCGACGCCGTCCGGGTGAAAGGCGAGGTGCTGCACGCGATCCTCTGCCACCACACCGAAGAAACCCCGTTGACGACCGAGGCCGGTGTCATCCGGGTTGCCGACGGCCTCGACATGGAGCACGGCCGGTCGCGGTTGCCCTACGAGCGCGGCGGCCGCGGCATCAACACGCTGTCCAGCCAGGCGATCAGCCGGGTCGCCCTCCAGGAGGGCGACGACGCGCCGGTGCTCGTGGAGATCGAGATGCAGAACGCCGCCGGCGTCTACCAGGTGGACAACCTCCTGAAGGAGAAACTCCACCGCTCGGGCATCGAAGACGACGTGCGCATCGTCGCGCTGAACTCGACGGGCGAGGGCGACGCGCTCGTCGAACGCATCGAGCTGTAGGCGGCTGCCTGAGCGTCCCGCCGAGTCACTCCCCGCGCTCGTTGTCGGCGGCCACTTCGAACTGGGCGGCGTGCTCGCGCAGGGCGACCGCGTGCTCGGCCAACGTCTCCGTTTGGGCCGCCACGTCAGAGAGCGTCGTTGCCTGCTCGGCCGCCTCGTCGGCCGTCGATTCGGCCTCCGTCGCCGTCTCCTCGCCCAGCGCCGCCACGTCACCCACTGCGGTCGTGACGTCAGACACCGACGCCGCCTGGTCGTCCATCGCGTTCGAGATCTCCTGGACGCCCGTGTCCGCCTCCGCGATCCGGCCGGCGATCTCCGACAGCGACCGTTCGGTCTCCGAGACGGTTTCGACGCCGTCGGAAACCCGCTCCTGGATGCGGTCCATCGCCGCCACGCTGGTCTCGGTCTGTGCGCGCACCTCCGCGACGAGCGCCTCGATTTCGGCGGCCGACGCCTTCGACTCGTCGGCGAGGTCCTTGACCTCGTCGGCGACCACGGCGAAGCCGTCACCGTCCTGGTCGGCGCGGGCGGCCTCGATGTTGGCGTTCAGCGCCAGCATGTTCGTCTGCTCGGCGATGTCCGTGATCGCCGCTACGATCGTCTCGATCTCGCTCATCTTCGCCTCCAAGTCGTCGACCGCGGTCGCCGCCGCCTGCGTCTCGTCCTCGATCTCTTCGAGTTGCGCGACCGCGTCCTGTGCCGCCGCCTGGCCGTCGTCGCCCAACGCGGCCGCGCGCTGGGAGGTTTCCGCGACCTGGTCGGCGCTCGCCGCGACCTCCTCGATGGTGGCCGACATCTCGTCGGTTTCGCTGGCCACGGCTTCCAGTTGGTCGCGCTGGTCGGTCGCCCGGTCGCGGATCCGACCGACGGCGTCGGAGACGTCGCGGCCGGTCTGCTCGACGGCTGCCGCGCTGTCGGAGGCGTCGGTGCTGGCGGTCGCGACCTCGTCGGCGAACGCCACCACGTCCGCGATCGTCGCCTCCATGTCCGCCGCCATCTCGTTGAACGCCGCCGCGATGTCCGCCATCGCCGCCTGCTCGACGTCCGCATCCAGGCGCACCGTCAGGTCGCCGGCGGCGTACGCACGCATCGTCTCCGAGAACGCCTCGGCGGTCGTCTCCAGGCGGCGCGCCTGCGCCTCGGACTCCTCGCGTGCGGCCTCCGCCTCGGCCTGCGCGGCTTCCGCGTCGGCCTGTGCGGCCTCGGCTTCCGACCGCGCCGCCTCCGCGTCCGCCTGTTGCTCGTTGGCGTCCCGAATCCGCGCCTGAACGGTGTCCCGGAGGCTAGCGAACGCCTCGAACAGCCGCCCCAACTCGTCCACACGGGCGACGTCCAGGTCCGTGTCGTACTCGCCGCGCTCCAGGGCGGCGGCCTTCGCCTCCAGGTCGTTCAGCGCGCGCACGGTGCCGCGACCGAGCGTGAGCGCGATGAACACCAGGCCGGCAAGCGCGATCCCCAAGATCAGCAACACGTTCTCCGCCATGTTCGACGCGAGGCCGTAGGCTTCGCTGGTCGGCACGTGCAGGGTCACCACCCACGGGGTGCCGTCGACGGGTGCGTACGCGGTTTCGTGGGCCTGGTCCATCTCCTTGGCCGCCTGTGCCGCCGGCTGGAAGCCCACAGCCCTCGCCCCGACGATCGGCGACGTGGCGTTTTCGACGTACGGCTGCCTGGTGGCGCGCTTGCTGTCGTCGGCGATCACCGAGCCGGTGCCGTCGACGAGCTGCGTGAAGCTGTGGGGCGTCGGATCCCAGAAGCTCGACGAGATCGCCGCCAGGCTCGCCGTCATCACGACCGCGGTGCGCCGGCCCGGGGTGCTGGAGACGCGTGCGACGTACGCGACCTCCGTGACCCCGTCGTTCACGTACGGCTGGGAGACGAACACGCCGTCGTCGCCGGGGGTGAGCTGCTGGCGGCTCCACGGGGCCGCCTCGGAGCCAAAGGACGCGTTTCGAAGCCCCGCGTCGGTGCTCGTGATGACCCGGGCATCGGTCAGGCTCACGTAGTGGATGTCACGCACGTCGCTCGGCAGGTGGTGTTGCTCGTCGGTGAAGAACTGCTGGACCTCGGTGGCGTTGTCGTTGTCAAAGACGCCGTACTGAGCGAGCATCCTGGCGTTGTTCGTGCGTTCGTCGTGCCAGTTATCCACCGCCGACGAGCTGAGCTCGGCGGCCTTCTTGAGTTCGGTCCGCGAGCTCTGTTGGAGGTGCTCGGAGGTGTTCAGATACATCACGCCGCCCGCGGCGCTGATACAGACGACCACCGCGAGAAGCGCGACACCGAACTTCGCGAGATAGCTCCGGCGAACGAACCCGGGCAGCGCCCGCCGCAGTATTCGATGCGCAAACGATCGTATCGACATTACTCTCCGGTCAAACGCGTCTCGTATATAAAACCACACCCAGGAGTCTCACGCCTGAAAACGCCTGACGGCGCACGAATGAGAGCATGACTCACGGGGCCACGTCGTGTTCATGATTGTTGTGGCCATTTGCGCGCCGGGCCCGGACCGGCGACTCACTCCACCCACAGCGTCTTCCGGTTGACGAACGCCCGGATGCCCGCACCGGCCAGCTCGCGGCCGTACCCGGAGCGTCCGATCCCGCCGAACGGAACCCGGGGGTCGGAGGTCACCGGCTGGTTCACGTACGCGCAGCCGGCGTCCATGGCGCGGGCGACCCGGCGGCCGCGATCCCGGTCGGCCGTCCACACGCTGGCCCCGAGTCCGAACGCCGTGGCGTTGGCCTTCGCGATCGCCGCCGCCTCGTCGGGCACCTCGAAGACCGCCGCCACCGGCCCGAACAGCTCCTCGGTGTCGGCGGGACAGCCCGCCGGCACGTCGGTGAGCACCGTCGGCTCGTAGAACGCGCCCTCGCGGTCACTGGGCTGGCCGCCGGTCACCACGGTCGCGCCCGCGTCGACGGACGCCCGCACCTGCTCGTGGGTGGTGTCCAGCCCAGCGGCGCTGGCCTGCGGGCCGACATCGGTCTCCTCGCGCGTCGGATCGCCCACGGTGAGTGAGTCGATCTCGGAGACGAACGCGTCGCGGAACGCCTCGTAGACGTCCGTGTGAACGATGAACCGTTTGGCCGCGATGCAGGACTGCCCGCTGTTGAGGGTGCGCGCCCACGCGCCGCTGGCCGCGGCCGCCGCCACGTCGGCGTCATCGAGCACCACGAACGGGTCACTGCCCCCGAGTTCGAGCACGGTCTTCTTGAGTGTCTCGCCGGCGGTCGCGGCGACCGCGCTGCCTGCGGGCTCGCTCCCGGTGAGCGTCGCGGCGCGCACCCGGTCGTCCCGAATCACGTCCCCGACGGCGTCCGCGCCGACGAGCAGCGTCTGGAACACGCCCGCCGGCAGCCCCGCCGCCTCGAAGACGTCCGCGATGGCCTCCGCACACCCGGGCACGTTCGAGGCGTGTTTCAGGAGCGCGACGTTGCCCGCCGCGAGCGCCGGCGCGGCGAACCGGAACACCTGCCAGAACGGGAAGTTCCACGGCATCACCGCCAGCACCGGCCCGAGGGGCTCGTAGACGGTCTGCACGTCCGCGCCGGGGGGGGCTCGGGTGGCCGTCGGGCTGGAGGTACGCGCTGGCGTGCGTCGCGTAATGGTCACAGACCGCCACACACTTCTCGATCTCCGCGCGGGCCTGCGTGATCGGCTTCCCCATCTCCGCGGTGATCAACTCGGCGTACGTCTGTGTGTTCTCCCGGAGCACGTCCCCTGCGGCCGCGACGTGGCGCTCGCGCTCCCGGATCGGCCGGTCCCGCCAGTCGTCGGCGGCGTCCGCGGCGCGGGCGAGCGCGGCCTCGATGTCGGCAGCAGTGTCCGTCTCGTAGGTGTCGATCCGGGCCCCGGTTGCGGGGTTGATGTCGTCCATGTGGTGGCGTTGTTTCCCGATGGGTTTGCGCCTTCTGCACCAGCCACCACCCAGGGTGGGCGGCCTCCGTTTCGACGCCAAACTTTTATCCCCGTCACGCATATCCGGGGTCGTGACTCAAGGGGGGTTGACTCGCCACCGGATCGGCGCGGCGGCGGCTGCAGTGTCGCGCCCGTACCAGCGCGGGGGCGAGCAGCTGTACAGCGCGAACCGCGTGAAGACGTATTTCGGGGAGGACGCCGCCGTGGCGAAGCTGCGATTCGAGTACGAGCTGACGGAGGCGGTGTTGCGGCTCCGCTTCAACGGCCACGTCAGCGTTGACGGCGCGACGGACTACCGGCTCCGGGCGGTGTACCGACGCCCGTTGGGCAGCAACCCGTTCACCTACGCGGTGCGGGGCAGCCACCGCGACGGCACGGTCTACATCACGGCGACCGAGCGCGTTGCGTTCGAGCCGGCCGGCGACACGGTGGATCACAACCCCGGCCACAAGCGTCTCGCCGACGTGATCACGCCGGTGCAGCGCCGGCTGGCGGAACTCGAGTTGCTGCACGACCACCGCGGGGCGTACGCCCACCTCTCGGAGATCGACGCGTTCGATGGTGTGTCGTCGTTTCTGGCTGATCGGGAAGAGATTTTCGCGTGCAGCGGCGACGACGCGCAGTCGTGATCACCGGTGGCGCGGCGGCTGGCAGTGGTCGCGCAGCTGCCCGGCGATGGCGCGCGCGGGGTCGTGGTCGATCCGTGGCGTCTGGTCGTGTGTGGCGTACTGCGAGAGGAGGGCAGCGAGTCGCCTGCACTCGAAGGCCGTGAACGTGAACTCGCCGTCCTCGATGCGCCCGAGGATGGCGAGTTCGACCGCCGGGTACGGGAGTCTGCTGCTCTCGTCGAGGGCGTCTTTGGTGTGGCTGCGGACAGCACTGTGAAGCGCCCACTGCTCGGGAAGGCTGAACTCGAACGCCGTCTCGGATGTGTCGTTGGATTCGGTGGACATTGTGCGTGACCTCCAGTTGGGGTGCCGACAGTACATACATAGGGCATGAGGTATGTAAACATATGGCATACCGTACGAAACCACGTTACCATCCGGTGAGTGTCTCGCCGAAAGCGCACGGATGGCGGGCTACCAGCCAGGTGCACCCCGACACAGTGGTTCGTCAGTGGGCCAGATCACGCCGAGCACTGACCACGGCAACGGCTTTTTATGGCCTCAGTCGGCGGTAGCGGACAGGTTCTGCTGATCCCGGAGAAGGGCCTTTACGTGTGTGAACACATAACACAACTATGGCGCTGGGCACGTACGTTCCGACAGCGATACGGACGAGTCTGCTGCGAAAAGCGGCAGTGGTCATCGTCACCATCATGCTCGTCCTCGTCGGCGTCGGCGTATTCACGACACAAGCAGTCTCCACACAAGTCACCGAGCAACGCGACACGGAACTGCTCACAAGCACCGAACAGGAAGCCGAAGCACTCGAAGAATGGATCGGTCGCCAGCGATCGGCAACGCAGTACCTCTCACAGGACAACGCAATCCAGTCCGCCCCCCAAGCCGACAAATCAGAGGTCCTCTCCACGCGGATCTCGGGGCTCACAGAGACCGCCGCAGCGCTCCACTACGTGAACCTCTCGACGGACACCATCCGGGCCTCGACCGACGCCGCCGTCGAGGGCGACACGTACACGTCGTACTCCATCCCCTGGCGCGGCGAAGGCCTCAGTTTCTACGGGGGCGGTGACGTCATCACATCGAGCGTGTTCAACTACCGCGGCACCCCCGTCATGGCGTTCGCCAGCAAGCAGCCCGGCTCCGACAACGCCGTGTTCGTCTTCCACAGCGTCGAGACCCGCGGCGAGGCGTTCAGCCGGAACATCGACGGCAGCTACACGCAGGTCGTCGACATCAAGGGAACGGTCCAGATCGCGGCCGACGAGTCGGCGATCAGCAGCGCGTACGGTGCCGGCCGGGACGCACCAGTCATCGCAACGGGACTCACCACGAACAGCGGCATCGAAACCCGGGACGGGTTGCTCGTGGGCCACGCGAAAGTCGAAGGCACCGACTGGGTGCTCCTCAAGCACGCCCCCACGTCGAACGCGTACGCGCTCGAAGGCGACGTACAGCGTAACATCGTCGTGCTCATCGTCACCGCGGTCGCCGGCCTCGGCGCGCTCGTGCTCGTGATCGGTCGGGACGCGCTAACCGCGCTCACGGACATGTCCGACCGCGCGGAGGCGATCGCGGCCGGGGACATCGACACCGCGATCGAAGAGACGACTCGCATCGACGAAGTCGGGGATCTCAGGCGGTCGTTCCGCGACATCCAAGAGTACCTCCAGACCGTGGCGGGGCAGGCCGACGCCCTCGCCGAGCAGGACTTCGACGCGGACGCGCTCGACAAATCGGTCCCCGGCCGCCTGGGCGAATCCCTGGAGACGATGCACTGGGACCTCGAAACCGCGATCGCGGACCTCGAAGACGCCCAGGAGACCGCCGAGCAGTCCCGCAAGGAAGCCGAACAGTCCCGCGAAGAAGCCGAAGCGCTCGCGGCGGCCCTCGAATCACAGGCCCAAGACATCCGGGAAACCGTCGAACACGCCGCCGATGGCGACCTCACGCAGCGCCTTGAGACGGACACCGACCACGAGTCCATGGCGGCCATCGCGACTGCCCTCAACAGCCTCTTGGAGGAGCTGGAAGGCACGATACACCGGATCCAGCGCTTCTCGAAGGACGTCGCTGAGTCAAGCGACCACATCACCACGAGCGCCGAGGAGGTCAAGCGCGCCAGCGGCCAGGTCAGCGAGTCCGTCCAGGAGATGTCCGCGGACGCCCGCCAGCAGAACGGCATCGTGCAGGACGTGTCCGACGAAATGACGGACCTCTCTGCCACCATCGAGGAGATCGCGTCCTCCTCGGACGAGGTCGCGGCCAAATCCAACGACGCCGTCTCCGTCGGCCAGTCGGGTCGGGCCCGGTCCCAGGACGCCATCGAGGAGATGAACGCCGTCGACGAGCAGGCCAAACGCACCATCGCCGAGATGGAAGCCCTGGACGACGAGATGACCGAGATCGGGGAGATCGTCACGCTCATCGACGACATCGCCGAGCAGACCAGCATGCTCGCGCTCAACGCGTCGATCGAGGCAGCCCGCGCGGGCGAGGCCGGCGAAGGGTTCGCGGTCGTCGCCGACGAGATCAAATCCCTGTCCAAGGAGACGACCGAAGCCACCCAGGAGATCGAGTCGCTGATCGCCGACGTTCAGGACTCGACCACCGACGCGGTCACGGACATGCAGGAGATGGGCGACCGGCTCTCGGAGGGGAAGTCGACAGTCACGGACACCGTCGAGACGATCGACACGATCGTCGAACGCATCGAGGAGGCCAACGGTGGCGTGCAGACGATCAACACCGCGACCGACGAACAGGCAACGACCACCGAGGAGGTCGTGACGATGGTCGACGAGGTCGGCTCGATCAGCGACGACACCACCGCCAGAGCCGAGGACGCCGCCGCCGCGGCAGAAGAACAGACGGCCTCCCTCACGGAGGTCACCAACCGGATCCAAGACCTCTCCGATCAGTCCACGGACCTCTACGAGTTGCTCTCGGATTTCACCGTTCGGGAGGACCACGCCGTGGCCGACGGCGGCGCGGAGAACACCACTGGCGCGTTCGTTCGATCCGCCAGCACTGACCACTCACGAGACGCGACACACCACGACACATGACAGACCACACTGATCTCTCCCGGCGCCAGTACGTCAAAACGGCCGCGCTCAGTGCGGCCGCCACGACGGCGCTTGCCGGCTGCATGGGCGGACTCGACGACGGCGGGGACGCGAGCACCGGCGACGACGGCGCGTGGCGGGACGCGGAGCTGGCAGCGGTGCCGGCCGCACCCGACGACAGGCTGTACAGCGCCGACAACACCCAGTCGTCCGGCGAGACGATCCGCCACCTCACGTGGAGCGGCTACGAGGCCGCCAACGTCCAGCGTCCCTTCGAGAAGAAGTTCGACTGCCAGACCGGGGTCGACCTGTTCACGTCCAATCTGGACGCGTTCAACCGCTTAGACGACGGGGCCTGGCGGGAGTTCGACCACGCCACGTTCGACATGGCGTGGCTTCCGGACCTGGCTGAAGCCGGCCTGATTCGCCCCCTCGACTACGAGGCGTGGAAACCGTACACGTTCGACAAGTACACCGACCTGTTCCAGCGCGAGAACGGCTACGAGTTCGCGTTCCTCGATGAGGACTACAACTTCGACGCCGACGGCCAGCTGTACGGCGTCCCCCAGCGGTTCGGGTGGGCGTCGTTCGCGCTCAACACCGACGTCGTCAGCGAGTCGGACGCCCGCAGCTACGACGCGGCGTGGGCCGACGAGTACGACGTCGGCGTCTACGACCTCCCGTTCTGGGGGGTGCAGATCGTGATGCTGCGGGAGGGCATCGACCCGTACGCGACCCACACCGACGCCGAGGTCGAGCGGATCCGGGAGGCGACGGTCGCGCTGTTCGAGAACGCGGCCGGCGTCTACGCCGACGTGGGGTCGCTGAACACGGCGCTGGCGGCCGGCGACATCGACATCGCGTTCGTCTCCGGGAACTGGATCAACGGCAGCCTCCGGCGCGGCGGGCGCTTCGAGTACGAAGCCAGGGTTCCCGACGAGGGCGGCGTGATCTGGGTGGAGACCACGACGATGCTGAAAGGCAGCCACCCCAGCGTGTCCACCAACTACTTGGCGTACATGCAACACGGCATCACCGCGAAGAACCTGATGTGGCCGACGGTCGGCGGAACCAACGTGGTGCCCCACCAGTCCTCGATCGACCGGCTCAACCGGCGACAGCGGACGGTGTTGCGGATCGACGACCTCCAGGACATCATCGACAAGTCGCGGTTCTACACCGGCGTGCCCGACTTGGACCGGCTCGTCTCCGTCTGGGAGGACGCCAAAGCCGAAGCGACCGGCTGAGCGCCCGTCGGCGCGGTGCTCAATCGCCCACGGACGCAACCGCCTCCGCGACGGGGGTGTCGCCGGCCAGCACTTCGAACGTCGTGTCGCGGGCCGCCGGCGCGGTGAGCGCCGCCGCCAGCGTCTGCGCCACGTCGGCACAGGGGATCGAGCCGGCCGCCGGGTCCAGTGTGTCCGCGACCGTCACACGCCCGGTGCCCGCGTCGGTGGTCAGGCTGCCCGGGCGCACGATCGTGTGCGGTATGGGGCTCTCCCGGAGGCGGGCGTCGGCGTCGGCTTTCGCCGCCAGGTACGATCGGAGGTCGTCCGGGCCCCGGGACGGGTCGTCGGCTCCCATCGAGCTGAGCATCACGAAGCGGTCGACGGCGGCGTCTTCGGCCGCCGACAGCAGCCGAATCGCGCCGTCCCGGTCGACCGCGTCGAGCGCCTCCCCGCGGGACCCGGCCGCAAACACCACGCCGTCGCAGCCCGCGACCGCGTCCGCCACGTCGTCGGTCAGATCCGCGACGACGGGGGTGGCACCCAGCCCGTCGATGGTGTCGGTCTGTGCGGGGTCCCGAATCATTCCGCGGACGTGGTGGCCGTCGTCAGCGAGTCGTTCCGTGAGGTGTTGGCCGACACGTCCGTGCGCGCCAGCAACGAGTACGTCCATACGGATGCATGACCGTGCTGCGGTGAATACCTACGGGTGCCTGCCAGGCGTGCCTGTTCTCGGTGCGCGCTCGTGCACACCGGAAGGCGCTGCTGGAAGCGTAACTACCCTCCCCCTGGGGGTTGTTGATGATTGTATGCGAGACACTTCCCGCGAGTGGGTGTTCGCCGAGCGACCCGAAGGCGAACCCGACATGGACAGCTTCGAACTCCGCGAGCGCGACGTTCCCGAGCCCCGCCACGGCGAACTGCTGGTGCGCGTTCGGTATCTCTCCGTCGACCCGTACATGCGCGGTCGGATGCGGGACTCCGATTCGTATGCGGACCCGTGGACGGTCGGCGAACCCCTCAGCGGCGGCGTCGTTGGGGAAGTCGTGGAAAGCGAGAGCGACGCCTACGAGGCCGGCGACCTGGTGTCCGGCAACGGCACCTGGGCGGACTACAGCCTGCTCGACGCCGCCAACGTCGCGCCGGTCGACCCGTCGGTCGCGGATCTGCCGGCGTACCTCGGCGTGCTCGGGATGCCCGGCCGCACCGCCTACTTCGGCCTGCTTGAGGTCGGCGCCCCGAAGCCCGGGGACACGGTGGTCGTCTCCGGCGCGGCGGGCGCAGTCGGCTCCGTGGTCGGCCAGATCGCGAAGCACAACGGCTGCCGCGTGGTCGGGTTCGCCGGCTCCGAGGAGAAAGTCGACTGGCTCACTGAGGACCTCGGCTTCGACGCCGGGATCAACTACAAGCAGGTCGACGACTACAGCGCCGCCCTCGATGACGCCGCCCCCGACGGGGTCGACGTCTACTTCGACAACGTCGGCGGCCCGATCAGCGACGCGGTGTTCACGAAGCTGAACGTCGACGCGCGCGTCGCCGTCTGTGGGCAGATCGCACACTACAACAACGAGGACGTGCCGACGGGACCGCGGAAGCTCCCCCAGCTCATCGCGCCCCGCGCGAAAGTCCAGGGGCTGCTCGTTGGGGACTTCGCCACCCGGTTCGGCGAAGCCAGCGAACAGCTCGGGCAGTGGGTCGCGGCCGGCGACATCGAGCACCGCGAGACGGTCGTCTCCGGGCTCGAAAACGCGCCGGACGCGTTCCTCGGGCTGTTCTCCGGGGACAACATCGGCAAGCAGGTCGTCGGCGTCTCGGAGTAACACCAGCCGTCCGCCGGTCGGCATCGACGGCCCTCGTTGGGTCAAGCCGGTCGTTATACCCAACGTCCGAACGTATTATTTATTATAGGTCACTGTGTGGCAAAAACTGATTAGGGCGGACCCCGCGTAGCGATGACACACGGCCACGCAGCACAGGACCCGCCCCTGCGGGCGTGGCCGACACGCCTCACACATGCCCCACGATAGACGCAGCTACCTCCGCACGTCATCAGCAGTCATCGCATCGCTGCTCGCGGCGAGCACACCAACATCGGCCGCCGACACCCCACCCGAATGGGACCCCGACACCGTCTACACTGACGGCGACCAGGCGACCTTCGACGGCTACGTCTGGGAAGCCAAATGGTGGACGAAAGGCGACAAACCCGGTGCCGACGAGTGGGGGCCGTGGAACCAGCTTCGCCCCGTCGACGACAGCCCCACCGATCCCGGCGGGCCGACCGCGTCGTTCACCACCAGCGAATCAGTGATCGAGCCCGAAACCACCGTGACCGTCGACGCCAGCAACACCGTCGGCGACGTCGACAGCTACGAGTGGGCGTTCGGCGACGGCACCACCGCGTCCGGCGTCACGGCCTCCCACACCTACGACGCCGCCGGCGAGTACACCATCGAGCTCACTGTCACCACCGGCGACGGCACCACCGACACGACATCGGCGACGCTGCTGGTCGCCGACGGCGGTGCGCCCGCTGACGGGCGCGTCGTCGGCTACTACATGCAGTGGGCACAGTGGGACCGCGACTACTTCCCGGGCGACATCCCCCTGGATAAGGTCACACACGTCAACTACGCGTTCCTCACCGTCCGCGAGGACGGGGCCGTGGACTACATCCAGGAGAACGCCGCGATGCGCGTGCTCGAACCGAAATCCTGGCACGACCACACTGGCTTCGACGACCTCGTCGACGACCCCGACACGGCGTTCCTGTTCTCCATCGGCGGCTGGAACGATTCGACGTACTTCTCGAACGCCGCCCAGTCGCAGGCCAGCCGCGAGCGGTTCGCGGACACCGCCATCGAGATCATGCGCACCCACAACTTCGACGGCCTGGACATCGACTGGGAGTACCCCGGCGGCGGCGGGAACTCCGGCAACGTCGTTCGCGACGGCGACAAACAGCGGTACACGGAACTCCTCCAGACCGTCCGCGAGAAGCTCGACGTCGCCGAGGACGAGGACGGCAAGCGCTACCAGCTAACAACCGCGCTGTCCGCCGACCCGGAGAAGAACACCGGGCTGGACCACGCGGCCAACGCCGAGGCGCTTGACTTCCTGAACGTCATGACCTACGACTACCACGGCGCGTTCAACGACTACACCAACCACCAAGCACCGCTGTACGGCACCGAAGCCGATCCGTCGCCGAACGCCGACGAGTTCTACGTGGACGCGTCGATGTCCTTCTGGCTGGATACGGCCTTCGACCCCGCCCAGCTGTCGCTTGGCCTGCCGTTCTACGGGCGCAGCTTCGGGAACGTCGCCAGCAGCGACAACAACGGCCTCTACCAGCCCTTCGACGGCACGCCGGACGGAACGTGGGGACAGGACAACGGCATCAAGGAGTACTGGGACATCACCCAGAACCTCGCCCCGAGCAGCGACTACGAGACGTTCTGGGACGACACCGCGAAGGTGCCGTGGTTGTACTCGCCGTCGAAGAACGTGCTCGTGAGCTACGACAGCCCCCGGTCGGTCGAGGCCAAAACCGCCTACGCCGCCCAGCACGACATCGGCGGGATGATGTTCTGGACGTTCTCCGGCGACAAAAACGAAGTCCTCCTGGACACCGTCCGGGACGCCTGGCAGTAGCGATACGATGCATCGCCCCCCGAACACGGACGCGCTGGCGGCGACCCACCGCCGTGGTGGCCGCCACCGGCTCCGCGCGCACCCCCCAATGCATGCCCCACGATAGACGCAGCTACCTCCGCACGTCATCGGCAGTCATCGCATCGCTGCTCGCGGCGAGCACACCAACATCGGCGGCCGACACCCCGCCCGAGTGGGATCCCGACACCGTCTATACGGACGGCGATAAGGCGACCTTCGACGGCTACGTCTGGGAAGCCAAATGGTGGACGAAAGGCGACAAACCCGGTGCCGACGAGTGGGGGCCGTGGACCCAACGCCGCCCCGTCGACGGGTCGCCGGGCGGCCCCACGGCCGCGTTCACGGTCACCGATACCACGGTGGAGCCGGGCACCGCCGTGACCGTCGACGCCGGCGACACCACCGGGAGCGTCGACAGCTACGAGTGGGCGTTCGGCGACGGCACCACTGCAGCCGGCGTCACGGCCTCCCACACCTACGACGCCGCCGGCGAGTACACCATCGAGCTCACCGTCACCACCGGCGACGGCACCACAGACACGGCGACACAGCAGATCACCGCCACCACGTCGCCCGGCGACGACGAGTTCAAAGTCGTCGGCTACTACCCCAGCTGGAAGGGGACCGACGACTACGACTTTTACCCGGCCGACGTGCCCTTCGACCAGGTCACCGACGTGCTGTACGCCTTCCTGGACGTGCAGCCCGACGGCACCGTGGTGCTCCCCGACAGCGACGTGGACCACGAGTCGCTGCTGGCGTCGTTCGCCAGCCTCAAGCAGGACCGGGCCGCCGACACCAGGCTGAAGCTCTCGATCGGCGGCTGGGGGTTGTCCCCGGGCTTCGAGGACGCCGCCGCCGACCAGGCCAGCAGGGAGCGCTTCGCCACCACCGCCGTCGACCTCATGCGCACCTACGACTTCGACGGCATCGACGTCGACTGGGAACACCCGGGGCCGCGCCGCGGGAAATGCGAGTGCGGCAGCGCCCAGGGACCCGCGAACCACGTCGCGCTCCTGGAGACCGTTCGGGACCGGCTCAACGACGCCGAGGTCGAGGACGGCCGCACGTACGACCTCTCGGTCGCCAACGGCGGGTCGGACTGGAACGCCGCGCTGATCAACCACCGCGAGGTCGCCGCCGTGGTCGACGACATCTACATGATGGCGTACGACTTCACGGGCGTCTGGCACGGCACCGCCGGGCTGAACGCGCCGATCTACGGGACGCCCCCGGACTACCCGCCGTCCGGGGACGCCCAACAGTACACCCTGGAAACGACACTCACGATCTGGAAGGAGCAAGGCTACTGGGTGGACTGGATGGAGTGGGAGGACCACGGTGACCCCGTCGACGATCCCGGCACGCTCGTGTTGGGGATGCCGTTCTACGGCCGCGGCTGCAACGTTGAGAACGGCATCTGGGACACGTTCTCGCTGTCGGAGTGGCAGCAAGGCGACCCCAAGTACCAGAACGACGTGATCCCGCCGGGCACGTGGAACGACCTCCGCGGCCCCGACGACGCCAACACGGGGGCGTTCGACTACGGCGACCTCGCCGCGAACTACGAGGGCGCCGACGCCTGGACCAAACAGCGCAACGAGCAGGGCGGGGTTCCCTACCTCTGGAACGACAGCGAGGGCGTGTTCATCAGCTACGACGACCCGACTTCGATCGCTGCGAAGGTCGAGTTGGCGGTCGCCGAAGACCTCGGCGGCGTGATGATCTGGGAGCTCTCGCAGGACTACGACGGCACGCTACTCGAAACGATCAATCAACACACACCATGAACCGACGCACCTACATCCAGCGCGGCGCGCTCACGGTCGGCGCGCTGCTGGGCGCGAGCGCATCGGCAACGGCGGCATCGGACAGCCCACCCGCGTGGGATCCCGACACGGCGTACACCGAGGGCGACGAGGTCACCTTCGACGGCTACGTCTGGGCGGCCAAGTGGTGGACGAAAGGCGACGAACCGGGCAGCGACGAGTGGGGGCCGTGGAACCAGCTTCGCCCCGTCGACGACGGCGATGGTGACGGCTCCCTCGCGGCCGCCATCACGGTGCGTCCGTCGTCACCGTCGGTCGGCGAGTCGGTCACACTCGACGCCTCGGCGTCGACCGGCGACATCGACGGCTACGAGTGGACGCTTCTCGACCAGGACGACGTCACCGGCCCCACGCCGACGGTCACGTTCGCTGCGGCCGGCTCGGTGACGGTGTCGCTCACGGTCACCGGTGCGGACGGCGACACCGCGTCCGCCGACACCACGATCACGGTCACCGACGGCGAAGACGCCGCGCTCACCGCGGACACGACGCTCGCGGAGTTCCTGCCGTCCTACCAGGAGCGCCACATTCCGGACGTGTTCCTGGATTTCATGCCCGGCGAGAACGGCGCTGGCGGCGGCGTCGCCAGCGTCGAGCGCGCCACGGTGAACTGGACGGACGCCGAGAAGGCCGCGGCGTTCAACGTGGACTTGGACGCCATCCGGAACACCGTCCGGGACGGCTCGCTGCCGTTCGGCGCGCTCGGCAGCCAGGCCCTCGACTGGGCGCAGTCGTTCCGCAGCGCGGACACCGAGGTCCCGGATCACGCCATCGCACAACTGCTGCCGCGGCTCATGCTGTTGCCCGACGAGACGGAGCCACCCACCTTCCAGGGCAGCGGCCGGGCCGCCGCCTGGGACGAAACCGGCGGCCCGGTCGCGGCGACAAACGACCCCGGCGTGTTCTGTCAGACCCAGTGGCCGACGGACGCCCGCGGCGAGGCGGACGCCGAAGTCGAAGAACGCGACCGCGTCTACCTGCAGGCCAAAACCGATCCGGCGTGGAGCGACGACTTCACGTATCTCGACAACTACGACAGCGCGCTCCTCGACACGCTCCAGAACAACACCCACCCGGTGACCGGCGATCCCCTCGGCGGCGACGGGTTCACCGCCACCGCGCCCATGGAGCTGTCCACGGAGATCCACGGCGACAGCTGGTTCTGGTACCAGGTGTTGCTGTTCAAGAACACCAGCCCCGTGCCGTACCACCTCGACGGCGCGGTCGTCTGGTGGCTCGGCCCCTCGAACTTCGGGAAGACGATGTCCGCGGGCGCGTACAACAACGAGCAGCGCCCCCGGCCGGGATACGGCCACCCCCAGCGCGACATCATCGAGATCACGCTGCCCGACAAGCGAGTGCCCGACGCCTACTCGGACGTCGCGTCGTCGCTGTCGGCGTACGCCGTCCGGCTGGCGTACCACGACTCCCCGTACAACATGCGCACCGCCTACCCCAACCAGTACTGGTCGCTTGAGGTCAGCGTCGGTGAACCGCTGGCGGACAAATTCGACACGGCAGCGAAACGCCAGCGCGCCGTCGACATGATCGCCGCCACCGCCCACGTCGAGTTGGAGACCGACATGGACCGCAACGACGACGTTGTGGACGCCATCGAGCTGTACAACCGCGTCGGCAACTGACGACCGCGAGGGATGCGCCGACCGGGATTTGAACCGATGCGAGGCGTTCCTGCTCGCAGCGCTGCGCGGGCTGCGACTCGCAGGGTACAGACTCCCCGGCGCGTTTCGTCGCACTCCGTTCGACAGAAATGCGCCGACCGGGATTTGAACCCGGGCCATGAGCTTGGAAGGCTCAGGTCCTACCACTAGACTACCGGCGCGCACCCACTGCTTTCCAGCCGTCGTTTATGGGTGTTTCCCTTCGCCGCCAGCGTCACGCCGGCGCAACGACCGCGTAACAGTTGCCACTGGAGACGGTTGAGGACACCACACGGAGGTCGCTGGCCGCGAGGTCGGCGTCGAACTCGTCGGGGTCGTAGACGTGGTAGAACCGCGGCACCGTCTCACCGCCGGGGAGCGTCCAGTCCACGGTCGTGTCGAAGCCGGTGGTGGCGTCGAAGCGGTCGTGGGCGGTGCTCCAGGCGGACACCAACGCGGTGCCCTCGGGGGCCAGCACGCGCGCGAGTTCGGTGAGGCTGGCCACGCGAGCGTCCCGGTCTCGGAGGTGGTGTAGCGTCGCAACGTACACCGCGATGTCCACCGTGCCCGACGCAACGGGAACGCAGGCGGCGTCGCCGGCGACCAGTGTCGCGTCGAAGTCGTTGGCCGCCGCGCGGTCGCGGGCCTCCGAGAGCAGCCCCGTGCTGGCGTCCACGCAGACCACGTCGGCGGCCTGCGCGGCGAGCAACTCGGCGTGGCGTCCGTTCCCGCAGCCGAGGTCGAGCGCCACCGCCGGCGCCGCACACTCCTCGTCCAGGAACGACTCGACCTCCGGCCACGGGTATTCGCGGGTCTTCGCGAAGTGGCTGGCGATCCGGTTGTACGTCCGCTGTACGTCGCGGTCGGCGGCGTGTGGTGTGTCTGTCATCCCAGGAGTAGAAACGTCGTGTACGCAACCACCAGCATCACGGTGGCGTGTTTCGCGCCCGCTTTCACCGATCCGGCCCCCATCTGGCCGGCCACGAGCCCCGAGCAGACCGCCTGCACCAGGCTGGTGTGGAAAAACACCGTGCTGTAGGCGGCCTTCTTGGCGGCCGTGAGCTGGCCGGCCGACTGCGAGAACGCACCGCTATCGACGGCGCTGCTCGCGCCACTCCCGGCCTGCGTCGCCGCGCCGGTGGGGATGTTCGGAATGAAGATGGTGTCGAGGGCGACGATGATCGCGATGAACACGAAAAACGACACGTAGATCACGACGACGTACGTGAGCAGTTCGTTGCGGCGGTCCCGCTCCAAGCGCCGGCTGGCGGTGGCTTCGTTGGCGGCGATCCTGAGCACCGGCCCGAGGTTGCCGCTGGCGGCCATCGCGTTCGTCGTCAGCGCCACGACCCGCGAGACGGCCGGCGTGTTCACGCGGTCCCGGAACCGCGTGAGCGCGTGCTCGATGCGGGCCCCCCACTGGATGTCCGCCCACGTGCGTTCGAGTTCCTGCGTGAGCGCGCCCAGATCCCCATCAACGGTGCGCCCGAAGCTCTCGACGGCGGCCATCCCCGCCTCGTTCGTGGACGCGAACCGGTCCAGGAAGTCCGGCACCTCCGCTTCGATCGCTTTCCGCCGTCGCCGTGCCGTCTCGTATGCCACGGCGAACGTCCCGACGACGAACACGGTCGCATGCACGAGCGCGTCGTCGTACGCGGCCGGCGCGAACACGCCCGTACTCAGTGGTGCCCACCACTGGCTGCCGAGGTACACAGCCGCGATCGGACAGCTCACCCAGAACAGCAGCGTCGGCGTCTCCAGGACGACCGTGAGGGGGTTCCGGAGGCGGTACAACACCGGTCGCAGGCGCTCGGAGATCGCGAACCGAGCGCGGTTCTCCGGCGACGATCCGAGCGGTGCCACGGCCGCGTCAGCGCCGCCGTCGGGACACAGCGCCGCCGACGGCGACGGGATCGACTGGAACCGGGACTGCTCGCCGCCCACGGACTGCTCGTCGCCGGGACCGCCCACCGTCGCGTCCGTGATCGAGTCCAGGTAGACCGCGAACCCGAACGTCGCGCCGGGCACCAGCACGAACGCGGTCAGCCGAAGGAACCCGAGCGTTCCGCCGAGCGTGAGCCCGATCACCACCAGAATCGTGATCAAGAACAGCGGCCCGGCGACCAGCACCGTCACGTACGCCTCCGCCAGCGTCGCCAGCAACTCGAGGAACTGCGACTGGGTGGCCTCGGCCTCCTCGGCGTAATACTCGTACTCCTGTTTGAGGAACGCCGGCAGGTCGCTGCCGGACTGGAGGATGCTCCCGAGGTTCTCGGTGAACTCCGCGAGGTCGTCGCTCGGCGTGCGGGACCCCACCCGTTCGAGGGCCGTGATGATGTCCTCGCCGTAGTTGTCGATGTCCGTGACCGCGACCGCCATCTCCTCGGCCGCCGCCCCGTACACGGGCTGGTTGCGCGCCAGGATCCGCAACACCTCGGCCAGCGGCATGCCGCTGCGCGACAGCGCGTACATGAACGCCACGGTGCGCTCCATCGACGCGTCGATCCGGCGCGCGCGCTCGCCGGCCGCATACCGCGGCCGCAGCCAGCGTGCCGTGTACGTCCCGTAGGCCGCGACGACGCCGACCGTTGCGCCCGACAGGACGAACGCACCGAACAGCACGCCCGGCGAGAACGCGGCGACGCTATCGACGAACAGGCCGCGCACGGGCCCCGGGAACTGGCTGCGGACCCCGGCGGAGGCTCCGCCCAGGAACACGAGCACGCCGGCAACGAGATACACGCCCAGGATGCTGGCAGTGAGCGCGGCGAGCGTCGCGAACAGGTACGTGCGGGCGGCGTACGTCCGGTACGTCTGGGCGACGTGGGCCCCCTGGAGCGCCGCGACCTGCTCGGGGTTGGCGCGCTCGCGGTCTCGGGCCAGCCCACCGAACGCCGCACGCCCCACCCGGGAGAGCACGCGATCGACGCGGTTCGCGCCGGTGATGGCGGCCGCGCCGACCACGCAGTCGACTGCCAGCACCGCGGCCAGCGGCAGCAGCCACACGGCCACCGTGATCACTCCACGACCCCCGGCGCGGCGGCCGCGACGTCCGAATCGAGCGCGTCGGTGACGCGGGCGACCACGCGCTCGGGCTGCGCGTAGTACTCGTTGATCAGGGCCGTGAACCGGCGGTAGTCGGTCACGTCCTGCTCGACGAGATACTGGAGGACGCGCTTGCGGTTCCTGAGCTCCCGGAGCAGGTCGCTTCGCGACCACCCGCGCTCGTCCTGGATCTCGTCGAGGACGTTCGAGTCGCGCTGCTCGAAGTCGTCGCGCGTGGGGTCCCATTCGAACGCCGTGGAGTAGTCGAGGTCGCCGGTGCGCTGGTCGATCCCCTCGATCTCCGCGATCACGCTGCTGCGGCGAACGCGCTCGTCACCGACGTGCGTGAGCGTCTGCACGCACAGGATATCCAGGCTCTGGATCATCGCCCGCGGGACGTTGATGGGGTCGTTTTCGAGGCGGTTGATGACCGTCTGCACGCTGTCGGCGTGCATCGTCGAATACGTCGTGTGGCCCGTGTTCATCGCCTGGAACAGCGTCATCGCTTCCTCGCCGCGCACCTCGCCGACGATGATGTACTCGGGGCGGTGGCGGAGCGCCGACCGCAGCAGATCGTACATCGTGATGGTGTCTCCGCCGCCGCCGTCCGCCCCCCGGGTCACCGACGACAGCCAGTTGTCGTGGTACAGCGCAAGCTCGCGGGTGTCCTCGATGGTGAGGATCTTCGCCCGCGGCGGCACGAACATCGACACGGCGTTCATCGACGTGGTCTTCCCCGAGGCGGTACCGCCCGCGAAAAGCAGGCTCTTGTTGGATTCGATGGCCAGCCAGAGGTACGCCATCTGGTCGAGGCTGAACGTGTCGTAGTCGACCAGGGTTGCGGGCGTGAACGGCTCCTCGCTGTACTTCCGGATGGTGAACGCCGACCCCCTCGGGGTGACCTCCTCGCCGAGCGCGAGCTCCGCGCGCGATCCGTCCGGCAGGGTGGTTTCGGTGACCGGATCGCCGATGGAGATGTGGCGGCCGGACTGCTGGGCGAGGCGCACGACGAAGCTGTCCAACTCCTGTTGCTCGTAGGTGATGTTGGTCTCGATGTCCGTGTAGTCGGTGTGGTAGACGAACAGCGGCAGCCCGTAGCCGTCGCACGACACGTCCTCGATGTGGGGGTCCTGCATCACGGGGTCGAGCTTCTCGAACCCCTCGAAGGTGCGGTGTAAGTAGTAAAACAGCCGGTGGAACGCGTTCGGCGTCACGTCGATGCTGTACTCCGAGAGGAGGCGCTGCATCTGCGCGATCAGGACCGCCTCGCGGTCGTCGGGATCGGTGGTGGCATCGTAGATGAGCGCGTCCCGGATGTCGTCGTAGAGCTGGTCCAACACCGTCTGCTCGAAGTCATCCAGGTGTGGCTCCACGACGTGATAGTAGTGGGTGTCGGATTCGGCGTCGAACCCGATGAACACGAACGCGTAGGGGGCGTTGACCCAGTACCGGTCGACCTCCTCGTAGTCCGCCACCCCGTCAAACTCGACCAGCGGGCCGTGGGCCTGTGGGTCGTACGGTGGAACGTCGACGGCGGTTCCGCGCAACACCTCGACGATCCGGCTCGCGCGCCGCTGTAGCGCATCAAACCCGCCATCCAGGCCCGCGAAGAGATCCCCAGCCATCGCTCCTACTGGAGCGTTCAGTCGTGTGACCATAAAAAGCTGTCCGGCGCTGTGGCACGCATCTCAGTCACCCGCGTTCGAAACACCGGTCTCACCGGGGTCGTGCGCGCGATCGACGGCGCGTGGGGCGCGGTGGCGCTCCCGGGCCGCAGCCAGTTCGGCCGGCGTATCCACGTCCATGAAGCTGTGGCGCGCCGTCCGGTGGCGTGTCTGCGCCGCCGGAACCTGCGTGACCGGCAGGCGAGCGACCACGCCACTCAGGCTCCGGTTCCCGGCCGCCGCCGCGGCGTCGACAGCCACCCGCGTGGGGGCCGCGGCCAGCACGCTGTGCGTGACTTGTAAGTGTCCATCAACGACGGGCACTGCACCGGCGCAGCCCGCGTCGGCGCGCCGGTCACACAGCCACGCGAAAAACGCGGGGTCGATGAACGGCATGTCACACGCCGTGACCGCCACGACCGGCTCCCCAACCGCGTTCAGCGCCGTCGAAAGTCCCGCCGCCGGACCCTGCCCGGGATCCGGATCGACCGCGAAGGCCACGTCGGTGTCCGTGGTCGTGACCGCCGTCCGGAACGCCGCGCGCTGGTCGCGCCGGCAGTTCACCACCACACTGTCGACCACCGTCCCGAGGCGCGCAACGACGTGCCAGAGCAGTGGGCGGCCCCCGAGCGTGGCCAACGCCTTCTCGCGATCCCCGAAGCGGGTGGAGCGACCCCCAGCGAGAACGATCCCCGCCCGCCCCCCGGCCGCGCTGCCCATCACCATGAGTGTCGGTCCACACTGGTCGCTGAAAACCGTCCCGCCGAATCCCACGCCCTTGGAGCGCGCCCGCCGCCGGCCGACGCTACTGCTCGTGGGGCTCGTAGGCCGCCGCCGGATCCGTGATCGCGGCCACAGCCGCGTCCAGGTCCAGCGCGTCGGCGCTCGCCGCGGTCACGGCCACTGGCGCGGCCGCGTCCCGGCCGCCGAGCACGACCTTCGGGAGGGCGCTGTCGCTGAACCCCTCCACCAGGGCGTAGTCGTGTGTGGGCGCGAAACTCCCGAGGACAGCCGAGAGGTCGCGGCTGTCACCGGTTCCGAACCACGAGCCGTCGTCGGTGAGCCCGATCGTCCGGGACGCGCCGCCGGCCCGATGGCGCGCCGTGTCCTTTCCCTCGGTGTCGATGTCGGGCTCGTGGGTGAGGTGTTTGACCGTGGCGACGGGTCCCCGGGCGGCGAGTCGCTCGGCCAGGCGCGCCACAACGGTCGTCTTCCCCGAATCCGACGGTCCCACGACGGCGAGTACCTGCATACGGGACCGGTCCGGCCCAGCGCCCAAGAACGCTGCGCTGTTCGCGCCGGTGGGTCTGTGCGCGCCGAGTTGCCGGCCGCGGCGTCGTTCCAGCCCTGTAGGAACAGCCGCGCGGTACTTTACCGGCCACCCGCAAACACGCGGTATGTCAGAGCGCACAGCCAGCCAGCCGAACACCGACAGATCACGGCGCCGTCTGCGCGTCGTGCTCGACGTGGCGCTCTCCGATGCGGCCGCATGCCCCCTCGAAGAGATCGACGGCGAGGTCACTGCCGTCCGCCACCAGTACACTGGCGACGACTGCCACGCCGATGTCACTGTCGCGCCGGCGTGCCCCGACGACGACCGATCCGACGTGATGCACGTCGCAACCCAGACCACCGACAGCTGCCTGTGTTGCGTGTTCAGCGACCACGGTTGCGTCCCCCAGATCACGGCCGTCGCCGCCGACACCATCACCGTCGAAACGTATCTCGCCGACCGCACGACGCTCACGGACCTCGTGGCGGATCTCAAGGCGGTCGCGAACACCGTCTCGCTGACCCATCTGACGCGGCTCGCCGCCGACGACCAGTCGGGCGACTCACACACGCATGTGACCCTCGATCTCTTCAAGCTCACCGACAAACAGCGCGAGGCCGCGGCGGCGGCGGTCGCCAAAGGCTACTACGCCACGCCGCGGGGTGCCGACCTGTCGGATCTCGCGACGGCGCTTGGCATCTCCAAGTCGGCGGTTTCACAGCGACTGAGCGCCGTCGAGTCCAAGCTCGCCACGAGTGCGTTCACCGAAGCCCAACAGTCAGCCGGCTCCGCGCCGTGACGCCGCCCCGACTGCCACAGATAAAGGCCGCAATTATTTAGCACCACCACCATGCCCGCCGGAACGCTACGGCTAGCTGTATGGCCCCCAACACGCCGGACGCACACGAGCCGATTCCGGACTGGGAGGAAACGGCCGACTCGATGCTCGCGGACTGTGGCTACGACGCACAACTCGGCAAGGAGATGGCCGCGGACGCGATCCGCGTCGCCAACGGCGACCTCTCCGAGGCCACGTTCCACGAGCGCTACCACGACAGAGTGACCGCGGAGTTCGGGTGCGACGACCGCCCCACGGAACCGGAGGACTTCGATGAGTGACACCGACCTCAACGCCACCCGGCGGGACGTCCTCAAGTCGGGCGCGGTCGCCGCAGTCGGGCTGAGCGGCGGCGGCGGTCTGCTGTCGACGCTCCAGGAGGCCGACGACTCCGACACGGCTGGGGACGCCGTCACGAGCTTCCTCGGCGAGGATCAGGTCGTCAAAACCGCCTGCTCGCCGAACTGCCGGGGGAAATGCCCGCTCGACGTCTTCGTCCGGGACGGCCAAATCAAGAAGGTCGAACAGCAAGTGCCGGCGGCGAAAACGTTCAAACGCGGCTGCACACTGGGGATGACCCATCTCCAGCGGGTCTACAACGCCGACCGCCTGAAATACCCGATGAAGCGAACGAGCTGGTCCCCGGACGACCCACAGCCCGATCAGCGCGGGGCGGACGCGCAGTTCGAGCGCATCGCCTGGGACGACGCACTGGACCTGGTTGCCGACGAAATCCAACGCGCGAAACGCGAGTACGGGCCACGGAGTCTGCTCTGGCACTCCGGCTCCGGCGACGGCGGGATCACCGGCTACCGGCGACTCAAGGAGCTAGTCGGCGGCCTCCAAGACGACTTCACGTACGGCATCGACACCAACGTCGGCCAGGGATTCAACCGCGTCACCGGCGAGGGCGGCGTGTTCATGCCGCCGACGAACACGGCCGACGACTGGGTGAACGCCGAGACCATCATCATTTGGGGGTCCGACATCTTCGCCAGCCAGTTCCAGATGGACGCCGAGTGGATCCTGGACGCCAAGCGCAACGGCGCAAAGCTGGTGGTCGTCGACCCCGTCTACACCAACACCGCGGAGAAAGCCGACCTGTGGCTCCCCATCAAACCCGGGAAGGATACGCATCTCGCGCTGGCGATGATGCAGTACATCTTCGAGCACGACCACTACGACGAGGCGTTCTTGCGGTCGCGGACGAACGCCCCCGCCTTGATCCGTGCCGACGACGGCACGCTGCTCGACCCGGCCAGCGTCACCGCGACACCTCCCGAGGACGGGATCGTCGTCTTCAACACCGAAACCGGCTCCCCGGAGGTCGTCCCGGCTGAAACGAACGGCCCGTTCGCGCTGTTCGGCGAGTGGACGATCGACGGCACGACCGTTCATACCGGGCTCACGGCGCTCCGTGAGCAGGCGTCGTCGTACCCACCACAAGCCGTCGCTGACACCGCGGGCCTGGCCGCCGCCGACATCGAAACCGCCGCCGACTGGCTCGCCACCCGTGGCCCCGGCGGAATCATGCCGAGCTACGGGGTCGGCCGGTACCTCTACGGCCACGTCTTCGGGCAGACGTACGCGACGCTGCTCGCGCTCACTGGTGACTACGGTCGGCACGGCAACATCCACGCCCAACACCCCTCCTACGACGGATCGTACCTCGAAACCGGCGACTGGAACGACCCCGACGGCGCGGCCGGCGTGGACACCTACGGCTACAACCGTGTGCTCGACCTGCTGGCGAACGGCGACCCGGTCCAGACGAAGTTCATGTACGGCATGAACTCGAACATGCTCGGGAACCAGTTCCCCGAGCGGGACCGGTGGCTGGACGCGATGTCGAACTTGGACACCGTCGTCTGGGCGGACATCTATCACACGCCGACCACGCAGCAAGCGGACATCATCCTCCCAGCAGCACACTGGTTCGAGACCGAAGACCTCCTCACGACGTACACGCACCCGAACCTCAGCTACCGGACGAAAGCCCACGACCCCCTGTGGGAGGCCCGCGATGACTACTACATCATGGCGGGGCTCGCACAGCGGCTCGGCCACGGCGACAAGTTCCCCGACGACAAACACGACGTCCTCGACCGCTTCGTGCAGAACGACGACCGGCTCTCCTGGGACGCGTTGCGCGAGACCGGCACTGTCGCCACCGACGAAACGCCGACGGTCGCGTACACCGACGAGTTCGGCACGGAATCGGGACGCATCACAGTCTACGACGACGACGCACCCGTCGAGGAGGGGCCGGCGCTCCCCGACGACGGCGTCTCGCTTGAAGTCCCGAAACCACTGGAAGCCCGGACGGCCGACGACTGGGCGCACGCCGACGAGTACCCGCTGTTGTTCATGCAGAAACACTCCAAGTGGCGCATCCACTCACAGTGGGCGAACGTGCCGTGGCTCCGGGAGATCAACACGGAGCCCCAGCTCGACATCCACCCCAAGGACGCCACACGCCGCGGGATCGACGACGGCGAGTACGTCCGCGTACACAACGACCGGGGGAGCGTGGTCGTCCGCGCCAAGTACAACGACGGCATCCAACCCGGGTTGGTCAACACAGACCAGGGATGGTGGGCGCGCGACTTCGTCGACGGGCACCTCCAGGACCTGATCTCGGCGGAAACGGCGAAAGTCGGGCGCACGTTCGCGTTCTACGACTGCCGCGTCGAGGTGACGCGGGCCGCCGACGAGCACCAATCGAACGAGTACACACAACACAACCCCCGCGGTTCGTCCGGGACCGCCACCGACGGTGATTCGTCATGACCAACTACGGCCTCGTCATCGATCAGGAACGATGTATCGGCTGCCAGTCGTGTTCGCTCACGTGCAAACAGGAGAACAACGTCCCGATGGGGCAGTTCTGGAACCGCGTGCTCACGCAGGGCGGCGACCACGTCGACACCCCGTCGGGCGACTACCCCGAGGGCGGTGACGGTGGCACCCTCGAAATGACCTACCAGCCGACGGCGTGCCAACACTGCGAGAACGCGCCCTGTGTGAAGGTCTGCCCGGTGAACGCCACGTACACCCGGGACGACGGCATCGTGGAGATCGATTACGACAAATGCATGGGGTGTCGGTACTGCATGGCGGCCTGCCCGTACAACGCCCGCGTGTTCAACTGGGACGAGCCCGAGCATCGCCCCGAAGACGGCACGGGGGACGTGGCCGAACGACCGCAGGGCGTCGTCGAGAAATGCACGTTCTGCAGCCACCGCGTCGAGGACGGCCTCGATCCCGCCTGCGTCGTGAACTGTCCGGCGGACGCCCGCATCTTCGGTGACCTGGACGACGACGACAGCACCGTCTCGAAGTACATCGCGGAGTACGACACCCACCAACTCCTGGACGAGAAGGGAACGGACCCGAGCACGTACTACATCAACGGCGAGATGTCGCCCGGACGCCCCTGGAAGAGCAAGAAGCTCGAAAGCGAACTCGACGACGACGAGGCAGCGAAAGCGGCGCGACGGCGCAGCGGCAGCGTCGAAAACGGATACGACGTTACCCCACACGTGCCGGCGGAGACCGCGGGAGGTGACGACTGATGGCGGACACCGACACGACCGCACGCCGCCCCGTACTGTCGTCGTTCGGGACACTCGGGCGCGGCTGGCTCGGCGTGCTCGCGCTCCTCCTGGTGATCGGCCTCGGCGCGTGGGCGTACCAACTCCAGCACGGCCTCATCGAAACCGGGATGCGCAACGTGTTCTCGTGGGGACTGTATATCATGCTGTTCGTGCTGTTCGTGGGGCTGTCGGCCGGCGGGCTGATCCTGTCCAGTGCGCCGAAGTTCTTCCACTCCCAGCGCTACGAGGGGTTCGCTCGGCTGGGCGTGCTCGTGAGCCTGGGCTGCATCATCGTCGCGGGGCTGTTGATCCTGCCGGATATCGGGCGTCCGGACCGCATCTACCAGTTCGTCACCTCCCCGGACTTCCGGTCGCCGATGGTCTGGGACTTCGGCATCGTGATGCTGTACGGCGCACTCAACGTCTGGTACCTGTGGCTGTTGACGCGCCGCGATCTCGCCGCCCGGGGGTCGCGGCTGTCGCTGTGGGTGTCCGACTCGGCCGCCGGCCGCGACCGCGACCGCACGCTCATGTTCTGGACCGCGGTCTGTGCGCTGCCCGCGGCAGTCGCGTTGCACTCCGTGACCGGCTGGATTTTCGCCACACAGGTCGGCCGCGGCGACTGGTTTAGCCCGCTCGTCGCGCCCGTGTTCATCGCGAAAGCGCTGGTCTCGGGGCTTGGACTACTGCTCGTGGTGTCGATCCTCGCGGACCGATTCACGGCGTTCACCGCCGACCGCGGGGAGCTCACCAGCCTGGGCAAACTGCTGGGGATCTTCCTGGCGTTCCACGTGGTGTACCTGCTCGCCGCCGAGCGCCTCCCGCACGCGTGGGCGCACCACTTCGGGTTCTGGGCGATCACCAGCAACTTCCTCATCGGGGACACCGTCTACTTCTGGCTGTGGACCGGTCTCGGCGGCGCAGTGCCACTGCTGTTGTTGGCCACGCCGTCGCTTCGCAGGCGCACGGCGGTCATCTTCACCGCGAGCGTGCTGGCGGTGTTCGGCACGCTCTTCGAGGGGATCCGGCTGGTGTTCACCGGCTACCAGCGCGTGAACATCAACGCCGCCCCGGGGATCGCAACCGGCGGCGAGTACGCCGGCCTCACGACCGACGCCTGGGCGACCGCCGGCACGTACACGCCGACCGCGGTCGAGATCGCGGTCACAGTCGGCGTGATCTCGATCGGCGCGTTGATCGTGATGGCGGGTCTCCGCTATCTCCCCCTGCAGCGCGCGGCACCCGATGCGGCGTACGCCACTGACGGCGGTGATCGAACACAATGACACCAGCCACCCGGAACAACGACAGCGCGGTCGCGGTCGCCGACGCGTTCGACGACACGGGCGACGGTCCGCCGACCGCAGCCCGCTTCGCGGCGCTTGCGGCCTGCTGGCGACAGCCCGATGACGACCTGCAGGCGGCGCTCGCCGCCGAGACCGCCACGACAGTCGACGCACAGTCGCTTCGGGCCGAGTACACGCGACTGTTCGTCGGGCCCGGACCGTCCCAATCACCGCCGTACGAAAGCGTCTACCGTGACGGCGAACGCGACGCGGACCTCGGCCCGGTGTACGGGCCGTCGACACAGGCGGTCGCCCGCTGGTACAGTGAGTACGGCCTCCAGCCCGCTGCCTCGGAGTCGGCACCGCCGGACCACCTCGCAACCGAACTCGAGTTCGCGGCCTACCTGCGCGAGCACGAGGGCGCCGAAACACTCGAACAGTTCCTCACCGAGCACCCACGGAACTGGATCGAGTCGTTCGCCCGGCGCGTCCGGGACGCCGACCCGAAGCCGTTCTACCGAACTCTCCTCAACGTGACCGTGGACACGCTGGCCCGTGCTGACACGCCCCCGTGACTCCCCGCTGGGGCCCGGATCTCCGGCAAGCAGAAGGGTCATAATGACCGACCGAAATCGTGAGACATCAGTATGCCTGACACCCAGCTAGCATCACTCCTCCAAACAGCAGCGATGCGAGAGGCAGCGAGCGCCGTCCTCGAAGAAAGCGACGCGCGAACCGGGGACCTCCAGTGGGACGACGTCAGCGACGCCGTCTCCAGCAGTCAGTGGGGGCGACTGATCTCCGCGGGCGTGCTCACGAGCACCGACACGGGGTTCGTGGTTGCGGACCCCGACGAACTGGCGGCCGAGCTGGCGGCACACACTGACGCCGAGTCGACCGAACACACCGACGCACCGGCGATCGAATCCGCGTCCTGGACGATCTACGACAAGGCGGCAGCCGTCGGCGCGATCGGGCTGTTCGCGGGATACTGGAACAGCTCCATCCAGACCACGATCGCGTCGGTCGACAACCAGCTCCTGTCCCCGGTGATGAACCTGTTGCCGTTCCACATCGTCGTGTTGGTGTTGGCTGTCACCACCGGCGTCTACTCCACGTACCTCCAGTCCCGGCTAATGGACCACGAGACGCTCCAGGCGTACAAAGACCGGATGGCGGCCCTGAAAGAACGCCGGGAGGCAGCCAAAGAGCGCGGCGACGACGAAGCACTCGAACGCATCCAAAGCGAGCAGATGGACGCCGCTGGCGATCAGCTCGGGCTGTTCAAGCTGCAGTTCCGGCCGATGGTGTGGATCATGCTGTTGACGATCCCGGTGTTCCTGTGGCTCCGCTGGGAGGTTCGTGGCGGACACCTCGGCGCGAGCGAGCACGGAATGGTGGTCCCGCTCGCCGGACACGTTGCCTGGCAGCACGCACTGCTCGGACCGATGGCGACGTGGATCGTATGGTATTTCGTGTGCTCGATGGCGTCACGCCAGTTCCTCCAGAAGACGTTCAACATCCAGGCCTCGACGTAGCGAGCGCGGTTCTAGCGGTCGTCGTCGGGCAGCGTTGCGGCCAGTCGATCGGTCACCGTCGGGTCGATGATACTCGCCAACTCCATTGCCTCGGATTCGTGGGTCTCCAAGTCGAGTACGCTTCGGAAGAACCACGACAGCGTCACGTAGGATTCGTGGAGCTCCGTGGCGCGCTCACGACCCGCATCAGTGAGGCGTGCACCCTTATACGGCGTGTAGGTGACGAGCCCGTTCTCGTCGAGTTGCTTGAGCATCTCCGTCACCGACGGTGCGGCCTTCTCTAGGCGGTCGGCCAGCTGTCCCGTCGGCACGGGGCTGTCGTCGCGATGGGATTCGATGTAGATCGCCAGTAGGTACTGGTCCGCGCCACTCATTGGTCGGTCCACCGGGAGCCGGGTGTGGATGATTGGGTCTGTGCCACTCGTATGTGAACGTTGGGCTGCAGCGGGATAAGACTGCTACCGCGTCGGTGCGCGCGCGACCGTGGTTTGACTGCATCACTCGCCGCTGGACGGTATGACTCGCTCGTGCAGCCGAGTGTGTACATCTCACATATCATTCTGAGAGTGGATTTCGGGGTCGTGGTGCCGGGTTCGACCGGTGCTCCGCCAGCCGCTCAGTCGGTGGTTATCAACGAGTGCGAATCTAGCAGGCAAAACACTTCCGGATTCTAGGCTAGCCTACATTTCTGGGGTGCGTACAAACCGCACCTCACAACGGGCCACGTGCGTTCACGCCTCGGCGTTTGGAAGTTGCTGCTCGAACAGTCGCTCGCCAGTGTCCTCGCAAGTCACAGCAAGCACCTCGTGAGAGCTACAACACGATTCGACGACCTCCGAACCGAGCTCAACGTCACCGCCCGTCGTTGGACACGTCTCGATGAACATCCGCAGTCCGTTCAGCACCGTGCCCCGATCTTCCGCATCGACACCACTCCACTCTGGGGCCCACGACCGGAGCGTCTGACTCGCCGCAACGTCCGCGATCAGCGCTGCCCGGGACGGCCACTGTCCGATCCACCCGGACTCGGATTCGAGGATCTGCGTCTCTCCGTCCTCGATTCGCTCGAACTCTTCGCCTGCCTCGGTGTCCATTCCGAACGACTCTGCAACCAGCTCACCGGTGAGATCCGCGTCCGTCAGTCGCTCAGCCGCGGTCATCCAGGCGTCTTCGAACTCAGCAGTCACACAGAGATCGTCCGCGTCCGCACACGGCTCCAGGACGCCATGCGCCACAAAGAACTCCTCTAGGCCTCCTGTCGACGGATCAGCCTCGGCTGCGGATGCATTGGGGGCACCACTCGGCTCACGGTCCGTCGGCGACACATCCTCCGCCGGTGACCGTGCGTCCGCTTTTGACGCTGGCTGCGCCGACGCACCGCTTCCCTGGAAGCCGGTGCTGACTGCTGGGTCCGGCTCCTTCCCGAACCAGCGAAGTACTGCCGGCGGCAAGTACCGCTTTGTCAGCGTTGGTGTACCGGGCAGTAGGTAGCCACGGAGATAGATCAGTCCAACCGAGATCCCCACCGCGATCACACCACCGAGTCGTGATTTGCGCGCGATGGCGGAGCTGAGTATCGCTGCAATGATGAGATTCAACACCGTACACGGTGTGCACCGGTTTTCCCCTGTATACTCCGGCTGACGGAACCTCTCAAACGGCGGCTGTTTCATACATGTATAACGAAATAAAGTCAAATATATTCTTTGCTTGTTCGAAAGAGAACGTATTAATGGAACGCAACCCACACAACACAGTCGGATGACTTGACCGAGTATACTGAAAGAGGCTCTAGCAACAGATATCCCACCTAGTTATTTTTACTAAGATAAGTTACTAACAAATTTTATATACTTGCAAAGACAATGATAGCTTGGAAATGAGCGGAAACGATCCAAATCGGCGGAAAATGCTGAAGGGAATGGCGGCGCTGGGATCAATCGGGATTGGATCCACACTAAACGTTTCGGTCGCCGCCGCAGAGGGGGAAGAAAGCGATCCAGTCACTGTGTTGAGTGGCTCTGAAGAGAGCGATGCAGCGCGTAGCATCGCACAGTCAACCGCGTTTACGCAGCTCCGCCAAAAGGCCGTGGACCTCGGCTACTCATTCGCCTGGAGTGATACTACCCTCACCGTGGCTGTCACTGAGACAGAAGACTTCAAACGCGAAGTTGCCTCGTATGAGCTTCAGGACGCGGCAGAAAACAGTCGTGCGGGGATCATTCTCGGACGCCATCCCGAATCCCAGGAGATCGCCATTGCACAGCTCGACGTCGAGTATTACCACGACGATGGCACATTCAAAAAGCTTGAGCAATACGACCTGCTGGGCGACGATTCATCGGGGACCGACCTAGCCATTGCGACTGACCGTTCCGGCGAAATTGATGGTTCGTTCACGAAGACAACCGAGGAACCGAGCAAACAGGCTGTCGAGGCGTTGATCGATGACCTCAGCCACGTACAGGATGCAGAAGATCCGAGCGCGCAACTCGATCTGCCATCCCCAGATGACCTCCCGGACCTTCCGGATGAGCTAAACTTCAGTGGATGCGATGGCTGCTATTTCGCCACACAAGTCATCTGCAAAAAGCTCTGTGGAGCGTTTGGTAAGGTGGTCTGCGGGGTCCTCGGGATAAGTGTTGCCGGAGGCATTGCATGTGTTACGATCGTCAAAGCCATTTGTAAAGTCGCCGAGGCTACAACCGATGGGTGCGGTGATGACATCAGTGCGACAATCTGTAAGTCCTCTGGGCTTGATGTGTGTGAGCCCGATAAGCCAGGTGAAATAATTGAAATACCGCTCCCGAATATATAACGTAGATAATGGGGGGCGTTACCATTGGATTCGGACTAGGCAGCGTTTCCACGCGGACAGCCGCTGCTACCGTCGCTGTCGGCTCATCGCTGCTGACGCTAGTGGGCTACATCGCCCTCGGTCGGAACCCGATCGCGGCCCTCTCTGAGGCCACATTGAGTGGGATCGTTGTTGGCGTCGCCTACTACATCGGTCTGTCAGTCCGGTCCGGGGCGAACTGAACCGTCCCATCCCGGGAAACAACCGTTACCGTAACTTAGCGACGCTGGCTGGTAGATCGGATCCAATCACTACGCCGCTGGCACCACCACCATCAAGTGACAGGTACAGCAGCCAGTTATCGCGGCTTAGCCATTTGATTGCACTCAATCCTGCACGCTTACCGGTGGTTGAATCCACCTAATACGCTCAAACCCTCGAATCCAGTACAGGCCGTGCTTTTCGTATATCACTCTCAGATTTACGACTGTCTTCATTCCAATACCAGGATTCGTGTGTTCCAAGCAGCTCGCTTCCGCAGACAGACGCCACACACCGGATTTGGTGATCGTCGGTTCACGGTTTCGCACGGATCACAGTGGAAACTACGCGATGAGGAACTTACGATGCGCAGATGTTGGACGTGAACACCGGTTGGCGGAACATAGCCACCGCTTGGCAATCGTTGTCTTGCTGTTGCAGGGGTGTACAACAGCTCTACAAGACTGCGTGATCCGCGTGTTCCCCACTCAAAGGGATAGAACTAAAGAACGCCGTGGTGAGACTGTCCGGGAAATTCTCTGGCTAACTCCGACAGTGTTCTGCGTTGACCTGAGTAACGTCGTCAAACGGAAGATCTTGATACGCTGTGTTGATTCCCCACGTGAGCGCCACGGTAAGCTCCACCCGTACTATGAGGAACATCGGCAAGATGATCAACCAGCTGTGTGCGTAACGCGATCACTCCGGCCACCGACCAGTGAAACAGCGTGATACATTGGTCCACCGTGGGCGATACCAAAAGTTAACGCGATTATACATATGTTTCGGCCGATGTAACTGTGGCCACGAGCCGCGGACTCCACAGGGTATCCAGACAGTAGTACGGTACTCACTGACCCACCGCCTGCCGAGCTTGGGCAAACACATTCTGAGCCGAGCTGTGGCGGCCTTGCTGGTCGGCGCAAAGCGGTGCGCCACCGGCTCTTCGATACCTGCGTTCAGATGCCATCGGATCGTCAATACTCTGTGGCGAAGCCTTCGGCACCGGGAATTGGTCCAACATTGCATCACGAGGAACTCACGATTTGAACATCGCTGATGTTACGCCGGGCTCCGTTCGGATAGAACGTGGTGTCCCCTTCAGGTTGGCTGTTTTGTGGGCTGGTCTGAGGGCGCCACGTATACGGCTGCGCTAGACCACGCAGCTATCGACGGTCGCCTACTGAGTGTGCCGGGGTCGCCACTGTGCCGGCGTCAGTGAATCGATCGCCGAGTGCCAGTTTTCGGCTGTGTACGAGTTCAAGACCGCCCACTCGATACACGGTTATACACCGGCGTGCAACCTCCCCTCATCCGGTGGCGTCTATTTATCTTTTTGTGTGGTACTCCACATTCCAGCGGGAATCCTCTTCTATGGAATCAAATCAAAAGAAATCATCCTGTCTAGGCCTTCCTTGGCGATCTGAACCAGGCCCGGAGAACCGATAAAAACACTTATCTCTGTATGAGGAACATTGAAGTGAGCCGTGGCTGTTGGGCCTGTATGGGAAACACTGATCGCGCCGTCGTGAAGACGTACGTGCCAGCGGACCAGAAAGCCACGTGGCAGGATCACGCCGAGCGATTAGATATGACGCAAAGCGAGTTCCTCCGAACGATGGTGCAGGCCGGACGACGGGGGTTCCTGGACGACAGTCCAGACGGTGGTTCTAGCGACGCAACCCCTAGGGGTGATGCCCTCGAAGACCGGGTTCAATCGATGGTCGACGAAGGGGATGCCGTGTCCTGGGATGAGTTAGTCGCTCAACTGGCGGGGGACTTCGAGGACCGGATCGACACCGCGGTGCAGTCCCTCGCAGACGATGGTGTGATTCGGTTCGACCCGCGACGCGGTGGCTACGTTTCACAGGCTGATGAGTGAGCCACGTGATTCCTTGGCGAGGGAGACCGATGCTGATGCGCGTGACGATCCTATCGGCTACTTCCTCGAGGACATGCAGTATCACGGCAAAGCAAAGCGAACCCGGGACGCGTACGCACGCGTCCTCCGGTCGTTCGAAGCGTTCCTTTCGAACGCCGGCGCGCAGCCGGTCGACGCCGGCCGCCGGGATTGCTTGACCTGGGTGCATCACCTCCGCGAGCAGTACGCCGAAAGCACGGTCGCGACGTACGCGTCGTACGTGAACCGGTTCTACAGTTACATGCAGCAGGTCGGCGTCGTTGACGGGAATCCGATGGCGTTGGTCAGCCAGGAGATGGACGAGGCCATCGACACGAACCCCACTCGGAGAGACATCTCGGTTGCGGCGATGCGGGAGTTCATCGCGGACATCACCCACCCGTTGGAGCGCGCCGTGATCGTTGGACTGCTGAAAACCGGGCTTCGAGTCGGCGAGCTCTGCAACCTCGACCTCCGGGACGTCAACCTGGACGCGCCGGCTGTCTCCTCCGCCTACGAGGTGGGGACACGCGGCCAGCTCGGCAGCCACCCCGACACGCTGTACGTTGATCCGGCGATGAGCCGTGGCGAAACGGTCAACGGCGAGCAGCGCTCGGCGTCGAACAAGCGCAAGCGTGCCACGCTCGTCCCCCTTGACCGGGAGTTGAAAACCGAACTCGTCCGGTGGTTGGCGATTCGACCGGACACCACATCGCCTGCCGACCCGGTGTTCGTGAGCACGCAGGACGCATGGGGCAAGCGTCTGACGCCGGAGATGGTCCGAGGGATGGTGCGGCGACACGCCGAACCCCGCGGGTGGTATCACAAAGGTGGGGACGCCGCCGAGAACGTAACGCCACATTACTTCCGGCATTTCTTCACGACGCATCTCCGGAACCGGACTGGTGATCGCGGCGTCGTGAAATACCTCCGCGGCGATGTGGCCGACGACATCATCGACACGTACACGCACAACTGGGGGGATCGAGTACGGGAGGTGTACCTCAACCACATCTATTCGCTGACTACCACCCATGGAGGAGTTTGATAAACCGTATTCGGCGATAGAGAGTCGCTGGGAGTGGAAGCCAAAGATTCGGAGTTTGAACATCTACAAATCACCAGACAGGCAATAGGATACTGAAGAGACCCTCTTAAAAGAAACAATATAAAACGGAGAAAATCATAGATAGAGCGCTCGTAACTGGTCTTCAGACGTTATTCATATTCCAGACCTCACAAATAATTTCAGCCATATCACGGGTACGCTCATGGACTTGCCCCAGTCTCCACTCGTTATAGTTTTCTGGAATTGCTTGAGTCATCAAGAAGTCAGTCTCGTTCCTGTAAATGTCACACTTCTGTTGGAATGGATCATCAGAGGCTCTCCGATTCAGACTATCTTGAAGCAGGGTTAAGTTACCAATTCGCTTCTTATACTCCTCAAATTCTTCTTTTGAGCAGTTCAGATATTTTGTCCACTCACTATACTTGTCTGCTGTCCATGATCGTTGAGGCGCAATGTGTTCAATATCTACGGTTGACCGATCACCAACCGACTTTTCTTGCCCCCCAGATTGCATATAGTGCTCCTCCTCAATCCGATCAAGGAGGTACTTGGTGAAATCGTTATTCTTGAAGTCACGGTTGCGGATGTGCTCTTTCAGAATTGTATCATTTGGCGCTCTATTTTTGGAGATTCGGCGGAGGTAGTCGTTCGGGTTCTTAGCCTCATCTACCTTTGAGGACAACTTTGACCAGAAACGATCTCGACTAGTATTTGACTCTCGCCCTGCCAGTTTATCTCGCGTATTTAGAACCTCTAATATATGCAGTGCTTCAAGAACATCATCAGCATCGTCGTAATCAACAATAATTTTCAACAGCAACGTCCTGATTCGACCATTCTTTATTTGGACAGAAAAAAGCTTAGAATTTAGGTCTTGTAATATGCCTGGTTGGAAGTCTTCTGAAACCTCGCAATTCATGATGTCGACATATATTTTAGACTTCTCTAACATATCCTCAAGCATCTCTTCAACGGTCAGCCCAACCGCCATTAATTCCTCTTCTAAGAGCGTATCCACGTACCCGTAGAGCTTGTTTTTCGACACGTTATCCCGAACCTCGGGCTCGGAGATAGACATATAATAGTGCGAGAAAAACCTGTAATATTGCGTCATCTCAGAGCGAATGACCGACATGATCTCCTCCCAAAGGTCTTTTACTCGGTCTTCATCGATACTCGATTTCTCGTTTGCTTCCATGAATAACCGGTTCTTCACAAGATCAACTGCGCCTAAATCTAGCCCTTTGTCATTGAGGCTCTCGAAAAGGCGGAATGCAGAAACTTCACTCCCGCATTCTATCCGAACAAGATACATCGAATTGATGAGATTTTCATACAGTGTTTGAACGTGTTGAGGATCAAACCCCTCCAGTTTTGAGCGGTAATACTCATAGGCATCCCCAAGCTGCGAGTCAGAAACTAAGTCGACGCTTCCACTCAGAATCCGCTCAAAGTCTTCGTTGTGAAATTTATTTAGTAATAATTTCTGCCGCCAATCCCCAGTTGTTGGACTCTGAATTTGTAGAAAGTTTTCATCAATAAGCTCGGGTCTATCATCGTAGCCATCAACGCCCTGAAATTGGTCACGAATTGCGCAGAGAAAGATTGAAATCGTAGTGAGGCGCTGCTGTCCATCTACCAACTCCCACGATTTCATCTCACTTCCTTGCTTCTCAATGACAACGATTGATCCCAAAAAGTGATTATCTCGTTCGCGAGTAAGAGCGCGCACGTCATCCCAAAGTTCCGACCACTGACTTTTACCCCAAGAGTACTCGCGTTGATAATCTGGAACCTGAATCTGATGGGTACCCTCAAGAACCTCGCTAATAACCATATCGTCAGCTGAGAGGCTGAAACCAGACATTGACATTGCTACTGATGTTCACATAGAACCATTTATACATAAACCCTTCCTAAGAAGTAGTCAAACCGGTGTCGCTGAACTTCTATCCGGGTTTGTGTATTTTGCGTCTACGAGGGGAGTTTAACAGGACGCTCATGTGGCGTAGATTGTTGGTGAATTAGAGAGCAGCTTCGAGGATGGTTTTGAGCACTTTTCTCCCTGGTTTTCGATAGACACGACGGTGAAGTTGAACGGCTCTGAGATGCGGCGTCAACTTGTCCTTGGAGACACTACGGTGGGGCGAGAGCCAGGATCGCGCCGGCGATCGATGGCTCTCGTAGGGATTGACATGAGTCTCCATCGGCGTATTCGCCATCGCCGTGGATGACGTATTCGCGGTCGAATGCTCGTCCGCTTCTGGATCGCTCATTCGTACGAACAGCGTACAGATCGGGTGTGAAACTGTGTGACACAACCTGCCTGACGCATCTGTTCTGGCTGCCCCGACGACCTCCTCCTCCCTGTCCACGCGTTCGGGTTCGGAAGCAACCGTGGGCGGCAAAAACAGTCGGCGGGCGACGCCCGAAGAGCGCGGTCCGCCGCGGTTAGTAACTCCAGAGCCGAGTGATCCGTGACGCGATTTCGGGAGTTTGCTCGCGGAGCGTTGATGGGTCGGTTTCGCCGTCGACGTTGATCACGTGTGCTTCGCCACGGGAGCCCGGGTACACGTCCTGGAAGTCGTACACCGCGCCGACGACCGAGACGTCGTCGTCGACGCGGTCGCTTTCCAGAAGGAACTGGACCTGCTGGTCGACGTTGTATTCGACGAGTCGGTTGATCGCTGCGGACTCTGAGAGGTCCGCCGGGAGCAGATCCACTCCAGCCGCCAGTCGCGTGCGGATGGGAGTCAGCGAGTGCGCGATCCCCGGCGGCTCCGCCCCAGTGTCGCCGGTGAGATCCCGGTACGCCGCTGTGACCGCGCCACAGCCGGTGTGACCCACCACGACGGCTGTCTCCGTTCCAGTGTGCTCGATGGGGTAGAGCACGTCGCCGGAGACGACGTCTCCGTCGGGGGTTTGTTGGATCACTCGGTTGCCGATGTTCGCGCAAGTGAAGATACTACCTGGGTCCGTATTCGCCCACAGTTCGTCCTGAAGCACCCGTGAGTCGGCACAGCAGACAGTGACTGCGTCGGGGTGTTGTGCGTTCTGGACGTCGTCGAACCGGGACTGGAACTCGGCGGCATGGCGCTGGTTGCCCGCCAGCATGTCGACGATCACGTTGTCCATGCACACACCGACGGGGTGCCCCATGATATATGCCGGGGCCAAGCAGCCCGTCGCCTCCAACGGTGGCTGCCGTGGGTGGGTCAGGCGGCGCCGTCGACGACGCCGCGGGCGAGGAGGTACTCGACGCGAACCGTGTTGTCCGCGAACCACTCATCCAGCGTGGCAAGCGCGTCTTCGCGGAGGGCGCTCCGCGCACCGGGGTCGTCGAGCGCGCGCAGCGCCGGTGAGAGCGGGCCGGCCTCCTCGGCGAAGTTCCGCCAGAAGTGCTCGGGGGAGACGTACCGGAAGCGCGCGATGCGGCGCTCGAAGGTGAGCTCGCAGGCGTCACCCAGGTGGTCGCGGACGAACTCCGGGTTCCCCCACCGGAGGTGCGCCCAGGGGTCGTGGTCGTCGTGTCCGACGTAGTCATCGAGCACGTCGGTGAGCGCTCCCACCAGGCCGTCGGGGGACCACGCGGTGAACGCGACGCGGCCGCCGGGCTGGGCGACGCGCAGCATCTCGCGGCCGGCCTCGGCTGCGGCCGGGGAGAACACGTGGCCGAAACTGGAGAGCACGACGTCGAAGGCGTCGTCGGGGAACGGGAGCGTGCTGGCGTCCCCGGCGACCCAGGAGATATCGTTGTAATCCGTGAGCTGTGTGGTGTCCCGGGCGAGTTCGAGCATCGACCGCGTGACGTCAAGCCCGGTGACGGTTGCGCCGGCGCGGCGGGCGGTGAGGGCGGCGTTCCCGGTGCCACAGCCGACGTCCAGGACCGTGTTCCCGGGGTCGACGCCGCAGGCGCTCACGAGGCGTGCGATCGCGGGCAGCAGGTTCGGGGCCAGTGAGGGGTACCGGCCCGCCGACCACGTGTATGTCGCGCGTTCGGTCCCGGTGTCGGGAGCGGTGTTCATCAGCGTGAGAAGGGCGTGCGTGCTCAAGAATACCACGGAAGGCGAGGATGTGGTGGGAGTCGTGGCGGCGCCCTGCCGTGGTCGTGGGGACACGTGCCAGGCAACGTTTATCAGCGGTCGGGGGCCAGTCGGGTGTATGCGTTTCCGAGCAGCGGTCGCGTCGCGTCTCGGCGTCGACACGCGATCGTTGGCCGCGTTCCGTGTCGGACTCGCGGTGGTCGTGCTGGTTGATCTGGCGTTGCGGCTGCAGTCGTTGACGGCGTTCTACACCGACAGTGGCGTGCTCCCGCGGGCGGTCATGCGCGCACAGTATCCGGTCGTCAGCCGCGCGTCCTTGCATATGCTTTCGGGGGCGGCGTGGGCACAGGCGGCGCTGTTCGCGGTGACGGCGGTGGCCGCGGTCGCGTTGCTCGTTGGGTATCGGAGCACAGCCGCGACGTTCGCAACGGGAGTGCTCGTGGTGTCGATGCACGCCCGAAACCCGCTGGTGTTGAACGGCGGTGATCTCGTCCTGCAGATGCTGTTCGTGTGGGCGCTCGGGCTTCCCCTGGGGGAGCGCTGGAGCGTGGACGCCGTGGATCGGGGGGCGTGGCGGGACCGCGTCGTCTCGGTGGCGACCGTGGGGGTGCTGTGCCAGCTCGTGATCGTCTACACGTCGAACGCCGTGTTGAAGCTTCGCGGGGACGCGTGGGTGTCCGGGACGGCCGTACGGACGGTGTTCAGTCTGGAGATGTTCGTCGTCGGGCTCGGCCACGTGCTGTCGGAAACCCCGCGGTTGTTGGTGGCGTTCGACCGGGTGTGGCTGGTGTTGCTCGCGGGGTCGGTGTGTCTGGTCGTGTTGACCGGGTGGTGGCGGGCGGCGGCGGCGGCGGTGTTCGCGGGGATGCACCTGGGGATGGCGGCGACGATGCAGCTGGGCGTGTTCCCGCTCGTCGCGGTCGTCGGACTGGTGCCGTTCGTTCCCGGTTGTGTCTGGGAGGCGGCGGCTGCAGCCCGCCCACAGCGCACCGTGCATCCCGTTCGATGGATTGCCGACCAGCGTGAGAGGGTGCCGTCGGTTCCAGTGCCGTCACTGCCTCGATCCGTTCGAGCGCGCGCTCGAACCGCCGTAGCGGGCGTGTTCGTGGTGTTGCTGGTCGGACAGGCGGCGTACACGGTCGTCTCAGTCGGGGGTGTGGAAACGCCGGTCAGCGTCGGGCCACTCGACGCCGGCGACGCGCCACCACCGCGGTGGTACATGTTCGCCCCGGAGCCACTCAGCGTCGATCACTGGGTGAAAGCGCCGGCCACCACGCCCGGCGGCGGGCGCATCGGGGCGTTCGCTGGCGGCGCGTTCTCCTGGGGGAAACCCCCCGACGTGTCAGCCCAGTATCCGAGCGCGCGGTGGCGCAAGTACGTCGTGAACATCGCCGACAGCGACAGCCACGCGGTCCGGGCGGGGTTGGTGGCCTATCTGTGTCGGCGGTCGGCGGCCGGAACGCCGCACCGGGGGGTGACGAACGTGACCGTCTATGACGTCCGGCAGCCGACGCGGCTCGGCGGGTTGGAGCCGACACACCGGCGTCGAATCGGGGCAGCGGACTGCCCCGTGAACGCTGCCGAACGGGTGTAGCAAGCGAGCAGCGGCGGGTCGGCGTTACTGTGGCGGGATCGCGGTCTCAGTCGGTGCGGTGGTGAGCGCCTGTCGCACACTGGCAACACGCTCCCCAGTGGCCTCGTGTTGGTTCTCCATGAGCACGGTCTCGCTCGGGAACAGTTGCTCGCCGACGGTGAGGCCGTGGTCGCGGGCGGTCGATCCCGTGACCGTGAGGTAGACACCGACGCCGGCGTCAGCGATCGCGGCTTCTTCCTCGTCGTGGTCGGCATCGGGGTAGGTGAACGTCAGGCCCTCGGTCACGGCGGTGCCGAGCACGGCTTCGACGAGGCGCTCGTAGCGGGGGCTGATGCAGACGGGGCCGCTGTAGGCGTCCAGAAACGCCCGGTCGACGCCCGCCGAACCGTGGGCGTCCGGCGTCGCCAACAGCGTGTGATAGACCGTGTCGCCGAGCCCGGAGGCGACGCGCACGTCCGTGTCGACGGGATCGATGCGCTCGTTCACGTCCGCGATCGAGGTCAGCGGCTCGGGACGGAGCCCCACCACCTCCTCGAGCACGAGGTCCGCGCTGTCGAACCCCAGGGCGAACTCGTGCGTGCGGAGCGCGCGAAACGGCTCCTCGCGTCCGATGAGTTCGACGCGCGTCCCCGCCACGGTCACGGTGAGCGAGTCGAACACGATCCGGCGCGGTTTCCCCACACGGGAGTCCCGCAACAGCGTGTAATCGGGGGCCGTCGGCTCGTCGGGAGTGCTGTACGCGGCGAGCCGCTCGTAGACACCACGAGCGTCGTGGTGGTCGCCTTTCGTGAGCCCCTTCTCGTAGCGCAGCGTCGTGGCGATGTCGTCGGCGACCGACGCCGCGTCGGCGAGCTCGCCGACGCGGTCGAGAACCGCCTCCAATGGCCGTCCTTTCCGCGGGACGGCGATGCGAACCGGCGGGGGTGTCATTGTTGGGTGCAGCCAGTGCGCGCCGAAAACCGTTGTGATCCCGAGCGCTCAGGCGCTGAACACGTCCGACAGCTGGTCGCGCCAGTCGTCGATGGCGTCGACGTGCTCGGAGAGCTCGGCGACGTCGGCTTCGAGGGCGTCCACGTCGCCGGAGACGTCGGCCAGCGCCAGCACGTCGTCCTCGGTGTCCGCGAGGCGCTCGTCGAGGGCGTCCACGTCGCCGCGCAGCCGGTCCAGCGACGATTCGAGGTCGTCGACAGCCCCGACCGTGGCTTCGACGTCGTCGACGCGCTCGTGCAGCGCCGCCCGGTCGTCGGCGGCAGCGTCGACGGACTGCTCGACGCCAGCCACGTCGTCGCGCACCGTCGATAGCTCGGTTTCCAGGTCGGCCACGTCGTCTTCGAGGTCGTTGAGCACGTCCTGTGCCGTGCCGTTGTCGTCGATGAACGACTCCAGGGCGTCGGTGTACGCTTCGATCTCGGAGACCCGGGACTGCAGGTGTGTGAGCTCCACGCGCGTCGATTCGGGTACCCCACCCATCGCGTCCTGGATGGTTGCGAGGTCCTCGTCGGCGACGGCGTCGTTGCGGATCGCGTCCGCGAGCGCGGCCACGATCTCCGAGCCATCACGGGGCGCAGCGTCCACACCCGCAGCGTCGTCGGCGGCGCTGGTGTCGGCGGCCACCGTGTCGGTTGGCGGGTCGGCGTCGGCGGTGTCGTCGCCGTTGGCGGTCGCCGTCGCTTCGAGTGCGGCGCCCGTCCCTGTGGTGTTGTCCGCGGGCTGGCCGTCAGTGTCGGGGCTCGTGTCGTCGGTCTCCTCGGGCTCGGTCCCACCGATGTCGGTGAGCCCGGCGTCGTCGCCGAGGATTTCGGCGTCGTCGGTGACCGGCGTGTCGACATCGGCGTCGCCGACGTCCGCTTCGACGGATCCGAACTCGTGGTCGGTGGTGTCCTCGTCTTCGAGCCCGGGGACCGTGTCGCGGTCGCCGCCCGCCAGCTCCCGCACCACGTCGCTGGACTCCGGCGGGATGGCGTCCTCGATGTCGGGGCCGTCGACGTCGATCTCCGGGGCCGAAAGGAACGGCGTCTCGTCTTGGTCGTCCTCCATGCGGACGCCGTAGACGGTGGTGAACGATTCGCCGGCGTCGATCTCGCGCTCGAAGCGCACGACGCCGTCGCCGGTCGCCGTCCAGTGTTCGCTGCCGTATTCGGGGTGGAACCCGATCTGGTCGATGCCGAACTCCTCGGGGATCTCGTCGGTGATCGTCAGCGTCACCCCGCCGTCACGGGTCGAAGACACGTCGAAGGCGACGGCCGGCACCGGGAAGTCCTCGGCGTTGAAGAACTTGCTGACGGTCACACCGTTCGTTTCGACGACTGTTTCGTCACTCACGGGCATCACCCTGGAGTGCGTCGTTCATACAGCAATCTACGCGGAGAGGCCCTTAAATTGCCGGGGGGTAGGTGTATGCGCGAGGTGGGGGCCTACGAGACGTCGATGCGGTCGCCGATTTCGACGACGTCGAGGCGCTGTGGTGACGCCATGCTGCGGGTGTGTGCGTGCAGCGCCGTCGGGTCCGCGGTCAGTCCTTTCCACATGTCCCAGTGCGTGGGGACCAGCCGGTCGAGTTGGAGGGCGTTCGCGCACGCGACGACCTCCGTCTCCGTGTTGTACCACGTCGTGACCGACGGTTCGCGGGTCTGTTTGTCGGGGATCTCGCCCGTCGATCCGAACGCCAGGATCCCCACGTCGATGTCGTGGGCCGCCCCGATCTCCGCGAGGGCGTCGGCGGGTTTGGTGTCGCCGCCGTGGAACACCGTGCCGGCGTCGTGCTCGAAGACGTACGACACCGGCTGGACCGCGTCGGGGTCGTGTGCGGGCGTGACGTGGACGGTGAACGAGCCGATGTCGTAGGTGTCACCGACGGCGACGCGCCGGTACTGATCGGTGGTGACGGCGTAGTCGTCCTGCCAGCGTTCGTCGTCGCGGGCGACCGCGATCGAGGCCTCGGGGGCGTACAGCGAGCAGCCCGTGTCGGCGAGCAGCGGGGCCTGGCTCGGGCCGTGGACGTGGTCGGTGTGCTCGTGGGTGGCGAGCACTGCGTCGGCGTCGGAGACGTCACGGGGATCGAACGGCACGGGAATCATGCGCACCGTTCGCGGCGGGTCGCCGGTCCCCAGGTAGGGGTCGACGAACAGCGTCGTGCCGTCGCTGGCCTTCAGGATCACGCCGTTGCAGCCGAGATACCAGACCGCGATGCCGTCGGGATCGGCGGCGGCGACGGCTGCGGGCAGCCAGTCGCCCCAGTCGGAGTGCACCATACCGGCCGTTGGTGGCCCGCGTCCTAAGCGTTCGGTGGTTCGGCCAGGGCACTTAACAGCACGTGGACACGTGTACGATGTGATGAGCGTCATCGCTGAACTGTCGATGTCGTCGCCCCGCATGATCCTCTACGAGGCGACCACCAGCGTCCCCAACGTGACGTTTGATGTCGAATCCGTCGACGTGGCTGATGGCGGGGACACGGTCAAAACGGTCGCGTGGGCGATCGGCGATGACCTGTCCGCGTTCGACGACGCGATGCGGGCTGACTCGACCACGACCTCGGTAACGCTGCTGGATCAGCTGGCCGATCGGCGACTGTACAGCTACCAGAACGCCGACGCGTCGGAGGTCCAGATGTACACCGAGTGGCTGGATCTCGGTGCCGCACAGCTGCACGTCGAGTCGCAGAACGGCGTGTGGTTCGTTCGCGTTCGGTTCCCCGACCGGGACGCACTGGCGTCGTTTCGCGAGATCTGCACCAGCCAGGGGGTGGCGTTCACGCTGCACTGCATCTACAGCGGCGTCCCCGAGGCCGACGCCACCCATCAAGACCCGCTGACCGACGCCCAGCGCGAGGCCGTCCGGGTCGCCTTGGACGTGGGCTACCTCGACGTGCCGCGGTCGGCGTCGCTGTCGGCGGTCTCCGAGCAGCTCGGCGTCACCGAGCAGTCAGCGAGCGAGCGGTTGCGCCGCGCGACGCGGAACCTCGCCGCCAACGCCGTTGACTGACGGCGCCGTCAGTCCTGACAGCAGGCACCGGACTCCCCGACGAAATCCACGTCCAGGGGGTCGCTGATGAGGTCGTTGAGTCCCTCAAACCGTGCTTCCAGGGCGTCCTGGGCGTCGAGGTAGTCCGCCATCACGGGGTGGTCGTGGAGGTGCTGTTGGGCCTCCTGGACGCGGTTGAGGGCGGCCTCGTCGGCGTCCCCGGACTGGCGGGCGAGCATGAACTCCTGGCGGAGTTGCTCGAACTCCTCGATCCGAGACTGCACTTCATCGGTGGTCTCGACGGCGCGCTTGGTCTCCATGAGGCGGCGGTACTCGGGGAGGTCGGCGATCGCGTCGCCGAGCTGGCGCGCGAGGTCGTCCGCAGCGTGGTCCGCGCTGGGGCCGGCGGCGTCGGTCTCAACACTCATGTTCCGGGGTTGGTGCTGGCGTCGTTTCAAACTGCCGGAACCCCCGAACGCCGCCCCCGTACCGCGAACCACGGGGGTTAAACGAGCAAGCCCCCATACCGCAGCTAATGAGCAACGAGGAGGCACGGTCGGCGGGCGATCTCCGGAACACTGGACTCTCGCTGCGCCACGACCGGACGTGGGATTACGAGCTCGACCGCATCGTCGACGAGGTCGAGCGGAAAGACGCCGAGAAAGTCGGCCTGCAGTTCCCCGAGGGGTTGAAGCGCCGCGGGCCAGCGGTCGCCGACGACCTGCGGGCGCGCCTGGACGACACCCGCATCATGCTGTCCGGGCAGCCCTGTTATGGGGCCTGCGACCTCGACACGTATCTGATGCGGCGCACCGACGTGTTCGTGCACTTCGGGCACTCCCCGATGAAGGAGTCGGATTCGATCATCTACGTGCCGCTGTTCTCGAACGTCGACGTCGAGCCCATCATGCAGGAGGCCCGCGACGAGTTCCACGACGGCGACGTTGGGCTGGTGACCACCGCCCAGCACATGAACCAGTTCGAGGAGATGCGCACGTGGCTGGAGGAGCGCGGGTACACGGTGCACACGCGCCGCGGCGACGACCGCCTCACCAACGAGGGCCAGGTGCTTGGCTGCAACTACGCCAGCGCGGACATCGACGCCGACCAGGTGTTGTACGTCGGCGGCGGGAAGTTCCATCCGCTCGGCCTGGCGATGGAACACCCCGAGAAGAACGTCGTCATCGCGGATCCGGTCAACAACGCGGTGTCGATCGCGGACGCCGAGCAGTTCCTCAAGGAGCGCTACGCGTCCGTCCACAAGGCGATGGATGCCGAGCAGTGGGGCGTGATCTTCTGCACGAAGATCGGCCAGGGCCGGTTCGATCAGGCCGAGGAGATCGTGGAGAACAACGACAACGCCTACCTCATCACGATGGACGAGGTGACCCCCGACAGGCTGATGAACTTCGACATGGACGCGTTCGTGAACACGGGCTGCCCGCGAATCACCACCGACGACGGCCCGCAGTTCCACAAGCCGATGTTGACCCCCGGCGAGTACGAGATCGCCGTCGGGAACAAGCCACTGGAGGACCTCTCGTTCGACACCTTCCACGGCACCTGGTAGCGCCGTGCGGGCGCAGGGTTCTTCGCCGCCGCCCACCACGGGTGGAGCGTGAAGCGGGCGCTCGCCAGGCGACTCGGCGCAGTCGAGGGGTTCCGGGATCCGGACCCGGGGCTCGAACAGTACGCCACACCGACCGAGCTGGCCGCCCAGCTCATCGCGCTCGCCGACCTCCACGACGACCTCGCCGGTCGCACGGTCGCCGATCTCGGAGCCGGCACGGGGATGCTCGGGATCGCGGCGGCGACCCGCAACCCCCACCGCGTTCTGGCGGTCGAGCGTGACCCCGACGCGGTGGCCGTCGGCCGGGCCAACGAACCCCGCGTCGAGCCGGGTGTGGGCGTCGAGTGGACGGTGGCCGACGCCACGCGGCCGCCGCTGGCAGCCGTCGACACCGTCGTGATGAACCCGCCGTTCGGCGCGCAGGACGGTGCCGAGCACGCCGACCGGGCGTTCCTGGCGGCCGCCTCGGAGGTCGCGGCGGTGTCGTACTCCGTGCACAACGCCGGCAGCAAAGCGTTCGTGGAGTCGTTCGCCGGCGACCGGGGTGGAACCGTCACCCACGCGTTCGCCGCCGAGTTTGCGGTGCCCGCTCAGTTCTCCTTCCACACCCAGGACCGCGCCGTCCTCGACGTGGAACTGTTCCGCGTGGACTGGGGTCGTCAGTCGTAGGATTCGCTGTGCGCGACCGTGACGGTCGTGTTGCCGGTGTGCGCGAGCAGCCGGCCGGCCGTATGTTCGAACGTCAGGCCGCCCGCCGTGGCGGTGGCGTTGGCCGCCGGCACGCCGGTGGTGGCAAGCGCCGTTTCGTTTCGCAGCACCGTCAGCGAGAACTGCCCGGCGTCGGCGTTCAGCCGGACGTGGCGGCCGTCCAACACGGGGGCTGCGGTGCGGTTCGCCGACGCGAACACCGGCCGCAACGATCCGCCGTCCGGCGGTCGCAGGTAGACGTTGTAGACCGGCTGGCCGCCGGTGGCGACCCACCCCTCGCGGTGCACGCCGACGGTCTCCCGCCAGTTCAGCCCGCCGACAGTGATGGCCGCGTCACCACGGAACGCGAGCTCGTCGGTGCCAACGCGTTCGGTCCACATGCCGCGGTCCGGGTTGGCGACGATGACGCCGCTGGCGGAGACGTTCGTCGCGGCCCCCGAGTACGGGATGTCGACCGCCGCAACCCGCTTGTTGGTCGCGTTCTCGGCGTACGTAACCTCGTAGCCGTTGACCGAAACCGCCGACTGTGCGACGTTCGCGTCCTGGACGGTGGTGAGGTTCACGGGCACCGCGACGAACGCCATCGTCACCACGGGGATGATCAGCGCCGCCGCCGCGAGTTTGCGCGCCGTCGCGGTGGTCTCGCCGCCCCGTCCGGGGAGCGTAACGCCGCCGTGCGTGCCCGCGACGACCGCAAACACGACCGCAAGCACCACCACGAGCAACAGCCCGCCGGCGCGGAACAGCACGTACTCGGCGCTCCGGCCGTACCACCACACCGCCCACAGCGACAGCGACGTGGCGATCACGACCGCGCCCAGCCAGACGCGGGCCGGGTTGGGGTGGTCATCGCGGTGCACGAGCACCGCGACCGCCGCCAGCGCGCCCAGAAGGAACCCGAAGAGGTGGCCTTGGACCGCGACGCCCGCCCACCACGGCGGCCCGAACGACTGGGACGCCGACGCGAACGTCACGGGCTCCAACAGCGTCCGCCAGAACACCGAGATGGCGTCCCGGGCGGCGACGGCCACCACCGTCGCCAGGGGGTATTTGAGGAGCGCGAACCCCGCGAACGCGAACACGACCCCGGAGAACCCGACGGCCGCGCCCCAGGAGAACACGCTGGTGAGAAGCGCCACCGCGAGCACGCCGGCGGGGAACACCACGCCGGCACGGACGTAGGGGTTCGTTCGCCACGACCCGAACGCGGCGGTGCCGCGGGCAGTCGGGTAATGCGAGAACGCGTACTCGGCGACCGGCGCGAGCGCCAGCGTGCCGATGAGGTTGCCGGTGACGTGGCCGAGGTTGGCGTGGGCGATCGGCGACGTGAGCACGCCCAGCGGGTAGGCGTACGACCAGGAGATGAACGGCACCACAAGCAGTGTGCCGTCCGGGCCGCGCTGGACGAGCGTGTAGAACCCGGCCACGATCCCGGCAACCAGCAGCGTCCCCCAGGGCACGCCGAACAGGAGCCGCGACCGAACCGCCTGGACGGCGTCTTGGCCCGGTCCACGGGTGAAAACGGCGGTGCCGGTCGCAAGCAACACCACGACGGCGGCGTATCCGACGGCCCGCCACAGGTCCAGGAGGCCGCTGCTCCCCGCCACGACGAGCCCGGCGAGCACCCCGCTGACGGCAGCCCCGGCGAGCCACCGCGCGCGGCGAAAGCGCGGGACGACACTGACAGCGAGCACACCACCGACCGCCGTCAGGGCGACGACCGCGGCGGCGTCCGACGGCACGTGCATACATCACGTCTCCGTGTTGGGACGTAATAAACCAGCGGGCGCACCCCGACGGGTCGGCCGTTCGAAACGTTGAAACGCCGGACGGGCGAAACCGGAGCCATGGATCTGCGGGTTATTGAGAAGGACGACGCGGAGCTGACCATCGAAGTCGCCGGGGAGAACCACACGTTCATGAACGTGCTGAAGGGCACGCTGCTGGAGACCGACGGCGTCACCGCGGCGTCCTACGACATGAACCCCGAGCAGTCCGGCGGCCAGACGGAGCCGCTGCTCACGATCAAAACCGACGGCGACGTGGACCCAGTCGACGCCCTGCAGGCGGCGGCCGGCCACACCAGCCAGAAACTCCAGTCGTTCGCGGACACCTTCGAAGCCGCGGTCTGAGCCGGCTCACGCGTCCGGGGCGCGGATCGGATAGCCGGCGTCAGCGAGCGTCTCTTTCGTCTCCGCGATGCTGTACTCGTCGAAGTGGAAGATCGACGCCGCCAGCGCCGCGTCAGCGCCGGCGTCGTAGGCGTCGGCCATGTCGCCGGGCGCGCCACACCCCGAGGACGCGATCACGGGCGTCGAAACGGCGTCACAGACCGCCGCCGTGAGCGGAACGTCGTAGCCGTCCTGTGTGCCGTCGGCGTCGATGGAGTTCACGAACAGCTCGCCCGCGCCGCGTCGCTGTGCCTCCTGGACCCACTCGATGGCGTCCATGCCGGTGCCTTCGCGGCCGCCGTGGACCGTGCACTCGAACCAGCACGACTCGCCGTCGACCTGCGTGTAGTGTTGGCCCTGTTCGTCGAAGCGCCGCCGGGCGTCGACGCTGATGACGATGCACTGGCTGCCGAAGGCTTTCGCGCCGCGGTCCACCAGCGACGGGTCGGCGATCGCGCCCGAGTTGATCGAGACCTTGTCGGCGCCCGCGCGCAGCGTCTCCCGGATGTCGTCGGTGTCCCGGATGCCGCCGCCGACGGTCAGCGGGATGAACACCTCGTCGGCGACCGCCGAAACGGTGTCGAGCATCGTCTCCCGGCCCTCGGCGCTGGCCGTGATGTCGAGGAACACGAACTCGTCGGCGCCCGCTTCGTTGTACCGCTTCGCCATCTCGACGGGGTCGCCCGTGTACGCCAGCTCCTCGAAGTTGACGCCGGTGTACACTGCGGGCTCCCCGTCGTCGTCGAGGTCCACGTCGATGCAGGGGATGACGCGCTTGGTGAGTGTCATCGGTCGGGTACGACGGCGTACATCCGAGACCCGGATAAGGTGTCCGATCCGCGCGCTCCCCTGGCGTGGCGTGTGGATCTCGAAACGCTGACGGGGCCCGAACGCCCAGGCGAACCCATAACATACGTCGTCGCGTTCGACAGCTCGCCGCTCGCGGAGGCGGCGCTCCGGCGTGCCGTCACGTTCGCCGACGCCGCCGACGCGGCCGTGGTGGCTGTCACCGCCGTGCAACGCGATCCCGCGATGGCCCGCGACCGGGGCTGGCTGGGCGCTGACGAGTCGTTCGATGTCGGGACGGTTGCGGCCGCGATCGCGGCGGACGTCCACGAGATCGCGCCGGGCGTGCCGGTGGAGTACGAGGTATTGGACGCATACGCGCCCCGGGGGCGTGTCAGTCGCACTGTCCGCGAGCTCGCGGTTGATGCCGGCGCGACGGTCGTGTTCGTCGGCAGCGACAACGCCGGCCACGTGGTCGGCGGCCTCACCTCCGTGGGGCAAGGCGTCTCCGCGGACGACCGCTACGACGTGCACATCGTCCGGTAGGCAGTCACTGCGCTTCGATACTGCCAAGTGCGGGCGCCGAGAACCGCCGCGTATGTCCGACGATCACGGCGACGACGGGGGCCGCGTCACCGCGCCCATGCAGGAGTTCTCGATTGGACAGGTCACGAACGGGCTCATCGTGCTTTTGGTTGGGCTGGCGGTCGCGTACGCCGTCCCCGTCGTCGTGTAATCGCCGGTCAGTCCAGCTCGCGGGCGATGACGCCGCGGTGATCCCGGATCGTGGCGGCGTCCCGCGTCACAGTCTCGTCGTCGACGGTCACCGACAGCGTGCCGTCCGTGGTCGCCGACCCGAGGCGCACGACGGGCACATCAAGGGCCGCTTGGAGCGCGTCGGCGTCGCGTGTTTCGACGACCGCACGACCAGGGCATTCCGAGAACAGCGCCGCCAACCCGGGCACGGTGACGGTCGCGCCGGCGTCCGCGGTCACCATCTCGGCGAGCGTGACCGCCAGCCCACCGTCGCTGATGTCGTGGACGGCCAGCGTGTCCGCTCGCGTGGCGGCCTCGCGGACGGCGTCCACGCCGGCTGCGTCGGCGGCCGGGAACTGGTCGGTGCCACCCAGCGCCTGGAGGTAGACCGACCCGCCGAGGCCGTCGGCGTGCCCGCCGACGAGCACGAGATCGCCGTCGCCGGCGAGGCCACTGCCGGGGACGGGGTGCTGGTCGCGGTAGCCGACCACGGCGAGCGTCGGCGTCGGCGCGATGGGGCCGGTCGCGGAGTCGTTGTACAGGCTGACGTTGCCGCCGACGACCGGCGTGTCGATCGCACGACAGCCGTCCGCCAGCCCCGCAACCATCGCCTCGAAGCCGCCGTACACGTCGGGGTCCTCGGGGTTGCCGCCGTTGAGGCAGTCGACGGCCGCCAGCGGCTCGGCACCGGCCGCCGCGAGGTTCGTGGCGTTCTCGACGGCGGTGGCGTACGCGCCGGCGTACGGCTGGCAAGCCGTCCACCCCGGATTCGCGCCCGCGGACAGCGCGACCGTCGTCCCGTCGTCGGCCTCGTGCAGCGCCAGCCCGGCGGCGTCCTCCCCGGGGCGCTGGACGGTTCGCGCGCCGACCTCGTGGTCGTACTGGCGATACACCCACTCGTTGCTCGCGGTGTTGGGGGCCGAGAGCACGGCGTCGATGGCCGTCCCGAGCGCCGGATCCGGCCGGTCCGTGGCTGGCGCTTGGGGTGCCGTCGACGGCTGGTCGGTTGCCGGCGCTCCGTCCGCGAGAACCGTCGCGGGCGCGTCGACGACGGTCTCGCCGTCGAACTCGCAGACGTAGTTGCCCGTGGTGACCTCGCCGATGACCGAGCAGCCCAGGTCGTATCGCGTGGCGACCTCGCGGACGGCGTCGACGTCGGCTGGGGCGACCTCGTAGCACATGCGCTCCTGGGACTCCGCCAGCAGGATCTCCATGGCGTTCATCTCCGGTTCGCGCTGGTGGACCGCGTCGAGGGTGATGCGCGCGCCGAGTTCGCCCTGCGCGACCATCTCCGAGGACGCCCCGCCGAGCCCGGCGGCCCCGAGGTCGCGGGCGGCGACCACGAGGTCGCGGTCGAGCAGCGTCTCGTTGGCCTCGATGAGGAGTTTCTCCGTGTAGGGGTCGCCCACCTGGACGGCCGGGCGGTCGGCGGTTTCGGCGTCCTCGGCGAGGTCCTCGCTGGCGAAGCTCGCGCCCCCGAGGCCGTCCCGGCCGGTGGCGTTCCCCACGAGCACGAGCTTGTTCCCGGGCGATTTCGCCGCCGCCGTGACGAGTCGGTCCTCGGTCACCAGGCCGACGCACGCGACGTTCACCAGCGGGTTGCCGGTGTAGCCGTCGTGGAACTGCGTGGCCCCGGCGACCGTCGGGACGCCGATGGCGTTGCCGTAGTCGCTGATCCCCTCGACCACGCCGTCCAGGAGGTATCGGGCGTGCTCGTCGTCGAAGTCACCGAAGTACAGCGCGTCGGCGAGCGCGATGGGATAGGCCCCCATCGAGAGGGTGTCCCGGACGATGCCGCCGACGCCGGTGGCGGCACCATCGTAGGGGTCGACGTAGCTGGGGTGGTTGTGGCTCTCCACGCCGACGGTCACGAGTTGGTCGGTGCCGGGGACGCGCACGACGGCGGCGTCGTCACCCGGGCCGACGACCACGGCTTCGCTGTCGCTGTCGAACGCGGACAGCAGCGACCGTGAGGAGCGGTACGCGCAGTGTTCGCTCCAGAGGTTCTCGAACAGCGCGGCTTCCGCGGGTGTGGGGTCGCGGCCGAGGGCTGCCACGACGCGCTCCCGATCCGAGTCACCAAGAGACATTCACTTTCGTGGTCTGACTCGGGTGGTTTAGTCGTTTCCATATGCATAGTCGTGGTGTGTTCGGCGGCGCACCGGTACCGAGTCGTTTTTCTTCCCACCACGGCAAGCGTTGACTGTGCTGTCTGTCGAACTCCACGCGCACTCCGAGCGCTCCTACGACGGCCGTGACCCCGTCGAGATGCTGCTGGAGCAGGCCCAGGCCGTGGGGCTCGACGCGCTTGCGGTGACAGATCACGACGAAATAGACGCAAGTCTCCGGGCCGCGGAGTTGGCCGCCGACTACGATCTCGTCGGCATTCCCGGGATGGAGGTGACGAGCGCGGACGGTCACGTGCTCGCCATCGGTGTCGAGCGCGCCGTGCCCGCCGGGCTGCCGTTCGCCGAGACGCTGGCCGAGATCAGGGACCGCGGTGGCATCGCCATCGTCCCCCACCCCTTCCAGTCCTCGCGCAGCGGCGTTGCGCCCCACATCTCGCGGCGCGAACTGGCGTCCGCGGACGCCATCGAGGTGTACAACTCCCGGCTGCTGACCGGGCTCGCGAACCGGAAAGCCGAGACGTTCGCGGAGCACAACGACTGCCCCATGACCGCCGGCAGCGACGCGCACATCGCCGAGATGGTGGGGCAGGCGGTCACGCGGATCGACGCCGACGGCCACACGGTCGAGGCCATCCTGGACGCCATCCGGGCGGGCGAAACCACGGTCAACGGGAAACGAACCCCGTGGCATATCAGCTTCCGGCAGGCGGCCGGCGGCGCGAAGCGCCGGATCACGAACCGCCTCGCGGAGTTCTTCTGATGCGGGGCGCTGCCCCCGACGCAGTGCTGGACGCCGTCCAGTCGGGCGACCCGCTGCCCGGAACCGGCGGGTTCGCGGGCGAGCTGCCGGACGGCCGGCTCGCACGGGACGTGTTGGGCCGCCGGCTGTGTTACGTCGACGGCGACGAGTGGAGCCACGACCCACGGGATCTCGCTGCGCCGACGCTCCTGCCGGCCGGCCACGTTCGCGCTCCGGGCGCGACCGGCAGCGGACGGCCGGTGTGGTCGCTCCCGGAGCCGGCGCCGACCGGCGACGAGCCGGTCGAGCGCGTCCGGGACGCCGTTGCGGGCGCGCTCGGGGGCGTTCCTGCGGGCGACGACCTGGCGGTGGCGTTCTCCGGCGGCGTCGACTCCGCGCTCGCCGCGGCCGCGCTGGACGCGCCGCTGTACGTCGTCGGCTACGCGGACAGCAGCGACATCGCGGCGGCCCGCGAGTCGGCGGCCGCCATGGGGCGTGCCGACGACCTGCGCGTGCACGAAGTGACGCTGGCGGACATCGAGGCGGCCGTGCCGACGGTGGCGCGGGCGATCGGCCGCACGAACGCCATGGCCGTCCAGATCGCGTTGCCGTTGTTCCTGGTCGCCGCCCGGGCGGCCGCCGACGGCTACAGCCGCCTCGTGGTCGGGCAGGGGGCCGACGAGCTGTTCGGTGGGTACGCGAAGGTCGCGAAAGCGCCGACCGACCCGCGCACCGACGCCGACACTGTGCGCGGTGCGCGCCGGGAGACGGTGCAGTCGCTGCCGGCCCAACTGGAGCGGGATCTGCGCGCGCTGCGGGCGGCCGGCGTGGAGCCGGTGACGCCGCTGCTGCACGACGACGTGGTGCGCGCGGCGCTCGCGCTGCCGGGGGAGTGGCTCGTGTCGGGCGACACCCGGAAACGCGCGCTCCGGGAGGCGGCCCGATCGTGGCTGCCCGACGCGGTAGCCGACCGCGACAAGAAAGCCGTGCAGTACGGCAGCCTGGTCGCCCGCGAGGTCGACCGGCTCGCCCGCCAGGCGGGGTTCAAGCGCCGCATGGACGACCACGTCACACAGTACGTCGAGGCCCGCATCGAGGAGTGACCGGGCAGCCGGGGGTTACTCCCCGGCGGCCGCTTCGATGGCTTCGATACCGATCCGCGCCGTGTCCGGGTCGACGGCGGCGTCCGCGCGCAGGGCGGCCGGCGAATACCACTCCCAGGCGTCCGGCGGTGCCTCGCCGTCGTCGGGCGCGACCGTGCGGGTCGGCACCGTCCCGAAGTAGACGTGGTCGATGTGTTGGTGGCCGACCGAGCCGTCCTCGTGGACGTTGATGTCGTAACAGAGCTGGTAGCGCGGCGTCGGCAACGCGACCCCGGCGGGAGCCGGGATCTCGGGGCGATCCCCCAGCAGGGTCGGTTCCTGGCCGAGTTCCTCGCTGACTTCCCGCAGGCCGGCCTCGTGGGGGAGCTCGTCGCGGTCGACGTGGCCCCCCGGCGGGATCGTGAGGCCGAGGCGGGCGTGCTCGTGGAGCGCCGTCGCGCCGTCGTTGACGACGTAGACGGTGGCGGTGAAATGCCGCGTGGTTTCCATACCCAGCGGTGGCGCGACGCCCCGAATATGGGTTACGCTTCCACGCCGGGTTCACCGCCCGCGTCCAGGATCTCGTGGTAGCGGTTGCGGATGGTGACCTCGCTGACGTTCGCGACGGTGCTGACCTCGTTTTGCGTGACGCGCTCGTTCGTGAGCAGCGCCGCCGCGTACACGGACGCCGCGGCGAGGCCGACGGGCGACTTCCCGGACGTGATGCCGGCGTCGGCGGCGGCGGCCAGCAGGTCTCGGGCGCGCCGTTCGACGTCGCCGGACAGCTCCAGGTCAGAGCAAAACCGGGGAACGTAACTCGCGGGATCCGTCGGCGCGACTTCGAGGCTGAGCTCGCGGGCCACGTAGCGGTACGTGCGCGCGATTTCGCCGCGGTCGACGCGGCTGACGCTTGCGACCTCGTCGAGGCTGCGGGGCGTGTTTGCCTGCCTCGCGGCGGCGTACAGTGCGCTGGTGGCGACGCCCTCGATGGAGCGCCCGGGCAGCAGGTCCTCGCCGAGCGCGCGGCGGTAGATCACCGACGCGGTCTCCCGGACGCTGTCCGGCAGCCCGAACGCGGAGGCCATGCGCTCGATCTCACCCAGCGCCTGCTTGAGGTTGCGTTCCTTGCTGTTGCGGGTGCGGAAGCGCTCGTTCCACTTGCGCAGGCGCTGCATTTTCCGCCGCTGGCGCCCCGACAGGGTGTTGCCGTAGGCGTCTTTGTCCTGCCAGCCGATGTTCGTGGACAACCCCTTGTCGTGCATCATGTTCGTGGTCGGAGCGCCCACGCGGGATTTCTCGTCCTGTTCTTGGGCGTTGAACGCGCGCCACTCGGGGCCGTGGTCGATGCCGTCCTCCTCGACCACGAGGCCGCACTCGCCGCAGGTGGTCTCCCCGCGATCCTCGTCGGTCACCAGGTCGCCGTTGCACTCCGGGCACCCGTGGTCTTCGTCGGTGGACTCACGGCTGCGCTGCGTGGGTACTGATTCCGTGCCGTGGCTCCCGTCTCGTGTTGTGCGCTGGTTTGTCATTGTGGGGCTGGCTGCGGGGGGCCGGTGTGGTTGTCCGCTCGTGTGGATAATGCACATGCACGGGCAAAAGTACTTTGATAACTGTTACCACATATCATTAATTTGCGTGCTCGGTCCCGCCATCGAAACGCTTACCGCCGGCACGCGCGACCACTCGCGTATGACTGACGCCGTCGACGCCGAGGAGATCCGGCACGTCGCGGACCTCGCGCGCCTCCGACTGGACGACGAGGACGTCGACACCGTCGTCGACCACTGTGGGGACATCCTCGAACACTTCGAGCGCCTCGAAGAGGTCCCTGAAGTCGACGCCGAGCCGGAGCTGGTGAACGTGATGCGGGCCGACGAGATCGCGGACTCCCTCGACCAGGACGACGCGCTCGCAAACGCCCCCGAAACCGAAGACGGCCGGTTCAAAGGCCCCAACGTCTCGTAATGAGCCTGAACGCATTCATCACCGAGACGACCATCCAGGGAGCGGCCGACGGCCCCCTCGACGGCACGACGGTGGCCGTCAAGGACAACATCTCCACGAAAGGCGTGCCCACCACGTGTGGCTCGAAGATGCTGGCCGACTACGAGCCGCCGTACAACGCCACCGTCGTCGAGGACCTCCTCGCGGCCGGCGGGACCATCGTCGGCAAGACCAACATGGACGAGTTCGGCATGGGGACGACGACCGAGACCTCGTACTTCGGTCCCACGAAGAACCCGGTCGACGAAACCCGGGTGCCCGGCGGCTCCTCCGGCGGCTCCGCGGCCGCCGTCGCGAACGGCGACGCCGACCTCGCGCTCGGCTCCGACACCGGCGGCTCGGTTCGCGCGCCCGCCGCGTACTGTGGCGTCGTCGGCCTCAAACCGACGTACGGCCTGGTCTCCCGGTACGGACTGGTGGCGTACGCAAACAGCCTCGAACAGATCGGGCCGATCGCGCCCACCGTCGAGGGCGCGGCCGAACTCCTGGACGTGATCGCCGGCCCCGACGAACACGACGGCACCACCCGCGACGCGGGCGCAGACGCTGACTACGCCAGCGCCGCGACCGGCGACGTCGATGGGTTGACCATCGGCGTCCCGCAGGAACTCACCGACGGCGCTGACGACCGCGTCGTCGAGCGCTTCGAAGCGGCGCTTGCGGACCTCCGCGCGCAGGGCGCGACAACCGTCGACGTGGCGTTGCCGTCCTGTGAGTACGCCGTCGCCGCCTACTACGTCATCGCCATGTCCGAAGCCTCCTCGAACCTCGCGCGCTTCGACGGCGTGCGGTACGGCACCGGCGGCGGCTTCGACGGCAACTGGAACGAGACGTTCGCGGACGCGCGCGCCGACGGGTTCGGCGACGAGGTCACGCGCCGCATCCTCCTGGGGACGTACGCGCTGTCGGCGGGCTACCACGACAAATACTACAAGCAAGCCCAGGAAGCCCGGGCGTGGGTGAAACAGGACTTCGACGAGACGTTCGCCGACGTCGACGTGGTGGCGTCCCCGACGATGCCGGTGCTCCCGCCGAAGCTCGGCGAGAGCCTCGACGACCCCGTCCAGATGTATCTCGCGGACGCCAACACCACGCCGGCGAACCTCGCGAACCTCCCCGCCATCTCGGTGCCCGCCGGCGACGCCGACGGCCTCCCGGTCGGCGTTCAGCTCGTCGGCCCGAAGTTCGGCGAGGAAACGATCATCAACGCCGCCGCCGCCGTCGAACAGTAGCCGCCGCTCACAGCTCCTGGTGTGCCTGCTCTTCGTGAGCCTCCATCGCCGCCGCCCGCAGGCCGGTTTCGGCGTCTGACTCACACGCCAGATCCGGGACCGGGATCGGGGAGCCGTCGTCGTCGACCGCGACGAACGTGAAAAACGACGACGTCGTCTTTCGGGTCGCGCCCTCACGGGGGTCCTCGGCGTGCACGTCGACTTTCACGTCGATGCTGGTCGAGCCGGTGTCGAAGACGTACGCCTCGACCACCGCCACCTCCCCCATCTCGATGGCGGTGATGAAATCCACGTGATCCATCGACGCGGTCACGCACTGCGAGCCGGCGAACCGCATCGACGCGATGGCGGCGCAGATGTCCATCCAGTGCAGGACTGTCCCCCCGAGCGCCCGCCCGAGGTTGTTCGTGTCGTTCGGCAGCAGCATCTCGGTCATCTCCGTGTACGACTCCATCAGCCGGACCGTGTCGGTCATGCGCCGTCGTTTTCACCGGAGCGGTTGAAAGCTTGCGGGAGCGGCCGGCCAAGCATCGGGCCATCGACAGGTGTAAGGCTGGGCCCCCGTATCCGCTAGGTAATGAGTGAGGACGCCGCGTCGGCCGACCGCGAGGGGTCGGTGCGGGTCGTCGGCACGGCGCACGTCTCCTCGGACAGCGTCGAGGAGGTCGAGCGCGTTATCGACGACGAACACCCTGACACAGTCGCCGTAGAGCTCGACGAAGGCCGGTTCCGGCAGATGCAGGGCGACGCCCCCGATGACTTGGACGCTACGGACCTCCTGAAAGGCAGCATGGCGTTCCAGTTCCTGGCGTACTGGCTGTTGTCGTACGCCCAACGGCGCCTCGGCGAGAAGTTCGGCATCGAGCCCGGGGCCGACATGCAGGCGGCCGTGGACGCCGCGAACACCGCGGGGGCCGACGTGGCGCTCGTCGACCGCGACATCCAGGTGACCATCCAGCGCTTCTGGGCACGGATGTCGCTGCCGGAGAAGCTGCGGATGGGTGGCGAGTTGGCGCTCGGCGTCACCGACAGCCTGACACTCGGCCTGACCGTCGGCGGGCTGATCGGGGCGTTCGTGGGTGTGATCGCCGAGCTGCTCGGCGGTCTCTACGTGCTGCCCAGCGTGCCACCCGGACTCGGTGTGTTGGCAGGTGTGGTTGGCGTGATCGCCGCGATCACCGAAGTCGGACTGTTCGCCATCGCGGGCGGTGCCGTGTTCGGCATCGCGTTCACGGCGGTGTTGGCTTGGACCGCGCCGGACACGGAGACGGATGTCGCGGAGTTCTCCATGGACGAGCTCACTGACGCCGACGTGGTGTCGGCGATGATGGCCGAGTTCCGACGGTTCAGTCCGGGCGGCGCGCAAGCGCTCATCGACGAGCGCGACGCGTTCATCGCGCACAACCTGCTCGCGCTTCGCGCCCAGGGCAAAGACGTCGTCGCCGTCGTCGGTGCGGGCCACCGTGACGGCATCATGAACTACCTCGAAAACCCCGATTCGCTGCCCCCGATGGAGTCGCTGACGGGGAAAGAGACCGGGGGGTCGTGGCTGCTGAAAGGCGTCGGGCTGGCGTTCACTGTGGGGTTCCTGGTGTTTTTCGCGCTGCTCGTGATGGCCGGCGTGGGCAACGACGTGCTGTTGCAGGTGTTCGGCGGCTGGTTTCTGTTCAACGGCGTGTTCTCGCTGACCACCGCGAAGCTCGCGGGTGCCCACTGGACGTCGGCCGGCGTCGGCGGCGCAGTGGCGTGGCTCACGTCGGTGAACCCGCTGCTCGCGCCGGGCTGGTTCGCCGGATACATCGAACTGCGCTATCTCTCCGTGCACGTCACCGACATCGAGACGCTGAACACGCTGTTGGACGACGAAACGCGTCCGGTCCGGGAGATCGTCTCGGAGATGCTCGACGTGCCGTTGTTCCGGCTGATCGCCGTCGTCGCGATGACCAACGTCGGCAGCATCGTGGCGTCGGTGCTGTTCCCGCTAGTGGTGTTGCCGGCCATCGGCGGGCCGTTCGACTCGCTGCACGCGGTTTCGGACGCGATGGTGCAGGGCGCTGAGAACAGCGCCCGGGCGTTGTGGGGGCTGCTGTGACACGGTCGTGGGTGTCCTGGCACGAGGCGCGGGATCTCGGCGCGGCGTGGCTGCTGCTGGGGCTGGCGTTCGCGTTCTACCGGGTGCCCGTGTCGCCGACGACGCTGACGGACGTGCTCGCCAGTCAGGTGTTCGCCCGCGCGTTCGCGTTGAGCCTGGCGACCGTGGGCGTGGCGTTCCTGCTGCACGAGCTCGCACACAAGGCGGTGGCACTGCGGTTCGGACAGGAGGCGGAGTTCCGCGCCGACTACGGAATGCTGGGGCTTGCGGTCGCCGGCGGGCTCGCGGGGTTCCTGTTCGCCGCGCCGGGCGCGGTCCACCACCGCGGCTACATCACGCCACGCGAGAACGGCCTCATCGCACTGGCCGGCCCGCTGATGAACGTCGTGCTCGGTGCGGTCTCACTGGTGGTGTTGGTGACGGTCGCCCCCAGAGTCGGCTACTGGGGGGTGTTCATCAACGTCCTGCTGGCGGGGTTCAACATGATCCCGTTTGGCCCCCTGGACGGCGCGACGGTGCTGGAATGGAGCACGACGGCGTACGCGCTGTCGGCGGTGGTCACGATCGGGCCGGCGGTGTTGTTCTTCGCGGGCGTCCTCGTGTAGTTGGGTGGACGCGCATATACCAGTACGCTTAACGCCACGAGTTGCGCACGTGCGTGTATGACTGCTGGCGAGAACGCCGATGGCGACCCGGACGGACTGACCTACGCCGACGCAGGCGTCGACATCGCCGACAGCGAGGCCGCGACGGCGGCGCTCGTCGACGCGGCGTCGACGGGAACCGACGACACCGCGTACGCCGGCCTGGTGGACCTCGGCGACCAGTATCTCGCGCTCGCCACCGACGGCGTAGGCACGAAACTGCTGGTCGCCGAGGCTGTTGGGGACTACTCCACGGTGGGCATCGACTGCATCGCGATGAACGTCAACGACCTCCTTGCGGCGGGTGTCGAACCGGCCGCATTCGTGGATTATCTCGCTGTTGACGAGCCCAACGAGCGGCGGGCGGCCGAGCTCGGCGACGGCCTGGCCGCCGGGGCGGACGCGGCCGGCGTCGCACTCGTGGGCGGCGAGACGGCGGTGATGCCCGACGTCGTGCGGGGGTTCGACATCGCGGGCACCGCGGCGGGCGTGGCCACCGACGCGGAGCTGTTCCCCGGTCGGGCCGAGGCCGGAGACGCGCTCGTTGGGTTCCCGTCCGCGGGCATCCACTCCAACGGGCTCACGCTCGCCCGCGAGGCGGCGACCCGGGACGGCGGCTACGACGAGCCGTATCCGTACGAGGGCTACGAGACAGTGGGGGACGCGCTGTTGGAGCCGACGCGCATCTACACCCATTTGCTCGATGCGTTCCGCGAGCACGGCGTCCACGCCGCCGCACACATCACCGGTGGCGGGTGGACGAACCTCGACCGCATGGGCGGGTTCCGCTACGAGGTGTCGGACCCGCTGCCCGCCCAGCAGGTGTTCGACTACGTGCAGGACGCCGGCGGCGTCAGTGACGCGGAGATGCACCGGACGTTCAACATGGGCACCGGGTTCGTGGTCGCGCTCCCAGAGGGCGCGGCGGCGGCGCTCGCGAGCCAGACGGACGGCGAGGTCGTCGGCCGCGTCGCCGACGGCGATGGCGTCTCGATCCGCGGGCTGTCCCTGTAGCCGGCGGTAACGGCCAGCGCTGGCGGGGCCACACGGCGCGTTCAGCCGGCATCGCCCCGTCGATACCCCCGGGTTGGCGGGCGGGTCAACTGATCCGGGCGGCGATGTCCGCCTGGGTGATGATGCCGACGGTTTCGCCGTCTTCGGTCACCATCACCGCCTTGTAGTGGTCGAGGAGGCTGGAGATCTCGTCGAGGGTCGCGTCCGCCGACACGGTGGGGAAGCTCTCGCTCATCACCTCGCGGACGGCATGGTCGCCGACGTCCTCGCCGGCGTGGACGATGTCGTTGTCGCTGATCGAGCCCACCGGGACCCCGCTGGAGATGACGGGCAGCTGGGAGTAGCCGGCGTTCTGCATGCGCGCAACGGCGTCGCTGACGGCGTCGTCGGGGGCGACGCTCACGAGGTCGGCGTGCATGAGTGTTGCCGCCCGCACCACGTCGCCTTCGGCTTCTTCGAGGGCTTCGACGATGCGCCGAAGCGTCGAGAGCCGCGGGTCGACGTCACCGCCTTCGATGCGCGCGATCAGCGGCTGGGAGACGTCCGCGCGGTCGGCAAGCTCGCTTTGGGTCAGATCGAGGGAGGTCCGCCGCTCGCGGAGATCTTGGGGCGTCGGTAGATGCACACGCCCAGATAACTAGGAGTTATTAATAAGTCTTCGGGGGTTACGCCTCCTCGGCCGGCGCGTCGCCGTCCTCGATGACGTCGATCACTTCCAGGGGAACGTCACGCAGCGCGCCCCCGACCTCGCTTTTCGCGATGCGCTGGGCGTGCTCGTCGCTGTCCGCGTTGAACACGGTGAGTTCGAGCACCAGCCCGACGAGGGCGGTGTTGGCCGCCAGGAACGCAGCATCGAGGCCCTCGCCACACGCAGGGCAGCCGGTCACGCCGGCCTCGACCTCGACGTAATCGAGGTCCTGGTCGTTCAGTCGTTTGCCGGCTTCGCTCACGGCGACGCCGATGGCGTCGTCGGAGTTCTCGACGTCACGGACCAGCCACGCAGCTTCCATCGCAACGACGTAGTTGCTCATACCACAGTGGACGTGACGGGGGAAGTCGTGCTTTGTGGTTCCGAACGCTCACGAGACCGCCGCCAGACTGTGTCTCCCGCCCGCCAGTCGTCATCTCACCGCTCACCGCGCTGCATCCAACTCACCCGGACGGTGTAACCCACAGGTAGACGGCGTATCAGCCGGTGTTTCGGACGCCCCGCGGAATCCCCGGAAGAGATGCTTTTATCAGTCCCGGGCTGGTATCAAGTGGTAATGTTCAACCCGAACAACGGCTCTGAGTTCGCCCGCAATCGGGCGCGACTCGACGACACGCCCAACCCCTACGAGCCGGAGGTCGGCTCGCTCCCCGAGGGCGACCGCTCGCAGGCCGGCTCGGACACCGTCAACAAGACCGGCACCACGATCGTCGGTCTGACCACCCAGGACGGCGTGCTGATGGCGTCGGACATGCGCGCGAGCCTCGGCGGCCGCGTCATCTCCAACAAGAACGTCCAGAAAGTCGAGGAGATCCAGCCCAACGCCGCCCTCTCGATCTCGGGATCGGTCGGTGGCGCCCAGAGCTTCATTCGGTCGCTGCGCGCCGAGGCGAACCTCTACGAGGCGCGGCGCGGCGAGTACATGTCCATCGACGCGCTCTCCACGATGGCGTCGAACCTCCTGCGCGGCGGGCCGTTCTTCCGCGTCGTCCCGATCCTGGGCGGCGTCGACGACGACGGCGGTCACGTCTTCAGCCTCGACCCCGCCGGCAGTTCGATGTCCGACACGTACACCGCACAGGGCTCGGGGATGCCGTACGCCCTGGGTGTGCTCGAACAGGAGTACAGCGAGGATCTGACGATGGCGGACGCCGAACAGGTCGCCGCCCACGCCGTGAAGTCCGCGAGCGAACGCGACACCGCCTCGGGCAACGGCATCCACATCACGAAGATCACCCACGACGGCCTCACGACCGTCGGCCACAAGGAATTCGACGCGCTCCTGTAACGCGCCGACCCAGAGCCGGTGTGACGGCCCCCGCGCGGGCTCGCCGTGGCAGCCCGTGTCCTGGCGGCTCACCGCCGTCTGTTTCTCCACTGTCGCCGCGGTTCGCGCCGCTTATCCGCGACTAGTCGCTACGTTATCGCAATGAAGTTCGGCTCGTTCGCCACGTTCGCTGCCGACATCGAAGCCACCGACGCCGACCTCGACGTGGTGGCGCTGGTCGCGGAGCTCTTCGACGCGGCCGACAGCGACCTCGATGTCGTCGCGCGGTTCGTCCAGGGACGCGTGTTCCCCGCCCACTCCGAGACGAAACTCGACATCGGGCCACAGCTCTGTTACACGGCGCTCTCGCGGGCTGCGGGCCGGAACGTCGACGCGGACGACATCGAGGCACGACTGGCCGAGACCGGGGACATCGGGGCCGTCGCCGGCAGCCTGGCCCTCGGCGGACAGACCGGACTCGCGGCGTTCGGGGGCGGCGACGACCACGCCGACGGACTCACCGTCAGCGGTGTTGCGGACGAACTCGCGGCCCTGGCGGCCGCCGCCGGCGACGGGAGCCAGTCCGAGAAAGTCACGCTCCTGTTCGGGCTGTTCAACCAGTGTACCAGCCGGGAAGCCCGATACCTCGCGCGGCTGGTGTTGGGTGAGATGCGCATCGGCGTCGGCGAGGGGGCCGTCCGGGACGCCATCGCTGAGGCGTTCGACGTGCCGACTGCGGCCGTGCAGCGCGCCCTCCAGGTGTCGAACGACTACGGCCTCGTGGCCGAAACCGCACGCGACAGCGGCACCGACGCGCTGGACGCGATGGGGCTGGAGGTGGGCCGCCCCGTGCAGGCGATGCTCGCGCAGGCCGGCACGGTCACGGACGCCCTCGACGAGTGGCGCGAGGCCGCCGTCGAAACGAAATTCGACGGCGCACGCGTCCAGGTGCACTACGACGGGGACGACGTGGTGCTGTACTCGCGGAACATGGAGAACGTGACCGGGGCGCTCCCGGAGCTCGTGGAGTTCGTCGAGAACAACGTCACGGCCCCCGTGATCATAGACGGTGAGGCCGTCGCGGCCGACGAGGACGGCGACCCACTGCCGTTCCAGGAGATCCTCAAGCGGTTCCGCCGCAAGCACGACGTGGCCGCGATGCGCGAGGAGATCAGCGTGGAACTGCACGCGTTCGACTGCCTGCACGCGCCGAGCGCCGACGGCGGCGAGGACCTACTGGACGCGCCGTTTTCCGACCGCCACCGGCGACTGCGCTCGGTGGTCGACGACGCGTCGGCGGTCTCGGAGGTGCTCGTGACCGACGACGCCGACGAGATCGCGGCCTTCGAGGCGGCCGCGCTGGAGGGCGGCCACGAGGGCATCATGCTGAAGAACCCGGCCGCCCCGTACACGCCCGGCGACCGCGGGAAAGACTGGCTGAAGCGCAAGCCCGACGTGGAGACGCTGGATCTGGTCGTGACCGGCGCGGAGTGGGGGGAAGGCCGCCGCGCGTCAGTGCTGGGGACGTTCCTGTTGTCCGCGCGGGACGCCGCCGGCGACGGCTTCGAGACCATCGGGAAGGTCGCCACCGGGCTGACAGACGAGGAGCTTGCGGCCCTCAGCGACCGCCTGGAGCCACACGTCCGCAGCGAGGACGGCCAGACGGTCGACATCGAGCCGGCGGTGGTTCTCGAAGTCGGCTACGAGGAGATCCAGGCGTCGCCGACGTACTCCTCGGGGTACGCGTTGCGGTTCCCGCGGTTCGTCTCCGTCCGCGAGGACAAAACCCCGGCGACGGCCGACACCATCGAGCGCGTCGAGCGGCTCGCCGCCCAGCAACAGCAGTGACAGCCGCCCCGCACTGACCAAAGACCTTCACGCCCACGCGCCCACACTACCCACGTGACCTACCGTGGCGTCGTTCTGGACCTGGATGGGACAGTCCTCCGTGGAGACACGCTGCTGCCCGGTGCCGAGGCGGGCGTCGCCGCGCTCCGCGAGCACGCCAACGCGGTGTTGTTCCTGACGAACAACCCCATGCGACCGGCCAGCGAGCACGCCGCCCGCCTGGAGGGCCTCGGCGTCGACGCCACCCCGAGTGAGGTACTGACCGCGACCGACGCGACGATCACGTACCTCCAGCGATCCCACGACGGCGCGGCAGTGTACCCCATCGCCGCGGACGCGATCACGGCCCAACTGCGCGCCGCCGGCGTCGCCATCACCGCCGATCCGGTGGCCGCCGACGTGGTCGTCGCCGGGTTCGACCCGGCGTTCGGCTTTCAGGACCTCCAGGCCGCGGTCGACGCGTTCGCGGACGGCACCACGGCGCTCGTCGGCACGGACCCAGACATCACGATCCCGGCCGCGGACGGAGCCAAACCGGGGTCGGGGGCGATCGTGCAGGCCGTCGCGGGTGTTGCCGAGCGCGACCCGGACGCGGTGCTCGGCAAACCCTCCGAGACGACTGCGCGGCTCGCGGTCGACCGCCTCGGCGTCCCGCCGGCGGAGTGTCTGGTCGTCGGCGACCGACCGGACACGGACGTGGCGTTGGGTGCGGCCGCCGGGATGACGACGGCGCTGGTTCGCACGGGCGTCGACGCCGCCGCGCCCGCTCACGCTCAGCCCGACCACGTCCTCGATTCGCTGGGCGAGATCGGGCGGCTGATCGCGTAACCCCGGTGGCCAACGCGCTGGGAATCACGGCCGGCCATTTATCCACACCGAGCGTACACGACGCTATGACAGTCACTGCCGCCGGCGTGACCGTTGATTGGCTCGGGTACGCGACCACGCGCATCGAGTGGGCGGACGGCACCGTCGCCTACACCGATCCCGGCCGGTACGGCGTGCTCACCGGCGAGTGGACGCCCGGCGGCTTCGAGGGGGCGCACGAGCACCCGCCGGGGGCGGAGTACCGCGCCCAGGACGGCGATCTCGTCGTGATCACGCACGCCCACCACTACGACCCCCACGGCATCGCGCGCGTCGCCAGCGCGGACGCGACGGTCGTCGTCTACGACGCGATCGACGCCGCCACCACCAGCCGGGATGTCACACCGGTCGACGCCCTGGACTACGACGTCAGGCGCGTCGAGTACGGGGCCCGCCAGCGAGCCGCCGGCGTCGCGCTCACCGTGACCGAGGCCCAGACGGCACCCGACGAGCCCGGCGGCACGTCCCTACACCCACCCGGCGTCGGCTGCGGGTACACGCTCACCCGCGGGGACACGACGGTCTTCTGGCCGGGTGCCTCCGACGCCCTCGCCAGCCACGACGCCATCGACTGCGACGTGTTGCTGGCACCGATCAGCCGCCGCATCACGATGGGAGAAACGGAGGCCGCGGACCTCGCCGATCGGCTCGACCCGGCGCTGGCTGTGCCGATCCATTACAACACCGTCGAGCGCCTGACCGGCGACGGCCGCAGGTTCGCCAGCGCCGTGGCGAGCAGCGGGGTGCCGGTGGCGCTTGACGAACAGGCGTCTACAGCACGCCCATCTCAGCGAGGCGCTCGGGGAGGTAGGTGTCCGTGACGAAGTCCAGGCCGCGGGACGCCAGTGCCTGCTGTTCGGCCTTCTTGTCGATGTCCAACTGGAGGCCGATCTGCTCGGTCCAGAAGTCACTCTGGAACCGGGGGTCCTCGAGCTCCGATTCGAGGGCGTTGACGTCGGAGTCGCTCAGCGGGTCCGTCGGCAGGTCGTAGTCGACGATGTCCTGGGGGCGGATGCCGATGAACTGCGCCTGCGGGGTGGCGAGATACTCCGAGAGGTGTGCGGACTTGATCGAACCGTAGGCGACGGAGCCGTAGATGCGATACGACCACGGGTCGCCGTCGGTGAACACGGTCACCGGGAGGTCGAGTTCGTCGTGGAGGCGCTTGGTGAGCCGCCTGGTGGCGCGGGCGGGCTGGCCGCCGAGGTGAACGACGATGGCGTTGTAGTCGTCGTCGAAGCCGTTCTCCACGAGCCGGTCGCGCATCCCACCGGTCTCCACGCAGAGCACGAAGTCGGCGTCGGTGTCGAGAAAGTCGATCGTGTCCGGGTTGTTCGGGATCTGGTAGCCGCCCTGCCCGACGTCCTCCTGGCAGTGGATCTCGCGGTCGCCCCGCCGGGTCTGCTCGCGCAGCCGCAGCGGCCCCATGACCTTCGCGCCGGACTCCTCGGGGCGCATGTGGAAGTCCTCCCGTTTCACCCCGGAGACGATTTCGAGGTCTTCGACGAGCTTGTCGCTCTCGCTTTGGTCGTTGAACTGGGCTTCGGCCTCGTCCCAGGACTCCGAGAGGTAGTAGAGTTCACGCAGCGTCGACGACCGCCCCTCGTCGAGTTGCTGGGCGAGGAAATCGACCGTGTAGACGGATTTCAACAGTTTCCGAGCGCCACGGACCGAGTTCGCCGAGCGCGTCGACTGGCTGTCACCGTACACCCAGACGTCGGCGTCCTCGTCGTACTCGATGTTGGATTTCGAGCGCGTCGGCAGCGACATCCGGGGGATGTCGCCGTCGGCGAACTGGTCGTAGAACTGCTCGGCGATCGCCAGCAACTGGTCGCGGGCCTCGGTCTCGTCGGAGGTGTGTGTCTCGCTCATGTGTCAGCCTCGGATACGGTGAGTCGTGCGTCCGCAACGCCCGATACGGAGAGCTCGCAGTCCGCGTCAGCGTCGACGCTGTACGTCAGCTCCGCGGCGTCGTCGCCGGCCACAGCGGGCGTCCACTTCACGAAGTATTCGTCGTCCATCGCCACGACGCTGGCGTCGTCGCCGACGCCGTCGGGTTCCGCGGAGACGATGTCGGTGACATCGACGTCCACGCTCCCGGTGCCGTGGTTCTCCACGCGCAGCGTCACCGTTTGCCCGTCGTCGCTGCGCGCACGCTCGACGAGCACGTTGTTCATGATGCGGGCAAGCGAGTCCGACACGTCGACGCCGCCGCGGCCGGTCAGCTCGCCGACTTTTTCGGCCATCGTCGGCAGGATGTCCATGATGACGTCCTGTTTCTGTTGGCGTTTCCGCATCGACTGGCGCTTCTGCAGGAAGGATTTCAGCTCGCGGGCGGCCTCCCGGACCGCCAGCTCGATCTCGGCCTCGATCTCGGGCACGTTGGCGATGGCGTCCTTGGATTCGCTCGTGAACGGCACGTTCGTCGAGGCGACGTGCACCATGATGACCGCCGGCCCCTGTGGCAGCCCCGAGCCGCCGGGCTGGCTGAGGTTGTAGTTGCGCCACCCGATGTCCCCGAGCACGTCGGTGGTGGCGCACGCGCCCCGTTGGTAGACGAGGGGCACGCGGTTCGCGAACCGCATCAGCTGGACGCCGCCCTCGCTGTCGATGTCGCCGCCGTACGCGATGCCGGCTTCGACGATGAACGGATCGCCGCCGTGCACGTCGGCGTCCCGCGTGGCCGCCGCGTAGAAGTCGGCGTCGAACTCCGTGCGCAGCCCGGCCTCCAGTTGGTCGGCTTCGATCGGCGACAGACACGACGTCGGCGGGGCCATCACGCTGACCGACGCCATCGCCGCCAGCAGGTCGCTGGCCGCGTCGCGGTCGTCGGCGAGCGCGCTCGTGTTCGGGGGGTCGTCGGGCACCGTTGCCATGCGCGCCCAGAGCGCGTCGGCGACGTTCTCGCGGGCCGTCTCACCGATCGTGGCGTCGGCGTACTCGGCGGTGTTCTCGGCGGCCCGGAAGACGTATTCGTCGAGGGTGTCCCGCGTGACGCGGTCGGTGTCACCATCGGACTCGAACTTCGCGGCGATCCGCTCGGCGAGCCCGCGTACGGTGGCGTCGTCTTTCTGGACGGTCGTCGCCTCATCGACCGGGCCGAGCACGTCGGCGACGCGGTCACTGGTGAGCGCGTCCCGGACGGCGGCCACGACGTTCGCCTGCACGGTCTCGCCGAACGACGTGCCGGTGTCGTCCTGTGCGTCGGCGGCTGCGTCCGCGACGAGCGCCCCCAACTCGGCGGGCGCGATGCTGTCGGCGTCCCGGACGGCGTCGGCGACCGTCCGCGCGAACACGGCCGTGTGTGTGGCGTCCTTGTTCGCAACGGCGTCGGCCACCGTCGCTTCGAGGTCGGCGTCGGCGGGCGGCCGCCACCGCATCTCACGGCCGAAATGCTCGTCGCGGAACGCGTCGATGATGCCGGTGGCGGTCTTGGAGCCGACGCGCGTGAACTCCGACTGCAGGAACCCCGAGACGGAGTGTGAATCCGTCTCCGCCAGCATCTTGATGAGCGTGCCGAGCTCGACGCCGTGCGGGTGGGGGAGGATTTCGTCGGTTTCGGCGGGCAGGCTGGCCTCCTCGGCGCGCTCTGATTTGAGCTCGCCGCCGGGCTCCTGTAACTCGATGCGGGCGTGTGGGTTCACGACCGCCGTGTGTTTGATGTAGTCGTGGAGCTGCCCGCGAGCCCGCATGTTCGCGTCGAGGGCCATCTCGATGCGCGTGCCATGCGTCCCCCGGAGGTCGCTTTTCGCGGCCGAAACCTCCGTTTCAGCGCTGATCTCCGGCTCGTTGGTGTCGGTGTCGATGATGAGCTCGTAGACGTTGGCGGTCTCGGAGTCCTGGGTCCGGCTCTCGATGCGCACCGGCTTCCCCGACGTCAGCTGCGAATACAGGACCGCCGCGGAGATCCCGATGCCCTGTTGGCCGCGGCTCTGCTCGCGGGCGTGGAACCGCGACCCGTACAGCAGCTTCCCGAAGATCTTCGGGATCTGTGCGTTGGTGATGCCCGGCCCGTTGTCCTCCACGATGAGGGTGTAGTAGTCTCGTCCCTCCGAGATTTCGACGTAGATGTCGGGGAGGATGCCCGCCTCCTCGGTGGCGTCGAGGGCGTTGTCCACGGCTTCTTTGACGGCCGTGACGAGCCCCCGGGCTCCGGAGTCGAAGCCCAGCATGTGCTTGTTCTTCTCGAAGAACTCGGCGACGGAGATCTCGCGCTGGCTCGCGGCAAGCTCCTCCGCGATGCCGTCCTCGTCGTCGTCGAGTGTCGACTGGAACGACGTCATTCAGTGTCCCGTGGTTCACGACCAGCGGCTAAAACACCAGCGGTGCCGGGGTGAAAGTGAAACCGGGCCCACAGTCGGCACACGCGCACACGCGTGCGAGCCTTTTTTACCACCCGACCGTCTACTGTGGTCTAACGTTCATGTCTGATCAAAGCGAGTACAGCGCTGGCCAAATTCAGGTTCTGGAGGGGCTCGAAGCCGTCCAGAAGCGGCCAGCGATGTACATTGGTTCCACTGACGCTCGTGGTCTGCATCATCTCGTCTACGAGGTCGTGGACAACTCCATCGACGAGGCGCTTGCAGGGTACTGTGATCGAATCGACGTAACGCTGCACGACGACGGCTCGGTGAGCGTCACCGACGACGGCCGTGGGATCCCGGTGGCCACCCACGAGGAGTACGACCGACCGGCGGTGGAAGTCATTCTCACTGTGTTGCACGCCGGCGGGAAGTTCGACGCGAAGTCCTACCAGGTGTCCGGCGGCCTACACGGTGTCGGCGTCTCCGTGGTGAACGCCCTCTCCGAGCGCCTCGCGGTGGAAGTCTCCCGGGACGGCGCGCGGTACCGCGAGCAGTTCGAGCGCGGCGAACCGGTTACCGACCTCCAACACGTCGGGGATAGCGACGACTCCGGGACGCTCATCCGGTTCCGTCCGGACAGCGAGATCTTCGAGACGACAGCGTACGACTTCTCCACGCTCGAAAACCGGCTGCGTGAGCTGGCGTTCCTGAACTCCGGCGTCGAGATCACGCTCACCGACGAGCGCGGCGACGAGCCCACGCAGTCCACCTTCGAGTACGAGGGCGGCATCCGGGAGTTCGTCGAATACCTCAACGAGACCCGCAATGCGCTGCACGACGACGTCATCTACTTCCAGGGTGAGGACGACGGCATCTCCGTCGAGATCGCCATGCAGGCCTCCGAGGACGTCCAGTCGTCGACGCACGCGTTCGCGAACAACATCAACACGCGGGAGGGTGGCACGCATCTCACTGGGTTCAAGACGGCGCTCACGCGCACCGTCAACGACTACGCCAACGACAACAGCCTGCTGTCGGAACTCGACGGCGAGAACCTCACCGGCGACGACATCCGGGAGGGGCTGACTGCGGTCATCTCCGTCAAACACCCCGACCCCCAGTTCGAGGGCCAGACCAAGACCAAACTCGGGAACAGCGAAGTCCGGGGCATCGTCGAGCGCGCCGTCAACGACGGCCTGGGGACGTATTTCGAGGAGAACCCCGCCACCGCCAAGGCGGTCGTGCGGACGGCCGTCGAAGCCGCGAAAGCCCGAAAAGCAGCCAAGAAAGCCGAGGAGCTCACGCGCCGGAAGTCCGCGCTGGGCTCCACGAGCCTCCCGGGGAAGCTGGCGGACTGCCAGAGCAAAGCCCCCGAAGACGCCGAGCTGTTCGTGGTCGAGGGCGACTCCGCCGGCGGCTCCGCGAAACAGGGCCGCAACCCCGGGTTTCAGGCGATCCTCCCGCTCGGGGGGAAGATCCTGAACGTCGAGAAACACCGCCTCGACCGGATCCTCGAACACGACGAACTCCGCCACATCATCACGGCGCTTGGCACCGGCATCGGCGACGAGTTCGACATCGACGAGCTGCGCTACGAGAACATCATCATGATGACCGACGCCGACGTCGACGGCGCGCACATCCGCACGCTGCTGTTGACGTTCTTCTATCGGCACATGAAGCCGCTGCTGGAGGCGGGATACGTCTACGCCGCCCAGCCGCCGCTGTACCGGATCCGATACCGCGGGGACACCTACGACGCGATGACGGAGGCCGACCGCGAGCGCATCGTCGAGGAGCAGTGCAACGGCAACCCCACGCAGGTCCAGCGGTTCAAGGGCCTCGGAGAGATGAACCCCCAGCAGCTCTGGGACACCACGATGGACCCCGAGAACCGCATCCTCAAGCGCATCACCGTCGAGGACGCGGCGGCCGCGGACAAGATGTTCTCCGTGTTGATGGGGGACGCCGTCGAACCACGCAAACAGTTCATTCAGGAGCGCGCCGGCGACGCCGAATGGGTCGACATCTAAGATGAGTTCCGAATCACCAGACGTACCCGACGACGTGGCGGATCGAGTGAAGAACGTGCGCGTGGACGAGGAGATGGAGCAGTCGTACATCGACTACGCGATGAGCGTCATCGCGGGGCGCGCGCTCCCGGACGTCCGGGACGGCCTCAAGCCCGTGCATCGTCGCATCCTCTACGCGATGCACGAGTCCGGCGTGACAAGCGGGTCGGGCCACCGGAAGTCATCGAACATCGTCGGGGACACCATGGGTGATTACCACCCACACGGCGACTCGCCGATCTACGACGCGCTGGTGCGGATGGCCCAGGACTTCTCGATGCGGTATCCGCTGGTCGACGGCCAGGGGAACTTCGGCAGCGTCGACGGCGACCCGGCCGCAGCGATGCGGTACACGGAGGCCCGGATGGCCCCCATCGCCGAGGAGCTGCTGACCGACATCGAGAAAGACACCGTCGCGTTCCAGGCCAACTACGACGACCGCCTGACCGAGCCGGCGGTGTTGCCGTCGTCGTTCCCCAACCTGCTGGTGAACGGCTCGTCGGGCATCGCCGTCGGCATGTCGACGAACGTCCCGCCGCACAACCTCGGGGAGGTCATCGACGCCACCATCCACCTCATCGACACCCCCGACTGCACGGTTCTGGATCTGATGGAGTACGTGAAGGGCCCGGACTTCCCGACGGCCGCAAACATCGTCGGGCGGGCGGACGTCAAGCAGGCCTACCAGACGGGCCGGGGTCGCGTGCGAATGCGCGCCGAATACCACGTCGAGAGCAACGGCCGCAGGGACAGCATCGTCATCACGGAGCTGCCCTACCAGCAGAACAAGTCAACGCTGGTCGAGCGCATCGCCGACGACGTCAGGGACGGCAAGCTGGAGGGGATCACGGACCTGCGGGACGAGTCCGACCGCAACGGCGTCCGCATCGTCATCGACCTCAAGCAGAAGGCCAACACCGACGTCGTGGAGAACCGGCTGCTCGAGAGCCACCTCGAGAAGACGTTCAGCGTCATCAACCTCGCGCTCGTCGACGGCGAGCCGAAGGTGTTGACGCTGAAAGAGCTGCTCGCGGAGTACGTCAGCCACCGCAAGGAGGTCGTGCGCCGCCGCAGCGAACACGACCTGGGGGAGGCAGAGGACCGCGCACACATCCTCGACGGCCGGCTGACGGCCTTGGAGAACGCGGACGAGGTCGTCGAGCTGATCCAGGACGCCGAGGACCGCGACGCCGCCAAGGAGACGCTGAAGTCGGCGTTCGACTTCTCGCAGGACCAGGCCGACCACATCGTGCGGATGCAACTGGGCAGCCTGACGTCCATGGAGGCGGCGGACATCGAATCCGAGTACGAGGACGTGACCGCGCGCATCGAGCGCCTCGAAGAGATCCTCGGCAGCGAGCAGGAGCTCCTCGACGTGATCAAAGACGAGCTCCGGGAGATCAAAACCCAGTACGCCGACGAGCGCCGCACGTCGTTCATCGAGGACACGGGCACGGTGGCCGACGAGGACCTCATCCCGGAGGAGGACACGGTGGTGGTGCTCAGCGAGGGCGACTACATCAAGCGCGTGCCCGCGGAGACGTTCGACGCCCAGCACCGCGGCGGGAAGGGGATCATCGGCTCCGATCTGAAGGACGGCGACCGCGTCTCGACGGTGTTCACGGCGAGCACCCACGACTACCTGCTGTGTTTCACCGACCAGGGCCAGGTCTACCGACTGAAGGTCTATCAGGTGCCGGAGATGTCTCGAACGGCGCGGGGAACGTCGGCGGTGAACATCCTCGATCTCGACGACGGAGAGGAGATCTCGGCGGTCGTCACCGCCGACGACCTCGACTTCGAGGCCGACGACGAGTATCTCACGATGGCGACCCGGAACGGCTACGTCAAGCGCACCAGCGTCGGCGAGTTCGGGAACATCCTCTCGACGGGGATCATCGCCATCGACCTGGAGGACGGCGACGCGCTCGCGGACGTCGAGGTGACCGACGGCAGCCACGACGTGATCCTCGGCAGCGAGGCGGGGATGGCGATCCGCTTCGACGAGGGCGACGTGCGCGCGATGGGGCGCAACGCGCGCGGCGTTCGCGGCATGGATCTGGACGCGGCCGACCGGATCGCCGGCGTCGCCGCGGTCGAATCCGAGGACGACCGCAGCCTCCTGACGGTCACCGAGTTCGGCTACGGCAAGCGCACCCGCATCGGCGAGTATCGCTCCCAGTCCCGGAACGGCAAGGGGCTGGTGGACATCAAGACGGGCGACCGGAACGGCGACGTCGTCTCCGTCGACGCGGTCGGCGACGACGACAGTCTCGTCGTGATGAGCGCGGACGGCCAGATCATCCAGATGCCCGTCGACGAGATCTCGACGGTGGGCCGGAACACGAAGGGCGTCAACATCATGGCCGTCGGGTCGGGCGACGAGGTTGCGGGGGTCTCCGTGCGCGCCGCCGACCAGGCCGACGGCGAAGAGTAGCGCCACGGCGACCGCGCTCGCGAACGCCGCCGCCCGGGAGACTGTTTCAGGAGCGTGTGGATGGCTGCCCCGCGAATAAACTGGAATCAACACCATCGCGGGTTTGAAGTGCGTCTGCGGCGAACGCCACGGCATGTCATCAATCGAGCTGACCGCTAGCCAGAAGACCGTCCTTCGCGCGCTCGTCGACCGCTACACCCAACAGGAGACCGCGGTGAAAGGCGAGGCGATCGCCGATGAGGTCGACCGCAACCCGGGGACGATCCGGAACCAGATGCAGAGCCTGAAAGCACTCCAGCTCGTCGAGGGTGTCCCGGGGCCGAAAGGTGGATACAAGCCAACAGTCGACGCCTACGAGGCGCTCGACATCCAGCAACTCGACTCGGCGGCCGAGGTGCCCGTGACCCACGAGGGCGAGGACATCACCGACGTGAACGTCAAGAAAGTGAACCTGACGAGCGTCCACCACCCCGAGCTGTGTCGGGCAGAAGTCCACTTCCGTGGCTCCATCCGGGACATCCACGACGGCGACAGCGTGATCGTTGGACCGACCCCGCTGTCGAAACTCCAGGTGTCAGGCACTGTCGACGGGAAAGACGACGCGAAAGGCGTCGTCATCCTGAAGATCGACGCGATGGAAGCCCCGGCAGACGAACCGGCGCACTGAGTCACTATCGCAGGCTTTGTATCACCGGCCCACCGAATCCTGGCTATGACCACGCGAGTCGTTGTTCTCGGTGCGGGGTACGCTGGTGCGGGGGCAATCGCAGGGCTCGAGTCCGAACTCGGCCCGGACGCGGAACTCGTCTGGGTGGCCGACACGGACTACCACCTCGTGTTGCACGAGGCCCACCGGGTGATCCGTGATCCGGGCGTCCAGGAGAAGATCACGATCCCCGTCGAGGACATCAAATCCCGAACCACGGAGTTCATCGAGGATTCGGTCACGGACATCGACACCGACGAGCGCAGCGTCTCGCTTGCGGACGGCGACGACGTCGCGTACGATTATCTCGTCGTCGGCATCGGCTCGGAGACCGCAACCTACGGCATCGAGGGGATGGCCGAACACCCACTGACGCTGAAGAGCCTCGACGACGCCATGGAGATCCACGAGCAGGTCCGGGAGGCCGCCCAGGACGCGACCCGTGACGACCCGGCGAACGTCGTCATCGGCGGCGCGGGGCTGTCCGGCATCCAGAGCGCGGGCGAGGTCGCGGAGTTCCGCGACCGCCACAACGCGCCGATCGATGTCACGCTCGTGGAGGCGCTGCCGGAGATCTTCCCGCCGGGCGACAGCGAGATCCAGGGCGCGCTCCGCCACCGGTTGGAGGACGCTGGCGTGACCATCCTCACCGACGACCCGATCACGGCGGCGTCCGAGGACGCCATCGAGTTCGACGAGCGGGACAGCCTCGACTACGACGTGTTCGTGTGGACCGGCGGCGTCACCGGGCCGAGCGAGCTCAGCGACGTGGAGATGGACGCCGAGCACAACCGCCTACAGGCGTCGTCGACGCTACAAGCCGACGACGAACGCGTGTTCGCCGTGGGTGACTGTTCGATGATCTCCCAGGGCGGTGACGACGTCGCGCCGCCGACGGCGCAGGCCGCCTGGCAGGCCGCCGACGTGGTCGCGCGCAACGTCGCGCGCGCCATGGAGGGGCGACCGTTGGAGACGTGGACCTACGAGGACCAGGGCACCCTGGTGTCGGTGGGTGAGACGGCGATCGCACACGACGTGGAGATGAGCGGGATCGCAGCGCCGATCCGGACGTTCGGGAACATGCCGGCGAAAGTGCTGAAGAAGGGCGCGGCGGCGCGCTGGATCGCGAAGATCACGTCGTGGTCGCGCGCGATGAAGGCGTGGGACGCACTGTAATCGAACAGTAACTTTCGAGTACCGGCACGACGAAGCACCGGTATGCCCTCCGGCCTAGTTGGACTCGCGTTCGGTGCGCTCGTCTCGGTAACACTCGTTTCGTTCGGTGCCTACATCGGCGCGCTCCGAGCGCTTGACGTGTACTTCTCAGATCAAGACAGCGTTTTCGTTTCGGACGACGCCGGGCCGCGTGAGTGATGGTCGGGTTAGCGCGCGACACGGTCGAACTGGAACCCCACGACTCGGCGTGGCACGACGCCTACAAGCGCGAGGCCCAGCGCCTCCGCGAACTCGTCGGCGACCGGGTGCTGGACTTCCAGCACGTGGGTAGCACCGCCGTCGACGGCCTGCCAGCGAAACCCGTCATCGACGTGCTCGCCGTCGTTGACGACGACTCGACTGCCGACGACCTCGCCGTGGTGCTGGCGGCTCACGGCTACGAGCACCGGCCGAACGACGACGTGCCCGATCGCGTGTTCCTCGCGAAGGGGCCGCGCTCGGAGCGCACGCATTACCTCTCGCTGGTCACTCGGGACAGCGACTGTTATCGCGAGCAGATCGCGTTCCGGGACGCCCTCCGCAGCAGCCCCGACCGCCGCGAGGAGTACGCCGAGTTGAAACGCGAACTGGCGGCCGAACACGCCGACGACCGGCGCGCGTACACGGCGGCGAAGAGTGCGTCCATCGAGCGCATGCTAGCGCTCGTGGACTCGGATTAGTCGAGGCTCATGCCAGCGTGCCACTGGTCGACGCCTGCCGCCGCCTTCCGCTGGTCCATTTTCGCGAGCAGGTGGACCGCCAGGCTCGCCGTTTCCGAAGCGGTGGACTCGCCCTCGGTGAGGAACTCGCCGGTCTCGCGGTTCGCGAACACCGAGCAGACGGCACCGGCGCGCAGGCCGTAGACGTTCGCGAGCGTGCAGATGGCGGCGGCCTCCATCTCGATGTTCTTCACGTTCGCGTCGCGGAGTTCGTCGAGCATTGCGTCGGCGCCGGGCGCGCGGAACCCCTCGAAGCCGTCGCGGCCCTGGCCGGCGTAGAAGGAGTCCGCAGACATCGTGAGCCCGACGTGGTAGTCGTGGCCGAGGCGTTCGGCGGCGGCGATCAGCGCGGCGACGACTTCGTGATCGGCGACTGCCGGGTAGTCCTCGCGCACGTACTCGTCGGTCGTGCCCTCTTGACGGACCGCGCCGCGCGTGATGACCAGGTCGCCGGGTTCCATGTCGGCCTGGAGCGCGCCACACGATCCGACGCGGATGAACGTGTCAGCGCCCGCCCGCGCGAGTTCTTCGACGGCGATGGCGGCCGACGGGGAGCCGATGCCCGTCGACGTGACGGAGATCGGCGTGCCGTCGTACGCGCCGGTCGCGGTGCGGTATTCGCGGTGGTGGGCCATCTCCTCGTGGTCGTCCCACAGCGGCGTGATGGTGTCGACTCGCTCCGGGTTCCCCGGCAACAACACGGCGTCAGCGATGTCCTCGGCGGCGACTTCCAGGTGGTATTGGACCTCGTCGTTGGGGTCCTCGCTCGTTCCGGGCATACACCCGCTTCGATGTGCGCCCGCAAAGTGTCTTGGTGTTCGCGCCCGCTGCGCTACGCGTCCAGGTTCGACGCCGTGATGGTGTCCGGCAGCAGCTCGCCGAGCGTGTACGTGACCACGCCGGCGGTGTCGTCGCCGCTGTCACAGAGGATCGTGAGGTCGTCGGCGGCGAACTCCGCGAGCGTCTGGCGGCACATGCCACACGGCGTCACCGCGTCCCGCTGGCTCGACGTGACCGCGAGGCGCTGGAAGTCGGTGTCGCCGGCGCTGACCGCCTTCCCGACGGCGACCTCCTCGGCGTGCAGGCTGTTCGAGTAGTTCGCGTTCTCGATGTTGCAGCCCGTGTAGACCGCGCCGCTTGCGGTGTCCAGTGCGGCCCCGACCTTGTACTCGGAGTACGGAACGTGGGCGGCCGCGGTTGCGTCACGGGCCGCCGCAAGGAGGTCATCGGTGTCCATACCACATGACAGTTCGAGCACGGACAAGAGTCCGGTGTTCCCGGCGCGGGTCAGCGGTCGTCGCCGGACTCGTAGTACTCGCCGGCCGCCTCCGGGATCCGGGTGCGACCCACGAGCACGAGCACCACGACGACCGTGACGTAGGGAATGACTTGGATCAGCTGGGAGGGCACCTCGTAGGGCGTGAACTGCTGGATGCCGATCTGGAGTGATTCCAGCCCGGAGAACAGCATCGCGGCCCCGAACGTCCCCAAGGGGTTGTAGTTCCCGAAGAGGTAGGTGGCGATCGCGATGAAGCCCTTGCCGTCGATCATCGTGGTGCCGTTGCCGACGAACGACCCGACGTGTCCGACCGAAAGCGCCGCGCCGCCCATGCCGGACAGCAGCCCCGAGACGAGCACGCTCGCGTACCGGACGCGATGCACGTTCACGCCCGCGGTGTCGAGGGCGTTGGGGTTCTCCCCGGAGGCCTCCACCCACCGCCCGAAGGCGGTGTGGTTGAGCACGTACCACGACACCGCGACCGCGCCGAACATCAGGTAGACGATGGGGTTGGCGCGCAACAGCACGTGGCCGACGTACGACAGGATGCCGACGCCGGAGTTCACGAACGCGTCGTGGAGGACCGGCACCGTCCACTCGCTGAAGCGGTTGATCGAGGTCGTGTTCTTGCCGCCGAACACGACCGAGGACGCGAACGGGGCGAGCCCGAGCGCCACCAGCCACACCGCGAGCCCGGCGATGATCTGGTCGGCCTCGTACTTGATGCAGACCACCGCGAACAGCCCCGCGAGCAACACGCTTGCGAGGACGCCGCCCGCGAACCCGGTCCACAGCGCGGCGCTGGTGGTTCCGCCCAGCGCCCACGCGACGAGCACCGCGGTGAACGAGGAGATGATGAGCAGTCCCTCCAGGCCGATATTGATGACGCCCGACTTCTCGGCGAAGATGCCGCCCAGCGCCGCCAGCGTGATGGGGACCGCGAGCCGGAGCGCGATCTCCGCCATGATTGGGCGGGACGCGATGCCGAGGAGTTCCCCGGCGACGCTGCCCGGGAACACCACGCCGAGCGCGACGACGACGGCGGCGAGCCCGCCGAGCGCGGCCATGAGGGTGCCGCGGTCCGGCTTACGCATCGACGTCACCCCCGACGCCGAGGCGGCCGCCAAGCAGCCTGAAGAACTCGGGCATCGCGACGAACAGGATGATGAGTCCGCGGAGCACGTCCACCAGCGCCGGCGGAACGTTCGTCCCGAACCCGATGGCAGCGGACCCGCTTTTGAGCACGCCGAACAGGAGCGCGGCGAACCCGACGCCGAGCGGGTTGTTGCCGGCGAGGATGGAGACGGTGATGCCGTCGAACCCGAGCTGTGGGAGGTTCGAGAGCCACCGCCCCTGTACCATCAGCACGAGCATCGCGCCCGAAATACCCCCGAGCGCGCCCGAAATGCCCATGCTCGTGACCATCGTGCGTTTCTCCTTGACGCCGCCGTAGGCGGCCGCCTCGGGCTGCGAGCCGCTGGTGCGGAGGTCGTACCCGAACGAGGTGCGCGCGAGCAGATACGCGACGCCGACGACGAGCGCCACCGCGAACAGCAGGCCGAGGAGGCTGAAGTTGTCCCGTGGTTGGAACCCGAAGGGGACGTTGGGGATCCGGGCGGCGGCCGGAATGGTGGCGGTCTGCACCAGCGAGCTGTCGGCGGGCGTGAACCACGTCGACACCGCGACGTACGCGAGGTTGGCGGCCACGAAGTTCAGCATGATCGTGGTGATCACCTCGTTGGCGTCGGCGTACGCTTTCAGCGCGCCGGGGATCGCTCCCCAGACGCCGCCCGCGAGTGCGCCCGCGACGATGCCGACGGGGACGAGCACGAGCGTCCCGACAACGCCACCCGGAACGAGTGGGGCGGCGTAAACGGTGGCGAGTGCGGCGGCGAGCGCGCCCAGGAGCAACTGCCCCTGCACCCCGATGTTGAACATGCCCGCGCGGAACGACACCGCGACCGCGAGCCCGGTGAACACCAGCAGCGTCGTGGACCGGAGCAGCGACGCCACCCGGAAATCCAGGGGCGTCCAGGTGCCGGTCCCGAACAACACCTGCTCGGGGTGGCCGATCGCGCCGAGGAACAGCTCGCTGTAGACCGCAAACGGATCGTAACACGACGGCGTCCGCACGCCGAAGATGGTGGGGTGCGTGGTGCACGAGGCCGCCAACCCGGCGAGCGTGACGATCACGAAGCCGACGGCGACCGCGAGCACGAGCGCGGCGACGCTGATGACGAGGCGTTCTTTCACCGATGCGTCGACAAGCCGGGCGATCGCGCGCCGCCATCGTGGTGTGTCCTGGCTCATTGTTCCTCCGGGTGTTGGCCGGCCATCAGGAGGCCGAGTGCTTCTTCGGTCACGGTGTCGGGGTCGACTTCGTCCATGACGCGGCCCTCGTACAGCACCGCGAGGCGGTCCGAGAGGCTCGTCACTTCGTCGAGTTTCGAGGACACCAACAGCACCGCAGTCCCCTCGTCGCGGAGCTCAAGCAGGCGCTCGCGGATGAACTCCGTCGAGCCGATGTCGACGCCCCGCGTCGGATGCATGACGACGACGAGATCGGGGTCGCGTTCGAACTCGCGGCCCACGATGAACTTCTGTTGGTTGCCCCCGGACAGCGAGGCGGCGGTGGCGTCGGCGTCGCGCGGCCGCACGTCGTAGGTGTCGATGACGTCGGTGGCGTGCGTGCGCGCCGACTGCCAGTCGATGCGGCTCCCGGTGGTGAACGCGGGGGCGCGCTGGCTCCCGAGGATGCCGTTGGCGACGAGGTCCGAATCCATCACGAGGCCGCGCTCGTGGCGGTCCTCGGGCACGTACGCCATCCCGGCCTCGATGTGGTGGCGGCGGGAACGCTGGGTCACGTCCTCGCCGTCGAAGGTCACGGCCCCGGCGTCGGGGACGCGCAGCCCGGTGATCGCTTCGACGAGTTCGGCCTGCCCGTTGCCGTCGACGCCCGCGATGCCGTACACTTCTCCGGCGCGAACGCGCATGGACACGTCGGCGACGCGGTCGATGCCGTCCCCGTCGGTCACTGTGAGCGAGTCCACGTCGAGCACCGTGTCGCCGGGCGTGCCGGCGTCGGCGTCGATGTCGAGTAAGACCTCGCGTCCGACCATCAGCTCGGCGAGCTCTTCGCGGGTGGTGTCCGCGGTCGGCAGTGCGCCGACGGTCTTGCCGTCACGCAGAACGGTCACGTCGTCGGCGGCGTGCAGCGCCTCCCCGAGCTTGTGCGTGATGAAGATGATCGTCTTCCCCTCGGCGGTGAGTTCCCCGAGCACCTCGAAGAGGTCATCCACCTCCTGGGGTGTGAGCACAGCGGTCGGTTCGTCGAGGATGAGCACGTCAGCCCCCCGGTAGAGGGCTTTCAGGATTTCGACGCGCTGCTGGACGCCGACGCTGACGTCCGCGACGCGTGCGGTGGGGTCCACGTCGAAGCCGTACCGGTCACAGAGGTCGTCGACGGCGGCCCGAGCGGCCTCGCGGTCCACGCGCAGCCCCCGCCACTTTCGGGGTTCGTTGCCCAGGACGACGTTCTCGGCGACGGTCATCGAGTCCACGAGCATGAAATGCTGGTGGATCATCCCGATGCCCGCGTCGATGGCGTCCCGGGGCGAGTCGAACGCCCGTTCGGTGCCGTCTACGGACACCGTCCCTTCGTCGGGCTCGTACAGCCCGTAGAGGACGTTCATCAGTGTGGTTTTGCCAGCGCCGTTCTCGCCGAGCAGCGCGTGGACGGTTCCCTCTTCGACGGTCAGCGTGACGTCGTCGTTGGCCACGACGCCGGGAAATCGCTTCGTGATTCCCGACAGGGAAATCGAAGTCATCAGTGTGGTCGGGTGTCGGTGCGGCTACGGCTCCGTCGGGACGTCGATGTCCCCGGCGATGAGTTCAGTGCGACTCTTCGAGACGGCGTCTTTGACCGACTGCGGGATCTCGGCGCCGAGCTGGTCGCCGTAGACCGCCACGACGCCGTCGTCTTCGAGCCCGAGGCGGGTCGTCTCCCCGCCCGCGAAGTTCCCGTTGGCGACCGCGTTGATGGCGTCGTAGACGGCGGTGTCGACGCGCTTGACCATGCTCGCGAGGACGATGTCGGCGAAATCCGACTTGGTGACGGACTGATCGCGGTCCACGCCGATGGCGAACCGGCCGATGTCCTGTGCGGCGCGGAACACGCCATCGCCGGTCGCAGCGGACGCGTGGTAGATGATGTCCGCCCCGGAGTTGAACATCGACCGTGCCTGTGACTGGCCCGCCGACGGGTCGTTGAAGCTGCCGACGTACGACGACAGCACGTCGATGTCCTCGCTGACGTCGTTCACGCCGGCGGTGAACCCGGCCTCGAACTTCTTGATGAGCGGGGTTTCTATGCCGCCCACGAACCCGACCGTGGCGGCGTCGGGGTTGGTCGCGCCGCTGCCCGCGCTGAACTCGCGCTGGGTGAGCAGCCCCGCCAGCTCGCCCACGAGGTAGGAGCCCGCTTCCTCGCGGAACCGGTAGCTCGCGACGTTGTCCTGGTCGACGGTTTCGTCGACGAGCGCCCACCGCTGGTCGGGGAAGTCAGCGGCGTTCGTCGCCAGTGCGTCCTTCTGTGCGTACCCCACACAGTTCACCAGATCGAAGCTGCCGTCCTGGGCGTACTGCTGTTGGTCGGTTGCGAACTCGGAGTTGCTCTCGGGTTGGGACTCCTCGTACGTGATGTCCAGCTCCGCTTTCGCCTGTTCGAGGCCTTGTTTGGCTTGGTCGTTGAACGAGCCGTCGCCGAGACCCCCAGTCCCGTACACCGTGCCGACCTTCGTGGTGTCGCCGCCGCCGCCGCCACTACTACAACCTGCGACCAGCGATGCGCCAACTGTTCCCCCCGCTAGTTTCAGGAATTCCCGTCGGTCGAAATCGGCCATGCGTGCCAATGTTGAGGGTGACAAGTTATGATAAACGTGCCGCTTTCGCCAGCTACTGTGGCCGATTTCGACATATGTGTGTGGCTGTTGTCCGCGACGCGATCAGACGTCGCTGACGGTCGACGCCACGACGTCGGTAACGGCGTCGACGAGCTCGTCGACGTCGCTGCTCTCGGCGTACACGCGGACGTACGGTTCGGTCCCGCTGGGGCGCACCAGCGTCCAGGATCCGTCGGCGAACGCGAGCCGGACGCCGTACTCGGTTTCCACGTCGGCGTCCGGGTGGGCGTCGGGCAGCCGGTCCGCGACGGCGTCCATCACGGCGGCTTTCTTCTCGTCCGGGCAGTCGACGCTGACCTTCCGGTAGGGGCGCTCTGTCACCGGATCGCGGAGCGGCGCGAGACCGCCGGCGTCGGCGACCAGCCGCGACAGCACTGCGGCGGACGTGACGCCGTCGATCCAACCGCCGAACGCGGTGTGGATGTGCTTCCAGGGTTCGGCCGCGAACACGACGTCGCCGCCGTCGTCGCGGGCCGCGGCGATGCCCTCGTGGAGCGCCCCCAACTGGACGCGCTCGACGCGCCCGCCGGCCGCCGTGACCCGGTCGTCGATGCGGCCGCTGGCGTTCGGCGTGGTCACCACGACCGGATCGGCGGCGTCGCTGGTCCGCGTGTAGTGGTCGGCGAGGATCGCGACGATGGTGTCCTCGTGGACGATGTCACCGTCGCCGTCGACGATGACGATGCGGTCGGCGTCGCCGTCGTGGGCGATCCCGAACGCCGCGTCACCGGTGGCGACGAACTCCCGAAGGTCGGTGACCGTCTCGGGCGTTGGTTTGCTCGGCCGCCCGGGGAAATGCCCGTCGACGTTGGCGTTCAGCGTGACGACGTGCGCGCCGAGCGCCCGCAGGACGTGGGGGGTGGCGACCGCAGCGACGCCGTTGCCACAGTCCACCGCGACCGTGGTCCCGTCGAGGGGCGCGCCGTGGTCGCGCGCGAACGCCTCGACGGCCGCCCGGTAGTCGGGGCGCACCGTCGCCGACTCCGCGCTGCCCCACTCCGCCCACGCGGCGTACTCCGTGTCAGCCGCCACCCGCGTTTCGATGGCGCGCTCGGCGTCGCTGTCGTACTCCCGGCCGTCCGCAAACAGCTTGATGCCGTTGTCCGACGGCGGGTTGTGGCTGGCGGTCACCTGGATGCCGCGTCGCCCCCGGCTCGCGTACGCCAGCGCCGGGGTCGGTAACACGCCGCCGCGGATCACGCGCGCACCGCCGGCGGCCAGCCCCGCAGTGACCGCGGCGATCAGTGCCGGGCCGGTTTCGCGGCCGTCCCGGGAGACGACGAACTCCGGCGTGTCGCCGGGCGCGGTGGTTGCGGCGGCGGTGCCGACAGCCAGGGCCAGCTGTGGCGTGACCGTCTCGACCGCGTCCCCCCTGATTCCTGCCGTCCCGAACAGCTCGACACGACCGTCGTCGGTGTCGTCCATGCGCGACGCCAGCGCGCCCGCACACTTAGCTATCCCTATCTGGGGTTAGAGTTCGACACCGCTGGGGATCAGGCTGCGCCCCCGCAGGAGGTCGCCGTCGCTGCTGTAGACGAGGAACGTGGCTTTCTCGTGGACAACCAGCTCCGTGCCGTCGACCCGGATCTCGACGCGGTACCGCCCGTCGGCGTCGCGTGCGGCGTCGGATTCGCCGTACCGCCGGGCGGCACGGACGAACTGTGTGACGTCGTCGGCGGCGACGTTCAGTTCGAGGATGAAATCACCGGTGACGCGGTTCGTGACCGAAACGACGCCCGCGGCGTCGGTGTCGTCGGCGGCGTCCGTGAGCCGGAACGCCGCGTCCGTCTCCGTGGCTTCCAGTACCGCCCCCGTGGTGTCGGTGAGGCGGTCCCGGAGCGCGTCAGTATCGCCCGTGAACTCGATCACGACCGTCGGCTGTTTCGGTTTGCCGCCGTTCGCAACCCAGTCGACGTTTGACACGTCGAGTTCGAAATAATCCCGGCGCATTCCCTACATGCGTCTTGGGCGGACAGGGAAATGAACGTAACGCTCGTTCGCTGACAGCAACCCCGGACTTCCCCAGCGGGAGTGATCGCGTGTCAATTTGAATCGCGTGCCGTGGTGAAGTTATCCCACGACGTTAGGGTTTTCAGGGTTCGGCGACTCTCAGTGCTGACAACATGGCGGTCGGGACACTCGACTGGATCGGACTGTTCGCACCGTTCGTCGCCTACCTCGTGGCGCTGGTGGTGTACTACGTTTGGGAGGGGCGCCGCGAGCGGCGGCTCCGAGAGCGATACGGGCTCACGGGTGACCACAGTGAGTAACGCGCTCGCCGGGAGCGCGAACGCGTGGGTGCTGGGCGCGTTCGCCGCCTACCTCGTGGTGCTGATTGGGATCGGCGTCTGGGCGAGTCGCTTCATGGACTCCGTGGGGGATTACGTCATCGGCGGCCGCGACGTGGGCCCGGTTGTGACGGGGTTCTCCGAGCGCGCCTCGGAGATGAGCGGCTGGCTCACGCTCGGCGTGCCCGGTGACGCCTACACCACGGGCATTATGGCGTTCTACAACGGCGTCGGCATGATCCCCGCGGACCTCGCGGCGTGGGCGGGGTTGGCCAAGCGCCTCCGGAAGTACAGCGAGATCGTGCGCGCGGTGACGCTGCCGACGTTTTTCGCGACCCGACTCAACGACGACACCGGCGTCGTGAAGGCGGTGTCGTCGTTCGTGTTGATCGTCTTCGAGGGGAGCTACGTCGGCGCGCAGATCGTCGCCGCCGGCACGCTGTTGCGCGTGCTCACAGGCGTCGACATGTGGGTGGGCATCGTTGCGGGCGGCGTCATCGTCGTCGGGTACACGATGCTCGGCGGCTACTTCGCGGTGGCGTGGTCGGATTACTTCCAGGGCGCGATCATCCTCGCGGCGTTCGCGATCCTGCCGATCATCGCGTACGCCACTTGGGGGCTGCCGTTCGCCGACCTCGCGGCGATGGACAACGGCGCGTCGCTGACGAGCATCACCGGCGGCGCGACCGGTTGGGCGGCGCTGTTCGGCATCATCTCGTACGCCGCGGTCGGGCTGGGCATCCCCGGGAACCCACACATCATGGTGCGGTTCATGGGGATCGACCGCGTGCGCAACGTCCGCACCGCGGCGGTCGTCGCACAGCTGTTCATGTTCGTCGCGTACATCGGCGCTGCGCTGGTGGGACTGTACGCACTCACGCAGTTCGGCGGCCTCGAAAACACCGACAACGCGATGCCGCTGGTGACGCTGGAACTGCTGCCGAGCGCGGTCGCCGGCGTCGTGTTGGCGGCGGCGCTGGCCGCGATGATGTCGAGTGCGGACTCACAGCTGTTGGTCGCGACGAGCGCCGTCGTCGAGGACGTCTACCACGGCTTCCTGAACGAGCAGGCGACGGAAGCCCAGCTGGTGCGGTACTCGCGGTACGTCACGCTCGCGATCGGGTTCGCGTCCATCGGGTTCGCGTACGTCGCCCGGAACACGCCGATCTACGAGCTGGTGTTGAACTACGCGTGGGGCGGGCTGGGCGCGGCGCTGGGGCCGTTGTTGATCGCCGTGCTGTGGTGGCGCCGCGTCACCGCGGCGGGCGCAGTCGCGAGCATGGTCACGGGCACGGCGACGATGATCCTGTGGACGCAGTGGCCCACCATTCTGGGGGCGGAGACGGTCAACAGCTTCCACCCAGCAGTGTCGGGGATGCTGACCGTGTACGGGCTGTTCCCGGCGTTCGTGGTGTCCGCGGTCGTGCTCGTGGTTGTGTCGCTGTTGACAACGCCGCCCGACCAGGACGACGTTTCGGAGGCGTTCGACATGATGCATCGGCCGTTGGCGGCGATCACGGACGACGACGGCGACGGCAGCGAGTACGCCACCGACGGCGGGCGTCCCGATCCGGCGCCGATCACTGAACACGACAGCATCCGGTCCCACGTCGCCGACACCGACTACTGGACGGATGACGACTGACGGCGACCGGTCGATCCCATCGGTCCCCGCGGGTGACGACGACCAACGGGTCCGCGAGCGCGCCACGCTGGACGTGATCGCGCCCGCGATCAGCCGTGATGAGGTGACTGCAACCGGGCGTGTCGGCGCGGTCGCGTATCCGTATCTCGTCTACCGCGCCACGGCCACGATCAGCCGGCGGTTCCTCGGCGACCGCGACACCGAGTACGTCGTCAGCCTCGACCGCGCGCGCAGGCTCCCGCTGCGCGCGGACATCCATCCCGAAACGACCACCCGAACGCTTGCCGACGTGCTCGTGGTGCCGCCCGCCGTGGACCGCGAGCAGTCCCGGGCGCTGGCGCGCGACGCCGTCTTCAAGTGGACGCTGCGGTCGTATTCGCTGGGTGCCGCCCCCGAGATCGAGCTGTCGGCGCCGGTCGCGGCGCACAAGCTGTTCTGGCTGGCGACCCGCGACGGCGGCGACGTGATCGTGGACAGCGTCACCGGCGACGAGCGCCCGCTGGCACCGTAGCGCGCCGGCGAGCACGCCCGACCAGAACATCTTCAACCCGGTGGCTGCTAGCCACTGCATACTGACCCCATGACGACAGCACAGCACGCGACCGCCGTGCCCGCGGGTGAGACGCCGGCAGCCGTCTGCGAGTACTGCCAGCGCCCCTTCCCGTCGGCAACGCGGCTGACCTTACACAAGGGCACCGACCACCCACAGCGCATCGACGACGCCGAACGGGCGGCCTTCCAAGACGCATACCTGGCCGAAGAAGACGACTTGCGGTCGTTCCGCCTCCGAGCGCTGGCAGTGCTGGTGCTCGTGTACTTCGGGTTCTTGATCATGTATGCCATCCTCGCCTGACTGGGAGGGTGTCGGGCGCGTGCTGCGAACGCCGGCGGTCCGCATCGGCGCGCAGTTCGTGGTGTGGTGTGTGGCGCTGGCGGCGCTGGCGGGCACCGTTGGGGCGTCCAACGGCCTCACGCTCTCGAAGTCCCCCAAAGACACCTTGGCGGTGCCGCGGTGGTTGTACCTCGCGACCGGCGGCGCGACGATCGGGGCGTCGGCGTTGCTCGCGAGTTTCGTCACCGACCGCGCGTTCATCGCGCGCCTCGACGACTGGTCGTACCCGCTGCCGTCGGCCGGCCGACTGCGCCGGCTGGCCGTGTGGGGCGGCCGGACGCTCGGCGTGGTCGTGCTCGTGTTGGCGGTGTACCTCGGGTTCACCGGGCCGGCGCTCCCGACCGCGAGCTTCACGATCCTGATCGCGTTCGCCGGCGGGCGGGCCGCGCTCCCGATCCTGTCGTACGTCGTGGGCAACGTGTGGCCGATCCTGAACCCGTGGCGCGCGATCGCGACCGTGCTCCCGTCGGGGTTCATCACGTATCCGGCGTCCCTCCAGCGGTGGCCGGCCGTCTGTGGACTGCTCGCGTTGGTCTGGGTGGAAGTCGTGTTCCCGATCAGCACGGTGCCGTCGGTGCTGGCAACGGTGTTGGTGGTGTACTCCGTGGTGACCGTCGCCGGCGCGGTGCTGGTCGGGCCGGAGGCGTGGTTCCACAACGCCGACCCGGTGTCGGTGATGCTGCGGTGTTACGGGGCCGTCGGGATCGTGCAGCGATACCCCGACCGGGTGCGGGCCGTGCTCCCCGGCAGCCGGCTCCAAGACCCCGACGTCGTCACGGACCGCTCGGACATCGCGTTCGTCATCGGGCTCGTCTGGGAGCTGACCTACAGCGGGTTCATCACGACGACAGCCGGCGACACGACGATCCGAACGCTCACAGCCGTGCTGCCGGCCGGCTCCACCACCAACCGCGCGATCGTCGTGTACACGGCGGTGTTCCTCGCCGGCTACGCCGTGTTCTTGGGCGCGTACCTGTACGCGGGCCGGTGGTCGCGCCGGCTCTCGGGGACGTATCTCACCAGCAGAGCGCTCGCGGTGCGGTTCGCGCCGCCGCTGTTGGCGGTCGCGGCCGGCTACCACCTGGCACACTACGCCACACTGGCCGTCTCGCTGGCCCCCGCGATGGTTGCCGTCAGCGCGTCGCCGCTGGTGCCGCCGCCGAACCCCGTGGTGTTGTCACCGCCGGGCTGGTTCAACGCCGCCAGCATCGCGTTCGTGCTCGCGGGGCACCTGCTGGCGGTGTGGGCCGCACACACCGCCGCCTACGACGTGTTCCCGCGGCGGCTGGTTGCCATCAAAAGCCAGTACCCGTTCGTGCTCGTGATGATCGGGTACACCGTCGTCAGCCTGTGGCTGCTGTCGCTTCAGGGTGCCGTGCCGCCGTTCGTGGGGTAGGATACCGTGGCCGTGCCGCCGGCGGCCCGGAACGCGGTCTCGTAGCCGTCGTGGCGCGCGAGCTGCGGCGGCGTGTCGACGGTGATCGTGAGTGTCTCGCCGCCCGCAAGCCCCTCGACCGGCGCGCCGTAGTAGGCACCGAGGTCGGGGTCGATCGAGGGGGCCAGCGCGCCGTCGAAGCGCGTGACACCGCTGGCGTCGGTCGCGGTCAGTGACAGCGCCATCCGCGGAAGGAGAATGCGGTTGTACGGGGTGCGTGGGGACACCACCACGTACGGCTGGCCGTCGGCACCGAACCGCGCGCCGTCGCGCACCACGGACACCGCCAGCTCCATGCCGTCGACGGATGGCGCTCCGAGGACCGTGCCGGGCAGCGCCGACTCCGCGGGCGCAACCGGCTCCGGCACCCCGTCCGTCGACATCAAATCGACGGTCCCCGGGTCACCGGCCCGGTCGCGGAGGCGTCGGTATTCGAGGTTGTAGGTGTCCGCCGGGTCGAACGTGAACGGGATGGTCGTGGACGCGCCGGTATCGAACGCGTCGCCGAACGGCGCGGTGCGCGTGATGCCGACCGGGCCGACTGTGAGCGTGGCGTCGTACGTCCCCGACCCCGGGAGCGCGACGTTGTCCCCGTAGTGGAACCCCATGTTCGGGGAGAGCATCGGCCAGAGCGTCGTGGTGCCGACAGTCGCACCGTCGTCGTCAGTGATCGTGATGGAGGGATCCACCGGCAGGATCGCCCCGGAGTCGGTGTCCCAGACGGTCGCCATCAGGTGGACGGTGTCCTCGGCGTCGACGACCACCTTGGTCTGTGCGGTGCCGGTGACCGTCCAGAACCGGTGTGGGAACGAGTGCATGAGCGCGAACCCGACGCGACCGCTGCTGTCAGTGCCGTAGACGCTCATGCCTTCGACGACCGCCGGATAGTACACGCTGTCCGGGCGGTCCTCGGCGAGCGGCGGGTCGCGCCACGCCGACTGGCGCTCGAAGCCAAGCGCGCCGAGGCAGCCTGCGAGCGCGGCGGTGCTTCCAAGCCCGGCGCTTGCGGTGAGGAACGCGCGGCGGTTCATACGCGTGCTACGGGCACCGGCGGAGGTATGCGTTCCGGTCCAACACTGGCCACGCCGGCGGGGGCGTGCCAGCCGGCACCACGTTTATTGGTCTGACACCCCAGGAGGCAGGCATGGACGACGGGGCGTTCGACGCGTCGCGGTCGGCAGCGCGAATGCGGGACGCGGACGCCGCGCTCACCGGGCTCCGGGAGCGCTTCGAGCCGCCCGGCGACGGCGTCGCGTTGACCGCCGCGACGCTCGGGGCCCACGGTGACGACGCAGCGGCGACACTGCAGCGGGCGGTCGACCAGTGGCGCGCCCGTGGCGACGGGGCGTGGACCAACGCCGAGCCGGCGTGGGCCGACTACGCCGAGCTGCTGGGGGATCGCGTGGCGGGACTCATCGGCGCGAAGCCGTCGGAGTGTGTCGCCGCCGGCGGGTCGCCGAGGACGATTGCGCGCCGGCTCGTCGCCGGGTTCCGGCGTGCCGCCGACGGCGACACCGTGGTGGTCCCCGAGGGTGCCGCGGGTGCCACCGGCGAGGAGCCGGCCAGCCCCGTCGTGACCGTGGCTGCGGACAGCGCCGGTGCCATCACGCCGGCCGCGGTCGCGGACGCAGTCACCGACGACACGGCGGTCGTGTACCTGCCGTCCGTGCGCCCGTGGACGGGCCAACTGCTCGCTGTCGACGCGATCACCGAGATCGCGCACAGTCACGGCGCGTACGTCGGCTTTGATCTGGCGCACTCGGCGGGCGTGGTCGACCACACGCTCCACCGCAGCGGCGTCGATTTCGGGGTGTGGTCCAGTCACCGCTACCTGAACGCCGGCCCGGGTGCCGTCGCCGGGCTGTTCGTTCACGACGACAACGCCGACATCTCCGCGCCGGCGCGCACGGCGTGGCTGACCCCCGACGACCCACCGTCCACGGGGGCGGCCGCCTCCCACGCCGCCGAGTGGCAACACACACCGGTCGACGTGTACGCCGCCGCGCCGCTGTTCGGCGCGCTGGACGTGGGTACGGCGGTCGGGATCACTGAGCTCCGCGCACACTCGGTGGCGTTGACGTGGTACGTGATCGGGCTGGTGGACGCCCACGTGCCGGACTGCCACGTGCGGTCGCCGCGTGCGGCCGAGCGCCGCGGTGGCCACGTCGCGCTCACCCACCCCAACGCCGAGAGCGTCGCGCGCGCCCTCGATGCGCGCGGCGTTGCGGTCGACGTTCGGCCGCCGGACGTGCTGCGGGTGGCGCCGTCGCCGTACTACGTCAGCCACGAGGACATCTGGGTGGCCGTAGACGAACTCGAAACCGTGCTCTCGACGGCCGCCCACGAGCAGCCCCCGGACACCGACGCGAACCCGCCGTAGTCGTCCTACGTCCGGAAGGGCGCGCCCGGCGGCGTGCCGTCGGTGCGGAACTCGAAGCGCGCCCCGCCGTCGGCGCTGTCGGTGAGCGTGACCCGCCACCCGTGTGCGTCCGCGACGTTCTCGACGATGGCCAACCCGAACCCGGTTCCCGTGTCGCTGAACGTCGTCCCGGATTCGAAGACCACGTCGCGTCGGTCCGGCGGCACGCCGACGCCGTCGTCAGCAACGTAGAACCCGGGGCCGTCGGCGTCCGGGAGCGCGCCGACGGTCACGGTGATCGGGGCGCCGTCGACCGGCGGCTCGCCCGCATCGGGGCGTCCGTGCTCGACGGCGTTCCGGAAGAGGTTCTCGAGCAGGGACCGGAGCCGGGTCGGGTCGGCTTGGACCGTCGGTGGGTCCGCGACCTCGATGGTGGCGGCGGTCGTGGCCACGGTCTGCCAGGCGTCCGTGGCGGCCTCGGCAAGCGCCACCGCGGTGGTGTCGTCGAGGCTGTTGCCGTGGCGCGCCAGCGCCAACACGTCCTCGATGAGCGTGCCCATGCGGTCGAGGGCCTGCGTGGCGCGGTCGAAGTGCTCGCTGGCACCCGTCTCTTCGGCCAACTCGACCCGCCCGCGGGCCACGTTCAGTGGGCTGCGGAGGTCGTGGCTGACGATGCTCGCGAACTCCTCCAAGCGCTCGTTCTGGCGTTCGAGCTCGCGCTCGCGTTCCTTGCGGTCCGTGATGTCGGTGTAGACGGCGAAGCCGTGCACGCTGGGGTCGGCCAGTCGGAACGGCGCGACGTCAAGCAGGAAGTCGCGGACGCCGTCGGTGATCCGGCGCTGGACCTCGACGTTGACCGTCTCCCCGGCTTTCATCTTCCGGTTGTACGCCGCGGCGTCCCTGCGGGTGTCCGCGGGGACGATGTACTCGTCGATGTTCTCGCCCGCGAGATCCGCTTCCGTCCACCCGAACACCGTCTCGAAGGCGTCGTTGACCGACTGCACGATGGGGGCACCGTCCTCGATGACGAAGCTCGCCGTGGGGCTGGGGACGTTCTCGAACAGGGCGTGCAGCCGGTTGCGCTCCCTGCGGAGGTCGGTCTCCCGGTCGCGGAGGTGGCGCGCGTGGCGCGCGTGATCGAGGGCGGCGGTGGCGTTCGCCGCCAGGATGCCGGCGAGGTCGCGGTCCAGCCGCGACAGAACGCCCGAGCGTTCGGCGCCGACGATGAGGACGCCGTGGTCACCGAGCGGGAGCAGGTACTCCTCTTGGATCTTCGTCCGAGCGTTGGCGACGTTCGGGTGGGAGGGCACCTCGGTCACCCACCGTGGGGTGCCGTCGGTGTAGACCTCCCAGGCGATGCTGTCGCCGGCTTCCAACGCCGGGAGATCGGTGCCGGTGACGGCGTCGGCCGCAGCGGCGGGCACGAGCGCGTCCGCGTCCGCGAAGAACAGGCCCACGTGGGGCAGGTCGATGAGCGCCGTTGCGGCGTCGATCACGATCGACGCGATCGCTTCCCGGTCTTCGGTGTCGAACATCCGGCGGGTGGCGTCGTGGAGGCTCGTCAGCGCGCGCTCGCGCTCCACGTGCTCGGTGACGTCCCGCAGCTCCGCGAACGCGTCGACGCCGTCGGCCGCCGGCAGCGGATGGACGATGACCGTGACCACCGTGTCCGTCGCGGTCACCGTCGTGGTGATCCTGCGGCTGCTGTTGCCCGGCGCGAACGCGTCGGCCGCCGCGTCCACGAGCGTTGGGAGGCGGTGCCCACACAGCCCGGGTGCCGGCAACTCGAACAGCGCGTTCGCCGACTCGTTGGCGTGCGTGATCGCGGTCGGAGTGCCGTCTTCGATGCCGTACAGGACGAGGGCGTCGTCGGCTGCCTCGAAGAGGGCGTGGAAGCGCTGCTCGCTGGCCTCGGCGCGGCGCTGGGCGTCGAGGCGCTGGATCGCGCTCGTGGCGTGGGCGGCGAGCTGCGTGAGCACTGCCACGGCGTCGTCGTCGCCGCCGGCGGGGGGCTGGAACACCTGCACGACTGCGTGGTCGTCGACCGGCACCGTGACCGCGTCGCGAGCGGTGGTGCGGACGACGGTCCCGGAGTCCAGGGCGCGGGCCGCCGGCTGGGTGGCCAGCGTCTCGGGACCGGCGTCGCCGGTCCACCCGTGGACCGATAGCCCGTCGGCGGCGGCGGTGGCGACGCAGGCGGGAGCCGCGACCGCATCGTCGACCGCCTCGACGAGCGCGTCGAAAACGCGGTCCACGCTGGTCGCGGTGGTGATTGCGGCCGCGGACTCCAGGACGGTGGCGGCATCCCGTCGGCTACCCGTCATCAGTGTCGCCGTCGGGACCCGATAGCTGCCGGAACAGCACCTCGTAGTCCGCGTCGTCGAAGTCCGCGACGACGTCGTCGAGGTCGTCCCGGAGGCTCGCGAGGTCCGATTCCAGGGCGGAGAACTCCGCGGAGTCGGTGATCGTCGGGTCGTCCGACTCCGAGAGGAGTGCTTGCTTGCGCGCTGCCGCGAAGAACTCGGCGACGGTGTCGTCGTACGTCGACCGGCGCTGCAACCGTCCAACCGTCTCAAGCAGCGTGTCCCTGTCGACTGGCTTCTGGAGGTAGTCGTCGAACCCGAGGTCGATGATGTCTAACTCCGGTTCGACTGCGGTGACCATTGCGACCCGGCATTCGATCCCGCGCTCGCGGAGTTCGTCGAGCACGTCGTCGCCGGACACGTCCGGCATCTGGCGGTCGAGCAGTGCCACATCGATGGTGGGGTCGATGGCGTCGATCGCCTCAGTTCCGCTGTACGCCGTTTTGACGTCGTAGTCGTCTTCGAGCCAGATTGTGTATAAATCTGCGAGCCCGCGTTCGTCGTCGACAACGAGCACAGTGGTGTCGTGCTCGTCCGTCGTAGCATCCGTGTCGGCATCACTCATTGTTGGAAACTCGTTCCGGTGTCTCATGCGGTGATGGGAGTGAACGTATTTATGGTTTTTCACCACAGCCCGTTTTTGGCAAGCCTAAAATGGCTGTGCGGGCTACGCAGGGCCAATGCACGACCGGTCGTACACCCTCGACGACGTGACCGTCGCAATGGGGACGTACAACGAAGCCGCCGCCATCGACACTGTGCTCACTGACATCGCCGACGCCACCGACGACCGCGCACGCGTCGTCTGCGTCGACGGCTCCAGCGACCGTACCCCGGAGATCGCCCGCGAACACGGCGCCACCGTCATCGAACAGGAGCCCCAGGGGTACGGCGTCGCCGTCGCCGCCGCCCTCGACGCCGCGGACACGCCGGTCGTGATCACCACGGACTGCGACAACACCTACCCCATGGAGCGCATCCCGGCGTTCCTCGCGCGCATCAACGAGGGCTACGACGTGGTCAGCGGCGACCGCCTCTACTGGGGTGCCGACACGATGCCCGCGTTCAACCGCCTCGGGAACGCCGCGTTCGCCGCCATCACGTCGCTGCTCGTCGGCGAGCGCGTCCACGACACCACCACCGGAATGCGGGCCTACCGCGCGCCGGTCATCGACGCCATCGACTGGACGCAGAACACCGGCCTCTCGGCGGAGCTGTTGATCCGGCCGCTGTGCCGGAACTACGACGTCATCGAGGAACCCATCGGGTACGCCGACCGCCTCGGCGACACGAAACTCGACCCCCTGGAGGGCGGCGCGGAGATCCTCGGCTCGATCCTCAAAGTCTGCGCCGAGGAACGCCTCCCGTAGCCGCCGTCCGGCGGCCGGTTGCCACCGACACGTTGATCCACGCCCCCTCGGGGCCGCTGCCGGGGACGTACGTCGACGACGGCCCCCCACACACCTGGAGGTCAGTGCACAGCGACCGCGACGGCGTCACCGCCCGGTACTGCTGGCCGGCCGTCGACACCGGCAACTCGACTCGGTATCTGAACCCGGCACCGTACCCGCCATCGACGAGCACCGACATGGAGACCGTGGACCCGTTGACCGGCACCGAATCAGCGTCTGCCCCCGCCACCGGCCCGCTGAGCGTGACGCGCCCGTCGGTCACATGCATGTCGACTGTCGCCCGACTGCGGTTGTCCACGCCCGTCAGCGCGTAGTGGGCGCGCTCGCCGCCCGCGGTCACGGTCACAGTCGCGCCCGCCGTCCAGGACGGCACGCCGAACGACGCCGTCGCCGTGACCGCCTCACCCGTGACTAGCGACACCTCCCGCAGCACCGGCTCGACGGGGGTATCACCCTGGGGCGACCACGCCCCCCGATACGTGTACCGGTAGAGGTCGCGGTCCGGGTAGGCGGCCGCAACCGCTGGGGCCCGGTCCCCGGCGGCGTACACGGTCGGCCCGTCGAACCCGGGCGTGTTGCGGAGCGGTTGGAACGGATGGTTCAGCCAGTTCCCGTAGGGGTCCGGCACGAACACCACGGCGTTCTCCGGCGGCGACGGCTCGAAGGGCTGGTAGGCGGCCGCGTAGTTGGCGGTCACGTCGGTGTTCTCCGCGACCGGTGGGGCCGTCGCAGCCACGGCGCTTGCGCCGAGCACCGCGGCGGCAACGAGCACGACCGCGCCCGCCACAGCAGCGGCCGCCTCCGCATCGACGCGGGCCACCGCGGCATGGCGCGCGCGATCCACGACCGCCAGCACGCCCACGGCGGCGAACGCGCTCACCGGCACCAGCGCGTCGAAATGGTAGTACGGCCCCAGGGCGTGGATCAGCCCGTCCGTGTGATCGGGGAGGCTGCCGAGGATGTTGCGGTTCCCCCAGAACGCGAGGTTGCCGCCACACACGCTCACCGCGACGCCGCCGAGCACGGCGCGCCGCCACGTCCACGCCTCGCGGCGCGCCACGACGGCACCGCCGACCACCGCGAGCACGCTGCCGAGCGCGCCGAACGGCGCCCAGTTGCGGAGGAACGACCCGACCACCTCGGCGTTCGACCGCAGCGCAAGCGAGAGCGTGTACAACTGGTCGTAGCCGAGGATCTCACGGTGGCCGAACCCCAGCCCGTCCAGGGGGGCGAACGCCTCGTAGGGGAACACCAGCGGATCGCCGGTCACGACGGCGTTGTAGCCCAGCGCCACGGCGACGCCGGCCGCCCCCAGCCCTGCGGTTGCGGCGCGGCGCGCCACGCAGTCGGGCCACGCCGGCGCGGCCGCCCACAGCGTCCAGCCCGCGTGTGCGATGAACGGCGCTGCGAACAGCACCGCCGTGTACGGCCGCGCGAAGAACGCCAGCCCGACAGCGACGCCGGCGACGCCCGCCCACACGGTGCTGTCGGTGCGTTCGGCGCGGAAGTACGCGAACGCGAACGCGAGGTTCAACAGCGTCGTCGGCGCGTACGGAAGGAACACCCCCGACTGCACGACGAACAGCGGCGACGCCAGCAGCGACACCGCGGCGACGGCCGCCGTGCGGTGGTCCCAGGCGTCCCGCACGACCCCGTAGAGGAGCGCGACGTTGCCCGCCGCCACCGCCGACAGCGCGTACTGGTAGTCACCGGCCAGCCGGCCGGCGGCGTAGATCGCCGCGGTCACGGGCGCGTACTTCGAATACAGCCCCCGCGGCGAGGAGACGAAAAACCACGGCCGGAACGCGTCGGCGACCGGCGGCTGCAGGAACAGTCGTCCGTCAAGCAACAGTGCGGCCTGCTGGAGGTAGACGGCCTCGTCGTGGTTCAACGACCGGTAGGGAAACACGAGCGTGGCGGTGGCGAACGCCACCACCGCCGCGGCCGCCGCGAGCGCGGCCACCACGAGCGGGCGCGACCGCAGCGCGCGACGGAGCCGCACCATCACTCCGTGGGGTACCAGGCCAGGGCGTGGTCGCTGACCAGGGAGACGGCCACCGGCTCGCCGATCGCCATGTTGTCCGCGTGGTTGTGCAGACACCGCACCACGTCGCCGTTGTCCAGTTCCACGTGATAGATGAACGACGGCCCGGTGTACTGCCGTTTCACGATCGTGCCGTTGCCGGCACCGGTGGCGTCGGCCACGGGCGCGGCGCGCAGGTCGTCGGGGCGCACGAGCACGTCAACCATCGCGCCCTGGTAGCCGTCGGTCAGCCCCGCCAGGAGCGCGCGGTCGTACGACCCCACGGCGGTGTCGACGGTGTCGCTGCCGACGCGCGCCGAGAGGAACGCCGCCTGCCCCAGGAACGACGCGACGAACCGGGACTCGGGGTGCTCGAACACGCCTTCAGGGTCGCCTACCTGCTCGATGCAGCCGTCGTTGAGGACGGCGACGCGGTCGGAGATCGACAGCGCCTCCTCCTGGTCGTGGGTGACCGATACGGCGGTGACGCCGGCCTCCTTGAGGATGCGCCGCACCTCCTCGCGCATCTCCACGCGCAGCCGAACGTCGAGGTTCGAGAACGGCTCGTCGAGCAGGAGGATGTCCGGCTCGGGCGCGAGGCTGCGCGCGACGGCCACGCGTTGCTGTTGGCCGCCCGAGAGCTGGTCGACGGAGCGATCCCCCATCTCGGGCATGTCCACGAGCGCGAGCATCTCATCGACGCGGGCAGCGGTCGCGTCCTCGTCGCGGTCGGTCAGCCCGAACGCCACGTTCTCCGCCACGGAGAGATGCGGGAACAGCGCGAAATCCTGGAACACGATGCCGATCTCGCGGTCCTCGGCGGCGACGAACGTGTCCGGCCCGGCGACCCGCTGGGCGTCGAGTTCGATGGTGCCGCCGGTGGGCCGCTCCAGGCCCGCGAGCATCCGCAGCGTCGTGGTCTTCCCGCAGCCCGACGGCCCCAGCAGCGTGAGGAGCTCCCCCTCCCGAACGGACAGCGAGAGATCACGCACAGCGGTTTCGGCGCCGTACTCCTTTGTCACACCGTCGAGTTCGAGGACCGTGTCGGCGTCCGAGAACTCGGCGGTCGATCTGGACGTATCGTCGGCGTGGCGTCTGGAAGCTGATTCAGCCATTGTATCGTTCCTGTGCGAGGATCACAACCATCGACAGCGCTGAGACGCCCACGAGCACCAGCGCGGGCACCGCAGCAGCGCCGTACGACCCGGCTCCCCGAACCAGCCAGATGTACGACACCAGGGTTTCAAAACCTATCGGACGGAGCATCAGTGTCGCCGGCAGCTCCTTCATCGTGGTGAGGAACACGAGCGCCGCGCCCGCCGCAACGCCGGGCGCGATCAGCGGCAGCGTCACCGACCGGAACGCGTCCGTCGACGACCGGCCCAGCGTGCGCGCGGCCTCGGTGAGCTTCGGGTCCACCTGGAGGACCGAGGACCGAACGGATCCGACGGCCTGTGGGAGGAACCGCACCACGTACGCGAACACGAGCAGCGGCACCGTCTTGACCAGCGACTGCACGAACTCCGTGGACAGGAACACCAGCGACAGCGCGATCACGACCCCGGGGATGGCGTACCCAACGTACGTGAGCCGGTCGGAGACCATCGACAGCCGCGAGGACGACCGTGCGGCGTATCCGGCGACGGGCAACGCGAGCACCGTCGCCACCCCCGCCGCAGCCACCGCCACCTTCAGCGAGTTCCACGCGATCATCGGATCGAACTCGAAGATGGCGTCCCCGGCCCGCTGGAACCACCACGCAAGCACCCCCAGCGGGACGCCCAGCGACAGCACCGCGATGGCGGTGCAGAACGCCAACGCCGGCCACTTCCACACGCCGAGGGACACCCGGCCGGGCTGGCTGGCACCCCGAGAGACGTAGGCGGTGTCGCCGTCGCCGATGCGGGATTCGAGCGCGAGCACGACCGCCACCACGGCCAGCAACTGGATCGACAGCAGCGCCGGATACCCCTCGGGCACCCCCAGGCTGCCCTGGGCGACGAAGATCTGCTGGGTGTACACCTCGTAGCGCATGATCGACGGCGTGCCGAAATCCGAGAGCGCGTACAGCGCCGCCAGCAGCCCACCGGCCGCCACACCGGGCAGTATCTGTGGCACCGTGATGCGGCGGAACGCCTGCCACCGCGAGTGGTTCAACGTGCGCGCGGCCTCGACCAGTGTGCCGTCGAAGGACAGCAGCGCCGCCCGCGTTGTGAGGAACACGTAGGGATACGTGAACAGGATGAGCACGAGTGCGGCGCCGTGGAGCCCGTAGATCGAGGGGATGCGCTCGATGCCGATCACGCCGAGCGCGCCCGCGAGATCGCCCCGGGGGCCGAACGCCGAGACGAACGTGAACGCGCCGATGTAGCTGGGCACGACCAGCGGGAGCGCGGCGATGATCGTCCACGCGCGGCGGCCGGGCAGATCGGTCTGCACGGTCAACACGGCAAGCGGAACGCCCACGAGCACACAGCCCACCGTCACCAGGCCAACCAGCGAGAGGCTGTTCACCAGCACGTCAAGGCTGCTGGTGTCGGCGAAGACGTCGAGGAAGTGTCCCAGCCCGTAGTTCGACGCGCGCACGAGCAGGCCAGCCAGGGGCAGGGACACGAACGCTGCGACGGCTCCCGCAAGCACTGCGAGCGACAGCCCCGGTTCGTCGTCGTCGCCGCTGACGACAGCGCTCCGGATGCGGGCGAGTCGCTCGCGTGCAGCCATCGTTACGAGAGGATGCCGACGTCTTTGAGCAGTTTGACCGTGGGCTGGACGTCCGACAGCGACTGCAGGTCGATCTCCGGCGGCGAGAGCTCCGCGATGGACGGCAGCGGGCCGACCGGGTCGACGCCGTCGATCATGGGGAACGCGAACCCGCGGGTCGCCAGGAACTCCTGGGCTTCGGCGGACAGCAGGTGGCGGATGTACAGCTCCGCGAGCTCGGGGTCGTCGGCGCCCTTGAGCACGCTCGCGCCGGCCGTGTTGACCAGCGAGCTGGCGTCGTTTTGCGTGAACGCGAGGTCCAGCGGGGCGTCCGGGCGGTCGGCGAACACGAGCATCGGGTAGTAGTGGTTCGTAAGCCCGGCACCCACTTCACCGTTGGTGATGCCTTCCGAGACGGCCTGGTACTCGTTTCTGTACCGGGTTGGGGTCTGGCCGCGCATGCTGGTGAGCCACTCGCGGGTTGCTTCGTCGCCGCGGAGCTGCCGCATGGCGGTGACGAACCCTTGGAACGCGCCGTAGGTGGGTGCCCAGCCGAGCGTGCCCTGGAACCGGTCGGCGGTCGTGAAGGCGTCGACGCTGTTGGGGATGTCAGATTCGCTGAACTGGTTGGTGTTGTACGGGACCGCCCGGGAGCGCCCCGCGAGACCAACCCAGTGTTCGGTGGTGAACTGCTCTGAGAGGACGGGGTCCCGGGTTCCGCTGGAGAGCGTTCGTGTCGCGCCGTTCGACGCGACGTACGCCAGCGAGCCGGCGTCAATGGACCAGAAGACGTCGGCCTGCATGGTGTCGTTCTCGTACTCGGTGACGATGTTGTTTGCGAGCTGTGAGGAGCGCTGGGTCTGCTGGGTGGCGCTGAAGTCGTCGTAGTACTGGTTGATGAGGTCGATAAGCGCGACGTAGCGCCCGCCCTCGCCGCCGCCCAGATAGATCGAGAGTTCGCCTTCGAGATCCGGGAGGTCAGCGATGGATTCGCCCCCGGGAGCGGGGCGGTCCTGGACGATCGCGCCCGAGCCCCGGAAGTCACCGATCCCCGGTCGGTCGTCGGTGCTGCTGTTGGAGCCGAGCATGCCGCTGCAGCCTGCAAGACCGCTGAGCGTCGCCGCACCAGTTGCTGCAAGGAACGTTCGACGGCGGAATCCGGATTCCTCGGACATACTCAAAATTAGGCTCGCCTAAACCGCTTATACCTACCGATTCAGTCCCGGAGGCTGTGATTGTGGGCCATCCACACGACCCGACGTGGTGGGCTGTCAGTCGCCGGCGGCCGCCGCGATCTCGCGGTCCGCCAGCGCGTCCAGGCAGGCCACCCAGTCCAGCAGATACTCCCCACACTCGTTGAGGAACGCCCCGTTGTTGTAGCTGTCGTACTCCCCGTCGGCGAGGCGGCGGCCCACCGCCTCGGCCACGCCGGCGTACGTCTCCGTGGCCGGATCAGCGGCCGCGACCTCCTCCCAGAAGTGCTCGTTCAGTTCGAGCCCCGCGACCTCGTTGGCGAGGTCGTCGAACGTCGAGCGCGGTGCCTTGTTGTGCTCGCACAGCGGCGCACCGTTGTAGATGTCACCCCCGACGACGTCGGCGGCGCGTTTCAACACCACCCCGCTCCAGATGTCGTCGAAGCGCCCGACGTCCCAGGCGTTGTCGTCCATCGGGAACTGGTAGAACGCCGGAATGACCTCCCGGCGGAACGCCAGGTTCATCGAACACACCGTGAGGTAGTCGCCCTCGGCGGCGACGAAGTCGCGGTCGAAATCCGCCGTTTCGGTACGGGTCTGTGCCTGCCCGCGGAGATCGCCGTCCATCAGGATCCGCACGGCGTCGAGGTCGGGCACGTTCGTCCACAGCCCCTGTGAGGCGACGACGTGGTCGGTCTCGGCCTGTCCGGTGGTCGTCGTTTCGTCCATCGCGGCGTACGGATACCCCCGTGGGTAGAGCGCCGAGTCGGACTGGTAGAGGACGTTCACCCAGCGCTCGTCCGAGGACACCGACTCGACGGGCCCCTCGTGGTGGAGGTTCTCCAGGTGGCGGCCGAAGAAGTCCCACTCGTCGTGTGGCAGCGTGTCGTCGTCGATGAACACGCCGTACTCGAAGTCGTGGGCCCACATGTACAGCAGTCCGAACGACGTTTGTGCGTGGCTGGCGGCGGGCACGAGGTGGTCGTACTCGCCGATGTCGTGGTCGTCGTACCACTGCTCGCGCGCGGCCCCATCGAAGACGGCACCCGCGACATCCTCCGCGGCGAGTAGGTCGCGCATGCTGTCGGTGTCACAGAAATCCTCGGTGACGAGCACGACGAACAGCCGATCGAGGTCGAAGCCGTGCTGGCGGGCGTTCTCGAAGTACGACCGCATGCACTCGTACTCCCGGATCGTTGGCACGATCACACAGATGTCCTGGGTCATCTATTGGCAGCCACTATTTAGGCTGGCCTAAAGTGTGTGTCGGTGTCTCGGCGCCCCTCCCGGGGGATTACGTCACACCGGCGACAGACTGCTGGAGGCGGATCGTCGGCGGCACCACGAACCCGGCGAGCAACACCACGAAGACGTACCGGGCGCTGTCGGCGGCCACTCCCGGCAGCCCCAACGCCAACACGTCGACCACCGCAACCCCCGTTGCCGCCACCAACACGAACACCAGATGCCGGCGCAGCGTGTCCACCGCCGTGCCGTGTGCCAGCCCCTCCAGTCGCTCGCTGAACACCACCCCGTAGGCGGCGAACGCGATGGCCACGCACCCACGCAGGATGCCCGTTGTCGCGCCACCGCCGACGAACACCACGGCCACCCACTCCACCGCGATCACAACCACGAACCCGAACTCGATGGCCCGCAGCGTCGGCAGCGACACCGCCCGCTCCCCGGGTCCCGGAGCCAGCGCGCTCGCGTAATACACCTCCCGCAGCGAAAACGACACGAACACGATCCCGAACAGCAACGCCAGATCGCGGCACGCCACCACGATCCGGCCGCCGACCCCGACCACCTCGGCCACCCCGCAGCCGCCGAACAGGGCCAGTGCGATCCCGACGTAGGTCAGATACCCCCAGAAATCGCGGTGCGCTTCGAGGCGATCAAGGGCGTAGTTCCGGGCCGCGTAGTAGGTGAACGCCACGCCCGCGACCACAACCAACCCGTTCCCCGTGAACGCCACCGCGTCCAGGACGCGACCGGGCGCGGCGGCCGTCATGCCGGCCACGCCCCGGGGAGGTCGGCCACGCACTCGTCGAAGGCCGCCTGGAAATCGAGCACCGTCTCGAAGCGCGCCTGCTTGCTGGTCGCCAGCGACCGCTCGAAGAGGCTGTCGACGCGCTCGGGCAGCGCCGGGTTCTGCTGGGCGGCCGGCACCACCCCGTCGCCGCCGCGCGGCGAGACACCGGTCACCAGGAAGTACGCCAGCGCCCCCAGTCCGAAGACGTCCGTGGACTGATCGAAGCGCCCGTACGACGCCGGGTCGTGGTGTTCGGGGGCCGCGAACCCCGCAGGGATCGGGGGGCTGTGGTGGCCGCTCGCTGCGTGCGCGAACCCCCAGTCGGCCACCACGGGGGCGTCCCACGCGCCGACCGACGTCTCCACGAACCGCACCGCACCCGGATGCAGGCCGCCGTGAACGACGCCCCGAGCGTGCGCGTAGCTCACCGCCCGCGTCACCCGGTCGACCACCCACTGTGCCTCGCTCAGCGTCGCCGGCGGCCCCCGGCGGGCCAGCGTCTCCGCGCCGTCGTATCGCGTGGCGATCCACGTGTCCCCGGTCCCCAGCACGCGCTCGATGTGGGGGTATTCGTCGACGGCGGCCCACCGCTTGAGCGCGCGCTGGAACGCCTCCACCACCCGGCTGTCGGTCCCGTTCGCCGTGGCTGCGTTGAGCCGGCGCAGCGTCACCAGCCCGTGCTCCAGGGTGTCGTCGGTGATGGTCGCCCGGAAGTCGGTCGTCAACACGGTCTCCCGCAGCTCCAGGCCGGGCGTGAGATCCGCCTGTGAGACCCCCACCGAAGGGGCATCCGGGACCTCTGCAGGCGGGTGACCGGGGGCCGCACTCTCGTCACCGCGGTCGGCGGCATCAACGGCCACCGGAGCATCCGCCCCGAACGACACCGATACCGGATCCGGCGGCCCGTCCTCGCTGTCGTCGGTGGTCACCACCGTGAGGTCGTCGGGCAGCAACGCCGCGTACTCGGCGGTGGTGCGAACGAGCATCGGATAGCCGGCGTCCTCGGCGCGCGCCGCGATCTCCGCCGCCACCTCCGCGACGGCGTCCTCGGCGTACCGCGCCAACAACGGGTCGGCATCGTGGGTCAGCGACGCGAGCGTCGACAACCCCGCGGTCGCGCGCTCGGGGTAGCGCTTGGTCACGCCGGCGACCGCCACCGCGCCGTTCTGGCGCACCAGCTCGTCGTCGGCGTCCGTGAGCGCCACGAGCTCCGAGAACTTCATCGAGAGGGCGTCGGGCTGGCGCTCGGCGAGCTCCGCGATCACCCAGGTCACCCCGCGTCGAACCCACACGTCCTCGTCGTCGGCGCGCGCCACGATCGCTTCGAGATGGGCGCGAACCGCCGTCGGCTCCGTTCCGGCCGCCTCAACCAGCCGCCAGGCGGCCCCCGAGCGCTCGTCGGCGTCCGCGCTGTGCAATCGCTCGGCGAGCTCGGCAACGTCGTCGGTGTCGACTGCCCCCCGGTGGTGTGCGACCGCACCCGGATCGACGTCGTGGCGCTGTGGCGACATCGGCTCTGTCGACCGTACCCTCGTGTGCATTGCACGTCAACGTTTGGCTTTCAGCCGGTGTCGCCGATCCCTGCTGGTAGGCGAATTGTTTTCTCGCGGAGCGCCCGAGCACTGGCATGGACCTCTCCGTTGTCGACTTGTCTCCGGTCCCGGACGGCGGCACTGCCGCCGACGCCTACGCCAACACCGTCGCGGCGGCCCAACAGGCCGACGATCTCGGCTACAAACGCTTCTGGGTCGCCGAACACCACGGCATGGAGACGCTTGCCGGCACCACCCCGGAAGTCCTGCTGGGGCACCTAGCCGCCGAAACCGACCGAATCCGCCTGGGATCGGGGGCGGTGCTGGTGAACCACTACAGCCCGCTGAAGGTGGCCGAACAGTTCGGCGCGCTCGACGGGCTTGCACCCGGCCGCGTCGACGCCGGCCTGGGACGGGCCAACGGCTCGCCCGCGGTCGACCGCGCGCTCGAAACCGACCGCCACTCCTCGGATCCGGACGGCGACCACACGGACGCAGTCAAAGCGGTCCTCGGCCACCTCCACGACGACTTCCCCGAGGACCACGCGTACAGCGGGATCGCGGTCCCCGGTGGCGACGACGAGCCGCCACAGCCGTGGCTCCTGGGATCCAGTCCGTCCAGTGCTGCCATCGCCGGCGAACTCGGGCTGCGGTACTGTTTCGCGGCGTTCATCCGCCCACAGTTCGCGACCCGCGCGTTCGACGTCTACCGGGAGTCGTTCACCGCGTCCACGCTGCCCGGTGGCGTCGACGAACCAACCGGCATGGTCGCGGTGAACGCCGTCTGTGCGGACACCGATGCGGCCGCGGCGCGACGGCGGGCGTCCGCCGAGGCGTCCTACCAGCGCATGAAACGCGGCACGGTCGGCACCACCCCGGGCGTCGAGGAAGCCATCGACGAACTCGGGGGCGTGCCCGATCCCACCCCCGAGACGCTTCCCGAAGGGGACTGGCCGCGCGCGATTTCGGGCAGCCCGGAGACGCTGGCTGGGCTGTTCGAACAGCTGGCGGACCGCGTCGGCGTCGAGGAGGTCATGGTCCAGCAGATCGTCCCGGACCACGACGCGGCGCTGCGCTCCCACGAGCTGCTTGCCGACGCCGTCGGACTCTGACCACCCGGGTTCGGGCGGACCGACGACCGCGGGCGTCGGTGCAAAAGTAAATAGTCGGGGTGGCCGACAGTCAACCCATGGACCGCGTAGCAATCATCGGCGCGTCGATGACCGCGTTCGGCGACCGGGACGCGTGGCTGCTGGCGCTCCTCGCGGAGGCCGGCGACGCCGCGCTCACCGACGCCGGCGTGGACGGCGACGACGTCGACCACCTCTACGTCTCGAACATGGCGAGCGGCGAGTTCGAGGGACAGACCGGTGTGCCGAACGCGCTGGCCCACGATCTCGCCGCGATGCCGGCGTACACGGCTCGCATCGACCAGACCAGTTCCTCCGGCGGTGCCGGCATCTACGCCGCCTGGCAGTCCGTGGCGTCGGGCGCGAGCGACCTGACGCTGCTGGTCGGCGGCGAGAAGATGACCCACCGAACGACCGGCGAGGCCACGGACGTCATCGCGAGTCTTACCCACCCCGTGGAGTACAAGCACGGCGTCACGCTCCCGAGCTTCGCGGGGCTGACCGCCCGGAAATACCTCGCCCAGTACGACGCGCCACGCGAGAGCCTCGGCAAAGTCGCGGTCAAGAACCACCGCAACGGCCTCGACAACCCCCACGCGCAGTTCCGCAAGGAAGTCGACTTAGAGACGGTCCTGGACTCCCCCATGGTCGCGGACCCGCTGCGGCTGTACGACTTCTGCCCCATCACGGACGGCAGCGCCGCGCTGGTGCTGTGCCCGGAATCCGTCGCCGCGGAGTACACCGACGACTACGTCGTGATCTCGGGGGTTGCGGGTGCGACCGACACCCACGTCGTCCACGAGCGCGACGACCCCACGACGATGCGCGGGGTCGTCGAGTCCGCGGAGCAGGCCTACGAGATAGCGGGTCGTGGCCCCGCCGACATCGACGTGGCCGAACTCCACGACATGTTCACCATCCTGGAGTTCCTGCAGAGCGAGGATCTCGGGTTCTTCGAGAAGGGCGCGGGCTGGAAAGCCGTCCGGGACGGCGTCACCGACCGCGACGGCGACCTCCCGATCAACACCTCGGGCGGCCTCAAGTCGAAGGGCCACCCGCTGGGCGCCAGCGGCGTCGCACAGGCGTACGAACTCTACCAGCAGTTGCTCGGAACCGCGGGCGACCGGCAGGTCGACGCCGAGGTCGGCCTGGCGTGCAACGTCGGCGGGTTCGGCAACTGCGTGACCACCACCATCCTCGAACAGCCATGAGCGACGACCACGACAGCACCGAGCCAGGCCTCGACGCGCACCGCTGCGAGAACGGCCACCTGAGCCACCCCGGACACGCGCGGTGTCCGGACTGTGGTGCCCCACAGACCGAGACCGTCGATCTCGCCGAGCGCACCGGCGAGGTCGTGACGTGGACCACGTCGACGGCGACGCCGCCGGGCGTGCGCGAGCCGAACCACCTCGCCATCGTTGAGTTCGAGGTGGACGGCGAGGCGGTGCGCGCGCTCGGCCAGCTCACGACGGCCGACGGCATCGAAATCGGGGCCGCGGTCGACCCCGTCTACTGCGCGGAACTCCGGGCGCCCGGCGCGGGCATCCGCGAGCCCGAGAGCCAGCGCTGGGACGGCTACCGCTTCGAGCCGGCGTGACACTCCCGGGCGCGTATCACTGGAACCCGCGGCGGTACTGCGGGGGCACGTCGGCGGCGTCCTCGCGGCCGAGTTCGCGGGCGGCGTGCAGGGGGAAGTACGGATCGCGGAGGAACTCCCGGCCCACGATCGCGAGGTCGGCGCGGTCGTTGCGCACGATGGCGTCGGCCTGCTCGGCGCTCTGGATGCCGCCCACGGTGCCGACGGCGACGTCGCGCTCGGTGTCGGCGTTGATGCGCTCGGCGAACTGCAGCTGGTAGTTGGGCCCGCCGGACTGGATGTCCTGGTCGGGGTGGATGCCGGCGGTGGAGACGTCGATCAGGTCCGCGCCCAGCGCGTGCAGGTCGTCAGCGAGCTGGACGGACTCCTCGACGGTCCAGGAGTCGCGGTCGTCGATCCAGTCGGTCGCGGAGATGCGCACGAACACAGGCTTGTCGTCGGGCCACTCCTCGCGGACCGCCGACGTGACTTCGCGGGCCAGCCGCGTGCGGTTCTCGAAGCTGCCGCCGTACTCGTCGTCGCGGTGGTTCGACACCGGCGACAGGAACTGGTGGATGAGGTAGCCGTGGGCGGCGTGGATCTCCGCGACCTCGAAGCCGGCCTCGTTGGCGCGCCGCGCGGCGTCGCGGAACGCCTCCACGACGTCTTCTATGTCCGCCGTGGAGAGCTTCCGGGTGTCGCGCTCGTCGTCCTCGTAGGGGTAGGGATCGGCGCTCGGTGCGACCGGGTCCCAGCCACCCTCGTCGAGCGGGACGGGGCCGCTGTCGTCGCCCCAGATGCGCGCGGTACCGGCCTTTCGGCCGGCGTGGGCGAGCTGGATGGCGGGCGTCGCGCCCTGGTCGCTGATGAACTCGGCGACGGGTGCCAGCGCCTCGCCGTGCTCGTCGCTCCAGATGCCGAGGTCCTCGGGGGAGATGCGGCCGCGCTCCTCGACGGCGGTGGCTTCGGTCATCACGACGCCGGCGCCGCCGACCGCCCGGGACCCCAGGTGGACGCGGTGCCAGTCGGTCGCGAGGCCGTCGCGGTCCTCACAGGAGTACTGGCACATCGGCGACATGGCGAACCGGTTGCGGATCGTCGTGTCTCGGAGCTCCAGTGGCGAAAAACTGTCTGCCATACACCACGGTACCCGCCCGTGGCGTTTAGCGGTGGTGAAGCACTCGGTGCTTGCCGCCTTCCGCCGGTTCGCGGCGGAACTTGCTGGTTGCGGTGTGGCGGTCACACACCGCGACGCGGCCGGCTGTTAGGCGTCCGACTCGTGGTCTTCGTCGGCGACCTGTACCTCGGCCTCGACCTCGATGTCGAGTCCCGGCGCGGTCAGCGCCGCCTCGAAGGTCTCCTCGTCGCCGGCTTCGACTTCCAGTTCGGTGGAGTCAACGTCGACTTCGACCTCCGCATCCACGTACGTGTCTGGCATACACACGGGAACGGACCCAGCAATTGTAAGCGGCGTGGTTACTGTGCCGACACGTTACATCGACTCGCGGTGCAGGACTTCGTCGACGCTGCGCCGCGGGAGGCGGTCGGGCTCCTCGCCGCCGCTGGGACCCACCGCGATCAGCACCACGGGCACCGTGTCGGCGGGCAGCCCGGCGAACTCGGCGGCGGCCTCGAAGTCGAACCCGGACATCGGCGTGGCGGTGAGTCCGCGGGCGTGCGCCGACAGCAGGAGGTTCTGGGCGGCGAGGCTGGCGTTCCGGACGGCGTAGTCGCGGCCGGCTTGGTCGCTCTCGTAGCTGGCGACCGTCTGGGACTTGAGCTCGGCGCCGGTGTCGGCGTCGAAGCGCCCGGCGTCGACCCACTCCTCGAAGACGCGGTCGGCGGTCTTCGGATCGGTGTGGCCGGCGACCAGGATCGCCGTGCCGGCGTCCACGATGTGCTGTTGGTCGTAGGCGATCTCGGCGAGCTCGGCGAGGCGGTCGTCGTCCTGAACGGCGACGAACTCCCAGGGCTGGAGGTTGTACGACGACGGCGCGAGCGTCGCGTCCCGGATGAGCTCGGCGAGCGTGTCGTCGTCAATGTCGGCGTCCGGGTCGAAGTTGTGTCCGGAGCGCCGCGTTCGGAGGCCATCGATGAGCGCGTCAGCGTCGGTTGTGCGGTCGGCGTCAGCCATTACCACCCGGTACGGGGCCAGCACTTAGTTAGGTGGCGGCGACGGAGAGTCCCGCCGGTTGGCGTGTGTCGCCGTGAAACGGCGGATACCTGGTGGGTGGGCCGTCGGCAGGTGACGCGTGTCTCACCCGGCGAGCGGGTCAGGCCTCACCCGGGAGAACGGGAATGAACGCGCGCTGTTCGGCGAGCACGTCGGGGTCGAGGGTGGCGGTGAGCGTCCGCTGGCCGCGGTTCAGCGCCTGACAGACCACGCCGTCGGGCCGGACCACCGCCGACCGGCCGGCGTACTCGACGACGGGCGCGTCGGGGATCGTGCGCCGGCCGGTGCGCCCGCAGCCGACGACCCACCGGACGCCGTCGAGGGCGCGGGCGCGAAGCAGCAGCCGCCAGTTCTCGCTGTAGGTGCCCGGCCACGCCCCCACGACGAACAGCGCGTCGACGCGCTCCCGTGTGAACGCCGCGCTGACGGCCACGAAGTTCAGGTCGTAACACGTGACCAGCCCCGTGCGGCCGACGGGCGTGTCAACGATCACGGGCTCGGTGCCCGGCGTGAGGGCGTCCTGTTCGCCCGCCCAGAGGTGGCGTTTGCGGTAGTGCGTGCGCTCCCCACCGGGGGTGACGTAGACGACCGTGTTGTGGTAGGCGTCGCTGTCGGGTGCGTCCTCGACGTATCCCGCGAGGATCGCCACGTCGTGCTCGGCGGCGGCGGCCGCGAGCCGGTCGAGGATGGCCCCGTCTCGGTCGAGGGCGGCGGCGTAGACGCGGTCGTCGGCGACGAAGCCGGTGAGCGCGTACTCGGGGAACACTGCCACGTCGACGCCGGCGGAGTCGACCGCGGCGAGTCGCTCGCCGATGGTTGCGAGGTTCGCGGCCGGATCGAGGTCCGCGACGGCGATCTGGCAGGCGGCGACTGTGGGGGCTGACATCCCCGGAGCGACGGCCGCCCGCCACATCAACGCTGTGGAGAATCTTTCTTCGGTATTGAGTAAACTCTTTACCCGTCGGCGGACAAGGGTGTGGTATGGAACAAAACGCGATTCAGCGGCGCGAACGCCCGTTCGTCGCCGGCGAGTGGGTCTCCGACGGTGAGCCACTGCCCGTCTCGGACCTCGCGGACGGCGGCACGTTCGCGTCGGTCGCCGCCGCGGACACCAGCGACGCGGAGCGCGCCCTCAGCGCGGCCACTGGCGTGCACGCGGACCTGCGGGAGACCACCGTTCCCGAGCGCGTCGAGTGGCTGGAGTCGATCGCCGACGGCATCCGACGCCGCGAAGACGAGCTCGCGGAGGTCATCGTCCGGGAAGCCGGGAAGCCGATCTCCAGCGCGCGCGGCGAGGTCCAGAGCGCCGCCGAGCGCTTCGACCGCGCTGTGGGCGAGCTCCGCCACCTCACCGGGGAGTACCGCACCGGCACGACCGCCGGCCACGAGGACTGGCAGGCCATCGTGAAACACGAACCAATGGGGACCGTGCTGTGCATCACGCCGTACAACTACCCCCTCTCCACGATGGCGCTGCAGGTCGCCCCGGCGATCGCCGCCGGCAACGCCGTCATCGTGAAGCCAGCCAGCAAGACCCCGATCAGCGGCGCGATCCTCGCGGACATCGCGGCCGACGCCGGCCTCCCCGACGGCGCGTACAACTTCGTCCCCGGCGAGTCGAGTGTCATCGGTGACCCGCTGGCCTCGGACGCCCGCGTCGACGCCATCGCGATGACCGGCTCCTCGGGGGCCGGCGAACACGTCGCGCGCCAATCCGGGATCACCCGCCTTCACATGGAACTGGGCGGGAACGCGCCCGCAATCGTCTTCGAGGACGCTGACCTCGATGCGGCCGCCGACGCCGCCACCGCCGGGTCGCTCAAATACGCCGGCCAGCGGTGCTCGGCTGTCTCCCGGGTGCTCGCCCACGAATCCGTCCACGACGAGCTGGTGTCGCGCATCGACGACGCGATGGCCGAGTGGTCGATCGGCGACCTCTTCGATGCGGACACCACCCTCGGGCCGCTCGTCAGCGCCGACCAGGCCGACTGGGTGGCCGAACTCGTCGACGACGCCGTCGACCGCGGCGCAACGGTCGTCCGTGGCGGCGAGCGGCACGTCGAGGACGGCGTCCACTACTACGAGCCGACGCTGCTGGCCGACGTTCCCCGTGACGCGCGCATCGTCGACGAGGAGCAGTTCGGACCGGTGTGCGCGGTCACCACGGTCACCGACGAGGACGACGCCGTTCGGACCGCCAACGGGTCGGAGTTGGCGCTCGACGCCGCCGTGTTCACGGCCGACCACGACCGCGCGATGCGCGTCGCCGAGCGCGTGAACGCGGGTGCGGTCCGCATCAACGGCGCGCCGAGCCACGGCCTCGGCGACGTGCCCTTCGGCGGGAACGACGCCTCCGGCATCGGCCGCGAGGGGCTGGACTCCACCATCCACGAGTTCGTGCGCGAGAAGTCCATCATCCTCTGAGCCGCCGCCCGATCAGGTGACGAACAACATCGGCACCATGCCGGCCACGCCGACGGCAATCCCGGCGGCGAGCTCTCGGCGTCCGTTGTGTGGGAGCGCATGCCCGACCTCGCGTGCCTCCGGGATGAACTCACTGAGCACGAGAAACACCATCGCGCCGCCCGCGAACCCGTAGCCGAACGGGAGCGCGGCGCGCGCGATCTGCACGAAGACGTACGCGATCCCGGCGCCGATCGGTTGGGGGATGCTGGTGAACACGGCGACCCCGACCAGCGTCCAGCGGCGCGCGCCGTGCTCGTGCAGCGGGATCGACACCGCGAGCCCCTCCGGCACGTTGTGGATCGAGATGGCGATGGTCATGAACACCGCGAGGATCGGGATCGAGAACCCGAGCACCGACAGCCCGCCGTCGATCCCCATGTCCGCGAACGAGACGCCGACAGCGACGCCCTCGGGGAACGAGTGGACGGTGAGCACGCCCGCGATGAGCGCGAGTTTCTTCACGTCCGCGGCGGCGATGTCCCGTGGCTCGAACTCGTGGTCGTCGATGACGTGTTCGGCGACCACCACCAGCGCGACGCCCGCGAGCGCGCCGGCCGCGATCTCAGTGGGGCCGCCGTAGTTGAGCGCTTCGCGGAACAGCCCGAACCCCGACGCCGAGACCATGATTCCGGAGGCCAGCCCCCACAGTCCGACCCGCCACCGGTCGTCGATGTCGTCGACGAAGAAGAACGGCAGCGCGCCCAATCCGGTAGCCAGGTCCGTGAGGAGGCCGGCAAAGACCACGAACAACAGCTCCCCTGACGGGCTCATGTCTCAGCCATACGTTCGTAGTGTGAAGTCTGTTTCGAAGCGAAAACAATTTTTGGGATGCCTAAACTATCTGTGGTGATGATGTAACGATCCGGCTGCACCGCCGATTGCACGTCGTCGCCGTCCGGGACCCCACCGCCTCACCCGTATGGCGCGCCAGGATCCCTCACGAATCTTCGTGTGTGAGAGGCGTTCTCCCGGAGACACCGGGTCTGCAAGTTTAAGCCGTCCCCAGCCATCGGTCCACACGTGACGACCCAAGAAGACGCAGGTGGACTGTTCACCCCGGATCGAGTCGCCGTCGTCGGTGCGACTGACCGCGACGGGGCGATCGGTCGCGCCATCATCGACAACCTCAGTGATTTCGACAACGACGTCATCGCAGTCAACCCCGGCCGCGACGACGTGCTCGGGTACCCATGCTACCCCGACCTCGGCGACGCACCGCCGGTCGACCTCGCTGTCGTCGTCGTGCCGCCACAGATCGTCGTCGACGCCGTCCGTGACGCCGGCCAGGCGGGCGTCGAGAACGTCGTCGTGATCACCGCCGGGTTCAGCGAAACCGGCGGCGACGGCGCGGACCGCGAGCGCGACCTCGTGGCCGTCGCCGACGACTACGACATCAACCTCGTCGGCCCCAACAGCCTCGGGCTGCTGTCGACGCCGACCGGGCTCAACGCCACGTTCGGCCCGTCGAACGCCCTCCCCGGGACCCTCTCGTTCATGAGCCAATCCGGCGCGTTCATCACCGCCGTCCTCGACTGGGCCAACGACCAGGGCATCGGCTTCAAAGACATCGCCAGCCTCGGCAACAAAGCCGTGCTCAGCGAGACGGACTTCATGCAGGCGTGGGCCGACGACCCCGGCACGAACGTCATCCTGGGCTACCTCGAAGGCGTCGACGACGGCCGCGAGTTCATCGACGACGCGCGTGAAGTCACGCAGGACACGCCAGCGGTCGTCGTCAAATCCGGCCGCACGGAAGCCGGCGCACAGGCCGCCTCCTCGCACACCGGCACCATCGCCGGCAGCGAGGCCGCCTACGAAGCCGGGTTCAAGCAGGCCGGCGTCGTCCGCGCGGAAAACGTCCAGGAGCTGTTCGACTTCGCGCGCGCACTCGACGGCCTCCCGATGCCCGACTCGGAGGATGTCGCCGTCATCACGAACGCCGGCGGTCCCGGCGTCATGGCGACCGACGCGGTCGGTGACTCCCGGCTGTCGATGGCGTCCTTCGAGGACGACACCATCGACGCCCTCCAGAGGTCGATGCCCGACGAAGCGAACGTCTACAACCCCGTCGACGTCATCGGGGACGCCGAAATCGACCGCTTCCGCACGGCCATTGACACCGTGCTCGCCGACGAGCACGTCGGCTGTGCGCTCGTCCTCTCGGCACCGACCGCGGTCATCGACTACACCGAACTGAGCGGCGTCATCACCGCGCTGCAGGAAAAACATAACAAGCCAGTGGTCACGTGTCTGATGGGTGGTGAACGCACCGAGCAAGCGACCGACGTACTCGGGGACGCCGGCATCCCCAACTACTTCGACCCCGCCCGGGCGATCGGCAGCCTGGACGCGCTCGCGGTCCAACGCGAGGTCGAATCCCGGGACTACCAGGCCCCCACGGCCTTCGACGTGGACCGCGACGCCGCCCGCGACATCCTCGAAGACGCCGCCGACCGCGGCGCAACCCGGCTCGGCGTCGAAGCCATGGACCTGCTCGACGCCTACGGCATCCCGACACCGACCGGCGACGTCGTCGACAGCCCGGACGCCGCGCGCCGCGTCGCCCGCGACATCGAGGGGGACGTCGTGATGAAGATCGTCAGCCCGGACATCCTCCACAAATCCGACATCGGCGGCGTGAAAGTCGGCGTCGAAACCGACGCCGTCGCGGACGCCTACGAGGACCTCATCACGCGAGCCACCAACTACCAGCCCGACGCAACCATCCTCGGCATCCAAGTCCAGGAGATGGTCGACGTCGACGCCGGCACCGAAACCATCCTCGGGATGAATCGCGACCCACAGTTCGGGCCGCTGCTGTTGTTCGGGCTGGGCGGGATCTTCGTGGAGATCCTCGAAGACACCAGCGTCCGCGTCGCCCCCGTCTCCGAGCGCGAAGCCGGTGACATGATCGACGACCTCGACTCCGCGCCGCTGCTGCGCGGTGCCCGCGGCCGCGACCCCGCCGACGAGGCCGCCATCACGGAGGCCATCCAGCGGCTCAGCCAGCTCGTCACCGACTTCCCCGCGATCCTCGAACTGGACGTCAACCCGCTGCTGGCAACCGGTGACAGCGCAACGGCGCTCGACGTGCAACTCACCATCGACCCTGACGAACTATGACAGACACCCTACTCGTAACATCGACGAACGCAGGCACCGGCAAAACGGCGGTCTCGCTCGCGCTCGCACGGCTCGCCGGCGACCGCGACCGGACCGTCGGATACATGAAACCGAAAGGCACCCGCCTCCAGAGCAACGTCGGGAAAACCCTCGACGCCGACCCGCTGTTGGCGCGCGACCTCTTGGACCTCGACGCGGAGATCCACGACCTCGAACCGGTCGTGTACTCGCCGACGTTCATCCAGGGGGCCGTCCGTGGCCGCGAAGACAGCGCGAACCTCGCGGACCGCGTTCAGGACGCCTACGACGAACTCGCCACGGACCGCGACGTGATGCTCGTCGAGGGCGCTGGCACACCGACGACCGGCGGCATCGTGGACCTCACCGACGGCGACATCGCGGCACTGCTCGACGCCCGCGCGATCGTGGTCGCGGACTACACCGGCCCCAGCGATGTCGACGACGTACTCGCCGCCGCGGACGCGCTCGGCGACCGCTGTGCGGGCGTCGTGTTCAACGCCGTCGCGGACGCCGTCTACGACGACGTCGAAAGCGAAGTCACGCCGTTCCTCGAAAGCCAGGGGATCCCCGTGCTCGGCGTGTTGCCCGTCGAGCGCGACCTCGCGGGGGTCACCGTCGACGACCTCGCGTCCGAGCTGGGCGCGACGGTGCTCACCGAGGACACCGCCACCACCGACGCCATCGTCGAGCGCTTCCTCGTGGGCGCGATGAGCAGCGAATCCGCGCTCAGTCACTTCCGCAGAACGAAGGACGCAGCCGTCATCACGGGCGGCGACCGCGCGGACATCCAAACGGCGGCCCTGGACGCGCCGGGCGTGCAGTGTCTCGTGCTCACCGGCGGCCACCGCCCCTCGGGTGCGGTACTCGGCAAGGCAACGGACGCAGGCGTGCCCGTGCTCTCAGTGGACGCGGACACGCTGACGACGCTCGAACGCGCCGAGGAGCTGGTCAGAGACGGACGCGTCCGCGACGAACACACTGTCGACGTGATGCAGCGACTCCTCCACGACCACGCCGACACCGATCGGCTACTCGACTAACCACCGCTCCGACTACACGAGGGCGTCGGGTTCGACCCAGACGACGAACCGGTCGTCGCGGCGGATGATTCCCCGCGTCGTCTCCGACGCCGCCGACTCATCCAGGGCCGCCTCACCGACCGCCTCCACTTCGTGGACGTCGTCAACCAGCAGCCCGGTGGCGTCGTGATCCGACAGCACGACGATGCGGGTTCCGTCGGCTGCGCCGTCTTCGCCGAGTTTCACGCGCGGATCGACCACCGTTGTTGTTTCACCACGCAAGTCGACTACGCCGATCACGTGCTGCTCGGAGTTCGGAATCGGGGTCACGTCCTCGCCGGCGTCGACGATCTCATCGACGTGTGCGATGTCGATGCAGTACCGACCTGCTCCCAGGGAGAACTCAAGCACGTCCGTCTCGTCATCGGACATAGGTCTGCATCAGCGGCCGGTCGGATTAAGCGTTTGGTTCAGTCAGCCCCGACACTCTTTTTTCTGGCGGGGCCGTTTTCCATCTCGATGGACCCGGTGGACGTGTTACGGGTACTCGGTAACAAGTACAACGCCGAGATACTCGAAGCGACGCACGCGCCGAAGTCCGCCCAGGAGCTCAGCGACGAACTCGACATCCCGATCGCGACCAGTTATCGGCGCATCGAGGAACTCAGCGAGCACGACCTCCTCAAACTCGAAGGCAAGGAACTCTCCGATGAGGGGCGGCGCACGAAAGTGTACCGGCGCCAAGTCGACGAGATCAGCGTCCAGTTCGGCGTCAACGAGACGACCGTCGAAACCAAAGAGCGCACCGAAGCCAAGAACGCACTGGTCGACGTGTGGAGTGATCTCGGGGCGGATAGTAGTGAGTGATTCTCGCGGCTAATAATCGCGCCCCTACATTTTTACGGGATCTCGGGGTGGTATTCGGTAGGAACGGAATGCGTCTCATCGAAGCACTCTACGTGTTGTTCAGCGGAACTCTCGCGGTCGCCGGCCTCAGCATGGTCGTGTTCGCGGTGCGCGCGTACAAGGACACGGGCCGCCCGTCCATGATGCACCTCTCGGCCGGTTTCGGCCTCGTCGTAGCCGCCGCTGTCAGCACGACTGTCCTGGCGTTTCTGACTGGGTTCGAACACACGCGCACGCTGTTGACGGCTAACTACTTCATCACGACGGCCGGCTACCTGTTCGTGATGTACAGCATCATCCGCTCGGAGTGATCTACGAGAGGCGTGACTTCACGCGGTCGAACAGCTTCACGCGGCGTTCGGCGGTTTCTTCGTCGGCGTCGACGCCGGCCTCGGCCAACATCTCCTCGATGGAGATCTCGTAGACCGGCCCCTCAGCATCCGCCTCGTCGTCGTCGTTGTCGGGCTGGCTTTCTCCCGTATCCGGGTCGACCCACTCGAAGGCGTCGCCGTCGTCTGTGCTGGTGTCCTCGCTGTCGGCTGGTGGTTGTGGTGGTGTCATCCCAATACTGTCCGCGAGACTCGCTGCAAGGCGGTCGTAGGCGCGGGCGGCCGGGCTCTCAGGGGTGAGATCGACAACCGGATGGCCCTTTCGCACCGCGAGCTTGACTGCGTCATCGTGTGGGACGCTGACCGTGACCGCGTCGGTCGTGCCCAGCGCCGCGGCGATCCCCTCGACGTCATCGAACCCGCCGTCGCCGGTCCGCGTGAACACCGCGCCGACCACCGGCTTGTCGAGTTTCGACACGAGCTGTCCGGTCTTCGTGGCGTCGGTCAACGAGTTCAACTCCGCGGTCGTGACCAACAATACCCCGTCAGCGACGCTCATCGCCATCGCGATGTCGTAGCTCAGCCCGGCCCCCGCGTCCAACAAAACCACGTCGTGGTCGGCGCGCAGCCGCGTCACGACCCGATGCAGGGACTTCGCGTCGGCCTCGGCGAACTGCTCTAAATCGGTCGATCCCGGAACGACGGTCACGCCGTGAGCGTCGTAGGCCGCATCCGCCGGGGACGCGTCGCCGGAGAGCACGTCGTGCAGCGTCACGTCCCCAGTGAGGCCGAACAACCCGGCGAGGTTCGCCATCCCGAGATCAACGTCGACCAGCGCCACCTCGAAGCCCTCATCGGCGAGCGCGACTCCGAGGTTCGCCGTTGTCGTCGACTTCCCGACGCCGCCTTTCCCGCTGGCGACAGCGAACACATACCCCTCCCGACCGGCCTCGCTCATCGTATGCGTTCTTGCGGAGGCCCGCACATAAGTGTGGCTCCCCGTCAGACCGACAGCAGCGACTTCACGAGTTCCAGTGTCACCGACCCGATGACGCAGGAAATCCAGGTCAGCGCCACGAAATGAATGTACGCGTTGACCTTGTGACCGCCGTCAACGACCCGCGTCATCAGCGACGACAGCGACGCGTTGATCAGCAGCGTCAACACCAGCAGGTACTTGATCGTCTCGATGTCGTACACCTCGGTGTTGATGATCGACCCTACGTCGAACGCCGGATTGGAGAAATCAAGGCCCAGTCCGGAGATCACGTCGACGATCCCCAGCCCGATGAAAAACGCGAACGTCGCCGCCGCCGAGATCCCGTACAACACGCCAACGAGCGTCGACGCGGACTGGCTGCGCTGCTGGCGCAGCTGCAAGACCTCGCTCATGTTCTCGGAGATGAGCTCCCCGAGGTGTTTCGGCGCGCCCCCCATCTGGCGCCCGATCAGATACATCTCCGAGAACTTCTGAATGAGATACGAGTGCGAATCCGCGGTGAAATGCCGCCACGCTTGGGACGCGTCCAACCGCAGGTTGAGCCGCTTGTAGAGGTCGTCGATGAGCTCCGTGAGCGCCCCGAAGTTCTTGTCACGAAGCGTCTCAAGCACCCGCGTCGTGGTCGTCTGGCGGGCCGTTTCACTGGACCCCAGCGCGCGGATGAAACTCGTGAACGCGTCGTCGCGGTCCTTGACACGGCCCTCTTCGGCGCGCGCCACCAGTCCCGGGATGAGCAGGGGTGTCGTCGGGACCGCCGCGTACATCGGCAGCGGCAACACGTCGGGTGCCAGCGGCGTCCACGACAACTGGACGGCGATCACCACCACCACGAGCACCACCGCAGCAACGCTCCCGGCGGCGGTCGCGACCCGCATCCGCCACTCCACGCTCGTGGTCCGGTCCTCCGGGAAGTACCACAGCGGATCGCTCGGCGCGAGCGTGTACATCGTGTACAGGAACCCGATCTGGATGAACGTGTACAACACGACGACCGCCGACACGGTCATCGTCGGGTCCGTGCCCGAGAGGATCGGCAACACAGTCGCGAACACGAGCGCGAACGTCACGGACAACACCATCGACAGGTAGAGGTCTTTCATCACCTCGATGTTCTCCAGTTGGCCCTCGTAGGTGGTCGCGTAGTTCCGGATGATCGCCTCCTGCTCGCTCATCAGGTACGACTCCAGGCTCTCCCCGGAGTTGATCGTGTACGCCAGCCGATCGAGAAAGTCGGCAATGAGGTCGCTTGGCACCTTGTTGGCGCGCATCCGGCACGCGTCGTCGAGGCTCTGGTTCCAGGCGTCGATGAGCTGGACGATCCGCCGCGCCTCCTCGGACAGCGGCCCGTACTCCTCTTCGGCACCGATCCGACGAAACACCTCCACGCGGTCGATGTTGGTGGTTGACAACACCGTCATATGCGTGATGAACAGGTGGAACCGGTTTTCCATCCGCGTGCGGCGCTGATCCATCCGAATCTTCGGGTACATCACGGCCGCGATCAACGCAAGCAGCCCCAACATCGGCGTCGGGATCAACAGATACGTCGGCAAGGAGAGCGCGATGATCGCGACGATCGTCACGAAGAAGAACACCACCGCAGGCACGAGCGCGAACGCCACGTACCGGAACGCCGGCATCGGCATCGTCCGATACGACTCCACGACCGACTCCACGAACTCCCCGAAGTCGACGTCGCTCAGCGACCCCTCGCTCTCGACGTGTTCGCCCTCGGCTTCGGTTGCCATGCTGACTCAGAACCCGCGTGAGATCGTGAACGGCAGTCCCTCGACGCCGTCACGCTGGAAAGCCGCAATCGTGTCGTTGAAATCGTGGTAGCCGATGAGGTCCTCCTGGATGATGCGCTCGAGGATCTCAGCGCGGAAATCCATCTCGTCGTAGATCTCCCGCGTGTCGGCGTACCCCAGCAGCGTCGCGATCTGTTCTTCGAGCACGAAGGAGTTGTTCCGGCCCTGGAAGACGATCTCGTCCTCGACCGGATCCCAGTAGAACGCCTGCCGGGTGACAACCCCGCCCATCTCCTTGGAATACCCCTCGATCTCCTGGACCGAGGTGACGCGTCGCAACACGTCGTCGCCCTGCTTCACGCGGTTCTGGAACAGCGCCACGTCGGCGTTGTCCATGAACGTCTCCGGGACGTTGATCGGCTCCCCGGTGAACCGCTGAATCATCGAGACGATGTCGCTTGCGTGGAACGTCAGCATGACCGGGTGGCCGGTCTGGGCCGCCTGGAACGCCATCCGTCCCTCCTCCCCACGCACCTCGCCGACGATGATGTAGTCCGGGCGCGACCGCAGCGCCGCCGCGACCAGATCGAACATGTCCACGTCCGCGGAGTTCTCGCCCTGCCCCTCACGGGTGAGCAGCTGCTGCCAGGTGTCGTGTGGCGGAATGACCTCGGCGGTGTCCTCCGCGGTGTAGATCTTCGAATCCCGGGGAATGAACGACATGATGGAGTTCAGCGTCGTGGTTTTCCCCGACGCCGTCTCCCCGACGACGAACACCGTCTGTTCGTTCTCCAGGCACAGCCAGAGGTACGCCGCGAGCTCCGGCGACAGCGTCCCCCACTTGGTGATCTGCCCGACCGACAGCGGCACGTCGTCGCCCTGTCGGATGGTGAGCGACGGCCCCTTCAGGGAGACGTCGTCGCTGTAAATGATGTTGATGCGGGAGCCGTCGGGCAGCGTCGAGTCCACGATGGGGTCGCTGTCGGAGACCGGGTCGCCCATCCGCTCGCCCATGTTCCGCAGCCAGCCGTCGAACTCCTCGGGCGTCCCGAAGTCAACGGTCGTCTCCAGCATCCCGTAGGTGCCGTGGTCGACGTAACAGCCGGTCGGGCCGATGACGTGAATGTCCTCGTTGTAGGGGTCACGCATCACCGGCTCCAGCGGTCCGAACCCGACGATGTCGCGGTTCAACTGGTACCGGATGTTCTCGTAGGTCGTCTCCGAGACGGGAATGCGACCGAACCCGAACGCTTCCTCAAGCGCCTCCCGGACCATCGGGACCGCGCGCTGAACGCGGTTGATCGCGTTCCGAGGCGACGACGCGACCCGGCGCGCTCCCGCACGCATCTGCTGGGCGGACAAGTCACCGGAGTCCAGGGACATCTGGCCACGATCGTCGCCGACCATCCGATCCGCCACCGTCGACGCGTCGAAGTTCTTCACCAGCGATCCCAGGTTGTTCGGGAGCTGGCGCACCCTGTGGAACACGTCGTCGGACTTGTCGTCGGAGATGCGAACGGTCTCCTCTAGCAGCTCTTCGATGCGGTCGTCGTACTCGGCCTCGGCCTCCGGTGCGGGTTTGTTGACCGACTTCTCGAGGATGCGCTCCTGGACGTTCTTGAACACCGCCGCTTCGGGCCCCGACAGCTCCGGCTCGATGGTGTAGTATTTGGTGTCTTTTCCCAGGTCACCGTACACGTGACAGAAGATGGGGCCGCCCACGGGGTAGACGACGTTTGGCTTGTCGGCCTCCCAGTCGTCGGTCGGTTCGTCGATCAGTTCCGGGAACTCGCCGGTGAACTGTTTGAACCGCTGGAGATACTCCTGGAGGTGCGTGTAGCGGGTCGCCGTCTCCCGGAGTTCGTGACCGATCTGTCGACTCCCATGGTCTGCCATGTGTATTCCTGTTATGCCACACTGCGGCTTTCGATGACGATTCCAGTGCCGGACCGCACCGAGTATCCGATGGAGTCGCCGACCTGTTCGCCCATCCCCGCGAACCGTCGAACGGCGATCGACCGCCGAACGTCGTTGCCCACCTCGACCATCTCGAGTTCGAGGTAGACGTCGGCGATCGATCGGAACGGACCGATCGCCTCCTCGTCAACAGTACTGGGGTCCACGGTCAAAACAATGACCTTTCCTTGCGACACCAGATCCCTAAAAAAGGATATGATTTCGAGGGCCGCCTGGCGCTCCTCGTTCTCCCGCACCAGCGCCTCGAAGTTCGGGTCGTTGCGCAGGATGGCGTCGAAGGTGTCCACGACCACAACGTCGGCGTCCCACATCCGGTCGGCCTCCATCAGCCGCTTCAACAGCTGTCTGCGGCTCCCATCGTCGTCGTTGCTGGACGCCCCACCCCGCAGCGCGCTCTTCCCGGTGTCGACGTCGGCCTCCAAGAACAGGAGGTTCTCGTTGAGCAGATGCTCCTCGACGTCATAACTCAACGAATGCATCTGGTCGATGAACCCACGAACGGTCAGCTCCGTGGACACCAGCGTGACGGCGTTTTCCTCCTCGCAGAGCCCGTACGAGAACCGCTGGCTCATGGCTGATTTCCCCGCACCGTAATCGCCCTCGACGAGGACGATGCTGCCGCCCGGGATGCCGCCACCGAGCTCGTTGTTCAGTCGGTCGTGCTCGTCCAGTCCAAGCGAATACAGTGTGCGCGTGCTCATGAGACTCTCAACTCCAGGACTTCTCGATCCCCGTTGGCTAGCACGACGACGCGGTGGTCACCGGCACTGAGATCGACGTTCGTCGCGTCCACTTTCAACACGTTTCCCGGCTGCCACCCGCTTCCGTCAACCACCGACACGCTCACTGCAGTCTTGTACTCTCCGTCCACGATAACGTTGATCGTGCTCGCGTCCGCGGGCAACGATTCGGAGCCGGTGTTTTTCACCAGCAGCGTCAGGGTCGTGTTCGCGCCGTCGTACACCGCGCTCGGGCTCCCCGGATCACTGATGATCGACACGTCGGTCTCGATCTGGTGGCTCACGTCGACGCTCCGGTCGCTCAACGCCCCGCTCAAGCGTTGTACGCCGTTCGTCATCGTGCCTGCGACCGATGCCGCGACGAGGATCGACGCGATGAAGATGATCAGCGTCGACGACGACACGCTCGCCACTCAGACCACCTCCGTGGCTGTGACGCCCGTTCCCGTCACCACCTTCACTCGTGTTGGGGCCGACCCGGTCGGCACTGTCACTGAATACGTCTCGCCGGGCAGCCAGAGGTCCGTCTGCGAGTTCCCAGCGACCGACGACGACACGTACGCGCTGTCGGTGACGTACTCACCGTCTACGAGGACGTCGGTCTGCGAAACGGACAGCGTCGTCGAGCCGTTGTTGGTTGCGTTCACCGTCACGGTGTCGTTCACTGAGTCGTACGTTGTGTTCGCCACTTCCACCACCGTGTTCTTCGCAGTCAGCACGCGGTCGTTGCGCGCGTTGTTCGCGTCTTGGACACGCTCGAACCCGTTGAACGCCGCCGAATAGAGGATTCCAACGCTCACGAACGCGGCGATGAACAGGATCGCCGCGGACCCGCTAACGCTGAATCCCATTCCTATGGAGGTCCTCGCAGCGGTCAACGATGACGCGCTCGATGTCTTCGCTTGCTAGCTCTTCGATATATTCGAGACTCTCTAGGTGGTCGTCCATTGTCAATTCAGTGCTTCCGAACTCCTCGCGGTAGAGATAATCCGAGTCGGTCAACCCCTCAAGGAAGTCGAACAGCTGGTCGCGCACCGGCTCTCCGATCCATCCGATGCGCTCGTAGTAGTTGATCGTCCGAACCGTGTTCTTCGGGCCGAACTCGGTCAGGAGGAACTCCAACCACTCCAAGCACACGACATCGGCGAGGTACCCGGTCGGCGGCTCGGCGAGATGCGGGCCGTCCTCGCCCCCGACTGCCAGCCCGGGGGCTGCTCCCGGTCCCGTCGGTGCGCTCATCCGTCCGCCCGGGTCCGCGTCCGGCTCGGACACCAATCCGTCGTCGCCGCTGTCCGCAGCCATCTCCTCGTCGTCGTCCGCTGTGGCGTCCGCCTCGGCCTCGAAGTCGTCACCGGCATCATCGAGATCGTCCTCGAACGCGTCGTCGGCATCGTCTTCTTCGAGGTCCGAGTCGTCGAAACCGATGTCGGGCTTGTCTTCGGCTTCGATTCCCGCCTCGCCCTCGATCTCCTCGCCTTCCGCCCAGTCCGCGTCGCCGGATTCGTACTCCTCTTTGAGCTCCTCGAAGGACGTTCCCCCACCACCTTCGCCGTCGTCGGCATCCTCGCTATCGTCGTCGTCTTCGAAGTCGCCGAACTCATCGTCCATCTCGCCGTCGTCGTCCTCGAAGTCACCGAACTCATCGTCCATCTCGCCGTCGTCGTCCTCGAAGTCGCCGAACTCGTCATCCATCTCCTCGTCGTCGTCCTCGAAGTCGCCGAACTCGTCATCCATCTCGCCGTCGTCGTCCTCGAAGTCGTCGTCGAACGCGTCGTCCTCGAAGAACTCGTCGGCTTCCGCCTCGGCGACATCCGTATCGAGATCGCCGGTTTCGTCGCTGTCCTCTTCGTCCTCGTCGAACAATCCGAAGCTGTCGCCGCCGCCCCCAGGCCCACCAGCGGCGTTCGGATCCACGTCGTCGACGAACGGGTTCACACCGCGTGTCACCATCTCGTAGATCTCGAGGAGCTTTCGAACGTTCTCCTCGACGTCCTCGACACTCTCGCTTATTTGTTCGTTCTCGCTCCGGACGGTATTGGCTTTCGACGCGACGTTTGAGACCTCGGTTTCCAGATCTTCGATGCGGTTTTCGAGCTCGTTGACGGACGAATCGGCGCCACCCGCACCGTCGCCGCCGCCGCCGTCCATGTCATCGAAGGACCCGAACTCGTCGTCGAAGTCGTCATCGAAGTCCTCGTCCATGTCCAGATCTGAGCCGTCGCCGCCACCACCGCCACCACCGCCGCCGGAGTCCTCTGACCCCTCGTCGTCGAGCCAACTGGCCATTCCGACGGCCAGTGCCCCGAACTGCACGAAGACCACGGCAGTCGGGGTGAGGTCGATAATCGTCATCGGAATAGATAACGAGAGCCGCAGGTAATTAATGTTCTCCCCCAGTTCTCAATCAGATAAATCGGACCCCGAGTCGCCGCCCAGTGACTCGGTTTTCGATCCTATCACTGCATCGATGAAAGTCGCGCGATATACACCAGGCTCAGGACGTGATCGGACATCTCTAGGTCACTGTGTGAGTCGTCGTCCGCCGGCCCCGAAAACCCACGCACGTGCCCCTGGAGCCGCTCGGCGGCGTCCGCGCTCACCCAGCCCACGGTCTCGTAATACTCGATCGCCTTCAGTGCGCGCTTGACCCCGCCACGCTCCAGCAGGAAGTCCAACCACTCGAACAGCGTGATCTCCGCGGCGTACTGCCCCGGCATCGTCTCCAAGTACGGGCGTTCGAGGCTCTCCACCGACGCGCTCGAATGCATGAACAACAGCTGTTTCAGCTGTGCCGAGCGCACCGCCTCCTCGGTGGTCTGCTCGTGTTCTTTCAGGCGCTCTTTGAGCTCTCGGATGTTCTCGTCGCCGCCCGCGCGGGCGGCACTGCGCAACTCTTCCGGGTCGTACTCGCGTGGGTTCAATGTCATTGGCTATCCGTGGTCAGTTTGTCGACGCGCTCGCTCAGTTGCGAGACAGCCGTCGACTGTTCTTGGGTCGCGGACACGATCCGATCGGACGCCGCCGCCGCCGCCTCGGCCTGCTGTTGGACGTCCTCGATCGTGACGATCACGTCCTCGACCGTCGATGCCTGTTCGTCGTTCGCGCGCGCAACCTCTGTGATGCCGGTCGCAGCCTCGTCCACGGAGGTCGCGATCTCCTCGAGCGCGGTGAGCGCGTCGTCGATCTCGTCGCCGGCCCGGTGGATCTGCTCGTGGGACTCCTCGACGGCGAGCACGGTCTCGTTGGCCTGCTGTTGGACATCACTGATGCTGCCCGCGATGCGCTCGGTGTGTTCGCGGGTTTCGTTTGCCAGCTCCTTGACTTCATCGGCGACCACGGCGAACCCGCTGCCGGCCTCTCCGGCCCGCGCCGCCTCGATGTTCGCGTTCAGCGCCAGTAGGTTCGTTTGGTCGGCGACCTCCGCGATCACCTCAACGACGTCCTCGATCTCGTCCATTCTCGACTCCAGTTTGGACACGCTCTCCATGAGGTCATCGCTGATGTCGATGACCTCGTTGGTGGCCTGGTTCGCCCCCTCGCTGGCCTCCAACCCGCTTTCAGCCGCGTCCTGGGCCTGTTCGGCGGCCGACGCAACCTGATCGGAGCTCGCCGCGACCTCCTGCATGCTCGCCGAGAAGTTCTCCATCTCGTTGGCGGCCGACGACAACATCTCGTTTTGGGAACTGACCGTGTCGGCGATGTCGGTCGCGTCGGCGGTGGCGCGCTCGATGGTGTCGGCCAGTTCCTGTGTCTGGCCGTCCACCTGCCCGACGAGCCGTTCGAATTGGTCGGCCATCCCGTTGAGCGCCGACACAACCGACACGAGTTGCTCGTTGATTATCCCCTCGTGCTCGAACGACGCGCGCTCGGAGAGCCGCCCGCTGGACAGCGCATCGATGGTCGTGCTGAGTTCGTCGACCAACTCCTCGACGGCGTCCGCGCGACGCACGTCTTCGGTGCGGTCTTCGATCGTTTCGGCCACGGCCAGCAGCTCCCCGTCGTCGTCGAAGATCGGGCTGGCCTTGAACCGGATGTGCCTATCGGTGCCGCCCTGGTCGGTCATAACGCTCGTGTCGGCGTACAGCTGGGCCTTCTCCTCGGAGCGCTCGATGTCGAACTCCGCGGCCGCCGACCGCGGCGACTCGATGACCTTGTCGGCGAGCGTTTTGACGCGCCGGTCATCGGGGTAGAAGGCTTCGCTGGCGTGGTCCATCCCCATCGCGTCGGCTTTGCTGCAGCCGGTGAGCTCCTCGATGGTCTCGTTCCACGCGACGACGCTGCCGGTGGCGTCCAGCATGAACACCGGCATGCCGATGCTGTCCAAGAGCGCGTCGTCGTCGACGTTCAGCTCCTCTTCGGTGCCGCCGTCGGACGAGTCGCCGGCCGGCCCAGCCGCCGTTTCGTACGCAGCAACACCCGTGGCTGCGTCCTCAACGACCGCATGCATCCCGGTTTTGAGCTGGCGCTCGGCGTGGTCAACGGCTGCACCGTCGACGCCGCCCTCACGGAGCTGCTGGAACACCGCGTCGACAACCGCGTCCGCGGGCGTCGTGTACGCGTCGACGAATGCCTCCGCTGAGACATCGGCCGCGGTGTACACCGGAAGGTACGACTCCGGTGTCGGCGCTGTCTCGTCTAACAGTCCGTCGAAGTGGTCGGCGGCGTCCGCTGGAAGCGTCGGATCGAGATCCCGCTGGTCGACGCTGTAGCGCTCCTGAAGGCCCGCCATTGCGTCGTCGGCGTCCTCGAAGGACACGGCACTCGCTGCCGTGCCGCCGTCCGTCGCCGGCGTCCCAGCGCCGCGACCGAGCAGTTTGCGAAAGATGCGCAGCATTCGTCAGTAGGTCGGGAGAACCACATACAAAATAGTTCCCCACCGTGTATCAGTTCTAAGAATCGTCCGCGTGCGTGAACACGACCATTCGGTCGGTTCCCCTGTGCAGGCACAGCGACAGCTCCGCATCCGGAGCGAGTTGTTCAGTGTCGTTCCGTGACACGAGCGCCTGGTCGAACGGCTGGCCACAGACCGGGCACGCGACCGCATCCCGGTTCTCGAACAGCCGCGATCGGCCGGTGTCCTCTAATAGTTTTACCCGATGGCGGATCGCTGAAAAATCCATCTGATCCATAGATACGAGGACGAGCTGACTCGCCGTTAACGGTTCGGTACGGCGCAAATTATTGGTTTTCACCAGTGATAACCACAGCCCTACACTTTTGTATCGATGGCCGATCTGTATGGGTAAGCCCCAGCAGTCTCGATCGGGAGAGGGGGCGGGACAACAACACACTCATGTTCGAGTTCATCACTGACGAAGACGAGCGCGGCCAAGTGGGGATCGGCACGCTCATCGTGTTCATCGCGATGGTGCTGGTCGCCGCGATCGCCGCCGGCGTCCTCATCAACACTGCCGGCTACCTCCAATCGAAGGGGTCGGCAACCGGTGAGGAAGCCTCCGCACAGGTCTCCAACCGCATCAACATCGTCTCCGCGTACGGCAACGTCAACAGCGAGAAGGTTGACTACGTGAACCTCACCGTGCGCCAGGCCGCCGGAGCCGACAACATCAATCTCACGAAATCCACGATCCAGTGGATCGGCCCGGACAAAGCCACCACCCTGACGTACTCGTCGAACAGCCCGAGTTCGCTGGGTGAAAACTTCACCACCGAATCCATCAAGGGCAGCAGCGCCGATGTGCTGGTCAACCAGTCCGACCGCATCAAGGTCATCATGTACGCCAGCGGCGTCAGCTCCAACCTCGGCGCTGGTGACGAGGTGCAGTTGACGGTGACCACGCAGTACGGCTCGAAAACCACCTACTGGGCGCAAGTCCCTGAGTCGCTCAAGGACAAAAACGCAGTCACACTATAACACACACGCTCATGTTCGAATTCATCACTGACGAAGACGAGCGCGGTCAAGTGGGGATCGGCACGCTCATCGTGTTCATCGCGATGGTGCTGGTCGCCGCGATCGCCGCCGGCGTCCTCATCAACACCGCTGGCTTCCTCCAATCCAAGGGGTCGGCAACTGGTGAGGAAGCCTCCGCACAGGTCTCCAACCGCATCAACATCGTCTCCGCGTACGGCAACGTGGACACGTCCGGATCGACTGAGGTTGTCGATTACGCGAACCTGACGGTGCGCCAGGCCGCTGGGGCTGACAACATCAACCTCAGCAAGTCCACGATCCAGTGGATCGGCCCGGACACCGCCACCACCCTGACCTACGACGGGACTACCGCAAACGACACCGAATTCACGACGAATTCGATCAAGGGCGACAACGCGGACGTGCTGGTTGATCAGTCCGACCGCATCGAGATCGTCATGGACGCGGCTGCGATCACCACCAATGGACTGAAGGCTGGCGAAGAGGTCCAGCTGACAGTGACCACGCAGTACGGCTCGAAAACCACCTACTGGGCGAACGTTCCTGAGTCGCTCAAGGACAAAAACGCAGTCACGCTATAACACACACGCTCATGTTCGAGTTCATCACTGACGAGGACGAGCGCGGTCAAGTGGGGATCGGCACGCTCATCGTGTTCATCGCGATGGTGCTGGTCGCCGCGATCGCCGCTGGCGTCCTCATCAACACTGCCGGCTACCTCCAATCCAAGGGGTCGGCAACCGGTGAGGAAGCCTCCGCACAGGTCTCCAACCGCATCAACATCGTCTCCGCGTACGGCAACGTCAACAGCGAAAAAGTCGACTACGTGAACCTCACCGTGCGCCAGGCCGCCGGAGCCGACAACATCAACCTCACGAAATCCACGATCCAGTGGATCGGCCCGGACAAAGCCACCACCCTGACGTACTCGTCGAACAGCCCGAGTTCGCTGGGTGAAAACTTCACCACCGAATCCATCAAGGGGAACAACGCTGACGTGCTGGTCGAGCAGTCCGACCGCATCAAGGTCATCATGTACGCCAGCGGCGTCAGCTCCACCCTCGGCTCCGGTGAGGAAGTGCAGTTGACGGTGACCACGCAGTACGGCTCGAAAACCACCTACTGGGCGCACGTCCCTGAGTCGCTCAAGGACAAAAACGCCGTCAAGCTGTAAGGCGCGCGTTTCGCACCGCCGCCCCCGTTGAACGATATCATTTTGTAGTCGCGTGTCGTCTGTCTAGGCGTGCCATCGCTGTACGGGCTGGAGCGCTCCGGGGATGTCGAGAAACTCGTGGAGCTGCTGCAGGAAAGCGAGAAGGAAACGGTTCGTCGGCGCGCGGCGGAGATCCTCGGGAACTTAGACGAGCCGGAACCGGAGGGGATCCAGGCGCTCGTTGACGCGATGAGCGACGACGACGAGTCGGTGCGTGCGGCCGCCATTGACGCGTTAACACAGCAAGAGGCGGTCGACGCGCTGATGCGTGGGTTAGACCAGGAAGTGCCCGACAGTGGAGCGACGTGGGCGCAGGCCGAAGCGTTCGTGGAGAACCTGGAGTCGGAGACGCCGGAGCTGCGGATGGCGGCCGCGAACGTCTTGGGGTTGCTCGGCGTCGAGGACACCGCGCGGCCGCTTGCGAAGCAGCTACAGACCGAGGAGCACGTCGGTGTTCGGGCGCGGGTCGCGCGGGCACTGGGACGGATCGAACAGCCCGCAGTGACGGGGATTCTCGTCGACTGCCTGCACGGAGAGCCGTTGAAAGTTCGCCGGGAAGCCGCCGAGTCACTCGGACGACTGACGACTGAACAGGCCCTTGATGGGTTGTTGTCGGTGGTTGAAGACGACAGCGAGGCGATGCGGCGGACAGCCGTGAGTTCGCTGGGGCGGTTCGAGACCGCCGAGCCGGTGGACGCGCTCGTGGAGCGGCTGGGTGACGAAAGCGACCTGGTGCGGCGGGCGGCCGTCTTCTCGTTGATCGAGATCTTGTCGAACGTGCCACCGGATCAGAGCCACGAGCTGCGCGAAACGATCGTCGACCGGATGTCGGCGCGCTCCGACCCGAGTATCATCAAGTCGCTGATCGAGATCATCGACGAGGGAACGCAGCTACACCAGCGCCGGAACGCCACGTGGATGCTGGGGCGGGTCGCCGGTGATCAGCGCACGAAGATGGACGCGATCGAGGCGCTCCGGGAGCTGCTGGGCGAAGACGACGATCTGATCGCGCAGTTCGCGGCCACGGGGCTGGCGGAGATCGGTGGCGCGTCCGTGGAGACGTCACTGCTTGAGGTCGTCGAGACACAGGAGTACGGCGAGGACGCGGTTGCGATGGCGGCGTTCGCGCTCGGGAAGGTCGGCGGGGATCGATCCCGCCAGCGGTTGGAGCGACTGGTTGACGAAACGGACAGCGAAGAGGTGCGGCGGCGGGCGTTCTCGGCGATCTCGAAGCTGGGCGGAAAAACGTAGCACTGGTGGCGGTTTCAGTCGCGAGAATTGCACGCAAAGCATTAAATACGTTTGCAGAAAAGGGATGTGTGAATGAGTCCGGGTGCGCGGTATCAGACGGGGCAGGTGTGGGCCGCGCCCGAAGCGCCGATCGTAGGTGAGGAATGAGCGAGTCAGAGTACAAGATAGCCGACGGGTCCGGGAAGTTCCTGCAGGCCGTCAAAGACGGCCGGCGGATGAAAGACGCCCAGTGGTCGAAAGGTCGCATCCTGTTGTCCAACAAGCGGATCGTGCTGGCCGGCAGCGAGGGGAAGCGGAACCTCCCGTTGTCGGAAGTCCAGGGGCTGAGCGGCCGGCACGACGTGAACCAGACCGTCGCGAAGGTCGGGAACTACGTGAGCATCAGGATGACCAACGAGAGCGTGATGTTGGTCTCGCTGGGTGACAACACGGAAACCTTCGAGAGCAAGCTCTACGGGGCGCTGCTGGACCAGACGGAGCTACAGGTGAAGCATCCCGCCGTCGAGGGCGGTGTGGTGACCGACGAGCAGTTCGAGCGTGCCCGCATCAAGGTCGACGAATCGGAGCTGAGCGTTGCGATGTCGAACGGGTCGTTCGTCTCCGTTGAGTTGGACGACGTCGGATCGGCGGAGGCCGCGTCCCTGGAGGTGAACGGTGACACGAAGCCGGTGTTGAAAGTCGAACACACCGTCAACCGGGACACGAGCGTGCAGACGTATTTCGCCACCGACTCGCACACGGCGTCGATACTGGAGTCACTGCTGACCAAGGAAGCCGAGAAAAGCCAGGGGTCAGTCGAGCTCTCGGAAACGGAAAAGCGGGTGCTGATGGCGCTGTATTCCGGGGTGTCGTCGTTCGAGATCCCGGACTTCCTGGGGATGGACGTGGACGAGGTCGAGTCGATCTTCGAGCGCCTCATCGAGGTCGACGTCCTCGAGGAGGTGCGCAAGCGCCGCGAGGTCACGATGAAAACGCGGGGCCGCAACATCGCCAGCGAAGCGATCAACGAGGAGTGATCGTGGGGCTGCTCCCCTCGGACGCCACTCAGAGGTTGACGTCCTCGATGTGTTCGCTGACCGCCGCCCGCCCCAGCGACGTGAGCGCGATGCCGTCGTCGTCGGTGACCAGTTCTTTCTCGATGAGGTCGTTGAGTAACATCGTGACACGCGAGGCGTCGACGCCCAGCACGGCCGCGAGACTGGCGTTCGGGCCGCTGGAGTAGATCGCGACCAGGGCCTCGATTTCCTCGCTGGTGAGGGTGACGTCCGCCAACTCCTGTTTGAGGTGGGTGTACTGGAGGCGGATGTAGCGCCCGAGCAGGTTCATCTTCCGGCCGGAGCTGAGCGCGAGTTCGGTCGTGATCGGGCCGGTCGATCCCATGTGTCGCACGGACAGGAGTTGTTTGTTCGAGCCGTTGACCTCGCGGTCGACGCGCTCGAAATGCGACACCGTCGAGAGGTCGATGGTGGTGTCGGCGTCGCCGGTGATCGTGAGGTCACCCGGCGAGAGCGCGAGATTCCCCTTCTCGAAGGGTTGGTCGGTGATCCGACCGCCGCGGCGTGCCGGGTGTTTGGCGTAGACGGTCGTGCCGTGGACCAGCGCCTTGAACACGAGAGTGACGAACCGGTCGACGGTGCTGCCACCGCCCTCAATGACCGCGACGTGACGGTCCTCGTCGTGTTCGTAGGCGATCGTGACTGTGTCCTCGAAGAACCGCGCGAGGTCGCCGGGCGCGGTCTCGTGTTGGACGTCGAACACACCGTTGAGGGGGATCGTTGTCTTCTCGTCGTCGGCGGCAAGCACGATCCGGCGCTTGCTCATGACGACTCTGCCACGCACCGGTTCGACGTGCGTCGCTGTATCCGGGATAAACGACGAGACGAAGTCTGCGATTGCTGATTCCGACATACCCCCGTATACTCAATTATACGTCGTGGAGGCGGGTGAATAAGCGTTACTCCTCTGCCGCGCCGGTCACGTGTCAGCGACCCGACTGTAGATCCGGATGCGTGGGTCCTCCGCCTCGAAGCGTTCTTTGACCTCGCCGGGCAGCGTCTCCGTCTGTCCGAGCACGAGGTGGCCGCCCTCACGGAGGGATTTGCTGACCGTGTCGAGGATCGGAAGCTTGTACTGCTTGTCGATGTAGATGCAGACGTTCCGACACGCCACCAGATCGAACCCCGATTTGGGGTCGCCAGTGATCAGGTCGTGGCGCTCGAAGGTCACGAGGTCCTTGACGCGGTCGTTGACGACGAACGCGCGATCGCCCTCGCGGTCGACGTACTCCTGGGGGTTGTCTAAGAACCCCAGTTGGTCGCTGATGTCGGCGGTGCGCGTGCTTTCGTACCGTCCCGCGCGTGCTCTCGCCAGCGCGTCCTCGTCGATGTCGGTGGCCAGAATGGAGACGTTCCGGGGGTCGAGGCCCGCGTCCAACGCGAGCATCGCAAGCGAGTACGGCTCGCGGCCGTCCGCGCAGGCCGCACTCCAGATGTCGATCGAGCGCACGGTATCCGCGAGCTCCAAGAGCACGTCCCGGAGCGCGGTCCACACTTTCTCGTCGCGGAAGAACTCAGTGACGTTCACCGAGAGGGTGTCGAGCAACTCGGCGCGTTCGTCGTCGTCGTCCTCCTCGAGCAGCGTCAGGTAGCCGGCGTACTCCTCGACGCCGCGGCGGCGCATCCGCGCGGACACGCGCCGGTCGAGGTACGACTCGTCGTAGTAGCTGGTTGCGAAGCCGGTCTCGGTCTCGATGAACTCAAGCAGGGTTTGGAAGTCAGTCAAATTACGTGCACCTCGGCATCAACTCGGTCTATGGTAACATCCCCACTGCTCGGACTAAAGGACACCGACCGTCCGCTGTCCCCGCCGGTTTCGGACGCGAGCAACTCGATGTCCGCGTCGGCCAGCGCGCGTTCGGCGGCCGACACGTTCCGGGAGCCGACGCTGTCCCCGATCGAGAGATCGAGCATCGTCGACCCGCCGGCGAGTTTCGCTGTGAGGCTGCTCGGGCTCGCGCCCAGGCGGAGCAGCGCCGACACCATCTCGTCGAGACCCGAATCGACGTATTTCGCGGGCGTGTCCACGGGGCCGTCGGCTTCCGGCAGCATCGCGTGCAACAGCCCGCCGGCACCGCTGCGCGCATCACGCACCGCGATGGCGACACACGATCCCAGCCCGCTCGTGACCAACACCGCGTCGTCGTCGTCCGTGACACGCCAGTCCGCCACGCCAACGCGGATCGTCACGACTCCTCACTCGCGTCGGCGGCGAGGTTGTCAGCGATGTCCGCGAGTTGATCGGCGTCTTCGGGGCTGGGGAACGTGCAGACCCGACACGTCACGTCCGGCCCGAGTGTGATCGTGGCGTTCACCACTGCGATGGTGTCCGCGCGCTCGCCGTAGGCTGCCGCGACGGTGTCAAGGACGGCACGACCGGCGTCACGGACGTGGGACGGCGTCGAGATGTCGATCGTGGTGTCCAGTGCGTTCGCCCACTGGTCGATGAACCCACTGGCGGTGATGTTGCCCAGCTCCGAGACGGCACTTTCGGCCATTTCCGCGCCGGCATCGGCGTCCCCGAGCAGTAGCTCCGCGACCGCACCGGGCTCGGTCTCGTCGAACAGGATCGCGATGACGCTGTCGACGACGCCCTCGCTTTCGAAGATCGCGCCCTCGTAGGCGGCGTCGTCGAGCAGCGATGGCACCCGTTCGACGGGCACGAAGTCCACGTGTGACTCCACGAGCGTCGCGTCCGTCCCGGTCATCATCTCCAGGTGTGAGGAGACGGCTTCGGCGCTCACTGACGCCACCTGGATGTGGTTGGCGAGATCCGAGAGCGCGAACTCCGCGTCCGGCTCGGTGACGTACGACCCGAACGACTCGACGTCCGGGAGGACCGCAAACCGGCAGGTGCCCTGCGTCGAGGACAACACGATCTGGCTCTCGAAGACGAACGCACAGTCGTCGATGACCGCAGCGTCCTGGACGACGCGGTGCTCGTCTTCGAGGCGGTCGGGCGGCTCGATCTCGATGGTGTCCTCGTCGTCGGCCGCCCAGACGTCGACGAACCCGCTGGTGAGGATGTTCGCGACTTCGGGCAGCGCGGCGGCTCCGACGCCGAGTTCGTCTTCGACGTGGTCGGCGAACGCTTCGTCAAACGACAGCACTGCACGACCGGTGAGTGCGCCGTCGAACTCGACGCTGATGCGCTCCCAGGAGTCCCCCAGGAACACCGACAGTCCGTCGGCGTCGACGAGCGCGGTTCGCGTGAGCTGGCAGTTGGCAGGAATACCCGTAAGCGTCTCCAGAGAGTCCGCCGCGCGCTGACCGCCTTCGTCGCCCGTGCGGCTGAACGACGCAACGGCGTCGAGATCGACACGCATTTTAGATACTGTTGATCATCGAGACGAACGCCTCGATGTCGGGGAACGAGTAGATTTTCGCCTCGACGTTGGCGTCTGGGGCGTGTAGCTCCGCGTCGAACACCATCGCGATCTCGTGTTCGCCGGGGTCGACACAATGACTCGCAATGTCCTCGCCGGACGCCCGGATGAGCTGTGGCGTGGAGATGTCGATGGTGCGGCCGAGCACGTTCGCCCAGCCGTCGATGAACCCGCTTGTCATGATGTTCCCGACCTCACGGATCGCGGACCGCTCCATGTCGCTGTAGCCGCCGCCCTCGCTCTCGATGCCGCCCATCATCGTTCCGGCGACACGGCGTGCGCTCTCGTCGTCGAACAACACGAGCACCGACCCGTAGGGCTGTTCTTTGAGCGGCACGCTCACGCCCACCTGCTTGGCGGCTCCCAGGTGTGCGCCGAGGTCCTCGACGTCGATGACGTTGATCTTCGTGATCTGCATCTGGGTCTCGACGCCGGTCAGCTGGCTCATGTTCTCGGCGACCGTCGACGCTCCTTCCCGGGCGAGTTCGTTGACGGTCTGTAACCGCCGAATGTCGATCATTGTGCTCATGATTACAGCGTAGCCACGTCCAGGATGGTCACCACGTCACCCTCGCCGAGGACGGCCGCCCCGGACAGCCCGGGAATCCCGGAGAGGATGCCTTCGAAGGGCTTGACGACGACCTCTTCTTGGCCGCGAACGTCGTCGCAATGCACGGCGACCTGTCGCTCCGAATCACGGATCCGGACGAGCATGCCGTCGCCGTTCCGCGTCTCGTCGGGAACGTTCAACGCGTCGCCGAGTCGAACCAGCGGGTACACCGTCTCGTCGTAGGTGATGACCTCTTCGCCGTCGACTGATTTCACGGACTTCATCCGCGAGATCTCGTCGACTGTCTTGATCGGAATGCCGTACTCCTCGCCACCGCTCTCCACGAACAGCACCTTCACGATGGCGACGGTCACCGGCAGCGTCATCGTGAACGTCGTTCCCTCGCCGGGCGTGCTGTCGACGGAGACGCTCCCATCGAGTCGCGTCACCGTATCCCTGACCACGTCCATCCCGACCCCGCGCCCGGAGACGTCGGTCACCTCGTCGTTCGTCGAGAACCCGGGATGGAAGACCAGATCCTCGACGTCGTCGTCGGGCATGTCCTGGACCTCCTCGCGGGTTTTCACGCCTTTCTCGATGGCTTTCTCCCGCATCGTGTCGTGGTCGATGCCGGCGCCGTCGTCTCGGACTTGGATGAGCACGTGATCGCGGTCGCGCTCGGCGGACAGCGTGATCGTCCCCTCGCGGTCCTTGCCGTTGTCCTCGCGCACCGCCGGCTTCTCGATCCCGTGATCGACCGCGTTCCGCAACAGATGCATCAGCGGATCGCTGATCTCCGTGAGGATCGTGCGGTCGAGTTCGACGTCGTCGCCCTCCACGACGAAGTCGATGTCCTTGTCCTGCTCGCGGGCCAGATCCCGAACGAGACGGGGGAACTTCCCGACGATCTTCTTCATCGGGACCAACCGCATGTCCATCACGGTGTCCTGGAGGCTGGAGGTGATCTTGTCCAGCTCGTCCAGCTCGTCGAGCACCTCGCGGTCGCTCTCCTCCATGCCCCGCCGGAGCTTGATGCGGGTGGTGACCAACTGCTCGACCAGCCCGTGGAGCTCGTCGAGCTGATCGACGTCCACGCGAACCGACTGGATCTCCGTGTCCGTGTTGTCGATCGCCGAGGACCCGCCGCTGGAACTCCCGCTGTCGGCGGTCGTCCCGGCATCGTCCGCATCGTCGTCGGCGCTGGCGTCCGCCTCGGTCCCGCTGTCGGCGTCTGGGGCGTGCTCGTCGTCGCCGACGGCGGTGACCGTTGCGTCCGACAGCTTGGGGAACGCCGCCACGGTGTCGCTGACCTCGTCGCTGGGCGTCGCGACGACCAGTTCGAAGCCATCACCGTACTCGCCGTCGTTGATCGCGTCCGGCGACGGCTCGGCCCCGAGCAGATCGAAGGCCTCCGTGGCCTCCTCGAGTACGAACATCCCGTCGACGCCTTTCATCTGGGAGTCCCCCATGTCGATGTGGATGTGGTAGACGCGGTCCTCGGCGGCGTCGATGGTGTCCGCGTCGACGACCCGCGTCGCGTCCACGTCACCGTCGCCGGCCGGGCTGCCGGCGTCGCCGCTGCTGGTGGTGGTGTCGCTGCCACCGTCCCCGTCGACCTCATCCAGCACAGCCCGCACCGACTCGATGGTGCCGGTGACGTCTCGGTCCACGTCACCGGTGGCCTGGATCTCGTCGAGGCAGGCTTCGATGCCGTCGATCCCCTCGAAGATGCGGTCCATCCTGTCGGAGGTCACTTCGAGGTTGCCCTGCCGCATCTCGTCGAGCAAATCCTCGACGGCGTGGGCGAGATCGCTTGCGTCCTCGAAGCCCATCGCGCCGAAGTTCCCCTTCAGCGTGTGGGCGGTCCGGAATATTTCGTCCATCGCCTCCTCGTTGCCCGGGTCCGACTCCAGCTCCAGCAGGGCGTTGTTGAGGCTGGTTACGTGTTCTTCGCCTTCACGAACGAACGCTTCGAGGTAGTCGTCCATGTCACGTCGTCCTCCGTATCGAATCCGCGATCGCTTCAGTTAGCTGATCGACCGGCAACACGTCGTCAACGCATCCCGTCTCGATGGCGCGCTCGGGGATCCCGAACACGGCGCTCGTGGCTTCGTTCTGCGCGAGCGTCGCACCACCGGCGTCTTTCACGGCACGCACGCCGTCCGCTCCGTCGCTGCCCATTCCGGTCAGTACGACCGACACGAGCGGGTCGGTAACGCGCTCGGCAGCACTCTTGAACGTCACGTCGATCGCCGGCCGGACGCTGTGCAGGCGCTCGCTTTGGTCCAATCGCACCCGCAGTCGGCCGTTCGAGTACCCCGAGACGCGCATGTGGTAGTCGCCGCGCGCGACCAGCCCCTCGCCGCCACCGATCCGTGAGCCGTCCTCCGCCTCGGTGATGTCGTACTGGCTCGCCGCGTCCAGCCGGTCGGCGAACCGGGACGTGAACTGGTCGGGCATATGCTGGACGATCAACACCCGGAAGTCAGCCTCCGCCGGGAGCGACGCGAGGATCGACTCGACGACGTTCGGCCCGCCGGTCGACGCGCCGATCAGCAGCGTCGGATTGTTCGCGTACTCGCTGGTGGTCGCGTCCGGCGGCGACGCCGGCTCCATCTCGACGTCGTGGCCGGCGGTTGGGTCCGCGCTCGCGACGCGCTCGACCGCCGCCACCAACTCCTCGCTGTGCCCCGACAGCTCCGTGGAAATCGTGCCCCCTGGCTTCGCGAACGTGTCGATCGCGCCTTTCTCCATTGCCTCCAGGGTGGCGTCGGCGTCCTCGGTCGTGAGCGCGGACACCATCAGGATCGGCGTCGGCTGCTCGCGCATGATCTCCGCGGTCGCCTCGATCCCGTCCATTTCGGGCATCTCGACGTCCATCGTGATGACATCCGGCTGGACGTCCGTAACCGCGTCCAGGGCGCGTGCGCCGTTCTCGGCGGTCCCGACGACGTCGACCCCGCCGTCCTCGAGGATGTCGCTGATGACCGTGCGCATGAAATGCGAGTCGTCGACCACCAGTGCCTCTGTCATGCGGTGAGCACGTCCGAAATAGCGTCCATCACACTCGGTTTCTGGAACGGCTTCGTGATGTAGCCGTCAGCACCGGCTTTCACCGCCTTTTTCATCTTCTCCTCTTGGCCGATGCTGGTGCACATGATGATGTGTGCCCCGGCGTCGAACTCCTTGATCTCGGACGTGGCCTCGATGCCGTCTCGGATGGGCATCACGATGTCCATCATCACGAGATCCGGATCGTACTCTTTGTACATCTCTACGGCCTCAACCCCGTTCTCGGCCTCGTCAGCGATCTCGAACTCCTCCTCAAGAATCTCCCGGAGGAGATTCCGCATAAACTCGGAGTCGTCGACCAGTAAGACCTGCTTCGCCATGCCCTCTCGTTGTGCCAAGGGGCTAATAAACCCAACTGACCGATTATCAGACCTGATTGTCGATGGTCTCGTCTGCCGACACCGAACCGATGAGCTTGTCGATGTCCAACCACAGCACGAGCGCCACGTCCTCCTCGGCGGCGTCCGCCTCGCCCGGCGGCGTCGCCCCTTTTCGGATGACGCCGCGGACGAGCTCGCTTTCGATGGCCGACGTGCCGATGCGGTCGAGGCGGCTGCCCCGGTCGATCTGGTGCTCTGCGTAGCCCGACACCTCAGTGACTTCCGCCACACGGAGCCCGATCTTCTGTTTGTCGTCGGCGCGATCGAGCACCAGAATGTTGTCCGAGTCGTGGTCCCCGTGGATCGCGAGGAACTCCCGCGGATCGACGATCGCCGTGGTTTCACCCCGCAAGTCCATGACCCCCTCGACGGCGTCCGGCGCCCGGGGCACACGCGTCACTTGCTTCGACTCGACGATGCTGTCGACGGCCGCGATGTCGATCGCACACACCTCGTCGCCGAGTTTGAACTCGACGACGTGTGCGGCCTCCTCGACCACCCGGTCGGCGTCTTCGAGGTTCATCACTGATTTACTCAGGGGGCAGCAGCCTCAAAACTGTTTCGCGCATCACACCACGACGGGAGCGCTACCGGGGGAATTTGAGGCCGTCGTCGTCGTCGACGGTCTGCACCAGATCCTTGATCGAGTCGTCGGGACCGAGGTCGTTGGCCTCCAGGTACGCGATCAGTCGCTTGGTGGGATATTTCACCTGCACGCTCGACTCCCCCAGAAGGATGCCCAGCGCGCGATCGATCGACGTCGAGCCGGCGAGCTGGCGCGCGTACCACACGAGCAACCCGTCGAACGCGGCACCGACGTCGTCGGTTGCGAGTTGCTGGTGGGAGATGTCGTCGCCGTACTTCGAGGCGATGTGGTAGGCGTACTTGCTGTCGTGGGTGTCTAACTCCTCGGCCAGCCACTCTTTGACGTCCCGGCCGGTGATCTGTGGCTCGGGGGGCTGTTCCGTCGTGTTCCCGCCACCGCGGTCACCCTGTGGGGGCTGCTCTCGCTGTGGGGCGCCACCCTCGGCTGCGCCGTCGGCGGGCGCGCTCGGCGGTCCGTCCGGCCCGATGACGTACCGGTCCTCGCCGATGGCCGCGACCTCGTCCTGCTCCTCGATGGCAAGCTCGTCGGGGGAGAGCACGCGGTCGTCGTCGTCCTGGTCGCCACCGGATACCATGCTGTTCAGTTGGCAACCTGTGGGGTAAAGTCTTGTCGCAATCGTGACGGGGTGCTGTCATTGGTCGGGCACCCGCCGGCAGCACACATTTCATCCCGGCCACCGACTCACGACCCATGACGTGGGACGCCGTCGGTGCACTCGACGACGCACTCGCAGAGACCCGGGCGTTGCTGACGCCGTTGGATCTCGGCGTGTGGAGCCGGCTCGCCGTGATCACGCTGTTCGCGGGCCTGTCGGCGCCCCAGACGCCGACCGTCTCCGTGGACGCGCCCCCCAACGCCGTAATCAACGTGGCGCAGGCAGTGACCACCGCGGAGATCCGTCTGGCCGTGGCCGCCATCGGCGTTACTGTGGTGGTGGTCGCTACCGTGGCAGCCGCCCTCGGCGCGGTGATGGAGTTCGTGCTGGTTGCTGCCGCGCGCTCCCAGGTCGTCCGCATCGCGGCCCCCTTCCGCGCCCACCTCGCCGCCGGGCTTCGGCTGCTCGCGTTTCGGATCGTGATCGTCGGGTGTGGGCTGGTGGCGAGTGCGCTCGTTGCCAGCCCCATCGGCGCGGCGCTGGCGTTCGACCAGGCGTGGTGGCTGCTGGCGCTGGTGGTGACGCTGCCCCTGGGTGTGGTGGTCGGTGTCGGCGCGGCGCTCGCGTCGGAGTTCACGACGGCGTTCGTGGTGCCGCTGATGGCCGCCGACGGCTGCGGTGTGCGCGAGGGGTGGCGACGGCTCTCACCGGTTGTGCGCGCCGACTGGCAGGAGTTCGCGGTCTACGTACTGGTGAAAACGGTGTTGCTGTTCGGCGCGAGCATCGCGGTGGGGTTCTGTGTGGCTGTCATTGTGGTGCCGTTCGGGGCGGGCGCGCTGCTCGCGGGCGCGGTTTCGGGGGGCGGCGCAGCCGTGCTCGCTGTGACAGGGGTCGTGGGCGTGGTAGCGGTCGCCGCCGTCAGCGTGGTCTCGATGACGTTCCTGCGGTATCACTCCCTGTTGGTGTTGGACCGGTCGGCGGTCGCGTTCGCGCTCAGGTGACCGCAGGCGGGCGCTCACGGAGGGACCGGCCGGACTGTCGGTGCGGGACTGTGGCACCGACGGCAACGGCCAGGATCCGGGAGTCCCGCAGCGCGACCGACAAGGCATTTCACCCGCCAGCACAGACCCCACTGGTATGTTCCCACGGCTGGAGTACATCGACTGGCTTTCCGGCCGGCCCGAGGTCGCGTTGTACGACCTCGGGTCGAGCGCCCTGCGCGGCGACCGCGACCGCCAGCCCGCGGTGGTTCCGGAGCCGCTCGCGGGGCTGTCAGATCCGCCCGCCGGCGCAACCCTCGAAACCCAGATCGCAGGCGAGTACGGCGTCCACCCGGAACAGGTGTTGGTGACTCCGGGCGCATCGACGGCGAACTTCGTCGCGACGGCGGCGGCGCTCTACCCGACGGCCGGCACTGACGAGAACGGTGACGGCGGAACGCCCACGGCGCTCGTCGAAAAGCCCGGCTACGAGCCGCTGGTGGCGGCCCCCCGGGCCGTCGGTGGGCAGACCAACCGCGTCCTCCGGCCGGCCGACGACGACTACCGGATTTCGCCGGCCCGGATCGCGGCCGCCGCGACCGAGGACACCCAGGTGGTCACCGTGACGAACCGGCACAACCCCAGCGGTCGCCTCGCTGACGTGGACGCGCTCGCCGACGCGGCGGCCCGCGCCCGAGAGGTGGGCGCGCGGCTGCTCGTCGACGAAGTGTACGCGCCGTTCACCGAGACGGCGAGCGACGGCCCCTTCGGCGGGCCGACCGCGGTCGGGATCGACTCCGCAGTCGTGACCGGGTCACTGACGAAGTTCTTCGGGCTGCACGACAGCGGTGTGGGCTGGCTCATCGCCGACGCCGAGTTCGTCGATCGCGCTCGGTCGGTGCTCCGGCACATCCCGGGGCCCGCCGCGTCGAACCGCGCGCTGGGGATGCGGGCGCTGCACAACCGCGACGCGCTCGCCGACCGCGCGCGCTCCCTCGTGGCCGAAAACCACGGCCTGCTGGCGTCGTTCCGCGACGCCCACGACGACCTCGTCGCCGGCACCGTCCACGAGGGCGCGCCGTACGCGTTCCTCGACCCGCGCGAGGCGGACGGGGACGCGGTCGCGGCGGCGGCCTGGTCGGAGGGCGTGTTGGTCGTTCCGGGCCGGTTCTTCGACGATCCCGGCCGGATCCGTGTCAGCCTCGGCCGCACACCGGACCACGCCGTCGCGGCCCTGGACGCACTGGCGGGCGTGCTCGCGGACGGCCCGTAAGATCGCCCGACGGACAGCCGTCTGACGCCGGTCGGCCGCGGCTTGAAGACTTAAGGGCCTCCCGCATTACCCAGGTAGCATGGACGCAGACGCAGACGAGATCACCTCGCTGGTCGGTCGCGAGGTGTACTCGAACAACGGCGTGTTCGTCGGCGAAGTCGAAGACATCCAGTTGAACCTCAACGCGGAGGCCGTCACGGGGCTCGCACTCACGGAGCTCAACGCCGACCTGTTCGCCGCACAGATGACCGGGCAGAAAGGCGTGATCGTTCCCTACCGGTGGGTGCGTGCGGTCGGCGACATCATCCTCATCAACGACGTTGTCGAGCGCTACGAGGGCGACGATGCGGACAGCGAGATCGCAGTCTGAACCGGGCGGTCTGCGGGCTAGTTGCCGTTGTTCGAGCTCTCCGATTCGACGCCCATGGCGTCGAAGAGCTTCCTCGTGACGGCTTCCTCGGTGAGATCCAGCAGCGTCTCACGGTTCTCCTCGGTCGTCTCGATGCCGGTGAAAATGCCCAGCGGGATCTCCGCGCTGGCCTGCGTGGAGTGGCCCGCGGAGTCGCCGATGTCAACGAACGCGTCGGCCAACACCCGGCCGATGTTCAGCCGGATGTCCTTGGACTGCGCGTCCAGGTAGATCGTGTCGTCGACGATCCCGAACACCGCGGTCGTCGTGATGCCTTCGAGGTTCAGGAGCTGTGAGGCGGCCTGCGAGAGCGCGTCCCGGTCGCTGATGAACCCCGCGTTCGACACCAGGTGGCTGCCCTGGACCTCGCGGCTCGCGATCGCCTCCGCGAGCACGTCGAGCGTCTCCGGGCTCATGTTCGGGGACTCGACCTGTTCGAGCGTGTCGTGATCCGCGAACGGGTAGAGGTAGGCGGCCGCGGTCAGGTCGGCCGGCGTCGTGTCCCGGCGGAAATCGAGCGTTTCCGCGCGAATCCCGTAGAGCAGCGCCGTCGCGACCGTCTGGCTGACCGACAGGTCGAACTCCTGGATGTACTTGGTGAGGATCGTCGAGGTCGCGGAGACGCTCGGCCGCACGTCGGCGAACTCGGCGGTGAGCGACTCGTCTTCGAGCTCGTAGTGGTCGATGAAGATGTCGACATCACGGTCGATCGACACCGCCCCGGCTTTCGCGGGGTCGACCAGCGCGATCGTGTCGTAGTTGTCGATGTCGACGTCGCTGTACGGCGTGAGTTCGATGTCCAGGAGGTTCACGAACGCCCGGTTCTCCTGATGGCCGATGTCCCCGAAATAGAGGATTTCGGCGTCCACGCCGAGATGGCCGGCGACGGCCTGCAGCGCCGCGGCGGCCGCGATGGAGTCGGGGTCGGGGCTGTCGTGGGTGATGATCGCGAACCCGCTCTCGGTCCCCGACACGACGTCCGCGAGCTGGCGGGCCTTGTATTCGAGCTCCCCGGACTCCAGGGCGCGCAGCGCCGCGTCGGAGATCACCGACGACGGATTGATGACCACGTCAGCGCCGAGCTCGGTGAGCTCGTCGCTCGTCACCGGGTCGCTCGCCCGCACCACGACGAACTGGTCGTCGTTTCGGGCGCGGATGTTCTCGACGGCGGCCTCGTTTGCGTCCACGTCCGACGCCATCACCAACACGACATCCCGCGTGTCGATCAGCTCCGCAACCTCCTGGTCGCGGACGTTTGCCACCTGCGCGTTCAGATCCTGATCGCGCAGCGCTTCCACGCGGGATTCGTCCTTGTCAACGATGAGAACGTCTTTGCCACGTTCGACCAACTCCTCGGCGACAGCGTGGCCCACGCTGCCACAGCCAAGGATCGCGTAGGTGGACATCGAGGAGATGGTGGCCCGGCTGCTCATGTTGTCACGGGATTGCGGCGGCCGTCACTTACGCGTTCCGACCGCTAGCCGACGACACGTCCGCGAGTAGGCAGCGCAGCCGTCGGGCCCACCGCGTATGTCAACTACCGTCGGTCAGTTGCCGCGAATCAGAACGTATTTGAGTGCCAGCCGGTAATATGGGGATGCGTTCGGGCCGGTAGCTCAGTCTGGCAGAGCGACGGACTCTTAATCCGTCGGTCGCGTGTTCAAATCGCGCCCGGCCCGCTTTCTCGAAGCCGAACACAGCGTTGGTTGGTAGCGCCTGCTGGCTCGTACCGGTTGGACCACCGCGCCACCCGCCCAGAGAGCATGTCCCGTACCACTCGGCGTCGCGGTGTCCCGGCGCGCCCGGCCTGACCGAGCCACATTACAGGGTGGACCACAGGACAGCTCGGGATCGAGAACCGCGACGGAGTGGTGAGTCGGTGCTGTGACGCTCTGATCACCACGCCAAGCCTGTTCAATACCCACATCGCGTTTCCCACGTGCGTCCGTGATAACGCGTTTCGAGACACGACCTTGTCGCGTTGCCGGTAGCGACTCGCGGCTGACCTCATCGGCGTCGGCGACTCGGGAACGAGCGATGCGGTCGTGCTGTTGACAGGCAGTAGATTAATCCGGGGTGCGGTGCTCCGGCCTGCATGGTGAGTCAGCGAGCCAAGACAGTCCTCGGGCTGGCACTGATCGCTGTTGGTCTCATCCAGGTTGCCTCGTTTGCGTGGAACAGCAACCTCGGATACTCGGCGTCGGGGCTTCTGTACGTTGGCATCGGTGCTGCATTTCTCTGGGCCGAGGTGTACACCACATCGGCGTGAGAGCGCACCACATGGCCGTCTCAGCGAGCTAATCGCCTGCGGCTGGTTTTTCGGTGTCTACGTCGCCAGTGAGCCAGTCTCTCCCCCGGCCCGAGAGGTGGTAGACGCCACGGCTTTTGTCGACGTGTTCGGCTATCATCACCGGTGTTAGTCGTCGCTCGTGGGTCCTCTCGTCCCGGAGTCGTTGGAGAAGATCGCTGTCGACGGGGGTGATCTATTCCGCCAATCCCTATGGCTGCTCGGTCGACTCCGTGCGCGTCCAGAACCCCACGACGACAGAGGTCGGTGCCTGATGGCCGCCGAAGGCCGCGACGACGCCGGAGAGTCTGGCGGCCGTGCCCGATTAGAGCGTCGACAACGATTCACCACGTGAGGTAGCTGGCGACATCCGCGATCACCGGGATCGCGAGGACGATGAACGCGAACGCTCGAAAGGACCCCACGGCGGTCTTGGCAGTCGGAGAGCGCGTAGAGCGGGCCGACAGCGAGGGTACATCGCGAGGGCGGGCGTGTGTTCACGTGGACGAACGTAGCCGTGTAGAATGGTAAAACGAGGCCAGATCATCACTCGATAGATTCACTCCACTCTGCTCTGTTGAATCCGCAGACGATGTTGGGATGAGGTTGCTCTGTGCTCTCTCAGGAGCGCTGTGAGTTCCGAGATGGAGCCTTCGCAGAGAGCGTGATGATCGAGATCACGAGTAAATCGATCCAATTCCTCGTCGGGGGATATCGAGACAATCGCGTCTCTGTCGATCGCGATCCCCGTGTTATCGCCGGATTCAACAGAGCAGGACTAACCGACCCACGCTAGATGATCGGAACAGCTGCTTAATCGCCGTCCCCGGACGCTGGCTCGTTCCCCATCGCGCCCGCCCTGAACAACAGCACGGCACCGGTGATGACCGCCAAGAACTCAAGCACACGCTCCGAACCTGGCGCTTCGGAGAGCAGCGACGTCGTGCCCGAGGTGTACACCGCATAATAGCGCCCGTTAGCGTCGGCCACAACCGCTTCTCGTAGATCCGTCTGAGACTGGCTCGCCCCGGTTTCAACCGCCCGCTGGACTGCTGGCGAGTACTGATCAACGGGGTGCGAAACGTCCGCTACCGCCTGTGAGGCGTTCACTCGCTCTACGCTGAGACGATATGATTGCGCCGACTCGTTCCAGCCTGTGACGCGTTCGAAGACACGTCCGTCACCGGGGAACGCAAGATACCGATCTCGGGCAGCAAGCAACGGGTCTCCGTCGACGTGCCGGACACCGGGATACGATGCGGAACGTGAGCGCTCAGTGAGCAGCGCGGATTCAAACCCACAGGTCCGAGTCGGGGACCGCTCCCTGAAGCAATCGAGTCCGTTGATCTGTTTGAGCCTCGGTGAGTCTTGCTGAACCTGCACTCGGTCGTCTTCAACAGTGAGCTGTGTGGCACTGTACTCGTGCGCCGTTCCTGTGACGTCTAACAGGGGTGCCCAGAATGGAACCGTGAGTAAACACAGTGCGAGTATAACGAGCGCGATTCGAGGAGGGCGGTCGGTCATATCAACGGGTATTGGTCTAGCGTTTGTATGGATTTTGGTCAATAACAGGATCGGTTCGTCATCGATCTGGGCTGTTGACGCCGATGGCGACGGGGAGCACTGTTTGAGCGCCTGTTCGAGGGGGGAGACTGTGGCGGCCACCAGGCGTTCACGGAATTCGCGGGACCAAGCGTGAGGGTGGCCAGGAGGATACAGAGAGCACCAATAGAAGGGAGTCACAGGTCAACGAGAACCTGAATACGGACATCTGCGCTGAACCAGTAGATAGCGAGGGCAACATTTCTGACAGCCGCTTTCAAAGCGAGTTCTCGGAACTGCCCGAATCACGTACGAGCCCGAAGTGTTTCTCGGGATACCTTCGCGAGGACCCACTTTCTACACCGGAGAAATAAATTCTGGATGTTTATGCGCCCTACAACACGCGTCCAATGCCAACTATGATAATTGCTGTGAAAACCCCCCTTACCCCATGATAAAAAATTGGATATTTTAAATTTTTAGGACCAGAATTAATAATTTCAGCAGCCACTTTTTCAACCAGATCCAATAGGCCAAAGCTGAAAGATACCACAGGTCCACCAGCCTCGTATGCGACAATAATGGCAGTTAAATAAGCTGGAATCCTCGCAAGCTTAGATGCTGGCTGCAATACTTCGGAGAGTTGGTACGGAACAGCAACCGACAGTCCCACCATAAGGATATAGCCGAGCTTTCTTTTTTTCGCCGACCAATCGCACCCTTCTAAACGTCGAAGTTGATTCAGTATTTCTGGAATTGGGATAATGAGGCGTAATACCTCCGCAGACATTTTGTAAATGGGTACTCTCTGATCCATTCTCTCCATTATTTTATTTACAGCACTAGAAAAAGAGATTAAAATCAGGATGGCAATCAACCAGTCTGGGTAGGTAGCTGATCCTCCACTCTGCTGAGCTAAAATCGGTAATGGATTGCCATTCACCATGTGAAAACCCTCCCCGACCACGGTCTCGGCTGATTCTGCGCGTCCACTTCGCCTCGTAAGTAGAGTTGGCGCCACATGGTTATCTTGTAGAGGTCTTCGTGTTCCCAGTTAACGTATCTAGTATCGGCGAGTGTCTGTTCTTCGATCCATGAGTACTGCCGCTGGTATTTGGGGATTTTGAACCGAACGTTTCTCCACAATATGCTCTGTACGGTACTCTCAGTGGCGTTGATATTGGTATTCATGCTCATACGAACTGAATCACCTTCCGGAGTGAACGTTTGTAGTTAGTAATAATCTGGCCGTTATAATAACAAAACGGTTGGAACTACCGCTGCCGACTATTCCAAGTCGTCGGTCGCAATCTCTCCTCTGAGCCATGCTCGCCCCCGCTCGGAGAGTTGATAGAGCGCGCGGTCTTCGTCGAAGTATTCGACAAGTCCGTGTTCTCGAAGAACCATCATGTGTTCGCGGACGGTTTGACTGCCCCAATCAATGTTGGCCGCTATCGCGGTGGGGTTGAGAATCAGTTCCTCGGCCCCCTTGTTCTGCAGTTGTTCGAGGATGTCCCTATCCACGGGCGTCATCCACGACGCTAACTGGGGCTTCGGCATACTGAATTTCAGTCATCTATGGGCGTATTACTATTTTCATGGCCTGTAACGCCCGTATATTTGTGTTTGAGGTACAAACAAAACTATTGGTAAGAAATAAGTGGCAGACAGACACAACGACTAGGTACAGGAGTCAAAGTGTCGAAAGAGTGCGAGCCTCGCTGCTGCAACAGCAGGCTCGCGCGGGCTCCTGTACCGCAGCTACAGAAGCCATGCTAGAGTCCACCGACAACGCTGAAGAGCGTTCCGACGGCGCACAGCATTTCGACTGTCCGAACTGCGGGCGGGGGGTGCAGGCGGTCACACAGCACGGGCCGACCGACGCCACCGCCAGCCCGTGCGGGTGCTCGATCAGCCCCGCGCACATCGACGCCCTCATCGCCGGGCGAGACGACGACTGACGCCGCCACTCGGACGCGGCCACGCCGCGACGCCGCCCGCCAGCGGGCTGCGTCGCCGGGCTCGCGCCCCCGTCAGCCCGGCGCAGTCGGCGCGGACGACCACGCAAGGTTGATGGTTCGGGATTCGAAATAATCACGAAGTATGCGTGGGGCTGACGGTCGCGTGACCGACGCCGACTACCGGGAGCTGCGCGGCGCAACCGAAACCCCCCGGGAGGCAGTGGTGGTGGGGCTGGCCGGCGAGGTCGGGCTGACGTCCGCCGAGATACCGCGCGTCCGGCCGTGTGATGTCGCGCCCCACGACCACGACGGTGTCACACACTATTTCCTGGCCGTGCCCGGTGCCGACGGCGGCAGCGACCGCGACGCCTACCTCCCACCCGCGGTCGAGCGTGACATCCGGCGGCGCGCCGACGCCGCGGGCTTGGCCGATGACGACCCGCTGGTCGACGTGTCGGCGCGCCGCGTCCAAACGCTGGTCAGCGCGGTCGCCGGGCGCACCGACGCGGCCGGCTTGGACGGCGTCGCCGCCCAAGACCTGCGCTCGTTTTTCGCCAGGCGGCTGCTCACCGGAGCGGGTGTCGACCCGCGTGTCGTGGCGGCAGTCGGCGGCTGGTCGCGGCTCGCCAGCCTCGATCAGTACGCCGCGGTGGACGGCGTCGACCGGGACACCATCGCCCGGGCGTTCGACGGCACGACGCGAGCGCCGACGGACCGCAGCGAGCAGCGGGCACACGACCGGGTGGACGAAGCGCACAGCGCCGTCCTCGCGGCGGGGGACGCCCTATCTGATGCGAGCACTCGGGGGGCCGTTGAGACGGCCGTCTGCGAGGCCTTGGCCGCCAGCGACGCCTACGAGATGGCGTGGCTGGCGCGGCCGACGACCCGCGACGACGTGACGGTTGCCGCGACCGCGGGCGGCGACCGTGCGATCCGCGACGACGCGAGCGCCGCCCCGGGCGCGACGCTCGTGCAAGCCGCCCTCGACGACGGGACTGGGCTGTTCACGCCGGCCGCGAGCGCTGCCCCGGCGGTCGCGGCGCTGCGCGAGCACGCCGCGGCGGCGGGCGTTCAGGCGATGGGCGTCGTTCCGGTTGCCGGACCCGAGGCGGCCCACGGCGTCCTGGCCGTGGGGGCGTCAACGGCACGGTTCAGCCAGCGCGAGCGCACCCTCATCACGGACCTGGGGCGTCGCGTGGGCCGGGCGGTCGCGCTGGCCGAGCAGCGCCACCGCCTGCTGACGGACACCGTTCTCGAAGTCGCGTTCGAGGTCCGGGCGGGGTCGGTGTTCGCGCGCGCCGCGGTCGAACAGGGGTGTGACCTCTCCCTGGAGGGTGTCGTGCCCGGTGACCGGCAGACACTCGTGTTCTTCGTGCGGATCGCCGGCGCACCCGCGGACGGCGTCCGTGACTGGCTGCACGACCACGACGGCGTCGTGAGCGTGCGCGTGGTCCGCGACCAGGGCGGCGAGGCGGTGCTCGCGGTCGGGGTGGCCCCGGGCGCTGATCTCGCGATGGCGGTCGTCAGCCACGGCGGGACGATCCGGGATCTCAGCGCCGGCCCCGGTGGGGAGCGCGTCGTCGCCGGCGTGGCCCCCGAGACGGACGTGCGTGCGCTCCTCGATGCCCTCGCCACGGCGTTCCCCGGCGTGTCGCTGGCGGCCAAGCGCGAGCGCGCCCGCGGCGACGAGACGGGGCAGCGCGACGGGGCGTCGCTGCACGACGCGCTCACCGACAAGCAGGCGGCGGTCCTGCGGGCGGCGTTTCACGCCGGCTACTTCGAATGGCCCCGGGAGTCGACCGCCGAGGACCTCGCGGCCGACATGGGCGTGACAGCCCCCACGCTGCACAACCACCTGCGGCGCGCCCAGCAGAAGCTGCTGGCGACGGTCATCGACAGCGATGGTGGCTGCGACCCGGACACGCCCTGGCCGGACACGCGACAGTAACCCAGGTGTGTCCACACACCCCACTGTCGTGGGGTGGTTCCGAGCACCCGATCCCGAATGGACAATTAGGATAATTAGCGTTCGTGCTTAACAGGATGGTTGGTTTGGGTGCAACCGGGACATGAGCAACGACACCGACACCCCGGAGCTGGAGGCGCGACTCACCGACCAGGACGAGTTCACGCCGCCCGAGTCGTTCGTCGAGCAGGCGAACGTCTCCGACCCGGGTATCTACGACGAGTTCGATGCGACCTGGCCCGAATGCTGGACTGACGCGGCCGACCTGCTGGACTGGGAGACGCCGTACGATCAGGTCCTCGACGATTCGAACCCGCCGTTCTACGAGTGGTTCCCGGGCGGCGGCCTGAACGCGAGCGCGAACTGTCTGGACCGCCACCTCGACGAGCGCGGCGACGAGGCCGCCATCGAGTGGGTGGGCGAGCCGGCCGACGAAGCCAACCGCACGTACACGTACGCCCAGCTCCACCGGGAGGTCAACGAGTTCGCCGCCGGGCTGCGCGAGATGGGTGTCGGCGAGGACGACATCGTCACGCTGTACATGCCGATGGTGCCCGAGTTGCCGATCGCGATGCTGGCCTGCGCGCGCCTCGGCGCGCCACACTCGGTGGTGTTCGCGGGCTTCTCCGCGGACGCGCTCAGCACGCGAATGAACGCCGCCGACTCGGAGTATCTCGTCACCTGTGACGGCTACTACCGGCGCGGCGACCCCCTCGATCACTACGCGAAAACGCTCGACGGCCTGGCCGGGGTGTCACACGCGGTCAGTGACGTGGTCGTCGTCGACCGCCTCGGCGCGAACGGCGACGGCTTCGACCACGACCGCCCGGCCGCACACCACGACTACGACGCCGTCGTCGCCGCCCACGACGGTGCAAGCGTCTCGCCGGTCGAGCGCGACGCCACCGACATGCTGTTCTTGATGTACACGTCGGGCACCACCGGCCAGCCCAAAGGCGTCACTCACTCCACGGGCGGCTACCTCTCGTGGGCCGCCTGGACCTCGCAGGCGGTCCTGGACATCAAGCCGTCTGACACCTACTTCTGCTCGGCGGACATCGGCTGGATCACCGGCCACTCCTACATCGTCTACGGGCCCCTGGCGCTTGGCACCACGACGATGCTCTACGAGGGCGCTCCGGACCACCCCGACAAGGACCGCCTGTGGGAGCTCGTCGAGTCCTACGAGGCAACCCAACTGTACACCGCGCCGACGGCGATCCGGTCGTTCATGAAATGGGGGGTGGAGTACCCCGACGCCCACGACCTCTCCAGCCTGCGGCTGCTCGGAACCGTCGGGGAGCCGATCAACCCACGGGCCTGGACGTGGTATTACACCCACATCGGCGACGAGTCGTGCCCGATCGTGGACACGTGGTGGCAGACCGAGACCGGCGGCATGATGGTCACGGGGCTGCCCGGCGTCTCCACGATGAAGCCGGGGTCGGCGGGCCGCCCACTGCCGGGCGTCGACGCGCGCGTCATCGACACCGACGGCGACGACGTGGCGGGCGGGCGGGCGGGCCACCTGACCATCCAGAAGCCGTGGCCGGGGATGCTCCAAACCCTCTACGAGAACGACGAGCGGTTCATCGACGAGTACTGGCGGGTATACTCCGACACCGACAGCGGCGACCCCGCGGACTGGGTGTACTTCCCGGAGGACGGCGCGAAAGTCGACGACGACGGCTACATCACGGTCCTAGGGCGCGTCGACGACGTGGTGAACGTCTCCGGGCACCGCCTGGGCACGATGGAGATCGAATCGGCCATCGTCGACGTGCCGGGGGTTGCGGAGGCGGCGGTCGTCGGCGGCGACCACGACCTGAAAGGCGAAGCCGTGTACGCGTACGTGCTCACCACGGACGACCACGACGCCAGCGACGCCCTCCGTGAGCGCATCGTGGCCAGCGTGGAGGACGCCATCGGTCCCATCGCGCGCCCGGAAGCGGTCGTGTTCGCGCCGGAACTCCCGAAGACGCGGTCGGGGAAGATCATGCGCCGGCTCCTGGAGGACATCGCAAACGACGCCGACCTCGGGGACACCTCGACGCTCCGGAACCCCGACGTGGTGGAGACGATTCAGGACCAGCTGGCCGGCGACTGACCCGATTCAGAGGTCCGCGTACGGTCCGGCGACCGCGTCCGTGAGCCGCGCCATCTGGTCGTCGGTCAGGTCGATGGTCGCCGCGTCGATGTTCTCCGACAGCTGGTCGGGGGTGCGCGCGCCGACGATGGGGGCCGTGATGCCGTCGCGGTGCAGCAGCCACGCCAGCGCGACCTGGGGCGGCGACGCCTCGACCTCGTCCGCGACCGCGTCCAGGACGTCGTGGGCGTCGAAGTTCGCGTCCGTGAGGTAGGTGTCCGCCCACCGGCTGGAGTCGCTGGCCTTCGACTCGCCGGTGAGGCCGTCGTCCCGGCTGTACTTCCCGGTGAGAAAGCCCTGTGCCAGCGGGCTCCACGGGCAGACCGCAAGCCCCTGCTCGCGGGCGAACGTGAGGTAGTCGCCTTCGATCTCGCGGTCAACCAGGTTGTACCGCGGCTGGAGCACGCTGAACGGCTCCCAGCCCTCGGCGCGCGCGAGCTCGTTGGCCCGCGCGATCCGCCAGGCGTTCGGCTGGAGCGTCGACGCGCCCAGGTAATGGACGAGCCCGTCGGCGACCAGGTCGTTGAGCGTCCGCATGAGCTCGCGGGCCGTGGTGTCGCCGTCCCAGCGGTGGATGTACAACACGTCGAGGTACTCCGTGCCGAGGCGATCGAGCAGCGCGGTGATGCGGTTGCGGATGGTTTTGCGGTTCGTCCCCCGACTGTTGGGGTCGCCGTCGCGCACCTGCCAGTAGATCTTGGAGGCGATGGTGTACCGGTCGCGGTCGCGGTCCGACAGCCAGTCGCCGATCCAGCGTTCGCTGTCGCCGCCGCCGTACACGTCGGCGGTGTCGATATACCGGCCGCCCGCGTCGGCGTACGTATCGAGGAGGTCGTGGGCGCGTTGCTCGCTGATTTCGAGGTCGCCGGACTCCGTTCGCTTGCCGAACCGCCACGTCCCGAACTGGAGGGCACTCGTCTGGAGTCCGGTGTCGCCGAGCTGCACGAAGCCGAGCGGCTGGTCGTCCGTGGGTGGCATGGTCGGCTCCGAGTAGCACGACCACGCCCATATGCGTTCAACAATCGGCAACCCGCGGCGGCCTGGCGGCCGGACGCGGGCACCCGCCGGTGGGCAGTCCAAACTGTGGGACGAACCGGCGCAAAACTCAATCCGGGGCGGACGTCAACCGAGCGTGGCGTGAATGCGCTCCCGGTACGTGGGGTTCCCGTAGATCCCCATGGCGACCACGAGCAGCGATACCGCGAGCACGACCAGCGAGCCGACCGGCCCCCGCCATTCCGGGCCGAAGAACAGCTGGACGAGGCCGAACAGGGCGCCGAAGGTACCCATGAATACGAGCACCCATCCCAACGCGCCGGCCGACACCCGACCGATCCATTCGACTAGTTTCGTGGAGGACGACATACGTAACATGTTTGACGCAATAGGCATATAACTTTGGGAAAGCCGGTGATCAGTGACTTGCTGGTCCCGGTTCCCGCACTGGGCGGAGTGCGCGTGGCATCACCTTTCACTCACTGGCAGACCCCGACTCGCCGAGGCAACCGAGCGACGCCGACATCGAACGGCGGTCTGCGACCAGCCGGGGGAGTTCGTCGTACCACGGTGGCGGCAACCCCCGCATGGAGACACCCCAGTACGTCCACGGAGACGTGTGCACCGCCGTCCGGATCCGGTAGCCAATGGGTCTCGAAACCCACGTCGTGACGCGCTGGCTGCCGCCAGCCCGCGTTTAATTACATATAACAACGATTAATGTGAGTGCGCGAGACGCTCCGGTCGTGTCCGACTACACCACCATCTCTCTGAGGAAGGACTTCGTCAGCGACGTCGAAACCTACATCGAGGACGAACCGTTCGCCTCCCCGAAGGAGTTCGTGAAACACCTCGTCGTCCGCGAGATGGAGGACGACGGCGAGATCACCGAACAGGAGGCCCGCGAACTCGGGCAGAAACTCGCCGAACTCGGGTACGTGGAGTGAGCCCCCGATGGCAGACTCACGCTACCGGTCGGCGGTGAAGGCAGCGTCGTACCGCGTGTTCGCCACGACGCTGGTGTTCACCATCGCGTTCCTCTACACCGGTGAGTTCGGCTCCGCGGCGAAGATCGGCGTTTCTGCTGCCGTCGGAAAGACCGTACTGTACTACCTCTGGGAGCGCCTCTGGAGCAACATCTCGTGGGGACGGCAGGCCGCCTGACGAGGCGGCTTGGGAGTGGTGGCAACCCCGCACCGACCTCTCCCGGACTGTGCACCGTGCGCTCGCGCACGTAAGCTGCGTGACCGACCTGCCGTCTGACCCCCAGCGGTCCAAAATCCCGCGCGGTCGATCGTGGAGGCCGCTACTCGCCTTGTGGGCTGTAGTTCGGCGCTTCGTCCGTGATCATCACGTCGTGAGGGTGGCCCTCGGTCTGTCCCGCCGCGGAGACGCGCACGAACTCGGCGTCAGCCTTGAACGCCGGGATCGACTCGGCCCCGACGTACCCCATGCCGGACTGGATGCCGCCGACGAGCTGGTGGAGTTCCGACGCCAGCGACCCCTTGTAGGGGGTTGCAGCCTCGACGCCCTCGGGGACGTACTCCTCGTCCTCGTCGTCGTCTTTGAGGTAGCGGTCGCTGCCACCGGACTGCATCGCCCCGACCGAGCCCATGCCGCGGTACTGCTTGTACTTCTTGCCGTTCATCGTGATGACGCGGCCGGGTGCCTCGTCGGTGCCGGCGAAGTACGACCCGAGCATCACGGCGTCGGCACCCGCGGCGATGGCTTTCGCGGCGTCGCCGGAGTACCGGATTCCGCCGTCGGCGATCACGGGCACGCCGGCCGGCGCGGCGACGTCGGCGACCTGTGAGACGGCCGTGATCTGTGGCATGCCGGACCCGGTGACGACGCGGGTGGTGCAGATCGACCCCGGCCCGATCCCGACCTTGATGCCGTCGGCGAAGTCCACGACCGCTTCGGCGGCTTCGCGGGTGCCGACGTTGCCGACGACCACGTCGGCGTCGACGCTGGCTTTGATCTCGCGGGCGGAGTCGATGACGTTCAGGTTGTGTGCGTGCGCACAGTCGATGAACAGCACGTCCGCGCCCGCTTCGTCGACCGCGGTCGCGCGCTCCGTGTCGAACGGACCGACGGCGACGCCGACGCGGAGGCGGCCGTTCTGGTCGCGGGCGGCGCTGCCGTGTTCGCGGCGTTCGAGGATGCCCTGCATGGTGACCAGGCCGACGAGGTGCTGCTCGTCGTTGACGATCGGAACGCGCTCGATTTTGTGCTCGTACATGAGTTCGAGCGCGTCGCGTGCGGTGATGTCTTCGGGGGCGGTGATGACCTCGTCGGTCATCGCCTCCCGAACGGCATCCGACTCGCCGACTTCGAGATACGGCCGGATGTCCGTCGCGGAGATGATGCCGCGTACCGTGTCGTCGTCGTCGACGACCGGGGCACCGGAGACGTCGCTGCGGTCCATCATCTCGTCGACGGCCTCGACGGTCTGCTCGGGGGCGGCCGTGACGACGTTCTCGCGGTCGATGACGAGTTCGTCGGCGCGCTTGACGCGTTCGACCTCCGCGACGACTCGGTCCGTGTCCATGTTCTGGTGGAGGACGCCCAGGCCGCCCTCGCGTGCCATCGCGATCGCAAGCCGGGACTCGGTGACCGTGTCCATGGCGGCCGACAGTACGGGGACTTCGAGTTCGACGTTGGTGGAGACGCGCGTGGCGACGTCGGCGTCGTCCGGTTCGACGCGGCTCTCGGCCGGGCGCAACAGCACGTCGTCGAACGTGAGCGCTTCCGGGACGCGGAGCTTCTCGGAGAATCTGCCGTCCGTTGAGGAATCGTTCGCCATGTCAAACGGTCGGTGTGAGACCGCAAAAGCGTTGCGAGATTGGGCGAACGTGACCGGGCGGAGATACGTGGGGGAGACCACCATGCATGGTTGTGCATTCCCGTCGGGGGAACAACACGTGTACAGTTCGACGGGCGTTCCCCCACCAGTTCTTCATAGACGTTCTAAAGCATCGTTGTATTCTCGATAAACTACCACCGTGGGTAGATAACCCAAAGCCCCCACTTAAAGACCGGTATCGGTTCCTTACCATATGCGTCTCTTTGTCACGCAATCTTTATGCATTCAAACGAATTTACTGCACGTATGGACTCCATCAGTCCCAACACGAAGCGTACGACCGGCAACCACACTGCCGTTTCCCCGGACGTACCGAAATTTACCCTTGGGACGATGGACCACCGACGTGGGCGCTGGCTCGGATTCCCGCCAGCAACAAATACAGGCGCACGCACGACCGCCCGTCTGTATCGTCGCTCCGACCACACCCCCACGTTGAGAAGATAGCATATGAGCAGCTCACGTCACCCCGTTGCGCTCCGGCTGGAGCAACAGGTAGGCGGCGCGACCAAGCTCCTCGCGACGGTAACGCTGTTGCCGCTCGTCGATGGGATCTTCGCGGCGCTCGTGCTCGCCGGCGCACTCGACACGTGGGCCGGCGTCCTCCAGACGGGCCTGCTCGTGTTCGGCGGCAGCGCCACCCTGGCAGTCATCCTCGCGGAGATGGACGGCACCCGCCGCGAACAAGCCACCAGCGTGCTGATCGTCGGCGTCCCGCTCATCGTCATCGCGACCGCCGAAGCGGCGCTCGCGCCGACGGTCGACACGGTCGTCGACATCCACACCTTCGAGCGCTTCGCGGCGCTCGTCATCCTCGCGATCGCCGCGAAAACCGCCAGCGCCACCATCGGGGAGTACCTGCCGTCGCCCAGTGTCATCATCGGCCTGGGCTTTCTCGCCAGCGCGAGCCCGGCCAACGCCAGGCTCGTCACGCAGTACGAGAACGGGCTGCTGTTACACGCCGCCGCCGCCGGCGGCGTTGCAGTCACGTTCGCGCTCGTCGTCGTCGCGCTCGGGCCGGCCCTGCGCCGCGTCGTCGACATCGACCGGTTCCGGTTCGGCTCCGCCGTCGCGCTCGCCACGCTCGCGCTGTCCGTGTTCAACCTGGTGCCGTCACAAGCGCCGCTGATGGTGTTCGCGGTGGCGGGCCTGCTGGCGTTCGACCCCGACCAGGCGGCCAGCGACGACGCCGAGGCCGCCCCCGACGGCGAGGGCGGCCCGGACGGCATCACGGTCCCGGCCGACGACGGCCCCGACGCCCGCGCCACGCCCCCCGCAACTGACGGCGGGAACGGCCACGAGCCCGACGAGGCCGCGTACGGCTACCCCGGCGAGGACACCGCCGAGGAGCGCGCGCCCTGGCTGTAGCCCTCGGACCACACCGCATCGCAGTCATCGTGTGCCCGGCGACGACACGCTTTCATGTGCGCACAGTCAGGCGTACATGTATGGCTGGCAACCGCGTCGTGCAGGGTCGCATGGTCACCCCAAAGAAACTCGCGGAACTCGTCGAAGGCACGTCGGTGATGGACGCCGAGCCGATCAGTGACGCCGACCGCGACTGTCCGGAGTGCGGCAGCGACGTGCTGACCGTCGGCTATATGCCGTCGGTCACGGAGTTCATCACCGGGTACAAATGCCAGGACTGCGACTGGAGCGCCCGAGAGTCGTAGCCGCTCAGTCGGTCGTCCAGCGCACGGTTTCGATCTCCGTGGTGGACGCCGCAACGACCGTGCCGACGCGGTCGCCGTCCTCGTACTCCGGAACCGCCACGCGGTCGTAGCCCTCGACGACAACGTCCCGTAGATCCCCCTCGAAGTCGTCGGCGTCCTCGACGCCCAGTCGGTTCTCGCCGCCGAGCTCCCGCACGACAATCGGATACTCTGGCATACACCCAAGCGATGCCGCGCGATCCACAAAACCCACTCGCTGCGTGGCGGTCCGGGTGGCCCCCGAATCGAAACCCTCTTGAGGAGATTCGCCGTATGATGGAATGCACGGGGCTGTGGCCAAGCCAGGCATGGCGACTGACTCCAGAGGCCCGCGCCCGGGACGACGCTCCAGACTGGTATACCGAGCGGCCGACTGATCATCGGTCCGCTGTGACGACCCTCTGGAGTTCCGAGGCGCACCGGAGATATCAGTCGATCGGGGGTTCAAATCCCTCCGGCCCCATACCCTTACTTCAGATATCCAAAACCGCAAGACGGGAGTGTCCCGCGATTTCCCGTGGACCCCCACTTTCGCGGTTTCGAGTCTGATTTGAATCGTTCAGGGGTACGACTCCAACGCCTTGTGGCGGTCCGCTCGATGCACGGTAGTCTCAAATATTACTATTGCTGGTTGGATGGAGACCTTATTCTCCAATTACACAATTATAATACGTTTGAACGCAGGGGATACTCTATGAGTAGCGGCACTGAGGAATCTCTTGAAGATGCAGTTGACCGATTCGAAAGGACGTTAAACCATCAGATACAGATAATAAATGAGATTGATAAAAAGGCGGAGCATGTTACCCGGTTAATCGGTTTGCTGGTAGGAGCGATATTATCCGTCTTGGCTGTGGCATTCCGGATAAACAATGGACAGGTCTCCCCTCCTAACCTCCCAATTTGGGTAGCATTCTCGGCTGGCGTCTTCTTACTGATTTCCTCGATGACCTTTTCTATCATCACGTACCTCAGCAGTCGATTCAAAATTGGCTTGCACTATCAGCCCGCACAGCTCCTAAACCAATCCGACTACGACGTAAAAAAGGAGAAGCACATTCGTCGTGTAATCGGAACTTACGGTCATAACTTAAAGAAAAATAAGAGAGTCATCGAAGTAAACTCAAGTCGCTTCAGATACTCACTAGTTTCACTATTGGACGGGATTACATTTATGTCTCTCTCTGGGATCCTCTTTATCGGTTCAGTGAGTACCTGCTGGAGTTGGGTGGCATTGTGCGTACTTGCGCTGATTGCCTTCTTCCTCTCATGGTACATCCTCACAGGCAATTATTTAACCCTCGATGACCGAATCTAGTGCATGAGTGAAGACGATAATGCCGTGTCCGAAGAAGATGCGGTTGTGGACACCGGCGAGGGAGAAAGGTACGCCGCCTTGTCTGCGAACAAGAGCGGCGAGTCAGACGACGAATAAGGTGAACAGGGCGTTTTCTAAAGTAGGTCGATGAATTCTCTTCTCCCATGCCGCTCCTGTTCCTTCGTCCGAGCGTCGTAGTGCTTGTCCAGCACGGAGACGGACACGTCCACCCGCTCGATCAGTTTCTCCTTCGGCCAGTCGCGGTTGATGTGGTAGGTAATCGAGCCGCGGCGAATCGGCTGAAGGGAGGGGGATGACGGACAACTGGGAGCATTCTCAACTGATTGAGCCGCCTCGCAGTCGTCTATGCGTCGTTCATGAGGACAACTGTTCGTCAATACGCAGGGTTTCGTGATTGGAACGAGCGTCTTGTACGCACGTTGGCGGGGGAGCCGGCCGTTAATAGTCGTAAACAGGGGTTCGCGTCCGTATTCGTCACTCTGCGTTTCTCGATTCACCCCAATGCAGTCAACCAGCGTTTTTCGCAACCCCTCGGAAATCGTTATGTCCCGCTCACCGCTCTTCCCATTCTTGAATGCGGTACCCGCTGACTTCCGGTTGCGGAACTTCAGGAGCGCACCGCTGATTCGATAACCGTGCCCAAATTCTTGAACTAGTGTCCTCACGATGCAGAGTCGCCGTCAGTACGGATTCGCGGACTCGACTCGGACGCACGACCCCGGATAACCGAACGAATTTGGCTCACTGAAGACCCGAAGGTCGGGGTGAATCCCAGGTTGTCAGATCACGGACGCGGCAGTTCAGCGGGTGTACGGGGCCGACCGAGCGCGAATACGCACACGAGCGAGCGTGGTCTCGTGTGCGGATCCGGGCGAGCACGGTCCCGGACACGAACGCACAGTGAGCCGGCAGAACAGCGTGTTCGCGTGCCGGTCGCGGCGGGTGCACTACTCGCGGTCCGGGTGGCAGCCGGATAGACCAACGACTGAGCGCCGCTCACAGACGGCTGCCGGATGAATCACGGACCGCATGTGAAACCTAGTCACATGAACATGTCGGAGTGGATCATCGCCGACCGGAAATCGCGTTATCAATCCGCAAGTATTGTCGTTGTGGTCAACCGTTGTACTGTACTCATTCCCGGGTAACGCCGTTTTACCGTAGTTTTCACCGTAGATAATTGGGACAAACGTTTATTAGTTGGCTGTCACTCACGTCAAACACTCGCGTCGGTTACCCACGCGGGACCCTCAACAAGATCATGTTCGAATTCATCACAGACGAGGACGAGCGCGGCCAGGTGGGGATCGGCACGCTCATCGTGTTCATCGCGATGGTGCTGGTCGCCGCGATCGCCGCCGGCGTCCTCATCAACACTGCCGGCTTCCTCCAGTCAAAAGGCTCTGCGACCGGTGAGGAAGCCTCCGCACAGGTCTCCAACCGCATCAACATCGTCTCCGCGTACGGCAACGTCAAGACCGCTAGTGGGACCGATACGGTCGATTACGCGAACCTGACGGTGCGCCAGGCCGCTGGGGCTGACAACATCAACCTCAGCAAATCCACGATCCAGTGGATCGGCCCGGACACCGCCACCACCCTGACCTACGACGGTAGCACTGCCGACGCCGAGAACTTCACCACTGAGTCCATCAAGGGCAACAACGCGGACGTGTTGGTCGAGCAGTCCGACCGCATCAAGATCGTCATGGATGCAGCCTCGATCACCACCAATGGACTGAAGGCTGGCGAAGAGGTCCAGCTGACAGTGACCACGCAGTACGGCTCGAAAACCACCTACTGGGCGAACGTCCCTGAGTCGCTCAAGGACAAAAACGCAGTCACACTATAACACACACGCTCATGTTCGAGTTCATCACGGATGAGGACGAGCGCGGTCAAGTGGGGATCGGCACGCTCATCGTGTTCATCGCGATGGTGCTGGTCGCCGCGATCGCCGCTGGCGTCCTCATCAACACCGCTGGCTTCCTCCAATCGAAGGGGTCGGCAACCGGTGAGGAAGCCTCCGCACAGGTCTCCAACCGCATCAACATCGTCTCCGCGTACGGCAACGTCAACAACGAGGAAGTCGACTACGTGAACCTCACCGTGCGCCAGGCCGCCGGAGCCGACAACATCAACCTCAGCAAATCCACGATCCAGTGGATCGGCCCGGACAAAGCCACCACCCTAACGCACGCCAATGCAGCCGACACGACGACGCTGGGTGAGGAGTTCAACACCACCTTGATCAAGGGGAACAACGACAACGTGCTGGTCCAGCAGTCCGACCGCATCAAGGTCATCATGTACGCCGGCGGCATCAGCTCCAAGCTCGGCGCCGGTGACGAGGTGCAGTTGACGGTGACCACGCAGTACGGCTCGAAAACCACCTACTGGGCGAACGTCCCTGAATCGCTCAAGGACAAAAACGCTGTCACGCTGTAAGACGCGCGGTAGATTCTCCGGATCGCGGTTTCTTTCGTGTGTGGCTGGCACCCATTGGTAGCCGGCGGTGTGTCAGGTGCGTGGTTGACTGTGGCACGTGCTGGCGGTGAACGGGACTGATCGACAGTCGACAGATGTGGAACGCGATCCAAAACTGATATACTCCGGCCGCGTGGAGGATGCAGTATCGTGACGAACACGCAGGTAACACTCGTCCAGTTGGACAACTACGGGCCGTGGACCGTGACACCGTCGCCACGGCGTGAAGTGGACCTCCAGACGCTGCAGTCGCGACTGTACGCGGATCTCTCGCAGGCGATCGGGACGCGGGACGGATACGTTTTCTTCACGCGCTTCGACAACATGATCGCGGTCACGAACGGCCTGGATCTCGAAGCGCACGCACGCGTCCAGGAGTCGATCCGGAACCGGTACCCGATCACGGCGAGCCTCTCGATCGGCACCGGCAGCACGCCGGCCGACGCACTCGTTGGGGCCACCGGGGCACTCCAGCAGCAGGGCAGCGCACAGGACGCCGACCGCCGCGAGACACTGCTCGGACAGCCGATCCCCGACGCCGAGCGCACCGACAACGACGTCCAGATCGCGCACTTCGACGTGATCGACGCCACCGGCACGTACACCGACGAACTCGACGCGTTCGCGTCGTTCACGCATATCGAGGCCGGCTACGCCGCGCTCATGCGCCACATGCACGACGCCCACGACTCGCTGTCGTTTTTCGTCGGCGGCGACAACATCATCGCCGTCTGCCCCGGGCTCTCGGACGGCGACTACGAGGACGCGATCGCACACGTCCAGGACACGGCCGACGTTGCGCTTCGCGTGGGCGTCGGCCGCGGCGCGTCGGCACACGACGCCGGTATGGGGGCCAAACACGCCCTAGAGGTCGCCCGCGAACACGACACGATCGTCGAGCGATCCGGCCGCCAGTAGGGGCGGGGTCCGCTTCTGGAGGGACACTTATGCGCGTGTCGACCGTACCGATGGGTATGTCACAGGTCACGTTCTACGCCCGGGAAGACTGCCCGTACTCCCAGAAGGTTCGCTCGAAACTCGACGCACTCGACGTGGCGTACGAGGAGACACTCGTGCCTGACGCCCACACCGACCGCACGACCGTCGAAGACGTGACCGGACAGACCGGTGTTCCGGTCGTCATCGACGACCACATGGAGCCGTCGTTCCTGGCTGACACCCAGGAGATCATCACCCACCTCGAAACCCAGTACGCCTAGCGCGACTGGTCGGATTCCGACTGGTAGGCTTCGAGCTTCTGGAGTTGTGCGTGGTTGGCGTCGGCCATCGACGCCACCTCGTCGGAGATCGTGTCCGCCTTTCGGGCCGCCTCGTCGATCATCATCGTGAGCTCCTCGCTGCTCTCGGTCTGGCGTTCGGTCCCGGATTTGATTTCGTCCAGGGACGTGGACACCCCCGTCACCAGGTCTTTGATCTCCTCGAAGGTGTCAAGCGAGGACGTGCTCGCTTCGAGGCTGTCCTCGGTCTCGGTCTCCAGTTCGACGAGCGTGTCCGCCGCGTTCCGGGTTTCGACCTGGATGTTCTCGACGCGTTCTTCGATCTCTTCGGCCTGAGTTTTGCTCTCCTCGGCCAGCGATTTGACCTCGTCGGCGACGACCGCGAACCCCTCGCCGCCGGCGTCGGCGCGCGCCGCCTCGATGGACGCGTTCAGCGCCAGCAGGTTGGTCTGGTCGGCGATGTCGTTGATGACTTCCACGATGTCGTCGATGGCCTCGGTGTGATCCTGCAGCGTGGCGGTTTGGTGTCGCACCTCGGTGACGCCGTCGTGGATGGCTTCGACCTGCTCGACGACCGCGACCGCGCGCTCGTAGCCGTCGGTCGCGAGTGACTGGGCCTCGTCGCTGCGGTCGTTGACCTCGGTGGCCGACGCGGCGATCTGCTCGATCGCCGAGCTGATGTCGCTGATCTCGGCTTTGAGGTTGTCCGTGTTGTCGGACTGCTGGGCCGCCAGCCGGTCGATCTCCTCCATGTTCTGGTTCATCTCCCGGGCGCGTTCGATGAGCTCGGCGACCGCAGCGGCCTCGTCGGCGGTGGCCTCGGAGCCCGTGGCTGTGGCGTCGTCGGGGGCGACACGGCCGCGGAGCGCGCTCATGTCTTCCGCGACAACGCGGGCGTGGGCGGTGACGGACTCCTGGGCGGGCGGCCCGTCGGTCGGACCGTCACCGGACAGCAGCGGGGATTGGATGGCCGTTACCGCCGCGGTGAACGCGTCGGCGTCGGCGCTGGTGGCCGCCAGCAGCGCCAGCAGATCGCCGTACGCGGCCGTTCCGTTCGGGAGCGTGTTGGTGTAATACTCCACACAACAGTCCACGATGTGGTCTGGGTGGTCGGCCAGCACGCGCTCGATGAACGCGTGCAGTTGGTCGCGCTGCTGTGGAAGCAGCTGTTCGGCTGTCGGTCGCAGCGACGCGACCGGCGTCGACGGTGACGCCGAGGGATCGGTGAGTGAGTTGTCGGGCCCGGTCATTGGACTGCCTATGCCCACATCTAATGGGAGCACTGCATGATAAATGGTCGCAACGCGTGGCTGCTCGCCGGAACGAGGAGAGTGCACGCGGGCGGCGGCCGCGCCGTCCGGTCGCTTTTCCGTGCGGACGGTGAACCACCGGTGATGTCGGCCGGTGAGCGATTGCCCGGGGCCCCAGCCCGCGAGGAGCGCATCGTCGTCCACGTGGACATGGACTGTTTTTACGCGTCCTGTGAGCGCCGGCGTGAGCCCGCGTTGCGTGGTGCGCCCGTCGTCGTCGGGATGGGGTACGAGCCGGAGCAGACGGTCGGTGCGGTGGCGACCGCGAGCTACGAGGCCCGCGAGTACGGCGTCGAGAGCGCGCAGGCGATCTCGGCGGCGCTGGAGCGCCTGCCCCGGAAGGCGGACGCGCCGGATGCGTCGGCTGCGGGGTATTACCGGCCGGTGGACATGGCGTACTACGAGTCGGTGAGCGAGTCGGTGTCCGAGATCCTGCACGGGCTCGGCGATCCGGTGCGGGAGGTCAGCATCGACGAGGCGTATCTGGACGTGACCGACCGGACCGCCTGGGACGTGGCGGCGGGGTTCGGCCGACACATCAAGCAGCGCATCGCGCGCTCGGTTGGCGTCCCCGCCAGCGTCGGGATCGCGCCGGACATGAGCACGGCGAAACTCGCCAGCGACCACGAGAAGCCCGACGGGCTGGTGGTCGTGCCGCCGGAGTCAGTCCAGTCGTTCCTCGCGCCCCTCGATGTCGCGGACCTGCACGGTGTGGGGCCGGTGCACGCGCGTGCGCTGCGGGAGCGCGGCATCGAGACAGTGGGAGAGTTAGCGGACGCCGACCCGTACGTGTTGGAGGCGGCGTTCGGCGAGCGCGGCCGCGAGTTCCACCGCCGCGCCCGCGGGGCGGACAGCCGTCCTGTTGAGCCTCGCGGGAAGCCCAAGAGCCTGTCGCGGGAGTCGTCGTTCGACGGCGCGACCGAGTCCTTCGATCGGGTGCGCGAGCAGGCGGCGGCGCTGAGCGGGGCCGTCGCGGACCGCGCCAGCCGGACGAACGCGTCCTACCGCACCATCGGCGTGAAGGTCGTGACGCCGCCCTACGACGTACAGACGCGCGCCGAGTCACTGCCGGGGCCGGTCGACGACCCGGCGCTCCTGGAGGCGGTGTCGCAGTCGTTGCTCGACGAGTTCGAGGGGGCGGCCGTCCGGAAGGTCGGCGTCCGGGTGTCGAATCTGGTGTTCTCCGAGCGCGAGCAGGCCACGTTGGCGGGGTTCAGCGGCGACGAGACCGGCGACGGCGGCGGTCACAGAGGCGGCGCGTGTGGTGGCGCAGGCCGTGGGGCGTGTGGCGGCCAAACGACCCTCGACGAGTTCACGTAGCGCGCGCGTAGAGCACCGCGAGCACCGCGATGAGCGCCACCTGCACGATCTTGTCGGCGATGCCGAGCGCCGAAAACGACGGCGCGTTGACGACGTACCAGGCGGCGATCTGCCCGATGGTGAACGGGATGCCGAGCAGGTACACGAGCCGTCGGCGGACGCCAACCAGGATCGCGGCGGTGCCGCCGAGGTAGCCGACCCCGGCGACGAACAACGAGCCGCCGAGCCCGGGCAGGCCGAGGGAGACCCCCAAGACGAGGTGGAGCACGCCGGTGGCCACTGCGAGTACGATGCCCAGCCAGTGCAGCGGCGTCAGCGAGTCAGTTGCGAGCCCGATCCCCGAACGCGATGTGCTGGCTGCTGTCATACGTGCTGGTTGGCAGCGACGGTCTTGAATCTGGGGTCAGTCGGGGCAGACGGCCGCGACCTGCCGGCGGATCGCGTCCGCGAAGCGGTCACGGCCGAAGCGGTCCCTGGGGAGTGACGGCTGCAGTCCGTCGTCGATGGCGGCCGCGATCGCGTCGACAGCGCCGGCCACGCCCTCGAAGAGCACGTCGTCGTCGCCGTCGAGAACGTCGACCTGCCCGCCGCTGTCGGGGGCGAACGCGAGCATGCCGCTGGCGACGTACTCCGCGACCGCCATGCCGAAGTGTTCGATGGGCTTGAGGTTGAGGCCGTACCGGCTGCGTCCCAGGAGTTCGGTGATGCGGCCGCGCGGAACGTCGGTTTCGACGGTGACGTACGGCCGTGAGTCCGCGGCCGCCCGCACGTCGGCGACGTAGTCGCGGTAGGCCGCGGGGGCGGCGCCGACGATCGTGCACGTGAGGTCGTGGCCGCGGGCGCGCAGCGCGTCGACCACGTCGATGGCGTCCAGGGTTCGCTTGTCGGGGGCGATCCGCCCGAGCACCACGATGCGGTCCGCGCGGGCACCCCAGGGCACGCCGTCGATGGGATCGACCGGCGGGTGACAGACGGTCGGTCGGCGGTCGTAGCTGGCTTCGAAGGCGTCGGCGGTCCACGCGGAGTTCGCGAGGTAGCGGGTGTCCGGGCGATCGGCGGCGGGCGCGGCGAGCCGGGACCAGACGCCGTTCAGTCGCCCGGGGTCGGCGGTCGGCGTGGTGTCGCAGCGGAACTGGGGGAAGTGGACGTACTGGACGGACGGCAGCGGCACTGCGAGCTCGTTGGCGGTGCTCACTGCGACGTCATAGGCCGACGCGTGTCTCCGGAAGAACGCCCGCAGCAGGACCGAGCGCGCCGCGAGCTGCGGGCCGATGGTGGGTGCGGCCGCGGAGAGTGCGGCCGCGACGTTGGACGCGCCCGGGGGTACCACGACCGGCACGGACACATCGACATCGAACTGCGCGCCGACGGCGTCAGGCGTGGTTTCGGAGATCGTGAACAGCGCCACGTCGTGGGCGGCCGCCAGCGCGGCGCACGTGTGGACGCAGACGGCGTCGGCGCCGCCCCGGAAGTCGAGCGTGTTATGTAACACGGCGACGCGTGCCATGCGTGGTGGTGTGTCGCGTCGTCACTTCAACCCCACCACGTGACAGGATACCACTCACTGCTTTGTACACCCCGCGTCAAACGAACGACTGTGGACTGCCTGCTCGTCGGTGCCGGCTCGGTCGCCGAAGCGTACGCAGACGGACTCGCGGCGTCGACAGCGCTGCGCGTGACCGGCGTCTGTGATCTACACCCCGAACGCGCCGACGCGCTGGCGGCCGCCCACCCCAGCGGTCCGGCTGTGTACACCGACCTGGCCGACGCGCTGGCCGCTGACCCCGCGCCGATGGTCATCAACCTCACCAGCCACGCCGCCCACGCCGACGTCACCGAGGCGTGCCTGGCCGCCGGCCGACACGTGTTCTCCGAGAAGCCGCTGGCGATGGACGCGGCCCGCGCCGCCGACCTGGTGGCGGCCGCCGAGCGCCACGATCTCGGCCTGGGGTGTGCGCCGATCACGCCCGGGTGTGACGCCCAGCGCCACGCCCGGGCGCTGGCGGCCGACGGCCGGCTGGGCGGCGTCCAGTTCGCGGCCGCAACGGCGAACGTCGGGCGCGTCGACGAGTGGCACGACCGTCCGGCGTCGTTCCTGGATGTCGGGCCGCTGTACGACGGCGCGGTCTATCCGTTGGCCCTGCTGGTGGCGTGGTTCGGACGCGTCACCGAAGTCAGGACCGCCGACGCGGTCGCGGCGTGGCCGCCAGCGCAGCGCGACGGCGACGACGCTCCCGACGGGCTCCCGCACGTGGAGGCGACGCTGTCGTTCTCGGACGGCCCGGTGGTGTCGCTGCGCGCGAGCTTCTACGTCGACCACCGCAGCCGGGAGTTCTATGGGCTGGAACTGCACGGCGACGACGGCACGCTGTACCTCCGTGACACGGGCGCGCTCGGTGCTCCCCGGGACGCGGTGACCGTGCGGGGTGGCGACCGGGAGCCGACTCTCGCCCCCCAGCCCCAGCCCCGCTGTAGCCGCGCGTACGCCGCCGGCCCGGAACGCCTCGCCGACCGGGTTGCTGGTGGCTGTGGGTCGTCGGCGCGGGCGAGCGCGCGCCGCGGCGCACACGTCGTGGCGGTGTGCAACGCCATCGAGCGCGCCGCCACCGACGGCGGCCCCGTTGCGATTCCCGAGCCCGGTGTGTCACTGGCGCGCCCCGGGCAGCGGCGGCCCGCGCCGGTTGCTGCGGCCCCCAGCGGGTTCCAGCCCGGCGGGCGCGCGCTTCGCCTGCCGCCCGTGGGGTTCGGCTGCTCGCGCTACCGGGACGGCACGTACGTCACGCCCGCCATGGGGGCGGCGGTTGACGCCGGCTACCGGCTGTTCGACACGGCGGAGCTGTACGGCAACGAGTGGCGACTGGGCGACCTGGTGGCCGCGCCCGGCGGCCCCGACCGGGAGTCCGTGTTCCTCGTCGGGAAGCCGTGGCGGACGAACCACGGCCCCGGCGACCTCCGGGAGGCGTGCACCGGATCGCTGGACGAACTCGGCGTCGCAGCGTTCGACTGCTACGCGCTGCACTGGCCGGGCGCGTGGGCGCACCGCGGCACGCTCACGCGGCTCTCGGAGCGCCCCGTCGAGGAGCAAGAGCGACTGACGATGCCGACCGCCGCCGACGGCACGCCGGCGCGTGCGCCCCACAGCCTCGTCGATACCTGGCGGCGCATGGAGGCGCTCCACGACGACGGGCTCGCGCGCAGCCTGGGCGTGTGCAACGTCACGCTCCCGCAGTTGGCGGGGCTCACCGACGCGGCGCGCGTCCGGCCGGCGCTCGTGCAAGTGGAGTGTCATCCCTACCGGCCGCGGGACGCGCTCGTGTCGTGGTGTCACCGGCACGGCGTTCGCGTGGTTGCGCACTCGCCGCTGTCGGCACCGGGGCTGCTCGACGAGCCGGTCGTGCACGCGGTCGCCGACGAGCACGGCGTGTCGCCGGCGACGGCGGTGCTGGCGTGGCACTGTACGCGTGGCGTGGTGCCGATCCCGTCGACGACCACGCGCGAGCACGTGGTGGCGAACCTCGCGGCACCCCGCCACCCGCTCACCGACGACCAACGCGACCGGATGGCCGGGCTCGCTGATCCGGCGTTCCAGCGATGACACGCGTTCCGAGGGCGCTGCGAGCGCAGTACTGGCTGCTCGTCGCCGGGTTCGCGGTCGGCGGTGTCGGCACGGCGTGGGGTCTCAGCGCCGCGCTCGGCCACGCCGGCGCGCTGCGGTGGGTGGTGGCGGCGGCCGTGCCGCTGGCGTACGTGGTGGGGTTCCTGGGTCGACACCTCGACGCCAACCACCGGCCGTCGGGGATCGCGTCCGCGGACGGCGGCCAGCCCGTGCGCGGGACGGTCGGCGTGGCGAACGCGGTCACGGCGACGCGGGGCTGGCTGTACGCGGCCGTGTTCGGGTTCGTGGCGGTGAGTCCGCCGGTGGGGAGTTGGTGGCGCTGGCTGCCCGCGGCGTGGTACGGGAGCGGGGTCGTGCTCGACACCGTCGACGGCGCGCTCGCCCGCCGCGTCGGCCGGCGTACCGTCCTGGGGGCGCGCCTCGACCTGGCGACCGACACCCTGGGGTTCCTGTGCGCGCCGCTGGTGGCGGTGGCCTGGGGGCGGCTGCCGGTCTGGTATCTGTCGCTGTCCCTGGCGCGATACGTCTTCAAGCTCGCGTGCTGGGTGCGCCGCCGCCGGGGTCGCCACGTGGGCGACCTGCCACCGAGCCGGAGCCGCCGGCTGCTGGCCGGCATGCAGATGCTGTTCATCACGGTGGCGCTGGTGCCCGTGTTCCCGGCGGCGGTCGTCACGCCGATCGCCGGGATCGTGTTGGTGCCGTCACTGGTCGTGTTCGGCCGTGATTACTGTGCCGTGGCGGGATATTTCGGCGTCCGCGACGAGGGCGACGCGGTTGAGGACACGAGCGAAACTGGGGGCAACGCTGAAGGCGGCTCGCTCCGATGAACGCCGCGTGAGCCAGTCACAGACTACCGGGTCTCGTATGGCGGCTGTGCAGATCGACGACTACGGGCCGTGGACGACGGAGCCTGCGCCCCGCCGGGAAACGGACCTACAGGCGCTCCAGGCCCGGCTGTTCGCCGACGTCGCGGATTTCCTGGGTGGGCGGGACGGCTACGCGTTCGCGGGCCGCTTCGACAACATGGTTGGAGCCGCGACCGGCATCGCGCCGGCGGCGTTCGAACGCCTCCAGGAGCGCATCCGGAACCGGTATCCGGTGACTGTGAGCGTCGGCATTGGGACTGCTCGAACGCCGGCGGACGCCCTCGACGCCGCCGGAACGGCGCTGCGGGACGCCGGCAGCGCGCAGGACGAGAACCGACGGGAAGCCCTGTCCCACCGTTCGCCGCCCGGGTTCGCCGGCACACCCGGTGCGGTGACGATCGCACACTTCGACGTTGTCGACGCCACCGGCACGTACACCGACACCGTGTCACCGGTGCGGGCCGGCACCGAGATCCAGGGCGCAGTGACGACGCTGGCGGAGTACCTCTACGACACCCACGACGCGGTCACGCAGTTCGTGGGCGGGGACAACGCCATCGCGGTGTGTCCCGAGATCGACGCGGGGATCGTCGACGACGCGACCGCCCACGTCCGTGAGGCGGCCGGCGTCGACTTCCAGGTCGGCGTCGGGCACGGGGACACCCCCCACGACGCCGGAGCCGACGCCAAACACGCCCTCGAAACGTGTCGCGCGACCGGTGCCCGGGTGCACGGCCCGTGGACCACCGCCGACGACTAGCGTGATGGACGCACGCACACTGTACTTCACCGGCCCCGGCTCCGTCGCGGTGCGCACGGAGACGGTCAGCGACCCCGTCGACGACGAGGTCGTGGTGGAGACGCAGGCCTCGGGCATCAGCGCCGGATCGGAGCTGTTGGTCTACCGCGGCGAGTTCCCCGAGTCCCTGCCCGTGGACGCCACCATCGACGCCCTCGACGGCGAGTTCGACTACCCGCTCGCGTACGGATACGCCAGCGTCGGCACGGTCACCGCCACCGGCCCGGACAGCACCGAGTGGCTCGACCGCCGCGTGTTCGCGTTCGAACCCCACGCCACGCGCTTCCGGACGACGCCCGACGCGGTCGTCGAACTCCCCGACGACGTCGCCACGCAGGCGGCGACGCTCCTGCCGACGGTCGAAACGGCCACGAACCTCGTACTCGACGCCCAACCCCGGATTGGCGAGCGCGCCGTGGTGTTCGGTGCGGGCGCGGTCGGCCTCGCCACGACGCAGCTGCTGGCGTCGTTCCCGCTGTCGGAGGTCGTCGTCGTGGAGCCCCTGGCGTCCCGCCGCGCCACCGCCGCCGCGGTCGGTGCCGACCGCACCATCGACCCCGGGTCGACTGCCATCGCGGACGCGCCGCCGTTCGCCGACGCCGAACCCGCCGGCGCGGACATCGTGTTCGAACTCTCGGGCCGCCCGGAGACCCTCGACGACGCCATCGCGGCCGCGGGCTACGACAGCCGCGTGATCGTGGGGTCGTGGTACGGCGCGAAGCGCGCGCCCATCGACCTCGGTGGGTCGTTCCACCGCGACCGCGTGGACATCGTGTCCAGCCAGGTCAGCACGCTCAGCCCCGAGTTGCGGGGGCGCTGGGACACCGACCGCCGCTTCGACGTGGCGTTCGACCGCCTGGACGCCATGGACGCGGACGCGCTGATCACGCACGAACTCCCCCTCGATCGGGCCGCCGACGCCTACGCCCTCCTCGACGACCACCCCGACGAAGCCCGCCACATCATCCTCACCTACCAATGACGCCCACCACTCACACCGACGCCAGCCGCGCGCTCACCGTCCGCCGCGAGTTCATCGCACAGCACTACCTCACGGTTCCGAACCCCGGGCCTGAGGGCGAGGTGCACAGCCACCGGTTCACGGCCGACGTGACCTTCGCCGGCGGGGAGCTCGACGAGCACGGCTACCTCGTCGACATCGACGCCGTCGACGCCGTTCTCGACGACATCGAAGCCCGATACCAGGACACCCTGCTGAACGATCACGCCGAGTTCGGCGACGCCAACCCGAGCCTCGAACGGTTCGCGGAGCTGATCGGCGACCGGATCGCGGACGGCCTCGGGGCGGCCGCGCCGACGCGGCTGACCGTCCGGCTCTGGGAGGACGACCTCGCGTGGGCGAGCCACGAGCGCGCACTCGAATGACCCAGACACACGCGCAGACGCGCTATCTCACGGCGAAACAGAGCGTCGACGAGCGCGCCCGTGATCGGCGCGTCCGCGACCGCCTGTGGGCAGCCCTCCCCAGCCACCCTCGTGTGGTCGAAGCCGGCTGTGGCACCGGGCCGACGGTCCCGATGCTGTACGCCGACTGGGAGGTCACGCCCGCCGCCTACCTGGGCGTCGACGCTGCCGAGCGCGTCGTCGCGTTCGCGAACGCCGTCGTGCCGCGGGTGTTGCGGCGGCGCATGCCCGCCGAAACCCGAATCGCGGCCACGCCGGACGGCTGCCGGGTCGGAGACGCGCCGATCAGGTTCGACACCGGGGACGCGCTCGCGCGACTCACCGACGCCACCGCCGACCTCTTGGTGGCGCAGTCGTTTCTCGATCTCGTGCCGCCGGCGGACGCCCTGGACGCGTTCGCCGACGCCCTGGCGCCCGGCGGGCTCGCGTACGCCCCGCTGACCTTCGACGGCGTGACCGTGTTGCAGCCATCGCATCCGGCCGACGACCGCGTGCGTGCGGCCTACCACGACGCCATCGACGCGGCCGACGGCCGGACCAGCCGCGCCGGCCGCCGGCTGCTCGACGTGCTCCGCGAGCGCCCGGCGGAGACACTGCTCGCCGTGGGCGCCTCCGACTGGATCGTGCGCCCCGTGGACGGCGAGTACCGCGCCGACGAGCAGTACTTCCTGGCGTGCATCCTGTCGTTCATCGCGGACGCCGTCCCGGACGCGACCGACTGGCTGGCCACGCGCCGCCAGCAGCTCGCGGCCGGCGATCTCACGTACGTCGCGCACGGCTACGACCTGCTGTGGCGCGCCTGAGACGCCGCCATGATGGTGCTCACCCACATCGCGGTCGGGTTCCTGCTTGCCGCGCCGGTCGCGGCCGCACAGCCGGCCCTCGGGGTGCCCGCCGCCGCGGGCGCGCTCGTCGGCGGCGGCGCACCCGACATCGACCTCCTGGTGGGAACCCACCGGCGGACGCTGCACTACCCGGTGCTCGGCTGGGTGGGTGCGGTTCCCGCGGTCGTGATCGCCGCGGTCACGCCGACCGCGCTCACCGTGTTCGTCGGAGTCGGCGCGGCCGCCGCAGCCGTCCACAGCACCAGCGACGTGCTCGGTGCGGGCGACGAACTGCGGCCCTGGGAGCGCACCACGACGGCGGCCGTGTACGACCACCACGCCGGCCGGTGGTGGCGCGCCCGATACGTCATCCCCTACGACGGGTCGCCGGCCGACCTCGCGGTTGCGGCCGCGGCGGCGGCGCCGGCGCTGGTCGTCTACGACGGCGTGGTGCGGTGGCTGCTGGCGGCGCTGCTCGCGCTCGGCGCGGTGTACAGCCTGTTGCGTCGCCGCCTCGTTCCGTACTTCGAGCGCGTCGTCTGACCGCTACAGCGGCGCGACGAGGTCCGCCAGCGCCGCGCGCGGGTCGTCGGCCTTCGCCACCCCGCTGGCGAGCAGGACGCCGCTGGCGCCGAGGTCGCCGGCCGACACGACGTCCTCGCCGGTGGTGATGCCCGCGCCGCAGTAGACGTCCACGCTCGGATCGACCGCTTCCGCCGCGGCGACGGCGTCGGAGACGATGTCCGGATCGGCCTGCGAGACCGGCGTGCCGGTGCCGATCAGCGCCGGTGGCTCGACGGCCACCGCGTCGGGGCCGAGCGCGGCGGCGGCGGCGACCTGTGCGGGGTTGTTCGCGCACACCACCGTGTCGAGGCCGGCGCGCTCGGCGGCCGCGACGCTGCCGTCGATGTCGGCGAGCCGGCGGCGGTGCTCGGAGTGGTTCAGCAGCGTGCCCACAGCGCCGTTGTCCGCGACCGACTCCGCGAGCACGCTGCCGGTGTGGCTGCCGTGCTCGGTCGGGCTGACGTGTTGGGCGTACGTGGTGGCACCCGTGTCCGCGACGCGACCGATGTCCGCGGGCTGGGGTGCGACCGCGATCGTGGCCGGAGTCGTCTCAGCGACGTCGGCAGCCGCCTCCGCGATGGCGACCGGATCACAGGGGTACGCCTTGAGGTTGACGAGAACGAACATACACGACGAGGGGGCTCGACACCGGAAAAAAGTAGCTATCGCAGCGCTAGCTGTCGTCGCTTTTGCGGCGGACCTTGTCGCCGAGGGTCAGCCCGGCGCTGTCGCCGCCCGACGACCAGTCGGTGTCGCTGGCGTCCTCGGCGCCCGACTCGGTGAGCAGGATCCCGAGGTAGTCTTCGAGTTCCTCGCGCACGTCGTCGCTGGGCAGACTGTCCCCGTGTTCGAGCTTCCGGATGACGCTCGCCTTCTCGTTGAGTTCGTCGGCGAGCTCCTCCTGGCTGAGGCCGGCCTGCTCGCGGGCCGACCGGATCCGGGTGTCGTAATCCCCGGCCAACTCGTCCATCTCGTCGAACATGTCTCTGCGGCGCCGCCCGCCGCTGTTGGTGCCCGAGGACCCGCCGCTGGAGCCGGCGGACTGACTGGACGAGGACGATGTCGAATACTTCGTGCTGGTGGACGAGGAGGACTGGGTCGTGACTTCCGTGCCGAACTCGGCGCAGTCGTCACAGACGTCGATCTCCGCGCCCTCGACTTTCACCGTCTTCGGGCTCGAGACCTCCGTTCCACACATCTCGCACTGGGCCATGCGTGGTGGTAGCCGTGGCCGACGGTTAAAACGCACGCCCGCCTATGCGAGTTGCCGCCACGCGGAGACGAACCGCTGGATGGCGGTGAGATGGCCCACGACAGCGAACACGACGAGCAACGCGACGACCGGCGAGTAGCCGGCGACAGTCGGCGTGATGGCGGCGACACCGGCGGTCACGCCGACGAGTGCGAGCCGGTCGGCCCGCCCCAGCAGGCCGCCGTACACGCGGTCCAACCCGACGGCCTGGGCCTGCGTGCCGAGATACGACGTGAGCAACACGCCGGTCACCGCCGCGAGCCCGAGGCCGAAGGCGTCAACGCCGGCTGCGGCCCCGGTGACCACCACCACGTCGGCGTACCGATCGAGCACGTGATCGAGGAGGTCACCCGCCTCCGAGGCGGTCCCGACCTCCCGCGCGAGTGCGCCGTCGAGCAGGTCGAGCCACCCGTTGAAGAACACGCAGACCGCGCCCACGGCGTACGCGGCTGGGGTGCCGATGTAGAACGCGCCGGCGGCCACCACGGCCAGCCCGAACGCCGCAACGCTGACCGTGTTGGGCGTTGCACCGACGGTCTTTGCGGCCCGCACCCAGGGATCGAGCAGCCGGTTCGCAAGCGGCCGGAACTGATCGAGGGTCATACGTAGTCGGTGTAGTCCACGGTGCCCGCCGACGGCTCGCGGTCCCCGTCGAGGACCGCTTGGATGGCCGCCGCGACCGCGTCGGGGCTGCGGTCGGTGGTGTCGATCTCGTAGACCGCGTCGGCACCGTGGCCGCGGACTGCCTCCGAGAGGATGATCGCCAGCGCCTCGCTGTCGGCGTTCTCGGCGGCTTTCTCCGGTGAGTCACCCCGATCCTGGAGCCGGGTGGCAAGCGTCTCCGGCGCACACCGCAACACCACCACGGCGTCGAGGTCGTCGAGGCGGTGTGCGAGATGCGATTCGACGAGTACGTCCTCGCGGCCCGCGAAATGGTCGCGAACGGCATCGACGTCCACGATCTTGCTGCCGCGGTCGGCGTCCACGCCGTCGTAGAGCCCTTCGGTGCCGACGAGGTCGTTCAGGTGTGCGACATCCAGCGCGGTGTCCAGCCGGCCGGTGGCGGTCGTCTTGCCCGTCCCGGGGGTTCCGGTGACCGCCACTCTCATGTGTCACACACCTCGTTGAGCACCGCCACCGCGCGCTCGGTCTCCGACCGCGTGCCGGTCGTGATGCGAACGTGCTCGGGCAGCCCGAAGCTGGTGCAGTCCCGCACCAGCACGCCCTCGCGCTTCGCGGCCTCGGCGACCCGGCCGGCGTCACCCACGTTCGCGAGCACGAAGTTCCCGTGGCTCTCGTAGGTGCGGGCCGCGAGCTCGTCGTGGATGTAGTCGCGGCCCCACGCGACGCTGTCGGTGGTGGCCTCGACGTGGTCGTCGTCGTCCAGCGCCGCAACCCCGGCCTGACACGCGATGACGCTGGCGGCGAACGGCGTCTGAACCCGGGCGTAGGCGTCCGCCCACGAGTCCGGCACGACGGCGTACCCCAGGCGGATGCCCGCCAGCCCGTACGCCTTCGAGAACGTCCGCAACACCGCGATGTCGTCCCGTGGCGCGTGCCCGCCCGCCGGCTGGCCGTCGAACAGCGTGACCGCCGACGGCGTCTCCGTGAACTCGCCGTACGCCTCGTCAACGAGCACGAGCGTGTCCTCGTCCGTGCGGTCGGCCACCGCCACGATCTCGTCGAGCGTGAACCGCGCGCCCGTCGGGTTGTGCGGCGTCGTCAGGTAGACCACGCGCTCGCCGTCGTAGGCGTCTACCACCGCGTCGGCGGTCATCTCGAAGCCGTCCGCGCCCTCGGCGACGTCGTACTCCGCGACGTTCCCATGGTGGAAGCGCGCGCTCATCCCGTAGTAGGTGAACCCCGGCGACGGCACCAGCACGCTGTCGCCGGGATCGAGGGTCGCCCGCGCCAGGTAGTCGAGCGCGCCATCCCCGCCGTTGGCCACCCACACCTGGTCGTCGTCCACGTCCCAGCGGTCCGCGAGCGCGCCCGTCAGGTCGGCGTGCACCGCTTTCGGATAGCGGTGGACCCCGGTTGCCGCCTCCCGAATGGCGATGGTTGCCTTCGGGCTCGGCCCGTGGGGGTTCTCGTTCGACGAGAGCTTCACGAACTCCGAGGGGTCACGGCCGAGCTCCCGGGCGACCTCCTCGATACCCCGACCAGCGCGGTATTCGACGTGGTCGGAGAGGTCCCGTAGTTCCATGCTCGGGGTGACGGCCGGCCCATCCTTAAGGATGCCCTCACGCGGCCGGCGCTCGGGTATCATCGGGTTTAGGTGTGTGGTCCGCATGCAGTCCGCTATGGCAGTTATCGAGACAGTCGTCTATGCTGTTCACATGGTGTTCGCCGGACTGCTAACCGGCAGCGTGTTGTTTACGGCACTGACGGTGCCGCGGATCGCTGACAACATCTCCACGAGCGTCCGGGAAACCATCGCCGGAACGCTGAAGTACATCTCCCGGGGCTCCGCGACCCTGCTGGTTCTGACGGGCGGCTACATGTTCACCATCGCCGGCTACACCGACGGCGGCAAGCTCACGAGCACGGGCACCGGCCACGCCGTCATCGGCATGGTCGTGCTGTGGTTCCTGCTGACCGGGCTCACTGAGGTCGCGGGCAGCCGCATCGAGCGCGGCGACGACGCCACCACGTTCCTCTACGGCGGGGCGGTCCTCGCGGTCGCGTTGCTGCTCGACGCCGGCTGGATCGTCGGCTACCCCTACCTCTGAGGCCGCCGCCCGAGGAGCGTCGGCGTGCAGTCGTGTTTCTGCGGTGTGGTCGCCGGCCGCCGCGCGCTCACAGGCGGGCGGCGATGTGATCGGCAGCCTTCAACGCCAGCGCCGCGATCGTCAGCGTCGGGTTCATCGCGCCCGCCGTCGGGAACACGCTGGACGACGCCACGCTGAGATTCGAAAGGTCGTGCGTGCGCAACCGCGGGTCCACCACGCTCTCGGCGGGGTCGGTGCCCATCCGCGTCGTGCCCATGTGGTGGAACGCCGGCCCGGTGTCCTCGGGGCCGACCGTCCACTCGATGTCGGCCCCGAGTTCGGTGAGGATCTCGCGCTGGATCTCGTTGGCGCGCTCGATGGTGCGGCGCTCGTACGCCGACAGCGACCACACCACGTCCGGAACCGGGTTGCCGTGGGCGTCAGTGCGCTCGGGGTGGAGTCGAACCCGGTTCTCCGGCCTGGGTTGCTGTTCGACGAGTCCGCCGACCGCGATGTGCGTGCCGGAGGCGTCCCGGATGCGGTCGCACATCGCGTCCCCCCAGTCGTCGCCCGACAGCGCCATCTCGGCCGGGCTGGGGCCGGCGTAGTTCAGGAACTCCAGTTTGATCGCGCCCCGCGAGCCGTCCGGCCGGTCGTAGTACTGGTGGCTCTCGGTTGTGTTGAAGCCCACGTGGTTCTGGCGAGTCGGCTCGTCGAGGGTGCCGCCGGCGCCCGCGAACAGGTGGTCCATGAAGTACCGGCCGACCAGCCCCGAGGAGTTCGCCAACCCGTCGGGGTAGCGGTCGCTGTCGGACAGCAACAACAGCCGCGGCGTCTCGATCCCGCCCGCCGCGAGCACGAACTCGGTGGCCGACTGGCGGTGGGTGGTGCCGTCGGGGGTCGCGTACACGGCCCCAGTCACGCGATCCCCCGCGGCGTCGTGTTCGAGGCGCTGGACGGGTGCCTCGTCGATGACGCGCGCGCCGGCGTCGGTGGCACGGTCGACGTGAACGGTCGCATCGTATTTCGCGCCCGACGGGCAGACCGGCTGGCAGGTCCCGTACCCGACACACGCGCGCCGCGTCTCGCGGCCGGCGGACAGTCGCGCGTTCGGCACCGAATGCGTCGCGATGCCCAGGGACTCACAGGCGTCGGCGAACAGCGAATCAGAGTAGCTCGGCGGGAACGCCGGCTGAGGGTGTGGCTGCTCGCGGGGCGGCGCGAAGGGGTTGTCGCTCGCCCCCGACACCCCCAGTGCTGACTCCGCGGCGGCGTAATACGGCTTGAGGGTGTCGTAGTCGAACGGCCAGTCCGCGCCGACACCGGTGGCCGACGCCAGGCGGAAGTCCTGCTCGTGGAGGCGCATCACCATGCCCTGCCAGTGCAGCGTCGACCCACCGACGCCTTTCACGCGCGCCGCGTTCAGCGGGTAGTATCGGTCGCCGGTGGACGCGTAGGCGTCCCGCGGGCCGCCCATTTCCCACACCGACGCCGGGCCGTGTGCGGGGCGGATCGAGCGCTCCATGCGGCGCTCGCGGTCGGCGGCGTCGAACCGGGGTCCGGCTTCCAGGACGACCACGCTGTGGCCGTCGCTGGCAAGGCGGTCGGCGATCAGCCCTCCGGCCGGCCCGGCCCCGATGACACACACGTCGGCGTTCGGGGACGGTCGCCGGTTCATTGTGGGCCTCGCTGGTAGGACGCAGTGCCACCGGGGTGTCCCGGCGGGTTCTCGATGCCGACGAGCTCGCCGCCAGTGGGCGTGGTGAACAGCGCGTACAGGAGTTCGTTCACGAGGTAGTATCGGACGCGCTCGCGGTCGCTCCCGTCGGGGTCCGGGTCAGCGGTGTCGACGCCGAACCCGGACAGCAGGTCGTCGGCGCGCTCCGGGTCCAAGGCCGCGAAGTCGGCGTCTGCCCACGACTGGCAGTACGCGTCAAGCGCGTCGACGGCGTCGGCGACGCCGCTGGCGTACGAGCGGTGCTCGCGCACACGGGCGCCGCTGTACTCCCTGACGAACGACTCGACGCCGTCGAGTTGGCTCGGGTAGACGACGGCGGCGACGGCGACGAGCGTGTCGCTCACGTGGTCGTCGATGAGCGGACCACCGGAGTCGTTCGAAAGAGTGACACCTGCGCCGGCTGCGACGCCACCAGCGGCCAGCGCCGCGAGCACGTCTCGGCGCGTTAGCTCCATTCACCGTGTATTAGGTGAGCCTAAACTTCAGGATTGCGTTCCCGGCACGCCGCCCACTACGCGGGCGGCTCGCGCACAACCGTGTGTTCGAGGGTGCCGACGCCCTCGACGGACGCCGCAACGCGGTCGCCATCGGTGAGCTCGCCCACGCCCGGCGGCGTCCCGGTCAACACCACGTCGCCCGGCCGCAGCGTCACGAACGCCGTGATCTCGGCCAGCAGCGTGGGCACGTCGAAGACGAACTGCGAGATCGACCCGGACTGGCGGCGCTCGCCGTTGACGTCCAACGTCACGGTCGCGTCGTCGGGCACCTCGTCGGGGGTTGCGACCACCGGCCCGAGCGGACACGAGCCGTCGAACGCCTTGCCGCGGACCCAGTTCTGCTCGCGGTCCTGGTCGGTGCGGTTGGACACGTCGTTGGCGACGGTGTACCCCTCGACGGCCGCCATCGCAGCCCCGGCGTCGAGGTTGCGGGCCTGGGTGCCGATGACGACCGCGAGCTCCGCCTCGTGTTCGACGCGTGTGTTCGGCGGGAGCGGCGTGGCGTCGCCGTGACCCGCGACCGCAGTGGGTGGCTTCAAAAACAGCAGCGGGCGGTCCGGAACGTCGGCGTCCCGCTCGTCGGCGTGCGCCGCGTAGTTGCGGCCCACGCAGACGACCTTCGACGGGTCACACGGCGGCAACACGTCCACACTCGCTCGGTCGAACGCACGCCCGGCGGCGGCGACGACCTCCGCATCGGGGTCGTACTCGCCGACCCGCACAGCGCCGGCCGGCGTGCGAAAGCGCATTCGGTGCACGCTCCCGGGTTCCGGCGGTGGTCGCTTCAGGGTTGTGGCACCGGCAGCCCCGAACACCGCAGCGCGCACATTTAAGGGCTGTTCCGGCGTACAGGGGGATGTTATGGAGCTTACTTGGTTCGGACACTCGACGTGGCGCGTAACAGTCGGCACCACCGATCTCCTCGTCGACCCCTTCTTCGACAACCCCCACACCGACACCGCTCCCAGCGAGGTCGCTGTCGACCACGTCCTGCTCACACACGGCCACGCCGACCACATCGCACACGTCGGCGCGTTCGCCGACACCCACACCGTCGGCACCCCCGAAGTGACCGGCTACGTGGCCGACGAAACCGGCGTCGAAGACACCACCGGGATGAACCTCGGGGGGACCGTCGAGCTCGGCGACGCGTTCGTGACGATGGTGCGGGCCGACCACACCAACGGCCTGGAAACCGGCTACGAATACTCCGGCGGAACGCCCGTCGGATACGTCATCTCGGACGCCGCGCCCACGCAGACCGGCGACGGCGACGCCACGACGTTCTACCACGCCGGCGACACCAGCCTCCAATCCGAGATGAAAGACGTCATCGGTCCCTACCTCGACCCGGACGCCGCCGCCGTCCCGGTCGGCGACCACTTCACAATGGGACCGATGCAGGCCGCTGTCGCCGTCGACTGGCTGGACGTTGACGTTGCGTTCCCGATGCATTACGACACCTTCCCGCCCATCGAGGTCGACACCGCGGACTTCGAACGCGAGGTGAACGCCACCGGCAGCCAGGCCGACGTTCACGTGCTCGACGGCGACGAAACGGTCGACCTCTCGGACGCGCTGTAGAACCAGGCTGCACTCCCACCGGCGTATTTTGACGCGTATGGCCGAATCAACAGCGGCATCGGCTTCACTCAGCTATTGGCTCCCCTCACGGTTCCGTTGGTCTCCCCAGCCGGACACAGCCATGTTTTTAGTTCCTGTCTTTTGTATTATGATATGATGTCGTGCACCCGTCGGAAGGCCCTGGCTGCAGTAGGGACGACCCTCTCGCTGTCCGGCTGTGCGAGGATCGCTCGCCCGTCGTCAGAACGGGCGGCACCCACAACTAACGAACCGAGCGACACTGAACACGCGGTTGAGACGCATTCAAAGCCGACGTTCGTGGGTGACTCGTTCCCGCTCTCGGTAGAAGAAGACGCAAACACCGTCGACGAACTAGCGGATGCCAGTCTCGTTTTCGTATCCCCCGAGACGTCGTTGAGCGACCGGAAACTCGTTGATGCCGTCTGTGGTGGATCGCTGATTGCGTTTGTTGGATCCGAGGCGGGCAAGCAGCTGGGGGCAACCCTCAACGAAGGAAATGCCCGTCAGTGTCTCCCGTACGCCACCGAGGGTGGCAGCGGTGCCGTCGTCGCGGGTGTTCATCCAGCAGCGGGTGAGTTGGTGACACATTATTACGGGTCCTCAGGAGACAACACCCAGCAGTACAAGTACAGCGCCCTGAACGACTTGAGTTCGTATTTCAGCTCCGACCAGTGAACTGCCTCGGGGCCAAGCCCCGCGGCACTCGGCCTGCTCCGACCCATACGCGGTCGTTGGCAGTGGATCGTTGGGCTGGACTCGACGACCGCGAGAAATCACAGCGGGCAAGCGCGGCGGGGTTGTGCCGCCCGACGAAGCATATCCCCCGAACAGCGTTGCTGGAGGGGCCGCGTGACCACGTACGAGGAACACCCGTCGCTGCCGCGACCGTAGCTCTCGGAACCGATCCCGCCGGAAGAACAACGCTTACACTGGCGGCGGGCGATCATCGAAACGCAATGACCATCGAAGTAACCAGCACCTCGGCGGACGGCTACACGACTCAGTCCCGAATCGGGGACTTCGAACTAACCATCGACGCCACGGACGAGGACGGCCCGAACCCGAACGCGACGCTGCTGGCGGACTACGCGTCGTGTTTCATCCCGGCGTTCCGCGTCGGCGGCCAGAAGGAAGGCTTCGACGACCTCGGCCGCATCGACATCGACGTGGAGGGTGACCTCGACGACCACGACGACCTCACCGCGATCCGGTTCCACCTGCTCGTCGAGGAGGACCTCGACGACGAGGCGTTCGACGCCATCGCGGACCGCGCCGAGGACATCTGCCACGTGCACAGCGCGCTCCGTGCGGACCTCCACGCGGAGCTGTCCGCCGAGACCGGCGCGTTCTGAGCGCGCGATCCGAGCGGCAGCCGACACACCACCTTGTTCTTTGCGCGGGCGTCGCAGCATACAAACACGTCCCCATCGTAGCCGTGGGTATGACTGCCGATTGGCAGGACCGCATCGTCGGCGCTCGCATGAGCGTCGACGACGCGTTCGCCGACCGCGTGCAGGCCTCTGATCTCTCCCGCCCACAGTGGGGGCTCGTGATGACGGCCGTCGAATTCGAGTTCCAAGACCCCGACGACCCGGCTGCCGCCCGGATCGTCGCCGACACGTCCGGCCTCGAGCACGTGTTGCCGGAGATGGAGACGGTCGACAGACAGATGGCACCCGGCGGGCCGGCCGGTGGCGGGTCCGGAACCAGTTCGGGGGTCGTTGACGGCATCAAGAACGCGCTCGGCCTCGGCGATGACGGCGGTGGGGACCACGAGGCACTCGCCACCGAGGCCGAAACGCTCGCAAGCGCCTACGCCGACGAACTCCAGGCGTATCTCGAAGACGAAGGCCGATTCGATGCGGTGCGCCAGGCGGCCGCTGACGCCGAATAGTCGGGTCGCCGGATCACTCGGCGTCGGCACCGAACAGCGACAACTCTTCGGCGTCGTGAGCGGTCAACAGCTCCGCGACGAGTTCGTCGTAGGACTCGTCGTCGGACTGCAGAGCCTCGAGTCGCTGCACGGTCTCCTCGCTGAGTATGACCTTCGGCATACGCATCTGTAGGCTGTGACACACCATAAATCCGGGGGCGGGAAGGTTTTTGCCAGTGCGCGCCGATCGACCACCCATGAGTGACGGCTTCAACCTCGACCTCCGGCGCGCCGAGGACGAACTCGACACCCCGGCTGACTTCGACGGCAATGTCACCCTGGGTGTGCTCGACGGCACCACACCCGACGAAGAATGGGTCGAGGAGGTCACCCGCGGGAACGTACTCTTCTTGGCCGTTGATGGCGACCTGAACGCGCTCGCCGAGGGGTTTGCAGGCACGGTCAAAGACGCCGGCGGCTCCCTCGTACATTTCCGGGAGTTCCTGGTCGTGTCACCGCCGGACGTGGACGTCGACGCCGGCCGCCTGTAGGACGACTAGCCGGCTACCAGGTGAGCCCGTCGTAGGTCAGGTCCGCCTGCGGGTCCACAATGCGCCGGCCGTCGACGACGACGCGCTCGGCCATGGCGTCGAACTCGTCGTCGAGGGCCGCGAACTCGTCCCAGTCGGTGACCACGACGGCCCCGACCGCGTCGGCGAGCGCGCCCGCCGCGCTGTCGGCGTACGTGACCTCGGGGCGCTGCTCGGCCATCTTCTCGGCCGCCACGGGGTCGTACGCGACCACGTCGGCCCCCCGGTCCTGGAGCCCGTCGATAACCGGGACCGCGCGCGTGCCGCGGATGTCGTCGGTGCCCGGCTTGAACGACAGCCCCAGGACGGCGACACGCTCACCGGCAACGTCGACGTGACCGTCCAAAAGCGAAAGCAGGCGTTCGGGCTGGCGGTCGTTGACCTCGACGGCGGCCTCCAACATCGCCGGCTCGTAGCCCGCGTCCTTGGCAGCCGCCGTGATGGCCGCAACGTCTTTGGGGAAGCAGCTTCCCCCCCAGCCGACCCCGGACCGGAGGAACCGGCCGCTGATGCGGTCGTCCTCGGAGATCGCGTCGGCAACCTCGTAGGCGTCGACCCCGAGCTCCTTGCAGATGTTCCCCAGATCGTTGATGAGGCTCACCTTCGACGCCAGAAACGCGTTGTTGGCGTACTTGATCATCTCGGCCTCCCGCAGCCCCGTCTCCACCACGGTCGCATCGCCGGCCTCCGCGAGCAGTGGCTCGAAGACCGCGTGCAACTGGTCGTAGGCGGCGTCACGGCGCGCGCCGAACACCACCTTATCCGGGTGGCGGAAATCGTCCACAGCAGACCCCATCCGCAGGAACTCCGGATTCATCGCGAGCAACGGGTCGTCGAATCCGGCGCCCACGAGCGCGGATTCGACCACGTCCTCGGTCGTCCCGGGAACAACCGTGCTCTTGACCACGACCATGTGGTCGTCGGCTCCGGCCAGCGCCTCGCCAAGCGACGCCGCCCCGGATTCCATGATGGACGTGTCGATGCTCCCGTCCTCACGCGCCGGCGTGGGGAGCGCGAGGAACGTTACGTCCGTGTCACGAACCGCCTCGTAGTCCGTGGTGGCGCGTAGTCGCGTCCCAGCGTGTGCGTCGATCCGCTCGGCGAGCCCGGGCTCGTGGATCGGTGCGTCGCCGTCGTTGATCGCCGCAACGACGTCCGCGTCCACGTCGACGTTCACGACGGTGTGTCCGAGCTCGGCGAAACACGCCGCGATCGTCGTGCCGACGTACCCACTCCCAACGATGCTCACGTCCATCCAGTGGTCACCATACGCACCGGTACTCAGCGGCTACACAAAGTTGATTCGCCACACTGCAGGGGGGTGTCGTCAGGGTCGCCCCGCGAAGATCGCGTCCGCCGACGTCTCGTTCCGGTTGAACGACGTGATCGTCGCCTGGATCACGTCCCCGGGGGAAACGCCGGCCGGCACGTCGGTGGTGAACACGACGAAGCCCTCGACCTTCCCGACGGCGACACGGTCACCGGAGTGATGATCAGTGAACTCCGTCACCCCGAACTCGTAGGTTTCGCCCAGCGACACCGGCGGTGTGCGTTGCTGGGCGTCCCGGTGTGCGCGCTGGGACTGTCCGGCAGACGACCCGCTGCGACGCCGCCACACAACCCCGACGGCGAGCAGACAGAGCACCGCCGCCCCGGCACCGATCATGATCGTGTTCATGCTGCCAGCATCCCAGCGCGCGCCCTACAAGCCATCGACTCAGCGCCGCCGCCTCAGCCCCGACACGAACCGCGACAACTCGGCCGCGAGACCGAACAGCGCGACTTCGACCCCGAGTGCAGGCGGTAACGCGAGCGTCCTGCCTAGAATGCGGCAACGACCATCGGCGTACCCCGTTTTAAGACCGTGGTGTGCGTACTACGGGTATGCCACTCAAACAAACCGGGCGTGCGGACGCGATCACGGAGATCGACCGCTTCGAGGGCGGTGTCGGCTGGATCGCGTACCCAGAGGAGACCATGCAGCGCGCGAGCCACGCGCTCGCTGTCCCGTCAGCCGACGACGAGGACGCCGAGGCCGACGTCTGGGTGATCGATCCGGTCGACGGCGACGGTGTCGACGAGCTGCTCGCGGAGCTGGGTACCGTCACCGGCGTCGTCGTGCTGATGGACCGCCACGCCCGGGACGCCGAAGCCGTCGCCGACCGCCACGACGTTCCGATCTACGTGCCCTCGTACGTCGACCCCGAGATCGACGCCCCCACCCAACCCATCACCGGATCGCTGCCTGGCACCGACTTCGAGCTCGTGCGCACCGTCGACTGGCCGATCTGGGACGAGGCCGCGCTCTACGACGGCGAAACGCTCGTCGTCGGGGACCTCGTTGGCACGGTCGACTACTTCCTGACTGGCCGCGAGCACGTCGGCGTCCACCCGATGCTCCGGATAGCGCCGCCGTCGCCGCTGACCGACTTCACGCCCGACCGCATCCTCACCGGACACGGTGACGGAATCATGCAGACCGCCGCCCGCGACCTCGAATACGCCGCCGACGGCGCGCGCCGTCGCGCACCGAAGGCGTGGCTGAACAGCCTGTCCTCGATGCTGTCGTAGGCGTCGGCATCGGTCACTTGTTTAGGCGCTCGATGCGGCGGGTCTGCTCGCGGTGCAGGGTCACAATCAGATCCGACAGCAGTCCGAACATCAACAACTGCACCCCGAACAGCACGCTCACCCCCGCGACGAGTGCGATCACCTCGTGGCTGACCCCGTGCAACAGCCAGTCGTACGCCACGTATCCCGCAAGCGCCACGCCGAGCGTGCCGAACCCCGCGCCGATGCTCCCGAAGTAGAACAGCGGGTTGGACGTTTTCGCGAGACTGTACAGTGTTAGGATGATGCGCGCCCCATCCGAGATTGGATGCAGGTTGGTTTCCGAGTCGTCGGGCCGCGCCCGGTAGGTCGTCGGCACGACCCGCGTCGTGATGTTGTGCCGCGAACACTCCACGGCCATCTCCGTCTCGATACCGAACCCCTCCGCCGAGAGAAACATTCGGTCGAACGATTCAGCCGTGAACGCCCGATAGCCGGAGAGAATGTCGCCGTAGTCTTCGCCGTGGATGCGGTAGAACGCGCGATTGATGAGACGGTTCCCGATCTGGTTGAAGCTGCTCATCGCGCCCGGTCGCATGTCAGCCGTGCGATCGCCGACAACGTGTTCGGCTTCCCCAGCGACGAGTGGATCGAGGAGGCGTGACGCCTGCGCGGGCGGGTTCGTGCCGTCGCCGTCCAACAGCAGCACATACGACGCCTCGATCAGACTCACGCCCTCGCGGACGGCCTGCCCCTTCCCGTCGCCGGACTGCTGGACGACTTCCGCGCCGTGTTCGGCCGCGACGGCCGCCGTGTCGTCGGCCGAGTTCCCGTCCACGACGAGGACGTGGCCCACGCCGACCTCGAAAAGCCCGTCGATCACGTCGGCGATGGTCGCCGCTTCGTTCCGCGTCGGAACGAGCGCGCACACCTCCTCGTACTCCTCGCTCATTACCTTGGCGTGGACGGGGTGACCGCAAAAACGTTTTCTTCGACTGCGAAGAAACGCCGTATTGATACGTAGTCGAAGCAAACCTGACGCCGACGAACAACCCGTGAGTTACCTATGAGATACGGTCGAACGTCGATCATTCACTTTCTCTCGAAGCTCGTCATGTCGTTCTCGGGGTTCATCGCGACAGTGGTTTTGACTCGGACGCTCGGCCAAGAGCAGTACGGCACGTACGTGGTCGTACTATCGGTTCTGTCCTGGGTCGTTATCGGGGGGAAACTAGGGCTCCCACAGGCGGTTCGGAAGCGAGTCAGCGAAGCAGACGGTGGAAATTACGTCGTTTCTGGGGCGCTGGCACAAGTCGGCCTGTACGCAGTAGTGGCCACTTGCATCTGGATCACACGTCCCTACCTGAACGACTTCATGGGCCTCAGCGTGACCTGGGTGCTCGTTTTGATGCTCGCAGTTCGACTCGCTCTCGGCTTCGTACGAACTGTCCTCGAGGGGCAGCATCTTGTTCACGTTTCAAGCGTCCTTTCGCCAGTCGAGTGGACGAGCCGGAGCGCCGTACAGGTCGCGCTCGTTCTGTCTGGGTCCGGCATTGCGGGTGCCTTTGCTGGTTACATTGTGGGCGCCATCGTGGCGGTTATCATTGGTGCGTACTTCGTATCGATTCCCGAGAAACTGCCCTCTCGCCGCGAATTCTCTCGTCTCAAGTCCTATGCGCAGTTCTCCTGGCTCGGCTCCATCAAAGGACGAACGTTCCTCTCAATGGACACCATCGTTCTCGCAGTGTTCGTTTCCAACAGTTTCATTGCGGTCTACGAGGTGGCGTGGAATTTGGCATCACTGTTCGCCATATTCGGCATCTCCATCTCAAGGACGCTGTTCCCGGAGATGAGCGAGATCTCGTCCAACGAAGGGACGGAAGACGAAATCGCAGGGCTTCTCCGCGTCAGTTTGGCGTATTCCGGGCTCTTCATCATTCCGGGGCTAGTTGGCGCCGCGCTCCTCGGCGACCTCGTTCTCACCATCTACGGCCCCGGGTTCGACACTGGCTACTACGTTCTCATCGTTCTCACGTTTGCCCGCCTCTTGTATGGGTATATGGGGCAGTTCCTCTCTACCATCAACGCACTCGACTATCCGGGCCGGACGTTCAACATCAACGCTGTCTTCGTCGTGGTGAACCTCATGCTGAACCTCACTCTCACGTGGCAGTTCGGCTGGTACGGGGCAGCAGCAGCGACGACAACGTCGGCGGGTATGGGCTTGATACTGGGCTACTACTACGCAAAACAGGTGGTCGACGTCACCATCCCGTTCATGGAAGTCGGAAAGCAGTGCCTGTCGGCGGTTATTATGGCTGCCATCGTGAGTGTCGGCCGACTCAATACCGCCGAATCACTGCCAGTTGCGGTCGTACTCGTCGGGATCGGCGCTTGTGCTTATTTCGCGTCCTTACTCGCTCTCTCTCGGGAGTTCCGCACGACTGTTGAGGATAACCTCCCCTTCCAGTTCCCCACGATCGGACCACGGTAGACCGGTCACTTCATCACTCTCGATCCTGCTACGAAAGGGTATATGAGGACGAACGTTCGGGAGTGGCTCGCGGAGATGCGACAACGGTTCCGTGAGAACCCCGTCCGCGCCCCACTCTACGTCGTGTACACGTGGTACCTAGTGATATGGTACGCAGTGACTTCACGGATGTCACTTGGAACCAACGTTTACGAGCGAGACTGGGACGTGCTCCTGATTCTCGACGCTTGCCGTATCGACACGCTCCGAGAGGTTGCCGACGAGTACGAATTCATTGACGACGTGGAGACAATGTGGTCGGTTGGGAGTCAGTCAGACGAATGGATGGCGAACACGTTCACAGAGGAGTATCGGCCAGAGATCGAGAAAACACACTACGTGACTGGGAACGGCCACGCCAGCCAACTATTTGAGCGCCACAACCTTCCGCCGAAGAACAACACGACTCCGCTCGACGTCTCCCGATGGAACCTCGAAGATCTCTCGACCTTCGACGCCGTCGACATGGTGTGGCAGGACCATCACGACGAGACATACGGGGTAGCGCTCCCGCGAAGCATGACCGATCACGCCATCCAGGCGTCTCGGGATAACAACCCAGACCGACTGATGGTCCACTACATGCAGCCCCACCGACCGTACATCGGGCACGCGATACGTGAGGGCAGGCCTCCGACCGAACTAGAGCAAGAGGGGTACGAACAACTCGAAGCTGGTGAAGCCGACAGAGACGTAGTCTACGACATGTACCGGGAGACACTCAGGTTCGTCCTCGACGATATCGAGGAGTTGCTGGAGAACCTCGACGCCGAAACCGTCGCGATCACTGCAGACCACGGTGAATCATTTGGTGCGTGTGGGGCCTATGGTCACCCGGAAGGGTTTCCCTATCCGATCGTAAAGAAGGTCCCTTGGGTGGAGACGACAGCGACTGACGAACACTCTAGAGAACCCGACGTGGAGTCGTCTCAGACTGATCAAATCGATGTCGAGGAGCATCTTGAGGATCTCGGCTATCGTTGATTCGACCGATCTTATCGGCGGCCCACGTACGAACGTATTTAAATATTCGTCTGTAACCGCGATTCATGCAAGCAGTCGTGCTCGCTGCGGGTGAAGGAACCCGACTCCGTCCGCTGACAGAGGACAAGCCAAAGGGGATGGTAGAGATAGCCGGGAGACCGATCCTCACGCACTGTTTCGAACAGCTCGTTGCGTTGGGTGCTGAGAAGATCGTCGCCATCGTTGGCTATCGGAAGCAGAACATCATCAGCCATTACGGCGACGAGTTCGACGGGGTTCCGATCACCTACGCGCACCAGCGCGAGCAGAACGGACTAGCGCACGCACTGCTCAAAGCCGAAGAACACGTCAACGAGGACTTCATGCTGATGCTCGGGGACAACATCTTCAGGGCGAACCTGGAGGACGTTGTGAGCCGCCAACAGGAGGAGCGGGCGGACGCAGCGTTCCTTGTCGAGGAAGTCGGTTGGGACGAGGCCAGCCGATACGGCGTGTGTGACACCAACGATTACGGAGAAATCGTTGAGGTGGTGGAGAAGCCTGAAGACCCGCCATCGAATCTCGTAATGACCGGGTTTTACACGTTCTCGCCGGCGATTTTCCACGCGTGTAAGCTCGTCCAATCATCTAATCGCGGCGAGTACGAGCTTTCCGACGCGGTGGACCTGCTCATCAAGAGTGGACGAACCGTCGATGCGATTCCAATGGACGGCTGGCGGATTGACGTTGGATATCCAGAAGACAGGAACGAAGCCGAACAGCGACTACAAGAGAACAAGACCCAGTAGTGGGCTTCCCAGCTGTTCAGCCATCTGGTGTGCTACTTGAACGACGATGTCACGCCGCACTGTGTCGTCGTTTTCGCTTCGCCCCGTCTGTCCGACAGGTTAACTTGAAGAGTGACTGCAAAGCGGGTGAGACGTTTGAATGCTGGTGGTTCTTTGTCTTAATCACGGTATCGAACACGTTGTTTCCAATGACTGGATCAGTGGCCAGACAGTGATCAGTACTGGGCATTCATCCCCGAGGTTGTTGAGCAGTAAACACTCTCCTCGTGGTATTTTGCTCCCGCACCGACGAAGGCAGTCCCGACCGCAGGTATACAAGACTCTATGCCTGTGCTCAAATCAGACATACGTTCTCGTTTTCAACCGGCATATTTAATCTGCAGGTTCACGCAGGTACGCGTACCGTGATTTCCGGAAAGACCATGTTACTGACCGGTGGTGGTGGATCAGTAGGTAAGTCGCTAATACATCATTTTCTGAGCAAGGACCCATCGATAATTCGTGTTTTTGATAACAACGAGCCGAGCCTCTCGGAACTCGGGGCAGAGGTAGATGACGACCGACTCCGATATCTGGCCGGTGACATCCGCGACAAGGACCGTCTCGAGCGTGCGATGGAGGGTGTCGACATCGTCGTGCACACGGCCGCGATGAAGCACGTCGACATCTGTGAGTACAACCCGTTTGAGGCAGTCCAAACCAACGCAGTTGGTCTCCAGAACGTCGTCGACACTGCGATCGATGCGAACGTCGACCGTGTCGTCTTCACATCAAGCGACAAGGCAGTTGACCCAGCCAACACCATGGGGACGACGAAACTTCTCGGCGAGAAACTCATTACAGCTGGTAACAAGCATGCGGGTGGCAGAGACATCAGGTTTGCATCCGTTCGGTTCGGGAACGTTATTAACTCCTCGCAATCTGTAGTTCCGTTGTTCAAGCGTCAGATCAGGGATGGTGGACCGGTAACGCTGACCGATCCACGGATGGCTCGGTTCTTCCTTACCTACGACGACGTTGCTGATCTCGTTGAATCCGCAATTGAGTCGATGAAAGGTGGGGAGATATTCGTTTACAAGATGCCAACAATCAATATCGAAGACCTTGCACAAGCACTCATCGAGGTTCTCGCACCGAAGCATGGCTACGAACCAGGAGACATCGAAATCGATGTTATCGGTCGGCGGCTTGGTGAGACGTTCCACGAAGAGGTCATGACGGAGCGTGAAACGCTACGAGCAGTGGAAAATCAGTCACTGTACGCTGTGCCTCCTGAAACAACCGAAGGAAACGGCTACCTCTCCCACGAGGGACTGGACGGGTTTTCTCAGACAGATAACGTCACCAGGACCACTGCACAGGCAGAGCCACTCTCACTCCCGGCGATCAAGTCATTACTTATGAACAACGACCTACTAGAGGGGAATACGTGACCAACCACGTCGTCGTCACGGGAGCCGCTGGATTCATTGGTCGATGGGTTACTCGAGAGCTGCTCGATCGAGGCTACTCAGTACGAGGGCTTGACGACTTGTCGAATGGCAGCGACCGGAACGTCGCTGAGTTCGAGGACAAGCAGAACTTCGAGCTGACTGTTGGCGACGTTAGAGACGCAGAGACGGTTGAATCGCTGTTTGGTGATGAGACCGTTGCCTGCTTCCATCTCGGGGCAAAGATTGACGTCGAAAGAAGTCTCAACGATCCGCAATCGCACTTCACAACGAACGTCACAGGAACCCACAACGTTCTCGAAGCATGCCGGAAGACCGATACCAGACTCGGGCTCGTTGGGACGTGTATGGTGTACGACATGGCGGGTTCTGGGGGCGGAATCAACGAAGATCATCAGACAAAGCCGGCATCACCGTATGCGGGGTCAAAACTTGCGGCAGAAGATCTCGCGGAGGGGTATTATCATGGATATGACCTTCCTGTGGTCATACTGCGTCCGTTTAACACATATGGACCGTTCCAGAAGAGCGACATGGCTGGCGGTGTCGTCTCGATATTCACACGGCGTGACATCGAAGGGAAGCCGTTGAAGATATTCGGAGACGGTACACAGACACGAGACCTCCTGTACGCGACAGATTGCGCCCGATTTATTGTTGAGGCGACCTTTGATGACAACGCTATCGGCGAAGTCCTGAACGCTGGCACTGGCACAGACATCTCGATCAACAGCCTCGCCGAGCTGATCGCGTCTGAAGACACTGATATCACGCACGTCGATCACCATCACCCGCAAAGCGAGGTACAGAAGCTTCGCTGTGATCGGACAAAGGCACAGGCCCTCCTCGACTGGGAGCCGGAGGTCAGCCTTGAGGAGGGGGTGAGTCGGCTCCGTGAATGGATGCGCACACACGAATCATTTGATCCACAACAATGACGAGGACACCCGCAAGATACGGCGGCGACCCGATCAGGGATACGACGCTCGGATACGGCGGACAGAGCATTGACGCGCGAGACAAAGAAGCGGTCGCCGACGCACTTGACGGCGACTATATTACCAGGGGGCCAACAGTTCAGCGCTTCGAAGAGCGTATTGCAGATGTCGTTGGCGTCGACCACGCCGTCGTAACTACCTCCGGGACTACAGCTCTCCATCTGGCTGGTCGGGCGGCAGGATGGGGTGACGGCGACGAGGTCATTACGACACCGCTTACGTTTGCGTCTACAGCGCACGCTGCAACCTATACCGGGGCTGAACCCGTCTTCGCCGACATCGATTCGGAAACCAGAGGGCTTGATCCTGATGCGGTCCGAGACCAGATCACTGCAGACACTGTCGGTCTCATACCGATGCACTACGGCGGGCACCCGGCAGACATTGAGGGGCTACTTGAAGTGGCCGACGACCACAATCTGACGGTCATCTGGGATGCCTGTCACGGGTTCGGTGGGACCTGGGACGGTGAAGGTCTCGGGGCACAACGTGATATGGCGTCGTTTAGTTTCCATCCGGTGAAAAACATCACCACTGGTGAGGGCGGTGCAGTAGTCACGGACGACGAAGACCTTGCGGCTCGTCTTCGCAGTCTCCGGTCGTTCAATATGGACTACAATCCATCGGGTCACGAAGATCAGCCGTGGTACCAGGTCGTTGAGGGACTGGGGTACAACTACAATATGACGGACATGCAGGCTGCTCTGGGCCTCGCTCAGCTAGACCGGTTGGATGCGTTCAAATCCCGCCGCGACGAGATTATCAGACAGTACGACAAGACGTTTGCAGACGTTTCTGGTATCCGCACGCCCCCAGCTACCGACGGTGCGAGCCCGTTCTATCACCTGTATGCGGTCGAAATCGGCACTGGGTTCGGTTGCGACCGCGGCGAGTTCGTGGCTGCGATGCATAGCGAGAACATCGGAGTGCAGGTCCATTACGTTCCCCTCCACTATCATCCATTCTTCCAGGAAGAGTACGGATACCAGCGAGGTGACTTCCCGGTGACAGAGGCAGTTTACGATGGCCTGGTCAGTCTTCCGTTGTTTCCGGAGATGACAGACGAAGACATCGAGGATGTCATCACCGCAGTCCGCCGAATACAGTCCTATCATGCGGAGTAGATGGATTTATTCGGCCGGTAGCCGGAACTCCGTTCATGGCTACGTTCGAGATCGGCGACCAACCAGTGGGCCCCGACTCTCCAACTTTCGTCATTGCTGAGGCGGGGTCAAACCACAACGGAGAGTTGGATGTTGCGAAAGAACTCATCGATGTCGCCGCCGAAGCGGGCGCGGATGCAGTGAAGTTCCAGACGTTTCGCGCAGACGACCTCTACGTCGAAGAGAGTGGAGACGTCGAATACCTCGATGATGATCGCTCTATCTACGACATTATCGAGTCCATGGAGATGCCTTACGAGTGGATCCCCGAGCTCCACGAGTACTGTCTCAACAATGACGTTTATTTCATGTCCACGCCGTTCGATGAACGGTCTGCAAACGAACTCGCCGAGTATGTGCCGGCTTGGAAGGTCGCCAGCTACACCAGTAGCCATCATCCATTCCTCCGCGACTTAGCCAGCACGGACAAGCCGGTGATTATGTCCACCGGTGCCCACGAGATGGGAGAAGTCAGCGAATCAGTCCGAGTGCTCCGAGAAGCAGGCTGCGATAGCCTTGCGCTGCTCCAGTGTGTCGCTGCGTATCCGACGCCCATTGAGGAAATCAACGTCCGCGCTATCTCTGCTCTCCGCGAGGAGTTTGATGTTCCAACCGGGCTGTCAGACCACACTCTCGACCCGGTCACAGCGCCCATGACGGCCGTGGCACTGGGTGCGAGCGTAATCGAGAAGCACATTACGCTGGACAAAACAATGTCAGGGCCAGATCACGAGTTTGCGCTTGAACCGGACGAACTCGATGAGATGATAGCCGCTATCCGAAAAACAGAGACCGCACTCGGTTCCAACGAAAAGCAAGTACTGGCCGTCGAGGAAGAGTTGCATGACAAAGCACGCCGTGCGATCCACGCAACCAAAGAAATCGAATCTGGGGCCAAAATCACCGAGGAGAACGTGAGCGTACTCCGACCAGGTGAGCGCGAGAAAGGGCTCCATCCGAAGTTTTACGATGACGTCGTGGGGACACGTGCAATAAAAAATATTACTGCCGGCCAAGGGATCAATTGGGACGACCTCGACGGTTAATCGGAGACTCGCTCGACGTTCAGCTCGACGCGATACTGTTCGTCGCCGACTTCGATGTGTGCGTTGTCGTATGGTGGGAATGTGAGCGCACGCAACCGGTCAAGAAACTCCTTCGCCTGGACAGTCTCGTCCGGCTGAATCTCACACAGGCTCTCGAAATCGCTCGTATCGTGGTAGGTTCCCTCACTTCGGGATTGGGTCGTTGATGACACCTTGCCAGACACAATGTCAGACCACATGTCTTGAAATAATGCCACTTGGGCGTCTTCCAACCGCTGGTAGAGATCCTTTCCGGTGTCAGCAAACGATGTCTCAACCGTCCTGCGACCAACGATTGCACCGGTATCCAGTGTTTCATCCATTTCATGGAGAGTAACCCCCGCTGGTGTCCCATCTACGATGCTCCAGACGTTGGGATTCGCACCGCGGTTGTGTGGCAGGTATGCTGGGTGAAGGTTTAAACAGTTCTCTGAGGGGATCTCAAGGATCTGCTCCGGGACAATGTGCCGATAGCCACACGAGATGAGGTACTCAGGCTCGACATCAGCCACTAGACTGAGTTGGGATCTCGTGGTCAACAACGAATGTACGACCGTCTCTTCTCTGTCACAGAGCCACTCGTAAACCCGCATCCCGGCATCGTTCACACCAAGGAACACGATTTCGATGTCGTCGCTCATGTCGTCATGTCTTGTTCTGTCAGTGAATATATTTTGTTACACACGCGTTCGATCCCGTGTCCGTCTACAATGGACCGACCACGGTCACGATGCTGTCGACGGATTCTGGCGTCCGAAACGTACCGCTCCACGCTGCGCCGAAATCCACGCTTCCTGCGTGTTTCGTCGACAACAGCGGCAATGTCACGTTCTGAGAGCGCAGACGCAATTCTGTGCTGGTTCTCTGCAACCGGGCTACAAATGAGTGGCGTCCCCAATGCCAGCAGTTCGTACGTCGTACTTCCACAAGCCCCGACTGCAAGGTCTGCGTCGAACATCAGTGCCGGGAGGTTCGACGGATTGTGAACGACCTCCGTTTCAGCGGTGATCTGCTCGGCCGTTGCCTGTATCTCGGCTTCGTTTGAGAACGCCGGTCCAACGACAACATCAACCCTAAGCTGTGTGCCGTCGAACGCTTCGACTGCCGCTGGTGTTGCGTTGGCAACGTCGCTACCACCCATCGTGATTATAGCGCGCTTTGATTGATCACGCCATGGGGGAGCTTGATCTGCGAGTGTAGCAATCTCTTTGCGAAGTGGGACGTAATCGGGCCCAAGTAGCCATGTTGGGTCGTCTCCCACGAATTCGTATTCGAGATCTGGGGCGTATAGGTTGCCGTTCACCACGACATCGGCGCACATAGTGTGCCGCGTGTCGTCAGAAAACACAACAAGTCGTGTCTGGTTTCGAACTGCGCGCTGGTAATCGACGTCTGCGAGGTACGAGTCGATGACAGCGACATCCACATCGGAGTCCCGGATCCACGTAACGAAGGCTGATGGGTCGGTTCTGGAGGGGAGACATCGGGTCTCAACTGCGCGCGGGCAGAGATCGTCGATCTGTTCGGAGGTCGTCGTCGCGTATGTCACTCGATGTCCACGACGGAGGAACTCGGCGGCGAGCGCGCCCGTTCGAACGAGGTGTCCGTAGCCGATTTTTCGGCCGCCGTCGGCGCGGATCACTACGTGCATTAGTGCGACTTCTGTTCGACGGACTCGTTCAGATCCATCAAGCTGTTTTCGTCAACGTATCGGATGGCATCTTGAACCGGGAGGATGTCGCCGTACGTGGTGTTGGTGTAAATTTCTCTGAGAACCTCGTAGTCGGCCGGCTCATCAAGTGTGAGCCGGAGGTCATCCCGGGCGTTGAGTTGCGGGTTGTTGAATACGTCTGCGGAAGTAACGTTCACCACCGCAAACTCGTCGCGGTTCTCCCGGTAGTACGGTGTTACGTGCTCGCGATGGTGCGGTTGCGTTGCGACGTTCTGTACGTATTCCAGGCTCTCGAAGCTGAACGCTTCCACGTCAAGCCCTCGAGGAAAAGTTCGTTCGATGATGTTTGTCGCGTAGTCGGCTTGCCCAGAAAGTACGGGCTTCGTTACTGCTGTGATCGTACTTGGATCGATTAATGGACAGTCTCCGGTTACCCGAACAACGACTTCAGCGTCGAGGGTGTCGGCTGCCTCAAACACTCTTGAGAGAACATCCGCCTCACTTCCCCGGTAGACAGGCACTCCCAGTCGGGTCGCGTGACGTGCAAGGATGTCGTCTTGGGTTTTTACTGATGTTGCTACGGTGACTTCGTCGACGGCTGCACTGGCTGCCACTCGTTGAACGTCGTGAGTAAGCACATGTCTCCCGTCGAGTGGTAACATTACCTTTCCAGGTAGTCTTGAGGACCCCATGCGGGCCTGGATTACAGTGACAACCTTCATACTGAGTTTTAGACAACGCGAATAATTAATTCACGGTTTAGGCACGAAGGATCGGGGATGATATAACCGTGGGTTCTACCGAGCGGATGCTGCGCGAAGCATAGGCCGCCATATTAGTGTCACTATGATTCAGTAATAAAAAACAGAATAAGACTATACGCGTGTATGCGTACGTTAATTCAGCATGAGTCAAGTTGCCGTTCTAGCGCTGGATGCTGCCGACAAGGCGGTTATCGAAGAATTCGGCTGCGAAAATATTATGCTTGACAAATGCGCGCCGCTTGAGACCGAAGGGTGGTCGTCCGATACCCCATCTACGAAAGAGATCTGGCCAACCATTGCGACAGGGTGGACTCCCGATGAGCATGGTCTAACACTTTCGTCTAGCGAATCTCTCCGGCCAACATGGGATAATAAGAGTCTGGCAACAGCATCACAAATCGCGCAATACGTGGTTCCGAGTGACGTCCGTGACCGGATCGGTCGGTACATCCATACCACGCAAAACGCCGCCCAAAGTCTGCCACAAACGAGCGCAGACCACGCATTCGATGCCGCATATCAATGGGTCGGTGTTACCCCGGCAGCCCACGTTGCGAAGACGCACGATTACTGGACGCAAATCCAAGACGGCACCCTAACCCAAAGAGAACTGTACAGTAATGTCATAGAGTTAACTCTAGATGAGTTCCAATGGCTGTCGACACATCACGGCCGCATCGGAGCACACGCTCACATTTTGGACGTGGCTGGACACACATACGCCCGAGACGAAGCGAGCCTCCGGGCATACTACGAAGAGGTCAACGGGCTGGTCGGTTGGCTTCGAAGCGCGTGCGACGAGCTGATTGTGCTTTCCGACCACGGCATGCAGGTGTCAATGTTGGGTGACGACTCCCCAGGAGAGCATTCGTTGCGCGCGATGGTTGCTGCGACAGACGGGGTTTCGACCCCATTCCCAGAGACTATTTACGACGTACATGACTGGCTGGTTGAGCAAACAGCGTCCAAGCAAGCTGAATCCAATGTCACCATCGATGCGCCGGAGGACCATCTCCGAAACTTGGGTTACATCAAGTAGGCCGGTGAATGTTTTCCCTAGGACAGCAAGGACTTTGTGTACCTCCTGCTGATGAGAGTCGTATGAAGGCAGTCATTCCAGCGGCGGGTCAAGGAACTCGTCTCTACCCACAGACACACACGAGACCCAAACCGATGGTTCGAGTGGCAGGCAAACCGATTCTTGGCCACATTCTTGATGGGTTTCGTGATACGCAGGTTGATGAGATCGTCGTCGTCGTTGGTGTGATGCGCGAGCACGTTGAGGAGTACGTCACTGCGGAGTACGGCGAGGAGTTCGAAATCGTGTTCGCTGAGCAGGCCACAGCCGAGGGTCTTGGCCACTGTATCTATCAGGCACAAGACCACGTGGTCGATGAGCCGATATGCATTGCGCTTGGAGACATGTTATTTGACAGTGGGTACGGCGAATTTCTCGACGCGCACAGCGACCTCGATGGCGTTGATGGGAGTATCGGTGTCAAATACGTTGACGACCCGACGAGCTACGGAGTGGTGTCGACTGCTGATGGTGTCGTCGATCAGTTGGTCGAGAAGCCAAGCGAGCCGACCTCAAACCTCGCGATCAGTGGTGTGTATATGATAGAGGACACGGCTACCCTCTTCGACGCGCTACAGCATCTCATTGACAACGATATTCGAGGTGCCGGGTCGGAGTATCAACTCACCGACGCGCTTCAGCGAATGGTCGAAGGCGGGGCTGCCTTTGGAACGTTCAGCGTCGCTGACTGGTACGACTGTGGGCGGCCAGAGACGCTGCTCGACGCGAACCGCGTCCTACTTGATAAAAGCGATGAGACATCTGCGGAGGCGACATCTGGAATGCTCATCCAACCGGTCGACGTTGGCTCTGGGGTCACGATCGAACGGAGCGTTGTCGGTCCACACGTCAGCGTAGACGATGGTGCCACCATTCGTGATAGTCGTGTCCGTGACAGCATCGTTGGCCGGAATGCAGCTCTCTCAAGCGTGAACGCTTCGGACACCATCGTGGGCGAAGATGCGGTAGTGGAGCAATCACCGATGCAGTTAAACGTCGGCGATTCAAGCGAGGTAGAGCTGTGACGCGGACACTCATTACAGGTGGTCTGGGATTTATTGGATCACACCTCAGTGAGGCACTGGTGGAGCGAGGAGATCGAGTCGTCGCGCTTGATAACCTGAGTACTGGACGACGCGAAAACGTGTCGTCGTTGGGTGAATCTGGCCGTTTCGAGATCATTGAGGGTGACGTGCGCGATCACATTGCCGACCAACTCGACGCTGCAGGTGTCGACCCTGGGAGCGTGGCCCGCTGTTATCACTTAGCGTCGCGAGCATCGCCAACGGACTTTGATGAACACTCGCTTGACATTGCGACGACAAACAGTAACGGGACGAAGTCGGTCCTGGAGTTCGCAAGCAAGTACAACGTTCGCGTCGTTTATGCGAGCACAAGCGAGGTGTATGGTGAGCCGGAGGTTCATCCGCAACCAGAAGACTACACAGGAAACGTCGACATCCGGGGGAAGCGATCGTGTTACGATGAGAGCAAGCGGCTCGGCGAGACCTACTGCGAGATCTACCACCGGAAGCATGACGTGGACGTGCGAACTGCGCGGATTTTCAACACATATGGTCCGCAAATGCGGGTCGACGACGGACGGGTTATCCCAACCTTCCTACGGCAGGCGATTAAGGGACGAGACCTGACCGTGTACGGGGATGGGACGCAAACGCGGTCCTTCGTGTATATCACTGACCAAATCCGAGCGTTGATGCGGCTCATGGATGAAGACGGGATTGAGAACTGCGTCGTCAACCTCGGTAGCCGCGACGAGATCACGATAAACGAGCTCGCGGCGGTGGTCGCTGAGACCGCCACAGGCGACATTGACGTGACGCACGACCAACTCCCAGAAGGTGACCCCAGCCGACGCCGCCCAGATATCAGCCGGGCGAGATCAATGCTGGGATGGAGCCCGACCGTGGATCTTCAACAAGGACTTTCACGAACGATTGATTCGATCCACGAAGAACTGAACAACTAGCACAGTTTCAAGAGCCGCCAGCCGGTACCGGATGCTGATGCAGATTCCGCCGCTTGGGCAGATCAAGGAGAAAGTTACGACGGCTTTCAGGGACGTTTCACCGCTCCACAAATATGCTCGAAAACCCGGTGAGAACTATTTCCAGTACCCTGCGAATGGGACACGGCTTGTGTTCCACACGATCGGGTTAGGGGACATCATGATGATCCGACAGTTCGGGCGGGCGTTTCAAGCGTATCTCGCCGAGCAAGGTGACCCGGAGTTGGGAGACATCGTGATAACGAGCGGTGGCTATGCACCCAAGTTAGATCAGGAACGCGGGGATTTCAATGCCTACTGGTGGTACTCACACGGCCCGATGGACGACTCACCAGGACGCTTCGTGGAAGACCATCTGCGGCCGAACCTGGATCCGGAGCCCGACGTTATCCTCTGTGGGTCGAAACGAATTGAGCGTGAGGCGCAGAAACACGGTTTTGAAACGCTTTACTTCCCGATTGCACAGTACGGTTTCGAGCCACTGGAGCTCAAACGCTGCGGTCTGGGTTACGCGGGTTCGAGATGGCATAAGTCCACGAAGAAGCTTCAACAACTACTCGGTCCGTTCCGTGGCAGGTCTGACTTTGAGTGGGTATCCGACTTCACACTCCCCGAGCAGTTGAACCTCTGGTATAATACCCGAGAAGCGACGTTCGGAGTTACGAAAGAGGGACAGCGACAGTGGGGCGTAGTGAACAGCCGCGTGTTTGAGACCCTGGCTTCCGGGACACCGTTGATACTCCGCGATCATCCCACAGTTAACGATGTACTTGGATTTGAATATCCATACCAGGTATCGTCAACGGAGGAAGCCAAGGAGCTTGTCGATCAGTTCAGTGCGAATCCACGCCACACAGCCCAAGAGTTCAGATCATACTCAAGAAATATTAGATCTGAGCATAGCTATGCTAACCGAGTGGAGACACTAGTCAACCATGTGAAATAACTGGTTCAACATGGGCCTGAGTAACTGAATCGGGGACATCGCATAGGAGGTCGGTCTAAGATGACGCCGTCTGAGAGTAGCTGTGACTGAGATGGTAAAGTCACGCATGTTCGCGGCTGTTAGGGGAGATATGCGAGGATGACTGGGCTGTACTGGTCGTTCTTGATACTTGTCGCCCAGGCAGCGTTGCAGTGCTGCTCGAAATCGTGAACGCTGGGACGGTAGCTCTCGCTGCGGATTATCGGAATGGACTCGAAGAAACCGGAATCCACGGCCGTCCCCGGTCCGGAATCACCGAATGCTTCGCGGAGTCCCATGGATCCAGACGGAGCGCCCCACGATGGGGTGCACACGTCGAGCAGCACGGTGGATGCAACCGATCGGGCCGTTGAGCAGAAGTTCGCCGGTCTCGATTATCGCTGAACTGCGGGTAGCAGGTCCGAGTGGTTCGGGTTTAGCACCGGTTGATCGTTCACGATTGCAGAGACAATAGTATCAAACGGCTCGGAACCACGGTCAGTGTCTGCGCTGTCTACAGGCTTGAGCGTCTGATCCGTGCTGCGTTCTCTGTGGCAGAATTCGAACGGAACATGCTCTTTGACGAATAGGAAGTGGGCGTATCTCCGTGCCGCTGTCGTTCGCGCTGCATCTGGTTCCAGTGAGTCTACGTCTGCAAGTAGCTCACGGTAGGCACGCTGCGATTCAACATCAACGGTCAGCCCCAGGTCTCGATAGTGAGTGTCGCCAGCAACAATAACTGGCACACCGTTGTAAGCGGCTTCCAGGCCGACCGTCGAGTTGTAGACAACTGCTGTGTCGAGTGAGTCGAGAAGTGCGTATGTGTCAACATCCGTGGTAGGTTCGAGTAGATTGACGTTCGCCGGGACATCACCGTGGTCCGTAACCCATCCCCTAACGCTCTCGTTGGTCCCAAACGTCTCCTCGGCAGGATGTGTCTTGACTACTACCGTGATGTCGTCACGACCACGAACGGCGTCAAACGTGTCTTCGAGCCACTCAAATACGTCTTGGTAGACTGCCTGTTCAGGTTCCAGGGATGCGTCCCATAAGAGATTCGTGAATACGCCAACAAGCGTTGATTCGTCTTCGGCTTCCACGGTTTCGTCTGTGTGTGCAGCGTAGTCCACAGCCAGGTTGTGACCCGACGCCCGGCGCTGCATGATGGTGTCAATCTGGTCACGCTCATCCGTCGACAACGGAGTGGTGAGTTCCCTTTCGAGGAGTGTTGTGTCACCATACTGTGGGAGTGGAGACCGGTTACAGCCACGGCCAAACAGCAGGTATCCATCCCTGAGCCCCCACACCTGGCTGTATGCTGGCACGTCATGCTGTTTGGCCACGCTCATTGGAACTGCCCCTTGGACGTAGTACGGCTCATGTGCCAGGACAGCCACGAGATCAGTCTCGGAAACAAGCGACGAAACCGCATGTGCGAGGAGCCTCCCCGCGCGAACGAAACGTCTGTACGACGCATTGATGTCGTCGCGTTCCAGTGTGAGCTGATGCACCTTGTGGTGTTTTCTTACGGATGCACGCGCGAAGCGTTCAATGTCGATGTCAGCAACTGGCCGGCCGGCAAGAGTCTCGGCATCCTTGGGGAGCAGATCGGACAGCAATGTCGTCTCAAGCCCGAATTTTTCTGGAATACGGCGTGAGTAGAAGTTCGCTTGAGCCGTACTGCTGTGGTTCTCGTCAACTGTCCGTCCCATCGGTGCGTCGATCGTGCCATCGTTAACTAACAGTACTGGCTCGTATCCTCGCTTCCGAAAGGCATCCGCGAGAACGCAGTACCGGTAGCACACTGTCCGGTACCCCGGGAGGAGCGGGAATAAAACCGTTCCATCCGTCTCACCCTCAAACGTAACGCCAGATGTGTCTCGTGTCACGTCACCACTGATGTTCGCAACTGCGTCGTAGCCACGCAAGAGTAGTTGATCGAGACCCACTCGATACGAGGCCGACAAAATGTCGCGCTTTCCAAACATTGGTTACGAGTTAGCGTGCGCCACGAGGTTCGGCGTCGCGATCGCGTACACGTATCCGAGGCCGACCGCTGCGGTGAACACGAAAATCGCCACGAGCTGTTGGAGGCGCTGCACCGACGGTGACTGGACCAGGTTTCGGGCGCGCGTCGGGACGAAACGCGTCAGCAGCTGGGTCAGATAGCTGCTCTTGTTGTCCTCAGCGTCGGGGTACAGCAGGTCCATGACGCGCTTGGAGTACCCCTGCCAGAACGACCGGAAGACGAGCCACCCGAACTCGCCGCGGTAGTCGAACAGCTTGTGGTGGACCCGTGCGTCCCGCGTGAACACCATTCCGCGGCCGTACTCCTCGCGCAGCCGAATGCCGACGGGGGCCTCGTGGGCCTGGAGGTGTTTGTCGCCTTTCCGGCCCGTGTTGGGGTCGTAGCCGCCGACGTCGAGGAACTGGTCGCGCCGGTAGGAGATGTTCGACCCGTACGTGTTCCGGACTTCCTCGCCGTCCTCCGCGAAGCCGGGTTCGACGCAGCCGACCAGCCAGTAGAACTCGGCGGGGAAGAAGTCGGGTTTCTGGGTCTGCCAGTCAGGGACAACGTCGCCGCCGACGGCGATGGCGTCGGTCTCCGCGTAGACACCGAGGAGCTGTTCGATCCAGTCGTCTTCGGCGGTCGCGTCGTCGTCGATGAACGCGACGATGTCGCCGCTCGCGATTTTGGCACCCTTCGTGCGGCTGTACGAGATGCCCTGATTTTCGTCGTTACAGTGGAGGACGACGTGCTCCTCGTCACCGAAGTCCGCGCGGACACGCTCGAAGACGTCGTCGTTGCCGTCGACGACGAGAACCACTTCGAGGTCGTCGTGGGTCTGGGCGAGCACGCTCTCGACGGCGTCGGCGAACGGACCGTAGCGGTCCATCGAGTACGTGCAGACGACGACTGAAACCTTCATCATCGGGAATGTGACCGGTGCTTGAATAAGGATTGTGCTTTGGGGCATCCGGTCCGACCGGCCGCGAGTTCACAAGGCTTATTCGCGTTCTTTTTGTCCGTTTCCACAATGAGCGAGACGACTGACGCGTCAGGGCTGTCCTCGGGGTTGCCGTCCCGGGCCCTCGGCGCGCTCAAAGACTGGTACCACGTACCCGTGCTGGGTGCGGTGCTCGCGTTCATGTTCTGGGTGCGCGTGCAGTCGTGGGACAACTTCTTACAGAACGGGGAAGTGTATCTCTCCGGAAACGACGCCTACTATCATCTGCGGCAGGTGACGTACACTGTCCATCATTTCCCGGAGACGATGCCGTTCGACCCGTGGACGAACTTCCCGCACGGCACGCTTGCCGGACAGTTCGGGACGCTGTTCGACCAGATCCTCGCGGCCGTCGCGCTGGTGGTCGGGATGGGGTCGCCGTCGGATCACACCATCGCGATGACGCTGCTGCTCGCGCCGCCGGTGTTCGGGGCACTGCTGGTGGTGCCGACGTACGTGATGGGGCGGCGGATTGCCGGCCGGCTCGGCGGCCTCTTTGGAGCGGTCATTCTGGGTCTGCTGCCGGGGTATTTCCTGCAGCGGACGCTCGCCGGGGCCGCCGACCACAACGGCGCGGAGCCGCTGTTCATGACCCTCGCGGTGGTTGGGCTGATGGTCGCGCTGTCGGTCGCCGAGCGCGAGAAACCGGTGTTCGAGCAGTTCCGCGCGTGGGACGCCACGGGCCTCCGTGACGTGGTTGGGTGGAGCGTGCTGGCCGGTGTGGCGACCGCGGTGTACATGTGGGTGTGGCCGCCGGGCGTGCTGTTGGTCGGGATCTTCGGCGCGTTCTTCCTGGTGAAGCTCGTCGGCGATTACGTCACTGGAACGAGCCCCGATCACGTCGCAGTGGTCGGCGCAGTGAGCATGACGACAACGGCACTGTTGATGTTCGCACCGCTGGGCGAAAGCGGGTTCGGCGTGTCGGGGTTCTCGTTCCTCCAGCCGGTGTTCGCGCTGGGCGTCGCGGTCGGCTGTGTGGTGCTTGCGTGGCTCGCACGGGTGTTCGATGAGCGCTCGCTCAGCCCGGCAGCGTACGTCGCCACGGTCGCGGGCACGCTCGTGGTCGTCGTCGGTGCGCTCGCCCTGGTTGCGCCGGGGTTCTGGTCGTCGTTGCAGTCGAATCTCCTGAACTACATCGGGCTGAGTTCGACCGCGGACACGCGCACGATCGGGGAGGCACAGCCGTTCCTGTTCCGCACCGGGCGGTACGGCCTGGGGATGTTCGGCGTGGTGTTCCTCGAATACGGGACTGCGTTCTTCTCGGCGCTCGTGGGTGCCGGCGCGATCCTGTTGAAGCCCCACCTGACCAGCGGGTCGGTGCGGCGGATCGTCGGGGTGGCGGGGGCGACCGCCGTGCTGGCGATCGTTGCCGTGTCGCCGGCGGTGCCGGCGGCGATCGGCGGTGTGGTCGGCCTTGGCGGGCAGCTCACCGCGCTCCTCATCGCCGCGGTCGTGCTGGCGGCGATCGCGGCGACCGGGCAGTACGACGCCGACAAGCTACTGTTGGTGGTGTGGGGGGCGTTCGTCACGTCGGCGGCGTTCACACAGGTGCGGTTCAACTACTACCTGGTGGTGCCGGTCGCCGTGTTGAACGCGTACGTCCTGCGGGCGGTGCTTGCGGCGGTCGACCTCGACCGTCCGGTGGCGGCGATCGAGGGCGTTTCGTGGTACCAGGTCGGGACGGTTGTCATCGTCGCGTTGATCGTGTTGGTGCCGGTGGCGGCACCGGCTGTGGCCGAAGCCACGAACAACGACTCCGCGTCGGGGCCGGTGTCACCGATCAAGCTCACGAACAACCAGAACCAGCCGGTGCCCTTGCAGTCAGCGATCACCGCAGGACAGGGCCAAGGTCCGGGTGGTGTGGTGGCGTGGGACGACGCGATGGACTGGTATCAGTCCCATACGCCAAAGCAGGGGACGTACGGCGGGGCCGACAACGCCGACGCCCTTGATTACAACGGGACGTACAGTCAGACCGAGGACTTCGATTATCCGGCGGGGTCGTTCGGCGTGTTGTCGTGGTGGGACTACGGCCACTGGATGACCGTCCAGGGGCACGCCATCCCGCACGCGAACCCGTTCCAGCAGGGGGCAACGTCGGCGGCGAACTTCCTGTTGGCTGACGACGAGCAACAGTCCGAGTCCGTGCTCGCGGACATCGAGGAGGACGACGCCAAGAACCGCTACGTCGCGGTCGACTGGAAGATGGTGATGCCGCCGCTGCCGTACCTCAGTTCGGGGCAGTCGAAGTTCAGCGCGCCGGTCGTCTTCTACGATGGGCCCCGGGACCTCTCACAGGGTGACTTCTACCAGCAGGCGTACAACGCCGACTGGGAGGACAACCGGATCTCGAACGCGCGGTTCTTCCGGCAGTCGCCGCTGCTCAAAAAGCAGGCGTACTACGAGTCGATGATGGTGCGGCTGTACCGCTACCACGGGTCGGCCAAGCAGGCCGAGCCGGTCGTGGCTGACTGGCGCCGCAGCGTCAACACCGGACAGGGGACGGCGGCGGCCTTCGACGCGGCGACGAACAACACCAAGCAGTTCGATTCGATGGCCGACGCGAAGGCGTACGTCCGCAACGATTCGACCGCGCAGATCGGCGGCACGGGCAGCCTGCCGGAGGCTGACGTGGCCGCGCTGGAGCATTACCGGTTGGTCGGCGTGAGCGCGAACCACACCGCGCCCGCGAACCTGTGGTATCTCGGCGGCGAGCTGAGCACCGAGTATTATCCGACGTCGGTGAAGCTGTTCGAGCGCGTTGACGGGGCGGCCGTCACGGGCACCGGCCCGGCGAACACCACGGTGAAGGCGTCCGTGGAGCTGAACCTCACGCAGATGGAGTCGAACGAGGGGACACATCCCTCGTTCACGTACACGCAGTACGCGGACACGGACGCTGACGGCGAGTTCACGATGACGCTGCCGTACTCCACGACGGGCTACGATGAGCTCGGGCCGGCCAACGGCCACACGAACGTGTCGGTGCGTGCGGCCGGACCGTACACGTTCACCGCGGGAGACCAGGCGGGCAACGCGAGTGCAGTGGCCGCGGACACGGCCAGCGTTTCCGAGTCACAGGTCGTCTCCGACGGGGCGACACCCGTGACGGTGTCGTTGGACCCCACTGGCGGGGCGGCCGGGAACGAGACTGCAACGAACGGATCAGTGGCGACGCCCACAGCCGACGGCGAGTCGGCTGACAGCGACGGCACGGACGCCGACACGACGAACAGCACGGCCGGCGCGCTGCCGGCGCGTGTTGGCGCTGAGTTGACCCACCGCGGACACTGATCGTGGCGTCGACACTGCGTGCGTGGCTGGCCGTCTACGCGAAGGGCGCGGCGATGGGGGCTGCGGACGCAGTGCCCGGGGTCTCCGGGGGCACGATCGCGCTCATCGTGGGGATCTACGAGCGGCTGGTGAGCGCGCTCGCCGGCCTCTCGGTGGCTGACGTAGCGACAGTGGTGGCGCTCGTGCCGCGGCTGGGCAGTCGGGACGGCCGGGCAACGGTCGCCGAGACGCTGCGCGCGTTGGACGTGCCGTTTCTGGCCGTGTTGGGCGCTGGCGTGGTGTCCGCAGTGGTGACGGTGGCCAACGTCGTCGACGTGGCGTACACCCAGTATCCGGGCCTGACGTTCGCGTTCTTCTTCGGGCTCATCGCGGCGTCGGTCGTCGTGTTGATCGGTGAGGTGGCCGTGGACACGCCGGGCCGCATCGGCGCAGCGCTGGGTGGGTTCGCGCTCGCGTTCGCGGTGAGCGCGCAGGCGACCGCGGGCACGCTGCCCGACGGGCTGGCGGTGATGGTCGTCACCGGCGCGGTGGCGATCTGTGCGATGGTGTTGCCGGGCGTCTCGGGGTCGCTCATCCTGTTGACCCTCGGGAAGTACGAGACGATGACGAGCGCCGTCAGCGCCACAGTGGACGCCGTGGCTGCGGGGGCTTTGGGCGACGCCGTCGCGCCGGTGGCGACGCTCGCGGCGTTCAGTTTGGGGGCGCTCGCCGGCGTTCTGACGTTCGCGCGCGTCGTGCAGTGGGCGCTGGCGGAGTACCGGGCGGCGACGGTGACGTTCCTGGTTGCGTTGATGGCGGGCGCGCTACGGGCGCCGGCGGTCAGGATCGCCGACGCGACGGCGGCGTGGACGGTCGGGAGCGTTGCGCCGCTGGTGGCCGCCGGCGTCGTGGGCGCGGCTGCGGTGCTGGTGTTGGACGCGACGACCGACGACCTCGATTACTGAGCGGCCGTTTTCGCGCGGCGTCAGCGCGCGTCGGCGTCGGCCGGACTGGCGGCATCGAACGTATCGACGAGCGCGTCGAGTCGTTCGGGGTCGTCGTGGCCGGGAAGCGATTCGTTCGCGGTCCGGCTGGGCTCAGTGACGCCGAGCCGGTCGGCCACGAGATCCGCGGTCGCCTCCGCCATCAGCCGGTGGGTGGTGAGCTTCCCGCCGACGACTGTGGTGAGTCCGGCGGTGTCGTCGCGGTCGGCGTGATCGAGCACGTAGAACCCGCGGGAGATCGCGCGGGCGTCGTCGCCGTAGTCGCTTGGGCTGTACAGCGGGCGGACGCCCCAGTAGGTGGTCCGGATCGGGGCGTCGCTGGCCGCCGGCAGCAGGGCGCTGCATTCGTCGATGACGCGCTCGACGGCGGCGTCGGGGGTGGCGAACTCGTCGGCATCGTCGACGTCGACGCTGGTGGTGCCCAGGACCGCGGTGGAGCCGTGTGGCACCACGATGTCGCCGTCGGCGGCGGGCCGGCAGCGGTTGAACACCGTGTCGGTCTCCGGCGTTTCGACGGTCACCATGACTCCGCTGGCGGGATGCATATCGACGTCGACGCCGGCGGTTGCGGCGAGGTCGCCGGCCCACGCGCCGGCCGCGTTCACCACGTGGGTGGCCGACAGCGTCGTCCCGTCGGCGGTTCTGGCGCCGGTAACGCTGCCGGCGTCCGTGGTGAGCGCCGTGATCGGCTCGTGGAGGCGGATCGTCGCGCCGTGGGCGCGGGCGTCCGCGGCGGTCGCAGCGACCAGTCGGGACGGCAAGACGACGCCGTCGGGAACGACCGCGACGCGCTCGGCGGCGGGCGTGAGGGCGGGTTCGCGGGCTCTGGCAGTGGCACCGTCGATGACAGACACGGGGATGTCGGCGTCGCGGCAGGCCGCGACTTTCGTGTCGAAGTAGGCGGGGTCGTCGCGGGCGTGCTGGACGAAGAAGCCGTCGGTGTCCCGGATGCACGCGCCGGCGATGTCCCGGAGAACTTCGTTTTCCCGGATGCATTCGCGGGCGTCGGCCGGCGTCGAGTCGGCGTACCGGGCACCGCTGTGCAGGAGACCGTGCGAGCGGCCGGTGGTGCCGCTCCCGAGGCCGCCGCGGTCGACGAGGGTCACGTCGACGCCGCGGAGCGCGAGGTCGCGGGCGACGCCGACCCCGGTTGCGCCGCCGCCGACCACGAGCACGTCTGTCTGGTGGGTCACGATCCGGCGTTAGGCGCGCCAGCACTTGGGGGTTGTCGTGGCGGAGAGCTACGTGTCGGGGGGTGTCGACGCCGGCCAGTCGGGTTACTCCTCGTAGGCGAGGTTCATGATCCACTGGGAGAACGCGTCGCCCTGTGGGTCGACTTCCTCCTCGCCGACGAACGGCGACAGCATGTCCCCAGCCATCAACAGCATGAACTCCAGGTTGCGTTCGTCGACAACCGGCGTGATGTAGTAGGTGGTGTTCCCGCCGTAGACGGTTTCCTCGCGTTCGACGAGGCCGTGTTCTTCGAGGGTGGAGGCGATCCGGCTGCCCTTCCGGGAGGAGACGTCCAGGGCCTTCCAGAATTCGCTTTGGTGGATGCCGAGTTCTTCGTGGACGAGTTCGAGACCGCGGCGTTCGTCCTCGGAGAGGTCGGCCTCCGTGGCTTCGGCGCTCATGTACGTCACACCGTCCGCGACCGGTTTAAACTTGGTCGTTCACGGGTCTACGGTGCGGCGTCGTCGCGGAGTTCGGCGACTGCAGCCTGCCGGTCGACGGTGCCCGACGCGGTCCGTGGAAGCGCGTCGACGGCCGCAACCACGCGGGGGTGTTTGTAGCCCGCCAGCCGCCCGTCACAGAACGCGCGCAGTGAGGCGACGGAGACGTCCGCGGTGTCGTCGGCGGGCACCACGAGCGCGCCGACGCGGTCCCCCCACGCGTCGTCCGGCACACCGACGACGGCGACAGCCTCGATGGCGGGGTGCTCGCGGAGCACCGCGGCGACCGCTTCGGGACGGACGTTCTCGCCGCCGGTGATGATCTCGTCGCTGGCCCGGCCGCCGACGTGCAGGAAGCCGTCGGCGTCGATCCAGCCGCGGTCGCCCGTGAGGAGCCCGTGCTCGCAGCGCGGCGCGGTCCCCTCGTCGGCGTAGCCGGGCGTGACCGTCGGCCCCGACACGGCGAGCAGCCCGGCCTGTCCGTCCGGCACCGGCGTGTGGGTGTCCGGCTCGACGACGGTGACAGTGGTGCCGAGCAGTGGCCGGCCGACGCTCTCGGGGTGGGCTGGGGCGTCGCTGGCGTGCAGGGTCGCCGCCTGCGAGGCGGTTTCGGTCGCGCCGTACGTCGGGCAGACCGGAACCCCGGCCGCACACGCACGCTCGACCAGCTCGGGCGGCGTGGGCGCGCCACCGACCAGTGCGAACCGCAGCGAGTCGGGGACGGCGTTGGCCTCAACGAGCCGGTCGAGCATCGGCGGGACGAGCGAGACACCGGTGCAGTCGTGGGTCTCCAGGGCGTCCCCGACCGCGGCGGCGTCGAAGCCGGGCGTCCGGGTCAGGACCGCAGTGGTGCCGTAGAGCGCCGTCCGGAGGACGACCGAGACGCCGCCGGTGTGGTACATCGACAGCGGGCACAGCCAGCGGTCGTCGGGGAGCACGCCCAGGCGGGCCGCCGACGCGGCGGCGCTGGCGGCGAGATTGCGGTACGTCAGCCGGACGGCCGTGGGGTCGCCGGTGGTGCCAGAGGTGAACAACAGCAGCCGGGTGTCGTCCCACGCCGAGTCGACGGGGGTGACGGCGTCCGGGTCGGTGCCGGACAGCGGGCGCACGGTGGCGTCGTCGGCGACGCGCACGGCGGGCGCGTCGAGGCGGTCGGCGGCGGTCGCCGTGTCGCGACCGCAGATCACGGCGACGGGGGCGACGGCGTCGGCCTGTGTGGCGAGCTCCGGCTGCGAGAGGCGCGCGTTCAGCGGCACGAGGACGGCTCCGAGGCGCGCGGCGGCGAACACGAGGGTGGCGAACGCCGGCCGGGTTTCGAGCAACACGGCGACCCGGTCGCCGGGCGTAACGCCGAGCGCGGCCAGGCTGCCGGCGGTCGCATCGACGGCACTGTCGAGGGCATCGTACGTCCACGTTCGGTCGGTCGCGGCGTCCACGAGCGCGGGCCGGTCGGGGTTGGTGGTCGCCTGGAGCGTGACCTCGTCACGCATCGGCGGTCACCTCCACGCCGTGCCCGGGGTCGGCAGGCACCTGGATGCGGCCGCCGGCGACCGGCGCGGGATCCGGAGCCAGCGCGTCCGCGAGCCGGTCGGCGGTTGCCAGCCCGCACGCCGGCACGTCGGGGATGCTGGCGGCCAAATGGACGGCCGCGGTCCGCGCCACGACGCCGTCGATGGTGGTCGAGACGACGGGCTCGACGCCGGCCTGTCGGGCGGTCCGGGCGGCGTCGCGCGCCCGGTCGATGCCGCCGAGCACCATCGGCTTGAGCACCACGTAGTCGGCCACCGCCAGCGCGGCGTCGAGCGGATGCTGGTGCAGGGCTTCGTCGAGCGCGATCGAGACGCCGCCGATGCTCCGGGTGGCGTCCAACCGCGTGGGTGCCAGGGGCTGTTCGATGTACTCGATGGGCAGCGACCCGCAGGCGTCGGCGGCCTGGCGGGCCGCGTCGAGGTCCCACGCGCCATTGGCGTCGGCACGCAGTGACAGCCCTGCGGGCGCGGCGTCACTGGCGGCGCGCAGCCGGTCGAGGTCGGCGCGAACCGACCGGCTGCCGACTTTCACTTTCACCGTGTCGAAGCCGTCGGCCGCGGCGTCCGCCACCGCGGCGCTCGTGGCGGCCGCGGTCCCGTCGCCGACAGTCGCGTTCACGGGCACTGAATCGGCCACCGCCCCGTCGCTGAGCGCGCTCGCAAGCGGCCGTCCGGCGGCACGCGCGTCAGCGTCCATGCGGGCGAGCGAAACCGCGTGGCGGGCGGCTGGCGCGTCCGTGCACGCGTCGAGCGCTCGCTCCCAGCTGTCGGCGTCGTCGGCCGCCCGGAGCGCCGCCACACACGCGTCGTGGGGTTCCGTCCACCCCGCAAGCGGCGTGGCTTCACCGACACCGCCGTCGCGCTCGAACAGGAACCCCGTGCGCTCCCCGATGGTTCCGTTCGCGGTCGCCAGCGGCTCCGCCAACGCCAACGAGAACGCCCGAATCACACCGCCACCCCCACCGCGAACAGCGCCGAGTACGCCGCCAGCAGCTGTCCCGTCCGGGAGAGCGCGGGGTTCAACGCCGCGCCCTCGGTGCGCTCGAATACGGTCTTGGTGACCGACACCGCGAGGGGCAGCGTCACCAGCGGCAGGAACACCGACGCGCCGTACCCCGTGGCGTAAAACCACAGCGGCGCGGCGTACGCGACCACCAGCAGGCCGGCGTACTCCAGGCGGGAGAACCGGTATCCGAACCGCACCGCCAGCGTGCGCTTGCCGGTGGTCTCGTCCTCGTCTTTGTCACGGATGTTGTTCACGACGATGATGTTCGTGGAGATGGCGGCCACCGGGAGGCTGGCCACGACCGCCGCGAGGGGCACCGTTCCCGGTGGGATCGCCACGGGGAACGCCCCGGCGAGGTGGGCGGCGGCCTGCACGTAGTAGGTGCCCGTCACCGCGATCACGCCGAAAAACAGGAAGACGAACGCGTCCCCGAGCCCGTGGTAGCCGAGCGGGTACGGACCGCCCGTGTACGCGATGCCGGACGCGACGCTGGCCAGCCCGATCACCAGGATCGGCACCCCGCCGACGAAGACGAGGTAGACCCCGTCGAGGATCGCCGCCGCGAACGTCACGTACATCGCCTGCTTCACGCGGGCCGGCTGGATCAGGCCGCCGGCGGTTACACGGGTGAACCCCTCTCGGTCCTCGGTGTCCGCGCCGCGAACGGCGTCGTAGTAGTCGTTGGCGAAGTTCGTGGCGATCTGAATGAGCGCCGCCCCGACGAGCGCAGCCACCGCGGGCCACACCGCAAGCACGCCGGTGTGGACCGCCAGCGCGGTGCCGACAACCACCGGGGCGGCGGCCGCCGGCAGCGTGTGCGGGCGGGCCGCCATCAGCCACGCGCGCTGCCGTGAAACGTCGGCCGTCTGTGTCATCGCCCTTCAGTACGGGGAGGGTCGTCTAAGGGGTGGCGATTGGGGCAGCCAGGCGGTCAGTCGTCGCCGGTGGGCGCGGCGTCCGTGCCGCTCCCTGCTCCCGGGTCGGTGTCCGACGCCGACGATCGGGAGGACAACAACCCGCCGGGCGAAACCGCAACGTCGTCGCGGTCACGCGCGTACTCCCGGGCGGCGACGTAGCTGGCATACACGATCACCAGCAGGAACAGCGTGAACGGCAACGCGAGCACTGGCGACAGCGCCTCGATGGCTTCGAAGCTGGGCAGCTCTAGGCTCATCACGCCGAACGCGGCGAGCAACAGCCCCCAGCAGGCGCGGTTGCGGGGATTGGGGTCCTCGTCGCCGAGCGTGATGGCGGCGATCATGAACACCGCCGAATCCAGGGAGGTGATGATGTAGCCCGCGATCACCAACACGAACAGCAACGCGAGCACCGACCCGTAGGGCGTGATCGACAGGGCGCGGGCGATGGCCGCGGGGATGCCGTTGGCGGACAGCGCGTTGCCGACCGGGCCGACGTAGTCGGGGGCCAACACCCAGCCGCCGATGAGGGTGTGTTGCACCCAGCTCAGGACGCCGGGCGCGACCACGAGCACGATGAACATCTCGCGGACGGTGCGGCCTTTCGAGACGCGCGCGACGAAGCTCCCGACGAAGATGCTCCAGGCCGCCCACCACGCCCACCAGAAGCCCGTCCAGTTCGCCGCCCAGTGGCCGGCCGCGGTGGGGTCGGTGTACAGCATCAGTCGAACGACGTTGTTCAGCCAGACGCCGGTGGCGTCGAGGCCGAGTTGGAACGTGAACAGCGTCGGCCCGACGACGACGAGGACCGCCATCGCAACCCCGATGAGCAGCATGGTCGCGCGGGCGGCGTTCCGGATGCCCGAGCGCAGCCCCAGCCACACGTCGACCAGGAAAATGGCGCCGATCGCGGCGAAGATCCCGTAGGTCAACCAGGCCGACTGCAGGCCGAACACACCCCCGAGGATGGCCGCCATGGTCTGTGAGCTGAACCCCAGCGTCGTCGCAATGCCGCCGATGGTGGCGATGATGGCCGCGACGTCGACCGCCCAGAGCACGACGGGGTGGTCGCCCGCGGGCATGATGCCGGCCAGCATCGTCGACACCTTGTACTCGCCGACGCCGCGCGTGTAGACGATGATCCCGAACGCGAGGGCGACGGGGAGATACCACATCGCCAGCCCGGGGAACACCTCGTGAACGAACATGAACGCGAGCGCCAGGGATTTCGCCGACGCCCCGCCGACCGGCCACGGCTCCGGCGGCGGCTGCTGGACGATCGAAACCGGTTCGCCAACCCCCCAGATGAGGATGGACGCGCCGAACCCCACGGTGAACACCATCGACAGCCAGGAGAACGTGTCGAACTCGGGTTCGGCGTCGGGGCCGCCGATCCGGAGGCGGCCGTACCGCGACCACGTCACCCCGAGCACGAGCACCAGCAACACGAACCCAAGCAGGATGAACCACCAGCCGAAGTACCGCAACACCCAATCGAAGGCCCCGTTCAACACGGTGCTGAGCTGCGTCGGCCGCCGGAACCCGGCGACCGCAAGCGCGAGCATCGCGGCCATCGTCACCGCGAACAGCGCGCGCTCGGGCCACGTCGCGTCTTCGAGGCCAAGGAGGTACCATACGCGCCGACTCATCGACGCCACTGGTGACGCGTGATGACATTGGAACCGGTCCCGTGCGAGCAACGCGGAGCGCGTGCGCGGCGAGCCTGGCGGCTCGCTGCTGCATTGGCGCGATCACCCATTACAGGCTGCGGCGAAACGGCGTCCCACGGAAAAACGACACGGAACCGCCTCGCTGTGCGCCTAGTAATGCCAGGGGTACTCGTCGAAGTCCGGGTCGCGGCCGTCGAGGAACGCGTCCCGTCCCTCCTGGGCTTCGTCGGTCATGTACGCCAGCCGGGTGGCCTCCCCGGCGAACGTCTGCTGGCCGACCATGCCGTCGTCGGTCATGTTGAACGCGTACTTGAGCATGCGCATCGCCGTGGGCGATTTCGCGGTCATCTCGTCGGCCCACTCCAGGGCCGTTGCCTCCAGGTCGTCGTGGGGGACCGCCTCGTTGACCATCCCCATGTCGGCGGCCGCCTCGGCGTCGTAGGTCTTCCCGAGGAAGAAGATCTCGCGGGCCGTCTTCTGGCCGACCTGCTTGGCGAGGTACGCCGAGCCGAACCCGCCGTCGAAGCTCGCAACGTCGGGGTCGGTCTGCTTGAACTTGGCGTGTTCGCGGCTCGCAAGCGTCAGGTCACAGACCACGTGGAGGCTGTGCCCGCCGCCGACCGCCCACCCCGGCACGACCGCCACCACCGGCTTGGGCATCGTGCGAATGAGACGTTGGACTTCGAGGATGTGCAGGCGGCCGGCGTCAGCGCGCTTGACCGCCGGGTCGTCGTCGGCGGCGGCTTCGTCGTCCCCGTGGTACTCGTAGCCCGAGTCCCCGCGCACCGACTGGTCGCCGCCGGCGCAGAACGCCCACCCGCCGTCCGACGGCGACGGGCCGTTCCCGGTGAGCAACACGCAGCCGATGTCGGCCTGCTTGCGGGCGTGATCCAGGGCCGTGTACAGCTCGTCGACGGTGCCCGGGCGGAACGCGTTGCGCACCGCCGGCCGGTCGAACGCGATCCGGACGGCGGGCACCTCGACACCACGGTGGTAGGTGATGTCGTCGAACGAGAACTCCTCGATCGCCGTCCACGCGGCGTCGTCGAACGTCTCCGAGACCATGGCTAACCACGCGGCCGGCGGCCGCAAAAGCGTTCTCACACGCGGCCCTGGGCCGTGCACACGCCACTGCGGTCAGACCGACAGGCCGGTGACGCGGTCGGCGAGGCGCTCGCGTTCGCGGTGGCTGGCCTCGGCGTCCGTCGACACCTCGATGACGTGCGTGCCGGCGTCGCCCAGCGCCGCCCGGTAGGCCGCTCGGAACTCCCCCACGGTGTCCGTGCGGGCGAACGAGAGCGCGTACGTGTCGGCGGTGGGCGCGAAGTCCAGGCCGTGGGGGGTCTTGAACTGCCCCGTGAACGGCGGGTCGAACTGCTCGATGGGGAGCATGTGGAAGATGCTGCCGCCGTCGTTGTTCACGAGCACGATCGTGGCGTCGACCCCGCAGCGCTCCAGCGCCAGCAGCCCGTTCGAATCGTGGAAGTACGCCAGATCACCGACCAGCCCGACGACGGGGTCGGCGGTCGCACTGCCGGCGCCGAGCGCCGACGAGATCACGCCGTCGATGCCCGACGCCCCGCGGTTCCCGAGCACCGCGAGGTCGGCCCCACGGGGCGCTGCGAACCGGTCGAAATCCCGGATCGGCATGCTGTTCGAGACGAACACCGTCGCAGGGTCGGGCGCGCCGGCGGCGACCGTGGCCGCGATCTCGCCTTCGAGCGTGGCGGCCGGCTGGAAGTCATCGACCGCCGCCCAGTAGCGCGCCTCCAGGTCGAGCACGTCGTCAGTCCACGCCGACCGCGTCCCGTCGGCCCGGGCCGCGATCGCGCGCGCGGTCGCAGCGGGGTCCGCAGCGACCACGTCGGTCGCGGTGAACTCGGCTTCCCGCCACCCGCCGGCGGGGTCGACGACGACCTGGCGGGCGTCGCTTGCGGCGAGCCACTTGCGGAGGGGTTTCGATGTCGGGGACGCGCCGAACCGGAGGACGAACTCCGGGTGTGGCACGTCCGCGGCGAGGAAGCCGTCGTAGCCGCCGACGACCGGCGCATCGCCGACGTGGGGGCCGAACCGGAGCCCCGACAGCGGGTCGGCGAAGATCGGGGCGCCGGTGGCGTCGGCGAGCGCGGCCGCGGCGTCCGGGGTGATCCCGGCACCGCCGTCGGCGGGGCCGGCGACGACGAGCGGACGGGCGGCGGTGGTGGCCGCGGCAGCGAGCGCGGCGGCGGTTTCGCCGGCCGGCTCTGTGGTGCCGTCGTGGACCGAAACGAACGGCGTGTCGCCGTCGCGCCCGGCGGCCGCCAGCGGGTGGTCGTCGTCGAACGACGGCGGCACGTCACCGGGCACCGACACCGGCTCCAGGGGCTTCCGGAACGGGACGTTGAGGTGGACCGGGCCGGGCTTCGAACCCGTGGTGTGGCCGACGGCGCGACAGACACTGGTTCGCAGCGACCGGAGCTTGCGGGCGGTCACCTCCGGTTCCGGGAGGTCCTCGTAATACCGGACGGCGCTGCCGTAGAGCTGCTCCTGGTCGACGGTCTGGTTGGCACCCGAGCCGCGGAGCTCCGGCGGGCGGTCGGCGGTGAGCACGACCAGCGGGATGCGGGCCTGGGCGGCCTCCATCACCGCCGGGTGGAGGTTCGCGGTGGCAGTGCCCGACGTGGTGAGGACGGCGGTCGGCGCGCCCGTTCGCTTCCCGCGGCCGAGCGCGAAAAACGCCGCCGAGCGCTCGTCGAGATGGGAGTACACCGTGAGGTCGTCGTGGGCGTCCACGGCAACCGTCAGCGGCGTCGACCGGCTGCCCGGACAGACGCAGACGGCGTGGACGCCCGCGGCGGCGAGTTCGTCGGCGATCGCGCGCGCCCACAGCGTGTTCCGGTTCGGTGCCGTCATTGTAGCTCGTCGAGGACGGGGCGGTATTTGAGCTGGACTTCCTCCCACTCCGCGTCGGGGGTGCTGTCGCCGACGATGCCGTTGCCGGCGAACAGCGTCACCGAGTCGTCGTCGACCACACCGGAGCGCAGCCCGACGCCGAAGGTGCCGTCGCCGTCGGCGTCGATCCAGCCGATCGGGGCGGCGTACCACCCGCGGTCGAACGTCTCGGTGTCGCGGATCGTCGCCAGCGCGTCGGCCGGCGGCAGGCCGTTGACCGCCGGGGTGGGGTGTAGCGTCTCGATCACGTCCAGGACGTGGGTGTCGGCACTCACGGCGGCCGAGATCGGGGTTTCGAGGTGCTGGATGGTGGACAGCTGTCGGACGTCGCGGTCCCCGACGGCCACGTCACCGATCCCCTCCAGGCGGCGCGCGATCGTGTCGACGACGACGCCCTGCTCGTGGCGGAGCTTGTCGCTCTCCCGGAGGCGGTCGGCCAGCCGCGCGTCGGCGGCAGGGGAGTCGCCGCGGCCGACCGACCCGGCGAGCGCCACCGTCTCCACGCGGCCGTCGCGCAGCGACGCCAGGCGCTCGGGGGTCGCGCCGAGGAACACCCCCCCGTCGGCGGGGGCGACGAGGAAGCGAAAACACGCGGGGTAGCGTTGGCGCAGCCGTTCGAGGAGGGCGCACGGCGTCGCCGGTTCGGCGAGGTCCGCGCGCAGCGCGGTCGCCAACACGACCTTGCGGAGTGGCCCCGACTGGATGCGGTCGACGGCGTCCTGGACGCCGGCGGTCCAGGCGTCCCGGCCCGGCGTCGGCGTGGTGTCAGTGACGCCGGGGCGTGGTCCGGCGGCCTGCATCGCGGGCAGCGAGTCGACGGCGTCGCGGGCGTCGGCCAGCGATGCCGACGCGGACGCCGCCGTGGCGTCCGGGCCGGCTTCGATCGCGGTCAGCCACGTCTCGTCGCCGACGCTGGTGAGCTGGATCGCCGGCAGCACGAACCGTGCGGGCGGAAACCCCTGCCAGACGCCGGCGGCGGTGTGGGCGTCGAAAAACGAGAACCCGCCGAACAGTCGCGGGCGTGCGGCGTCGGGGCCGTCGTGGGTGAGATCGGCGAACAGCCCCGTCGACCACTCGCGGACGGCCGCGAACCGGTCGCCGCCCGCTGCAGTCACCGACGCGGCGGTGCCAGCCCCGGACAGTTCGAGTCCGTCGGGGTCGGCCCAGTGGAACCCCGGTTCGGCGTGGGCAGCGAGAAACGCCCGCGTGGAGACGTCCGCAACCCGGCAGCTCGTCGCAACGACCGGCCCGTCAGCGGTCGTTTCCCCGGCAAGCGAACTCATTATCAACGGTTTGCACTGCTGGGTGAAATACCCTGTTGTCCCGGCCTAACTGTAGCGGTCTTCGGCCCACGGGTCGGCGGTGTTCGAGTAGCCGCGCTTCTCCCAGTAGCCGCGCTGGGGTTCCGTGAGGAACTCGACGCCGTCCACCCACTTTGCGCCCTTGTACGCGTACTTGTGTGGGGTGACGACGCGCAGCGGGCCGCCGTGTTCGGGGGGCAGCGGGTCGTCGTCGAACGCCCACGTGAACAACACCTCCTCGCGCATGCAGTCCGCCAGCGGGAGGTTCGTGGTGTAGCCGTCGAGGGCGTGGAACAACACGTGGACCGCGTCGTCGGTGACACCCGCTGCGGCGGCCAGTTCGGGAAACGGGACGCCGGTGAACTCGCAGTCGAGTTTCGACCAGCCGGTCACGCAGTGGAAGTCCTGGCGTTGTGTGACCGTGTCGAGCGCACGGAACTCGTCGTAGGACAGCGACAGCTCGGTGTCGACAGCACCGGTCACGGTGAACGTCCACGTGTCCCGGTCCCAGTTCGGGGTGTCGCCTTTCGAGAGCACGGGGAACTTGGTGGTTTCGCGTTGGCCCGGGGGGATGCGGTCGTCCCCGAACGCCTGGTAGAGGTCGGTTACGTCCTCGACGGTCATACACCGGAGTAGTCGTCGCCATCACGTATTCCTACCGGAATCCGGAGACTCAGATCGGTCGAGACGAACCTGAGTTCAGCCTCCGCGGGGTGAACGTTCCGACGACGAAAAGCGGTGCCCGTCAAGCTTATCAAGGGAGGCGTCGAAGCGTCGGTCGTTAGGATGCCTACAGTCGAAGTCAACATCCCCGACCAGATCGAGATGCAGATCGCCCAGCTCGTTGAACAGGGGGAGTTCGTGAGCCGGGAGGAGGCGATTGAACAGCTGCTGTCCTCGGGTATTCGCGCCTACAAGACCAGCGGCCCCAGCGAGGACGAAGACGGTGCTGGCCTCGAAAGCGAGGGCGGCATGATGGGCCACGACGACGAATACGTCTTCTGACGTGGCACCCACTCTGGAACAACCCTTAAACACACGACTTCCTTACGCTGAGAGCATGCACAAAGACGAGCTCCTCGAACTCCACGAACAGATGGTGAACATCAAAGACCAGTTCCTCGGGTTCGACCACGTCGACGAGACCGCGTTCGCCGCGTACGAGGAACTGGACGTTGAACCGTCGCACGTACACAAATCGAAAAGCGAGCACAAGCATGCGGTGTTCCTGCTCGGGAACGCCCTGGCGGCCGCGATGAGCGAAGACGAGTTCTCCAGTGCGGGCCGCATCAGCAAGCGAATGGAGGAGCTCGCGGACGACGCCTCGAACCAGCTGTAGCCGGCCGGTCCACAGGGGCACACAGTGGGGTGCTCGTCGGCCCGAAAAGGCTTATACGCAGCCCTCGCATTCTCCCGGACATGCAGGCACGCACAGTCGAGCGAGTGGAGTCCTGGGACTCCCGGCCGTTCTCCGGGGGCGTCGGGCAGCTCCACGACCTCGCGGACGCCGATTTTTCCGGCGCGGTCGACGCCGATGGGACGTGGCTGTTCTTCCTGAACGGCCGCGTGATCGGCGTTTTCGACGGCGACATGGACCGTGTCGCTGACGCCGACGGGACGGTGTACGAAGCCCCCGACGAGTCAGTCGCATTGCTGTACGCGATGCGCCACCAGGACGGCGAGACGCAGGCGAAATACTACACGAACGACACGCCGCTGTCCGAGGCCAGCCAGACACTCACGGACGCGAACTTCACGGGATACATCGAGCTCTCGGAGAACGTCCTTTCCGGGGATTACTACGTTGTCTACTACGGCGGCCGCTCGATGAGCGCCGCGTTCATCGGCACCCGCGAGGAGCTCCACACCGGCGACGAGGCCTTCGAGCGCGCGGACGACGAGGTCGGCGTCTACGAGGTCGTGAAGGCCCCGGTGAGCGTGACCGAACTCCCCGAGCGCCCGGACGACGGCGACGACACACCGGCCGAAACGGCTGCCCACACGACCACCGCCGCCGACGACGCGTCGACCGACAGCGAGGCCACGACCGAGGACGCGTCACCGCCGGCCGGCGAAGGCGGAGTGCAGTCGGCGGCCAGCGACGGCGGGGCGTCGGCGGCAACCACCAGCGAGGCGTCGCCGACAGCGCCCACGAGCGCCGAGCGGGCCGCGGACGCCGACAGCGGCGCGTCGACGGCGGCGCAGGGTTCGGGCGCGCCAGGGAGCGCCAGCCAGCCGGCGGACGGGGAGCAGGCGTGGCAGGAGACCACGTCAGTGCCGACGATCAGCCCGGCTGACAGCGAGGGTGAGCAGCCGGCCGGACGGTCCGGGGCGTCAGCGTCGACGACGAACGCGTCGGCACCGTCGACCTCGTCGTCATCATCGGCGGCTGGCGGGCGGCAGTCGACGCTGGAGAAGCTCAAACGCGCGGTGAAGAAGCGCGAGCAGAAACTGCAGGCGGCGAGCGAGCGGATCGACACGCTGAAAGACGAACGTGACGACCTCCGATCGACGGTCTCGACGCTCGAACGCGAGCGCGACGAGCTGCAGGCGGAGGTCGCCTCGCTTGAGGAGACGGTGTCGTCCCTGGAGGAGGAGGTGGCGGCAAGCGAGCCGGCCGACGCAGCCGAGGACGCCGGCGCTGCTGGTGTGACGTTGAGCGCCGAGGACGCGCTCGCGGGGACGGATCTGTTCGTGCGCTACGACTCGAAGGGGAAGCCGACGCTCGACGAGCTCGACGCCACGACGGATCCGGACGCGGTCAACGGGAACCTCCGCGTCGACCATCACACGCAGTTCGACACGTCGGCGGCGACGGTCGATGGAACCGCCTTCGAGTCGTTTCTGGCGGATTCCGCGGCGTACACGTTCGTGTCATGGACGGTGCGAGCGCTCCCCTACGAGATCCGGGAGTCCGGCCACCAGAGCGGGTTGAGCGAGCTGTACGCGGCGCTTCCCAGCGTTGACCGCGCGGAGCTGCGCGGGACGGTGGAGGTGAGCCCGGACGACGAGACGACGATCTCCCGCACGTTCGACGTGGTGTTGCGGGATCGGATGGGCAACGCGCTGGTGGTCGCGGACATCAACACGGGCCGGGATCCGGTGACCGCCGAGGAGATGGCGGCGCTGGTGTCGGACGCCACCGCCATCAGGGAGGGGACCGATCACCTCGCGGCGGCGATGTACGTCACCGGGTCGTTCTTCGAGCCGGCGGCGCTTGAGACCGCTGGGGACGCAACCGCCAGTGGCGGGTTGTTGTCGCGCAGCGACCGTGAGAGCTTCGTGAACGTCGGTCGGAAAGCCGGCTATCATCTGTGTCTCGTGGAGGATCGCGACGACGCGTTCCACCTGACGGTGCCGGAGCTGTAGTCGGAGAAGACGGAGGTGTTATTCGGCCTCTGCGGCCGCGTCGATCTTCATGGACTCCATTTTGTCCATGATCTCGTCGACTTTGCCGTCGAGTTCCTCGACGAATTCGTGGGTGCGGTCGGTGGTGATTGCGCCCTGGCTCGACGGCTCGATGAGGGTCTCCTCTTCGAGGACGCGAAGCGAGTAGCGGACCTTGTGATGCGGGTAGCCGGTCTCGTTGGACATCTTTACGATGCCGATGGGCTCGCTCTCGATGACCATGCGGAGGACTTCCAGATGGCGTTCGAGCATATCAACTTCTTTCTCAAGTCGATCTATCATGGCATTTGTTAACTAGTCATGGCGGGGTTTTAAATGTTGTCACGGCAGGAGAACCGACAGCGACACACAGTACTACGACGGTGGTAACAATTAACGGTTCTGCTACGTGATCTGACACGACGGATTCCACACGAATATTCACGAACGTGTCCAAGCGAGTCCGTGAGACCGTAACTGGTATCACGACCGTGGCGAAAGGCGTGAGCATGACCGTCACCATCGTCGGCGCCCAGCTTGGGGACGAAGGCAAAGGGGGGGTCGTCGACCTCTTCGGAGACGCCACAGACGTCGTCGTTCGCTACCAGGGCGGCGACAACGCCGGCCACACGGTTGTCGCCGGCGGCGAAGAGTACAAACTCTCGCTGGTTCCGTCCGGGGTCGTGCGCGGGAAGACCGGCGTCCTCGGGAACGGCTGCGTGATCAACCCCGAAACGCTGTTCGAGGAAGTCGACGCGCTCCGGGAGCGCGGCCTCGACCCCGACGTTCGGTTGGCCAAGCGCGCACACGTCATCCTGCCGTTCCACCGCGAGCTCGACGGCGCAGAGGAGGCCGCGAAAGCCGACTCCGACAGCGAGATCGGCACCACCGGCCGCGGCATCGGCCCGACCTACGAGGACAAGATCGGTCGCCGCGGCGTCCGCGTCGGCGACCTCCTCAACGAGGACGCGCTCCGTGACCGCCTCGAATACCTCGTCGACGCCAAGCGCGCCATCTACGAGGACGTCTACGGCTTCGACGCCAGCGAGACCGACGGCGCGTTCGACATCGACGCGATCCACGAGCAGTGTCTGGCGTACGCCGACCGCATCCGCGACGAAGACCTCGCCGTGAACGCCGGCGACTACCTCGCCGACCGCATCGCCGACGGCGACAACGTGATGCTGGAGGGCGCACAGGGCACCAGCCTCGACATCGACCACGGCAACTTCCCGTACGTCACGTCCTCGAACCCGACGGCGGGCTACGCCGCCACGGGGTCGGGTCTCGGCCCGACCACCGTCGGCCAGGGTGAGATCGTCGGCATCATCAAAGCCTACCTCTCCCGCGTCGGCAGCGGCCCGATGCCCACCGAGCTGGACGGCGACCAGGCCGAATACATCCGCGAGGAGGGCGGCGAATACGGCACCGTCACGGGCCGCCCGCGCCGCGTCGGCTGGCTGGACATGCCGATGCTCCGCCACGCCGCCCGCGCCAACGGCTTCACCGGCATCGCCATCAACCACCTCGACGTGCTCGCCGAGCTCGACGAGGTGAACGTCGGGCACGCCTACGAGCGTGACGGCGAGCGCATCCACACGCTCCCAGCGACCACGGAAGCATGGCGCGACTGCGACCCCGTGATGAAGTCCTTCGACGGCTGGTCGGCGTTCGATCCGGCGGTCGTCGCCGACGCCGGCTACAGCGCGCTGCCCGACAACGCCCAGGCGTACGTCGAGTACGTCGAAGCCGAACTCGACACGCCAGCGTACGTGCTCGGCGTCGGTCCCGGCCGCGAGGAGTCCATCGTCCGGCAGAACCCCTTCCAGTAACCACGCCTGGAACCCGCACGCTTTTGCCGACCGCGCGCCAGCATGCACGTATGAAAGAGGATCTGCTGGACATCGTCTGCTGTCCGCTGGACAAACACGACCTGACGCTTGACGCGGACGCCACGGAGGACGGTGAAGTGATGGCGGGGACGCTGACGTGCACGGACTGCGGCGAGACGTATCCGATCGAGGACGGCATCCCGAACCTGCTCCCGCCGGACATGCGCGACGACGCCGAGTCGGCGTCGGCCTGACCCGGGGAATCTTTTTCAGCCCGCAGGGCGGACGCTGGCACGTGCCGGACACGCTGTCGGTCCACCTGAACCGCGAGCGGCCACGCGATCTCGCTCCGGAAGCCACGACCCTGGAGACCGACCGGTCGTTCGTCCTCTCGTTCGTCAACCACGGCCAACCCCTCCACGTGCACGTACAGCCCGACGAGCGGCTCGCGGACATCGCCACCGTCAGCGAGACCCAGGTGTACGTCGCGGCGAACGAGACCCGCACCGTCGACGTGGTGGCCCCCCGGGACGCCGGGCCCGCCGACGGCACGCTCCGACTGGTCACCGGACACGGGGCCGAGTCGGAGAACGTGACCGTGTCGATCACCCAGGAGCGCAAAGACGGCGGGCCGGACGTGGCCGTCGACGACACGCTCACGGAAAAACAGTCCCGCCCCGAGCCCGACACGGGCGTGTCGCTCCGCCACGCCGTGATCCCGGTGGCAGTCGTCGTGGCGGTCGTCGCGGCCGCCGGCGCGATCGCGGTGGCGGTGCCGGACGCCGGCGCTGTCGTGGTGGGCGTTGCGGGCGTGCTCGCGGGCTGTGGCGTCGGTGCCTACGAGCTGCTGCGCTGACCCCGGCTAGTGGTGATCGCCGTCGTCATCGTCGTCGTCGTGGTCTTCGGGGTACGTCGGCGTGCCCGAGAGCCCGTGGTCGTCCATGCGCTTGGCGCGCAGGAACCGCGTGCGGTAGCGGTTCGCGCCCTCGTACACGTCGGCTTCGCGGATGTCGTCGGTGCGGTCGTCGGCGACCGCGCCGATGATGTCTTCGATCTGTTCTTTCTCCGCGGGCGTGAGTTCGAACGTGTACTCTCGGGTGTCCTCGCGTTCGAGCGTGGTGAACTTGCGGGCGGCCGCGACGAACAGCGAGCAGGGCTCTCGACACGGGAACTCCCCGTCGCCGCGGGGCACGTCCAGGGCGTCGTCCTCGTCGCGGTCCCACTCGCGGCGCTTGAGACACTGGGAGTCGACACAGCAGGCTTCGGCCGCCCATTCGAGGGCGTCCTTGTCGAGGTCGGAGACGATCCCGTAGATGCCGGTCTGGCGGTCGGCAACGTCGGCCCAGTGATCGACGTCGAGGCTGCCCTCGCGCTCGCGGTGCCAGTTCGCGACCGTCGCCGGATAGACGTAGTCGATGGTGTCGACCAGCGCGCCGCCGTCGAGGTCGGTGAACGCCCAGCCGTGGGGAAGCGACGGCGCAGTCGAAAGCGGGCGATAGCCGTCGTCGTCGTCGTGCTTGACGAGTTCGCGCGCGTCACGTGGATCCGTGTACGTCGCAAGCGTGTCGGTGTCCGCGTCGACGTCGTCGGCGTGCCGAACGTCGTAGCGCCGGCTGCCGGCCGCGTCGCCGTGGGTGACGGTGACCGCGAGCTCCCCCCAGTGGCGGGTGTGTCCCGAATCCAGGGCGTCGTAGCGCTCCGGGACGGGGCGGTCGTCGCCGCCCTCCAGCCACCGGAGAAACGCCCGCCGCGGGGTGTCGTGGCCGCCGATGTCGTGCTCCCAGTAGTACCAGTTGGTCACGTACGGGGAGTCGGCGTGCTCTCGGAGATCGGCCGCAGTCAGGACGGCGTCCGTGTCCGGCGTCCGGAACTGGTAGCCGTCGTCGCCCGCGGCGACGGTGAGTCCGTCGAAGTCGATCCCGTCGGCATCGGCAGCGTCTACGAGTGCGTCTGCGACCGACATCAGTCCCCCGCAGCCGCGTTCGCGCCCCGGGTCTGTTCGCGGACGGCGTCGACGGCGTCACCGACCGGGGCACCGGCGTCCGCGGCGCGCTCCAGGACCACGTCGGCGGCCAACGGTTCGGTGCCGACCGCCCCCGAGTACCAGATGTCGTGGCCATCGACCGCCGTGGGGATGTCGTAGCCGGTGCGGTAGTCGTCGGTCAGCCCCATGTCCTCGGGGATGTCCTCCTGGGTGTGGAACCCGTCGGAGACGAACAACGGCACGACCACGATGTCGTCGGTGTCGAAGAAGTCGGTGACATCGTCGACCTCCGGGTCCTCGTCCATGAACACCGCCTGAACCTCGCCGAACACGCCCATCTCCCGGATCTGGTCGGCGTGATAGTAGATGGCTTTCGCGGAGTTCTCGTTTCGCTCGGTGCCGTGTCCGACGACCGCGAGGCCGAAGTCGTCGCCGAACTCCTCGCGGCCGGTGACGGAGCTGGCTCGCTGGACGATGACCTCGCTCATCGAGTCGTGCGTTCCGACCGGTCCACAGTAGTGGATCGTCTTCTCGACGTCGTCGGCTTCGAGCGTGACGTGGTCGGCGTCGGTGCCGTCGGAGTCCCAGTCGTCGGGATCGAAGTCGTCGAGTCGCAGCTCGCGCGGAATGACTTGTTCGGTGAAATACCCCTCGGAGATGAACAGCGGGACCACGTACACCTCGTCGGACTCCAGTGTCCGTAGCACGTTCCGGAAGGACGGCTCCTCCTTCCAGAAGGCCTCCCGGACTTCGTCGAACGCGCCCGACTCGCGAATGGTGTCGGCGTGCGTGTACGCGGGCTCCGAGGAGCCCGGGTTGAGGTGTGATCCGTGTCCGACGATGACCAACGCTTGCATGCTCGTTCGTATGGCCGACACAGCCTTAGTGGCTTCGGGAACGGTGCGTTTGGCCCCAAAAACGGGGGTCTTTCGCCTATTTTAAATCACATGACACAGATATGTGATGCAATGGTGTCCGTTCGGCTCTGCCTGATCCTCGCCCTCGTCGTGCTCGGTGGGTGCGTGTTCGTCCTCACGGACGACCACACCGGAGCACCGCCGAGCACCGCCGTCGCGGCCGGACTCAACGACATCGAATCGGTGTCGGCCACGGAGGTGTCCGGCATCAGGTTCGGGAACACGAGCAGCCACACGACGACCACCCTCCGGATCTCGCTGGCGGGGGACTCGTTGCGACGGTTCAGCCGGGTGCGCGAGCCGAACGCCACGGCCGGCGACGTGACACTGGTGACCGGGCACGGCACGATGGCCTACGACGCCAGCAGGAACCGCGTCACACGCGCGCCGCACAACGACGCGGCGGTATCAGTCGTCGATCAGGCGGGCTTCTACGAGCGCGTCGTCGCGGCAGCCCACGACGGATCGACGGTCACGGTGCCATCCCAGGGCGTGTCGCCGCTGCCCGCGATCCCCGCAGCCGACGCGGACGCCACGGACAACACGACCGACGTGCCCGGCTACGCGGTCTCGTATCTGGGCGCGCGAACCGTCGCCGGCCGGAACGCCCACGGGTTCCGGTTGACACCCGCGACCGACGCAGCAGCGGACATGACACAGACGCTGTGGCTCGACGCCCGGTACTACTACCCGCTGCGGACAGTCACGACCGTGACCAGCAACGCGACCACGTACCACCTGCGGTCGCACCTGGAGAACGTCACGTTCAACGCCGATCTGTCCGCGGACTCGTTCAGTTGGACGCCGCCCGCCGGCGCGACGATAGAGACCGTCGACACTACGACCCGCCGCTTCGATGCACTGGCGGCGCTGCGTGACGCGAGCAGGCTGTCGGTCCCCGACCCGGAGTTGCCCGCCGCGTACAGCTTCGACTCCGGGCGGACGTCGGGCGCTGACCACCGCCAGGTGACTGCCGAGTACAGCGCGCCCGGCGCACACCGGGCCACGATGACGAAGTTCACCGCCCCGCCGGGCGGTCCGGCACTCGACGCCGGCGCACAGGTCACGGTGGCCGGGCAGCCCGCCAGCTACCTGGTGACGGGGCACACCAGGCGGGTGTCGTGGGCCTGCGGCGGCGTACAGTATCGGCTCTCCTCGGGCGCCCTCAATCGGAGCCAGTTGCTTGCCAGCGCCGCCGCGGTCGCCTGCCGATAGCGACCGGCTACGACGGCCGGCGGTACAGCGAGTACGCGATACACACCAACCCCGCGAACTGGAGGAGTCGCACGGTCAGCGTGAGTGGCTGCTGCAGGCCGCCGTTGATGACGTCGAGCCGGAGCAGCCCCGTGCCGACGAACGCCGCCGTGTTCGTCACGGCGGTCAGGAGGATGAGGCCGACGGAGAGATACTGCATCGACGTGCTCTGGTGGCGCCTGAACCCCCGATAGGCTTGGTAGCCAATGAACAACCCCACGAGCGTCGACACCATCGAGACGATGACGATTGCTGGAAACCAGATCATAATCCCTCCCACATGCGTGTGAATCGGTCGGCGACGTCTTCGGTCTCGCACTCGACTTCGGTGGTGAACTCACCGTCGTCCAGCTCAAGCGTGAACTGCGTGAGCGTGGCGCGGTAGACGCTGTGGTGGTTGCCGTCCGACCGGACGTTGATCGACTCCTCAAGCAGTCCGAGTTCGGTGAGGTCGTCGATCCGGCGATACACCGTCGCGGTCGATGCGTCACACGTCTCGCTGAGCTGGGTCGCAGACATTGGGTCCCTACTTGCAGCGGCGAGGATGGCTCTCGCGTGCTCGTCGTCGAGCATCGAGAGCACCGCCGTGGGATCAGTCTCCTCGCTCACACCGCTGTTTCGCACGCAGGGTATTTAAACGCAGCTTGCCAGTCGCAGGCCCTGCAATAAACCGACCGGCGGTACGGCGCTGACCGCGACGGGATCGCGTCCCGATGCCGCCCGTGGGAGCGACGATTCCGACGCCTTGAAGCGCTGGCCGCCGTACGTTCTGGGGATGACGCAGTACGTGTCGAACACCCGCTCCGGCGAGCAGGAGGCGTTCGAGCCAGACGACCCCGAGAACGTGCTCGTGTACACGTGTGGGTTGACGGTTTCGGACGACGCCCACCTCGGGCACGCGCGGCTGTGGGTGCAGTCGGACGTGATGACGCGGTGGCTCTCGCATGCCGGGTACGGCGTGCGGCACGTGCAGAACGTCACGGACGTCAACGAGAAGATCGTCGCGCGCGTCGGCGCTGACGGGCTCGGTGACACCGAGGCCGCAGTGGCCGCCCATTACACGCAGTCGGTGATCGACGACATGCGCGCGCTGAACCTCGCGCGGGCCGACGTCTACCCACGGGTCTCCGAGCACGTCCCCGAGATCATCGACCTCATCGGGGACCTCGTCGATGCGGGCTACGCCTACGAGGCCGGCGGCTCGGTCTACTTCGACGTGCGCCGCTTCGAGGAGTACGGCGCGCTCTCCGGCCAGCAGGTCGACGAACTCGACCCACAGGGACCGGACGCCGAGCAGGCCGAGAAGCGCCACCCGGCGGATTTCGCGCTCTGGAAGGCCGGCGGCGTCAGTCCCGACGACGCCAACACCCACCGAGACGACGAACTGCCCCCGTTGGACGGCGAGCGCGGCCAGACGTGGGCGTCGCCGTGGGGCGAGGGGCGGCCCGGCTGGCATATCGAGTGCTCGGCGATGGCGATGACCCACCTGGACGACCACATCGACATCCACGTCGGCGGGCAGGACCTGGTGTTCCCCCACCACGAAAACGAGATCGCGCAAAGTGAGGCCGCGTCCGGCGAGCGGTTCGCCGACCACTGGCTGCACGTGCGCCTCCTGGAGACCGACGGCGAGAAGATGTCCTCCAGCCTGGGGAACTTCTTCACCGTGTCGAACGCGGTGGCCGAACGCGGCCCGAACGTGGTCCGGATGCTGCTGGTGTCGACGTCGTACACCCAGCGCCAGACGTACTCCGAGGCCACCGTCAGCGAGGCCACCCAGCGCTGGGAGCGCCTCCAGCGCGCCCACGAGCGCGCGGCCGACGCCATCGACAGCGTGGCCGCCCACGCCAAGCCCGCCGACGACGCGCTCCGGACGGCGGTCGCCGACGCGCGCGGGGACTTCGCGGCCGCGATGCGCGCGGACTTCAACACGCGGGCAGCGGTGTCCGCGCTGCTCGAACTGGCGTCGGCGGTGAACCGCCACGTGGACGGCACCGACACGTACGACTACCAGGGGCTCCACGACGCCGTCGACGCGTTCGAAACGCTTGGCGGGGACGTGCTCGGCCTCCAGTTCGACGACGGCGCGGGCGAAGACGCGGTGTCGCTGGCCGACGACGTGATCGACCTCGTGTTGGACGTGCGCGAACAGGAGCGCACGGCGGGCAACTACGAGCGCGCCGACGACCTCCGGGACCGCCTCGAAGCCCTCGGCGTGTCCGTCGAGGACACCGACGACGGCGCGACGGTTCGGCGCTGACGGACCCACTACGCCACCGATCACAACACCTAATCGGACAGCATCCCCACCTGGAGACATGAACGAGCCGGAACTCCAGGCGGTCGTCGATCAGCAGACGCTTGCCGACCGTGTCGCCGCCGGCGACTACCCCGACTGGGTGCGCAGCCACTGGGAGACGTTCTCGGAGAGCGTGACCGGGGACCGCGACGGCACGCCGTTCCCGTGTCACTTCGGGGCCGAATCGGTCGCCAACGGCGAGCCGCTGTACACGGTCGTGCCGTCGCTGACGGATCCCGACGCACTGCTCGGGTTCCGGGACGCGCTGCTTGAGTATCTCGGCGAGTACGGCAGTCGGGACGCCCGCGTCTCGTTCGTGACGTTCTGGAAGCCCCCCGAAGACGAGTTCAGCGAAGCCGACTACCACGAGGCGTTGTGGCACATCCTGAGCGTGCTGCACGTCCACGATCCCGAGCCGTGGCCCGCCGACGTGCCGACCGACACCGACAGCCCCGAGTGGGAGTTCTGCTTCGGGGGGGAGCCGCTGTTCCCGACGTGCCGGGCGCCCTTCTACGCCGCCCACGACCGCTACTCGCGGTACTGTCCGGTCGGCCTCGAAATCACGTTCCAGCCGGCCGGGCTGTTCGAGGGGATCACCGCCGACACCGACGCCGGCCAGCGCGCCCGCGCCGCCATCCAGAACCGCATCGAGGAGTACGACGGTCAGTGCCCGCACGCCGACCTCGGGGATCTCGGCGTCGACGGCGACCGCGAGTGGGTGCAGTACCTGTTCCGCGAGGACGACGCCCAGGCCCCCACGGAGTGCCCCGCGACGTTCACGCGCGAACACCCGAAAGCGACCGCTGGCATCGACCCGGTTGTGGGCAGCCAGCCGCCGGCGTCCGGGGATGACTGAGCGGCGCGCCGCGCTCGTGCTCGTGGACTTCCAGCAGGGGTTCGCCGATCCGGCGTGGGGCGACCGCAACAACCCCGACGCGGAGGCACACGCAGAGGAGCTGCTGGCGGCGTGGCGCGACGCCGCCGCCCCGATCGCGCACGTGCGTCACAACTCGACGGAGGCGACGTCGCCGCTCCGGCAGGGCGAGCCAGGGTTCGCGTACACCGACGGGCTTGCGCCCGCGGCCGACGAGCCCGAGTTCGTGAAGTCCGTCAACGGCGCGTTCGTCGACACCGCCCTCGAAGGATGGCTGCGCGACCGCGACATCGGCTCGCTGGTGGTGTGTGGCCTGACCACTGACCACTGCGTCTCGACCACCGTTCGGATGGCCGACAACCGCGGGTTCGACGTGACGCTCGTGCGGGACGCGACGGCGACCCACGACCGCACCCTGGACGGCGAGCGACTGCCCCCCAGCGTAGTGCACCGGACCGCGCTCGCCCACCTCCGCGGCGAGTTCGCCACGCTGGCGACGACCGCCACCGTCCTCGCGGGCGCATAGGCGATCCGCCTACGCCGTTCCGAGCGCGATCGGCACCAACAGCACGCCCATCAGGTGGACGCGCCGCGCGCCGAACACGGGTGGGATCGCCCCCACGGCGGTCGCCGCGCCGAGCAACCCTACGCCCGTTCCGCCGCCGAACAGCCACGCCACCACCACCAACAGCAGGCAGACGCCGGCCGTCAGTCGGCGGTGGTCGACGGCACGCACCGCCCGGAAGTACCGATCCCCGACGGCCGGAACCATCGCCGCCGTGACGGCGGCCGCGAGCACGACGCTCGCCACCAACACCGGGAGCGTCCGCGGGAGGCGTGCGCGCTCGAAGGCCACGAGCACGCCAGTGTGGGGGTCACCGATCGCGAACAGCGCGAACAACGCGAACACGGTGTTGGCCGTGTTCACCCCCGAGAGCGCCGCGACGAACGCACGGTCACCGCTGTCGTCGCCCGTCAGATCCAGCGCGAACACTGCGGCGATGGCGCCCGACACCCCTGGCACGTAGGCGACCGCCGCGCCCGCGAGGCTGCCCGCCACGCCCGGACGCACCACCTCGCGTGGCGGCACCGCGATCCGCGCGTCGGCCTGCTCGGGGATCCCATCCCCCCGGAACGCCGCCAACAACACGGGCGCACCGAACAACCCCGCGAACAGCGGCGACAACACGTCACCGGTCGGTACGACAGCGTCGGGCTGCATCGGCAGCGCAACGCTGCCCAGTGCGCCGCTGGCAGCCACGGCGAGCACCGCGCCGAACCGCGCGCGTCGGGACCGCTCGCGCGCGACGAGCACCACGACGAGCACGGCGAGTACGACCGGGAGGTGAGCGTACACCACTGGTGCCGCCCGAACCGCCAGCCACGTCGCCGGCACCCCGAATGCGACGGCGACCACGACGGCGGTCGCGCTCCCGAGGGCAGACACCCGCAGCGCCTCCCGGCCGCGACCGCCAAGCACCAGCCGATGGCCGGGCAGCGCGCTCACCGCCAGCGCCGCGTCCGGCACCCCGAGCGCGAGCATCGGGACCACGTCCAGGATGGAATGCGTGACACCCGCCGCCAGCAGCGCCGCACCGACGAGATGTGGCGGTCCCGGGGCCAGCGGCGCGGCCGCAGCCAGCAGCAACGCCAGCGTGTTCACGTGCACGCCGGGCACCAGCCCCGAACACGTCCCCAGCGCCACGCCGGCCGCGACCGCAGCGAGCACTGCAAGCGCGCCCATCGGCGTCACCAACACGCGCACACCAGCGACATCCATCACGCCCAGCTGCCCGCGCTCCCCGTCTTCAATCTACGCGTGCGCAGCGCCGTGGCTTCCCGAGTGGCACGCGGCTAAAAAACGATGTGATCGTGGCTGTCGGCGCGCGACGCGACCGGGTTACCCGAAGAGGTCGCCCAGGCCTTCGCCGCTGGGCTCCTCGTCGTCGTCGTCGCCAGCGTCCTCGGCCTCGGCGGCCTCGTCAGCGTCGGCTTCCTCGTCGTCGTCGCCGTCGTCGGCGGCTGCCTCGTCGTCGCTGCCGGACGCCGCAGGTGCGGCGGCAGGCGCGGCGGCGGCCTCTTCGACGGCCTCCTCGATGTCGACGTCCTCCAGCGCGGCCACGAGGGCCTTCGCGCGGGATTCCTCGACGTCGACGCCGGCGGCCTCCAGGACACCGGTGATGTTGTCTTCGGTCAGCTCTTCGTCAGCCTCGTTCAGGATGAGTGCTGCGTAGACGTATTCCATTGTTATTATCCGAACATCTCCCCGAGGCCCTCGGCGCCGGCGTTCCCGTCGTCGTCGTCGTCATCGTCGTCGGAATCGTCGGCGTCGTCAGCCTCGGACGCTTGTGTTTCGTCGCTCTGTTCGTCCGCAGTGGTGTCCGCTTCGCCGCCGGCAGGCGCCGCAGGCGCGTCGACGTCCTGCAGTTCCTCCGGGAGGGCGTCCTCGTCGTCGATCTGCGCGGCGAGCGCCCGCACCTGGGCGTCGGCCTTGCTCACGAGATCGTCCGCGAGGTCCGGACTCTCGACGCTGGCCTGCAGGCCGAGGCTCTTCGCCTCGCCGCGGCCCTTCGCGATGAGGTCCGGTGCGGTCCGCTCGGTCGGGTACGCCGCGTTGACCGAGAGGTTGCGCGCCGACGCCGCCGCGGACTGGATGTCCGCGCGGTACTCGTCGACGTCGATCTCCAGCTCCTCGGGCGTGAACAGCACGCCCTCGGAGAACACGCCGCGCAGGTCCAGGCCGACCTCCTTGGGCTCGATGCCGAGCTCCGAGAGGACGTTGGAGACGTCGTCGGAGACCGTCTCACCTTCCTCGGTGACGACGGAGTCATCGAGCACCTGGATGGAGCCCTCCTGGATGCGCGCGTTCGCGCCGATGGTCTGCAGTTCGCCGACGAACGGCCCCGGGTCGATGCCCGTGTCGCCTTCCGGCACGACGATGTCGTTGGGCGCGACCTCGCCGGCGTTGATCGGGGCCGGCGTCTTCGAGTTCTCAAGCTGCTGGTAGAGCCCGAAGGGGTTGTCGTTGGTCGCGACCAGGCCGACTTCGCCCTCGACGTACTCGGTGAGCGTGTCGAGGCCGTCCCCGGCTTCTTCGAGCGCGCGAACCAACAGGGTGTTCCGGCTCATGCGCAGCGCCGCCTGCCCGTGCAGGCCGCGGCGCATGTCCTGGAGCTGCTTGCTCGGGATGCCCGTGACGTTCACCACGCCGACGCTGTCGTACGTCTCCAAGAGGTCGACGAGTTCGGCGACCTCTTGTCGCTTCCACTCGGGAACCTCCTCGGTGGTGCGTTGTTCTTCGGCGGACATCCTAGGCAACCTCCACGGCAGGCCCCATCGTTGTCTTCACGTAGACGGAGTCCACGTTCAGCGGGCCTTTTTCGAGGTTCGCGTGCAGCCGACGCATGATGACGTCGATGTTGCTGGCGATGTCCTCGGCGGACATGTCCTCCGCGCCGACGCGCGTGTGGAACGTGCGGCGGTCGCGGCTGCGGATCTGCACGGTGTTTTTCATGCGGTTGACTGTGTCGACGACGTCGTCGTCGGGCTGGAGCGGGGTCGGCATTTTCCCGCGCGGACCAAGCACTTGACCGAGCGCACCCGCGATGTCCTGCATCATGGGTGCTTCCGCCACGAAGAAGTCCGTCTCGTCTGCGAGATCCTTCGCGGCGTCGGTGTCGTCTGCGAGGTCGCTGAGGTCGTCCTCGTCGAGGACGTCGTCAGCGACGTCGTCCGCGCGAACCGCGGTTTCGCCGTCTGCGAAAACCACGATCTGCGTCTCCTGTCCGGTGCCCGACGGCAGCACGACGCCCTCGTCGACTCGTTGCGACGGGTCGTTGAGGTCGAGGTCGCGCAGGTTGACTGCGAGGTCTACCGTCTCACGGAAGTTCCGCTGCGGGGCATCCTCAAGTGCGCGAGCTACGGCCTCTTCTATATCGTTGTCTGCCATCTTTCACCTCCGTAGTGGGTGACCCTCTGAAGGTCGGATCTCCTACGGGTCAGTGAAACAGGCGAAGCCTGTCTCGGTTCTACAGACGGTGATCCCGGGCTTAAAAGCGTCGAAGCGAACCAAGCGTGGGAGCGCGACCCGCGGACACACGCCGCTATCGAGTGCGCGAACCGAACGGCGCAGAAGCTCCTCGGGCGGCGTTACGCGGCCGCGAGTTCGTCGCCGAGCACGTCGTCGTAGTCGCCGTCGTCGACGCGCTCGTTGAACGTGCGGGCGTCCTCGCCTTCGATGGTGACGCCGAGGGACGCACACGTCCCCGCGACCTCTTTGGCGGCGTTCCGCGCGTCGTACGCCAGGAGGTCGGGTTTCTTCTGCTCGGCGATGGTTTTGAGCTGTTCGATGGAGAGGTCCGCGACGAAGTTCTCCTGGGGCTCTCCGGAGCCCGTGTCGAAGCCAGCTTCGTCTTTCACCAGCGCGGCCGTCGGCGGAACACCGACTTCGATGGAGAACGAGCCGTCGTCCTCGTATTCGATGGTGACCGGGACCTCCGTCCCGTCGAACGCTTCGGTCTGGTCGTTGATCTCCTGGACGACCGCCTGTACGTCGACCGGCGTGGGACCGAGCTCGGGACCGAGGGGCGGGCCAGGGTCGGCCTGCCCACCGGCAACGAGCACTTCGATCGTCTCAGCCATACTCCGAGAAACCGCCGCCGCGGGTTTAACCCTTGTCTTTCGAGCGGGGCGCGGCCCGGTCGCCGCCACGGATCGAATCGCTCACGGCATGTGGACGCCGTGGCGCGTGAGGAACTCGGTGACCTCCTTGATCACGACCGGACTCCCGATGATGCGGACGATCTCCGCGTCGGTCGGCCGGAACACTGAGACCATGAACTCGGCTTCGAGGTCCGCCTCGATGTCCTCCAGCGTCCCCACTGGGAGCACGATCTGCGTGCTGTCGCGGTACGCAGCAGGGTCACCCATCACTATGCGATGGCTTCACCCGGCGTATTAACGTGTCGAAACGACCCCACCGGACCGCGGAGGAAAGCGCTTTTCGGCGCTTGCTGTCTACGGGCACGTGATGGGGCTCGAGGAGGACATCGAATCGCTCGAAGAAGAAATCGCGAACACGCCGTACAACAAGTCGACAGAAGCCCACATCGGCCGCTTGAAGGCGAAGCTCGCGGAGCAAAAGGAGAAGCTCGAAGCCCAGCAGTCCGGCAGCGGCGGTGGCGGCGGGTACGCAGTCGAACAGCACGGCGACGCGACCGTGGCCCTGGTTGGATTCCCCAGCGTGGGGAAGTCGTCGCTGATCAACGCGATGACCAACGCCGACAGCGAGGTCGGCGCCTACGAGTTCACCACCCTCAACGTGAACCCGGGGATGTTGGAGTACCGCGGCGCGAACATCCAACTCCTGGACGTGCCGGGGCTCATCGAGGGTGCGGCGGGGGGACGCGGCGGCGGGAAAGAGATCCTCTCGGTGATCCGTGGGGCGGATCTGGTGATCTTCGTGCTGTCGGCGTTCGAGATCGAGCAGTACGACCGCCTCTCCGAGGAGCTGTACAACGTCAACATCCGGGTCGACGCCGAGCCACCGTCGGTGACCGTGCGCCGGAAAGGCAAGGACGGCATCGACGTGAACACGTCCGGGGAGCTGGAGTTGGACAGCGACACGGTCAAGGGAATCCTGCGCGAGCGCGGGTTCATCAACGCCAACGTGACGATCCGTGGCAACCCGTCTGTCGACCGGCTGATCGACGGGGTGATGGACAATCGCGTCTACATGCCGTCGCTGGTCACCGTCAACAAGGTCGACCTCATCGAGCCGTCGTACGCGGGGACAATGAAGGACGCCCTGCGCGATCACGGCGTCAGCCCCGACGACGCGATCTTCATTTCGGCCGCCGAGGAGAAGGGATTGGACGTGCTGAAAGAGCGGATGTGGCGGGCGCTCGGGCTCATCCGGATCTACATGGACAAGCCGGGGCGGGGCGTCGACCGCGAGGAGCCGCTCATCATCCGGCGCGGCGAGACCGTGGACGACGCCGTGCAGAAGCTGGGCGGCACCCTCGACGAGCGGTTCCGATTCGCGCGGGTCACCGGGCCGTCGGCCCAACACGACGACCAGCAGGTGGGCCGCGATCACGTCCTCGAAGACGAGGATGTCCTGCGCGTGGTTGCGCGGCGCTAGCCGATGCCGACGGCGCGCCGCCGGGTGGTGGCGGTGGCGCTGGCCGCGGGAGTGGTGCCGTGGGTCATCGTCGACTGGTCGAACGGCGCCTATCCGCTGTTTTCCGTGGGGTTCGTGTATCCGGAATCGATGACGGTCGTCGGGCTGCCGACGTACCTGCGGTCGGTCGGAACGGTCCCGCCGGCGCTCCGGGCGTGGCCGACCGCGGTCGCGCTGTGGGGTGGCGGCGTCGCCGCGGCCGCGCTGGACGTGGACTGGCGTGTGACCGCCGGCGTGCTCGCGTTCGCCGGTGGCAGCGTCGTGTCGCTTGCAGCGGCGGTCACGGCACAGCCGTCGTTGACCGGGGTTCCGGTGGGCGCGGGCGCGCTCTGGCTGGCCGCGGGCTACGTGGCGGTGGTCGGCCGCGGCCGGTGACCGTGCCGGGTTCGACGCGTTTTTTGTCGCGCCACGCCTGCCCACTGACATGACCGCGTTCACGCTCGATCACGTGATGATGCGTGTCGGTGACCTCGATGCGTCCCTGGACTGGTACGGCGACCACATGGGCTACGTCGAGCACGCACGCTGGGAGGCCGACACGTTCACCAACGTCTACATCGGCCCCGAAGACCCCGCCGACGACGCGGCGCTGCTGGAGTTGACGTACAACCACGACACGGCCGACTACGACAACGGCGACGCGTTCGGACACATCGCGGTGCGCGTCGACGACGTCAGCGACGCCTACGAGGAGCTGCTGGCTGGTGGCGTCGCGGACTACCGCGATCCCGAGTCCTGCGGTGGCAGCTACGCGTTCGTGAAAGACCCCGACGGCCACGAGATCGAACTCGTGGCGGGCGACGCCGGTCAGCGCTGGAGCATCGACCACACGATGGTGCGGGTCGCCGACGCCACCCAGCACCTCGGGTTCTGGACGCGCGTCTTCGGGTACGAGCACACGGGCCGCTGGGAGGCCGACAGCTTCGCGAACTACTTCATGAAGCCGCCGGCGGCCAGCGACGCCGCGATGGCGGTGGAGCTGACGTACAACTACGACGACCGCACGTACACGTTCGGCGACGGGTGGGGGCACCTCGCGGTGCGCGCCGACTCCCTCCAGGACGACTGGGCGACGCTGCTGGAGCGGGAGACGGCTGACTACCGGGACCCGGCGTCCTGCGACATGAACTACGCGTTCACGAAGACGCCCGACGGCCACGAGATCGAAGTGTTGAACCCCGAGTCGTCGCCGATGGATCGGTCGGCGTAACGGGCCGGCGCGGCGACCCCGGGTATTTTTGTTGGCTGGCTGCTCCACGCACAAATATGGGCGCACCGCGGACTGTGAGCCGCCGGCTGAGGACACGCCGCCAGGGGTGGGTGTGATGTACGCGACACCCATCGGGTACGCCGACACCCGCTTCGAGACAGCCGCGGACGCCCCGCGACAGGGCGTCGAGACGCCGTACGCGGCGAACGTACAGGTGTACGAGTCGTTTCGCGGGGGGCTTGTGGGTTTGGAGCCCGACGACCGGGTGGTGGTTGTGTGGTGGGCCGACGACGCCGACCGGGACGTGTTGTCGGTCCGGGACGGCGACCGGGGCGTGTTCACCACGCGGTCGCCGGCCCGCCCCAACCCGGTGTGTATCACGCCGTGTGAGTTGCTGGCCGTCGACGCCGCGGACGGAACACTCGCAATCCGGGGGGTGGATATGGCGCACGGCTCGCCGGTCCTGGATCTGAAGCCGGCGCTGGACTGACCTACAGCGCGTCCGCCGGCGCGCCCGCGAGCTCGCGGAGCGCGTCGCGCTCGACGTGGTGCAGCGACCCCGGAACGACGAGCAGATGCAGGGGGCTGCCGAAGTCCGCGTCCGCGAGCGCACCCAGGCGGTCGGCCCGCACCGTCGCGTCCGGCGCCCCGGCGCGCGCGACCACGACCCCGAGGGCGTCCGCGTCCCAGTTGGTCGCGAGCAGGTCGGCCGCCTGGCTGGCGGTCATGTAGGCGTCCCCGTCGACGCGGGGGTGATCGACCTTGATGTCGAGGTAGACCAGCGTGTGCAGGCCGCGCTCGCGGTTGGCCTCGATGGTGTCGGTGACCGATCCGGGAACGCCGTCGGCCCCGTGCGCCCACGGGAACGGCAGCGTCGTGGCCTTGCCGAAGCGATAGTTCTGGAGGCCAGTGAGGCCTGCCGCGGCGGACGCGGCGGTCGGCGCGTGGATCACTCGCGTGTCGATGCCACGGTCCGCGGCGCGCATCCGGAGGTCGACGTGTGTCGTCGAGATCATCGTGTCGCCGGCCGTGAGGAACACGGCGTCGCCGTCGGCGGCGGCGTCCAGGATCGGCTCGGGGTGTTGTTCGACGCCCGCGCGGTCCCGGCGCTCGATGGTGGTGTCGTGGTGGGCTTCGAGGGCGGCGACATCGGTGCCGATCAGCCGGCTGGTGTAGAACTCGGCGAACACGCGGTCGGCCGCCGCGATGGCGTCGCGGCCGGCGACGGTGACCGACGCCTCGTCGTAGAGGCCGAGCCCGACGAACGTGAGCATGCCCCGAGTTGGGCGGGCGGCGTCGTATGGGTTTCGAGTCGCCGCGAGAACGACACCCGTAAGCATCGCGCTTGCCGACGTGGCACCATGGCAGTGTCCTGCGTTCGCGTGCCCGTCGACGACGGTGAAGCAACCCGACAGCGGCTCGCCGACGCCGACCTGATCGACGACACGCACGCCATCGCGGCCGCGGATGGCGCGCTGCACATCCCCGTCACGGACGCCGCCGCCGTGCCGGACGCGCTGTCGGTGGTGTCGTTCGACGCGCCGCCCCGGCGGACGCAGACGACGCCCGCGGACATCCTGGGGTTCGACCCGTCGTACGCGCGCCTCGGCGACATCGTCATCGTCGACGAGGACGACAGCGACCGCGCGCACGCCATCGCGGACGCGGTCGTGGAGTCCGACATCCCCGTCGAGGCGGTGTTGAACCGCGCCTCGAAGATCAAAGGCGAGCAGCGCGTCCGGGAGTGGGACGTGATCGCGGGGGACTCCACGGAGACGGTCCACCGCGAGTACGGCCACGCCTTCGCACTGGACGTGGCGGCGGTGTACTTCTCGCCGCGGCTGGCGACCGAACGCCACCGCGTCGTCGAGCAGGTCACCGCCGGCGAGCACGTCTTCGACATGTTCGCCGGCGTCGGCCCGTACGCGGTGCCGATGGCGTCGGCGGGCGCGAGGGTGGTTGCGACGGACGTCAACGAGACCGCCATCGACTACCTCCAAGCGAACGCCGCGCGCAACGGCGTCGCGGACCGCGTCACGGGGGTTGCCGGCGACGTGCGCGAGGTCGCCGGCGAGTACACCGGCTGGGCGGACCGCATCGTGATGAACCTGCCACACACTGCCGACGAGTTCCTCGAGACGGCGGTGGCGCTGGCCGGCGACGAGTGCACGCTGCATTTCTACGACATCCAACACGAGGACGGCCGGTTCGACGCCGGGGAGGCCGCGATCCGCGCGGCAGCCCGGCCGGCGTACGACGTGACTGTGGCGACCCGCCACACGGTGCGGTCGTACGCCCCCCACGAGTTCAACGTGGTGCTTGACGTGTCGCTGTCGCGGCGGTGATTCGCAAGCCTTATTTCTCGGATGCGGCTACCAACGAGTGCGACGAGTGGTCGTCACGCGACGGTGTGTCGCGGCGCGCCGGTGTAGCTCAGCGGTAGAGCGATTCCTTCGTAAGGAATAGGCCGAGGGTTCAAATCCCTCCACCGGCTTACATCATTTCCTTTACAATCCCACTACTTAACTTCGTATAGGGATTTCTCTCTTTTTTCTCGGGAAATTGATAGCGTCCTTCCCTGTTCTGAACGGGGTGGTCGGGCGTGACGCCCGGCGCGTGTCAAACCGCCGGGGCGGGGGACACTGCATGTGCTGTCCCGTGGACCGACGACGCCCGGGCCGACGCGAAGACGCGCTTACTCGAATTCGTCACTGGAACGCCTGAAGGGGCTAATCTTCCGTACATCGTTCGGACAGTCTTCGGGCGAGACACCGACATGGCGGGCGCGGACGGACAACTGGCCCGTCGGTTCTTCGAGAACCACCCGGAACTGTTCAAAACCCATCGACGGGACGGCTATACGTGGGTCTATCCACGGCGGGCGGCCTTTCACTTGAACCGCCGTAAGCATAGGGCAAAAACCGCCGACGGCGACGGGGCGACAGGAAACGCGGCTGAAACTGGCCCTGACTTCGCCAAAGACCGAGCGCGGGCCATGCTATCGACGGTGTCCGAACTGGGGTCGGCTTCCCTTCGAGCGGACATGCTCGGGGAACTGGGGACGGAACTGGCGTCGGTGGCGGATACGTGGAACGTCTTCGAGCGGGTCCGGGGAACTGGCCCGGAATATCTCTGTCTTCCCTATCGGAACCGCTTCAATTCGTCGTCGCGGGCGTCGGACCTTCGGGCGTCGTGGCGGCGTGCGTGGCGACGTGCGCGGCGTCAGTACGACGACGCCGTGGTTGTGACCCTGACGACAGACCCGAAGCGCCACGACAGCATAGCGGACGCTACGGACAGCCTGATAGAGAACAAGAACCGGCTGTCTTCGTGGTTGGTCTACGACCCGGAATCCGGACCGTCACGCCCGGGGTTTCGCCCGTCGAACCTGTACGTTCTCGAATTCACGGACAGTGGAATCCCGCACCTTCACGTCGTTTACTTCGGCGTCCCGTGGCTGACGACACAGGCGGCGTTATCCCGGTACTGGGGCGACAGCCGGGGACAGGGTGACGTGGTGGACGTGCGCTGTCTCTCGAAGCGTGGTGGGGAATTCGTCATGCCGACAGACGCACTTCCCGACGACCCGGACGCCGACGGGAAGCGAACGGCCCGGTCGTATCTCGGGAAGTCGCTTCGGTCCCTATCCACGGTCGCCGGTATGGACCCGGAAGACGTGGGTGAAGCGGCGTCGGCCCGTCGGTCCGAGGACCCGCGAGACACCGACGACGCGCTCTGGAAGGTGGCGCTGTATTGGGCCTTAGAACGGCGGTTCTTCGGTGGGTCCCCGGAACTGACGAACGACGACCCGGACGGTGATGACGCTGACAGCCTTCCGCACGTTCGCTGTTATCGGTACGTCGGGACAGCACGGTACAACGACATTCCCGGCGACATTCGAGACAGGGCCGAATTCGTGTTGCCGGGGAACGGACGCCCGCCACCGGCTGAAGCGTCGGGGACGGGCTGACGGCGTCCTTAACCAACAGATACAATACGAACGCTGTTGGTTAAGACCGGCGTCGGGGACTACTCGAAGTCAACCCCTGCCAGTCGGTCTTCTATCTCAGCAAGTTCGTGTTCTATGTGTTCGAGACTCTGAAGTTCGTCAGACGGTTCGTCGGCTAGTTCAATTGCGTTCCGTAGTTCCTGTCTCGCCTGACGAATGTGTGGCGGGGCGTTTTGAACGAATTCCGAGTCCATAGCCATGGAATTTGTAGTTCACTGACGAAAAGGTAGCGGCGAACGTCAACATTGTCTGGAGAGACTCAACCAAAGACAATCGGTCGCTATACCTAAATCCGGTCTTCGAGTTTCTGATTCAATTGTGTCTCTAAATCAGGCAGGTGCTTCAACAAATCATTTGCATGTTCTGATATTTCTTTCTTATTGAATTTATTAATCCCGACACCAGAACTGCCGCAAAGGTCAGAGTATCTAATGATAGTCTTTGCCAGCAAGTACCTAGCTCGGTCCCGGAATTCATACTGTTTTATATCAGATTCAATTGATGAATCAGAGAAGTCCCCTCTGTCCTTCTTGCGCTGGATTAGCAGTTCCAGTGATTGGTTGTTGTGGACGATATCGTTACGGAATCCATAGAGTAATTCAGAAAGGTCGAACAGATATTCACCATCATATTTAGATTCATCATGTAAGAGTAGTAGAGTTCTGATAGGAAGACGGTAGCTATACATAGCATCTGTGTCGGTCAGTATCGAACTTTCGATCCCGATAAAAATATCAAGTATTTGGTCCTCCACAGACGATTTCTGGTATATTTGGTTAAATCGTCTTGTCGGATTCGAAAGTGAATCATGATTAGTCACGTCCCCGTACTTATCCCAGAAAGACTCGAAATACGGAATTTCGTGCGGTCGCATATGATATCTATGAATATTGCTTCTATATTCTGTATGTCTATGGATATTTGAACTACCTATTCCTGCCACGTCTAAAGTTCGACTGTGCCAATTTGTTTTCAGTTCATATGCTGGTCCGAGATAAGCCGAAGGAGAAGAAGGCTTGAACAAGCGAAGACCCGTCAGTACATCGTAAGCCAATTCACTCGCCTTTTCACAACCGTGCATAGCTGTGCTTTCGCTACTAGAATGCCTATGCACCTGTGTTGAAGACCGGTCATTTATTTCAAAAGTAAACTCAATTTTGTACTGCGGCCCATCCATTCCAGACGGCGTAGCATGTGGCTCGTTTTGGAGTTGACGTGACTGGACGTAGGTGGCTAACCCGCTCTTTTCGCTATCTGTTAGTTTTGAAAGGGAAATGTCTGACAAAAGTTCGATTTCGAATTCGCGTTTTTCCCATTCGGTTTCCACTGGTTGAAGATTGACCGAATAATCCTCACCCAACCCCGAGAATGAATGCAATACGACGATTACTTGGTGTTCTTCTGTCCCCGGGTATCGAAGTTTAAACTCATCATCAAACGCCAAATCAAAGGTGTCTCTAGAGATATCGAGTCCAGCTATTCTATCAATCAATTGAATAAGTGTATCCCCTGCTGGATACTCGGTTCCAGTTTGATAGTCTATAACTGTTTCAGTGAAATTCGATAAATCTCGTATATAATATTCTATTAAATCCTCTTTTGATTCGATATTGTCTTCAGTGGCGGGACGCGGTGGATATCCGTGGTCAGACTCGGCTAGCCACCTCGCAACATCTTCCAGTTCATCTGTTCGGATGGTTTCAATCCTGTCATCGTTTCGTTGGTCTTCGAGCTCCAAGTAACTGATTAGCCTTGATGGGCGCGGCACTCTCCGTACCCTAAGACCACCAAGTCCCGTCGAAAAAGAGAACTCTTCTAATGGTGGTTCCCATTCCTTTTCTTCAACAACCTCCTTTATTCTTTCAGCGTATCCAGAAACTCCCCGCCACACTTGGTCATTTACCTCTTCAAAATCAGCCATAGCCAACATGCACATGCGACTTGCTTGTTTGTTGGGGTAAAGAGTGGGTGACGGTTCCAGCGTCACGGTATGTGAAATACGTGCCACCTATGTCTTCAGGTACAATGCCGGTACAGAGAACTACAGTGACTGTCCACGCGGACACCCACGAACAGTTAGAGGAAGAACGGCAGAAGGGCGAGACGTTCAACGACGCAATTCAGCGGCTTCTGAAAGGTGGCAACGCATGACTGGCCCCGACGAACGGGCACGTTCCGCGTTTACTGCCGAGGACCACGTCGAATTCAAGGCGGCGACGACTTCGCCCCGTCGATTTCTGGAACAGAAGTACGGCGAGACGCCGGACGACTATGACAGTGTGCCGGGCTTCGTAGCGGCGACGGCGGGGAAGGGCGACCCGAGCAGGCCGTCCCACCCGGACCCGGACGACGTGGCGGAACAGGCCATGACGGTGAACGAGCGGCTGGAATACGCGGCGTCGGATTACGACAGTCCGGCGGCGTTCCTGAAGGACCGGAACGGCGTTCACCCGGCTTCGTTTGACGACCCCGGCGAGTACCAGAAGGCCGTGGCCGAACGCGGGGGTGAACAGTGACCATTTCCGTTTCTGAAGACGCCGACACGAAGGCGTGGGTTCAGGACGCCGTGTCAGCCGTGGAATTCCCGTCGAAGGCGAAGGGGTCGCTCGGGTGGCACACGGCGTTCCGCGCTATCCTGACACGGCTTCGGGAAGACGGACGGAACGGCGTAGCGACGACGACGCTTCAGACGGTCGCCAACAGCGAAGAACCCCGTTTCGAGTGGGGTTGGTGTGAAACTGTCCTGCCGTGGGCCCCCGGCGTTCAGTACGAGCGCGGGGGCGTGTGGAAGTTCGACCCCGCCGACACTGAACGGGAACAGCCGACGGCCCCCGACGACGTGGACGCCCCGAGCGACGAACGAATAGCGGACATGGTCGAAGCGTCGGACTTCCCGGGCGACGGGACGACGCCCGCCCGACACCGAAACGCCGTTCGGGAAGCGTACAGCCACCTTATCCGTCACGGGACAGCGACCCGTGACGACCTTCGCCAGTACGTCGAACTACGGTCCACCTACGACAAGCCCGAACAGGGCTACTTCCTGAACGAGCGGCAGTGGTGGCGTCACGTCGGACGGCCCGCGCTGGCGGACCTGCCGGGCGTAGTCACGCCGAACGCACCGGGCGGGGAATGGACTTTCGTCGGTGTCGAACCCAGGGTGAACGCCGACGAATGACGGTCGAAACGGCCCGAAACCCCCACCCGGACGGGGGGTCGCTCTTATTTCGAGAACAAAGCCAAAGATGACTACTGAATCCACCAACGGCGACGAACAGCCGACTTGTGGACACCCGACGACGACCACGGGCGACCCGTGTCAGCGACCGGTTTCCACCCCGGAAGACCGCTGTTATCTTCACGCCGACGGCGGGGGTGTTCCTGACGACCACGGCGCACCGGACGGGAATCACAACCGGACAGAGACGGGCCTTCACATGTCCGTCAAACGTCGGATAGGGTGGTTCAAGGAAACCGGGGACTACGACCTGTTCACCGACTATTACGTGGACTTCCACGGGAAGGGCGAGAACAAATCACAGGCGGCGGCACTGGCGTCAGCCGCCGTTATCAGGGACCGGCTGGAACGCCACCTTCTGACTGAAGGTGTCTTCTACGACAAACAGATAGCCGACGTGGACGAACTGATAGAATCGGGTATGGACCCGGAAGCCGCCCGTGAAGCGGCCTTCGTGAAGAAACCGAAGATTCAGACGCTCGAAGCCTACACCGACGCCATGCGGGAAGTCCGGCTTGGACTCGACTACGAAGGCGTGACGGGCAAGAGTGGCGGGTCCGGGGCGCTTCCCGACGGTGCGTCGGCCATGTGGGAAGACTGACGAACAACGGCCCTGTTCGCTTTCTCGGCGTCGGTCCCGACGTGGACGTTCAGCCCTGTCGCTTCCGAACAGCGGCGTCGAGAACCAGCACGACGACCCCGACGACGGCGGCGACGACTATCAGGTGGTCTATCGCCCACTGAACAGCCATGATAGCCATTCCTATCCAGACGGCGACCAATAGAATCCCGAGTATGGCGACGGCGTCCACAAAATCTGACATGGTTCCTGTTCAGCCCCGTTCCTCTCGGGGACTACACCGCTCGAAGGTATGAAAGTACGGACAGGGCTGTTGTTCGTTCTGAAACCGCCGGGTACGCCGACGGCCCGGCGGTCCGGCGAAACATGAAGTCCCGAACGACCTTCGGTCGTTGGACGACCGGTCGTTGACGGCGTCCGTCCCCGGGGGAACGTCACCGCCGGATACGCCTTCGAGCGGCGACGGGAAAAATCCCGCCGTCAGGTTTGGTATCTCGTTATGTCATTCATATTGGAAGAATGGTGGCTATTGGAACAATTGGTCCACTTGAACAATATCCCAAAAAAGTGATAAGTACCACATGGTCGTAATGGTGGATATGTCGAAGGCTGAAACGACCATTCCGCTGTCCCGAGACACCCTGAAGGAAGTGAAGTCCCTGAAACGCGGGGGCGAGAGTTACGACGACCTACTCTCGAAAATGGCGGCCAGTTACGACCCGGACGGACCCGGGGGTAGCGAATAACGATTGAAGGAAGCCGCCGGGGACGCCCCGCCAAGAACGTTTCCCGGCGGCTGAACGCTGTCAGGCCCATGAACACGGACTAATCGGGTGGAACCCAACATGATAACTCTCTATTCGGACAAGCAAAAACGCACCGACGTTCGCACCGTCAGCCAACCGAACCGCCGTCGAACGGGGGTGAACGACGGTGCGTAAGTCCACCGTCCCCGACGACCCCGACGAAACCAGCGTCAGCGAATACGTCAACGAACACCGGGACTTCCTGTCTCGGGTCCTTCGTCACGGGAACAACGAAGCCCGCTCGTATGCGTTGGCGCTACTCGCCAACGGGGGAACTGACGACGACTTAGAAGGCGTTCAGGAAGAATTGAAACGCCTTCAGAACGGCGGAGAATGACGTTAGTCGTCAGACAGGGCTTCTTGGAACTTCTGAACTTCGTCAAACAGTTCGGGGTTGTTCTCGAAGACCGTTTCAAGGTCCCGAGCGGCTTCTATGTCGTCAATCAGTTCGGAGTTGTCCTTCACCAACCGGAAGGCGGCGTTTCGGACTTCCTTCTGTTCAGCCCGGATTTCTTGGGCGGCCTCGAAGTCGTCAAGGACCTGTCCGCACCACATACAAGTCTGTTCGTCCGGCGGGTTCTCTCGGGTACAGCGGGGACATTCAACAGCGTCCCTGTCCGTTGGTTCAGCCACTTCAACATCCTTCCCCTGAAGTCGGGCGTATTGGGCTTCAGCGTCTTCCCCGAACCGGGCGATATACCGGGAAACAGCCTTACTTCCCCGTTCTCGGCCCTGTCGTTCTTCAATCAGGGCGGCGTTGGCGTCCCGTTTCTTCGCCAACCAGTAGGCGTTGGACTTCCTGAAGTTCGTCGGTGTGACGGGCTTCGTCACGTCCACCCGTTCAGCGGCTTCCTCGAAGCACTGAAGGAATCTCTGATAGGAATATCGTTCCGGCTTGTTCAGTTTCGACCACAACGGGGCGTCCGGGTCGTTGGGCGCAGGGTGTTCGGACAGCCACCGCTGAAGGTGGGGAATACTGAATCCAGTTACCAAATCCACGGTCCGCTGTCCCGTCTTCCCGTCCACCCGGATACGAAGCCCGTGGTCCCCGTCAGACACGTCGTCTATCGTAAGGTCGTACAGTTCCCCGCCCCGGAATCCCGCTTCGTACTGAACGCCGATAAGGGCCTTATCTCGCGGGTTTCTCGCGGATTCAATCATAGGCTTCACGTCGTCATCAAGTTCCAGCATGTCCGCCGGGTCGGGTTCGGGCTTGTAGTTCCGGCTGGTTTTCGAGGACACCCAGTCAATACTTCCGGGTGGGTCCCCGTCGTCGTCAGGGGCGACTCGCTTCCCGAACACCCGAAGGGCCACCCGATAGTCCCTGTTCGTTTCCTCGTTGTCGTAGGTGGCGTGAATCCACCGAACGATTTCTTCAGCGGCTTCCCGGTCTTCGAGCGCGTCGGCCAGTCCGCCGACGTTCTCGGCCATGCGCGTCAGGTGGCGAAGCAACTTCAGGTGACGGTGGTCGCTGTATTCCTCTTTCAGAAGTTCGATACGGCGACTGAATTCAATCAGTTGTTCTCTGTCGGCTTCGTCGTCTATGTCGCGTTCGCTGTTCTGAATCCGTTCTTTCAGACGTTCGACTTCTTGGCGGGGCGTCTGTGCCATGCCTCTAATAGTATTAATAGTGGGATTGTAAAGGTTTGCTTGGAAGCCCTCCACCGGCTTCAGGAAGTCCGCGGTCGGATCCTTCTGCATCACTGAAACGACAGCGATGCGTCGGGGCTGGGCTGTGCCGGCTCCGAGACCGTTATGCCGCCCGAACGCGAACCGGTGGGTATGCCAACGGGGGAGATACTGGTGTCGTGTTCGTGTGGGTTCGAAGCGGCGTTCGATCGGCTCCGGGACGCCCGGGGAGTGCTCGCAGCCCACGAGGACGCCGGCCACGACGCCGAGTGGGAGATCCAGCGGCTCGCAAGCGGGGTCGAGGAGGCCGGTGCGGACGCCGGCGTGTGTGGTGATCCCACGCCGCCGGCGTCACCGCTGTACCGCAGTGACCTGTGACCGTGTCGGCGTACGGAGCGGTGCGAGGGGGCTGGCGGCGACTGCGCGCCGACTACGCCTCGCCGAAGGCGGCGCGGGTTTGGCGGTGCCGGAAGCGAAACATGCCCCAGAGCACGGGGGGTGCACCGACAGCCCCCAGGCCGCCAAGCGGCGGCTCGTATGCGACGCGATCCCGGAGCACCGTCTGGTCGCCGTCGGCGTAAAACGAGTGGGTGTGCTCCCACTCGGGAAACGGACCGTTCTCCATGGTGTCGACGAAGTACGCGTGGTCGTCTTCGGTCGCGCGCTCGGTAATGACGGACGTCCAGGTCTGCCTGGGGCCGACGCCGAACGGCTCGACGGCCATGTTGATGCGCGTCCCCGCCACGAGTTCGTCGCCGTCGCGCTGTCCCTGTGGCCACACCACGTCCTCGACGGTGAGGTTCGCCCACTCGGGCGTCAGCGCCAGCAACCCGTCGACGGTGGAGTGAAACGCCCACACGGACTCCAGGGGCGCGTCCACTCGCAGATCGCGCTTGAACGTCTGCATACGTCCGCTACGCACCAGGCGCGCAAAACTTCAGGGGGTTCGGGACCCGCGGGTTGTGCCGTGATAGCACACGCGTCCCGGAGGAACGATTATGGGGGATGGCCGCGATCCTGTTGGCATGCCTTCGGAGCGCGCGGCTGCGGTCACGCCGTTCGCCGCGATGGATGTCCTCGAACGCGCCGCCGACCGTGCGGACGTGATCCACATGGAAGTGGGCGAACCCGACTTCGCACCCCCAGCCGCGGCCACCGAGGCAGCAGTCGACGCGCTGCGCGCCGGCGACGACGACTACACGACCTCGCGCGGCAGGCGGTCGCTTCGTGACGCGATCAGCGGCTACTACGCCGCCGAATACGGCGTTTCGGTCCCGGCCGAGCGCATCGTCGTCACGCCAGGCTCCTCGCCGGCGCTTCTGACCGTGCTGTTGGCCACTGTCGACCCCGGCTCGGCGGTCGTTCTCAGTGACCCACATTACGCCTGCTACCCGAACTTCGTGCGGCTCGCCGACGGGGTCGTGCGCACCGTTGGTCTCGCGCCCGACGCCGGCTTCCAGCCCGCCGTCAGTGACTACGACGCGGCGATCGGCGACGACACCGCCGCTATGCTCCTGAACTCCCCCGGCAACCCCACCGGAGCCGTGATCGACGGGGAGAGCCTGTCGGCGCTCGTTGCCCTCGCCGACCGCACCGACACCGCCGTCGTCTCCGACGAGATCTACCACGGGCTGGCGTTCGACGCCGCCGCGCACTCGGTGCTGGAGTACACCGACGACGCGTTCGTGATCGACGGCGTCTCCAAGCGCTACGGCATGACGGGGTGGCGGCTGGGCTGGGTGGTGTGTCCGCGCCGGTACGTCGATACGATCAACGCGATCGCCCAAAACACACTCATCTGCGCGCCGTCGTTCGTTCAGGCCGGCGCTGAGGCGGCCATCCGACACGGGACCGACTGGCTCGACGGCGTGCGGGCCGACTACCGCACGCGCCGCGACATCCTGTGTGCTGCCGCCGAGCGCTGGGGGTTCGACCCCGGATACACGCCGGCGGGCGCGTACTACATGCTGTTGGATGTGTCGCGGCTGGGTGCTGCGCCCGCTGTTGCCGACGCGCTCCTCGAAACCGCGGGCGTCGCGGTGACGCCCGGCCCGGATTTCGGTGCGAACGCAACCGAGTACGTGCGGGCGTCGTTTGCGGTGAGTACCGACGCTGTGCGCGAAGCCGTCGCTCGCATCGATGCTGTGCTCGCCAGCGCCACGACGCTCACTTGAGGCGTTCCTGGAGGAACGAGGGGTGGGCGGCCGTGACGCCGTCGATAGCCAAAACCTCGTCGCTGATCACGTCACCGAGCGCATCCCCGTCGGCGGCCCGTACCTCCGCCATCAGCATGTGATCGCCACTCGAAGAGTACAACGCCTGCACGGAGTCGAGTTCCTGGAGTGTGCGGGTCGCCTCCACGTACTGCTCGGAGGCCACGTCGATCCCGACCATCGCGATGCTTTGCCCGGACAGCTTCTTGGGGTCGACGTCGGCGGAGTAGCCGACGATGACGCCGTCCGATTCGAGTTGGTCGATGTATTTGCGGACGGTCGGCTTGGAGACGTCCGCACGCTCCGCGATGGCCGCATACGACGCTTGCGCGTCCTCTTCGAGCGCGGCGAGGATTCGCTCTTCTGTCGATTCAGTGCTCACGTCAGGATATTTGGTTCGTGTGAAAAAATATCTTCCGAATCGTCAACCGACAGCGGAACGCCACGGAACCACCGTTGGAGCGGCGCTGCCGCCAACACTGCGACACGTAGCCGACAATCAAAACGACCCGGTGTCGTTACTTGTGGCGGTCGATGACGTCGAACGAGCGCTCCCACTCGTAGTCGTCGTCGAAGTACCGCTTTGCGACCGGTTCCTCGGGCATGTCCCCGCGGGACTGCTTTTCGGCCTGATACGACGGCCGCTGCTCGTCCTGGTAGTACCGGCCGGTCAGCACGGTCCCGTCGTAGAGGGCTTCCTCGGTCTCAGTCATCAGCTCCTGTGCCTCCCGCCGGTCCGTGACGTCGAAGTCGTACTCGTCGGACTCCTGGACGTCCACGTACGGGACGTACTGCTTGGCGTCCTTGTTCCAGGTCGGACACTGCGTCAGGAAGTCCACGTGCGCGAAGCCGTCGTGCTGGATGGCTTCCACGAGGATGTCCTTTGCCTGGTTGGGGTTCACGGCCGCGGTCCGCGCCACGTACGACGCCCCCGAGGTCATGCTCAGCGAGAGCGGTCGGATCGGGGACTTCGCGGAGCCGTGGGGCTGGGTCTTGGACTTGTGGCCCTTCGGGCTCGTCGGCGATGTCTGGCCCTTCGTCAGGCCGAACACTTCGTTGTTGAACACGATGTACGTGATGTCGTGGTTCTCCCGGGCGGTGTGCATGAAGTGGTTGCCGCCGATCCCGTAGCCGTCGCCGTCACCGCCGGCGGCCACGACCTCCAGGTCGTGGTTGGCCAGCTTCGCGGCGCGGGCCACGGGCAGGGAGCGCCCGTGGATCGTGTGGAAGCCGTAGCTGTCGAAGTAGCTGTTGAGCTTCCCGGAACAGCCGATCCCGGTCGCAAGCAGTATCTCCTCGGGGTCCTTGCCGAGCTCCGCCATCGCCCCTTTCAGGGCCTTCAGGACACCGAAGTCACCACAGCCAGGACACCACGTCGGCTGCGGTTCGACGCCGGGCGTGAACGCGTCCCGGTCGACCTCGCGGTCCTCATCAATCGCGCTGAATGCCTTACTCATTATCAGTCACCTGCTGCGGGTTCGAGTGTGGTCTGGGCGGCCGGCTCCGCGCCGTCGCCGGCCTGTTCGATCTCAACGGCCTCGACGATCTCCGCGGGCTCGAACGGGTTGCCGTTGTATTTCAGGAGACTCGACAGCTTCCCGCCGATGTCTCCGACCTCCTTCTGGATGAGGCCACGGAACTGCTTGGTGGAGGACATCTCCACGACGATGGCTTCGTCGACGCTGTCGACGAACGCCCGCGTCTCCGCGACGGGGAACGGCGCGAGGTCGCTGATCCCCAACGCCTTCACGCTGTTGCCGTCGTCGTTCAGCCGGTGGACCGCTTCCTCGACGGTGCCCTCCTGGCTGCCCCACGCGATGAGGCCGATGTCGGCGTCCTCGTCGCCGTAGTGGGTCTGCTGGTCGCGCTCGTCGAGGTCGTCGCGGATCGCCGCCAGCTTCTGGAGGCGGCGCTCGACCTGCGCCACGCGGTTGTCGGTGTCCTCGCTGATGTGGCCGTTCGGCCAGTGCTCGTTGCCGGAGGCAAGATACCGACCGCCGGACTGCCCCGGGATCGTCCGGGGGCTGACGCCGTCCTCGACGTCGTGCTGGTAGCGGTGGTACTTCCCCGTCGGGTCGTGTGGCGCGTCGGGGATCTGGTCCTCGGAGAGCGTCGTCCCGAGGTCCGCCGCCGGCTCGCGGTCGAAGAACGACGCGTCGACGTTCCGGTACTCCCCGGAGAGCTTCTGATCGTACAGCAGGATCACGGGGATCTGGTAGTCGTACGCGATCTCGAACGCCGTGCGGGTCTGCTCGTAACACTCCTTGGGGTCTTTGGGGCCGAACGCAACGCGGTGGCTGTCCCCCTGGCTGGTGTACAGCACGTGCTCCAGGTCGGCCTGCTCGGGCTTCGTCGGCATGCCCGTGGACGGCCCGGCGCGCTGGGCTTCCAGCAACACCAGGGGCGTCTCGGTCATCTCCGCGAGGCCCAGGGGCTCGCTCATCAACGCGAACCCGCCGCCGGAGGAGCCGGACATCGCCTTCGCGCCGGCGTGGCTTGCACCCACCGCCATCGCCGCCGCCGCGATCTCGTCTTCGACCTGCTCGGAGACCCCGCCCATGTCGGGCAACAGCTGGGTCATGATCGTGAACGCGTCCGTCCACGGCGTCATCGGATACCCGGAGATGAACCGGCAGCCGGCGTCGATCGCGCCGTACGCGATCGCGTGACTCCCGGACATGAGCACTTGTGGCTCGTCGTGGCTCCCGGTCGGCACCGATAGGTCGTGGGTGTGCTCCATTTCCGACACCTGCTCGTAGGCGTCGCGGAGCACCGTGAGGTTCTGTTCGAGGATGTCGCCGCCCATGGCGTCGCTCATCAGGTCCTCGATGTGGTCGAGGTCCATGTCGATGAGCGCCGCGGTGGCGCCGACGCCCGCGGTGTTGCGCATGACCTCGCGGCCGTGTTCCTTGGCGAGCCCGCGCAGGTCAAGCGGGTAGAGATGCCAGTCGTTGGCGTCGGCCTGCTGTTCGAGGTCGCCGACGTCCTCGTCGTCGAGCAGCCCCTCGTCGTAGATGATGACGCCGCCCGCGCGCAGGTCGTCGAGGTTCTCAGTGAGCGGCTTCACTTCCTCGTCGCCGTAGACGGCCTCCTCGCTCGGGTTGCGGGCGAACGAGTCGCCGAGCGCGAGCAGGAAGTTGTAGCCGTCACCGCGGGAGGTTACGGTACCGTCCCGCGCCCGGATCTCCACGTACGTGTGGCCGCCGCGGATCCGCGACGGGTAGTGGCGGTGCGTGAAGACGTCGAGGCCCGAGCGCATCAGCGCTTTGGCGAAATTCTGGCTTGTCGAGTCGATCCCGTCTCCGGAACCCCCTGCGATTCGCCAGATGAGTTCGTCGTCAGTCATAATCTGGTCTGGCCCAGCCGTGGACCAATATGGCATCGTACGCGTGGTCGCCACTAAATCGTTTGCCATCCATTATCACAGAAAAATGATGAAAGACCGCCCGAGGGCGCCCGCAGGGACGCGACCACACCCCCGCGGCGTTATCGGTCGATGCCGCCCTGCTCGGAGATCTGGAGGATGTTTCGCATGTTGAGATATACGTGTTGGGCGTCCACGTCGGCGTCGTCATCGTAGATGTCACTGACTCGATGAACGAGGGCGGCGATGCGCTCGGCCTCCGTCGACTGGTCGCCGTCCTCGTCGCGCAGGTCGTCGGCGACGCTGCGGAGCACGGCGCGCTTCTCGGCGTCGTCGGGATCGGTCATTCGCCAACCCCCCGTCGCTGCACGAGCCCGAGCATGTCCGCGGTCTCCGCGGCGAACGTGCGGAACGACGCTCCCGTCTCGTTGTCGGGGTCGAGTGCAACGGGTTGGCCGTTGTCGCCGCCAGCGCGCACGCTGGGGTCGAGCGGGATCGACCCCAAGAACGGGAGTTCGTTGGCGGTGGCGAACTCCTCGCCGCCGCCCGCGCCGAAGATGTCGTGGGTCCCGCCGCAGTCCGGGCAGACGAACGACGACATGTTCTCGACGACGCCCAACACGGTGGTGTCGTGGCGGCCGAACATGCGCAGTCCCTTCCGGGCGTCGTCGACGGCCACGTCCTCGGGCGTGGTGACGACGACCGAGCCGGTCAGCGGCAGCGTCTGCAACAGCGTGAGCTGGGTGTCCCCGGTTCCCGGCGGGAGATCGACGACGAGGTAGTCCAGATACCCCCACTCGACGTCCTCGATGAGCTGCGTGAGAACCTTATGGACCATGGGGCCGCGCCAGATCACGGGGTCGTCCTCGCCCACCATGAACGCCATGCTCATGAGCTTCATGCCGTGTTTCTCCGGGGGCACGATGGTCTCGGTTTCGGTGGCCTGTGGGTGGTCGTCGGCGTCGACCATGCGGGGCACGTTGGGGCCGTAGATGTCAGCGTCGAAGAGGCCGACGCGGGCACCGCGGTCGGACAGCGCCGCGGCGAGGTTGACCGCGACCGTGGACTTGCCGACCCCACCTTTGCCGGAGGCGACCGCAACGACGTTCTTGACGCCGGGCAGCACCTCGGTCTCGGAGCGGTCGGGGATCGCCGCGGTGAGATCCGTTTCCAGCCCCTCGGCCTCAAGTGTTTCTCGCACGTGTGCGGCGATCTCGGTCTCGGCGGGGGAGTACGGGGCCCCGAGCGCCAGCGAGATGGTGACGGTGCCGTCGTCGACCGAGAGATCGTTGACCAGCCCCAGGGAGACGATGTCGTCGCCGAGCGCCGGGTCCGTGACAGACGCAAGCAGCTCCATGACGTCGTCGTCGTTCATGCATCGGCGTAGGGGTGGGGCGTCCGATAAGGGTTGTGTCAGCGACGATCCCGGACGATCACCGGCGGCGTGCTGTCGGCACACACGGCCCGCATGAGTGGGTGACACGCACCCACGATCGCGGATCGGCGCTTCGTAGTGTTTAAGTGGTGTGGCCGATTGTCCACGAGTGCAGTCACTGTAGGGGCCCAGGCCCCGAGTCCGAGAGGGCGAAGATACACTCGAAAGCCTGTCGTGGTAGCCTAGCCTGGTCAAGGCGCAGGGTTGCTAACTCTGTGGCGTAAGCCTCCGGGGTTCAAATCCCCGCCACGACGCCTTTCACAGACAACCCAATCATGAGTTCGGAAGAACAAGAAGACGTGGACGAAGACATTCAGTACTTCGTCCGCATTGGCCAGACAGACCTCGACGGGACGAAGACCGTCGAGCGTGCTCTCGCGGAGCTCGGCGGCGTTGGTCGCCGAGTCGCGCGAATCGTCGCCGACGAAGCCGGCGTCGATCGAACCGCGACCATGGGCGGCCTCGAAGACGACGCCATCGAGAGCGTCACCGACGCCGTCGATAGCTTCACCGAGCACGCCCCGGCGTGGCTGGCGAACCGCCAGAACGACTTCTACACTGGCGAGAACCAGCACATCACGGGTACCGACGTGGAGCTCACCCGCGATCAGGACATCAACCGCATGCGGATGATCCGCTCGTATAAGGGCATCCGTCACGAGCGCGGACAGAAAGTCCGCGGTCAGCGCACGAAGTCCACCGGTCGTACCGAGGGCACCATCGGCGTCAACGTCGAGGCGATCAAGGAAGAACAGGCAGAAGACGACGCAGCCGACGGAGGTGAGGAGTAATGGCGCTGCCCGGCGAGAACACCAAGTTCTACGAGACACCGAATCACCCTTATCAGGGCGAGCGCATCGCCGAGGAATCCGACCTCCTCTCGCGCTACGGTCTGAAGAACAAAGAAGAGCTGTGGCGGGCACAGTCCGAGCTGCGCGACTACCGCCGCGAGGCGCGGCGACTCCTCGGACAGACCGGAACGGTCTCCGGCGAGGAGTTCGTCGCCCGCCTGCAGCGCATCGGCGTCCTCTCCGAGGAGGAGCGCTTGGACGACGTGCTGTCGCTCGAAGTGACGGACGTCCTCGAGCGCCGCCTCCAGACGGTCGTCTACCGCGAGGGACTGGCGAACACGATGGGGCAGGCCCGTCAGTTCGTCTCCCACGGCCACGTGACCGTCGACGGCAGCCGCGTCACGGAGCCGTCGTACACGGTCCCGGTCAGCGAGGAGAACACCCTCGCGTTCGACGAAACGAGCGACCTCACCGACGAACTGCACCCGGCTCGCGCCGGTGCTCAGGAGTGATAACGTATGGCTGACGACACCAAATGGGGCATCGCGCACGTTCACGCCTCGTTCAACAACACCATCATGACCGTCACGGACCAGACGGGCGCCGAAACGCTCGCGAAGTCCAGTGGTGGCTCGGTGGTCAAGCAGAACCGGGACGAGGCGTCGCCGTACGCCGCGATGCAGATGGCAGAACAGCTCGCCGAGGAAGTACTCGATCAGGGCATCGAGAAGGTCCACGTCCGGGTCCGCGGTCCGGGCGGGAACCTCCAGCGAAGCCCGGGTCCGGGCGCGCAGGCAGCGATCCGCGCGCTCGCCCGCGCCGGCCTCGAAATCGGTCGCATCGAGGACGTCACGCCCATCCCCCACGACGGGACGCGACCGCCGAAGAACAGCGGGTACTAGATCATGAGTAGCCAGGACTTCGACGTCGAATTCGTCGACCGCGACGACCGGGAAGCCCGGTTTGTCGTTCGGAACATCACGCCCGCGTTCGCGAACGGCATTCGTCGCGCCATCCTCGTGGACGTGCCGACGTTGTCCATCGACACGGTGCGGTTCGTGGAGAACTCCAGTGTGATGTTCGACGAGCAACTCGGCCTGCGGCTCGGGCTCGTGCCACTGACGACACCCGAGGATTACGCGGCGGGCGAAGCGGTTACGCTCGCCCTCGACGTCGAGGGTCCGGGCACCGCGTACTCCGGCGACCTCGTGAGCAACGACCCCGAGGTCGAGGCGGCCGACGAAAACATCCCGATCATCGAGCTGAAAGACGACCAGCGCCTCGAGCTCGAGGCGGATGCCGTGATGGGGCATGGCCGCGACCACGCCAAACACCAGGGCGGGGTGGCGGTGGGCTACCGACACCTGCAGCGCGTACACGTGGTCGGTGACAGCCCAGAGTACGCGGACGACGACCCCCAGATGCTTCGAGGCGTCATCGAGGAGGACGACGAACTAGTGCCGACTGACGACTTCGACAACGACCTGACCACCCGGTATCCCGGCAAGGAGGTCGAAATCGAGGACGTCGACGGTGCGTTCGTGTTCCACGTCGAATCGGACGGCTCGATGCCCGTTGAAGAGCTGGTGCTGCGTGCGGTCGACACCCTGGTTGATCGCGCGGACGAACTCGAACAGGCAGTTCAACTGTAATCAATAATGCGTGTCTCCCCCCTCAACACCGTGCCGGCGTCCGTTCCTGCCCCGGGAGCGACGGGTCCGGCAATCGTAATCGGTAAGAAGGGGCGGGGGCTACAGAGAAGTGTAAGGTCGACGCGACCGAGCAGGGATAGCCAAGTTTGGCCAAAGGCGCAGCGTTCAGGGCGCTGTCCCGTAGGGGTTCGCAGGTTCAAATCCTGCTCCCTGCATTCGACTTCTCACCAGAATTTCCGAGAGTTAGGAGCATGAGCAAGACAAGCCCGAGACTCAGCAGTCTCATCGCCGAACTGAAATCCGTCGCCCGCGATTCGGGTGCGGATGTCTGGCATGACGTGGCCGACCGGCTGGAGAAGCCGCGATCCACGCACGCCGAGGTGAACCTGAGTCGTATCGAACGGTACGCAAGTGAAGACGAGACGGTCATCGTCCCCGGGAAGGTCCTGGGGTCCGGCGCGCTCCGAAAATCCGTCACCGTCGCTGCCGTGGATTTCTCCAGCAGCGCGGCGACGAAGATCGAGCACGCCGACGGTGAGGCCGTCCACTTGGAACAGGCAGTTGAACAGAACCCAGACGGAACCGATGTGCGGGTGATTCGATGAGTCTCGCAGAATTCGACGCCGACGTCGTCGTGGACGCGCGCGACTGCATCATGGGTCGCGTCGCGAGCAACGTCGCCGAGCGCGCGCTCGCCGGCGACCGGGTTGCCGTCGTGAACGCCGAGCAGGCGGTCATCACGGGAACGGAGGACGACGTGTTCTCCACGTACCGCACGCGCGCCAACCTGGGGTCCGACCGCGGACCGTACTACCCGAAGCGCCCCGACGGCATCTTCAAGCGTGCCATCCGCGGCATGCTGCCGTACAAGCAGGACGACGGTCGGGAGGCGCTCGACAGCGTCCGCGTGTACGTCGGGAACCCGATGGACGAGGACGGCGACGTGCTTGACGGCACGTCGCTGGACCGACTGTCAACAATCCGCTTCGTCACCCTCAGCGAAGTGTCCGAGGAACTGGGGGCGAACGTCACATGGTAACCAATACGTCAGGCAAGAAGAAGACGGCTGTCGCTCGCGCAACCGTGAGCGACGGAGAGGGTCGCGTGCGAATCAACTCCCAGCCCGTCGAACTCGTCGAGCCGGAGATGGCGCGCCTGAAGATGCTGGAGCCGTTCCGCATCTCGGGCAGCGACCTCCGCGGGGACGTCGACATCGACATCGACGTCGCCGGTGGCGGGTTCGCGGGGCAGGCGGACGCGGTGCGGACCGCCATCGCGCGCGGGCTCGTCGAGCATTACGGCGACGCCGAACTCCGTGACGCGTTCCGCGAGTTCGACCGCAGCCTCCTGGTGAACGACGTGCGCCAGCGCGAGTCCAAGAAGTGGGGCGGTCCCGGGGCTCGGGCGCGCTACCAGAAGTCCTACCGCTGAGGTGACCAGAGCATGATGGTACCAGTCCGGTGTTTCAGTTGCGGTACTGTCGTCGGCGAACACTGGGAAGCGTTCAAGGCGCGTGCCGAAACCCACGACGGCGACGAGGACCCGGCGGACGTGCTGGATGACCTCGGCGTCGACCGGCACTGCTGTCGCCGGATGCTGATCGCCCACCAGGACCTCGTCGACGTGGTCTCCCCATACCAGTAATAATGAGCGACTCACAGCATTTCAGCCGGTACGAGAAAGCCCGCATCATCGGGGCGCGAGCCCTGCAGGTGGCGTACGGCGCGCCCGTGCTGGTTGACACCGATCAGACGGAGCCGATCCTCATCGCGGCCGAGGAGTACGACGCGGACGCGCTTCCGTTCACTGTTCGGCGGGAGGGGACCTGAGATGACGCGCATCGAGGCTGTCCGATACCGTCCGATCCTGGATTCACGCGGGAACAAGACCGTCGAGGCGGAGGTGACCACCGACGACGGTGGGTTCGGTCGTGCGGCCGCGCCGTCGGGCGCAAGCACCGGCGAGCACGAGGCCGTCGAGCTTCCCGTCGGGGAGGCGATCGCGGCCGGCCGCGAGCGTATCGCGCCCCGATTGGAGGGGCGTGAGTTCGCGGGCGATCAGCGCGGCGTCGACGCGGCGCTGCACGCCGCCGACGACACCACTGACTTCTCGGCGGTCGGCGCGAACGTCGCCGTTGCGACCAGCATGGCTGCTGCGAAGGCAGCGGCGGACGTCCTCGGTGTGCACACCTACCAGCATTTGGGTGGGGCGCTTCGCGGCCGGAACTTCCCGGTTCCGTTGGGGAACGTCCTCGGCGGCGGCGCGCATGCCGCGGACGCGACCGCGATCCAGGAGTTCCTGGTCGCGGCGACCGGCGCGCCGAGCGTTCGGCAGGCCGTGTTCGCGAACGCGGCCGTCCATCAGCGCGTCAAAGACCGCCTGGACGCCGACGGTGTGCCGGCGGCGAAAGGCGACGAGGGCGCGTGGGCGCCGTCGATCGACGACGCCACCGCCTTCGACGTGGTGGCAGGTGCCGCCGCGGAGGTCGCCGATGAGTTCGGGTTCGATGTCCGGTTGGGCCTTGATCTCGCGGCCGCCGAGCGATACGACGGGGACGAGTACGTGTTCGGTGACGACCGCCGGTCGACGGCGGCACAGATCGAGTACGTCGCAGGACTGGTTTCCGAGTACGACCTCGCGTACGTCGAGGACCCCCTCGACGAGAACGACTTCGAGGCGTTCGCGGAGCTCACCGATCGCGTGGGCGACGAGACGCTCGTGTGTGGTGACGACCTGTTCGTGACGAACACCGAGCGCCTGCAGCGCGGCATCGACGCGGGGGCTGCCAACAGCATCCTCGTGAAGCCCAATCAGATCGGGACGCTGACCGACGCCGTCGACGCAATCGAGCTCGCCACGCGCAACGGGTACGACGCGGTCGTATCCCACCGCAGCGGCGAGACCGAGGACACGACCATCGCACACCTCGCCGTTGCAACCGACGCGCCGTTCATCAAGACCGGCGCGGTCGGCGGCGAGCGAACCGCCAAGCTAAACGAACTCATCCGCATCGCGGACGAAGCATGAGCGAGAACGAATCCGACACCGAGGCCGAACTCGAGGAGAACGCCCCCGACGAAGCGGCGGCAGACGCCGAGAGCACGGCCCAGACAGACGAACAGACCCCCGATACCGAGGCCGACGAGCCCGCGCCGGAGTCCACGGCGACCGAGGACGTGATGTCCGATGAGGAGGCCGACCTCCTGATCCCCGTCGAGGACTACCTGGGCGCTGGCGTTCACATCGGGACCCAGCAGAAGACCAACGACATGGACCGGTTCATCCACCGGGTCCGAACCGACGGCCTGTACGTCCTTGACGTGTCGCGGACCGACGACCGCGTTCGGACGGCGGCGGACTTCCTGGCGAACTACGACCCCGAGCAGATCCTGGTGACGTCGAGTCGCCAGTACGGGCGGTTCCCCGCGGAGAAGTTCGCGGAGGCCGTCGGTGCGCGCGCCCGCACCGGGCGCTTCATCCCGGGGACGCTGACGAACCCCGACTACGACGGCTACATCGAGCCGGACGTCCTCGTGGTCACCGACCCGATCGGTGACTCGCAGGCCGTCAAAGAAGCGATCACGGTCGGCATTCCCGTGATCGCGATGTGCGACTCCAACAACCAGACCGGGAACGTGGACCTGGTCGTGCCGACGAACAACAAGGGCCGCCGCGCGCTGTCCGTGGTGTACTGGCTGCTCGCCAACGAGACGCTCGATCGGCGCGGTGCGGAGCCGACCTACGGCCTCGACGACTTCGAGGACGGCCTGTAAGCGCGCTCACCCACGGGGTGACTTTTCTGCGAGCCGCGGTGGAGCTGTCAGTAGCGCGAGCGCTGGTTATCGGGAGATGACGCCGAGGTAGCCGTCGAACCCCTCGATCATGCGGACGCGGCGACCGAACCACTCGCGGCCGCCGTCGAGGGGGTGGCGGTGGCGGGCGTCGTCGACGTCGGCGGTGAGGAAGACAGCGGCTGGAACCGGTCCGTAGGTGTCAACGCGGTCGGCAGCCCAGCCCGTGGTTGGTTCGGCGAGGATGACGTCCTGGCCGGGGAACGACACGAGTTCGCCGAAGTCGTCGTCGTAGTCGTGGTCCGGCGTGGGGAGGCGATAGAGTTGCGTGAAACAGTCGATGGCGTCGCTGAGATCCGGGACTGCGAGCACGATGCAGTCGACGCCGGAGATGGGCGCGCCGAAGTTCGTGGCGTCGGGAACGCGATACTCGCGTGGGGTGCGGTCAGTGATGAGGAACGGGAGCAGGTGGTGGTCGCGGGGCCCCAGGGCGGCGGCGTCCCATTCGACGGTGACGCCGTCGGGGCGGTCGCGGAACCCGCGACGCGGCCCGTGGACTTCGACGTCGTGGTCGATGGCGCGCTGGCATTCGCCGTGGACGCTGCCGGTTTCGACACACCAGCCGCTGGGGCCGGCGATCGGGTCGGCGTTGGCGAAGAACTCGCGCCACCAGCCGGGGTCCTCGCGGGCCGGGGCGACGAGTTGGAGATACGAGCCGTCCGGGAAGACCAGCATCGACATCTCCGTGCCCACGCCGGGGTGTTCGCCGCCGTATTCGGGATCGAAGCCCGCAGTTTCGAACCGCTCGACGAGCACATCCAGCGACGCACCCGCGAACGGGACGTGGTCGATGACCGGACGCATGTCCCCGCGTAGACGGTAAGCAGTCATAAGCCTGCGGCTAACCGCCCCACGTCGGGGTGGTCGCTCGGCGGCGTTCCGGAAGCCCTGTAATCACCCGGTGCACACGCAGGGTATGACCACGACTTCGAGTGCGCCGGGGAAGGTCTACCTGTTCGGCGAGCACGCCGTCGTGTACGGGGAGCCGGCGGTTCCGTGCGCGATCGAGCGCCGCGCACACGTGACGGTCTCCGAGCGCGAGGACAGCCGCCTTCGGGTGTGTTCGGGCGATCTGTCCATCGACGGGTTCACCGTGGAGTACAGCGGCGACCGCGACGCCGGCGGCACGCCGGACGTGGACGTGCCCGCGCCGATCGTTGACGCGGCGATGGGGTACGTCGACGCCGCCGTCGAGCAGGCGCGGGCGGCCGCGGACGCGCCGACGGCCGGCTTCGACGTGACCATCGACAGCGAGATCCCCCTGGGGGCGGGGCTCGGGTCGTCGGCCGCAGTGGTCGTGGCCGGGATCGACGCGGCAACCCGAGAGCTCGGCGTGGAACTGGACGCCCGCGAGGTCGCCGACCGGGCGTACCAGGTCGAGCACACCGTCCAGGACGGCGAGGCGTCGCGCGCGGACACCTTCTGTTCGGCGATGGGCGGGGTAGTGCGCGTGTCCGGCGACGACTGCACCACGCTTGACGCGCCGGCGTTGCCGTTCGTGATCGGCTACGACGGCACCAGCCACGACACGGGCGAACTCGTGGCGGGGGTGCGCGCGCTCCGCGAGGAGTTCGGGTTCGTCGCGGACACGGTCACCGCGATCGGCGACCTCGTGCGCCGTGGGGAGGCGGCGCTGGCGGACGGCGACGTGGCGACACTGGGGCGGTTGATGGACATCAACCACGGGCTGCTGTCCGGACTCGGCGTCTCCGGTCGCACACTGGATGCGATGGTGTGGGCGGCCAGGGACGGCGGCGCCGACGGGGCGAAGCTCACGGGCGCCGGCGGCGGCGGGTCGATCGTTGCCCTCGACGCGGGCAGCGGTGCTGAAACGGCGCTGTCGCTGACGCCGGACTGCGAGGCGGCGTTTCGCGCGGACCTCGCGCGGGAGGGCGTGCGCGTCGAATGACCGTCGTTGTCAAGCTCGGCGGGAGCGTGATCACGGAGAAAGACCAGCCCGAGACGGTCGCCGACGATCGGCTTGCGGGGCTTGCGGGCGCGCTGGCGGACGGCGACATCGACGACCTCGTGGTGGTGCACGGTGCGGGCAGCTTCGGGCATCCGCGCGCGGCCGCACACGACGTGTCGGCCACCGATGGCGTCCAGGATGCGGCCGCGATCCGCGACATTGCGGGAACGATGGAGGCGTTGAACACGGCGGTCGTCGGGGCGCTGGCGGACGCCGGCGTGGCGGCCGTTCCCGTGCACCCGGCGTCAGTCGCGCACCGGACCACTGACGGCGCGCTGGAGTTTCCGACGGGGGCGATCGAGACGCTCCTGGACGACGGGTTCGTGCCGGTGTTGCACGGGGACATCATCTCGCACGCCGGCGCGGGCGCGACCATCCTCAGCGGGGACGAGATCGTGACCCATCTCGCGCGGGCGGTCGACGCCGACCGCGTCGGACTGTGTTCGACGGTGCCCGGCGTCCTCGACGACGACGGCACGGTGATCCCGTCGATCACGGCGTTCAGCGATGCGGCCGGCGCGCTCGGAGGCAGCGACGCCACCGACGTGACGGGCGGCATGGCGGGGAAGGTGCGGGCGCTGCTCGCGTTGGGGTCGCCGGCGTACGTCTTCGGGCCGGCGGGCATGGAGGCGTTCGTTGCCGGCGACGACGTGGGAACGCGGATCAACGGCTAGGCGGCAGACACAAGCGTTCCACGGGCGGTAACGCCGTCTCCTGGGGTCGGCGGACAATCCCCGTTGTTTTTAACAGCGTGGAGCGTAACCCGCCACAAGCAAGACGTCGCGGGCGGGCATGCTGTGGCAGCCGACGGCTGCAAGACGCCGCGGGTGGACGCAGCCAGTGCGCGACTGTTTCGAGACACGCGAAACGCGGGTTTCAGTGCTTCAGAACCATGGAAATCGAAATTGCAACAATCGGCGGCTACGAGGAAGTCGGGCGGCAGATGACTGCCGTGCGCGCGGGCGACGACATCGTGATCTTCGACATGGGCCTCAACCTCTCGAAGGTCCTGGTTCACGACAACGTCGAGACAGAGAAGATGCACAGCCTCGACCTGATCGACATGGGCGCGATCCCGGACGACCGCGTCATGTCCGACCTCGAAGGCGACGTGAAAGCGATCGTGCCGACACACGGCCACCTCGACCACATCGGGGCGATCTCGAAGCTCGCACACCGCTACGACGCGCCCATCGTGGGCAGCCCGTTCACGATCGAGCTCGTGAAAGGCGAGATCGAGAGCGAGCAGAAGTTCGGCGTCGAGAACGACCTCGTGAAGATGGAGGCCGGCGGCACGATGGAGATCGGCGACCGCTGCGAGCTCGAGTTCGTGCACGTCACACACTCCATCATCGACGCGATCAACCCCGTGCTCCACACGCCGGAGGGCGCAGTCGTCTACGGCCTGGACAAGCGCATGGACCACGATCCGGTCCTGGAGGACCCGATCGACATGGAGCGGTTCCGCGAGATCGGCCGCGAGGGCGAGGGCGTCCTCTGTTACATCGAGGACTGCACGAACGCCGGCAAGAAGGGGCGGACGCCATCCGAGAGCACGGCCCGTCGCCACCTCAAAGACGTACTGACCAGCGTCGCGGACTACGACGGCGGGATCGTCGCCACGACGTTCTCCAGTCACATCTCGCGGGTGTCCTCGCTGGTGGAGTTCGCGAAGGAGATCGGCCGCGAGCCGATCCTGCTGGGGCGCTCGATGGAGCGGTACTCGGGCACCGCCGAGCGCATGGGCCGCGTGAACTTCCCCGACGACCTCGGGATGTTCGGCCACCGGAAGTCCGTTGATCGCGCGTTCAAGCGCGTCATGAACGAGGGCAAGGAGAACTTCCTCCCGATCGTCACCGGCCACCAGGGCGAGCCACAGGCGATGCTGACTCGCATGGGGCGCGGCGAGACGCCGTACGACATCGAGGACGGTGACAAGATCATCTTCTCGGCGAGCGTCATCCCCGAGCCGACGAACAAGGGCCAGCGCTACCAAAGCGAGCAGCTGCTGCGCATGCAGGGCGCGCGCATCTACGACGACATCCACGTCTCGGGCCACCTCCGCGAGGAGGGCCACTACCAGATGCTGGACGCGTTGCAGCCCCAGCACCTGATCCCGGCCCACCAGGACATGAAGGGGATGGCACCGTACGCGAAGCTCGCGAAGAGTCAGGGGTACAAGATCGGCCGCGACCTGCACATGACAGAGAACGGCAACACCATCCAGCTCGTCGAGTAATGTCCCAGGAAGCGCGCGAACGGGCAGTGCTCGCGGCGGTCCGTGAGCGCCGCCAGCAGGTCAACGACGCGATCGACGACGACCTCCCGGTTGCGGAGCCCGAGCGCCTCTACGAGGCGTCCCGGTACATCCTCGAAGCCGGCGGGAAGCGGCTGCGGCCGGCGGTCCTGTTGTTGACCGCGGAGGCGCTCGCCGACACGAGCGACACGCCCGCCTACCGGGAGTTCCCGGACTGCATCGGCGGCCACGTCGACGTGATGTCGGCGGCGGTCTCGATCGAGGTGATTCAGTCGTTCACGCTCATCCACGACGACATCATGGACGACGACGACCTGCGCCGGGGATCGCCGGCTGTCCACCGCGAGTACGACACCGAGACCGCGATTCTCGCCGGGGACACGTTGTACTCGAAGGCGTTCGAGATCATGCTGGAGACCGGCGCACCGCCCGAGCGTGGGCTTCGCGCGATGCGGACGCTGGCGGAGACGTGCACCCACATCTGTGAGGGGCAGGCGATGGACATCGACTTCGAGACTCGGGGTGACGTGGTCACCGATGAGTATTTGGAGATGGTGGAGCTGAAGACCGCCGTCCTGTACGCGGCCGCCGCGACCCTGCCGGGGTTGTTGCTCTCCGCCGACGAGGAGACGGTTGAGGCGCTGTACAACTACGGGCTGCGCGTCGGGCAGGCCTTCCAGATCCAGGACGACGTGTTGGACCTCACGGTGCCGTCGGCGGAACTCGGCAAGCAACGCGGGTCCGACCTGGTTGAGGACAAGACGACGATCATCACGCTGCACGCCGCCGAGCACGGCGTCGACGTCGATGGGCTGCTCGACGCCGAGGACCCGGCGGATGTCACCGAGGCGGAGGTGCAAGCGGCCGTCCAAGCGCTCCAGGACGCCGGGAGCATCCAGTACGCGAGCGATCTCGCCGAGGACCTCGTCGAAGAGGGGAAAGCCCACCTCGAGGTGCTCCCCGAGAACGAGGCCCGCCACCGGCTGGAGCAGATCGCGGACTACCTCATCGAGCGCGGGTACTAGACCATCCGTCGCAGGGTCGCCGCGGGCAGCGGTGGCAGACCCGCAGCAGTTATTACGCTATCGAGAGCAGCGGCGCACATGATGGACGACTTCAATGAATTCCTGAAGCAACGGCCGTACCTCGGTGGGGTCGTCTTCGTCGGCATGGTTCTGGGCGCGGCGCTAGCGTGGGCGGTGCTCCAGCAGCCGGCCGAGTCAGTGCCGGACGCCGTCAGTGACCCGGGTCTCTGGGTCGTACTTCCGGTGCTCACGCCGCTACTGTACGTGGCGTACGTCGCGACGGCGAGACGGAACCAGTAGCCGGCACCGGTAAGTGGGCGGTACCGCCGGGAAACACCGCCTCGTGTCGACACCGCGGTTTCGATGCAGGCGAATCCAGCGGGATTTTCACCCCGCAGCGTGGAGTCGGTGGTATGGACGACGAACTCCGCGAGCGGGTCCGCCGGGCGGCAGAGCGGGCCGCGCTGTTCAACGCGCTGAAACACGGCAGCGACGCACAGGTCGGAGCCATCATGGGACCGATGATGGGCGAGCACCCCGATTTCAGAGCGCACGGCGACGAGATTCCCGGCGTCATCGCGCCCGTCATCGAGGACGTCAACGGGATGAGCGACGGCGAGCAGCGCGATCGCCTCGCGGAACTTGCCCCCGAGGACGTCGAGGAGCTGGACAGCGAAGACGAGGGCGACGACCACGCACTGCCGGCCCTGCCGAACGCCGAGGCGTACGACGAGGTGCGGATGCGGTGTGCGCCGAACCCCAACGGCCCGTGGCACGTCGGCCACGCCCGGATGCCGTCGGTCATCGGGACGTACAAGCAGCGATACGACGGCTCGTTCGTCGTTCGGTTCGACGACACGGACCCCGAGACGAAGCGCCCGGACCTCGACGCGTACGACCAGATCCTCGACGACCTTTCGTATCTCGGGTTCGAGGCCGACGAGGTGCTGACGGCCAGCGACCGCGTGGAGACGTACTACGAGCACGCCCGCCGGCTCATCGGCATGGGCGGCGCGTACACGTGTAGCTGCCCGGGCGCGGAGTTCTCCGATCTGAAAAACAGCGGTGAGGCGTGTCCTCACCGGGACAAAGACCCCGAAACCGTCGCCGACGAGTTCGAGGCGATGGTCGACGGCGAGTACAACTCCGGGGAGATGGTGTTGCGCGTGAAAACCGACATCACGCACAAGAACCCCGCGCTCCGGGACTGGGTTGCGTTCCGCATGGTCGACACCCCCCATCCCCGGGACGCGGCCAGCGAGTACCGCTGCTGGCCGATGCTGGACTTCCAGTCGGGCGTTGACGACCACCGCACGGGCGTCACGCACATCATTCGCGGCATCGACCTCCAGGACTCCGCGAAGCGCCAGCGGTTCCTCTACGAGTATTTCGGCTGGGAGTACCCCGAGGTCGTGCACTGGGGGCACGTGCAGTTGGACGCCTACGACGTGGCGATGTCCACATCGACGATCAAAGAGCGCATCGCCGCGGGCGAGCTCGAGGGGTGGGATGACCCGCGCGCGCCGACCGTGCAGAGCATCCGCCGCCGGGGCATCCGCGGGGCGGCCGTCGTGGACGCGATGGTGGAGTTGGGCACGTCGTCGTCGGACGTCGAGTTGGCGATGTCGGCGGTGTACGCGAACAACCGTGATCTCGTGGACGACACGGCCCCCCGACAGTTCCTGGTTCGTGACGGCTTCGAGGCGCGTGGCGAGGGACCCGAGGAGTCACACGAGGCTGTCGAGGTCCCGGTCGACGACGGCCCGGACGAGGCGACGCCACAGGTCCACCCCGAGCACTCGGACCGGGGTGACCGCGAGATCCCCGTCGGGGAGCGCGTGCTCGTGGAGGCCACCGATCTGCCCGCGGCCGGCGACCGCGTCTGGCTGAAGGGCTACGGGCCGGTGCGATACGACGGCGAGCGCTTCGCGTTCCTCGACGCCGACATCGACATCGTGCGCGAGGAGGGCGTCGACGTGGTGCAGTGGGTGCCCGCCGAGCACAACGTCGACGTCCGGCTGCGGACCATGGACGGCGACGTGACGGGGTACGCCGAGCCCGGGTTCGCGGATCGAGACGCCGACGAGATCGTGCAGTTCGTGCGCGTCGGGTTCGCGCGCGTCGACGCCCACCGCGACGGCGGGGCGTCGGTCGCGTACTTCACGCATCCCTGACCGTCCGCGGCTGTCAGGCGAACTGCACCCAGGCGACGGCGACGAGCACGACCACCGTCAACACCACCTGCATGGCGGCCGACCCGATGACGCCGACGGTCGCGTAGCCGGCGCGCCGCGCGCTCGCCGCGATGTCCATGCTGTCCCGGACGTCGACGACGAACACGACGCCGGCCACGCCGGCTAGCAGCCCCACCGGCCCGGAGACGAGCATCGCGGCGAATCCGACGCCGCCCGCCAACACCGCGGTCCGGGTGTCGACGCCGCTGGCGCGCGCGCCGATCACGCCCGCCAGCCAGTCAACGAGCATCGCAAGCGTCGCCAGGCTGGCGAGGGCACCCACCACGAGCACACTCGGTCGCCCGGTCTGCGTCCAGTACAGTCCCACCCCGACGAGCGACAGCAGCCCGCTGGGGAGCAGCGGCACCAGGCTGCCGGCGACTCCGAGCACGAGCGCGGCGAACGCTGCGGCGACGAGCGCGTCCATACGCCCGTGGGGGCGGCTGTCGGCTTCAGTCTTCGGTGAACCGTGCGACTTCCGCGCGGGCGGCCGCGGTGCCGTGGGCCGCCACGAGCGCCTGGAGCGCGTCGCCCAGCGCGCGCATCGCCTGGCTCGCGGAGTGATAGCCGAGGTCGTCGGCGAGGCCGTCCCACGGCCGGGCTTGCAGGAGCGCGCCGACGAGGAGGCGCTGCTCGTCGGGCGAAAGCAGGTCGGCGTCGCCGGCGACGAGGTGGTGGACTGCGAGCCGGCGGAACGGCCGGGGGTCGACGCTGTACATCCCGGGACCGTGGGCGGCACCCGCGACGGTGCGCCAGTCGCGCTCGCTGAGGGCGAGGCTGGGGGTGGTGTCACAGGCCCGCAGCGCGCCGCGGGCAACGTCCGCATCGAGGTCGCGAAGCGCGTCCGAGAGCACGCCGCCGATGCGGTCGGCGAACCAGCCGGCGTGGCGGTCGTGGAGCGCGCGGCCGGCGTCGGAGAGCGCGTCGAGCATGATCGCGGAGTACTCGCCGCTGGTGTCGTTGCGCGTCGTGGAGAGGTGGACCGTGCTGTAGCCGTTGGCCGCCCAGAACGACAGCAACGCCGGCGTCGCGCCGTAGCCGACGCCGAGCCAGTCGGCGTGGCCGTTGAATTCCGCCCGGAGTTCGCCAAGCAGCCGCGATCCGAGACCCCGGGAGCGCACTGCGGGGTGGGTTGCGATGCGCAGCACGCGGTAGCCGACCGTGGTGGCGGCCGCTTCGTCGCGGAGTTGGCTGGTGAGCACGTCCGGGATCATGTTCCCCTTCACGCGCTGCCCGTCGTACATGGCGGCCCGGCGGTCGTCGGCGAGGCCGCCCTCGCGGGCGAGCAGCGCCACCGACGCGACGTGCCCGTCCGCGACCAGCGCGCGCATCGTGAGGTTCGGGGCGTCCAGCAGGCGCGCCAGGTCGTTGGGTTCGGTCCGGTAGTGCGCGGAGACGAGCAGCCCGAAGGCCTCCCGGAGTAGGTGCTCGTCGGCCGCGAGGTCGGCCCCCGAGAGCGTGACGTACGCGGCGGTGTCGGGGGTGGCGTCCGCGACCAGTGGCTCGACGGCGGGCCGCGCGCCGAGCAGGAGCGCGCGGAACGCCCACGGTTCGATGGGGTCAGTGCCGGCGTACCGGATGGGGTCGGTCAGCGACGTTTCGTGGACCGTCTGCGTGGCGTCCACGAGACGGTCCCTGAACCGCACGTCGAAGCCGCGGCCCGCACCCTCGTAGCCGTGGACGGTGGTGGTGAACGCCAGCCGCTGGCAGTCCAGCAGCGATTCCAGCAGGCGCACGGGGATGGCGGCGGCCTCGTCGGCGAAGACGGCGTCCGGGTCGCCCGGGAGGTCGGCGGCCGCCGGCGGCTTCGAGAACCGAATGCGGCCGCCGGCGGCGGTTTCGACGGTGTCGCCGTCGCTGGCGAGCGCGCCGAGGTCTGCGAGCAACGCGCCGGCGCGAGCGAACAGCTCGGTGGTGTTCCGCCGGCGGGGCGCTGTCACAAGCACGTCGTGGCCCTCGGCGGCGAGACACGCCGCGGCGAGGCCGGCCACGCTCGATTTGCCGCGGCCGCGGTCGGCGTCCGCGACGACGGCGTGGCCGGGGTCGCGGAGCGCGGCGAACGACGCGAGTGCGGCGGCTTGGTCGGGGGTCACACACGCATCGATTGCGGCCGCCGGAACGTCCGCCGTCGGTTGTGGGTCCGGATCGGGGTCCGGGAGCCGGGGGGCGGGCCGAGTGCGGCCGTCGTCGCTGAGGGTGTCGGTGTCCACGTCGTAGATCGCGATCCCGGGGTGTGCGCGCATCGTGTCGGCGAGCCGGCGGCGGAACCGGCCGGTGACGTCGGCGGCGTCGAACGGCGGGACGGCCAATCCCGCGGCGAACGCGCCGTCGCGGGTCGGCCACTCGGCCAGCGGGGGCGCGAGCACAACCAGCAGGCCGCCGCCGTCGACAGCACCGACGACGCGCCCGAGCGCGTTCGGCCGGCAGTCCTCGTGGAGGTCGATGACGACGGCGCGCTGGGTGGTGCCAAGCAGGCGGTCGGCGTTCCGCGTGGGCACGTGCTCGCAGGCGAGCGCGTCCTGGGTGGCGACGAGCGTGGTTTCGGACAGCGGGATAGGGAGGGCATCGAGGAGCGCGTCGGCGGTCCGAACGCCCGCGGCACGGTCGCCGGCGAGCACGAGCATGCGGCGTTCGTTGGCACGCTCGGCTTCCGCCAGCAGGGCGCGCGCGGACGAGAGGTGCATGCGCCGGCGGTTGGGCGACCACGCCAAAGGGCGTTTCGTCCGCGGCTGTGCAGCCGTGGCACGGCCGCCCGGCATTGAAAGCGCTTTTACGGGCGGGCGACCCACTGTTGGGATACAGCCTGCGGGGGTCGATGATGCTTGCGGCCGGACGGTCTTTACTCGGCTAAGAGCGCAAGCCCGTCCGCGGGATAGGTGAACACAAATGCCAGTATACGTAGACTACGACGTTCCAGCAGACCTCCAGGAGCGAGCCCTCGAATCCCTTGAGGTCGCTCGCGACACCGGCAGCGTGAAGAAAGGTACCAACGAGACGACGAAAGCGATCGAGCGCGGCAACGCCGACATCGTGTTCGTCGCCGAGGACGTCTCCCCCGAGGAGATCGTCATGCACCTCCCGGAGCTCGCCGCAGAGAAAGGCATCGAGGTCGTCTTCGTGGAGACACAGGACGAACTCGGGAACGCCGCCGGCCTCGAAGTTGGCTCCGCGGCCGCCGCCGTCGTCGCCGCCGGCGACGCCGAAGACGAAATCGAGGACATCTCGACGAAAGTCGAGGACCTCCAATAACCAGCCATGAGCGCAGAGGAATCCGAAGAGGGCGCCACGCCCGCCGAGGTCATCGAGGTCGTCGGAAAGACCGGGATGCACGGCGAGGCGATGCAGGTGAAGTGTCGCATCCAGGAGGGTGGCAACCAGGGCCGCATCATCACGCGGAACGTCCTGGGCCCCGTCCGAGTTGGTGACGTCATCCAGCTCAAGGAAACGGCCCGCGAAGCGGACTCCATCGGTGGTCAGTAATGGTCCAGACTCGAAGCTGTGACTACTGTGGCGACGACATCGAACCCGGGACGGGAACGATGTTCGTCCACAACGACGGTAGCACCGTGCACTTCTGTTCGGCGAAGTGCGAGAAGAACGCCGACCTCGGCCGGGAGCCACGCGACGTCGAGTGGACCGACGAGGAGGAAGTCGAGGAGACGCAATGACCGATCACGACGAGCGCACGTTCGTGATGGTCAAGCCCGACGGCGTCCAGCGCGGGCTCATCGGCGACATCGTCACCCGACTGGAAACGAAGGGGCTGAAGATGGTGGGCGGGAAGTTCATGCGGATCGACGAGGAGCTCGCCCACGAGCATTACGCCGAGCACGAGGACAAGCCGTTCTTCGACGGCCTGGTGTCGTTCATCACGTCCGGGCCCGTGTTCGCGATGGTGTGGGAGGGCGCTGACGCCACCCGCCAGGTCCGCCAGCTGATGGGAGCCACGGACGCCCAGGACGCCGCGCCGGGCACGATCCGCGGCGACTACGGCAACGACCTCGGGCACAACCTCATCCACGGCAGCGACCACGAGGACGAGGGCGCAAACGAGCGCGAGATCGCGTTGTTCTTCGACGACGACGAGCTCGTGGACTGGGACCGCGATGCGTCGGCGTGGGTCTACGAGGACCTCGCAGACCACGACTGACGCGGCGCTGGTCCGGCGTTTTCTTGCTAGTGCTCGGGCGCGCGCAGTCACGACTGTGGCGTGGTGGCCGCGCCGAGCGCGCGCAGTTGTGCCACGAGTCGTGACTGGGGGAGCGTTGCCAGCACCGAGTCAGTGGTGGTGTAGACGGTCGCGAAGTCGTTGGGGGTGCGGTCGTCGAACCAGTCGACGCGCTCGCGCAGCGTCGCCGGCGCATCGACGGCCGGGGTTCGGGCGTTGGCGACGCCGAGCGCGATGCTGTCGGCGGTGCCGTACTCGCCGACGAGGTAGGCGGCGTCCTCGTGGTCGGCGATCAGGTCGTAGCCCACCGCGTCGATGGCGGCGTCGAGCAGGTGCGCGTGGACTTTCTCGTCGAGCGCCCCGCCGTACGTGTGCACCACCACGTCGGCGTCGGTGACGGCGGCCGCGACGGTGTCGATGGCGTCGCTGGCGCGCTCGTCTGCGCCGTCGCCGGGCGGGGCCGCAATCAGGGACGGCTCCAGGACGAAGACGGTCGCGACGGCGTCGGGGAGGGCAGCGAGTTCGTCCGCGAGGAACGCAGCGATGGCCGCCTGGAACGCGACGGGGTCGCCGTAGTGGTCGTCGGTGGCGAGCGTCGACAGGGTGTACGGACCGGGCACGACAGCCTGGAGGCTGGCAGTACGGTCGGCCACAGCCGCCAGGTCAGCCCCGAGGCCGCCGTCGAAGGTGAGCGGCCCGGCGACCACGGGGCGGCGATAGACACCGCGAGCAACCGCCGTCGAGTGCGCCAGCGGCCCGCGAGCGACGTTGTCGTGGGCGACGAGCGGGTGCACGATGCCGTCCCACCAGCCCGCCTGCCCCTCGACGACCCGGTCCAGGTCGGCGTCGCGTTGGGCCGCGAGGTGCGCGTCGCGGACGGCGCTGTCGGCGGCAACAACGGGCGTGGGCCCACCACCCCCGTCGTCGGGAGCGACCGGACTCGGGAGCAGTCCTGGCGTGGTGGCGATCCGAGACATGGGCTCCGGTTGTGGCCCGCCGCCGTTATACGTTCCTGGATCGGGACGCCGCCGGGCTACCGCCGGAACTTGAGCACCGTCAGCGTCTCGAAGGGGAACGACTCCTCGCTGATCGCGGCCGCGGAGAACCCGCGGTCGCCGGCGTACGCGGCGACCTCGTCGACGCCCGTGAGCGTGCTCACGAGCATGATCACCACGCCGTCAGGAGCCAGCACGCGCCCCACTGCGTCGAAAAACGATTCGATGACGCGGCGCCCGGTGTCCCCGCCGGACAGCGCGACGTCCATCCAGTCGTCGCGGGTGTCGTCCTCGCGGGGCAGGTACGGTGGATTGAACACCACCGCGTCGAAGGCGTCGTCGCGAAACGGCGCGACCAGGTCGCCGCGAACCACCGGCACGCCACGGTCGGCGGCCTGCCGGACCGCAAACGGGTTGAGATCAGTCCCCACCACGTCAGCGCCGGTTTCGTCCCGAACCGTCGCCGCGACGTACCCCGAGCCGGTGCCGACATCCAGCACGCGCGCGTACGGGTCGTCGAGTTCCCCGACGGCCGCCGTCGCCAGCAAGTGGGTGTCTTCGGCGGGCTGGTAGACGTCCGCGCCGGCACCGCGGCGGTCGCCGAGATCAGTCATCGGTCTCACCGTCGGCCCCGGGTTCGTGAACCCGGAACCCCCCGGTTTCGGCGCGCCCCGCGATCTCGCGCTGGGGGAACGGGATCTTGATGCCGGCGTCATCGAAGGCGGTTTTCACCGACTGGATCACGGCGGTCTGTGCGCGCCAGTGTCGCCGCGAACTCGGTTTGTCGATCCACACCCGAACGTCCATGACGATCGCGGAGTCGCCGAACGACGACAACACGACCTGGGGCCGGGGCACCGACAACACGTCGTCGAGGTCGCTGACCGCGTTCTTGGCGACGTCCATCGCGTGCTCAACGTCGGTCTCGTAGTCGACTCCAACGGACACGTGCACCCGGAGGCGGCCCTTCCGTGAGCGGTTTACGATCTCACTCGACCCGACGACGTCGTTGGGCAACATCACGTACTCGCCGTCGAACGTCTGGAGGCGAGTGTTGACGATCGTGATGTCGGTGACGATGCCTTGCTTGTCGCCGACCTGCACCCAGTCGCCGATCTCGAACGGCCGCGAGAACATCAACACCAGCCCGGCAATGACCGACCCCAGGGTCTGGCGGGCGGCCATCCCGAGCACGATCCCGGCGAACCCCGCGCCGATCAGCAACCCCGAGAGATCGAGGTTCCAGAACCCCAGGATCACGATCAGTGCGCCGATGTAGAGCGTGATCTGGAGGATGCGGAACATGACCTCCGTCTGGTGGTCGGTGATGCCGTCGTGGCCGTCAGTGAAGCGGTCGAGGGCGTCGTCCAAGATGCCCGTGCCGACGTACACGACGGCAACGAACCCCATCGTGATTGCCACCCGGACGAGCACTCTGGCGCGCACCTGGGCGCGGCTCAGCTCCCGAAGCACCGCGTCCTCGACGCCCCAGAGAACAACCACAGTCATCCCGCCGAGGCCGACCACGGCGGCGACGCCGACCCCGGTCAGGACGTGGCGACTGCGGGCCGACTGTCGCCGCCACAGCCGACACCCGAGCCACACCGTGGCGGCCACCACGGCGACGATGGCCGCGGTGGCGGTGAGCCGTGCGCCGCCGCCGAGCGCCCACGGCACGCTCACTGTGGGTCGGGTCCGGGTGCGGTTTCAACACCCCACGCGACGTTCGCGAGCGCCGCGAACGTGGCCGGCGAAAGCGACCCCGGCCGTGTTCCCAGCACGTCGTCGTCGACGGCTGCAACCACCGCGTCGGGGTCGTCCAGCCCCGAGATGTGGGCCGTGTTCCGGATGGCGTTTCGCGTTGTCTTCCGGCGCTGGGTGAACAGCGCTTTCACGAACGACAGGAAGAACGCCTCGTCGGCCACCACGTAGTCGGGGTCGCGTGGGATGACGCGGACGACCGCGCTCTCGACGCGGGGCTGCGGGTCGAACGCGGCCGCCGGGACCGTTTCAACGATCGAAACGTCGGCGTAATGCTGTGTCGCCACCGAGAGCCGGCCGTACTCGCTCGTGCCCGGATCGGCGGCCATCCGCTCGGCGAACTCGAGTTGGTACATCAACACCATCGGCTTGCCCGCCGGCAGCAGCCGGAAGGTCACCTCGCTTGCGACCCCGTAGGGGAGGTTCGAGACCGCGCACGTGAACGCCGGGAGGTCGACAGCCAGGGCGTCCCCGGCCACCACATCGAGGTCGCCCGCCGCGATCGCGTCGGCGAACTCCTCGCGGAGGAACGAGGCGTACGATTCGTCGCGCTCGACGGCGGTCACGCGGTCCGCGACCGACAGCAGTCGGTCCGTGAGCGCGCCCGTGCCCGCGCCGATCTCGAGGACGTGCCCCCGGTCGAAGCCGTCGGCGTACGTCGGGATGCGATCGAGCACGCGGTCGTCGATGAGGAAATGCTGGTCGAAGTCGGGGTCGGGGCGGCCCGCGCGCCGGATCAGCGCGTCGGGGTCGCGTGGCGCAGTCATTGTCGGAGCTACTGCGTGCGCTTCCCTAAACCCCCCGCTACGAGGCGGCAAAGTTGTAGTACTTCAGGTCGGGGTCGCGGATCTCATCGAGGATGCGCTCGACGATGACTTCCTGTGGCGTGTGGAGGCCGTCGACGCGCTCGCTGACGTCCGCGAAGCTCTCGAAGGGACCGCGGCGCTTGCGTTCCTCGAGGATGTTGTCGCGGAGCTTCTCGCCGATGCCCGGCAGGAGGTTCAGCTGATGCAGGCGCAGCGAGATCGGCTGGGCGTCGTTGTAGAAGTCGACAAAGCGCCGTTCGTTGGCGTCGACGACGTCCTCGACGACGTAATCGAGCTCCGAGCGCGCGCCGTCCGAGAGGTCGTCGTATTCGACCTCGCGGCCGCGCTCGATGCCGGTCTCGAACTCCGGGCGCACCTGCACGCGGTCGAGGATCCCGATGTCGGCGTCCGAAGAGAGACTGAGCTCGTAGAGCGTGAAGTCGATGGTTGAGACCGCATACCCGACTGCGCCGTCGCCGTAGCTCCGCCCGTCGGACCGCCCGTGTGCGAGGAAATCAAGGACAACAGCCGACTCGGAGTCGCCGTCGGCACCGCTGTCACTGTTGGCGTCCGTCGTAGACGTATCACTCATACGGAGACGTACGCCCAGCCAACACTTAAACGGTTGGCCGCTCAGACGTACTTCGCGACGACGTCGAGAATCTCGTCCAGCTCGTCGCCGGACATCGCGTAGCGTTCGTTGGCGAACACCGACCGCAGCTCCGTTCGCGTGCGTGGAAGCAAGTCCACGATCTTGTACGCCACGGCCTCGTCGTCAAGCACGTCGAGCGCGAGCAGTTCGTCGACGAACTCCCGGGACTCCGCCGGCTCCAGCAACGCGAACCGATTGGCGTGCTCGATGGCGCGGGACAGCTCGAAGCGAAGCTCACGGTCCTCGTCGAGGGCGCGCTCGGTCTCGACCTCGGAGAGCAGCGCTTTCGCTTCCGAGACCGTGAGCGGCTCCGTCTCGACTGTCTCCTTGAAGATCGTCATTACTCCTCCTGGCGCTGCGTTCGCAGGTGGGCCGCCCCCACGATGAGCGTCTTGTCCATGCCGCCGTCGTTGACTTCGACTTTGAACGCGTCGCCCTGTGTGCCGACAACAGTGCCGGTCAGGCCGCTGAATCGCGGGTGGAACCGTCCGTCCTGAACGCTCGGGTCGAGCGTGAGGTGGACGGATTCGCCGTCGTCGTAGTCCGCGATGGCGCGCTGGGGCGGCGACGTGCCGCGATCTCGCGGGTCGTTTTGCAGCTTCCCACCACTGTTGCTGAGAGGTCCATTGGAGTTCGGCATGGTCGTATGCTCCACTCTATTTCCGTCGCAGGTAAAAAAGAACCGTTCCGAGGCAGCGGCCACGACGCTACGGCGGCGTTTCCACGCGAGCACGCGCCACGCCCCACAGCGGCGACACCACACCGCGGGGTCAGAGGTCGTAGGTCGCGATCTCGCTGGAGCCACAGGTCGGACACACTGTCGCGTCGTCGCTGTCCTCACCCAGGGTTGTCCCGCAGTCCCGGCATTCGCGCACGAGTCCGGGCTGGGTGTCGACGAGCGCTCGGAGACGGTTCAGTACCACGGATGTCGATTACACGACCAGCTACTTAATGATGGGTTCGATTTCGAATCGTGTGGGTGGTGGCGTCCGGAACGAACAAGCCTAACTCGCGGGCCGGCAACATGCTCGTATGAGCGGCAACGACGACGCCGATGACGCAGCCGACCGGTTCCAGACACGCGCGATCCACGCGGGCCAAGCGCCGGACTCGGAGACGGGCGCGCTGATGACGCCGATCTTCGCGAACTCGACGTACGTCCAGGACGGCCCCGGCGATCACCGCGGCTACGAGTACTCCCGGACGGGCAACCCGACGCGCACGGATCTGGAAGCCAACCTCGCGAGCCTGGAAGGCGGCGAGCACGGGCGCGCGTTCGCCTCCGGAATGGCCGCGATCAACACCGTGTTGAACCTCCTGGAGGCCGGCGACCACGTGGTAGCGGGCGACGACGTGTACGGCGGCACCCACCGCATCTTCACGCAGGTCTACGAGGACTACGACATCGACTTCGACTTCGTCGACACCACCGACCACGACGCCGTCCGGGAGGCCATGGGGGAGGCGACGGAACTCCTCTGGGTGGAGACCCCGACGAACCCGTTGTTGAACGTCAACGACATCGGCGCGCTCGCGGACATCGCCCACGAGCACGACGCGCTGTGTGCGGTGGACAACACGTTCGCGACGCCGTACCTCCAGCGCCCCCTGGAGTTCGGTGCCGACATCGTCTCGCACAGCCTCACGAAGTACCTCGGCGGGCACAGCGATCTCGTTGCGGGCGCGCTGATCACCGACGACGACGACCTCGACGAGCAGTTCGGGTTCTACCAGAACTCCGTCGGCGCGACGCCCAGTCCGTTCGACTGCTTCCTGGTGTTGCGCGGCACGAAAACCCTGGGCGTGCGCATGGACCGCCACTGTGAGACGGCCATGGAGCTTGCGGCGTGGCTTGCGGATCACGAGCACGTCAGCCAGGTCCACTACCCGGGCCTGGAGAGCCACCCCGACCACGAGCTGGCCGCCGCGCAGATGGACGGCTTCGGCGGCATGGTCTCCTTCGAGTTGGACGCCACCCTCGAAGCGGCCAGCGCGTTCGTCGAGGAGACCGACGTGTTCACGCTCGCGGAGTCACTGGGCGGCGTGGAGTCACTGATCGAGCAGCCCGCGGCGATGACTCACGCCGCCATCCCGAAGGCCGAACGGGAGGCCGCGGGGCTCACCGACGGGCTGATCCGGGCGAGCATCGGCGTCGAGCACGTCGACGATCTCAAGGCGGACCTCCAGCAGGCCATCGAGGCCGCCCTGCAGTAGTGTAGTAGACCCACGGCGTGGGTTCTGGCGGCGCTGTGTGCGGTGAGAACGGCTGAAAACGGGTGGTGATTACAGGCGGCCGACTTCTTCGACGCTGACGGATTCGACGTCGTCGACGGCGCCGAAGGCGTCCTCGACGGCTTCGGTCCCGCCGGAGTCGTCCGGAACGATGACCGTTGTGAGCAGCGCGGTCAGCCCGAACGCGACCTCCTCGGTGTCCGTCCCGTTGATCTCGGCGCCGTCGGGCAGTGACTCCGAGAGGTCGGCTTCGAGGCCGTCGAGGTCGATGTCGGGGCTGTCCGGCATGACCTTGAGCACGGCAGCGACCTTGCTCATCGTTATGGCCCCCGGAACCCGCAGTCGGGGCATTCGTAGAGGTTGCTCTGCTTGCGGCACTTTGCACAGCGGTAAATCTGCTGGCCGCAGTCCGGGCACTTGAACGAGGCAGCGGTGGTACCGGAGATGTTGATGCCACAGGAGACGCACTTGCGCGCCTGCGAGGCTTCGCTCATACAACTGGTATCGCCCGGACGCGTTTTAACCATTGTCTTTCGGCACCGCGGGCCGGCGCGAGATCATGTGACCACGACTCACTCGTGGGTGAGCGCGTCGGTGCCGGTGATCGTGAGCCGTGCACCGCCGTCGTCGCTTGTGGTGACCGAGACGGTCCAGTCGTGGGCGTCGGCGACATCGCGGACGATGCTCAGGCCGAACCCGGTGCCGTCCGCGCTCGTCGTGAACCCGTGGTCGAAGACCGTGTCACGGTCCGACTCGGGGATCCCCCGGCCGTCGTCGGCGACGTAGAAACCGCCCGGGGCGTCGCCGACGGTCACCGTCACCGGTTCGTCGGCGGCGGGCTGGCTGCCGTGTTCGACGGCGTTCCGGAAGAGGTTCGCGAGGAGTTCCTGGAGGCGGCTGCGGTCGGCCGACACCCGGGTGGTGGCGGTGACGGTCAGTGCGGCGGTGTCGGTGTCGACGGTGCTCCAGGCGTCGTCGGCGACCGCGGCCAGGTCGACCGGCTCCCGTTCGGCCGCCGAGCAGCCGGTGCGGGCCAACACCAGCAGGTCGTCGACGAGCGCGTTCATGCGTTCGATGGCGCGGCGACACCGGTCGAAGTGCTCGGGCGCGCCGGAGTCGGCGGCGAGTTCGAGGGAGCCACTGGCCACGTTCAGCGGGTTGCGGATATCGTGGGAGACGATCGACGCGAAGTCCTCCAGGCGCTCGTTGCGCTCCTCAAGCTGGGTTCGGATGTGGCGGTCGGTGAGCTCGGCGGTCAGCCACTGCGCCATCAGATCCACGATCGTCACCGCCCAGTCGCTGAACGGTTCGGGCTGTGGCTCCGGATCGTAGAAGCAAAGCGTCCCGTACAGGTCGCCGTCGGCGAACAGCGGCGCGCCGATGTACGAGCCGACAGACACGCCCTCCGGGGGGCCGGGCACAACGAACTCCGGCGGGGTGGTGGCGTCCTCGACGTCGGAGAAGACGACGGTCTGCTCGGTGGTGACGACGCGCTCGCAACACGTCTCCGAGAGCGGGACGACCGTGCCCTCGCTCACGTCGGCGTGGGGCGGCGCGCGCACGTGCTTGAACTCGTAGGTGTCGTCCGAGACCTCCGAGAGCGTGCCGTAGGCCACCCCGAGGAAGTCACAGCCGATGGCCAGCATGGTGTCGGCGCGGGCGGCCGGCTGGCGGTTGGTCTCCGCGGTCTCCTCGTAGAGGCGCCGAAGGACGCGTTCGCGTTTCTCGATCGTTTCGAGGTGGGTGTGGCGTTCCGTGACGTCCTGGAGGTAGACCGACACGCCCGACGAGGAGGGGAACAGTCGGGCTTCGATGACGGCGTCGGCAGGGTCGTAGCGACCGGTGAACGAGACGGCGTCCTGGCTGTCGACCGCCGTTCGGTAGGCGTCCCGGAAGCGCGGGCCGACGGAGGCGGGGAGTACATCCCAGAGGGGGCAGCCCAACAGCGTGTCGGGCGTGGCCGACTCTGCCGCCGAGAGCAGCGACTCGGCCTCGGCGTTGACGTACGTGATCCGGGCGTCGTTGTCGACGGCGACGAAGGCGTCGGTGACGCGGTCGACCCAGGAGGCCTGGCGGATGTCCGGGGGCGTTGTGGCGGTGCCGTGGATGGTGATCCTGCCGTCGACGAGGCGGCTGGCGTGGAAGTCGTACTGGGTCGTGGGTGCGTGCGCGAACCCGCCCTCGGCGGTCGCTGTGCCGTGCGTTTGGGCGGCTTCGATCAGCGACTGCGGGTCGTCGATGGACAGCACGTCCGCGAGGTGTGTGCCGTCAGTGGGGTGGTCGCCGGGCGCGGCGGCGGCCACGGCGGCGTTCCAGTTGCGGATCGTGCCGTCGCGGTCGCAGACGAGAGACACCGGCTGCGGGTCGCTGGTGGTGGTGTGCGCGCGATCGCTGTTCATGATCCGTGTTACCACGTATGATGGTGGCGGGCTTAACACCGCCGGAACACGTAGTCGAGTTGATCGGTTGTGGCTGGTGAGCGTACGTTTAACCGCACGCAGCCGGAACCTCGCGCCATGACCACGCACGGATGGTTCGCGGACACGGCTGTTCGGGACGCCGACGCGGCCGCCGACGCCGTTCGGAACGGCCACGCGGACGCCCCCGAGAACTGGCCGGCGGCCGCCGTCGAAGACGGCTTTGTGGACGACGCCGACGAGTATTACGACCGCTTGCGGGACGCGACCCGAGCCGCCACGCGGGCGGCCGTCAGGGAGCGCGAGCGCGCCGACGACCAGCAACTCGTCCACGCGGTGCGGACGATCGGCGACCTCTCGGACGCCGCCAACGAGGTCGCCGAGCGCGCCGTCGAGTGGGCGCGCACGCTGTTCGACGGCGTCGACGACGGGATCGCTGGCGCGCGCGACGTCGCCGGCCGGAGCGCGAACAGCCCCACCGAGGAGCGCGCGATCGCGCTGTGCGAGCGCGCGACCGATCTCGCCGACGAGCGCGACCGCGCGCAGGGGTTCGTCGAGACCCACGCCCCGACAGTCGCGCCGAACCTCTCGATGCTGGCCGGGCCGGTGCTGGCGGCGCGGCTCATCGCGCTCGCGGGCGGCCTCGACGACCTGGCGAAGCTGCCGTCCGGCACGGTACAGGTGCTGGGTGCCGAGGACGCCCTGTTCGCGCACCTCCGTGGGCACGCGCCCTCCCCGAAACACGGCGTCATCTACACCCACGAGTACGTCCGCGGCACCCACCCCGACCAGCGGGGGTCGGCGGCCCGAGCGCTCGCCGGGAAGCTCACCATCGCCGCGCGCGTCGACCACTACTCGGGGGACCGCCGGCCGGATCTCGAAGCCGAACTGGACGCCCGCATGGAGCGCATTCGCGCTCGTGAGACCGAATGAGCCTCCCCGCAGGCGTCCAGCGGCGGTCGTTCGGCGACGAGGACGGCGTGCTGGCGACTCGGGGCGAGCCCGCGTACGGCGAGCCGGTCGTCGACGGGTGGCGGCGCTGGGACGCCCACCGGTCGAAGCTCGGCGCGACGTTCGAGCTCGGCCTCGACACCGGGCTGTCGGGCGGGGACGCAGTGCTGTATTTGGGGGCGGCGAACGGCACCACAGTGAGCCACGTGGCGGATTTCGCGGGGCCGACGTACGCCGTGGAGTTCGCGCCCCGACCAGTCACGGATCTGCTGGCGGTGGCCGACTCCCGGGAGCGGCTGTTCCCGCTGTTGAAGGACGCGCGAGCGCCCGAGACGTACGCCCACGTGGTCGAATCGGGCGTGGACGCCATCGTGCAGGACGTGGCGACCCGCGGGCAGGCGGACGTGGCGCTGTCGAACCGGCAGTTCCTCGCCGACGATGGGCGACTCGTGGCGGCCCTGAAGGCCCGCAGCGAGGACGTGACCGCCGACCCGGCGGCTGTCTTCGAGGACCTCCTCGGGAGACTCCGTGACGGGTACGAGGTGCGTGCGACCGCGCGCATGGAGCCGTTCCACGAGGACCACTTGGCGGTCGTGGCGACGCCACGGTAGCGCGCCGCCCGGATCAGTCGCGGGGCTCGCCGTCTGGCTCCAGGGTGCGCACGCCGGCCACGATGAGCGCGGCCTGCACGGCGAGCCAGCAGATGAGCGCGGCCGCCCCGAGGATCGCGGGCGCGGCCAGCAGCCGCGCGACGTGGTACGGCAACACGATGCGGCTGAACCCCAGCGTGACGAACCCCACGAGCACCAGCCCGAACGCGAGCAGCGACAGCGTGACGAAGCGGTGGCGCTGCATCAGGCGTCGGCGTCCAGGCGCTCGTATCGCTGGCGGAACTGGCGCTCGCAGGACTGACAACAGAAGTGGTGGCGGTCCCCGTCGATGGTGGCGGTCGTGCCCTCGCTGGTGACGGTGTTCCCACACTCGTCGCAGGCCAACGCGAGGTCCGCGCTGCCGGCCGTGGGCTCCCAGCTCGCCGCCGCGAGCGCGGTCACCTCGTAGTCAGTGATGGCCTCGAACTCGACGGTGTCTGCCACCCAGTCCGAGACGTCCGCGACCGGCAGCCGCGCCGAACACGTGACATCGCCGGCTGCGGTGACGAAGACGTGTTCGACGGCGTCCGCGGCGGCGACCGCCGCCCGCACGTCGTCCTGGCGGCCGGGGTGAACGGCGAACGACACGAGCACGTGGGTCCCTTCCCGGAGCTGGCTGCGGTCGAGATCGATCGTGAACCGCCGCAACACACCGGCGTCCTGGAGCTTCGTGATCCGGTCGGAGACGGCTGGCGCGGACAGCCCGACCGCGTCCGCAATGTCGCTGTACGGTCGTCGCGCGTCCGCCGCGAGCAACGCGAGGATGCGGCGGTCGGTGTCGTCGAGATCCGACATGCGTGTGGGTCGCGGCCGGAGCCCCAAAGCCGTGCCGCAGCCGACTGCCCGGCGGCGTGGGGCGGCGACATCCGCCGCCCCCGCTGGTGTTAACCGCGTACAGGCCAACAGCACAGCCATGGGCACTGAGACGGCGACACTCGGCGGCGGATGCTTTTGGTGCACGGAAGCGGCGATGGAGGAACTCGCCGGGGTGACGGACGTGACCTCGGGGTACGCTGGCGGGGACACCGCCGACCCGTCCTATCGAGACGTGTGTTCGGGGACGACCGGCCACGCGGAAGTCGTGCAGGTGGAGTACGACACCGCGGAAATCGCGTACGAGGACGTCCTGGAGGTCTTTTTCACGGTCCACGATCCGACCACGGTGGACCGCGAGGGGCCCGACGTTGGCAGCCAGTATCGGTCGATCGTGCTCCCCCACGACGACCAGCAACACGAGCGCGCCACGGCGTTCGTCGATGAGCTCGCCGCCGCGGACGCCTTCGACGGCTCGATCGTCACCGAGATCGAGCCCCTGGAGACGTTCTATCCCGCCGCGGAGAAACACCAGAACTACTTCGAGAAGAACCCGGACGCGGCGTACTGCACGGTGAACGTCGCGCCAAAGGTCTCGAAGGTCCGCGAGCAGTTCAGCGCTCGCACCGAGTAAGAATCGACCCAGGTTTATTCCGTTACACCTCAAACGCTAGTACATGGAGTCGATGCGTCGCGGACAAGTCGGGATCGGAACCCTGGTGGTGTTCATGGCGATGATCCTGGTGGCCGCGATGGCTGCAAGCACGCTGGTCGACATCGGCGGCATGTTGCAGTCTCGCGGTGACGCCACCGGCGAGGAGGCGGTCGGACAGGTCACCAACGGCGTGTCGGTCACGGGGGCGTTCGGGACGATAACCAACGCTACCGACGACCCCTTCACCGACGGGACAGTATCGGACATCGAGATCGTCGTGGGCCAGTCGGCTGGCTCGGGCAACGTGAACGTCTCTGACGTGACCGTCGATTGGGTCGGGCCGCGGCAGGCCACCACGCTGTCGTGGACCGATGGGACCGCCAACAGCAGCCGGTTCACGACCCGCAAGACGACCGGCAACTCGGCCACGGTACTTGCCGACGCCGAGGACCGCATCGAGATCGTCATCAACGCCACCGCGGTCGAGGAGAACCAGGATAGCTTCTCGGGCACCAGCAACGACAACCACGGGCTGTACGCGGGCGAACGGGCGGAGCTCGTCATCACCACCCAGTACGGCGCTTCGACGACGTACTGGGTTTCGGTTCCCGAGTCGGTGACCGGGGCATCGGCGGTCAGCGTGTAACCCCGGGTGGCCGTCCCAGCACGCTGGAACGACGCCCACGCTTCAAGAGTGCCGGGGTCCGTGAGTACCACACGCAATGAGCTCAGATGCGCCCGACGACCAGCCGCCCGCGGACGCGGGTGTCAGAATGACGACCACGCAGGTGGTGGCGTACCTCCGGCGGGCTGGGGACGGCGTGCTCTCGCTGGCGGGTGCCCCACCGCTGTCGGTGCCGATGTCGTTTGGCGTCACTGACGGCCCGCGCCTCGTCTTCCAGTGTCTGTTCGGTCCGGACAGCGAGAAGGGCACGCGGCTCAGTGAGACCGACAGTGCGTCACTGGTGTGTTACGACCGGGCGAGCCCCGATGACTGGGCCAGCGTCGTGGTGACCGGGGAGATGGCAGCCGTCGAGCACGACGCCGAACGGCAGGCGGCGTTCGCCGAGCACGCCGACACGGTCAGCATGAACGTCTTCGAGGAGGCCGCCGCCGAGCTGTCCGTGCAGTGGTACGAACTCACGCCGGATTCAATGAGCGGACGCGCCGGCGGCCACTGGACGCCCCCGACCACCGACGACAACGGGTAACACCGCAGCGACACCGGTGGGCGGCCGCCGCGGTCAGTCCGCCGAGGCGTCGCCGGTGCGCTCCGGCTCGCGCTCGGCTTCGGTGAGATAGCATTTCGGGTCGGGGTCGAAGGGGCCGCCGGCGGAGAGCGCGCGCAGCCGCGAGCCGCCCCGACAGATCGACCGGTACTGGCAGGACGCACACCGCCCCGTGAGTCGGTCGTCGCGGTCGCGCAACCCGGCCAGCAGGGGGTTGGTGTCGTCGCTCCAGATGTCGCCGAACGACCGATCGCGGACGTTCCCGAGGCTGTACCCCTGCCAGAACTGCGTCATGTGGACGTTGCCCTGGTAGTCCACGTCAGCGATGCGTTCGCCGGTCGGGTCGCCGCCGTTGGCTTCGAGGTAGCGGTAGATGTGGTCGGCCTGCTGGTCGCCGAGCTCCTCGCGGGCGTACTCCACGAGGAACCCCGCGTCGGCGTAGTTCCCGACCAGCAGCGTCTCGATCTCCTTGCCCTGGGCGTGGTATTCGCGCGTGAGGTCACACACCGTCCGGACCGCCGTCCGGGTGTCCGCCGGGGACAGATCCAGGTTCGAGATGTCCGCGCCGCGGCCGCCGTAGTCGAGATGGTAGAAACAGAACCGGTCCAGGCCCACGTCGTGCAGGAGGTCGACGACCTCCGGGAGGTCGGGCGCGTTGGCCTCGGTGATCGTGTAGCGCAGCCCGGTTTTCAGGCCGGCGTCGAGGCTGTTCTCGATGCCCCGAACCGCGGCGTCGAACGCGCCCTCCTCGCCGCGGAACTCGTCGTTGCGCTCGGGGAGGCCGTCCACGGAGATGCCGGCGTATTTCAGGCCGGCGTCTTTCATCGCCGCCGCCCGCTCCGCGGTGATGAGCGTGCCGTTCGTCGAGAGCACGGGCCGGATGCCGTTGTCGTCGGCGTACGCGATGAGTTCTTCGAGGTCGTCGCGGACCATCGGCTCGCCCCCGGAGAACAGGACGACGGGGATGCCGAAGTCAGCGAGGTCGTCCAACAGCGCTTTGCCCTCGGCCGTGGAGAGTTCCCCCGGCGCTGTCTCGGTGTCCGCGGCGGCGTAGCAGTGCGAGCAGTAGAGGTTGCACTGCTTGGTGAGGTTCCAGACGACGACCGGCCGCTGCTGTTTGTCCTCGGTGATCTGTTCCTCGGAGGACTCCGCGGCAGCGTCGTACCGCAGCCCGTCGCTTTCGGCGTCCAGATCACAGAGCAGCTTGCTGACGGAGATCACGCTGATCGCCCCCCATCGACGCCGCCGGTCGTGTAGCGCTGGGTTTCGTCGGCCGGACACACCCAGATGGATCGCGCGACCCAGTCGAACAGCGACGATGCGTGCTCGTGTGCGGTGTCCGCAGTGCCCGCCGTCACGCTTCCCACGTGTTTGAGCGGGGCGTCGGCGTCCGCCCGAACGAACACCTCCCATTCGCGGCCGGTGGCGCTCCGCGGTTCGTCGGTCACCCGCGTTCGGTCGGCTGTCATTACGCCCACCTAGCTGCGCGCCCCAAATGGGCGTCGCGTCGGTTCCCGGCGGCTGGGAACACCCGCCCCGATACAAGCCCTGGAACGGCCGAGGTCGAAGTGGGGTCGCTCCCGCGTGCTGCGTGTGGCCCCGGTTGATCCATGACGCCAGTTGACACCAGCGAACGGCCAGTCGTACTCGTTTGGGAAGTCACACAAGCCTGCGCGCTCGCCTGCGATCACTGTCGCGCGAGCGCACGCCCACAGCGACACCCGTCGGAGCTGTCGACCGCCGAGGGCAAACAGCTACTGACCGACGCCGCGGCGTTCGGCGACGAGCAGTTGGTCGTGTTGTCCGGCGGGGACCCGCTTGCCAGGCCTGACACGGTCGAACTCGTCGAGCACGGCACGGACTGCGGGCTTCGCATGACCGTGACGCCCAGCGGAACGGCGTCGCTGACGCCCACGGCGATCGAGGCACTGGCCGACGCGGGCGTGGCGCAGTTCGCCGTGAGCATCGACGGCGCGACGCCGACGGCCCACGACGAGTTCCGCGGGGAGGCCGGGAGCTTCGAGCGGACGCTGCGGGCGGCCCGCGCGGTCCGGGAGCTTGGGGTGCCCCTGCAAGTGAACACGACGGTGTGTGCGGACACAGTCGAAGCGTTGCCGGCGATCCGCGACCTCGTCGCGGAGTTGGGGGTGGCGTTGTGGAGCGTGTTCTTCCTGGTGCCCGTCGGTCGGGGGCGTGCGCTCGATCCGGTGTCGCCGGCGCGCGCCGAGGAGGTGATGGCGTGGCTTGACGGGGTCGCGCGCAGCGAGGCGTTCGGCGTGAAGACCACGGAAGCACCGATGTACCGGCGGGTGCGCGCACAGCGCGGGGGTGACAGTGCGCCACAGCGCCGGGCCGGCGTCACGGCGGGCGACGGGTTCGCGTTCGTCTCCCACACCGGGGCCGTGTATCCGTCCGGGTTCCTGCCGTCGTCGGCCGGAAACGTCCGTGAGCGCTCGGTGGTGGACAGCTACCGGAACAGCGAGCTGTTCCAGCGGCTGCGCGACACCGAGGCGCTCACGGGGAAGTGTGGGGCGTGTTCGTTCCGTAACGTCTGTGGGGGGAGTCGGTCGCGGGCGTACGCGACAACCGGGGAGCCGATGGCCAGCGATCCGCTGTGTCCACACGTGCCCGACGGGTACGACGGGCCACTGCCCGACCGCCAGGCGACCGCCGACGACTGACCGTCCGATCGTTTCGGTGACACCAAACCAGTCGTGTCAGCGCCTGAATCCTTCCCAGACCGTAGGAACGATTCCCTGACCTGTGGAACCAGCGGGCTGCGATTAAGTGGCGGGGCCATAGCACGGCGTGTATGACCGATCAGATCGGCGCTCCCGGCCTCGGCATCTCGCGGCGTGACTTCGTGGCGGCGACCGCTGGCGTCGGGACCGCTGCCATCGCCGGCTGCACCGCTCCCGACGGAGGGGAGTCGGTGACGGACACGACCACTGCGGCCAAACAATCCGGACTCCCGACCACGAGCCCGCCGGAGGTCGTCGACGCCACCGAGCAGGGCAACCAGGTGACGCTGAAAAGCGTGCCGGCGGTCCACGACGTCCACCCCTTGGACTCGATGGGCGGCCCGGTGAAGCTCCCCCGGGTGTGGGCGTTCGCCACCGAAGACGGCGACCCGAGCGTGCCCGGCCCCATCGTGCGCACCGAGGAAGGCCAGGACATCGAGGTGACGCTCGACAACACGGACGGCAAGCGCCCACACACGCTGCATTTCCACGGATCACAGACCGCCTGGGAGGACGACGGCGTCCCGACGACCACCGGCATCCGGGTCGGCCCCGGGGAGAAACACACCTACACCATTCCCGCCAACGTCCCGGGAACGCACCTCTACCACTGCCACTACCAGACCCAGCGCCACATCGACATGGGGATGTACGGCATCTTCCGCATCGACCCCAAGGGGTACGAGCCCGCCGACAAGGAGTACTTCATGACGGTCAAAGACTGGGACTCGCGGCTGAACCGCAGCATGGCCGGCGAGGACGTCGACTACAGCCCGCGCACCCGCAACCCCGACGTGTTCACCGTCAACGGCAAGTCCGCGCCGCGAACCCTCCACCCCGAGGACGGCTCACCGGTCATCGTCGAGCAGGGTGATACGGTCCGGCTCCACCTGGTCAACGGCGGGTACATGAACCACCCGCTGCACATCCACAACCACCGCTTCCGCATGGTCGAGAAGGACGGCGGGCAGATCCCGGCGGCCGCCCAACACACCATGGACATCACCGACATGGCTCCCGCCGAGCGCCACACCATCGAGTTCCAGGCCGACGCCGACCCCGGCATCTACCTGATGCACTGCCACAAGGTCAACCACGTGATGAACGGCACGTTCTACCCCGGTGGCATGCTCTCGGGGATCGTCTACAAGGACGCCATGGACTCGGACATCTTCGGGAAGTTGATGGACTTCGCAGGGTACGATGCCTAGGTGAGGATGACTGACAGCGATTCAGCGGTTACGAGACGGCGCGTGTTGCAGGGGTCGGCTGGGGCCGGCGCGGCCGCGGCCGGAATCGGCGGGTTCGCCGCCGGTGGCGCAGCACAGAGCGCCAGCATCGACGACTGGCTGGGCGACGTGAGCAACTACGACGGCGTCCGCGACGAAACCGGCAGCAGCGAGGTCACCGTGGACGTCGGCGTCGACGCGAACGGCGGCGCGTACGGGTTCGGGCCGGCGGCCGTGCGGGTCGACCCGGGCACGACGGTGACCTTCGAGTGGGTGTCGAACACGCACAACGTCGCCGTCGAGAGCCAGCCCGACAGCGCCGACTGGGGCGGCGTCGAGGAGATCAACAACGAGGGGTACACCGACAGCCACACGTTCGAGACGGCGGGCGTGTACACGTACTTCTGCAGCCCCCATCGTGCGATGGGGATGAAAGGCGCGGTCGTCGTCGGCGACGCCGACGTCGGCGGGGCAGCAAGCGGCGGCATCGACTGGGGCAACCTCGGCGTGCTCGGCGCCGGGTTCGCGCTCGGGATCGGGTTGCTGATGCCGTTCGTGCGGCGCGCACTGGACCCCAGTCCGCACAACCCGAACACCCACGAGTAACCGCCCGCCGCGGCACGACGTTACGTGTCTGTGGCGTCACGGACGGCCACCGCAGAGTCGTCAGTGGCCGCGGCTGCGGGCACGGACCGCTTGCCGGCGTCGTCGGCGGTCGCCACCAGGATGTCGTGGATCGTGGTGTCGACGTCGTCGTTTCGGATCGTCGCCGGAGCAACGACAGCCACGCCGTTGGCCTCGGCGGCGCGGTGTGCGCCGTCGGTGATCCGACCGAGCGCCGTCAGCAGCGTGGCGTCGGCGTCCGTGTCTCCAGCGCCGGCAACCAGATACGCCACGTGTCGCTCCGTGACGGTGGCGGTGCTGTCGTCGCCGACCAACACGAGCAGCCGCAGCGGGTGTTGGCCGTCGCCGCGCAGCGCCCGCACCATCACCGTCGTGGGGTTCACGCGGGCGTGGGCGGTCATCCAGCCCTCCGCGACGAGCTGGTATCGGAGGTCGTCGACCACGGGAGACGTGACCACACACCGGTGTTGGCTGGGCTGTGTATAGAAGCTATCGGAACGCTACACGGCCAAAAAGCGTGGCGTTTCAGGGTGTCCCCGCGGGCGGGGCGTTACTCGAAGCGCTCGGCCGCCTGCTCGAAGCGCTCGGTGGGCTCGTCCCAGTCAACGACCTCGAAGAAGGCGTCGACGAAGCTGCCGCGGTCGGGGCCGTAGTCGTAGTAGTAGGAGTGCTCCCAGACGTCGAGGGCGAGGATGGGGTGGCTGCCCCAGAGTGCGCCCTCGTCGTGGTTGTCCACGGCCACGTTCCGGAGCGTGTTGCTGTGGGAGTCGTAGACGAGCAGCGCCCAGCCGCTGGCCGCGCTGGCGGCGGCCTCGAACTCGGCCCGCCAGTTCTCGTAGGAGCCGAAGTCCGCCGCGATGCGGTCGGCGAGCGCCCCGGACGGCTCGTCGCCGCCCGCCGGGCTCATGGACTGCCAGAACAGCGTGTGGAGGATGTGCCCCGAGCCGTTGTGCGTGACGTCCCCGAGCGCGCCGGCTGTCGAGGCGTGGTCGCCGGTCTCACGGTTCTCCGCCAGCGTCTCCTCGGCGTCGTTCCAGCCGTTCACGTAGCCCTGATGGTGGGTGTCGTGATGCCACGTGAGCACCTGCTCGCTGATGTGTGGTTCGAGCGCGTCGTAGTCGTACGGCAGCGGTGGGAGTTCGTATTCGGACATACAGTGTGTCGTACGTCGGCGCTGCTTATGGTGGTTTCCGGAATGCAGTTTCAGTTGGGTTCGTGACTGGACGGGAACCGTGGAAGTGATGCCGAGCGTTTACAAGTATTTTTCATGATGTATGCTGGATGATACCACATGGACTTCGAACTCAGCGACGAACAACGCGCGATCAAAGCCGAAGTGCAGCGGTTCGCAGACAACGAGATCAGGCCCGTCGCCACCGAACACGACACGGCCGAATCGTTCCCCCACGAGGTCATGGACAAGGCCGCCGACGCCGGCCTCCTGGGGCCGGGCATCCCCATGGCGTACGGCGGTGCCGGCTACTCACCGGTGGAGGTCGCCATCATCGTCGAGGAGCTGTTCGCCGCTGACCCCGGCATCGGGCTGTGCGTCGCCAGCGCCGGGTTCGGTGCCGAAGCGATCACGGCGTTCGGGACCGACGACCAGAAGCGGCGGTTCCTCGAACCCGTCACCGCCGGCGACGCCATCATGGGGTCGGCGATCTCCGAGCCCGACACCGGCTCGGACGTGGCAAGCGTCTCCGCAACCGCCGAGAAAGACGGCGACGAGTGGATCATCGACGGCAACAAGATGTGGATCACGAACGGCTCGGTGGGCGACTATTTCGTCGTCCTGTGCCGGACCGATCCCGACGCCAGCGGGCGCTACGAGGGGTTCAGTCAGATCGTCGTCGAAAGCGACCGCGACGGGTTCACCGCCGAGAAGATCACGGGCAAACTCGGCATCCGGGCGTCCGACACCGCCGAACTCGTGCTCGACGCCGTGCGCGTTCCCGAGGAGAACCTCATCGGCACGCGCGGGGGCGGGTTCCTCCAACTGATGCAGTTCTTCGACGAAACCCGCACCACCGTCGCCGCACAGGGTGTGGGCATCGCGCGCGGTGCCACCGAACGCGCGCTCGCGTACGCTCAGGAGCGCGAGCAGTTCGGCCAGCCCGTCGCCGACTTCCAAGCCATCCAGCACAAGCTCGCGGAGATGCAGACGAAAACGGAGGCCGCGCGCACGCTCACGCGGAAGTCCGCGTGGAGCGTCGACCACCGCGACGACCAACTCACCGCGCTGGCGTCGATGGCGAAATCGTTCGCGTCCCGGATCGCCGTGGAGGTCGCCGACGAGGCGGTCCAGATCCACGGCGGCGCGGGCTACGTCAACGACTTCGACGTGGAGCGGTTCTACCGGGACGCCAAGATCACGCAGCTCTACGAGGGCACCACTGAGATCCAGAAGAACGTGATCGCCCGCGAGATGATGGACTGACCCGGCGTGTGGTCAGTCGCTCACGGTGGGCGGATCGACCGGCCGCCGGACGGTGCGTGACGGCGACTCGGGGTCCCGCGGCAGCGCCACCTCGAAGGCGGTGCCACCGAGGTCGCTGTCGGCGACGGTCACCGTCCCGCCGAACGTCCGCACGGCCGTGTGCACGATGTTCAACCCCGTTCCGACCGGCCGGTGCTGGAAGAACGACTCGCTGTCCGAGACGTCCAGGCCGGGGCCGTTGTCCGCGACCCGCACCGTCACCGATTCGGCCTCGACCGCGACCGAGACTGCGACCCGACGCGTCGGGGTGTCGTTGTGCTCGACGGCGTTGGTGATGAGGTTCCGGAACACGGAGTTCAACAGCTCGTTGCCCCGAACCCGGCACGGCGGTGACGGGAGGTCGGCGCTGACCTGCGCGTCCGGGTACGACTCCGTGACCCGCGCCACCTCACTGTCGAGCAGCGTGACGACGTCGATCGCCGCCGCGCCGTCGTCGCGCGTGAGCTTCCCGACGACGTCACAGACCTCCTCGATCTTCGAGACCTGCCGGTCCGCGACGTCGAGGTGATCGCGGACGGCCTGGGCGTCAGTCTGGCGGCGCGCCAACTGCAGGCGGCCGCTGAGCACGTTCACCACGTTGGGAACGTCGTGGCTGACGAGGTAGTTCAGGAGCGTGGAGCGCTCCCGGTCGGCCGTGATGCGGTCGATGTACCGATCCAGGCTCGCGGTCATCCGGCGCAACGACGCGCCGAACCGCCCGGGAAGCGAGGTTTCGAGGACGGCCGCGTCGAAGTCGTGGTCGGCGAGCGCTTCGGCCTGCGCGGCGACCACCCGGAGGTGGCTGTGCATCGCCGCGAAGTCGTCGACGAGCGCGCCGATCTCGTCCTGTTGGCCGTCGGCGCGGGGCGGGTCACCGGCCGCGAGATCCCCCTCCGCGATGTGCGTGGCCGCGGCCTGCAGCCCGGTCACGGGGTCGACGATGTCCCGTTCGACGACCAGCACGGTGTTGACGAGCGCCAGGGTCGCGCCCACGACGAGCACGCCGACCGCCGTGATGCGTGCCGGCCCCGAGAAGTACACCGGCACGACGACCTGGGCAAGCGACACCGCGAACTGGATCGTGACCGCCAACAGGATCTTCGCACGGACGGAGCTGGCGACGCCGACTGCGTCCATCGTCCACCAGATGAACGACTCGTAGCGCCGCCAGAACCGGTGCAGTACGTCCGAGGTGGTGGTGGGCTGTGTGTGAGACATGTCTACTGTGGGGTGGGCGGGTGCCGCCCGGTACCCCTGGCAATCCTCGCCCAGAACATGTACGTGGAAGCTAATTATCGGTGCGTGGGAACGTGGGTGCCCGTAGCGGGCGCTGGGTTCCGGTCAGTCGCGGAACTCGGCGGCCGCCGCGAGGGCGTCGTCCTCGGTTGGGGCTGTGGTGCGTTCGTACGTCGAGCCCTCGGGGGCTTGGGTCAGGCGCTCGTACGTCACCGCCCAGTCGCCGCCGGCGGTCCGGCGTGCGCGAACGATGGCGTTGCCGTCGGCGCGCTCCCACTCGCGGCCGGTCTGACGGGTGACTTCGGTCCAGTCCATGGACACGGATACACCCCGAGGATGGTAAGCGCGGCGTTACTCGGGCTCCTCCCAGTCGGCGTGTTTGTGCTCGGGGGTCGGTTCGACGCCGTCCAGGACGACCCCCTCGACGAAGCCGCCGCGCTCGTCGCTTTTCGCGGCGCGCATGTCCTCGAGATAGTCGCGGTCGATGTCGCGGGCGGCACAGATCGCGTCGACGACGTCCAGCACGTCGCCGATCTCGGCGATGGCGCGGCTCTCGGCGAACTCCGTGGCCTCTTCGAGGAGTTTGTCCGCGAGGCGGTCGCGGTATTCCTCGCCCGACGCGCGGTGCGTGACTGGCGTCTCTCCGTCCTCGCGGATGGCGTCAGGCACCTCGTCGCGCACCAGTTTGTCGTGGTCTCGGCTCACAGCCTGGGTGTCGGGCACATGGAAGAAAACGGTGTCGACTACGCGGCGTCCTCGATGGCGGCCAGCACCTCGTCGGCGTGCCCCTCGGGGTCGACGCCCTCGAAGGCGGCGGTGATCGTGCCGTCGGGACCGATGACGTACGTGTTGCGAAGCGTCACGTCCATCAGTTCGCCCGTGATCTCCTGTTCGTCGTAGGACTCGTAGGCGGTCGCCACCTCGCCGCCGGCGTCACTCAACAGATCGAAAGGCAGGTTGTACTTGTCCTTGAACGCCGCGAGCTCCGAGACGGGGTCGTCGCTGATGCCGACGACGGGCACGCCGGCGTCGTCGTAGCGCCCCCAGTTGTCGCGGAACTCGCAGGCTTCGCTCGTGCAGCCCGGCGTGTCGGCGCGTGGGTAGAAGTAGACAACAACGTGTTGGCCCGCGAACGACGAGAGCGACACCGTCTCGTCGTCCTGGTTGGCAAGCGAGAAGTCGGGTGCGGTGGTACCTTCGGATAGCATACGCTGGGGGTTTGGGTCCCGACAGGGAACCAGTTACGGAACCAGCGAGCGGGTGGTCAGCGCTGCGACATCACGCCGTTACAGCGAGTAATCCGACGCGTGCAGACTCACGTAGCGGCCGTTGCGCAGCCCGAACTTCGCTTTCCGGTATTTGCCGTAGAGCTTGAGCCCGCCGGCGGCCGAGCGCGCACTGGACTTGGAGATGACGCTGCCGGTGTCGGTGGCGTCCAGCATCGATCGCGTGATGCGGATCGTGTCGTCCCAGTCGTCGGGGCCGAACGACCCGACGATGTTCGCCATTGCGACGTTGCGTTTCACCTCGTCGCCGATGGCGTCGTGCCAGGCGTCGTTGTACTCCTCGAGGCTCTCCGTGGCCGCCAGCCGGCCGGCAAGCAGGCCCGTCCGGTGGGCGACGTGGTCGCCGCCCTCGTGGAACGCCGAGGTCGCGCCCATCGCGCCGCCGGTGACGGCGATGCCCGCCTCGACCGGTGATTCGATGGGTTGCGTCGACGAGATCGGGTAGGTTTCCGTGCCGCCGGCTTTGCCGTGGTCGTCGACGATCGGGAACGCCGTGTCGATGTCGTACTCGTCGCCGTACACCTCGGTGAGGAAGCGGTGGATGTACTCGCTGCCGGACGGGATCTTGTCGTCGTCCGCGCGCAGCAGCCGCCAGTCGTCGGGGTCGAAGTCGGCGATGTCCAGGCCGATGGGCATCGTCAGTCCGACCCGGGCGACGTTGCCCTGGTTCGGGAACACCCAGGGGTAGGCGGTCTCGCCGGGCATCCATCCCCACCAGAACTTCAGGGAGGCGTCGTCGAAGACGTCGTCCGGGAACTGGCGGTACTCCTGGTACGCGATGTGGTTGGCGTCCGGCGGGCTGAGCACCGTGCTGGCCTGCGTGTCCGCGGGCAACAGGGGGTCGAGGACGCGCATGGTGATCTGACGCTGGGGGCCGTCGGCGAGCACGAGATACTCGGTGGTGACCGTCTCCCCACCACCGAGATGGAGGGTGTGCTCGTGGCCGTCACCGTCGATGTGTGAGTCCACCGTCTTCACCGTGGTGCCGGCCTCGTAGCGCGCGCCGGCGGCCTCGGCGCGATCCCGGAGCCAGTCGTCGAAGCGGGCGCGATGGAAGGTGAACCCGAAGGCGTCGTAGTCGTTGTCGATGCCGGTCCGGTCGACGGTCACGCGCTCGGTGGGTCCGATGAACTCGGCGTCGGCCAGGTCGTGTTCGATCACGTCGTCGGGGATGTCCGCGACATCGAGGCCGGCGACGTCCAGCCAGTAATCCAGGAAGCCGGCTGCGTCCGTCGAGTCGGGGCCGAGCCGGTCGCGGTCACTTCGGGGCACGCCCTTCTCGTAGACGACGGCGTCAGCGCCTGCGTCGGCGGCCGCGTACGCAGCGGTCGACCCCGCTGGCCCACCACCAACCACGGCGACATCCACGTCAGTCATGTCTCTATGGTCACCGCGCCGCTGTTATAGTACTTCGAGTTTCGGGCTCGTGTGCGGGCGTTCACCACAACACACTGTGTGAGCGGGCGTGAGAAACACCCGAACAAATATAGCCAGTCGAACACGACAGCGAGACATGGACGTGGTGGGAGTGGGCTACGAATGCATCCGGGCGTACGTCTACGGGCTGGTGACGGCGACCACGGGCGGGGCCGTGTGGGTGGGCGCGCCCGACGTGACTGCGTCCCCGCGGATCGCGTCGGCGTGGTTCGCGGTTGCCGGCTTCGGGATGCTCGTGGTCGCGATGCTGACGCTCACGCATTTCGCGAACCGGGCGCTGTGAGCCGCGGACGGTGGCTCAGTCGCCGCCCTGCCCGTAGGACTGGAACCGGCGCTCGACGGCGGCCAGTTGGTCGTCGGTGAGCGTGTCCGGGTCGCCGTGGCGGCGCGCCCGCAGATACACCTTGCACAGCTCCTCGACGTGGATGGTGTTCTCGACGGCGTCGGCCAGGTCGTCGCCGACGACGACGAGGCCGTGGTGGGCGAGGATGCAGGCGTCGCTGTCCGCGTCGGCCATCTCCGTGACGACGAGTTCGGCCAGATCGTCGGAGCCGTAGGGCGCGTACTCCGCGACCGGGACGCGCCGCCCGACCGCCGTGATCATGTAGTGGATCGGGGGGAGTTCGTCGCCCAGCACCGCCAGTGTGGACGCCCACGGCGAGTGCGTGTGCACGATCGCGCCCGCGTCCAGGCGCTGGTAGATGCCCGTGTGCATCGGGACCTCGCTGGTGGGCGTCATCTCGCCGGCGACCACGTCACCGTCGAGGGTGACCACGGGCACGTCGCTGGCGTCGAAGCCGTCGTAGGGGACGCCGGTCGGCGTCGCGGCGAACCGGTCGCCGTCGCGAACGCTCAGGTTCCCGGTGCGGCCGGGCGTGAGGTCACTCAGTGCCGGTGCGTAGTCCACCACGTCGACGCGTTCACGGGCGAGCATGGTTACAGTACCACGTCCGTTACGTCCCGGAACGATTCAATCCTGTGGTCGGGCGATTCGCGGCCGGTCAGCCCCGTGCGGTCGTTGTTGCACAGCACGCTCGTCAGCCCGACGCCGTTCGCACCCACGACGTCCGACGTCACCGAGTCGCCGACCATCACTGTGTCCGCGGGTGCGACACCGAGGCGCGCCAGCGGCACGGTGAACATCACGCTCGCGGGTTTCTCGCGACCGACCTCCTGGCTGGTGAGCACGCAGTCGACGCGGCCGGCCAGCCCCGTAGCCGCGAGCTTCCGCAGCTGCACGCGCGTCGTCAGGTTCGTCACCACAGCCACGTCCAGGCCGGCGTCCCGAAGACGATCTAGTGTCTCCCGAACGCCGTCGAAAAGCGACAGCGCGTCGATGTAGGCGTCCCAGTAGGCGTCGGCCAGCGCCAGCGCGTCGGCCGCGTTGGGGGTGCCCGCCTGCAGTTCGATCGCGCGCTTGAAGTAGAGGCCGCGGTCGTGGGCGCTTGCGGTTTCGGAAACCTCGCGTTTGACCGCGGCGCGCGCCCGGGAGTACAGCGATTCGAACGCCGCCCGCGAGACGTCGTAGCCGCGGTCGGTGGCTGTCTCCCAGGCCGCCTGTTGGCCCGCCTCGTTGCACGGCTGGTAGGGGTAGAGGGTGTTGTCGAGGTCGACGAACACCGCCTCGTGGCTCATGCCCCGGGCTGTGAGGGCAGCGGGGTTAACTCCTCGGGTTGGGTTACGGGAACAGCCCGCGGAACTCGTGGGCGTCCGCGCTGCGCTCCAAGGCGATGGTGTAGGCGGCGGTGCGCAGCGTCGGGATGTTGCGGTCCTCGTAGGCCACCAGCATCTCGTCGAAGGCACCCGTGAGCCGCTGTCGGAGGTCGCGGTTGACCTCTTCGACGTCCCAGGAGTACTGCTGGCTGTTCTGCACCCATTCGAGGTACGAGACGATGACGCCGCCGGCGTTCGCGAGGATGTCCGGGACGACGGGGACGCCGCGGTCGCTGAGGACTTGGGCGGCGTCGAAGGTCGTCGGGCCGTTGGCGGCTTCCACGATCACGTCGGCCGCGAGGCGTTCGGCCACGTCGACGGTGATGACGTCCTCGATCGCGGCGGGGATCAGGGCGTCGACGTCCAGCGTGAGGAGGTCGTCGTTGGAGATGGGTTCGGCGTCGTACCCCTCCAGGCGGCCGCCGTTGGCGTCAGCGTACGCCTGCACGTCGGCGATGTCGAGCCCGGTTGGGTCGTGGATCGCGCCGGTCACGTCCGAGACGGCGACGATGTTCGCGCCGCGCTCGGAGAGCAGATCGGCCGTGACGCTGCCGACGTTTCCGAAGCCCTGGATCGCCACGTCGGCGTCCTGGATGTCGGTGTCGAAGTATTCGAAGGTCTCCTCGGTGATGATGGAGACGCCGCGGCCGGTGGCCTCCACGCGGCCGTCGGTGCCGCCGATCTCCGGGGGTTTGCCGGTGACGACTTCCGGAACCGCGTACCCCTGATAGACGGAGTAGGTGTCCATGACCCACGCCATCGTGCGGGGGTCGGTGTTCATGTCGGGCGCGGGGATGTCCGTCTCCGGGCCGATCATCCGGCGGATGCCCTCGGTGTAGCGGCGGGTGAGCTGCTCGATCTCGTTGTCCGAGAGCTCCTTGGGGTTGCAGACGATGCCCCCCTTCGCGCCGCCGAACGGCAGGTCGACGAGCGCGGTCTTCCAGGTCATCCAGCCGGCCAGCGCGGACACCTCTTCCTCGGAGACGGTCGGGTGGTAGCGGATGCCGCCCTTGTAGGGGCCGCGTGCGCTGTCGAACTGGCAGCGGTAGGCGTCGAACACTTCCACGCTGCCGTCGTCCATGCGCACCGGGAGACTGACGGACAGCGTTCGCTCGGGGGACTTCAGTCGCTCGTAGATGCCGTCGTCGATGTCAACGTACTCGCGCGCCTGCTCCATCTGCGCGAGCATATTCTCCAGCGGACCACTCTCGGTCATGTCCCCGCAAAATCTGTCGTGGTTGAAGTACGTCTCGGCTTGGAACGGGTGTGCCACGGGCAGCCATACCGCAACGCTGCGTGTCGGCCCGGACGGCCGGCGGGTCAGAGTTCAGCGGCGAACTCGCGGGCGCGCTCCCGGATCGCGGGGGCGTCCATCCGGACGTGGGCGCCGTCCCGGTAGAGCACGTCGCCAGCAACCATCGTGAGCGTCACGTCGTCGCCGTGGGCGGCGTACACCAGATGGGAGTACGGGTCGTGGATCGGCGTCGAGCGCGCGGCGTCGGTGCTGAGGCCCACGAGGTCCGCCGTCCATCCCTCCGCGATCCGCCCCACGTTCTCGAAGCCTGCGGCCTTCGCGCCGTTGTGCGTCGCCATCTCGAAGACGCTGCGGGCGGGCAGCGCGGTCGGATCGAGGGCGTCGACTTTCCCCAGGAGGCTGGCCTGGCGCATCTCCGCGAACCCGTCGAGGGTGTTGTTGCACGGCGGGCCGTCGGTACCGAGCGCGACGTTGATCCCGCGCTCGCGGTAGTCCGCGACGGGCGCGACGCCCGAGGCCAGTTTCATGTTCGAGGACGGACAGTGCGTGACGTGCGTGCCCGTCTCCGCGAGCAGCGCGCGCTCGCTGTCGTCGGTCCACACGCAGTGTGCAAGCACCACGTCCTCGCCGGTCACCCCGACGTCGTCCAGCCAGTGGATGTTGCGCTTGCCGGTCTCGGCTTCGACGGTCTCGATCTCGCCCTGGTTTTCGCTTGCGTGCGTGTGGATGCGAACGCCGTACTCGTCCGCGAGCGCGCGGCAGCCACGCAGACACGCTTCCGTACACGAGACCGCAAACCGCGGGGTGATCGCGTACTGGATGCGCCCGTCACAAGCGCCGTCCCACTCGCGGATGAGCGCCTCCGTCTCGGCGAGCGCCGCGTCGGTGTCCTCCTGGAGGCCGTCCGGGGAGTCCTTGTCCATGAGCACCTTCCCGAGGCGCGCGCGCACGCCGCTGTCGGCGGCCGCCCCGAACGCCTCGCCGGCGTGATCGACCGAGAGGTGATCGACGACGCCGGTGGTGCCGGATTCGACGAACTCCAGGTACGCCAGGTCGGCCGCCGCCCGCATTTCGGCGGCGTCCAGCCCCGCCTCCATCGGGAGCACGTGGTCGAACAGCCAGTCCAGCAGCTCCTGGTCGTCAGCGATCCCGCGGCCGAGGCTTTGCACCGAATGCACGTGGGCACCCACCAGCCCGGGCGCGAGCACGTCCACGTCGATCCGCTCGTGGTCGGGGTGGGCGTCCGCCAGCGCGGCGCGGTCGCCGACCGCCGTGATCCGGTCGTCAACAACCACCACGGCTCCGTCCTGGAGCACGCGGTCCGCGTCCTGCACTACGGTGTCGGCGGTCAGTAGCGTCATTCCCTCACAGCGTACGCCGCCGCGCACGCTAAGGCGTTGTGATTCGGGTGGTGGTCGCGGCCGCGTCAGTCCCGGCGTGCCGCTCGCGTCGTCGCCACCATCCAGCCGCCCAGGTACCCCCCGGCGGTGAACGCCGCGGCGACGAGCAGCGCCGCGCCCGCGGCGACCGCCCGGGGTGCGGTGCGCACCAGCCGGCCAGGGATCGGCGCGGTCGCGAGCACGTAGTGGAGTTGGTGGAACACGCCCACGGTGTCGCCGTACAGCACCGTCCACCAGAACGCCACGCCGACACCGACGCCGGCGCTGGCGCCCGCCGCAGTCGCGGTCCGCAGGGGGTGGTGTGTACCGAGCGCGGCCGCGACGTAGCCGCCGATGAGGCCGGTGGTGCTCACGCGGAACGCCACCACCACCGCGCCCGGGTGGTGGGGGCTGAGCTGGCCGAACGTTCCGAGAATGGCGGCCTGCGCGAGCACGCCGCCGAGAACCACGCCAGCGAATCGACGCACACACCGGGCTGGGTGTGCGGGCCGCAGAAGTGTTGTGGTATCGGGCCCGCCGTTAGTCGCGGACGGCGGCCCGCGCGAGCTTCCCCTCGGCGCGCCGCAGGTGTTCTTCGAGCGTGGACCGCGCGATGTCGAACCGGTCGGCGAGGGCGGCGGTGGTGGTTTCGCGGGGTCGCTCGTAGTAGCCGGCGTCGACGGCGGCGCGAAGCACGGCGGCCTGGCGGGCTGTCAGATCTGCCGCCTGGGTGCCTGGGGCCGCGCTGGCGGGCGCGCTCACCTCGCGTTTGTCCGCGACCGTGATCTCGTAGTCCGCGCGCAGGGCGTGATACACATCGGTGAGTGCCGCCGGCGAGAGCGCGAGCACCTGGAGGTGTTTCTGGCCGTCATCGTAGGTCAGCGGTGGCACGAGCAGGCAGCCGTGGGCGGCGAGCGTGTCCTCAACGCCGTCGGCGGTCGCCGCGCGCAGGCACGCCTCGGTCACAGCAACCGTGGTGTCGCCTTCGGTGACGCGATCGCGGATGCCGACGCGGGCGTCGACGGCGGCGAGCACGCGCGCCACACCGCCGCCGCTGACCTCCAGGAGGTCGCAGTGGTCGTTGCACCACAACTGCATGCGCGCGTCGGTGTTTGCGGTGGCGGCGGCGTACGCGCTCCCGGACCCGGCGAGCCGGAGCGTCGCTTGCTGCATACGCCCAGCCCACAGCGACCACGCATAAACGACCCGTCTAGTGGCGGGTGTAGCGTCATGATTACGCGCGCCGAGTGTGCTGTATGGACACACCAAACGCGGCGGCGGAGACGAGCGAGCCGTCCGCCCAGTGGCAGGCCTATCAGGGCGCACCGACCGGCACCGACATCGAGTGCGAGGGCTGGCGACAGGAAGCCGCGTTGCGCATGCTGAACAACAACCTCGACCCCGAGGTGGCCGAGGACCCCGAGAACCTCGTTGTCTACGGCGGCACCGGACAGGCCGCCCGGTCGTGGGACGCCTACGACGCCATCCTCGACGAACTCCGAACGCTTGCGGACGCCGAGACGCTGCTCGTGCAGTCCGGGAAACCGGTGGGGGTCTTCGAAACCCACGAGCGCGCGCCCAGCGTGCTCATCGCGAACTCGAACCTGGTCGGCAACTGGGCCGACTGGGAGCAGTTCCACGAACTGGAGGCCGAGGGCAAGATCATGTACGGCCAGATGACCGCGGGCTCGTGGGCGTACATCGGCACGCAGGGGATCATCCAGGGCACCTTCGAGACGCTGGCGGAGCTGGCCCGCGACCACTACCCCGACAACGACGGCCTCCGCGGGAAGATCGTCGCGACCGCCGGCCTCGGAGGGATGGGTGGCGCGCAGCCGCTGGCGGTCACGATGAACCACGGCGTCTGCATCGCCGCCGAGGTCGACGAGGCCCGCATCGACCGCCGCATCGAGACCGGCTACTGCATGGAGAGAACCGACGACCTCGGCGAGGCCATCGAGCGCGCGACAGCAGCCGCCGAGGCGGGCGACCCCTACAGCGTCGGCGTTCACGGCAACGCCGCGGACGTGCTGGAGGGGATGCTCGACCGCGACTTCGTGCCGGACGTGGTCACCGACCAGACGAGCGCGCACGACGAACTGGCGGGCTACTACCCGAGCGGGTACACTGTCGCGGACGCCGACGAGCTGCGGGAGGAGGACCCCGACGCGTACCGCGAGGCGTCGATGGACACGATGGCGCGCCACGTCGCCGCCGTCCTCGCGATGCAGGACGCGGGCGCGGTCGCCTTCGAGTACGGGAACAACATCCGTGGGCAGGTCTCCGCCCACCGCGGTGACGTGACGACAACCGCCGGGGAGTCCCACGACCCGTTCGACTTCCCGGGGTTCGTGCCGGCGTACATCCGGCCGTTGTTCTGCCGCGGGAAGGGGCCGTTCCGGTGGGTGGCGCTGTCCGGGAACCCCGCTGACATCCACCGCACTGACCGGGCCGTCACGGAGCTGTTCCCGGAGAAAGACGACCTGCACCGGTGGATCGACCTCGCGCAGGAACACGTCCAGTTCCAGGGGCTGCCCAGTCGGGTGTGCTGGCTTGGCTACTGCGCCGCGGACGACGGCCTCACCGAGCGCGCCCGGTTCGCGGTTCGGATCAACGAGCTCGTCGATAGCGGCGAGATCGAGGCCCCGATCGTCGTCACCCGCGACCACCTCGACGCCGGCAGCGTCGCCAGCCCCAACCGCGAAACCGAGGCCATGCGGGACGGCACGGACGCCGTCGCCGACTGGCCGATCCTGAACGCACTCCTCAACACGGCGGCGGGCGCCGACATCGTCAGCGTCCACAACGGCGGTGGTGTGGGGATCGGAAACTCATTACACACCAACAACCACGTGGTGCTCGACGGCTCGGACGCCGCCGCCGAGACGGCGCGGCGGGTGTTCACCACCGACCCCGGGATGGGCGTGATCCGGCACGCCGACGCCGGCTACGCGGACGCGCTCGTGGAGGCTGCAGCGTCCGGGGTTACGGTTCCGATGCGGGACGCGGAGCGTGAGCAGTGATGTTCCAGGACGCGACCGACTGGACGCCCACGAGCACCGACCCACGGGACGAGCAGTTCGGGGGCGTCGTCGAGCCGGTACCGACACCCAGTGACGCCGACGACTACGACGCCGTCCTCGTCGGCGAGCCGTACGACGGCGCGGTGATCGGGCGTCGGGGGGCGCGCGACGGGCCGTCCGCGATCCGGGAGTCGCTGGCGGGCGTGAAAACCCACCATTTCGGCGCGGGGGCCGTCTCCGGGGTGGCGGACCTCGGTGACGTCGTGCTCCCCGACGGCGACGTGGCCGACACACAGGCGGCGGTCCGCGAAGCCGCCGCCGAGGTCCACGAAACGGCGGCGCTGCCGGTGTTCGTCGGCGGCGACAACTCCCTGTCGTACGCGAACGTCGCGCCCCTCGTCGCGGCGGACAACGGCGCGGTCGGTGTCGTGAGCGTCGACGCGCACCTCGACTGCCGGGCGGTCGGTGACCGTGGCCCGACCAGCGGGACGCCGTACCGACAGCTGTTCGACGCCGGGCTGGACGCGCTCGCTGTCGTCGGCGCGCGCCACTTCGAAACCACCACCGCGTACGCCGGGTTCCTTCGCGAGCAGGGCGGCCGCATCGTCACGAGCGACGCCGTCGCCGCTGACCGCGACGGCAGCCTGGACGTCGCGCGCGAGGCCCTCGACGGCGTGGATCACGTCTACGTGAGCGTGGACATCGACGTGCTCGACGCGGCCTACCCGGGTGCGAGCGCGCCGACACCGGGCGGCATCCAGCCCCGGGAGCTGTTCGCGCTGGTGGAGGCGTTGGCCGCCAGCGACGACCGCATCCGCGGGTTCGAACTCGTCGAAACGGCGCCCTCCCTCGACACCGGCGGGCGAACTGTCGACGCCGCCGCACGGACGATCGCGCATTTCCTCGCGGGGGCGCAATGAGCAGCCTCGACGCGGTCGTGCACGGCGCGCGCGAGTTGGTCGTCGGCCCCGCTGCGGGTGGGGACACGCTCGAAACGCACGCCGACGGCGCGGTTGCGGTCGTCGACGGCGCGGTCGCCGCGGTCGGGGACACCGCGGACGTGCTCGCGGCGTACCCCGCCGAGAACGCCACCACGGCGATCGACGCCACCGGGAAGACCGTGCTCCCTGGGTTCGTTGACCCGCACACGCACGCCCTGTTCGCGGGCGACCGCAGCGACGAGTTCGCCGCGAAGCTCCGCGGCAAGCCCTACCAGGAGATCCTCGCCGAGGGCGGTGGCATCCTCCGGACGGTTGACGCCGTGCGCGCGGCCAGCGACGCCGCCCTGGTGGCGAACCTCACCGCGCAACTCGACGTGATGCTCGCCCACGGCACCACGACCGCCGAGGTGAAGACCGGCTACGGGCTGGACACGGAGACGGAGTGTCGCATGCTCGACGCCATCGCGGCCGCCGCCGAGCACCCCGTCGACGTGGTGACCACGTTCCTCGGCGCGCACGCCGTGCCCGACGACACCGACGCCGACGCCTACGTCGACGCGGTGATCGCCGACCAGCTCCCGGCGGCCGCCAACGGCCCTGCGAGGTTCTGCGACGTGTTCTGCGAGGCGGACGTGTTCACCGTCGAACAGTCCCGCCGGATCCTCGATGCCGGCCGCGAGCACGGACTCGCGCCGAAGCTTCACGCCGAGGAGTTCACCCGACTGGGGGGCGCGCAGCTCGCCGCCGACCTCGGGGCGACCAGCGCCGACCACCTCCTGCACGCCACGCCCGAGGACGCCGCCGCCCTCGCCGACGCCGGCGTGACGCCCGTGTTGCTCCCCGCGACGGCGTTCGTGCTGGACGAAGCGTACGCCGACCCACAGCAGTTCCTGGCGGCAGCCGACAACCGCACGGGCGCGCCGGTCGCGCTCGGCACCGACCTGAACCCGAACTGTTACACCCACAGCATGGGGTTCGTCGTGTCCCTGGCGTGCAACGGGATGCGGATGGCGCCCGCGGACGCGGTGCTGGCCGCGACCGCGTGGGCCGCGAGCGCGCTCGACCGCGGCCGGGACGGCACCGGCACGCTCCGGGAAGGCACCGACGGGGACGTGCTCGTCGTGGACGCCCCGAGCCACGTACACCTGCCGTACAACCCCGGTGTGAACAACGTCGAAGCCGTGCTGACGGACGGCACGGTCGCCGTCGGGGGTGGTGGGGCGTGACCACCGAGGGCGTCGTCATCGATGGCGAATCGCTGACCCCGGCGGCCGTCGACGCGGTTGCACGACACGACGCGCCCGTCAGCATCGCCGCCGGCGCGCGCGAGGCGGTGCGCGAGTCGCGAGCCCGCATCGCGGACGTGCTCGGCGGCGACGAAGCGGTCTACGGCGTGAACACCGGCTTCGGGTCCATGAGCGACACCCGCATCGACGCCGCCGACCGGGAAGCCCTACAGGCGAACCTCGTGCGCAGCCACGCCGCCGGTGCCGGCAGCGAGCTCGACACGGCGGCAGTGCGCGCGCTCCTGGTGACGCGGCTGAACGCGCTCGCGAAGGGGTATTCGGGCATCCGCGAGCGCGTCCTGGACGTGCTCGTGGGGCTGCTGAACGAGGGCGTCCATCCCGTGGTGCCGTCACGGGGCAGTCTCGGTGCGAGCGGCGACCTCGCGCCGCTGGCACACATGAGCCGCGTGCTCATCGGCGAGGGGCAGGCCGACGTGGCGGGCGAACGCATGCCCGCCGCCGAGGCGCTCGCGGCGGCCGACCTGGAGCCGGTGACGCTGCAGGCCAAAGAGGGGCTCGCGCTGATCAACGGCACGCAACTGACCACCGGGGTGGCTGCGCTGGCGCTCGTGGACGCCGAGCGCGTGCTCCGCAGTGCGGACACCGCGGGCGCGCTCACGACGGAGGTGACGATGTCCACGACGGCGAGCTGTGCCCCCGCGATCCACGAGGTCCGCCCCCACGACGGGCAGGCGGTGAGCGCGCGACACATCAGGAACCTGACCGCCGGCAGCGAGGTTCTCGACCACCACCGGGACTGCGACCGCGTGCAGGACGCCTACTCGATTCGGTGCCTGCCACAGGTCCACGGGGCCGTTCGGGACGCGCTGGACCACCTCCGAGCGGCCGTGGCGACGGAGCTCAACAGCGCGACCGACAACCCGCTGGTGTTCGCCGGCGACCGCGTGGGGCCGCGGGCCAGTGGCACCGACCGGGCGGCGGTCGTCTCCGGGGGGAACTTCCACGGCGAGGTGTTGGCGCTGCGCCTCGGGTACGCCGCCAGCGCGCTCGCCGAGCTCGCCGCGATCAGCGAGCGCCGCACCGACCGCCTGCTCAACCCCGAAACCCAGGAGCCACACCTGGAGCCGTTCCTCGCCCCGGACAGCGGGCTGCACTCGGGGCTGATGATCCCGCAGTACACGGCCGCGTCGCTTGTCAGCGACCTGCGGTCGCTCGGCCAGCCAACACTCGACAACGCGTCGGTGTCGGGCGCACAGGAGGACCACGTGAGCATGAGCGCGGGGGCGGCGTACAACTTCCGGGAGGCCGTCGAGAAGGCCGCCACCGTGGTTGGCGTGGAGCTGCTGTGTGGCGCGCAAGGCCGGGAGTTCCTCGATCCGGATCTCGCGCTCGGCGCGGGCACAGCCGCGGCGTACGACCTCGTGCGCGAGGTGTCCGAGCCGGTCGCCGGCGACCGGGCGCTGGCTGATGACATGGCTGCTGTCGGCGATCTCGTCCGTGCAGGGCTGGTCGAGGACGCAGTTGCGCGTGCGCTCGACGCGCCCCTCGCGTAAGCCCGCGCCGTCGGCAGTGGGCACGCAGTACACATCGCTAACACGGCACCACAAACCACACCTTACTGTGAAGGGTGAAGATTGACTATGTCCGCCGCACAACAGACATACGTTCACCGGTCAGCTTGCAGGTCCGGTGGACGTGCCTCTGACATCGGGTGGCCGCTGCCCACGGCCACTTTTGACCGACTTCACTGCCACGCGGCGGCGACTCGACGACTCACCAGCGAGTGCGCCCCCGATACCGAGCGCTCGGCACCACGTACCCGCCCGGAGACCGCGCTGCCTATGTGCCAGCCACCCCAGGCCGTGGATATGCGCGTGGAGAACTCGTTTCTGCCGGCCGCCGGCGTCGGCGAGCGGACCGAACGCCGCCTCTGGCAACACGGCGTCACACACTGGACTGACTTCGACGGCGACGGCCCCGGCATCGGGGACGCCACCGCCGAGAACATCTACTCGTTCATCGACGCCGCCGGGCGCGCCCTCGACGCCGGCAACACGTCGTTTTTCGCCGACGCGCTGCCGTCGGGCGAGCTCTGGCGGCTCTACGAGAACGTCGCCGACGACGTCGCCTTCTTCGACATCGAAACCACCGGGCTCGACCAGCACAGCAGCGTCGTCACCACGGTCAGCGTCCACCGCGGCGGCGACACCACCACGCTCGTCCGCGGCAGCGACCTCACCAGCGAGCGCCTACAGGCCTTGCTCGACGCGCCCATGGTGGCGTCGTTCAACGGCAAACGCTTCGACGCCCCGTTCCTCGAGCACCACTTCGATCTCTCACTGGACAGCCCCCACCTGGACCTGATGTATCCGTGCCGACGCCTGGATCTCACCGGCGGGCTGAAGCAGGTCGAACGCGACCTCGGGGTCGACCGTGCGGAGGTCGACGACGTTGACGGTCGGGAGGCGGTCCGGCTGTGGCGTCGCTACGCCGAAGACAACGATGAAGCCGCGCTCGACCGCCTGGTGACGTACAACCAGTACGACACGCAGAACCTCCAGACGATCCTCGATGCGGTGGCCGAACGCCTCCACCGGGACGTGTTCGAACCGCACGTCTGACTCGACACGACGGCGCACGCAAGCAACAGCGTATCAAGCCAAGGGTGGGATTTGAACCCACGAACTCTCGATTACAAATCGAGTGCTTGGACCACCCAAGCTCCCTTGGCGCACCCGGATGTTACGGGTCATCCTTTGAGTGGGTATCGTTTTCGACTGACTGCTCGAAGGTCACCCGGTGGGGGGCGTAGCCGCGGCGTTCGTACAGCCGGCGGGCGGCCGCGTTGTCCGCGAGCGCTTCGATTGCCAGCGCGTCCGCGCCCCGCGACCGGAGTTCGCGCTCGGCGTGCGTGAGCAGCGCCGATCCGCGGCCGTCGCCCCGGAACCCGGGCGCAACGTAGAGGTTGTCGATGACGCCACGGGTGCGGTCGGTCTCGTAGAACCCGGTTTCGGTGTGAAACATCACGAACCCGACCGTGCGTCCGGCCTGGGTTGTGACAGCGACACCGTCGGCGTGGACGTACTGCCCGATCAGGTCGCGGGCTTGGGCGTGGTTTTCGGCGGCCAGCAGGTGCGAGCCGTGGGCGCGTTGCTCGGCGGCCAGTTGAACCCACAGCTCGGCGACGGTGTCGATGTCCGTGCCGCTGGCGGGCCGCACCGTCATCGCAGCGCCGCCACCGCGGGCAGGTCGGCGTCGGTCAGGAGGTTGATCGCGGCACCGCCGCCCGTGCTCACGTGGTCGAAGCCGGTGATGTCGAAGCGCCGGATCGCGGCCGCGGTGTCGCCGCCACCCACGATGCTGTGCTCGACTTCCGACGCCGCGTCGAAGACGCCACGCGTCCCGTCGGCGAACAGGTCGTCCTCGAAGACGCCGGCCGGCCCGTTTACCACGACGGTTTCGGAGTCCGCCAGCACGTCGGCGTACGCGTCGACGGTATCACTGCCGATGTCACAGACGGCTTCGTCGCCGGCCGGCGGCAGGGCGTCGGTGGAGAGTTCACACCGCGCGCCGTCGCGCTCGACGGCCACGTCGACGGGCAGGTGGAGGGCGTCGTTGTGCGCCGCGAGCAGGTCGGCCGCGCGCGCGATCTCCGTCCCGTAGTCGCGCTCGTGGATGAAGTCGGTCGACGCCCGGCCGAGATCGACACCGGTGGCCGCCAGGAAGACGTTCGCCACCACGCCGGTCACGAGTACGTTGTCGGCGAGCCCGTGGGAGAGGGCGTGTGCCGCGACTTCCACGGAGTCCGGCACTTTCGCGCCGCCGACGACGTACGTGCGTGGCGTTGGCGTGTCGGCGACGCCGCTGAGTGCGTCCAGTTCGGCCTCCATCACGCGCCCCGCGTAGGACGGGAGGACTTCCGGGAACCCGACCAGGGAGGGTTGTGAGCGGTGGGCGGCGGCGAACGCGTCGTTCACGTACGCGTCCAGCGCCGGCGCGAGGCCATCGACGAGCGCGGTGTCGGCCGCGCGCTCGGGGGCGAACGTCATGTACTCCTCGCTGTAGAAGCGGGTGTTCTCAAGCACGACCGCCTCGCCGGGTGCGAGGTCGGCGACGGCGTCGCGTGCCCCCGTGGAGAACGTCGCGTCGCAGTAGGAGACGGGCGCATCGAGGAGCGCGTCGAGGCGGTCGGCATGGCGTTCGAGGCGCGCGAACTCGTCGCCGCCCGGTCGGCCCTGGTGGGCGAGCACGGCGACGCGCGCGTCCGCAGCCAGCAGTTCGGCGAGCGTGTCGACGTGCGCGCGCAGGCGAGCGTCGTCGGCCAGCCCGCCGGCGGCCGTCAGCGGGCTGTTGATGTCGACGCGCACCCCGATCGCGCGGTTGGCCGCCGCCAGGTCGTCGAGGGTCCGTATCGCCATGTATCGGAGCCACTGCGTGTGCCTGTAAATGCGTTTCCGTACGGACAGCCGCCCCGAACGGCAGTACTCGGGACCGAGTAAAGGTGCGTGCAGGCGGCTCGTTCACAACGACCGACATTCCGTACACAGCAGCCGGCCGTTGACGCGTCCGAGCGCCGCCGCGAGCCCGCCACAGCGCTCACAGACGCCCTGCTCGGAGTACGTGTTCGCCCCCGCCGTCGTGGGGTCGCCGTCACGTGATCCGGGAGGATCGCCCGGTGCGCCGCCGGACGCACCGACCGGTGTCCGATCGGGGCCGCCGAGTGGCGGCCTGGAACCGCGGCGCTGGTCGTTGGTCGCCGCCAGCGCCGCGATCGCTTGGGCCGACGCGACACCGATCGCCTCCGCGTCGGCGTCCACGACGAGCACACACCCGTCCCCGGTGCGCGCCATGGCGTCGATGGCGTCCGCAACCGTCGCGTCCACCGACAGCGACACCGGCGTGTCCGCCATCACGTCGGCGACGGCCATCGAATCCAGCCCGTGGCCGTCGGCGACGGCGTCAACGACTGCGTCGGCGGTGAACACGCCCGCCAGGTCGCCCGCGCGTTGCACCACCGCAGCCGTGGCGTCGTGCTCGCGAAGCGTGGTGGCGGCGTCGGGCACCGCCGCGGACGCGCTGACAGTCACGCGCGATGCTGACAGTGCCTCTTCGAGGCGCACATCGTTCATGTGCTGGTATAGCAGACCACGGTAGTAAAAGCCATGCACGGACCGCGGTGGTGGACCCAGGGCCACCGCCATGACAGCGGTGGGCGTACAGCCCGCAAAACGCTGCATTCAACACGCCTCGCCGCCGTTCGCTGTGTCAATGACTATCCCGTCGTTCGCGATCGGCATCGCCGGAGGCACGGGTGCCGGCAAAACCACGGTCGCCCGCGAGATCACCGACAACGTGGGCGAGTCGGCGACGCTGATTCCGCTGGACAACTACTACGAGGACCTCTCGGACCGCCCCTTCGAGGAGCGCGCGAACGCCAACTACGACCACCCGTCGGCGTTCGAGTGGGAGCTGCTTCGCACACACATCGACGCCTTGCTATCCGGGCAGTCGATCGAGATGCCCCAGTACGACTTCGAGAGACACGTCCGGAAGGCCGACCGGGTTGTTGTCGAGCCCACGGACGTGATCGTGCTGGAGGGGATTCTGGCGCTCTCCGACGAGACGGTCAACGATATGCTTGATCTCCACATCTACGTGGAGACGGACGCCGACGTTCGCATCCTGCGACGCATCGAGCGCGACGTCGTCGAGCGCGGCCGCGAACTGGAAGGCGTGATGGACCAGTATCTCTCGACGGTGAAGCCGATGCACGAGCAGTTCATCGAACCGACGAAACGACACGCCGACATCATCATCCCGGAGGGCGCAAACTCGGTCGCGGTGAACCTGCTCGAAGAGAAAGTGCAGGCCGAAACCTCCGAGATGGCGGCGTGGGCCGCCCGCGACGACACGGCCTTCGAAGACGCCACCTACAATCCACAGTAGCACCCCAGCGGCTGTGGCGGGGCCGGCCGGCCCGTGTGGCCCAGCGCGCGGCGACCGTTAGGCGTCGGGGTGGTAATCGAGGAAGTCGGCGTCCTGGAGCGCAGCACCGACGGTCTTGTGGAATCCGACTTTCGTCTCGAACTCGTCGGCGTCGATGTGCTCGAAGATGTCCGCCACCGACACGACCGTCTGGTGGTTGAGCCGAACCGGGTATTCGCCGTACTCCGCGACGAACTCGGCGGCGTCCAGTGGGAAGTCTTCGCCCTCCACGGTCATCTTCGAGAGCACCGCCAGCCCGTACTTGCGGCCGCCCTCGCTGCCGTGCTCGCCGTCCGGGTCGTGGACCCAGTCCCGCCCCGAGGGGTCTTCCATCTCTGCCATACTCCCTTGGTCCGCCGCTGGCCTCAAAACGGTTTCTCAATCCGGCCGCTGGTCGCGGTCCCCCACCCCAAGTCTCAAGTGTTAGTCGGCGAAACCCCAGGCCGGATTGAACAGGACCGCTCGGTCGACAGTCGGTTCCCAGTAGCGGTCGGGGCGCGACTGTGCGGCCGGCTCGCCGGCCGTGGGCGGCACGCGATCCGACTCGGCCGGGGTCAAGCGAGTGGCTCGGGCTGGGACGGGCGAGGAGCACGTCGTGTTGGCGGTGGTGCCGTAACTGCCCGCGAAGGACGTCGAGAAGCGGTGAGGCTGGGATTCGAACCCAGGAGGCGTGACGCCACCGGTTTTCAAGACCGGCGCAATAGGCCGCTCTGCCACCTCACCACACACGACGCGATTGAACGGGGGGAGGGTTGAAACTGTCGTTGTCCGGCGAGCCCGGGGTCGGCTCTCCCACCCACCCCGTATTTCGAGTGTTTTGCGGTGCGGACACCCCACCCACCCCCTCCCCCACCCCGATCTGCAAATGTTCGACTGTGTGCTCCGGGGGCCACCCCCCAACGGTGGCAGGGATCGGTGACACCGTGTCATCGGTTTGCACTGCCGCGGTCCGGATCCCGACGAAACACCCGAAACAGCCGAAACACGAGAACCAAAGTGTTATGAAACGGTGGGTAGAAACTCTCGGCAAGCGATGAAGACGCCGTTCCGGGACCGCGTCGAGCTGTTCGCCAACAAGGATGTCCTCAAGGACCACTACGAGCCCGAGGAGATCCGCGAACGCGACGAGGAGATCGACCAGTACGCCAACGCCCTCCAGGATGTCGTCGACGGCTGGGAGCCTGATAACGTCTTCGTCTACGGGAAAACCGGCGTCGGGAAAACCGCGGTCACGCGGTACATGATGGACGCCCTGGAGTACGAGGCCGACGACCGGGACGGCGTCGACAGCGTCACCAGCGTCGAAGTGAACTGCCACCACCATCCGTCGTCGTATCAGGCAGCGATCGCGCTCGTGAACGAGCTGCGTGGGGATACCGACAGTGACCCACTCACGACCGGGCTGTCCACCTCCGACGTGCTGAACGCGCTGTTCGACGAGATCGAAGCCCGCGAGGGCACCGTGTTGATCGTGCTCGACGAGATCGACAACCTCGACGACGACGACATGCTGTTGTACCAGCTCCCGCGCGCGAAGACCAACGGCAACATCGAGGACTCACAGGTCGCCGTCGTCGGCATCTCCAACGATTACACGTTCCGAAACGACCTCTCGCCGAAAGTCCAGGACACGCTCTGTGAGCGGGAGATCAAGTTCCCGCCCTACGACGCCAACGAGTTGGTCACGATCCTCGACGATCGCGCCGAGCGTGCGCTCAGCAGCGGCGTGCTCACGGGCGGCGTGATCCCGCAGTGTGCGGCGCTTGCGGCCCGGGACCGGGGGAGTGCGCGCCAGGCCATCGACCTGCTCCGCGAGTCGGTGAACGTGGCCATTGAGGACGAACGCGAGACGGTCACCGAGGACGACGTCGAGACGGCAGTTCGGCGCGTGGAGCGGGGTCGCATCAAGGACTCGATCAAGGACCTGACCACCCACGGGCAGTACGTTCTGTTGGCGGTGACACAGACCGCGATCGCGGACGACACCCCGGTGCGCGCCAAGGAGCTGTACGAGGTGTACGCCGACATCGCCGCGGAGTACGCCTCCGACCCGCTCAGTCAGCGCAGCGTTCACGATCACCTCAACGACCTGTCGATGTTGGGGTTCCTGCGCCAGCACGACCGCAACTACGGCCGTGGTGGCGGCCAGTTCTTCGAGTACGAGTTGGACGTCGACGCCACGATGGTCCAGGAGGCCATCGCGGACGCCGACGACGCGACCGTGTAGACCCCGGGCTGTGCTCTGGAGAAACACTCGAAATCCGGGGTGGGGGTATTCGCCCGCACCATGTTATTTGATGTCATCCTGCAGTGGTCCCCACACCCCACCCCCCGAATCAGCACGCCCAACATTCGAAATCCGGGGTGGGGGGGGGGGGCTACGTTCGGCGCAGCGCCGGCAGCCCGGACTCGTCAGCCGCCACCCGAAGCCCGAGTGATTCGATGATCGCAGTGGTGTGGGCGGGCACCAGCCGCCCCGACGCGTGGCGCGCCCGGATCGCGGCCACCAGTGTCTGCAGCGCTCTCGCTGACCCGATGCGTCGCCGCCCCGGGAGGAAGTCCACGTCGTAGCCGGCGTCGACGGCGCGCGCGTTCACGTTCTCGACGGCCGGCGCTTCCAGGGCGCGCTTGAAGTCCACGGGCTCGGTGAATCCCGCGAAGTACACGTCACCGCCGTCCGCCGGCCCGAGCACGACCTCGCTGCGGCGGAGCTTCATCGCCGCGCTGTCGATGTCCTTCCGGAGCAGCGTCGGCGCGTCCGGCTCGATCACGGCAACCGACTGCGCGCCGCCGTTCTCCAGGAGGTGTGTCACCGTGTTGCCGACCCGCGCCGACCGCGACGATCCGACTTGCACTTCCACGCGCGCGGCTTCATGCTGGTCGCCGTCCAGGGCGTCGTCGACGAGCGCGCGCACCTCCGATTCGGCGTCGCCGTCGGGCACCGCGTCGGGCAGCTGGTCGTCGGGGCGGTAGTTCACGAGCAACTCGCTGTTGCTCTCCGCGACCGCGTGCAGGATGTCGGCCACCATCGCCTCGTAGAGGCGGGTGGCCTCACTAGCCGAGAGTGGCGTTTCGTCGGGCAGCGTGGGCAACACCAGGCCATCGCGTGGCGGGTCAACCAGTACGGCGGCGACAGGCATAGTATGGCGTGGGTGCTGGCGTGGCTTGAACGACGCGGTCCGGGGTCGACCGGGGCGGCTAAGACGCGGGGCGACACAGCACGCAGTAATGGTGACCGCTGCGGGTGTGTTCGCGCGGGGAACAGTGCTTGTGATCAGCGCCGTGGTCGGCGGCGCACTGGTGGCCGCGGCGACGACCGTCTCGACATCGATCGCGGCGCTGGTGGCGCTGGTGGTCGCCGCCGCCACCGTCGCCGGCGTGGTCGGCGTGGGTGTGATGGGGACCACCACGACAACCCCGTACTGGTAGCCGGACGGGTGGCCTACCGCGACCGCCGGCCTTTCGTCTGGCGGTAGTCGGTGTCCTTGAACGACAGGAAGAAGTCGATCCACGCGTCGGTCTGTGCGTCCGACTGCTCGCGGGGATGGATCATCGGGACCAGTTCGAACCCGCGCCCGCGGACCGTGTCGCCGTGCAACTCGGTGACAGCCAGGCTGTCCGCCGGGGTGGTGGTGTACTCCTTGCCGAGCTCGGTGAGCGCGCGCTGGCCGACGGGCACCAGCACCTCGGGGTTGATCATCCGGATGTCGGCGTTGAGGTACGGCTCGCATCGCGTGCGTTCGTCGGCGGTGGCTTCCCGGTCGGGGTGGCGACACCGCGACAGCAGGGTCACGTACGCGTTCGCGAGCTCCGGCTCAGTGCTCGACGGGAGCGAGTGGTTCAGGCCGACGCTGCCGAGGATATGCTGGAAGCGCTCGCCGGCGTCGTCGCCGACAAGCGGCACGCCCGCGGCCTCGCTTGCGGCGCTCGGTGACTCCGCGACGAACACGAAGTCAGCGCCCACGTCGCCGTAGCCGTGCACGACGCGCTCGCGCTGGTCACAGAGGCCGGGACAGTTCCGGCAGTCCTCGTCCATCCCGTAGGGATTCCGGCGGGTCTCCTGTGCGGCGTCCATTCGTCCGGCAGTCGGTGCGCCGCCCGGAAAGCAACTTCGCTGGCGAACGCCCCGCGAGTACAGTGGCGCTCGGTCGGTGAGCACACGGCCGGTGTGAGCTCTGCCACAGTCGGCCAGCACAGGACTCGTGTGTCACGCCGGTATTTCTTTGCACGACTGGGGTGAACACCCGTCTATGGAGAACCCGCGTGCGATCGGTCTTCCTGCATTGGTCCTCGGCGTGCTGACCGTGGGGTCATCCGGCAGCGAGCTTCTCGGGGCGTCGGCCGCGTGGACAAGCCCCGGCGGGGTTGGCAACATCGCCGGTCTGATCAGTGGGCTGGCGTTGACGCTGATCGGGGTCGCTGTGCTTCAACAGTGGGGCGAGTTCGCGATCGATTGAGCGAACATGCGCCAGCAGCGACTGGTAGGCGCGCGCTCACTCGTTGCGCGGACTGCTCGGGTGGTAATCAGTGTCGTACTGGCCGGGGTGGCCGTCCAGCCGGTCGGGGTTGATGCGGCCGCCCAGCAGCATGAAATCCAGGATCGTGCAGTACAGCATCGCTTCGACGACCGGCACCGCACGCGGCGGCAGCGAGGGGTCGTGGCGGCCGGTCACGGTGACCGCCTTCTCCTCGCCGGTCTCCCAGTCGACGGTTGCCTGGGTTTTCGGGATCGACGTCGGCGCGTGCCAGGACGCCTCGCCGTAGATCGGTTCGCCGGTCGTGATGCCGCCCTGGAGGCCGCCGTGGTCGTTGCCCGCGGGGATCGGGTCGCCCTCGTCGGCGACGACGTGGTCCTCGTCGCCGTCGGCGACCGTCCAGTCCTCGTTGCGCTGCTTGCCCGCCACCGAGCGGGCGTCCCGCCCGAGGCCGAACTCCACGCTGGTCGTCGCGGGGATCGCGAACAGCGCCTGCCCGAGGCGCGCGGGCACGCTGTCGAAGCGCGGCGCACCCAGTCCTCGCGGCACACCCCTCGCCTCGAAGTAGATCGACCCGCCGATGGAGTCGCCGCGCTCCTGGTAGTCGTCGATCAGCGCCCGCATCCGTTCAGCGGTCTCGGGGTCCGCACACCGCACCTCGTTGTCCTCGCTGTGTTCGCGGATGTCCTCGAAGGACACGTCCGGCGCTTCGATCTCCCCGATCTGGTTGACGTGGGCTTTCACCCGCACGTCGTGGTCAGACTGCGCCAGCACGGCCTTCGCCACTGCGCCCGCCGCCACCCAGTTGACGGTCTCGCGGGCGGACGACCGGCCGCCGCCGCCCCAGTTGCGCGTCCCGAACTTCGCGGAGTACGTGTAGTCGCCGTGGGACGGGCGGGGTGCGGTCACGAACGGTTCGTACTTGCCGGACTCGGCGTCCTTGTTCTCGATGGTCATCCCGATGGGCGTGCCGGTGGTGGCGCCGTCCTGGAGCCCGGACTGGATCGAGACCTCATCGGGCTCCCCACGGGAGGTCGTGATCATCGACTGCCCGGGCTTCCGGCGGTCGAGTTCGTCCTGGATCATCCGTTCGTCGAGTGCCACGCCAGCCGGACACCCCGACACCACGACGCCCATCCCCGGACCGTGGCTCTCGCCGTAGGTCGTCACTTCGAACAGCCGCCCGAACCGGTTGCCGTTCATTGGCTGAACATACGCGCCGAGGGGCTTATGACTTGCAGTCACTGCCCCTCTAGCCCGCCCACCGCACCCGACACGACTAAGTAACACGCTAGCCCGCACTGTGACGGATCACGATGGACCTCCGAACTGGGCTCTCCTACGGGGACGCCAACGACGCCCGGACGGACACGGACATCGAGATGTCGGCCGACGAGGGCGTCGCCGGCCTGAGCCAGTACCGCGGCGCGCTCGCCGACGCCGTCGCCGAGTTCCTCGCCGGCGTGCGCTCGGGTGTGAGCTACTGCGGCGGCCACACGATTCCGGCGGCCCGCGAGCAGGCGGAGTTCATCCAGGTCGCCGCGAGCGCCGCCGAACGCGAGGGTGCCCACGGCATCGCCGGCGTCGAAGAGCTCGTCCGGAGCGAGACCACCGACGGCAACTGACGCCGACTGCAACGACCTACTCGTTCGGAGACGACTGGCGCCGGCCGTGGCGGTTCAGTCGCTCGCCGAGGAACAGACGATTCAGTTGCTGTCGACAGGGGTCTCGCCGTCGTCGACTGCGAACATGTCGTCGTAGGGGGCGGTTCTGGCGTCCCAGAACTCGAAGCGCGCACCGCCGTGCTCGCTCTCGCTCACGGTCGGCGTCCAGCCGTGGGCGGCGGCGACATCGGCGACGATGTTCAGGCCGAGGCCGCTACCGAACTCCTCGGTCGTCCACCCGAGTTCGAACACCGACTCGCGGTCCTCGGGCGGAATGCCCGGACCGTCGTCCTCGACGAAGAAGTGGTCGTCCTCGACACCGACACGGACGGTTACGGACCCGCCGCCGTCCTGGGAAGCCTGCGAGTCACGGCTCGTGGAGCCATGCTCGACGGCGTCATCGGACCGCTGCGCAGTCCGGTTGCCTGTCGAACCGTGTTCGACAGCGTTCCGGAAGAGGTTCTCGAAGATGTGCGCCAGGCGGCCTTCGTCGGCGTACACCACGCCGGGCGACACGACGTTCAGAGTGGCGTCCTCGGTGGTGACGTTCTCCCAGCACTCGGTCGCGAGCGCCGCGATCTCCACGGCGTCGACGCTCTCCACGTCAGCGCCGCTGCGCACCATCGTCAGCGCCTCCTCGATGATCTCCCGCATCCGGTTGTGGGCCGTCTCGACGTCGTCGAGGCGGTCGAGGTCGCCGGTCTCGGCGGCGAGTTCGAGGTTCCCCTCGGCGACGTTCAGCGGATTCCGGAGGTCGTGGGAGAGCACGCGAGCGACCCGCTCCAGGCGGTCTATCTGCCGGGTGAGGTCCCGCTCGTACTGGCGTCGCTCGGAGACGTCCCGCAGCATCGCCAGCACGACGTCCTCGCCGGCGGCGGTGACGCGCTGTGCGCTCACCTCCACGGGCACGCGCTCGCCGTCGCTGGTTACCACGCAGATGTCGTCGCCGTCCTCGAACCGGGAGCGCCGCACGCACTCGTCGGGGGCGAGCGAGAACAGGTCAACGTACCTGGCGTCCGGCCCCTCCGGGAAGACGACGGAGTAGTGGCGGTCGACGAGGTCGCCCTCCGGCTCACCGACGAGCGCGGCGGCCGCGTCGTTGGCTTCCAGCACCGCGCCGTCGTCGACACCCACGACGAACGCGGCGTCGGGCGCTGTATCGAGTAGTGTCCGGTACTTCCGGCGGAGCAGCCGCTGTTCGCTGATGTCGCGAACCGCGGCGAGTGCCGCCTGGCCGTTGTCGGCTTCGAGGGGGCTCAGGCTCACGTCGACTGGGAACGTCGACCCGTCTCTCCGCCGACCTTGGAGTTCGAGGCCCGCGCCCATCGGACGCTTCCTGGGCTCGTCGAAGTACGACGCGACGAGCTCGGAGTGGTCCGCGGCGTCCTCCGGGACGAGGACGCTGACCTGTTCCCCCACGATTTCGTCCGGCTCGTACCCGAACATGTCCTCGACACGGTCGTTCGCCCGACGGATTCGACCGTCCTCGTTGACGACGAGAATCGTGTCGGGCCCCTCCTCGAAGAACGCTGCCGCCCCTTTTGTTTCGGGAGTATCCGTCATCTGGTCGCAATTACGGTCGATTGTCCCTCCCGCTACATCAATGATTCCCACCGCGCTCACGTGGTGGGGCGTCCCCGGCAGCCGTCACGCGAGCGCAGACGCCCACGCGACCCCAAAGGGCACGACGGCCGCACTCCCGGAACGCCCGCAGGAACGGCACGTCGCCGGCGACGCGCTCGAACTGGCGGTAGCCGAGCGCGTCGACGAACAGCACGACGGCGTGGGCTGGGTCGGTGTGGGTCGCGCCGAACGCGTCCTCGGGGAGCCCGGTCCCAAGGTCGACGCCGAGCCGGTCGGCTGCGGCGGCCGGGATGCCGCTGAAGCAGTAGCCGCCGTAGTCGGGTCGAACCATCCCGTCTTCGAACTCGTCGGCGGCCAATGCGGTCGCGCGGTCGTCTTCGAACACGTCCCGACCGACGGGGACCCAAGGCAAAAACGGTGGGGCGGTGTGTCAGCCGTCCGTGTCCGCGCCGAGCCCCGCCAGCACCTCGAAGAAGTCGGGGAAGGAAACGTCGACGTGCTCGCTGCCCGCGATGGTGGTCTCGCCGTCGGCGACGAGCCCGGCGACGGCGAGCGCCATCACGAGCCGGTGGTCGCCGCGGCCGTCGACGCTCGCCCCCGAAAGTTCGGTGTCGCCGCCGTGAACGACGAGTTCGTCCGGTCGCTCCTCAACGCTCGCGCCCAGCTTCGACAGGGATTCGGCCATCGCCGCCACGCGGTCGGTCTCCTTGTACCGGACGTGCTCGGCGTCCGTGATGCGCGTCGTGCCGTCCGCGGCGGCACCCAACACCGCAATCGTCGGCAGGAGGTCCGGCGTGTCCGCGACGCCGACCTCGACGCCGGACAGCTCGGACCGCTGTACCGTTATCACGCCCGACTCAGTGTCCCAGTCGATGTCGGCACCCATGCGTTCGAGCACGTCGACGATGGCGGCGTCGCCTTGCGCGCTCGGGTGCATCCCCTCCACCACGACCGCCGCTCCGTCCGCGGCGGCGAGCGCGCCCGCGGCCAGGAGGTACGACGCCGACGAGAAGTCCCCGGGGACGGCGTACTCGCCGCCCGACGGGGCGTAGGCCTGCCCGCCCGGCACGCGGTAGCCGGCGGCCGTCTCGCTCGCACCGACGCCGAACCCGTCCAGCACGTCCAGCGTGATGTCGACGTACGGCGCGGACTTCAGTTCGGTCGTCAGGTCGGTTTCGATGCCGGTCTCGGTCACGGCCCCCGCCATCAGCAGCGCGGTGACGAACTGCGAGGAGACGTTACCGGGCAGCGCCACGCTGCCGCCGGAAACCGGGCCGTCAACGACGAGCGGTGCCTGCCCGTTCCCGCGCGTCGAGCGCGCCGTCCCGCCGAGCCCCGAGAGTGCGTCCAGCAGCGGCCCGTGTGGGCGAGCGCGCAGCGACTCGTCGCCGGTCAGGACGGTTGTGCCGTCGGCGAGCGCGGCCGCCGCCGTCACGAGTCGCATCGTCGTCCCCGAGTTCGCGCAGTCGATGACGGCGTCCGGGACTGCGGGCCGGCTCCCGAACCCGGTCACGACCCAGTCGCCGTTCTCGCGTGCCGCCGCCCCGCCCAACAGCCCAACGGCGCGCGCCGTCGCGCGGGTGTCCGCGCTCACCAGCGGGTCGCGGACGACCGTCTCCCCGTCCGCGTACCCCGCCGCGAGCAGCGCGCGGTGTGTGTAGCTCTTTGATGGCGGCGCGCGCGCCCGCCCCCGTACCCGGGACGGCGAGACTGTCGCGTGCATACCGGCGAGGAGGGCGGCCCACGGCATGAGGATTCCGGCGCCGGCACCGCCATCGCGGCAGAGGGTGGGCGGCGGTTCCGGAGGCGGTAGCGTTTAGGCGTCGCCCCGAACAGTTCCGGGCATGGACCCCGACTTCTCGCAACTCGACGAGTTCCTTGAGGACAGCGGCGTCGACGGCTACGCCTTCCACGACGACGACAGCGACTCCGACCTCTACTACCTCGCGGGCTTCGACGCACCGGACCCCTTCTTCGCCGTGTACACGCCCGCGCAGACCGGCGTGCTCGTCTCCCCGCTGGAGTACGGTCGCGCGAGCAAGGCGGCCCGCGCGGATGTCGTCGCCCGCCACTCGGACTACGACCTCCAGGCGAAACGGGAGGAGTACGGCCCGCGGGCGGCCAAAGAGCGCGTACTCGCCGAGTTCGTCGCGGACCTCGGTTGTGAGTCGCTGGCGGTCGGCGAGCGTTTCCCGGTGGGCACCGCGGACGCGCTCCGCAACCACGAGATCACCGTGGAACCGGACGAGGACAACGTCGTCGAGGACATCCGCGCGACGAAAACCGAGGCGGAAATCGAGCACATCCGCGAGGCACAGCGCGCGAACGAGGCGGCGATGGCGCGCGCCGAGGAACTCATCCGGGGTGCCGACCGCGAGGACGGCGTCCTCGTGCGTGACGACGGCCAGCCCCTGACCAGCGAGTACGTCCGCCAGGAGATCGAGATCGAGCTGCTGCGCCACGGCTGTGCGCTCGACGACACCATCGTGGCTGGCGGCGCGCAGGCCGCCGACGCCCACGAGCGCGGCAGCGGCCCGCTGCCCGCCGACGACCCTGTCGTCGTCGACATCTTCCCGCGGAGCAAGGACTCGAAGTACCACAGCGACATGACGCGGACGTTCGCCAACGGCGACCCGAGCGACGCCCACCGGGAGCGCTACGCGGTCACCCGGGCGGCCTTCGAGGCTGCGCTGGACGCCATCGAACCGGGCGTCACCGGCGAGGCGGTCAATCAGGCGGTCATCGACGTCTTCGACGACCACGGCTACCCGAACGTCTTCGCTGACCCCGACACCGAGTCCGGGTTCATCCACTCCACGGGCCACGGCGTCGGTCTCGACGTCCACGAGATGCCCGCCGTCTCTCAGGGCGGCGACGAACTCCACGCGGGCAACGTCATCACCATCGAGCCCGGCCTCTACGAGCCCGGCGAGGGCGGCGTCCGCATCGAGGACATCGTCGTCGTCACCGAGGACGGCTACGAGAACCTCACCGACTACGAGATCGCGCTGACCGACTGACACGGCCCCCGGTGGTCACTGCGTTACCGGCGTGATGACGATATCGCCGTCGTCGACGCTGACGGTGCCGCCGGTCTGCCTGACGATCCAGTAGACCACCCAGAGCCCGACCCCGGAGCTGTGCTTCAGGGGCGTTTCGGCTTGCCCGGACAGCACGCGCTGCTCCGCCTCCGGGATCCCAGGGCCGTTGTCGTGGACGCGAACGGCCAGGGGGTTGCCGGTCACCGACACCTCGACGCGCGGGGCGTCGGTCGGTGCGTGCTCGGCGGCGTTCGACAGCAGCTCACGGATCCCGAGTCGCAGCCGTTCGTCGACCGCCGCGTCCGCCTCGACGGTCACGACGACGGCGGTCTCGGCGTGGGCGTCCCGAACCGCCGTCGCCTCCGTGCGCACGATGTCGGCCACCGACTCCGTACCGGCGTCGCCGCGTGCGAGCGCATCGGCGAGCGCGCGCGACTTCTCGCTGGTCTCCAGCAACCCCGTCGCTGCGTCCTGGATCGCGGCGAGATCCGGTTCGTGCGTCGCCTGCCCCGCGGCGTCGTCCTCGTCGCCCAGCCTGGACTCGATGCGGTCGGCGCGCCCCAACACCACGTTCAGGGCGTTTCGCGTGTCGTGGCGGAGCACGCGCCGGAGCACGCGCAGCCGCTGGCTGTGGTCGCGGCGGTCGGTCACGTTGCGACACACCCAGACGTAGCCGTCAGCGACCGCGGTCATCGTGAGTTCCTGTGGGTACGTCGTGCCGTCCGCACCGCAGGCCGTCACGATCCCCTGCCACTGCTGTTGGTCGCCGTCGTCGAGGGCCACGAGTGCGTCCGCGATCGGTCCGTGGCTCTCGGACGGGTACAACGACTGCCAGGACTGTCCGCGGACGCGCTCCGCGTCCGTGCCGCCGGTGAACGACGCGTTGGCGTACTGGACGGTTTGCTCGGCGTCGTCGATCATTGCGATGCCGTCCATCGCGGAGTCAAGCGCCGCCATCAGTCGCGCCCGAGAGCGCCCCCGCCACCGGTCTCGCTCCGCGTACGTTCCCGCGACCGCGCCGCCGAGCGCGCCGAAGCTCGCGTGCTGGATCACCACGTGCTGGACCGTGATCGCGCCGTACGCGCCGGCCAACACCGCCCACAGGTCCAGCGCGAGCACGAGGCCAGCGCCGCCGACCGCCCACACGGCCACCGCGTCGCCACGCGGCACCGACGACGCGAGCAGCCAGAACCACAGCCCGTACCCGAACACCCCAAGTGTGGGGATGATCATTGCGGCGACGCGTACCGGGTGGTCGTAGTCGTCGTGTAACAGGAAGTGCGCCACGCTGGCTGCGGCGAGCACCGCGCCGAGCGCGGCGACCGCCCACTGTCGTTGGCGTGGCGGCGCGTCGATCCGCGGCATGTCGCCCAACACACCGAAACCGAACACCCCAACGGTGAAAAAAATCCCGCACCCGGCCGGATCGGGTGCGAACGCCTTTTAGCAGCCGGGACGCTACACTCGCGTCAATGGAGGTACTCGTTGTCGGGGCCGGCGCGGTCGGACGCTGGGTGGCTGAGACGGTCGCCGCGCCAGTGGCGTTCGCCGATACCGACCCACAGCGCGCCGTGGCCGCCGCCGACGCCACCGAGAACGCGCGCGCCGTCGCCGTGGACACGGCGGCGTCGTTCGCGGTCGTCGCGGTGGCGGTCCCGATGCGCGCTGCGGGCGCCGCGATCGACGCTCACGCCGCCGCCGCCGAGCGCGCCATCGTGGATTTCACGGGTGTGATGGACGAGCCGCTGGCGGCGATGGCCGCGGCGGGGCCGCCCGGCGTCGAGCGCGCGAGCTTTCACCCGCTGTTCGCGCCGGCGCACGCGCCGGGCCGCATCGCGGTGACCGACGGCGACGGCGGGCCGGCGGTCGACCGGCTTCGAGGCTGGCTCGCCGACGCCGGCAACGAGTTGGTTGAGGTTCCAGCCGCCGTCCACGACGACGCCATGGAGACCATCCAGGGGCGGACTCACGCCGCGATCCTGGCGTTCGCGCTGGCGGCCGACGACGTGCCGGACGCGCTCGCGACCCCGGTCTACGAGGAGCTATCGCGGCTCGCCGACCGGGTCACCGGTGGCACGCCGGGCGTGTACGCCGACATTCAATCGGCGTTCGGGGGGAGCCAGGAGGTCGCCGCTGCCGCCGACCGCATCGCGGCTGCGGCGGCCGGCGACGGTGACGCGTTCGCGGAGGTGTACGAGGATGCCAGTTGATCGCGGGGCGGTGCGGGACGCCGCGAAATACCTCCGTGGCGTTCGCCCCCTCGACCCGGCGGCGCTGCGCGAGTACGTCCCCGGGCAGCCCCACGAAGCCGTCGTGCGCCAGGTGCTCCGCGAGCAGGCCGCCGACCTGGGGATCATCGAGCGCGCCAACGGAACGTTCGTGGTGCCACCCGAGGAGCCAGTGGGGCCGCCGTTCAACGGCGTGAGTGCGCTCCCGGAGCGCTACGAGCGCGTGGTCGAGGCGGAGCTCACCGCGGCGTACGGCCCGGACTGGCACCGCGGGGACACCGGGGACAGCCTCCGAGAGACGATCCGCCGGTTCAAAGACGACTACTACCGCCGGAACCCCGTCGAGTACGACCGCGAGGTCGCGTTGGGGTACGCGGTCTACCATCTGGCGGGCTACTACGCGGCCGTCCAGTACGTGCTCGCGGGGCTTGCCCGTGATGGGCTGCTCGGCCACGACCTCCGTGTGCTGGACCTCGGCGCGGGGGTCGGCGGGCCGGCGGTGGGGCTGTTCGACTTCCTGCCCGACGAGGCGCTGGTGGAGTACCACGCCGTCGAGCCGAGCGCCGCCGCCGACGTGCTCGACGCACTGCTGGCCGAAACCCCGCGCAACGTCCACACGACGATCCACCGGGAGACCGCCGAGTCCTTCCAGCCGGACGGCGAGTACGACCTCGTGTTGGCGTGCTCGGTGCTCTCGGAGCTCGCCGACGCGGCGTCGGTCCTCCGGAAATACGCCGATGCGATGGCCGCCGACGGGACGGCTCTCGCGCTCGCGCCCGCGGACAAACACACGAGCACGCACCTCCGAGCGGTGGAGCGCGCCGTCGAGGACGACCCGTTTACCGTGTACGGGCCGACGCCGCGGCTCTGGCCGGATCGCCGGCCGACCGACAGCGGGTGGTCGTTCGACGAGCGGCCCGCGGTCGAGGTGCCCGCCGTGCAGTCGCGGCTCGCGGACGCCAGCCAGGACCCCGGGGAGTTCCGCCACACCGACGTGCGGTTCTCGTACTCGCTGTTGCGCCGCGACGACCGCCGCCGGCACGCCGTCGAGCTGTCCGGCGACCGCCTGCTCGCGCTGGGTGACGCCGACGACCGGGTGACCGATCGCGCCGACCTGCTCGTGGCCAAGCTCTCTCGGAACCTCGCCGGCGCGGACGCCAACCCCGTCTTCAGGGTGAGCGACGGCAGCCAGACGACGGACTGCTATGCCGTGCTGGTTCGACCGACGAGCCTGAACGGCGGCATCGAGGCCGCCGACTACGGCGACCTGGTGTCCATCGAGGACGCCCTCGTGCTCTGGAACGACGACGAGGACGCGTACAACCTGGTCGTCGACGAGGAGACGGTTGTCGACGCCGTCTGACGCCGGGCAGCGGCGGTGACTGCGACAGACCTTTTTACGGGCCGTCGGGATTACCAGTCATGACACTCGACGGGCTCGACGACCTCGACCGAACGATCCTACACGCACTCCAGCGGGACGCCAGAAGCACGTCCTCCCAGGACATCGCCGACGAAGCCGACGTATCGGCGAGCACCGTCCGCAACCGCATCGGACGCCTCGAAGAACGCGGGATTCTGACCGGCTACCACGCCGACGTGGACTACGAACAGGCGGGCTATCAGTTGTACACGCTCATCGTGTGTACGGCACCGGTGCCACAGCGTGAGGAGCTGGCGGCGGCGGCCGTCGACGTGCCCGGCGTGGTGCGCGTCGAAGAGGTGATGACCGGGACGGAGAACATCCACGTGTTCGCCGTCGGGGCCGACAGTGACGACCTCAGCCGGATCGGCCGCGATCTCGACGAGTTGGGCCTGGAGGTCGCCGATGAGGACCTCATCCGGAGCGTACACGCGGGACCGTTCGATGGGTTCTCGACACCGTCTGCAAACGATACTGAATAATATACTCTCTCTTTGGGACGGAATAGCAGATAATGCGGTTATTTTATATAGTTTTGTCCCCACCGATGGGATAGGCGGCGAACCCGGACCGACGCCGCACACCACCCATGCCCGACACCACAACCACGGCCGACACGCCGACACACGCACCGACGGCCGTCATCGGTGGCGGCCACACCGGCCACGAGGTCGCCACACGACTGCTCGCGTACGACTCCCCCGTCACACACATCACGACCAGCCCACCACCGGCCGACACACCGGACTCACTCACCGTCCACGTCGTTCCCGCCCTGGACGGCACCGCCCTCCGCGCCGTTCCTGGTGACCGGCCACACACGGTCGTCGTCATGTGCGTTGACGACGCCAACTCCCTGCTGGTCGCGCAACTCGCCCGCAGCCGGCTCGATCCCACCCACCTCATCGTCCACATCACCACACCGTCACGATCCCCCGCGTTCGAACGTCTCGACGCCGACATCATCACCACCCCGCACGCGCTCGCGGCCGCCACCGTCGACTCACACCCGGCCCCGCGAGCCAGCACCCACCACAGCAATGAAAACGCTTGAGCGAGACCTCGGCCTCGGCGCGGTGTTCGCGATCAGCGTCGGCGCAATGATCGGCAGCGGCATCTTCATCCTGCCGGCGCTCGCGCTCAAAATGGCCGGCCCGGCGGTCATCGTGGCGTACCTGCTGGCCGGCCTGCTCGTCGTCCCGGCCGCCCTCTCGAAATCCGAGATGGCGACCGCGATGCCGGAAGCCGGCGGCACCTACATCTACATCGAGCGCGGCATGGGGCCGCTTCTGGGCACCGTCGCCGGCGTCGGCACGTGGTTCTCGCTGTCGTTCAAAAGCGCGCTCGCACTCGTCGGCGGCGTCCCCTACCTCGTGTTGCTGTTCGACCTCCCCGTCCAACCCGTGGCGCTCGGGCTCGCGGCCCTCCTCATCGTCGTGAACCTGCTCGGTGCGAAACAGACCGGTCGGCTCCAAACCGTCATCGTCTCGCTCATGCTCGCCGCGCTGGGGTGGTTCGTCGCCGGCAGCGCCGGCCAGGTCCAGCAGGCGAACTTCCAGGGCTTTTTGACCGGCGGCTGGGAGGGGCTGCTGGCCGCCACCGGACTCGTGTTCGTCTCCTACGCGGGCGTCACGAAGGTCGCCAGCGTCGCCGAGGAGGTCGAAAACCCCGACCGGAACCTCCCGCTCGGCATCCTCGGCTCGCTTGCGTTCACCACGCTGCTGTACGTCGGCATCGTCGCCGTGATGGTCGGCGTCACGGACTCCGGTGCCGTCGCCGGCTCGGCCACCCCGGTCGCCGTGGCCGCCGACGCCACCCTCGGCACCGCCGGCGTCTACGCCGTCATCGCCGCCGCGGTGCTCGCGCTCGTCTCCACCGCCAACGCCGGCATCCTCTCCTCGTCGCGGTACCCGTTCGCGATGAGCCGCGACCAGCTCGCGCCACCGACGTTCGCCGAGATCCACGACCGCTTTGGCACACCGACGACGGCCATCACGCTCACCGGCGCGGTCGTCCTCGCGCTCATCGCGTTCGTCCCCATCCTCGACATCGCGAAGCTCGCCAGCGCCTTCCAGATCCTCGTGTTCGTGCTCGTGAACCTCGCGCTGGTCGCGTTCCGCACCGGCACCACCGACTACGACCCCGACTTCGAGTCGCCGCTGTACCCCTGGATGCAGGGCTTCGGCGTGCTCAGTGGGCTGGCGTTGCTCACGCAGATGGGGTGGGTCCCGATCGCCGGCGCGGCCGTCATCACGCTCGGCAGCGTCGTCTGGTACCGCGTCTACGCCCGGCCTCGCGTCCGCCGCGAGGGCGCTGCGACGGACGTGGTGCGACGGCGGCTGGGCCGCGATGTGCTGACCGAGACCGAAGCCCTCGTCGACGCCACCGGGGCCGAGGCGGGTGGCCCAGAGGTACTGGTCGCGCTCACCCGTGAGGCCAGCGCCGACCGCGAGCGCGCGCTGCTCTCGCTGGCTGCTGACCGCGCCCGAAACGAGGACGGGCAGGTCGTCGTCGTCCGGTTCGACGAGGTGCCCGATCAAGCACCCCTCGACCACGCCGCCGACGTGCAGTCGCCGGCCGACGTACGCTTCGAGGAGCGCACCGAAGGGCTCTCCACGGAGTTCGACGTCGACATCACGTACGGCGAAGTCGTCAGCCACGACACCAAACGCGCCATCCTGAACGTCGCCGAGCAGCGCAGCGTCGACACGGTTGTCGCCGAGCACGAGCGACTGCGGCTGCGTTCGCGGCTGCTCGGCGACCCCATCGACTGGGTGGTGCGACACGCCCCCTGTGACGTGTTGCTCGTCGAGAACCGGGGCTACGACGCCCCACAGAACGTCGTGCTTGAGGGCGACGGCGGCCCCTACGATCCCGCGACCGTCGCCGTCGCCGACGCAGTCGCCGGCGCAGCCGGCGGCACCGTGACCCTCCAGTTCCCGCTGTCCGCGGACCACCCGGACAAACGCCAGGAGACCGTCCACGCCTACCAGGACGAGCTCGCCGGCCTGCTGTCGGCACCGGTCAGAACCGCCGACCTCCGGGCGGACGGCGGCGACCAGACCGCCCCCGACCTGGTCGTCCGGACGGGCGCTCACCGCCGCGTCCGAGGCGGCCGCGGCAGCCACACCCAGACCGCCGCCGACTGCACCGAACTCACGGTCTACCCCCACGAGTCCCGCCAGCCAGGTCTGCTGCGGCGGCTCGCCGAACGACTCGTGTTCTGACCCACCGGGCCGCCCCGCAGCCACTGCCCGCCGCTTCCCGAAACGCTCTTTCGCCGTCGCGCCGACGGCTACACGATGGACGCCGACGAGCCCGAGATTCTCGTGACGAACGACGATGGTATCGACGCACCGGGCATCCGCGCCCTCGCCGACGGCCTCGACGCGGTTGGCAACGTCACCGTCGTCGCGCCCGCGGACAACCAAAGCGCGACGGGGCGCGCGATGTCCCAGGAGGTCGCCGTCCACGACCACGACCTCGGATACGCCGTCGAGGGGACGCCCGCGGACTGCGTGGTCGCCGGGCTGGAGGCGCTCGGCCCGTACCCCGACCTCGTGGTGTCGGGCGTGAACGAGGGCGGGAACCTCGGGATGTACGTCCTCGGGCGCTCGGGCACCGTCAGTGCGGCCGTCGAAGCGGCGTTCTTCGGCGTGCCCGCGATCGCAGTCTCGATGTACATGCGCGAGGAGCAGTTCGGCGAGCCGACCGCAGTCGCCGACTACGAGCACGCCGTCGACGCCACCACACACCTCGCACACGACGCCGTCACCGACGGCATCTTCGACACCGCTGACTACCTGAACGTCAACGCCCCCCACCCGGACGCCGACGCCACCGGCGATATGGTGGTCACCCGTCCCTCCCACGCCTACGATATGACCGCCGCCCAGACCGGCGACACGGTCACGCTGTACGACCGCCTCTGGGAGGCGATGGCCGCCGGCGACATCCACGACCCCGACGGCACCGACCGCCGCGCCGTCCTCGACGGCCACGTCTCCGTCTCGCCGCTGACCGCCCCGCACTCGACGGAACACCACGACGCACTCGACGGGATCGCCACGGAGTTCTGAGGCGCGTCAGTCGATCCGGCAGTCCCGCAGCATCGCCGCCGCGTCGACGCGGTCGGCGGTGTTCGTGGGTGCCCCGTCGAACCAGCCGGCCCGCTGGATTTCGCCGCTGTGCGCTCCGAGGTCGTCGCCGAACTCGGTCGCGGAGCGCGGCGACAGCGCTGTCCATGGCTGGCGTACGACTGGTTGGTGGCAAAAACCTGCCGCCACCGTCGGGCCAGCGCACCCCCAGCGGGGTGGTCGGGCTACCGCGTCTCCCGCTGCTCGATTTTGTTCAACTCGATGAGCAGCCGGAACACCGCCTTCACGAGGTTGTCGTCGACGCCGAACGCCGCGGCGTTCTCGCCGGCGCGCTCCATCACTGCGTCCTCCTGGGACTCGTCGGTCGTCGACAGCCCCTGCTCGGCTTTCACGTCGGCGATGGTCTCGGCGACGTACGTGCGTCGCGCGATCAGATCCACGATCTCGCGGTCGATGCTCTCGATCTCCGCGCGGAGTTCGTCCAATGTCATGTCGTCCGGGCCCCGGCCAGTTGCGTCGTCGTCTCCCTGACCGTCCCGGGGTTCTCGTGCCATCGTGTGCTCACCTCCTCGATGCCGTCCTCGTCGCCGACCGCGACGTAGCTGGGGCCGGTGCCGGACAGCGACACACCGGCGGCGTGTGGGAGCGCCGTGACCGCGGGCGCGGTCGGGAAGTCAAGGGCGGCACAGAACGCCAGACCGTTGACCGTCATCGCGGTGCCGTAGTCGCCGGCCGCCGCGAGCGCCGCGACGTGCTCGGCAAGTCCCGAAACGCGCTCGCACCGCGCCACGTCGGCGTCCGCGGAGTACGCGCGCTCGGGGGGCGTCCAGACGGCGGCGTGCCACTCGACCGCGTCGCGGAACAGGAGGTCGTCCTCGCGGTTGTCGGTCATCGCCACCCCGCCGAGCATGCTTGCCGCCGCGTCGTCGAACGCGCCGGTCACCGTCACGCCCGCGTCTCGGGCGGCCTGCACGCCGAGCCGCGCGGCCTCGATCCGCGGGACGCTCTCCGCAACGCCCAGCGCGTCCAGCGTCGCCAGCACGGTGGCGTTGGCCGCTGCACTGGAGCTTTTCAATCCGGCGGCCAGTGGCACCTCGCTTTCGGTGCGGACGTGGCCACCCTGCCCGTCACCGTAGCGGTCGATCACGCGCGAGACGCAGCGCTCGATGAGCGCGGTGTCGGCCTCGGGGTGGCCTGCGATCTCCCCGCTAACGCCGCTTTCCGACGGCGTCACCGAAACGGACGCTTCGGTGTCGATGTCCAGCGCGAACGCCGCCCCGACGCCGGTCGCCAGGGCGTTCAGAACCGTGCCGGCGGCCGGTGCCACCGCGCGCCCGTCCATGCCCACGCCTGGGGGCCGCCGTACTTGGTGTTGGCGCTCCGCGCAAACCGCGGGCTTTTCGGTGGGTCGGCGGCTACACGAACCCACGAATGAGCGCCCGCAACGACATTGCGCCGAGCACGCTCGGCGTTGAACTGGCCGAAGAGGGCGTCTACGTCGAATACACTGACGGGCGGGAAGCCTTCTACAACGGCGTCCCGGAACCCATCGAGGGCACGCTGCACACCAATCCGGGGAAGGACGTCCACGTGCTGGTCACCGACCCCACGGAAACCGAGGGCGTGCTGGTGTACGTCAACGACCTGAAAACCCACGACGAGATCCTGGAGTCAACCGGCGTCGGCCGCCTGCTGCTCGACCCCGGCGAACGCGAGGAGCTGTTCCCGGGGGTCACCGTGCAGGCCGACGGCTACGCGATCGACATCGACGCCGACCCCGAGACCGCTCGGGGCCGCGTGTTCGTGTTCGCCGAGGACGAACTCTCCGAGTACGCCTACGAGATCGTCGGCCCGGCGTGACTACCGCAGGTACGGTGGGTCCTCGGCGGTGCAGTTGGCTTCGTGTTGCTGAGCGTCGGCATCGATGTCGAACACCAACCCACACTCCTCACAGCGGTACCACGTCGCCTCGTCGCGGGTTGTCTCTTCGACCATACGTCGCGTCTCGTCGCGAGCGCTAAAAACCGTTTTCCCGGTCGAGCAGGCGGTCGTAGACGCTGCCCGGGTCGTTCGGCGCGGCGGGCCGGTCCCACGAATCCAGGAGGCGGCCGTCCCGGACAACCGTCAGCGTCGCGTAGTCGTCCGCGAACGCGTTGAGGTGATGGGTGGACGCAACGACCGTGTGCTCGGCGCTGTATCGCGTGACCGTGTCCACCAGCCGTCGCCGCGTCGCCGGGTCCAGGTCGGCCAGCGGCTCGTCCAACAACAGGGCGTCGGGCCGCTTCAACAGCGCAAGCGCGAGATCCAGTTTCTTCTGGAACCCCCCGGAGAGTGCGCCCGCCGTCCGCCCGGCCACCGGATCGAGGCGCAGTTGATCGACCAGCGACGCCCGCCACTCGTCGGTCGCCCCCGCGAGCGCGCCGAACACGTCGAGGTTCTCCGCGACCGTGAGGTCCGCGTAGACGTTCGGCGTCTGGAACGCGACGCCCAGCGACTCGGGCACGGTGACGCTGCCGCTGTCGTGTCGTGTGAGCCCCGCAAGCACGCGCAGGAGGGTCGTCTTCCCCGAGCCGTTCGGCCCGGCCAAGCAGTGCAACCCCTCGTCCCAGGCGACTGAGACCGCCGCCAGTGCAGTCGTTTCGCCGTACGTCTTCGTGAGGTCCGTGGCTGTGATCACGGTCAGGCCCTCCGTTCGTACAGTTCGATTGTGCCCCCGGCCACCAACGCCGCCACGCCGACCGCGGCGACCAGGCCACCCAGCCAGTCGGCGTACGTGCTGATGGGTTGCCCGCGGAGCACGAGGCCGCGGACCGTGACCACCGCGTAATGCGTCGGCACCTGTCGAACCACCCACCGGCGGGCGGGCGAGAAGAACCCCACGGGGTACACCACCCCGGAGAACCCGAGCACGAACAGCAACACCAGCAGGTTGAGGATGCGCCCCCAAACGCCGAACCCGGCGAGCAACTGGATGGCAACCGCCACCAGCCCCAACAACAGGAACGTCACCACGACGACGGCCAGCGTCGCCACTCCCAACACGGACACCGAACCGCCGATCACGGCGGTGACGGCGTCGAACACGACCAAGGGTACGACCAGCAGCGCCGCGAAAAACAGGAGCTTGCTCGCGACGACCGCGTACAGGCTGGTCTCCACACGCAGCCGATCCAGCACGGCCGCCTCCGCCTCGAACGTCTGTGGGAGGTAGCCCAACGCCACGATGGCGGTCAACGACACCACGAACGACGGCACGAGGTACGTCGACAACGAGTACTGGGTGCCGACGAACTCCCGGGACACGGTCACGTCGCGGGGAATTGCGGTGCCCAGTCCGGACTGCAGCAGGCGCACGATGGCCCGCGACGGCTCGTGGTACGGCACGACGCTGCCGTCGATGTAGACCGTGAACGCGGCCGCGCCGCGCGCCGAGTCGGCGAGCGCGGGCGGCACGGAGACGACGGCGTACACCTGCTCGCGGCCGAGCGCGGTCAGTGCGTCTGCCCGAGACTGGTAGATCACGGGATCACTGAACACCGTGACAGCCGCCCGCGCGACGCGCAGATCGTCCCCGGTGACGGCCGCCGTCCGTGGTGCGACTGCGATCGGCGCGTCGGTCGGTAATACGTGCTGAAAGCCCACCGTGACGTACGCGAACACCGCCGGCAGCACGACGAAAACAGCCGCAAGCGCGAGCAGCTTGTGTCGTCCCCATCGGAGTTCCTTCCCGAGCAGGGACGGGACGTCCATCTATGGGCGCGCCACTGACGCGGCGGACGAGTTGTCGAGCGTTGTCGTGTTGTCCGCCGTTTCGTTCGTCCCGAACGCCGCCTCGATCCGCGACTCGATGGTGTCCGCGGATTCGGCGTACGTGACGATGACCGTGTTTCCGTCCTGTTCGATCGAGCCCGCCTCGAACGACGGCCGCAGCTCTTCGGGGCTCACGCTGGCGTACAGCGACCGCGTCCCGTCGATGAGATCGTAGGCCCGCTCCGCGCTGTCCTCGGAGTCGGCGATGACGTGTTCCGTGGATGTGATGTCACCGTCGTCGGTGCCGAACGACACCGCGGTGTACTCGATGCCGCTCACCGCCGAGAGGTTGACCGGCGCGTTCTCGGCGACGCGCTCGTATCCAAGCAAGCTGTCGGAGCCGTTGGGTGCGGACAGCGCGTACTGTACGTAGCTGCCGCCGTTGACGCCCTCGAAGGCGCTTCTGAGGTCGCCCTCCAGGTGGTCGGCGTCGCCGCTGCGCACGTCGAGCATGCTCTCGACGCTGTCGCGGTCACCGACCACGAACTCGCCGTCACCGAGCGCGGCCAACACGTTGTCGAACCCGCCCAGCGAGTCGTCGCTGTACACCGTGACGTTCCCGTACGTTCCCTCGTTGAGCGTCGTGTCCGTCGACGACTCGATGGCGTTGACCATCCCGGATTCGTCGTACGTCGTCGACAGCAATGCCGCCCCGCTGCTGGTGCCGGGCTGCGTGGTCGCAGTCGACGCCGTGAACATCGTCATGTTCTGGATCTTTCGCGGGTTGATATCGGTGGCCTCCTCGAAGTCGTCGAGCATCGACGACACGTCACTCGGGGCACTCGGGCCGAGGTCGGCCTCGGCCAGCGTCGTGTTCGTCACCGATCGGAGATCCGTGTCAGTTCGCATGCCAGCGACATCGACGTACGCGACGTACTCAGCGGACGCCGGGACGCTGTCGAGTTTCGCGTTCGTTGTGGTGGCATCGGCGCTCGATCCACCGGGCATACCGGTACACCCAGCGGCAACCAGCAGCACTGCGAGCCCGACGGCTAACAGTGCAGTTCGTGGGACGTGGAGGTCGCGTACCATGGTCGTGCGTACTCCCAGGCCACTTGAATAGTTTGTGACCTGTGTTTGGTGTGACTCCCGTTCCCGCGGTGTGATGGCTCCCGCTACCAGAACGCCTTGGTGCGCGCGTACTCGCGCTCGCGCTCGAGGATGTCCCGGTAGAACTCCGCCTCCGTCTCCCGGTGGCGGTTGATGACGCGGGCGGCGTTCCGGGGGCCGACGCCGCGCGCCGACAACGCGATCACGGCCCGCTTCCCGTGGCTCTGCACGATGCTGGCGTTCCGGTACGCGCGCTGTGTCCGGTCGTCCTGCTCGTCGTCCTTGTCGTCGGCACGCACCGCCGTTATCACCTCATCCGCCCACGGCGACAGCGCCGCGATCCGCGTTGACCCACACCGGGGGCACTCCGGCTGGTCGGTGACCCGACGGACCATCGTCTCGTGGCTCCAGTCGGCGCAATGCACGCAGAACAGCTTCACGCGGTCGTCCTGGATGCGGTCTTTGATCGTCTGCACGACGCTGGCGTCGGCGTGCTCCGGCGTGAGCAACTCCGTTCCCGCCGACCGGCCGCCGGCCCCCACGGCCGTGCGCTCGCCCACGATCTCGACGCCGAGCTCGCCGGACTGCACGCGCGCGAGCACGTCGCTGGCGCGCGCCACGTCCAGCGTGGTGTGGAACACCTCCCGGATCGCCTCCTCGTAGACGGGCGTATCTTCAAGCGCCCCCAGCAGCCGGGACAGCCCCACGCCGTCCCGCCCCTTCCAGCGCTTGAGCGCGCCGAACTTCGCGGCGACCTGTGCGAGCGTGAACTTCAGCGTCTCGGACTGTTTCAGGCTGAGTTCGAGCAACCCGGCCACGTGATCGGGGTCGGTGTCGCGCAACACCGCCACGACGTCCGTGGCGCTCACCCGGCTCGGGACCTCCAACTCGATGCGGTACGGGCCCGCGTCCAGCCCCACCGACGACCCCGTCTGCTGACCGAGCAGCGCCGACACCAGCCGCCCCAACGTCTCGTTGACTTCGTGCCCGAAGCACGCGTTCACCACCACCGTCGAGCCGGCCTGCTCGACGACGATCCGCTCGGCGCTCGGCACGGGCGCGTCCTGCTCGGTCACGTGGCGGGCCATCCGGTCGAGCGCGCTGCCGGCGGTCCGGTGGGTGGTCGGATACCTCGCCGCCACGTCTCTCGCCACCGCATCCTTGGGCGTCCCGGTGCCGAGCTGCCGGCCGCCCGTCGCCCGCATCCCACCGACTGCCTGCGCGACCGCGTACGGCACCGGGATCTCTTGGCCCGTCCAGGACGGCACCTCGCCCGCTGGGTCCTCGATGGGCGAGACCTCCACCTGCTGGTCGTCCTCGTCGATGTTCGTGATGCGCCACATCTCGCCGCGCTGCACGAACGTCGCGCCCGGCTCCGCGAAGTTCACCACGAACCGCTCGTCGAGCGTGCCGACCTGCCGGCCGCCGGCCATGTCGTACACCTCGTAGGTCTCCTCGTCGGGGATCATCGAGAGGTTCGCGTAGTAGTACTGCCACGTCCCCCCGGACGTCGAGATGGTGTCGTCGTCCTCATCGACGTACACCACGCGGTTCCGGTGGAGCTCCATCGCCACCGCCCGGAACGTCTCCTCGGTGAGCTGCTTGAACGGATACGCGCGCGTGATGATGTTGTACGCGTGCCAGGCTTCGGTCTCCCCGACATCCATCACGACGCCGACGATCTGGTTCGCAACAGTGTCGAGGCTGCCGTGATGAACCTGGGTGTCCTCGACGGCGCCATCGTTGGCCCGGTCTGCGACCGCCAGCGCCTCCAGGGTGTCGTCGGTGCTGCCCGTGATGACGGTGCCCTCGCTAACCGCGTCCCGGCTGTGACCTGCCCGCCCCACGCGTTGGAGCAGGCGCTTGACCCCCCGGGGCGAGTTGTACTGCACCACGTGGTCGATCCCGCCCACGTCGATCCCGAGCTCCATCGAGGACGTGCACAGCAGGCCGTCGAGTTCGCCGGATTTGAAGCGGTCCTCGACGTCGATACGGGCGTCTTTCGACAGCGAGCCGTGGTGCACGCCGATGTCCGCGTCCAGCTCCTTGAACCGCGACCCCAGCGCCTCCGCGGTCTGGCGGGTGTTCACGAAGATCAACACCGAGTCGTGGCGGTCGACGATCTCCCGGATCGCGCGGACGTGGCTGGCCATCGCCGGCGTGGTCAGCAGTTCGCTCGCCAACCGCTCGTCGGCGTCCGTGACGGCCGGCTCCCGCACCTCGAACGACACGTTCGACGTCACGTCGACTTCGATGATCTCACACCCCCGGCCGCCGGTGAGAAACGCCCCGATCTCGTGGGGATCCCCGACCGTCGCCGACAGCCCGATCCGCTGGACGCGCCCGGCCACCTCCACGAGGCGTTCAAGCCCGATCGCCAGCTGCGCGCCGCGCTTCGCGCCCGCCAGCTCGTGGACCTCGTCGACGACGACGTGCTCGACGTCTGCAAGTCCATCCCGGAGCGTCGACCCGGTCAGCATCGCCTGCAGGGTCTCCGGCGTGGTCACCAGCACGTCCGGCGGATCGGTGGCCTGCTGTCGGCGCTGGTAGTCCGTCGTGTCCCCGTGTCGCACGTCGACTTCCAGGCCCAGCGTCTCCCCCCACCAGTCCAGGCGCTCGCGCATGTCCCGGTTCAGCGCCCGCAGCGGCGTCACGTACAGCGCACCGAACCCGTCGGGCGGCCCGCCGTCTGAGACGAGCGCGTCGAAGACGGGCAGCATCGCCGTCTCCGTCTTCCCGGTCCCCGTCGGGGCGACGACCAACCCGTTTCGCCCGTCCGCGAGCGCGGGCACCGCGCGACGTTGGGGCTCCGTTGGCGTGGTGAACCCGCGCTCGGAGAGCGCGTTCCGGACCTCGCTGCCGAGGTGAGTGAACGCGTCCATCCGGCCACCACCGGTCTCCGACATACTGGCGTAGTCGTACGGTTGGCGCGCGAATAAGCACACTGCTCCCGGCGGTCGCGTCGGCTACACCCGATCGAATCGTCCCAGGCGCGTGCCGTCCTGCAAGTAGAGCTCCGCGTCGGGGCACCCCGCCGGCAGGAACGGCGCGAGGAACCCCTGGCCGTCGACGTTCACCCACGTCCCGCCGGAGAGGTCGTTAAACGCCGGGAAGACGGCGAGGTCGCCGTGCGCGTCGACGGCCTCGCCGTAGTGGTCGGTGAACGGCGCTGGGTCCAGGGGGCCGCGCAGCCACGCGCGCTGGACGCGCGTCCCGCCCACATCGTCGGTCAACCGCACCGCCGGGTGTTCGTGGCCGATACAGACCGTCTCGGCTTCGAGAACAGCCTGACTCGGCCACGTGTGTCCGTGTGCGAACCCCACGTCACCCAGCACCGTGCCGTCGCTTGGGGTCACCGTCACGTCAGCGGGCACCACGTCCTCGATGCCGCTGTCGTGGTTGCCCACAACGACCGTCGCGGGCACGTCCACCGCGTCGAACAGCGCCGCCAACTCCTCGCGCTCGGCCCCCTCCGGCGCGCCGATCGCGTGCCCCACGTCGCCCAGAACCACCAAGCGGTCCGCGCCCTCCTCGCGTACGAGCCGCCGCAGCCGGCGCCGCCGCTGTGGGCCGCGGCCCTCCACTTCCAGCCCCTTCCGGCGCAGCGACACCTCGATGCCGGCGTGGTAATCCGCCACCACGAGCGCCCGGCCCCCGCCGGTCTCCGCGACAGCCGCGGGCTCCCCGAGCACGGGCTCGACGAGCGCCATCAGATGGCTTTCAGGCGGTCGTCGCCGGACTCGTAACACCGCCCGCTCATCAGCGCCGACGTGACCGCCGCCTCGATCTCGTCGGCGTCGGCGTCGAGGCTGTCGGCCGCGGTCGACACCACCTCACTGCGGGGCACACCGTCGCCGTCGTCGAGATCGTCCATCAGCTCCACGACGTACTCCTCGACGTCGACATCGGCGGGCGGTGAGTCATCCCCGGTCCCGTCGGCGTCGAAGTCACCGGGATCGGCGACGGCGTCACCGCCGTCGTCCGTCGATGCGGCCGCCGCCTCGGACTCGACGCCCTCGTCGGGGCCGGGCGCGTCGATGTCGTGCTCGCCCGCCTCCGGGATCTCGTCGCCCGTCGAGAAGTCCACGCCGTACTCGTCTTTGACTGCCTCGCGCTCCTCGGCCGAGAGTTCGTACATCTCGCCGTCCTCGTCGGCGGCACCGCTCTCGCCGTCCGTGACCGGCCCCGTGCTCGGGCCCGCGTCCCCGTCCGGCGACGCCGTCTCGGATGCCGGCTCACCGTCGTCCGTGTCGACCGAGGACGCGGTGCTGTCGGGTGTCCCCGCCGCCGTGCCAGCGTCACCGGCCGACGAGTCGGGCTGTGTCTCGGCGTCCGTCTCCGACGCCCCGCCGAACGACGCATCCGCGCCGAGGTCGGCGGCGAAATCCAGTGTGGCGTCGCCCGCCTCGCTGGGAGCCACCGCAAGGCCGCCAACCGTGTCGGTGTCGCCGGCGACGACGCGGGCCGCGTCCGCTGCGAGGTCGCGGACCGCCCCGAGATACGCCGGTGTCGTCCCGTAATGGTCGAACGCCCGCGGGATGCCGGACGCGAGCCCTGGCGCGACGCCCGCCGCCGCCAGCGCCGACTCCAGGCTGTCGCCGCGCTCGACGCGGTCGTGGGCTGCCGCCGCGGTCCGCACGCGCGACAGCGTGCGCTCGGCGGTCGCGACGACCCACCGGTCGCGGGTGTCGGCGTCAACTTCGCTGACCGTCTCCGGGCGGACCGACGTGTACACCACGTCGGCGTCATCGGGCTCGAACGTCCGGGCTTTGCCCGTGACGGCGACGAACGACGGCGTCTCCGCGGCTTCGAGCGCCGCCAGTGCTTCCGGCTGGTACTGCCCGGCGTAGACGACGAACGCCCCCGTGGGGTCGACGACGCGCGCGCGCACCACGTCGTCGTTGACCGCCTCAACGGCCGTCAAGACGCCCACGACGAACAGCCGGTTGACGCGCGCACCCGTCGGCGTCACCACGTAGTTCGGCGCACGCTCCTCGTCGCTTTCGGCGTACGAGAAGTCGGCGTCGTCGAACTCCGCCGCGAACAGTCGGTAGGCGACTTCGCGCCGGTTGCGCTCGCCGTCGTCGTCGGTGTCGGCGTCGCTCATGCGTCCACCTCCGCAAGGAAGGCCGCTGCGCGCGCCGCTGGGTCGTCGTCGCGCTCCGCGAACGCGATCGTTTCGAGGTTCGCGCCGTACTCGTCAACCGAGAGGTGGCCCCGAACCCGGAACTCGCGGCCCACCACGTCCTCGGCGATGGTGTCGGCGACCACCGAGTGGTCCATGGCTTCCCGGGCCTGCTCGCGGGCGTCCGCCAGCGTACCGCCGTAGACGTCCGCGGTCAGCTCGCGGTCCAAGATCGCGGTGACGCTGTCGGTGCCGTCGTCCAGCACCGCCTTGACGCGCAGGTCGTCTTCGGCCTCGACCGCGCCGTGCTGGCGACACTGCCCCGTCTGGACCACCCGCCCACAGTCGGGACACCGCTTGATCAGCCCCGAGCCGTCCCGGATGTCGATGACGCTGCCCACGAGTTCGACGTCGTAGGCACCCCCGCGGGCGACGGCGTCCCGGATCGCCATCCGGGTCGGACCGCCGACCTCGACCTCGTGGTCGAGGCGCTCAACCGTGGAGAACTCCGACACGTTCACCGATGGCACGCCCCGGAACTCCCGGACGTAGACGTCCTCGATGCGGACCGACGCCCCCGCTTCGATCTCGCCGTGGGGATCCCAGTCGGTGAACGGGAGGCGCGCGGTCTCGTCGCCGAGCACGCCGGAGAGGATCTCCGTCTCGCCGTCCCGCCCATCGATGGTGCGCTCCTCGACCTCCGTGACCACGGCTTCGACGTTCCGCCCGCGATCGCCCGCCGAGAGCGCCGCGAGGTCGCGGTCCCCGCCCACCTCGGCGGCCATCTCAATGTCGCCGTCGGCGGTCGTGACCGTCGCGGACTCCCCGAAGTTCAACTCGGGGCTGCCCTCCCACTCGCGGACGCTGGCGTTCCCGATAGTAACGGTGTCGCCGGGTTCCAGGCCGAACTCCTCCCACGCCGTGTACGAGATGCGCCCGGTCTCGTCGGCCAGCTCGCCCTCGCCGATGACGTGGTCGTCGCCCTGATAGCGGATCGAGCGCTTCCCCGCGGTCAGCACCGTCGCCGTGACAGTGACGTTCCCGCTGTCCGTGTCGACGTCCGCGATGTCGACGGCGGTCGGCCCCCCGGATGGCGCCCCGTCATCGTCGCCGTACTTCCGCCGGAGGCTGCGCTTGGCCTCCTCCAGCGGCACGCTGTACTCCACGAGGTTCTGCAGGTTCTCTTTGACCTCCGCTTTGTCTACACCGAGGTCGGAGGCGAGCTCCTCGGCGTGATCGTCGACGTTCATACAGCGTACTGTCGGTCGTCCTGGGGCATAAGGGTTGGCGAGCCAGCGCCGGGCGCATACCACCGAACGAAAACCGGTTTCAGGCGGCCCCGACACCGCGACTGTATGCATGTTGTCGTGAACGCCGCAATGAGCGCGGACGGCAAACTCTCGACCCGCCGCCGCGAGCAAGTCACCCTCAGCGGCGACGCGGACTTCGAACGCGTCGACGAACTGCGCGCGAGCGTCGACGCCGTCATGGTCGGCGTCGGCACTGTCCTGGCCGACGACCCGTCGCTGACGCTGGACGACAGCGACCACGTCGCCGCCCGCGAGGAGCGCGGCGAGTCCCCACACCCGGCGCGCGTCGTCGCGGACTCCCACGCCCGCACGCCGCCGGACGCACGGCTGTTGGACGGCGCTGCCGAGACGTACGTCCTCGTCGCCGAGGCGGAGCCGGTCGAACACCGGGAGAGCCTGGAGGCCGCGGGCGCGACTGTGGTCGTCGCCGGCGAGAACCGAGTCGACCTGCCGTCAGCCCTCGACGCCCTCGAATCCCGGGGCGTCGACCGCCTCATGGTGGAGGGTGGCGGCGAACTCATCTTCTCGCTGTTCGCCGAGGAGCTCGTCGACGAGCTGTCCGTGTTCGTCGCCCCCCAGCTCATCGGCGGGCGGGACGCCCCGACACTCGCCGACGGCGATGGATTCGTCGCGGAGTTCCCCACCTTCGAGTTGACCGGCGTCGACCGCCTCGACGACGGCGTGCTGCTGGCCTACGACTGCCGATAGCGCAGGCTCAGTGCTGGTGGCCGGTCGCTTCCGCGTACGTCTGCCCGAACCGCTGCTCGAACTGATCGAGGGTGGCTTCCTCGATGGCCTCCAGGTCGTCGTCGACCTGCCCCTCGCTGTGGTGGACCACGGCGTGTGCGCGCTGTGCGAACGCCATCAGCGCGATGTCGCCGACGACCTGGGCGTCCGATTCGTCCTCGGCTTCCGCGAACAGCTCCACGAGCCCCGTGGGAAGCGTGACATCGTTCGCGTTGCCGGCTGCGTCCTCGATCGTGAACGTCGTTTCGTCCATGCCAGTGCTGACGGGACGCCGCCTAAAAGCGGTGTGGGTACAGCGCCGTCAGTCGTCGGCCGGCGTGGCGTCGGCCGTCTCACCGGTGACCCCATCGGCGACGCTCTCCAAGTATTCGTCGGCGTCGATGGCGGCCTTCGACCCCATGCCGGCGGCCGTGACCGCCTGCTGGTAGTGGTAGTCCACGACGTCGCCGGCGCCGAACACGCCCGTCACGTCGGTTTTGGTCTGGCCGCCGCCGGCACCCCCGACCGTCTGCACGTAGCCCGCATCGTCACAGACGACGCCGGTGTCGGCGAGGAACGACGTGTTCGGCGTGTGGCCGATGGCGATGAAGAACGCGCCGACGTCCAGCTCCAGCTGTTCGGTTTCGTCGGCATCGAGCTTCGCCGTCGGATGCCCCTCCGGGTGACGGACCAGCGACGCGCCCGTCACGCCCTCCTCGGGCGACCCGTGTACTTCGACGGCTTCCGTGTTCCACAGCACCTCGATGTCGCCGTCGGCGACGTGCTCGCGGATGCGGTCGGCCCAGTAGTCCTCGGCGCGCAGTTCGTCGCGGCGGTGCACGAGATAGACGGTGTCCGCGAACTTCGTGAGGAAGCTCGCTTCCTCGGCGGCGGCGTCACCGCCACCCACCACGATCATGTCCTCCCCGCGGAAGAACGCGCCGTCACACGTTGCACACGTCGAGACGCCCTGCCCCATGAGTTCGTCCTCGCCAGGGATGCCCAGCGTGCGCGCGCTCGCGCCGGAGGCGACGATCACCGCGTCGGCGGTGTAGACATCACCGTTGGTGAGCGTGAGCCGGAACGGCCGCCCGGAGTCGTCGACGGATTCGACGATCCCGTGCTCGACCTCAGCGCCGAAGCGCGTGGCCTGGGTTTTCATCTCCTGGATGAGCTCCGCGCCCGCGATGCCCTCCGGGAACCCCGGGTAGTTCTCCACCTCGCTGGTGAGCGTGAGCTGGCCGCCGGGCTCGTCGCCCTCGAACAGCAACGGGTCGTTGTTCGACCGTGCGGCGTACGTCGCCGCGCTCAACGCCGCGATCCCCGATCCCACGATCACCAGTTGCCGGTGCTCCACGACATCACGCCCGCCATCCGTCAGTGCCGTCCTGTCGGTCGTGGCCTCAGTCATACACGTACGTCGGCGGCCGCGCTGTTTGTACGTTGTGTTGGCGTGCGCGCGTGCCGGTAGCGAAGCCGTCGCCCAGCAAAGCACTTAGTGCCGTCCGCCACGCAGACGCCAGTATGGCTGCCGATCTCGCGGAGAAAACCGACCGCTACGAGGGCCTGCTTGCGGACGCACTGGCCGCCGCTGATCCCGTTCCCCCCGCCGGGTCGCCGCTGGGTGAAGCCGCCGCCGAGTACTTCGAGATGGCCGAATCCTACCTCGAAGACGGCCGGCACTTCCGCGCGCACGACGACCCCGTGAACGCGCTGGCAGCGTTCTCCTACGGGCACGCGTGGCTCGACGCCGGCGCGCGGATCGGGCTGTTCGATGTGCCCGCTGCCGGGGAGTTGTTCACCGTGTAGCCACCGCGACGGCGGCCCCGAACACCACCCTGCTGCGAGCGGTCGCTGCCCTGGCGTTCCCCACCGTGTCCCAACACCACGCGTGTTGTCGCGCGCCGAGAGTGGCGACAAAGCTTTTGGCGCTGTCGCGCCCACGACTACGTATGCCACACGAGGCGTTCGTGCAGCTGTCCTGTCCGGAGTGTTCGAAGAGCTGGGAGAGCACGCCGAGCGAGCTGCCCGCTCACACCGACAATTTCAGCTGTCCGGGCTGTCACGCGACGCGCCGCACGGCATTGTTCGCACGCACCGACCGCGACCTCGAAACCCTCAAAAACCTCCAGTAGCGCCCTACACTGTCGAGCGCGCGCCACAGGCCTCGCAGTGCAGTTGTATCGTGTCGCCGTCGGTCTCTAGGTTGGTGTCCGGAAGCCCACACTCGGGACACGTGACGTACGTTTCGACGTACGCGTCTAGGGTGTCCGAGACCCGCCGTTGGCCGAACTCACCGGTGAGTCGCGCGCGCCCGCTCTCGTCGATGCTGGCGCTCGTCCCGACTTCGTTCTGGAGGAACTTCAGGACGTGATCCTGTGTCCGGCTCAGCGCGTCCAGCGTCGCCTGGAAGTTCTCGTACACCGTCACGTTGCCCTCCTTTCTGACGTTCGGATCGGGGACCTCGAATCGGGTTTCACTGCCCGTGACGTCGGGCTTTTCGTCCATTGCGCGGTCGAGTTGCTCTTCGTAGTCCATACCATTCGGAAGTGGTGGCCACCACAAAAGGGTTTCAGGACGACCCAGAAACGCGTTACAACCTCACTCGCGTTCACACACGGCCGTGTGAATGCCTCTCAGGATAATACTATAACCCCGTGACCGTAAGGACGTGTTGTCATGAAGAAGCAGGAGCTCATCCACCTTCACGGCCTTCTCGCCGAGGTCAGCAACTACTACGAGGAGAACGCAGCAGAGGACGTTGACCTGACCGACTACAACGACCTCGGCGTACGGCCGACCTCGATCCACAAATCCAAGACCGACCACAAGGCCGCTGTCTTTGCGCTCGCCGGCGGTATCACATCCACGATGGCAACCGAAGACGACGAGACCGAAGCTGTTCCCGCTTCTGCGGACTGATCTCCACGCACGACGGATCCACGTCGGCGCTCTATCGACGCCAGCCGACAGCCACTGCGCCGCCGATGGCCGGTGCTACGCCGTCTCGGTGTCCCCACCGGTCGACTCCTGGGTGTCGTCGTCCGTGACGGTGTCGACCTCAAGCACCGCCAGGGGAATGTTCGCTAGGCGTTGGCCGATCTCCTTGCGCGCGATGCGCGCGGCGTGCTCGTCGCGTTCGACGTTGAACACCGTCATCGAGAGCTCAAGCGCGACGAGGCTCTCGTCGGCAGCGACGAACGCTGGTTCCGTGTCCGTCCCGCAGTGCGGACAGGACCGCGACCCCATCTCTATCTCGACGTAGTTCAGATCCGGGTTCAGCATTTCGCCCGTCTTCGAGATGGCGATGCGTACCGCTTCGTCGGTGGACTGCACGTCGTACACTGGGACTGCAGCCTCGACGACCACCCTACAATCCATGCTCACGTGTGACGTTCGCAACCATTATAGAAGAACTTTGGCCCGGATCGATGGGGCCTTTCGTCGGGATCACCGAACACGGCCATGGAACGCGGGGCGATTCCTCTCGACGACGTGCCAGGTGCCGTCGACGTGCAAGCCACCCTCGAAAGCGGGCAAACCTACCTGTGGTGGCGTCCCGACGGTGACACCTACCGCACCGACGGCCTCTCGGGCGGCGACGCCTGGTACCGGACCGTCATCGACGACGACGTCATCGACGTCCGCCAGACCGCAACCGCAATCGAGTGGCGTGGCACGACCGACGCTGCCCCCATCGTTCGCGACGCGCTCGGCCTCCACGACGACTTAGACGCCGTTCGCGGTGCCGCTCGCAGCGACCCCCTCATCACAGCCGCGTGGGACGCCTACGACGGTCTCCGGATCGTCCGCGACCCGTTTTTCGGCTGCCTGGTTTCGTTCATCTGCTCGGCCCAGATGCGGGTCGAACGGATCTTCGAGATGCAAGAACGGCTCCGCCGGGAGTACGGCACGCCGATCACGTTCGACGGCCAGACGGTCTATAGCGTCCCCGAGCCGTCGGCACTGGCGGCCGCCACGGAGTCCGACCTCCGCGATCTCAAGCTCGGCTACCGCGCCCCCTACGTCCAGCGGACTGCTGCGATGGTGGCGTCGGGCGAACTCACGAAGCGGGATATCGATGGCCGCGCGTACGAGCTGGCGCGCGAGACAATGACCGACTTCGTGGGCGTCGGGAACAAGGTCGCTGACTGCGTGTTGTTGTTCTCGCTTGGCTATCTCGCCGCCGTACCCCTCGACACGTGGATGCAGACCGCCATCGAGGATCACTACCCCGACTGCGAGCGCGGGCGCTACGAGGACACCTCGCGGGCGTTCCGGGAACACCTCGGACCACACGCCGGCTACACGCAGACGTATCTGTTCCATTACCTTCGCAGCGGGGGATCCGCCCCCGAACCGACCGAATGAGCGGCCCAGACAGCCCCGACGCCGAACCACAGCACATATTTTAGTTGAAACATAAATCAACGCAATGCCCTCCAGACGACGCCTCCTGCGGACCGTCGGCGCGCTCGCCGCTGTCCCCCTCGTCACGAGCGCGCCCGCTGCGGCAGCCCCAACTCGCGAGTTGTACGACCCACGCGCCGTCACCGACGCGCCCGTGGTTGCGGCTGGCGCCGCCGTGCCCGGCGTTCGCAGCCACGTCGCCCTCCCGCAGACGGTTACCAACAGGCTGCGCAGCATCACTCAGCGCTACGACTCGATCACAGCGAGCGACAGCACGCACGTCACGGCCGGCGTTGCGCGGTCGCCCGAACACGTTGCAGGCTGTCTGACCGTCCACGGATCGTTTGATGCCGCCGCCGTCCGGTCGGAGGCGCGTGCCGACACCGCGCTCACCGACGTTTCAGCGCGCGACGCCGACGCTGCCAGGTTCGAGGGAACCGACACGACACACGCGGTTTCGATCAGCGACGCCGCGATCCGGGTGGGTCACGCCCCGTCGCTGACCCGGGCGCACGCACACATCGACGCGGCGCGCTCGTCGACCGGGTTCGACGGCGACGCGGACACGTTCGGCGGCCTACGGGACGCGCTCTCCGGGGACGCCGTCGGATACGCGTCGCTGAGCGCCGACGCCCGTCCCGCGGTTCGGGCTGCGCTCCACGACATCCCCGGCGCACTCGACGCACTCCTGGCGCACGCCTCGGCAGTCGGTGTCTCGGTGACCACTCGTGACGACGCCGACACGCGCCTTCAGTACGGCGCGGTCTCGGACGCAGCGGACCTGTCGGTGGGCGAGACACGGCGACTGGTTGCGGCCGCCGACGCCACACTCGCCGACCCGGTCATCAGCCAGGACGGCCACACTGTGGTGCTCGAAACCACAGCCGACACCCCGCCGCTGACGACGCTGGCGGTCTGACGGGTGGTGGTCAGTTTGGCGCAGTGTGCCAGCAAGCGAAACTCTGCACCCGATCGTGGACCGCCGTCCGGCTGCGTTGGACACCCAGATCTTCGAGTGATTCGACGGCATTCGCCAGCGACAGTCCCGTGATGTGCGATTGAATACCCTGCGCCGCTATCCACTCGGGTGTCCGTTCACGCTCCACAAAATACACCCTCTATGACCACTGAGGCGGGTGATTTCTGCCATAGACCAGCAAGACATTCTCCTGCCTCACTTTTCACCCTTAACTAAACACGATCTTTCAGTCGATCCTGTAAGATCTCTGAATGACGTTAAATTATCTTGAGATAGCCAGTATGGTTTACTAGCGTTAGACGTTCCTAGATCTGAAAATGTTATTGTGTTCTCAATATATTCACCATTTGTAAGGGTGATGTTGAGTTCGATCCGACGGACTATATCCCCTTTAGCGACATAAACTTTAAACGAAGATTGTTCAATCTCACTACTATTGTAAACTAGCTTATCTCTACTGCTATAATCGTATATCTCGATAGATCGTCCTGGATTTGGAGGGTCTGTAGTTTCGAACAGAGAGACAGAGGTCCCGCTTATGGATCCTGGACCAATATAGTCATATTGTACCTCACTAGGTAGATATGATGATATTCCTGCTGGGTTGGCAGTGACAATATCACCATCAAACATAGACACATTACGATCGGAATCGGGTCCGTTCAAATACGAATCATTCCCATCATAGTATATTTCATATTGTTTTCCAAAAGTTTGAATATTGTATCGTGAGCGCGTGTCAGTTGAATTTACCTTAGCACTGACAACGTACGAGCTATTTACACTAGTTCCGTTTCCAATAATAGTTACCGTATATGTACCAAACTCAGGAATGTTTTCAGTATAATGGCCTGTCCCGCCACCGAATATCGTAGGACCTCCCTTACCAGCAGTGTCTGTGTTCAAAAAACCGATCATTCCGATCTCAATAAATATTGAAACAGCTAAGAAGAGAACAATTACTAATCCCAATTTCAATAACTTGTCTCGATTCATACTCTTCAAACTGAATATCACAACATATAAACGATTCGTACGTGTTCAGCTCTGGCTGAGTTCGCCACTGTCTCGTAGATGGTGGCACGTGAGGTACACATAACCTGTCAGTCGGGATTGGATATGTCTTCTCAGGGATGTCTCCGAGCAGCGGAAACCATCCCGACGGACTAGTGGCAACACCTTCTGGGAAGGTGGAAGGTGTGCTCGATCACTGGCTCCCCGGCGAATGATGCCGCAGAGAATGCACGTCGTGAGCTGGTCTTGTTACGGAAATCATCGGAACACCCCAGAACGACCGGGGCATGTTCGTTTGCGGGAATGTCTTGTCTCTGACGGCGACGTGGCGCCAGCAGGGACACAACCCATGAATTATCATACACGTAGGTGACACATATACAGCAGATCTAAATATCAAAACGACATTGTGATGACTATCATGCCATTTACACTATTTCATTTCGGCCCCGGGCTTCTATTTGGACTGCTATTGGTGAAGTATATTGATTTTCCCACGTTTGTGATAGCGAACGTGCTCATTGACTGGCGAGCTGCTCTCGTTGTGTTTGGACTCTGGCCAGGTCCGAGGCACAGCTGGATGCACACATATCTCGGTGCAATACTCTTCTCTATGATCCTAACCATAGGCATGGTACTGATCCGGCCTGAGTTAGACAAACTGATGGAGTCAATGGGCCTTCACCAGCGGGTCTCAGTGACGAGAATTGCTGTTGCTGCTTTTCTCGGATCGATGATCCATGTAACAATTGATGCATTTCACCACCCCTTGATGTATCCCTTCATGCCGTACGACATTAAGCCACTTTATGGCCTATTTTCAACACGCGAAATGCGGTTCTTCACAGCGTTTTGTGGTTTTCTTGCTATATTGTGGTATATAGGCGATTATTTTGGCCTCATCCATATTCCGACGAAATGACGTATTAGTTGTAGGTATCCGATCAGACCGTCCGGCATATTTCACTCATAATCGGGAACACCCCCCAAGTCAAAAACAGGTCACAACGGACAGGGGGTTAGATTCTCAGGAAGCATCTGGATGTGGTTTGAATCGCCGCTCCCGTCTGACGACACCACACTCTTTTAGCGCGGCCGCCGAACAGTCGGGCGTGATCTCAAGCGACCGGATGGCAGCAGTCGACCGCAACGCCGCTGCGCTCGGCGTTCCCCGGGCGCAGCTCATGGAGTCAAGCGGACACGCCGTCGGGCGCGCGGTCAAACGCGTCGCGGACCCCGGCGCGGGCGTCGCCATCGTCGCCGGCCGCGGCAACAACGGCGGCGACGCGTTCGCGGCGGCGCGCTTCCTCGACGACTACGCGGTGTCGGTCAGCCTGCTCGGCCGCCCCGAGTCGATCAACGACCGGATCAGCCGCGCGAACTGGGACGCCCTGCAGGCCGGCGGCTACGACACCACGGCAGTGCGCGACGCCCACGCCCTCGCGCTCGACGACCCCGATGTCGTCGTGGACGCGCTCCTCGGAACGGGGATCTCGGGGCCGCCCCGGGAGCCCGAGGCGACGGCGATCGAACGCATCAACGCCACGGACGCCCCCACCGTCGCCGTAGACGTGCCGTCCGGGCTGGACGCCGACACGGGCGCGACGCCCGGGAGTGCCGTCGACGCTGACCGCGTGGTCACGTTCCACGACACCACACCCGGGCTGGCCGACCACGACCACGTCACCGTCGCCGACATCGGCATTCCAGAGGCGGCTGAAACCGTCGTCGGGCCGGGCGACCTGCTGGGGGTCGACCGCGACCCCCACGGACACAAAGGCGACGCCGGGTCCGTGCTCGTGATCGGCGGCGGCCCGTACACCGGCGCGCCGGCGCTCTGCGCGCAGGCCGCGCTCCGCGCCGGCGCTGACCTCGTGCGGCTTGCCGTCCCGGACGCCGTTGCGGCCGAAGTCCAGGGGTTCGACGAGACGTTCATCGTCGACAGCGTGATCGGGACGCGACTCGTCGAGGAACACGTACCCGACCTGCTGGCGCGCGCCGAGGACGCCGACGCCGTCGTGATCGGGCCCGGGCTCGGCGACGCCGACACCACGCAGGCCGCCGTCGCGGCGTTCCTCGCGGCCTTCGAGGGGCGCGCGGTCGTCGACGCCGACGCCCTCACGGCTGTTCCCGACGTGGAGACCGACGCCACCCTCGTGTGCACGCCCCACCGGGGAGAGCTGCAGGCGATGGGCGGCCCGACTGTTGACGGCTCGCAGCCGTCCCGGGACGCCGTCGAAGGGTTCGCCGCCGAACTGGGGCAGACGCTGCTGGTGACCGGCGCGCGAGACGTGCTCTCCGACGGTGACACGACGCGCGTCAACAGATCCGGGACGCCCGGGATGACCGTCGGGGGCACGGGCGACGTGTTGGCGGGCGCAACCGGCGCGATGCTCGCGACACAACCCCCCATCCAGGCCGCGAGCGCTGCCGCGTACGCCACTGGTGGGGCCGGTGAGCGCGCCGCTGAGGCCCGCGGGCACGGACTGCTCGCGACCGACATCTGTGACGCGCTGCCCGCCGCCATCTGGGGTGGCCAGGATGCCTGACGGCGACGACGACGCCCTCACGCATACGACCGCCGACGGCGACGCGCAGATGGTGGACGTGGGCTCGAAGCCGGACACGGCGCGGCGCGCGGTCGCCAGCGGCGACCTCCACCTCGCGGAGTCGACCATCGACGCCGTCCGTGACGACGGCATCGGGAAAGGGAACGTGCTCGCGACGGCCCGAGTGGGTGCGATCCAGGCGGTCAAACACACCTGGGAGACGATCCCGATGTGCCACCAGATTCCCATCACGAACGTCGACACGACCTTCGACGTGCGAGACGACCGTGTCGCACTGGAGGTCGCCGTCGAGACCACTGGCAAGACCGGCTGCGAGATGGAGGCGTTGGAGGGCGTCACGACCGGACTCAACGTCGTCTGGGACATGGTGAAAGCCGCCGAGAAGGACGGCGACGGCCAGTACCCGGGCACGGCCATCGAGAACGTCCGGGTAGTCGAGAAGCAGAAGCACGAGTTGTAGGTCGGGATCACGGAACCAACGGTGCCGAGAAGAATTTTGACAATCGCAAAGCTAACCCGCCACCTGTTGGCTCTGTTTAGAGCCGTCGTTGAGTCGCCGCTCTGATCGCTGTTGGTGACGCAAAGCAGCCCTCACTTGACAGGTAACTGTGTGTGGCCCGCGTATTCGCTCTCCCAAATTGTAGCCGTTACGTACGTATACAAAACACTCATGTCCTGAGTCATATTATCGAGAACACATGTCAGGAACTACACGCAGAGGGATAATAAAGAAAGTAGGGATTACGAGTATAGGGGCACTGTCGTTCAGTGCAGGAAACGTTACCGCTGCGAGTGGTCGAAGAGGCCTCAAAGTCTCAACCCCTTCCCGAGCCGGAACGGATTACGAGATCTGGTTCACGACGACGGACATCAACCTCGAAAAGGAGGAACCCGAGGAAACCGTCTCTACCGAGAGAATACACAACAGAACCTACGGCGTAGTCTCTGGACACGTTGCGTCGGGCCTGTTTTCGAAGTACGACAAAATCCGAATCCCTCAGGACGAATTCATTTACAAGGTGGACTCGATTGGGCGTGGACGGACAGTGGTCAGAGACATGAATAACGGCTCCGAGAAGGACAACACGCATGGTGAAATAGAGATCACTGCGGATGACGACACTGGACGGCGTATGTACAACGTTAAGAGTACCAGCTCGATGTCGGAGACGTACGCGGATAATTTAGACGGCGCCGACCTCATAAGCCAGAAATTAGCCTTTGGTGAGATCTGGAAAGACGGGGTCGACTCCTACGAAATCGGCGGGCAGGCGACGAAGGTTGAGCTTCCCAGTGATTCCATGTACACTCGAACGGATACGGTGACTCCTGCAAGCACTTATAGTAATCCCTAGAACCTGATTAACCGGTCCCTCCCGGAGCGACGAGTTTAGATACCAGTGTCTCCACGCCGGTACTCAAACCTCACGGGACTGTCGGCTGGTCAGCGGTCGCCGACGAGTACCGATAATAAAACGACGATTCGCTATTTTTCGACCAGATGCGAGATATCCGTCTCAGGTCGAACACAGTCACGACTCGGATGGGGAATATGTGACCGGGAGCTCACACCACACTCTGTCTTTTTGCTGTTCGTTAGAAAATTCGGCATGTACTTTCACGGTAAAGGTATCGCCCCACTGAGCTGACTCCGGCACAGGAAATTCCGTCACGAATATATCGGTAGTCGCGCTGACCATCGGCGTTTGACATCGGACTTGCCACACATGCCTGGCTGAGTCGTCGGTGGTCGCCATCCGATACGGTGTTTCAGCGTCGTCGGTTGGGGCTTGTACCAGCGTAGCACGCCGGGATAGGCCCCCTTCACCATCGTATCGGGTTCCTCCCCAGCGGTGTTCGACGTTGAATCCAGTTGACTTCCAACCGTTACTCTCGTACGACTCACCAGGGTTCAGTTGGAAAATAGACACGAGCATCAGCAGCTCCGGCGTTTTGTGGACGTGGACGCGGAGTTCCACGACTCCGTTCTGGTCGGCGCCGGCCGTCGTCTTGTTTTCTCCGACAACTGGAGTGGAAAATGGGCGGTCTATCGGCTCTTCCCGACGAACTGCCGAGGGTAGTCGTTGGGTTGTCGAGGTTGAACAGCCGGCAAGTCCGGCCGAAATAGCCGCTGCGGTTCCGGAAAGCACGGTACGTCTGTTCATAAATATCAGAGTTAGTTTTCAACGTAAACATTTTTCCTGTTGCACCGAGTGAGATACTATTCATCCGGTTACGCTGATACCACCGATGTCGACTCTTCGGTGTTCGCCTGCAACTACTCTGCGACGGAGGACCAACTCTCAACGTACATGATGGCTTCGTCGTTCGTGTGGCGTAAGTCGCCGAAACGGGCGTGACCATGGAGCCACGACTCCCTGGTGTCCTCGCTCATCAGGGGAATCGACTACTGACCGTCCAGTCGAGAGTACGGCGTCGACACGAAGGAGACCCGCCCGCTGGAGTCGGCAGTCAGGCCTCGGCCACTAGGTCGCTGGCCTTCGCGTGCGAGCGCTCCACGATCGTCGGGCGCGCCTCGAAGTCGATCACGACCTCCTGGTCGCCGTAATCGACCGTCCGCACGTGGGCGTGGTCGTGCACCCAGGAAACCACGCTCATCGTGTCCTCGGTCATCGGGAGCACGAGGCGTTCGCGTTCGCGCGCCGGAAGCGCCGCGTCGATGCGCTCGCGCAGCTCCTCAAGGTTGCTGGCGTCTCGGGCGCTGACCGCGACCGGGGCCGGCGCGAGCGCCGCCAGCGCCTCCATCTTCTCGGCGAGCGCCGCGTCCTCAACCCGGTCGGTCTTGTTGAACACCGTGACGATCGGGGCTTCGTTGCGCTCGTACAGCGTGTCGTGGCTGGTCGCGAGCTTCTCCTGGATGTCCGCCAGGGGTTCGCTGGCGTCCACCACGAGCAACACGAGGTCCGCCTGGTAGACCGATTCCAGCGTGGATTTGAACGACTCCACGAGCCAGTGTGGCAGGTCGCTGATGAACCCGACCGTGTCCGTCAACAGGACGTCCCGCCGCGCCAGCTCCATCCGGCGCGTCGTCGTCCCCAGCGTGGTGAACAGGTCGTCCTGGGACTCCGCGGTGGTGTCCAGATCCGGATGCCGGTCGTCGTTCTCGTCGACCGCGACGTCGGCGGCCAGCCGGCGCAACAGCGTGGATTTGCCGGCGTTCGTGTACCCAGCCAGCGCCACCAGGTCGAACCCGGACTCCCGGCGGGTTTCGCGGCGCTGCTGCTCGGTTTTCTCGATGTTCGACAGCTCGTCGCGGATCCGCGAAATGCGGGCTTTGATGTCCTGCTCGCGGCTCTCGTCGTACTCGCCGAGCCCCATGAATCCCGGCCGCTCGTTGCGCTTGGCGAGGCTGGTTTTGGCCTCCGCGCGGGGCAGCTCGTAGCGCAACTCCGCGAGCTCCACCTGTAGCTGTGCCTTCCGGGTGTTGGCGCGCTGCCCGAAGATGTCCAGGATCAGCCGGAACCGATCGACGACCTCGGTGCCGTCGGGCAGCTCCTGGCCGAGGTTGAACGTCTGATAGGGACCCAGCCGGTTGTCGAAGACCACGCGGTCGGCGTCGGTGCGCGCGACGCGCTCGGCGAGCTCCGTCACCTTCCCCGCGCCCAACTGCAACGCCGGGTCCGCGGTCCGCGACTGGGTGACTTCGCCGACCAACTCGTAGCCCGCAGCCTGGACGAGATCCCTGATCTCGGCTGTCTCGGGTGTGCCATCGTCGACGCGCTTCGCGACGACGGCCGTCGCCGTGGTGTCTCCGGTCACTCTCTGTACGGTACGCACCCGGCGCACTTAAGCCTCCGGCGCGGCGGCCTACCGCGTCTTCAGCTCGTCTTTGTCCTTCACGACGCTGGTCTCGCCGTTGCCCTCGGACACCTCGTTGACGCGGCCGTAGAACTCGTCTTGCATGCCCGCGGGGAACGTGATGACGCCCACCCACGAGCCGTCGGCCTGCCACTCCTCGCGCTCCAGTTCGCCGAACTCGCGGAGTTTCGCCTGCCCGCTGCCCGCGTAGTCGGCGGGCAACTGGACGGCGACGGTCATCTCCTCGAACCGGATCGGGATGACGGGCCGCAGCGCCTCCAGGGCGTCGTCGACCTGTTCGTCGGCGGGCGTCATCGGATCGACAGTGAACCCCGCCTCGTCGAGCGCGCTCTCGATGCGGTCGGGTGGATGCGGTGCGCCGTCCATCTGTGGATTGATGGCGTTGCGCGAGATCGTGTTGATGAGGCTGCGCTTCTTGCGCTGTTGCATCGCCTCGCGCTGATCGGCGGTGATCTGGATCTCGCCCTGGCCGATGACCTCGGGGATGATCTCCAGGGGCTCGGTCGTCCCGAACACCGTCTCCAGGTCGGACTCCGCCGGGCGGTCGCCCCGGGAGGCGTTCTCGAAGACGTCGCGGGCCGCGATCACGTCCGTCAGCTCACCGTCGAACTCGTCGCGTCGCATCTCCAGGGCCGCGTCCGGGTCCACCAGTACCTCGAAGCGCTCGCCGTGCGTTTCCAGCCGTGCGGTCACGGCGTCGTCAAGCGAAATCATACTGACTCCTTCGACGGGGCCACCAAAAGACCTTCTCCCATCCCGTGGTGCCGACCGCACTCACTCCCCGTCCGTCCCGCAGTCCCGGCGGCGCGCCCCCACCCAGCCATCGTCGCCGGCAACGACGTCGACGTTCTCCCCGCGGCACACGCCATCGCGGGCGTCCCCGTCGAAGGCGACATCGCTCCGGCGTTCGGGGGTGTCGAGGCCGTCGAGATACCGCTCCCTGGCGGCGCGCATCGTCCCGGAGACGCCGCGGACGCACACCCGAACGGGGTGCTCTCGGACCGCGCTCACGCAGGCCACCGCGGCGCGCGCTCGTGACACGGTCCCGCGGCGCGCCCGCACCAGCGCCTCCCCGCGGCCGTCCCGGAACGAGTACGCGACGACACGCACCCCGGCGTCGGCGCTGCCGGGGTCGCCCAGCAGGTTTCCGGCGGCAAACCACAGGGCGCGCTGGAAGTCGCTGCGCTCGATCCCGGCGTCGGGCCACGCCTCGATCCCGACGGCGAGATACCGCCACCGCGGTCGCACGTGCTTGGGGAGGTGTTTCATCGCGTCTCGGCCACCAGCACGCCGACCTGCTCGTGGACCATCTCCACCGCCGTCACCGCGTACCCGGCGTCGGTGAACGCGTCGGCGAGCACGCCGACGGTCGCCGGGTCGTCGACTGCCGGCGAGTAGAACGGGTCATCGGGGTTCGGCCCCCCGAACAGCATCACGTCCCCGAGCACGATCCGGTGGGGGTTCAGCCCGGCGATGGTGTCGATCGCACTGCGCTTTTCGGCGTCGCTCAGGTGGTGCATCGCGAAGTTCGACACCACCACGTCGGCGTCGCCGTCGTAGTTCGGCTCCCTGAACCGCCCCGTGTCGAACGCGACGTTGTCCACGCCGCGTGTGGTCGCCTTCTCGCGGGCCTGCGTCAGCATCCCGTCGCTGATGTCTCGACCCACGACCCTGCCGGCGTCCGCGGCGAGGCCGAGCGCGATCGCGCCCGTGCCACAGCCGAGATCCAGCACCGTGTCCGCGCCGCCCGCGTCAGCGTGCTCCAGCACCAGCGCCACACACTCGTTGTACTCCGGGGTCTGGTCGTCGTCGTAGGCCGCGGCCACGTCGTCGAAGCGCGCGGCGTGCTCCTCAAGGGTCTTCTTCATACCGGCCACGTTTGACCCCCGGTGCAATGAACTCCGCGGACAGCCGCCGGCGGTTCCGCGCCGCCAGGTGCGTCCACTCCCGCAGGCCGGCCCGCACCTGGGCGTCCGTGAACCCGATCTCCGCGCCGACGGCGACCAGTTCCCGGGGCGACCGCACGTGCAGGTGGCTGGCCGGCCGCCCGCTCACCACGAACGGCGCGTCGTAGTGCTCGACGAGCTCCCGGAGCTTCCGCAGCCCCCGCAGCGCCTGCACGCGGTCGCCCCCGCTGGCCCGCAACACGCCGGCGAAATCGAACTCCAAGCGCACCCCGTGTGTCCGCGCCGCCTTCACGATGACGTGGTTCACGTCCCCGCCGTCGGCCATCGGCGCGGCGAGCACGTCCACGCGCTCGGACTCCGCGACGAACCGATTCAGCGACGGCGACGACGCCCGCGCCGCCACCACCACCGCGTTCTCGCGGCGGCGGCGGATCCGCTCGCTGGCCCCGGCGCGGTCCGTCACCGACACCGTCGTCCCCCTGACAACGTCCGCGTCCGTGTCCGCACCGACCGCGTCCGGGTCGGCGCTCGTGGCCCCCCAGTTCCGAACCACGATGCCGTCGTAGCCGGCGCTGGCCGCGGTCGCCGCCAGCCGCGCGACCGTGCTGTCTCCGTCCGGGTGGGCGCACACCGCCTCGTACACGCTCACACGTTGGCGACCCCGCGGTAAAAACGCGTGCGGTCTCCCTTGTTGCCCGCGGGCGGACACCGCCCGGCGACACCACGCAGCCGGCCGGTCGAGCACCCGGTGTGGCTCACTCCGAGCCGGTGAACGTCTGCATGACGCTGCTGGTCACGCCGTGCTTGGAGAACGCGGTGATGAGGTCGCCGGCGTGGATCGTTGTCTCTCCGCGCGGCGTGATGACGTCGTCGCCGCGCTCGATGGCAACAACCAGGACATCGTCCCCGAGGAGTCCGTTGGTGTCCGCATCCTGGAGGGTCTGTTCGGCCAGCGGTGCGTCCTCGGTCACCGTGATTTCGAACACTTCGGCCTCCCCGCCGAGCGTCATGAAGTCCTTGATCGACGGGCGCTGGACCGCTCGAACGAGGTACTCCCCGATCAGGCGCTGGGGGTTTTCGAGGACGTTCACCCCGATCCGGCGGAAGAGCTCCATGTTGTCGGGGTCCTGGACGACGCTCACCTTCGACTCGATGTCGAGTTCGTCCGCCAGCAGCATCACCATGATGTTCGTGGGGTCGCGGTCGGTGGTGGTGATGATGGCGTCGGCCTTCTCGGAGCCGGCGTCGACGAGCGTGTCCTTCGCCGTGGCGTCGGCGTTCAACACGAGACAGTCGTAGTCCCGGCTCACCTGGTCGGCCACGTCGGGGTCGGTCTCGATGACCACGATCTCGTTTGCGCTTTTCGTGAGCAGTTGGATGACCTGCGATCCTATGTCACCAGCACCGACCACTATAATGTACATACTGCATCGTAAATCTCCGCCCTGCTAAGTTTTTCTCTCCTCAATTAGCGGATGGCCTCGGAGAGGATGTAGGCGGCGAACCCGACGGTGTACGCGACCGCGAGCGCCAGCGACACGGGCGTCCGGCCGAGCAGCCGGATGGCCACGATGACCACCGGCCCCAACACGAGCAGCGCGTCGAAGACACGGTCGTCGGCGCCAGCGGCCAGCAGCGGCCCGATAACCGGGATCGCATCGAGGCGCATCAGTCGTACACCTCCAGCGTGCTGAACAGGCCACGCAGGAGCACCAACACCGGAATGATCTCCAGGCGACCGATCCACATGTTGAACAGGAACATCGCCTTCGTGACCGTCGGCATCCCCGGCCCGGTGATGCCCGAGGACAGCCCGACGTTGCCCTGCGCGGACGCGACCTCGAAGAGGACGTTCTCGACGGTGTACGCGTCGGGCCCCATGGGGATCGCGAGCATGAACACGAACGCCGCCACCCCGAGGAAGACGAGCCAGAGGAACGTGATGATCGCGGCCTCCTCGAACTCCTGGGCGGCCTCGGTGTCGGAGAGCGCGCGCCCGTCGAGGCGGAACGTGCGGACGGCATCCGACGGGTAGAACACCCCCCGAATCCGGAACAGAATGCCTTTCACGAGCGTGAGCAGTCGAATCAGCTTGATGCCGCCGACCGTTGATCCGGCGGCAGCCCCAACGACCATGCCGAACGCCACGGTCAACTGCGCGGGGGCCGTCCACCCCGACCCCAGCGCGCCCGCCGTCTGGAAGCCCGTACACGAGGCCGCGGACACGAACTGGAACAACGCGTACCGGACCGTCTGGAAGAGCGTCGCTGCCGACCCATGCAGCACGACGCCGGCAACGGCGACTGACTCGGTCACGTAGTACCCCTGCTGGAGGAGGACCGCCGTCAGGAGCGCCGTCCCGAGCGCGAAGAACCCGAACACCCACCGGGTCTGGAGGTCCGTGTAGAGGTTGCGGAGGTCGCCCTGGAGGACGAGGTAGTGGATGGGGAACGCGATGCTCCCCAGGACCATCACCGGGATGAGCGCGAAGTCGATGGCGGCGCTCCCGTAGGTCGCGATCGAGTTGTCCGTGATGGAGAACCCACCGGTCGCGAGGCCGGTCATCGCGTGATTGATGGCGTCCCACATCGGCATCCCGGCGATCCAGAGGAGCAGGATCGAGAAGAACGTGAACAGGAGGAAGATCCACCAGATGGTGCGCACCGTCGAGACGATGCTGGGGTGGATCTTCTCCGAGCGCGCCTCGCTCTCGTAGAGGGTCAGCGAGCCGCTGCCGGGTCGCGCGAGGATCGCCGTGGTGAGCACGATGACGCCGACGCCGCCGACCCATTCGATGAACGACCGCCACCACTGCAGGGTGTGGGGCAGCGCGGCCTCGTTGTCGGCCATCGTCAGCCCCGTGCCGGTGAACCCGCTCATGCTCTCGAAGAACCCGTTGAGCGGGTTCTGGAACGCGGCAAGCGTGCTGAACGTTCTGGTTCCCGGGACCGTGAACCGCGCCGGCACGTCGAGCATGCCGGGATCGAGCTGCGCGGTCCATGCGGCCAGGAGGAACGGCACGGAACCGAACGCGGCGACCAGAAACCACCCCGACGCAGCGATCATCATGCCATGCAACCGGCCGGGATCGGCGGCGTGCTCGAACGTCCGCCTGAGCGTGAGCCCCACGACTAGCGGGATGAGTCCTGAGACGACCATCGCCGGCACCACCCAGAACTCCCCCCACACGAGAGGGACGAGCACGGAAACGAAGATGAGGCCGGCCAGCGCCTCAAGCATCCGCCCGAGGTCGCGCGCGATTGTTCCGAGACGATCGACCATGGCTTCTCGTTTGCCGAACAGGGAATTTAAGCTAGCTGGTTTCCACTGGGTTTGTGGCTGCCTGAATTTCGTACTACTAAGTCTCCGTCGCCGAGCCGCGTTTCCCGAACACCGACAGCGTCTCCTGGCTGATGCCGCCCCGGCAGAACACCGTCACCAGGTCGTCCGGACGCACCCTCGTGTCCCCGCGCGGTGTCAACATCTCGTCGTCGCGCTCGATCGAAACGACCAGCACGTCGGACTCGATGACGCCGCGCTCGTTGGCCTCGCGCAGCGTGTGCCCGGCGATCTCGGCGTCCGCCGCCACGGACAGCTCCACGACCTCAGCACCGCCGGACAGCTCCATGAAATCCGCGATCGTGTGTCCGTCCTGGGAGTCGTCGGGGCCGAACTCGTGGTACGGCCGGATCTCCTCGCTTTGGAGCAGGTTCTCCTCCTCGATGTCCAGCCCGATCGCCGACAGGTCGTTCGCGATCCGGGTGAGCTCCTGCATGTCGTCGCCGACAGCCGTGACGTGGAGGTTGCTGCGTCCTTTCATCAGCTGGCGGACGCTCACCACGCCGGGGATCTCAGCGACCTGTTTGGACAGCCGATCCCGGTCGGGCACGGGGCTGGTGCAGATGTAGAGGTTCGTGAGCCGACCGCCGACCTGTGGGTACGAGACGACCGCGTGATAGCCGCGGATGATCCCCGCCGCTTCGAGATGTGTGATCCGGTTTCTGATCGTTCCTGCGGACACGTTGACCTCGTCGGCGATGTCGGGGGCGGACGTGTTGCGCGCGTCACGAACCAGGTTGTAGAGGATTCGCTTGTCCACCTCGTCCAGTCGGTCGCTCATACGTGTTCCCTCCACGTCGAGGAGGATAACCAGTTTGGATCAGGGGCCGGCCACCGACAGGGTCCTAGTCCGCGAGCGCGTCCCGCGCGTTCTCGACGGCGGCGTCCTTCTTCGCGGGGTAGGCTTCGACCTTCGCGCGCAGTGAGATGCCGTCCCCGAGCTGGGCGTCCCCCAGGTACGCCGCCTGCTTGTCGAGGTGCACGAACAGCGAGCAGTTGTCGTCGACGCGCTCGTCGAGCTGGTCGCGGATCTGCTCGATGTCAGCGCCGTCCCGGAGCTGGTCGAGCACGTGGCGCATGTCGTCGGCGCGCTCGACGCGGGTCGACAGCACGCCGATGCGGTCGCCGAGATGCCCCTCGCTGTCCGTGCGCTCGATCTCGACGTCCTCCGGGAGGAAATGCCCCAGCGCGTCCGCTACCCGGGAGTCGGCCTCCGTGTCGTAGCAGAACACGCGGAGATCGATGTAGTGGAACGGAACCTCACTCATGATGGCGGCGTACGCCGCCGACGCGTAAAAGACTCGTTACTCGGCGTCGGCTTCCGCGTCGTCGTCGTCGTCGGCTTCCGCGACGAGGTCGAGGCTGTCCTCGGGAACGCCGGCTTCCTGGCCGTCTTCGAAGCTGATCGTGTAGTTCACGTCGCCGAACATCGTTTCGGCGGTCTGCGTGATCTCGCCCTCCTCGCCGTCGTAGTCGCTGTGTTTCTCGTGGAGCACGACCGTGTCGCCCTTCTCGAAGCTCATGGCATCCGATTCCACCCCAGCAGTCAAAAGTGAATTGATTACTGGCGGCGACTCACTCCGGCCCGAACGACACGCCGTCGCGGTCCTCGGCGTCCAGCCTGCGGAGCGCCGCCCGGGCGTTGCTGGCTTCGTACCCGAAGAACACGTCTTCGCCGTATTCGGCGGCGACCTCGGCGGCGTGCAGCAGGTTCTCGATGTCGACGTTCACCGCGTACAACTCGATGCTGAACGGCGCGTCGACCGCGTCCTCGAACCCCGCGGCGATGGTTTCGATCCAGTACGTGGTCTCGTAGGCGGTGTCGTACAGCGGAACGACGAACTCGTCGACCAGCTCCGCGAGCGCGTCGAGATCCAGGCCCGCCCGCTCGTAGAGGTGGCCCGGGTAGGGATCCGGGTACAGCGTGAGATACGTCTTGCCGTCGATGCGGTCGACGGCGTCCGCGACGAACGACGTGATGACGTCCGCGCGCCACGCCTGCCAGTCGTCGAACGCCGACGCCTCGAACGCCGCCGTGCAGCGATCGCAGTGACAGTACTCCGCCCGCGGGAACCCCACGTCGTCGAGTCGAACGTCGCCGCTCACGTCGCTGCACGTCTCCACGACGGTGAGCACGCCGTTGCGGTAGTCCTCGGCCAGCGGGCAGATGTACGCCCAGTCGAAGTACTGGCGCTCCCGGGTCGCCGGCCTGCCGTCGTCGTCGACGGGAACGAGCTCGGGGTCGGTGCCGGCGGTGGCGTTGTCACCGAAACACGACACCATGCTGACGGCGTTCTCCACGGGGTCGACGTGGCGGCCGGTCACGTCCTTGACTTCGTAGAACCCGGTTTCGAACTCCGGCCAGTCCAGCTCCTCGGCGTTCCGCGTGACGACGCCGTACATACGTTCGCGGTAGGAATGGGGGCCGCGTAAGTGGTTCGACTCAGTCGATGCGGTCGATCTCTTCGAGGTCTTCGGCGTCGCCGCCCGCAAAGAGCTTCCAGACGAGGACGATCACCAACAGCGCGACACCAGCCTTCAGGAGTTTCCGTGCCATACCCCACAGCACTCACGGGGGCATTAAACGCTTTGCGGGCTGTCGGCGCGCGCGTTCGCCGACAGTCGGCGTGGTGGCGTTACTCGTCGTCGAGCTCGTCGACGATCTCGTCGGCGTCGACGTCGGCGTCTTCGAGGGCGTCCTCGACGTCCCCGAGGTCGCCGCCCGCACCGCCCATCATGCCGCCCATGCCCGGCATACCGGCGGGCTGGCCGTCGATGATCTCCTGGACGATGACGCGGTCGATGTCGAGCATGTCGATGACCTGGGACAGCACCTGGCTTTTGCCCATCATCCACTGCTGGTTGAACTGGAGCTGCGGGGACTGCTCGATGTAGAGGGTCTCCTTCTCGACGCTCTCGGTGGTGGTTTCGGCGTCGCCGTCCTCGGTTTCCTCGGTGACCTCCTCCTCGACGGTCTCGGTGACGAGATCGACGTCGAGTTCGACGTCGAACATCATCTCCAGGAAGCCGACGGCCTGCTGCTCGCGGTCGGTGATCTCGTCGAGGACCTCGTACTCGTATTCGATGTCCTCGCCGGCAAGCGGGTGGTTGAAGTCGACGCGGGCGCGCCCGCCGATGATGGCTTCGACGTGGCCGTGCTCGCCGTCGACGTCGACGTGTGCGCCGGGGTAGCGGTCGTCTTCGGGGATCTTGTTGGCGCTGACCGTTCGGACCTCGTCCTCGTCGTACTCGCCGAACGCCTCCTCGACGAGAACGGTTCCGTCGTCGCCGACGGACTGCCCGACGATGTCGTCTTCGACGGCTGCGAAGATGTGCTCCTCACCGAGGACGATCGTGCGCGGGGAGAACTCCTGTTCGTCCGTGTCGACGCCCTCCGACTCGGCGATCTCCTCGTCGGTGGTGTCGACAAGCTCCTCGCTGTCGACCGTGTAGGCCGTATACGACAGTTCAACGAAGTCGCCCGTCTGGAATCCGTCCTGTTCGTCGCTGGATGAGTCGGCCTGCTCGGCCTCGGGTTCGTCGCTCATACCAATACGCACTCTCGTTCCATCCTTAAGAATCACGTTTCGAACCGGTGAGCGAGACGGTCAGCGGGCGTCGGCCAACGACACGACAGCGCCCGCGTCAACTGACAGCCACGTGGTCGTGACGTCGCCGTCGACGACCGACACCGGTGTGACCGTCGCGCGGTCGGCGTCGTCGCTGTACCGGACAACGGTGAGCTGCAGCGGTGAACCTGCGGTGGGGCGGGACTCACATGTGGGGCTGTTTGCGGCCATGTCGTCTCGGTGTGTGCCGCCAGTGCTCTTGAACGCTGCTAGGAGTGGACTATACGACTATTGAGACCGGGAAGCGTCGGTCTTTTTGAATCAGCGTGCCGAGTACGAACGTATGTATGAGGTCGAAGTGAAGGTTCCGGGGGAGTACGAGACGGTTCGGGCGGCGCTCGCGGACGTGGATGCCGCCGAGCACACGACGGTTGCGCAGGCGGACACGTATTACGATGCGCCCCACCGGGCCTTCGAGCAGACCGATGAGGCGTTCCGGTTGCGGCGCGTCGCCACCGCTGCGCGGGGGTTCGAGCGCGGCGACGACCTCACGGCGGACATCGATGCGGTGCTTTCGGGGCCGGCGCGCGCCGACGGCGAGTCCCGCGTCACGTACAAGGGGCCGCTGGTCGAGGCCGAGTCGAAGACCCGCGAGGAGTTCGAGACTGCGGTCGGGGACGACGCACAGATGGCGGCCATCATCGAGCAACTCGGGTTCGAGTCGGCCGCGGTGGTGCGGAAGCTCCGCACGAAACACCACTTCGAGGGGTTCACTGTGCTGTTGGATGCCGTCGAGGACGTCGGCGAGTACGTCGAGATCGAGACGACCGTCGAGGCCGAGCACGCCGTTTCTGGCGCTCGGGAGGACGCCTACGCGGTGCTCCGGCGTCTGGGGTTGGATCCGACCGATCAGATCCGCACGTCGTATCTCGGCCTCCGCACGTCGAATGCGTAGCACGCATAATTGTCGGCGTCTCCGTTTCCGGAAGTTATACGAACCGAGACCGGGTACGCTCAGCCAATGACTGACCGGAACATCCAAGTACAGTCTCTCGACCGCAGCGCAGTCGAGGACGACGCCGTCGAAATCGTCGAGCGAAAGGGGCTCGGTCACCCCGACTCAATCTGCGACGGCATCGCCGAACACGTCTGTGAAACCCTCGCCCGGGAATACCGCGACCGGGTGGGCCACGTCCTCCACTTCAACACCGACGAGACCCAACTCGTCGCCGGTGACGCCGCCCCCGCGTTCGGCGGCGGGAACGTCATCGACCCGATCTACATCCTGGTCGTCGGTCGCGCCACCAGCCACTACGTCGAAGCCGACGGCACCGAACACCACATCCCGGTCGAATCCATCGCCCTGGAAGCCGCCCGCGAGTACCTGCGTGAGACGCTGCCCCACCTGGACCTCGAAACCGACGTGATCGTCGACGTCAAGCTCGGCGAGGGATCGGGGGACCTCCAGGACGTGTTCACCGACGACGACGACGGCCCCGCCGTGCCGATGGCCAACGACACGTCGTTCGGCGTCGGCCACGCCCCGCTCACCGAAACCGAGCGCATCGTCCTCGAAGCCGAGCGCTCGCTGAACGGCCCGTACGCCGAGCACACGCCCGCGGTCGGCGAGGACGTGAAAGTGATGGGGAAACGCGAAGACGACCACATCGACCTCACGATCGCCGCCGCGCTCGTGGACGCCCACGTGCCGGACATGGACGCCTACATCGCCCAGGTCGAAGCCATCCGCGAGCACGTCTTCGATCTCGCCACCGAGCACACGGACCGCGAGGTCACCGTCCACGTCAACACCGCCGACGACTACGAGTCGGGCTCGATCTACCTCACCACCACCGGCACCAGCGCCGAGCAGGGCGACGACGGCAGCGTCGGCCGCGGCAACCGCGCCAACGGCCTCATCACCCCCAACCGCGCCATGAGCATGGAAGCCACGTCCGGCAAGAACCCGGTCAACCACATCGGGAAGATCTACAACCTGCTTTCGACGCAGATCGCCGAGGCGGTCGTCGCCGAGGTCGACGGCATCCGCGACCTCCGGGTGCGACTGCTCTCACAGATCGGCCGCCCGATCGACGAGCCCCACGTCGCGGACGTGGAAGTCGTCACCGAGGACGGCACCGCGGTGGCCGACGTCGACGCCGAGATCGAGCGCATCGTCGACGCGCAACTCGCGTCGGTCACGGACCTCACGCGCCGCGTCATCGACGGCGAACGCACCACGTTCTGAGCGCGCACCCCCGGTCTGCGAGTGTTCTCCAGTGGGGACCGATAGGTGTTTACTCGCGGACTGGCTTCCACCACGCATGCTTCCACCCGGGGCCGACAGCGTCGTCGTCAGGCACGGCGATGTCGGCGTGAAATCCAGTCACGTCCAGTCCGACATGGAGCGGACGCTCCGGGACAACGTCGCCGCGATGCTCGCCGACCGCGGCGTGCCCGGCGATGTCGAGCGCGAATGGGGGCGCGTCCTCGTTCGCAGCCCCGCGGCCGGCCGCGCGGCGGATGCGGCCGCTGACACGTTCGGCGTCGTCTCCGCCAGTCCCGCCGTCTCAGTCGCCCCCGACCTCGACGCGATCAGCGACGCGCTCGCCGCCGCCGCCCGCGCCCACTACGACGGCGGCGCGTTCGCGGTCGACGCGCGCCGCGCCGGCACCCACGACTTCGACAGCCACGACGTCAACCGCGTGGGCGGCGACGCCGTCTGGGCCGCCGTCGAGGACGACTTCCAGCCGGTCGTTGATCTCGACGACCCGGACATCACGTTCTTCGTGGAAGTCCGGGACGCCGAGGCGTTCGTGTTCCTGACACACCGCGACGGCCCCGGTGGCATGCCGCTTGGCACCCAGCAGCCGCTGGTCGCGCTCGTCTCCGGCGGCATCGACTCGCCGGTCGCCGCCTGGGAGGCGATGCGCCGGGGCGCGCCCGTCATCCCGCTGTACCTGGCGCTGGGCGACTACGGCGGCCCCGACCATCGCGCCCGCGCCGAGGCGGCCGTGCGCACGCTCGACGACTACGCGCCCAACCACGACCTCTCGCTGCGGGTCGCGCCGGCCGGCGACGCCATCGACCGGCTGGCCGCGGCGACGGGGCGCACGCGCATGCTCTCGTTCCGGCGGTTCATGTACCGCGTCGCCGAGCACGTCGCCGAACATGCGGGCGCGGCCGGCATCGTCACCGGGGAAGCCGTCGGCCAGAAATCCAGTCAGACCACCGCGAACCTCGGCGTCGTCGACCGCGCCACCACGCTGCCCGTCCACCGGCCGCTGCTCACGTGGGACAAACAACGCATCACCGCGGCCGCCCGCTCCATCGACACGTTCCGGGACTCCAGCCTCGACGTCGGCTGCAACCGGCTCGCGCCGCGCCAGCCGCTGACGGCCGCCCCCATCGAGAGCGTGCGCGCCGACGAACCCGACGCGCTCTTCGAGTGGGCGCGCACGGTCGCCGCCGACACCGGCCCCGTGGAGGTGGCGGTCGCGTGACCGACGTGCTGCTCCTCGGGACCGACGACGACCCGTCGCTGCGGGCGGCGCTGTTCGAGTACGAGACGGCGCGGCGCGCGCTGTCGACCTACGACGTGCGGTCGCCGTACGCCAACACCGTGGCCGTGACCACCGTCAGCCTCGGGGCGGCGGTGTCGCTGTTGAACGACCTGAACTGGTATCTCGCCCGGCTCGCCGACGCCGCGATGGTTCGCGACCCGTCCGTGGCGGAACACGAGTGGCTGTCACGCGACGTGGCCGCCCGCGTGCGAGCGGGCGATCTCCCGGCGGCCGAGACGGACGCCCACCTGAAGCTCTACGGGGTCGTCGACGGCGCGCTCGTCGAGCCGATCTACGCCACCCGGGAGGGCGACGAGGTGCCGGCGTACGACCGCCGCGCGGTCGACGACACGCTGCCGGTGCGGGTGACCGCCGCGGAGTTCCAGTAGCGCCGCGGGTCGGTCAGTCGAACACGCCCGCCGAGAGGTATCGCTCGCCGGTGTCGGGCAGGATCGTGACGACCAGCGGGCAGTCGTCGGGTCCGTCACCACCGTCCGCGATGGCGTCCGGATCGCCGACGGCGTCGGCGTCGAAGCTGACGTCCGGGCAGTCAAGCGAGGGGTCGGCGATGCGCTCGGCGGTCCGGGTGGCCGCCAGCGCCGCCGCGCCGCTGGACTGGCCCACGAGCACGCCCTCCTCGCGGGCGAGCCGCCGCGTCTCGGCTTCCGCCGCGTCCACCGCCACTGTTTCGACGGTGTCGATCAGCTCCCGGTCGAGGTTGTCGCTGACGAACCCCGGCCCCATCCCCTGGAAGTCGTCGTCGCCCGATTCGCCCGTCGACAGCACCGCGTTCGCCTCCGGCTCGACCGCGACCACGGACATCTCCGGATGGGCCTCCCGGAGCCTGGTTGCGGTCCCGGTGATCGTGCCGCCGGTCCCGACGCCCGCAACGAGCGCGTCGATCTCGCGGCCCTCGACCTGGTCGAGGATCTCCTCGGCGGTCGTCCGGTAGTGGGCGCGCGGGTTCGCGGGGTTCTCGAACTGTCCCACCCGGAACGCGCCGGTGTCGGCGGCGACCCGGTCGGCCACCTGGTTCGCGGTCTCCATGCCGGCGTCCACCAGCTCCAGGTCCGCGCCGTACGCGCGCAGCAGTTGCTTGCGCTCCGTGGACATCGACGCCGGCATCACGATCGTGAGGTCGTAGCCGCGGGCGGCGGCGGTCAGCGCCAGCCCGATCCCCGTGTTCCCGCTGGTCGCCTCGACCAACTGGTCGCCGGGCTGGATCTCGCCCGCGCGCTCGGCGGCCAACACCATCTCCCTGGCCGGCCGGTCTTTCGCCGAGCCGGCGGGGTTGAACCCCTCCAGCTTCGCCGCGATGGTCGCGCCCTCGGGTGCCGTGAGCCGAACGAGTGGCGTCCCGATGGCGTCCAGGATGCTGTCTTTCATTGCCCCGACGTACGTGGCTGTGGAGTAAACGTGTAACGGGCGCGGCCAGCGTTTCCCGGTCGTCGCTTGCCAGGGGGCCGGGGTTTTTGTCCGCGAGCAGCCAACCCCCAAGCGTGTCACTCACCACGATGGAGCCGAACCCGGCGTGGGACGCGGAGTCGTATCCGGCCGTGATCGAGGCGTTCGAATCGCTGCCCGCGGACGCGACCGTGCACGTCTGGGGCGGGGACTGGTGTGGCGACTGTCGGTCCCAGCTCCCGGATTTCGCCGCCGCGCTCGCCGCCAGCGGCGTCGAACCGGCCGTGCACCCGGTGTCCCGCGGCGACGACGGAAAAACGGGGCCGCGCGTCGACGAGTACGGCATCGACCGCATCCCGACGGTCGTCGTCGAAGGCGCCGACGGCACCGAACACGCGCGCTTCGAGGAGCGCGACTCGCTCCCGCCCGAGCGCTATCTGGCGGACGCGCTCAGCGACTGAACTCGGCGAGCCACTCGGTGATGCCCGCAGCGTCGTCCAGCGGCGGCGAGCACGCCCGCCGGCAGACGTACGCGCGCGGCGTGCCGTCGTCGCCACCAGTTCGGCCCGCCCACAGTGGCGGCACTGACGCCTGGTCCAGCGTGGACTGCCAGGCGTCCAGGCCGTCCTCGGTCGGGGGCCGCCTGGACAGCAGCCGGTCGGGAAGGTACGCCGCGCCGACGGCGTCACGCCACGCGTCGGGGAGGTCGTCGGCGGCCACCGTGATCTCGCGGCGGCCGCCGGCGCGCGTGTCCGCCGCGAGCACGAGCTCGGGGTGGCGGCCTGGAGACTCCGCGATGTGGCTGCCGTACCGCGACAGCAGCGCCGCGGCGGCGTCGTCGTAGCCGGCCGCGGGCGCGAACGCAGCCAGCGCGTCGAGGGTGTCCGCGGCCACGCCGATCGGGCTGGGGGTGGAGCCGGTCCCGGTCGCCTGCGAGCGCACGGCCACGTCGTCGACCGACGCGGGCGTTTCATAGAGCACGCCCGCCGACGCGTCGTAGCACGCCTCAAGCATGGCGTCGGCGAGATCCAGCGCGAAGTCGAGGTGGGCCACGGCTCCGGTGGCCTCGTAGGTGGCCAGCGCGCCGGCGGCGAGGAACGCGTAGTCGGCGGCGTACCCGACGCCCGCGACATCGCCACCGATGCTGCGGCGGGCGAGCCGGTCGCCGTCCCAGAGCGTGTCGCGTGCGAACGCGATGGCGTCGGCGGCGCGCTCGGCGAACCGGTCGTCGAGTGCCAGCCCGGCCTCGGCGTACGCGCGCGCCATCAGGCCGTTCCACCCGGCGAGCACTTTCTCGTCGCGCGCGGGCCGTGGGCGGTCGGCTCGGGCCGCCCGCAGGCGCGCGTCGATCACGTCACACCACGCCTCGGCCGTGGCGGGGGCGGTGTCGAAGGCGTCCGCGATGGCACCCACCGACGCCGACACGGTGGGGACGGTGGTCCCGGCCTCGAAGTTCCCCGTGTCGTCGACACCGTAGCGCCGGCACGCGGCGTCAGCGAGCACGTCCGCGTCCGCGGTGTCGCAGGGTGCGGCGGCGGCGTGATCGCGCATCGCGGCGGCGACGCGATCGGGCGTCCACACGTAGTATGCGCCCTCCTCGCGGTCGCCGTCGGGGGCGTCCGGGGGTGGGCTGCGGGCGTCGAGTGTGGCGTAGAACCCGCCGTCGGGGTGGCCAAGCTCGCGGTCGACGAACGTCAGCGTGGATCGCGCGACATCGGCGTACCGGTTGTCGCCGAGGGCGCGGTAGCCGTCGACGTACAGCCGCGCCAGCGCCGCCTGGTCGTACAGCATCTTCTCGAAGTGGGGCACCGTCCACTCGCGGTCCGTGCAGTATCGGTGGAATCCGCCGCCGACGTGGTCGTGGAGGCCGCCGTCGGCCATCGCGGTGAGGGTGTGGCGGGCGGCGCTGGCGGCGCGCGCGCCGTCCCCGGCGTCGCGCTGTGTCGCCCGCAGGAGCACGCGCAGGCGGCCCGCGTGGGGGAACTTCTGGCCGCGCCCGAACCCGCCGTGTGTGGCGTCGGCCGCGTCGGCGATGCTGTCGGCGGCCGCGGGCAGCGGCGAGTCGGTGCCCGCGTCGTCGACGGGGTCGGGCACGGATTCCAGTTCCCCGCGGGCTGCCTGCAGCCACTGCTCGGCGCGCGCGTCGAGGTCCCCGCGGTTCTCCCGCCAGTTCGCGGTCACGTCCTCAAGCAGGCTCTCGAACCCTGGCTGGTCGCGCGTCGGTTCCTTGGGGACGTAGGTTGTGATGTAGAAGGGCTTGCGCTCGGGCGTGAGGAACACCGACAGCGGCCACCCCCCGCTGCCGCGCGTGACCTGTGAGACGGTCATGTAGAGGTCGTCGACGTCCGGGCGCTGCTCGCGGTCGACTTTCACCGGGACGAACTGCTCGTTCAGGACGGCAGCGATCTCCGGGTCGGCGAACGACTCCTCGGCCATGACGTGACACCAGTGGCACGCCGAGTAGCCGATCGAGAGGAAGATCGGCACGTCGTGTTCGCGGGCGGCGGAAAACGCCGGTTCGCCCCACGGCTGCCAGTTCACCGGGTTGTCGGCGTGCTGGCGGAGGTACGGGCTGGCCGCCTCGTCCAAGCGGTTGCGGGCGGTCGGATGGGTCATGCCCCCCGGTAGCGCGCCCGCGCGGGTAAACCCCGGTGTCGCGTCACCGCCGGCCGGTGGCATACCACGTCCGTGGATAGATCCGCCACGAGAAAGGAGAACGTTTACACTGTCGTGGGGAGTCGGTGGCGGGTATGACCGAACGTGTCCTCCTGCTCGGCGGTGGCGGCCGAGAGCACGCGCTGGCAGACGCGCTCGCCGACGACTGCACCCTCTCCGCGGCTGCGTCCACCCGCAACCCCGGCATCGACGCGCTCGCCGACGACCTCACGATCCTCGATCCGGCAGACCCCGCGGCGGTCGTCGACCACGCCACGGCCGTCGACGCCACCCTCGTGGTCGTCGGTCCCGAGGCCCCGCTCGCCGCCGGCGTCGTGGACGCGCTGTCCGACGCCGGCATCTACGCGTTCGGCCCCACACAGGCCGACGCCCGCATCGAGACGGACAAACAGTTCCAGCGGGAGTTCATGGCCGCCAACGACGTCCCCGGGCAGGCCGACTTCGAGACGTTCGACGACTCGGACGCGGCCGCCGACTACGTCACCGGCGTCGACGGCCACGTCGCGGTCAAGCCCGCGGGGCTCACCGGCGGCAAGGGCGTCCGCGTCACCGGCGACCAGCTCTCGAAGCCGGCGGCCGCCGACTACATCCGCACCAGCGACCACGACGACTGGGTCATCGAGGAGCGCCTCGACGGCGTCGAGATCACGGTCCAGGCGCTGGTCGCCAACGGCGACATCCGGACCACGCCGGTCGTCCACGACCACGGCCGCGCCTACGAGGGCGACGACGGCCCGAACACGGGCGGCATGGGCAGCATCGCCGGCCCCGGGCGGCTGGTGCCGTTCGCCACCGACGCCGACTACCAGGCCGCCGTCGACACCATCCGCGCCGTCGTCGACGGGCTCGAAGACTACCGCGGCGTGCTCTACGGCCAGTTCATGCTCACCGCCGACGGCCCCAAAGTCGTGGAGTTCAACGCCCGGTTCGGCGACCCCGAAGCCATGAACACGCTGACCACGATGGAGACGCCGCTCCTGGACGTGCTGGCTGCGGCCCGCGATGGCGAAGCGCTGCCCGAGCTCGCCTTCTCGGAGCCGGCGACGGTCTGCACGTACGCCGTTCCGGACGGCTACCCGACCGATCCCACGGGCGGCACCACCATCACCATCGACGACGCGTCGACGGGGGACGCGGAGCTGTTCTACGCCAGCGTCGACGCCCACGACGACGGCTCCCTCACGACCACCACGTCGCGGTCGTTCGCCGTCGTCGGCACCGGCGACAGCATCCCCGCCGCCGCCACCTCTGTCGACGCCGCGCTCGCAGACCTGCCCGACGGCGTGCGCGTGCGCCGGGACATCGGCAGTAAAACGCTCTTAGCGGACCGCAACGCCCGCATGCGCCGCCTGCGAGACGGTCAGTAGGAGCGCGTCTTCGGCTCGTAGGTGTCGTCGTGCCCCTCAAGCAGCACCGGGCGGTACCACAGGTCGGGGTCGCCGTCGTTCCACGACACCATCGTGTGTTTGAGCCACTCGTCGTCCTTGCGCTCCTGGTGTTCCTTGCGCCAGTGTGCGCCCCGGAACTCGTCGCGGGCCAACGCCCCGATGGTGATCATCTCCGCGACGTCCAGGAGGTTGCGCGTCTCGATCGTGTGTTGCAGGTCCGTGTTGAACGTCCGCGACTTGTCGGCGACGTAGACGTCCTGGTAACGCTTGCGCGCGTCCTGGATGTCCGCGAGCGCCTGCTTGAGGCCGTCCTCGGTGCGGAACACGTTGACGTTCTCGGTCATCGACTGCTGGAGGTCGGCGCGCACGTCGGCGTGGTTGACGCCGTCCTCGCGGCCCAGCAGCGCCTCGATGCGCTCCTCTTCGGTGGTCGCCGTGTCCGCGACCACGTCGGTCGGTGCGCGGGTGTCCACCGCGCCCTGTGCGCCGCCGTCGGTGGCCGGCTCCGCGACGCCCGCGTCGCCGTCGGGCGCGCCCGTCGGCACGCTGAGCTCGTCGTGTTCGAGGGCGTCACTGGGCCCGGTCTCGATGAGCGGGTCGGCCATCTCCTTGCCGGCGGCGTGGCGGCCCGCGAGCGCGCCGAACACGATGAGCTCCGGCAGCGCGTTCCCGCCGAGGCGGTTCGCGCCGTGGAGGCTCACGCACGCACACTCGCCGGCGGCGTACAGCCCGCTGACACACGTCTCCCCGAACTCGTTGGTTTCGATGCCGCCCATGGCGTAATGCTGGCCGGGCTTGACGGGCATCGGCTCCTCGAGCCCGTTGACGCCCTCGAAGTCCTCGGCCAAGTGGAGGATGTTCTCCAGGCGGTCGGTGATGCGCTCCTCGCCGAGGTGGCGCATGTCGAGGTAGATGTGTTCGTCGTCGACGCCACGGCCCTCGTTGATCTCCGTGAGCTCCGCCCGCGACACCACGTCTCGGGACGCCAGCTCGCCGTCGTTGGTGGCGTAGCCGTGCTCGAACATGAACCGCTCGCCCTCGCCGTTGTAGAGGATGCCGCCCTCGCCACGCACGCCCTCGCTGATGAGGACGCCCGTCGACGGCAGCGTCGTCGGATGGAACTGGATCATCTCCATGTCCTCGACGGGGACGCCGGCGCGGTACGCCATCGCCACGCCGTCGCCGGTGTTCGCGACGGCGTTGGTCGTGTGATCGAACGCCTGCCCGATCCCGCCGGTCGCCAGGATGACGCTGTCACTGGCTTTGAACCCCGCGATCTCGCCGGACTGCACGTCCCACGCCACGACGCCGTGGCATTCGCGGTCGTTGGGGTTGTCCTCGTCGGTGACCGCCAGCTCCGAGACGTACCACTCGTCGTACACCTCGATGCCGCGTTTCACCACCTGCTCGTAGAGCGTGTGCAGCATGTGGTGGCCGGTCTCGGCCCCGGCGTACGTGGTCCGCGGGAACGACAGCCCGCCGAACGGCCGCTGGCTCACGCGCCCGTCGTCCTCCCGGGAGAACGGCATCCCCCAATGCTCCAGTTGAATGACCTCGTCGGGCGCGGTCTTCGCGAAGGTGTCGATGGCCGGGGCGTCCCCGAGGTAGTCCGACCCCTTCATCGTGTCGTACGCGTGGTCCTCCCACGAGTCTCCGTCACGGAGCGCGGCGTTGATGCCGCCCTCCGCGGCCCCGGTGTGGCTGCGCACCGGGTGGAGCTTCGTGACGATCGCTACGTCTGCGCCTTCCTCTTGGGCGGCGATGGCTGCGCGGAGTCCCGCGCCGCCGCCGCCGACCACGATGACGTCGTGCTCGTACATGAGTTGTTACCAGAACTTCAGGTTCTCTTTGACTGCTTCGCGCTTGAGCTCCTGAATGTGCTCGGTCAGCGGGATGTCCTTGGGGCACACATCCGTACAGGAGAACTGCGTCTGGCAGCGCCACACGCCGTGCTCCTGTTCGATGATCTCCAGGCGCTCCTGTCGCTTCTCCGATCCCTCACGGTCGTCCATATAGAACCGGTAGGCCTTATTGATTGCTGCCGGGCCGAGATACTTGTTGTCCCCGGCGGCGATGTTGCACGAGGACATGCACGCGCCACACCAGATGCAGCGCGTCGAGAGCTTGATGTTCTCGCGGTTCTGTCGGCTCTGGCGCTGCTCTTCGAGTTCGCCGTCGGGCAGGTCGTCCGGATCGAAGAACGGGTCGACGGACTCCATCTGGTCGTAGAAGTGATCCATCTCCACGACCAGGTCCTTGACGACGTCCGAGTGGGGCAGCGGCTCGACACGAACCGGCCACTCCAGGTCCTCGATCTGGGTCTGGCAGCCCAACCGCTGGCTGCCGTTGACGAAGAACGCGTCGGACCCACAGACGGCCTGCCGGCAGGAATGCCGGAACGTCAGACTGGAGTCGTAGCTGTCCCGCGCGAAGATGAGCGCGTCCAGGACGGTCATCCCCGTCTCGAAGGGGACGGTGAACGTGTCGAAGCGCGGCTCCTCTTTGCCCGCGATCTCCGGATCGTACCGGAACACCTTCAGCTCGACCGTCTCGCCGTCGAACTCGGTCTCGGCCTGCGCGGCGGCCTCGTCGCGGTCGTCGGCCCGCGCACGCTTGTCGTCGAGGCGGCGCTGCTGGTGGCCGGTGGTCGCCGGCTCCGTGTCGGTCTCGGTCTCGGTCTCTGATTGTGATGGTTTCGTGCTCATTCGTATCTAGAACCCCGCAAGCGCGTTCGCCACGCGAATCCCCTGCACGATCAACAGCACGCCGGCAACCCCAAGTACGAGTTGCGCGGCGCGCTTGGCGTTCCCCTCGATGCCCTGGTTCACGAGGGCGTTGTAGACGCCGTTGACCCCGTGGAACGTCGCCGTCACGAGGAACAACACCATCGTGACGTAGTAGCCGAGGCTCTGCATCCGGACCTGGCTGCCGGCGAAGTCGATGTTGTAGGCGTGATTGACGAAGTGCAGGTTGAAGAAGTGGAACGCCAACACCACGACGAGGAACCCAGCGGTCAGCCGCTGGAGCAGCCACGTCGTCGATCCCGATCGGAACGAGGAGTATCGTTTCGCCATCTCAGAATGCACCCGTGAGGAACGTCGGCACGCTGGCGACGACGATCACGCCCGTCAACACCAGCGACGCGTAGAAGCTCTTGTCCTGTGCCTCCAGCCCAACGCCGAGGTCCACGAACAGCAGCCGGATGCCGTTCAGGATGTGGAACACGGCCACCGCCAGCAGCCCCACTTCGAGCAGGCGCACGATGGCCAGACTCTCCAATCCACTCAGCGTACTGTTGTAAACCTGTGCGCCCTGTAGCGACGTGCTCAGGACCGAGATGTGGGTGAACAGATAGCCAACGAGAACCCACCCTGTGAACTTGTGAAACACCCAGGCCCACATGCCGGCCGAGAACTCCGTCCATCGGCCGAAGTCCGCCACAAGGCCTCGGTCATACGACTCGCTCATACCAACTAACGGTCGGGACTGACCGCACATAGAAGTTACTACACGCTCAGCGAGTACGCAACCCTGAAAAAACCCCGAAAATAGCACGCAGAACCGGTAAGCAGCCGCTCTCGTGCGCTTGCGCGGTCACGGTGTGGCGGCAGCGACTATGCGTCCTGTGCACGCCACACGTACAGCGACGCGTACGACCGATACGGCCGCCAGCTGTCGGCGATTTCGCGCATCTCGGCGCGCGTGGTGTCCGCGCCGTACAGCGCTTGCATGCCGGTCCGGATGCCCAGGTCCCCCACCGGGAAGACGTCCGCTCGGCCGAGCGCGAACAGCAGGAACATCGACGCCGTCCAGTCCCCGACGCCGGTGATCGCGGTGAGTTCCTCGCGCACCGCCGCGTCGCTCAGCTCGGCGAACCGCGCCCGCGTGTAGTCGTGCTCGCGGAACGCCGCCGCGACGTTGGTGACGTAGTCGGTCTTCTGGCGGGACAGCCCGGCGTCGCGCAGGACGGCCGGATCGGCGGCGGCGATCCCGGCCGGGGTCACGTCGACGGCGTCGAACACGCGCTCGCGGATCGTCGCCGCGGCGTCCGTCGACAGCTGCTGGCGGATGATCGCCACGACGAGGCGTTCGAAGAGGTCGTCGTGGGGGGTGACTGCGAGTTCGCCGTGGGCGTCGAGCAGCGGCGCGAGCGTCGGGTCGGTCCTGAGCGCGTCGTGTGCGTCGGCCATACGCCTGGTTCGGTGCGGCGACGTTTGGGGGCTGCGCTGTCGGGTGGTTCGCTGGCGGTGTGTCCACGCGCGTAAACGTGTGCACTGTTGTCAGCCACCGAGAGGGAAAGGTTCAACGGGGCAGCCGGCGACCACTCCCGCATGGACGTCGATGACATCCACAGCATCGCGGTGCTTGGCGCCGGAAACATGGGCCACGGGATCGCGGAAGTGGCCGCGATGGCCGGATACACAGTGCGGCTCCGGGACATCTCCGCGGAGCTCGTCCAGGACGGCTACGACCAGATCGAGTGGTCGCTGGGGAAGCTCGCGGAATCCGACCAGCTCACCGAGGCCGCGGCCGACGCCGCACTCGACCGCATCAGCACGCACGTCGAGGTGAGCGACGCCGTCGACGACGTGGACGTCGTCATCGAGGCGGTCCCCGAGAAGATGGGGATCAAAACCGACGTGTACACCGAGGTCGAGGCGCACGCCCCCGCCGACGCGGTGTTCGCCACCAACACCTCCAGTCTCTCCATCACGGACCTCTCGGAGGTCACCGAGCGCCCCGCGCGGTTCTGCGGCATGCACTTCTTCAATCCGCCCGTCAGGATGGAGCTGGTGGAAGTCATCTCCGGGGCGCACACCGACGACGCGGTGCTCGAATGCATCGAGTCGCTGGCCGCGGACTTCGGGAAGACGCCGGTGCGGGTGCGCAAGGACTCCCCCGGGTTCGTGGTCAACCGCATCCTCGTGCCGTTGCTGAACGAGGCCGCGTGGCTCGTCCACGACGACGAGGCGACCATCGCCGAGGTCGACTCCACGACCAAATACGACATGGGGCTGCCGATGGGGGCGTTCGAGCTCGCCGACCAGGTGGGCATCGACGTCTCCCACGACGTCCTCGATTACATGCAGGACGTGTTGGGCACGGCCTACGAGCCGTGTCCGGTGCTCGTCGACCACGTCGAGGCCGGCGACCTCGGGCGGAAGAGCGGCGCTGGCTTCTACGACTACGGCGATGACGCGACCGGCGCGGACGTGCCGACCGACGAGATCCGGGCCGACATCGCCGACCGGCTCACCGCCGTGATGGCCAACGAGGTCGCGAAGCTCGTCGGCGGCGGCGTCGCCGACCCCGCGGAGATCGACGAGGCCGTGATGCTGGGCGCGGGCTACCCCGAAGGCCCCGCGAAGATGGCCGACGCAGCGGGCATCACGCACCTCCACGAGACGCTGGTTGCGGCCCACGAGGCGACCGGGCAGGCGCGCTACGAGCCCGCCGACACCCTCGCCGAGATGGCGGCGGCCGGCGAGTCGTTCCACGGGCGCGGCGACGAGGACGCGGACGGCCGCCGGGAGTTCGACGCCGTCAGCGTCTCCGTCGACGGCAACGTCGGCCACATCGAACTCGACCGCCCGCACCGCATGAACACCATCAGCGGCGAGTTGCTGGCCGATCTGTCGGACGCGATCGACGTGCTCGGCGACGACGACGACGTGCGCGCCGTCCTCCTGACCGGCGCGGGTGAGAAAGCGTTCTCGGCCGGCGCGGACGTCACGTCGATGGCGGGCAACGCCGACCCCGTGGAGGCGGTGGAGCTCTCCCGGATGGGCCAGCAGACGTTCGGCAAGCTCGAAGCCGCCGACGAGCCGGTGGTTGCGGCCATCGACGGCTACTGTCTCGGCGGCGGGATGGAGCTGGCGACCTGCGCGGACATGCGCCTCGCCAGCGAGCGCAGCGAGCTCGGCCAGCCCGAACACGATCTCGGCCTCCTCCCGGGCTGGGGCGGCACGCAGCGCCTCAAGCACATCGTCGGCGAGGGCCGCGCCAAGGAGATCATCTTCACCGCCGACCGCTTCGCCCCCGAGACACTGGCCGACTACGGCTTCATCAACGAAGTCGTCACCACCGAGGCGTTCGAGGAGCGCGCCTGGGAGCTCGCCCGCGACCTCGCCGCCGGCCCGCCGATCGCCATGAAGTACACGAAGCGCGCGATGCGTGCCGGCCGCGACGACACCGACGCCGGCCTGGAGATCGAGGCGCAATCGTTCGGCCAGCTGATGAACACCCAGGACCTGATGGAGGGCGTCAGCGCGTTCTCCGCGGACCGGGAGCCGGAGTTCAACGGGGAGTAGCCGCCGCGCCGTCGGGTGGCGCGTCGGTGGTTGTCGTGGCGAATCAGATTAGAGGGATTTATACGTGAGCGGTCGTTCAGTCCGGATGCGGACGCTCGGTTGGTGTAGTCCGGCCAATCATGTTGGCCTTTCGAGCCGACGACCAGGGTTCAAATCCCTGACCGAGCATTTCTCGCGGTCGTGTGCGATACCGCTGACTGGGTAGTCCGGCTGTGAGCCATCGCCGTCGCCGTCCCGCCGACTGAATGCTCGGATACATGTAACTAGATTTAACACCTGCCGGTCCCTCATCATCGTTGATGAGCGAGACAGACTCAGCGAGCGAGACCGTCGAGGAACCGACGACGTGGCCGGACCTCGCGGTTGGGCTTTACGACCGCCTGACCGGGCGCGGCGCGGAGATCATCTACGAGTTCGACGAACTCGATGTGGACGTGCCCAGCGGGACCGGTGACGACGCCGAGCACGCGCGCTGGCACGTGGACGGAACGATCCGCGTCACCACTCGTGAGCGCGACTGACGGCGCGTCCCACCACGACGAGCGGACGCCGTTGTCGGTGGCCGCCGACCTGGATGTGGTGATCGACGGCACCCCGGTTGCGGTCACCTCGACGGGCAAGCGAGTGTTCGTGGACGTGCCGTCGCTTGCCGCCGGCGTCGACGCGCTGGCCGGGGTGCCACAGTCCGAACTCCCCGCGTTCGCGGCAACGCTTCGGGACGCGGACCTCACCGTCGAGTTGCGGGTGCGTGAATCCCCCGTCGCGGTCGTCGGCGCGGACGCCGCTCCGGGGCTGCTCTCCAAGCGGGCGGGTGTCGCGCCCGCCGCGCTCCGTGTCGGGGGAGCGGCTGTCGCCGCTGGCAGAGGCGTCACTGCCACGGTCGACGCCGCGCGCCGCCTGATCGCGGCGCTCACGTCGTGACCAGCGCCGCGGAAGCGCGATGTCAGCACCTCCCACAGGGAGACAACACTTATACTGCTCGGGGTGCTCCGTACAGGCGACGAGCGACTCGCTGACCGCGAGTCACACCGGCTCGAATCCACTCATGATCGCCGCAGCATCCCCCGCATCCGGCACCGCCGCCACGAGCAGTGGCGGGTCCGGATGCTCTCGAACGGGATGCGTGGCAACAACAGGATTTGCGCCGAAATCGGCGTCCACGTCCACCCTCGCTGCGTAACTGCGCGCGACACACCACCCGGGGGATGACGTGGACGCCATTCTAGCACCAGTACTGCTGTTGGCGCCCTCGTGTTCCCCCAGCGGTGGCCGTGGACTGCCGGGCACTCCCGGCGGGCGGTCCCGCTCCAGCCGAGTTCGACTCTCGGCGGGAGGCTATGGCTACGGCCAACCAGACGGTACAGATCACCGCGGACCTCACGATGCACGTGCCTCGGAACGCCACCGGCGACCTCGGGGACGGAGTGACGAACGTCGTGCGCGGCGTGTCCGCAGTCGCCAGCGTCGATGGGATCGACGTCCAGGACCTCCGCCCGCGGTTGAACGACCTCCAGGTCACGGCGACAGTCACGGCGGTCGTCACGGTCGCCGACGCGCCGGACATCGAGCGCGCCACCGCGGACGCGCTCGCCGACGGCTTCGGCATCGACTCCGTGGCCGACGTGGACGCCACCCGGGTGGCTGCCGACCACGACGACCGCGCCCCCGAGTACGCCTGAGCGCCGGCGTGGTGCTACGGGGGCAGGTCGTCCGGTGGGCCGCCGCGCTCGCTGGGCAGCACGCCCGGATCCGGGCTGCCGACGGCCTCGGGGGCCGTTTCCGTCAGGAAGTCGTGGAGCGCCGGGATGTCCGCCAGCGCCGGCCCGCGGTCGCTGCCCGCCAGTGACTGCCGGGTTGCGAGCGCCGCGCGCTGGCGGTCCCGCACGCCGCCGTTCGTGGCGTCGTCTCCGTGGTCGGGCGCGGCTGCGAGCTTCTCCTGGATGCGCTCGACGGACCGATCGAACCCGAGTTGGTCGTACTGTGCGCGCGCCGCCTCCAGGTGTGACCGGCGCTGGTCGGGTTCGTCGGTGAGTATCGCGCGGCGCTCGTGGCGCTGGGCGTCGAAGTGCGTGTACATCTCCTCACGACGGGCGTCCGGCACGGCCAGCTCCGAGAGCGCCGCTCGGCCGTCGTCGAGCGCCCCGATCGCGGCGTGGTGGTTGCCACGCGCCGACGCCATGTTCGACGCCACGATCGCGCGCGTGTACACTGGCTCCCAGGCGTCCAGAAACGACCACTGGTCGGCGATCGCTTCGGCGTCGGTGAACGCCGCGATGGCGAGGGCGTGGGTGCGACTCGTCCGGTGGCGGTGGGCGCGAGCGCGAGCGCGCTCGAAGCGGCTGTGGCCGATGATCCAGTCGTGGTCGATCTCCCGGCCGGCCACCACGGCGCCGTCGAACAGCAGCTCGTCGATGCGGCTGTCGCCGCGGTCGACCTCGGCGGTCCAGTACAGCGCGTTCGCCAGCGCGTACGCGAACACTGCGTCGGACTGGTCGGCGGCCGTGGGGACGGCGCTGCGCCACGCGTCGCCGCGCGCCCAGTAGTCGGCGGCTTCGGCGTCCGCTTTCGCCGCGTCGAAGGTCTTCGACGCCGGCCACCGGGTCGCACACCGTTTCGCCGCCGGGAGGCCACGCGTGGTCGCGGCGTGCGCGAGCAGCGCGGCGAAGAACACGCCGTCGCTGTCGTCGGCCAGCGCCCGCGGCTCGACGCCGTGGTCGGCGAGGAACGCCCGCGCTCCCCGTGGCGTGTCTGTCACCCGGTGCATGGCTTCGGCGACGACGGCGCTCACCGACACGTCCCCGACGGCGTCGATGGCGTCAACCCCCTCACAGAGCGCGCGCACGTCCGCCGCGGTGTCCATCGGTGGCCCGGCGGTGGTCGATAGCATGCCCACGAGGACGCCGTACCGGCGCGCGTGCAGGTCGTCGGCGGCGCTGTCCGAGGCCGCCGTGACCGCGTCCAGCAGGTCGCAGAGACCGGGCTGCGTGAGACACTCGCCGGCGGCGAACGCGAGCGCAGCGACGCCACCGGCGTGCGCCGTGAGCTGCCGGGCGGCAGTCGGGTCGCCGTCGAGGGCGGCGTCGATGCGGGCTGCGGCTGCCGGCCCGGGGAGCCACAGCCGCGTCGTCCCGTCCGGCGTTGTGAGCCGCAGGCGCGTGAGCCCGGCATCGGCGGGCAGCGAGACCGAAACGGCGTCGGCCGCGGGCCGCGTCACGTCGCCGCCCGCGGCCCGAGCGCGCACCCAGTCGGCGGTGGCGTCCACGCGGAACCGCCGGGTTTCGGCCCCCGACTCGGGGAGTTCGTGGTCGCCAACGACGCGCGTCACGGTTGCGTGCTCGCCGCCGGGGAGCGGTCGCTGCCAGCGGACCCGCTGAGTCATTGTCCCGTGGTACGTCGGTGGGCGATTTCAGGCCTCCGCATTCCCGGTGCCGGGGCCCCGGCGCACCCGGCCACCAGTATGTTCAAGTACACTACGGGTTCAAGCATACTCGTGTGCATGTCGCGCCGCCGTTCGACAGCGGTGGCAGCCGTTGTGGTCGTTGTCGCCGCCAGCGTCGCCGTCACAGCGGCCCCAGCGGCCGGCCGCATTGACACCGGTGGCGGCGTCGTCACGGTGGGCGTTTCCGGTCCGGGCAACGCCACCGTCGAGAACGACACGCAGTTCATCTGGCGCAACGCCCGGACCGACATCGTTGCGACGACCCAGGACATCGTCTTCGAATCCACGAGCCGCTACGACACCTACCGACTGCGGCTGACGAACGACTCGCTGTCCAGCTTCCAGCCGGTGTTCGACGACGCAGTCGCCACCACGACGGTGACGATGCGGGAGCGCGAGCAACGCGCCGTTTCGCTGCCCGTGCCGGCCGGGGAGTTCGAGACCGGCGTCCACGAGCTCCACGTGGGCATGTACGACCCCGAGACACGGGTCGAGGAGCGCGTCAACGAGACCACGATCACGGTCCACGCGATCAAGCGCAACGGCGACCGTGACGGCGACGGCCTCCGGAACGACGAGGAGGTGCGCGCCGGCACGGCGCTGCTGACCCGGGACACCGACGACGACGGGCTCTCGGACGGCGTTGAGGTGCGGGTCGCCGGCACGGATCCGACCGAGCGGGACACCGACGGCGACGGCGTCGACGACGCCGCCGAACTCCGTGCGGGGTCGCTCCCCGAGGCGACGGGGAGTCTCGCCGAGCGCCTCCAGGGAACGCCGGCTTCGGCCGTCGACGCCGACTTCGACGGGCTTCCGAACACCGCTGAGGCGGAGCTCGGGACGAGCCCGACCGAGCGGGACACCGACGGCGACGGACTCACGGACGCCGTGGAAGTCGGCGTTTACGACAGCGACCCGACCGTCGCCGATACGGACGGTGACGGGCTCACCGACGGGATCGAGGTGCGGCGCTTCGGCAGCGATCCGACGGCAGTCGACACCGACGGCGACGGCGTCAACGACGGCCGGGAGGTGCTCGACGGCACCGATCCCACGCAACACAGCGCGCTTGAGACCGCGCACGCGTCGGTGATCCGTCCGAGCGGCCCCAGCGCCGACGCGTTCGCCACACAGCTCGGGCGAGTACTGTTCGGGCCTCCGGAGGGGAACGCATGAGGCGCGCCGTGGTGTGCTTGCTCGCCGCGCTCGCGGTGGGGCTCGTGTTCGCGGCCGCCGCGCTCGGTGCCGGCACATCGGCGGCTGCCACCGGCGACGCGACGTACGTCGGCACGAACGTCACGACGAACACCACGTGGACCCCCGGCGAGGGCCCGTACGTGGTGACGACCGAACTGACCGTCACGGAGAACGCGACGCTCACCGTCGCCCCGGGCACGACGGTCCAGGTCGCCAAGGACGCCTCGATCACGGTGGCCGGCAGCCTCGATGCGGCCGGCACGAGCACCGACCGCGTGTCGTTCACGACCGCGCGCCCGAAACCGCAGCCCGGCTCGTGGACCGCCATCACGTACGCTGGCACCGCTGACTCCCGGTTGCGCCTCGCAAACACCACCGTCGAATACGCCACCACGGCGGTTCGCGTGGCGTCCGCAGACGGCCGCATCACCGTCCAGGACAGCCTGCTGCGCAAGCACGTGCGCGCTGGCGTGGCCGTCACGACCGCCGACGGGCCGCCGTCGCTGCGGCTCGCGCGCTCGACGATCGCCGACACCGGCTACGCGGGCGTGGCCGTCACGACCCCCGGAACGGACCCGTTCGCGCGCCGTGTGGCCGGCGTCACGATCCGGGACACCGACTTCCGGAACCCCGGCCAGTACGGCGTGGTGGTTCGCGCCCGCCACCTGGTCGGTGTGTCGGTCGTCGGGGGGTCGATCACCGGCTACGAGTCCGGCGGTGTCGCCGTTTCCACGGGCAACCGTGCGGCCGACGTTCCCGGGCCGGACGACCGCAGTGTCACGTACACCACCGTGCACGGCGTCGAGTTCGCCGACGCCCGGGGCGACGCCGTCACCATCGAGAGCGGGCACCTCGATCGGGTGCGCGTCTCCGACATCGACGCCCACGGGGTCGACGGCGACGGGATCGGCGTTCGGCGCGCCATCGACCTCGATGATGTCGTGCTCGACGACAACACAGTGCGTGGCGCTGCCCGCGGCATCGCGCTCACGCACCGCCGCGCACAGCGCCAGCCGCCACACGTCTCGGTCGCCGTGACCAACAACACGCTCCGCGAGACCGTCGGTGCGGGCGTCTCGATCGACGCCCAACGGCTGTTCGTCTCCCGACTCGACGTTCGGAACAACACTGTCACCGGCAGCGGCGGCGACGGCGTTGCGCTCCACGCGCCGGTGCTTTCGGGTGCCACGATCGCGGACAACACGGTTCGCGGGAGCCACGACCGGGGGGTGAGCGTTCGGGGCAGTCGCGTCCGGAACCTCACTGTCGCGGGGAACCGTGTGGCGGCCAACGGTCGGGGCGGCGTGCGCGTGCGTGCCGCGCGCACCCCGGGGCCGCTGACGGTTGCGAACAACACGCTAGTGAACAACGTGGCCTTCGGCGCGCGCGTCTCCGGCGCGGCGAACGGCGGCCCCGTCGCCGCGCGGAACAACACGATCGCCGCCAACACGCGTGGCATCACCGTCGACGGGCCGTCGCCGGTTCGGCTGACGGGCAACACGATCGCCGTCAACACGCGCTCAGCCGCCCGCAGCGCCGACGCGAGTGCCGTCGGCCCGTCGGTCGGTGTGACCCTGACCAACGCCTCCGGGAACGTCACGATCACGCGGAACGACATCTACGGCCACCTCGTCGGGCTGCGAGCCGCGACCAACGGCACCATCGACGCCGAGCACAACTACTGGGGGGCCCCAAGCGGGCCGTTCTACGCCAGCGTCACGCCCGACGGCGACGGGGACACGATCCGCATGCGGCGGGGCGTCGCCGACATCGCGCCGATCGCGGAGACACCGCATCGCGCGCTCATCGAGCGCCCATCAGTCAGCCTCACGGCCAACCGGTCGACGGTCGCCGCCGGCACCGATGTCCGGGTCACGGCGGCGTCCCCTGCCGGGCCGAACGCGACCTACCAGTTCACCGTGGACGGGCAGCGCCGCCCCACACAGGCGTCGCCGTCGCTCGTCAGCGCGTTCGACGACCCCGGTGCACACGAGATCGCGGTGGCTGTGGTGAACGACCGCGGGGTGGCCAGCCGCCCGCCCGCCACGACGACCGTCCGGGTTGAGGACGCGTCCACGGCCCCAGCGACGACGGCACCGCCGCCGACAGCCGGCCCGCCCCAGCCCGCGGACAGCGCCGCACCGCCGTCGCTTCTGGATAGCGTCCTGTCGGTTCCTGGGCTGCTCGGGGGCGCGCTGTGGGTGCTTGCGGTTGGCGTCGGCGGGTACGGCGTCGCCGCGTCGATGCGCGGTGCCCAACCCCCGGTTCGGGGGCGGGTCGCGCACGCACTCGCGGTGGTCGCCGCCGGCGTCTGGATCGCCGCCGGGCTGCTCGCGGTCCCGCCGCTGCTGTCGGCGGGCGGCGTAGCACTCGCTGGGTGGGGTGTGGTGACCGCCGCGGTCGTGGCCGCGGCGAGCAGGTAGCCGGTGGGGTCTCAGTTGGCGCTCGTGCTCCACGTCCAGCGCAGATCGAGCACGAACCGGTAGCCACCGCTGACGAGGATGCCGACGGCGTTCGAGAGCAAGTACGGCAGGCTGTACCACTCGACGAGCGCGAACAACACCCCCAACTGGATCGGGATCGCGGTCCCGCGAACGACGTTGGTCTTCACCAGCCCAACGGCGTACTCCACGCGGCCGCTGTTCCGGATCGCCTGAAAGGTCCACGCGTTGTTCAAGACGTACGTCAGCACGATCGTGGCCTCGATCGCGGCGATCGCACTGGGGATGTAGGCCACCTCGACTGCGTCAACGAACACCCACAGCAGCGCCATCTGGGCGCCCGCCGCAACCACACCGACGGCGGCGAACCGGCGCAGCCTGGTTGCGGTCGGCCCGGAGTTGGCGCGGCGAAGCAGCCGCCGAATCATCCACACAGCACCACCGTCGGAGTGGCCGACGCAGTCGCTCTCGTGTGAGTCACGCCTACCGAGGCGTACGTGTGTAACCATGTATCACTGTTCCGGTCGTGTCAACGCACACCGCAACCCAGCCGGGAGTTGCGTTCGCCGTTATCATGGCTGATATCACGAGGCATACTCTTATGTGTGTGATCCGGAATGAACGGATACGGTGGCACTAACGGGTGTCACACGCTCCCTGATAGACTGCCACCGGATCCCCGAGACGTTTTCACCTGCGGTCCGCTGACACCCCTTGGAACCGTTCCACAGCTGGGCGGCCACGCATGCTTTATGCCACACCAGCCGGTGGTCGGTGATCGTAACGCGACTGCAGGAAGTTGGGATGCTCCGTCAGGGATTTGAACCCTAGTCCTTGCCGTGAGAGGGCAAGATGATTGGCCGGACTACACCAACGGAGCGCGTCCACTCTTCGGTAATTGGGAGACACAAATAACCGTTTCGTCTCGCGGGCAGACTGTCACTCCCTCCCGTAGCGCCGGGCGACACGCGGCCGGTCAGGGCGCGAGCCGGTTCTTCCGGTGTTTCATCTCCGCGTCGTAATATTCGAAGGTGTGGGGACACCACTGAGCGGCCGCATCGAGTAGCTGTTCGGTGAGCTCGCGGATCTCCCACTGTGCGTCGGCGGCGGCCCGCATGTCCGCGACGTGCATCAGCGACCGCGGGTTCAGCGTGATCACCACGTTCACTTCGGTCCCGATGGGGAGCACGAACCGGGCGTCCTCCGGGGGCATCCCGAGCCCCAGCAGTTCCTGGTAGTCTTCGACGGCGCGCCGCACCGACGCCTGGAAGACCGCCTCGCGTTCGGCCATGGTCTCCTCGTCGACGTCGCCCGCGTCCTGGTTGCGGCCGACCCAGTCGGGGTCGGTCGCCGACGGCGGCGTCACCACCAGCTCGCCCTCCGCAACCGCCGCCGGATCGACGTCGTCGAACGCGACGTAGCGCATCGACTGCACGTCGAAGCTGGCGTGGCGGTGGCGAGTGAGCTGCGCCATACACGACCGGCTCACACCCTCGATGGCGAACGTCGCCGACGGATGCTCGAAGGGGCCGTAGTGGCCGCGAGTGAGCAGCTGTGCGATGAGGTTCGACAGCTTTTCGTCGGTGGTGTCGCCGTCCACGGACGCCATCGCGGTGTCGAGTGGCGTGTCACCGACCCAGTCGGACATGTAGTCGTTGCGGGCGCTCTGACAGATGAGTTCCTCCGGGTTCTCAGTCGCTTCGAGGAGACGGACGCGCATGCTAGACGGTGTGCCTGCCGGTGGCAAAAACACTCCGAACCCACGCGCCGGTACCATGAAGTGGTGCCACGAACCACGTCGAAACATGGCCCACAAGGACGTGTCAGTGGACGACGTCGACTCGGCGCTGTCGGCCGACGCGGACGCCGACCTCTACTTCATGAAAGACGCCCTGAACACCGACGAGGTCGCCATCTCGGTGTACCACATGGAGCCGGGCGCAACCGGAATGGAGCACGACCACGCCAACGACGGCCAGGAGGAAGTGTACTACGTCGCCGACGGCGGTGTGGACGTCGTCTTCGACGACGAGACGGTGTCGCTGGACGCCGGCGACGCCATCCGCGTCGACGCCACCGACGACCGACAGCTCCACAACGGCGATCACCACTCCGAGCTGGTGTTGGTGGGCGCACCCCGCTGACCGCGCGCGCCGCGTGCGGCAACCCCTAAGTGGTGGCCGGCATACGGACAGCCATGCCGACGAACCTTTCGGCGGGCGTTCAGGCGTTCACGAGCAACGTGTTTCTGGTGACCGGCGACCGCGACGTGGTGGTTGACGCGGGCGCGAACTACGACGTCGTCGCCGCGGTCCGCGACCACGGCGTCACGCCCGACGCGGTCGTCATCACACACCCGCACCCCGACCACGTCGGCAACCTCGACGCGCTCGTGGACGCCTTCGACCCGACCGTGCTCGGGTTCGACGGCGTCGCCGACGCCGACCGGACGCTGGCCGACGGCGACGAAGTCAGGCTCGGCGACGACGACTACGTGGTTCTGCACACGCCCGGCCACGAACCCCACCACGTGTGTCTGTACAGCCCGGCCGCCGGCGTGTTGTTCTCCGCGGATCTGGTGTTCGCGAACGGCAGCTTCGGGCGCACGGACCTCGACGGCGGCGACCGGGAGACGCTGGTCGAGAGCATCGACCGGCTCGCCGACACCGTCGCGGGCGAGGAACTGACGGCGCTGTATCCCGGCCACGGCCCCAGCGTCACCTCGGATCCGGCCGCCGACATCGACCTGGCGGCCCGATCCGCGCGCTTCCAGTGAGCCGCGGTTAGCTCGTGTCCAGGCCGTAGTATCCGGGTTCGTCGTCGGTCCGGGGTTCCGCGACGACGAGCGCGTCGGCGTGCAGCATCACCCACGGGATCGCCCAGTCGAGCAACACGTCCTCGGTGCCGCGATCGATGTCCGCGTCGGGCTCCAGGTCCTGCAGCAGGCGCGCGATCTCGTAGACGGTGTACATGCGGTCGTCGTCGAGTAATGCCGCTGGCTCGTAGAAGTCACACGGGTACAGGTCGTCGAACTCGGATTTCGCAACCGGCATGTGCTGACAGGCGGCGGCGACGCCGAAAAACCCAGCGAGTTGACCCAACGGTTATCTGTCTCGCCGAAGTCCATGTATCCGTCCAACATGTCAGATAGTTCACCTCAGTTGGACGACCAACGCACAGACGCCATGCAGGCGCTGCTGTACATGCGCGATGACGTTGCAGCCCGCACGACGACCGTGGACGCCCAGCGGTACCTCGACAACGAGCGCTACGGGTTCATCACTCGCGCCACCTACAACCGCCTCCACTACGCCACGCTGCGGTACACGCACCGTGGGTTCGACACCTGGGAGCTGTTCCGGACGTTCCTTGATGCCGCCGATGGCACCACTTCCGCTGGCGTCGTCATCGGCCTCGACGCCGACGGCACCTGCTACGATTTCGACGCGCTCACCGACACCGTGCACGCGGTCGGTGACGAGCACAGCGTCGCCGCACTCACGCCAGCCACTGATGAGCCGTCATGACGCGAAAAAAACACGGGAGCGTGTCCGGTCACTCGAACAGCGACACCACGTCGTCGTAGTTCGCCGCGATGGGGTCCCAGTCGACGACCTGGAAGAAGGCGTCGACGAAGCTGCCGCGGTCGGGGCCGTAGTCGTAGTAGTAGGAGTGCTCCCAGACGTCAAGCGCGAGGATGGGGTGGCTGCCCCAGAGTGCGCCCTCGTCGTGGTTGTCCACGGCCACGTTCCGGAGCTGCTTGGCGACCGGATCGTAGACGAGCAGCGCCCACCCGCTGGCCGCGCCGGCCGCCACCTCGAATTCAGCCCGCCAGTTCTCGTAGGAGCCGAAGTCCGCCGCGATGCGGTCGGCGAGCGCCCCGGACGGCTCGCCGCCCCCGTCGGGACTCATGTGCTCCCAGAACATCGTGTGGAGGTAGTGCCCACAGCCGTTGTGCGTGACGTCCCCGAGCGCGCCGGCAGTCGAAGCGTGGTCGCCGGTCTCACGGTTCCCCGCGAGTGTCTCCTCGGCGCTGTTGAGGCCGTCCACGTAGCTCTGGTGGTGGGTGTCGTGGTGCCACGTGACCACCTGCTCACTGATGTGTGGTTCGAGTGCGTCGTAGTCGTACGGCAGCGATGGGAGTTCGTGCTGGCTCATCGGTGGAATCCACCGGATCAGTGATCACGCGGCGTCATGTTAAATGTTCGTGAGGATCGTGGGATCACTCGTCGCCGCGCGCACGCTCGAACATCGCGATCGCGTCCTCGCGGCGCTGGCTGTGGTCCACGATGGGGTCCGGATACTCCGGGGCGTGTCGGCGGCGCTCGGACAGCGACAGCTCGTGCCAGCTGTGGATCGCGTCCGCGGGCACGTCCCGGAGTTCGGGGACGAACTCGGTGATGTAGCCGGCGTCGGGGTCGTAGCGCTCGCCCTGGGTCATCGGGTTGAACACCCGGAAGTACGGCTGGGCGTCGGTGCCGGTTGAGGCGGCCCACTGCCAGCCGCCGTTGTCGTTGGCGGTGTCGTGGTCCGCGAGCTTCTCCCGGAACCAGTCGTAGCCCGCCCGCCAGTCCACCAGGAGGTCTTTCGTGAGGAAGGCGGCGACGATCATCCGCACGCGGTTGTGCATGTACGCTTCCGCGCGGAGCTGGCGCATGCCGGCGTCCACGATCGGGTAGCCGGTCTCGCCGTCCTTCCAGGCCTGCAGCGCCGCGGGGTCGTCGCGCCACTCGATGGGGTGCTCGTACGCTTTGAAGTTCTCCGAGACGACGCTCTGGTTGAAATACAGGACTTGTGCGTAGAACTCCCGCCACGCGAGCTGGCCGATGAACGCCGCGACGTTCTCGCGTTCGTCGTCGGTGTCGGCGTCGGATTTCGCCGCGCGTGCGGCCTCGTAGACCGTTCGGATCCCGATCGTGCCGAACTTCAGGTGCGGGGAGAGCCGTGACGTGGGTTCCTCGTGGGGGTAATCGCGGCGGTCCTCGTAGCGGTAGATGTCGCCGGACTCGCGGAAGGCATCGAGCAGCGATCGCGCCGCCGCGGTTCCGGCGTCGGGGACCGCCGCCTCCGGCTCCGCGAAGCCGAGCTCCTGGACGGACGGCAGCGGATCGGTGTCCGCGAGCGCGGTGTCGGCCGCGAGATCCGCGCGCTCTGGCTCCGGGGCCGGCGGGTTCTTCTCGCGGTCCTGCCACTTCCGCCAGAAGTACGTGTACACCGAGTACGGGTCGCCCGCGTTCGTGCGGATCTCGCCCGGCCGGTGGTGGACGGCGTCGTGGAACTGGGCGTGTGCGACGCCCGCCGCGTCGAGGGCGTCGCGCACGCCCGCGTCGCGGTCGGTGGCCAGCCCCGAGTAGTCGTGGTTCCAGACGACCCGGGTGGCGTCGAGATCGTCGGCGACCGCCGGGAGCACCGCAGCGGGGTCGCCGTGGCGGACAATGAGGTCGCTGCCGAGGTCGCGGTAGCGCTCCCGGAGGGCGGCCAGCGCGTCCAGCATGAACGCGACCCGGGGCGGGGCGGCGTGAGCCAACACCTCGTCGTCGAAGCAGAACACCGCCGCGACAGGGCCCTGGTCGTGGCCGCCGTCGACCGCTGTCACGCCCGGAGCGGCCGCTGCGAGGCCGCGGTTGTCCGTGGTGCGGAGGTCCCGTCGGTGCCAGAACAGTTGCATGCCGGGGGGTTGGGCGGCCGGCATCCTCAACGTGTGGGTGTCAGTCGTCGCGGAACACGCGGAACGACCCGCGTCCCACGGCCACTTCGGTGGGCTCGGCGTCCGCCGTGTCGGCGGGCGTGACGACCGAGATCTCCGCCACGCCGACTGTTGAGCCGACGCGCACGACCGACGCATCGGCGATCAGGTCGCCGCGGGCCGGCCGGAGATAGGACACGTTCAGATCGATGGTGGCGACGTTCGCGGCGACGGGGGTCGGGAGCGCGCTGCGCACCGCCAGCCCGCCGGCGGTGTCGATCAGCGTCGCCGCGATCCCGCCGTGGACGTCTCCCTCGCCGGGGCCGTGGTTCGTGAGCTTCTCGTGGTAGGGGATGCGGAGGCGCATCTCGCCGTCGCTGGCGTCCTCGACGGACACCCCGAGAAACGACAGCAGCCCGTGGTCGTCGACGTAGGACTGGATGAGCGCGGCCGCGTCGTCGGCGTCGAACCCGGTCATGGCTGCGACTGGAACCCCGGTGTCTATAAGCCCACCGAGCCGCCACGCCGCTCTTATCAGTGAACGTATGAGAACTGCTAAAGTGTGTGCGATCACACGACATGGTAGTGACTTCAGCCGCCGGGACCGTGTTGGTGACCGTCGACTCGCTGCGAGCGGACGCGCGATCCCGGGTCGAGACGCCGACCCTGGACGCGCTGGCGGACTCGGGCACGGTCTTCGAGCGCGCGTACGCCCACGGGAACTGGACGCCGTTCTCGTTCCCGAGCGTGCTCGGGGACAGCCACGTGTTCGCTGCCGACGGCGCGATCGGCGTCGGTGACACCACGCTGGCCGGCCGTCTCGCCGACGCCGGCGTCCGGACTGCCGGCGTCAACGCCGCCAACGGGTTCCTCACCGAACACTGGGGATACGACCGCGGTTTCGACACCTACGACGCGTTCACGGACACGAACTCGCGGCTCGGGCGCACGCTCGCCGCACACCCCACCGTCCAGGGGTGGCTGCAGGTCGGGGCGTCGCCGTTCCGGCGGCGCAGCGACGGCCGCGAGCGCGTCGACGCCACGCGCATGCTCGACATCGAGGACCGCGCCGTCGAGTTCCTGTCGGCGGCCAGCGAGCCGTTTTTCCTCTGGCTGCATTACATGGACACCCACACGCCGTACGTCCCCGCGCCGCGCCACCTGCGTGCGACGACGGACCGCCGGGGCGCAATGTTGGGCATGCTGTCGGCGCACCTCCGCGTCGGCCTCGGGCTGACGGTGAGCTCGGCCACGGCCGGCGAGCTGCACACCCTCTACGACGCGACCGTGCGCCAGGTCGACACCAGCATCGGGCGCGTGCTGGCGGCGCTCGGCGACCGCCGCGAGGACACCATGGTGGTGGTGGCTGGGGACCACGGCGAGGAGTTCCTCGAACACGGCCACCTCGCGCATTACCCGAAGCTCTACGACGAGCTGGTGCACGTGCCGTTGCTCGTTGACCATCCGGTCGGCGCGGGCGGGCGGGTGTCGACGGCGGTCGGCCTCTCCGACGTGCCCGCGACCGTGCTCGACGTGATGGGCGGCTCGACACGGGGGTTCACCGGTGAGAGCCTCGCCCCCGAGATCCGCGCCGGGACGGAGCCGACCCGCGGCCCGATCACGTCGGTCGCAGTACGCGGGGCGTCGGTGACACAACAACCGATCCCGCGCCACCTCGGTGCCGGCCGCCCGCTCGTCAGCGCGCGCGACGGCCGCTGGACGTACATCCGCGACCCCGAGCGCGACACCCACGAGCTGTACGACCGTGCCAGCGATCCGGGCGAGCAGACGGACGTGTCCGGCACCGCGGATCCACCGCTGGACGCCCTGCACGCAGCGACACGCCAGCGGCTGGACGCGATCCGAACCGACGGCGACGCCGCGGCCGCCACGCCGGACGACGTCGAGCGCCGACTCTCCGCGCTCGGGTACCGCTGACCAGACACCAATACCGGCAGCGGGCGTCCATTTGGAAACGTATTTGCCATGGTCTATCGTGATGGTGAACAACCGATGTCGAATCTCGTTACCAACGTCCAAACCTCGGCGACCGAGCTTCCGGACCACCCCGCAGTCGTGTACGACGACCACACCCACACCTACAGCGACCTCTGGGAGCGAACCGGACAGTTCGCGGCCGCGCTCCGCGACCACGGCGTGACCCCGGACGACCGGGTCGCGCTGTACCTCCCGAACCTCCCACAGTACGTGACGGCGTTCCACGGCGCGCTCCGCGCCGGCTGCGTCGTGGTGCCGATGAACCCACAGTACAAGACCCGCGAAATCGAGTACTTGCTGTCCGATTCCGGGGCGTCAGTGGTGGTGGCGCTGGCCGACGGTGCGTCCACCGTCGAGGACGTGCGCGCGGAGACCGCCGTCGACACCGTGGTCACGGTCGGCGGCGACGCCGACGTTGGCACGCCGTTCGAGGCCTTCCTCGACGCCGGCAGCGACGACACGGTTGCGCCCCGCGACGACGACGACCTCGCCGTGCAGCCGTACACCTCCGGCACCACCGGCCAGCCCAAAGGCGTCCAGCTCACACACCACAACCTCGCGTCGAACGCCGAGCAGTCCATGGACATCGTGCCCGACGGCCTCCAACCCGCGGACCGCAAGATCGGGGTGTTGCCGTTGTTCCACATCTACGGCATGACCGTCGGCATGAACGCCGCGCTGTTCGCCGGCGCGACGTTCTACCCGATGCCCAGGTGGGACACCGAGGACGCGATGTCGCTGGTCGCGGACGCCGAACTCACCCTCTTCGACGGCGTCCCCACGATGTACAACGACATCATCACACACCCCAACGCCGAGGAGTTCGACCTGTCGTCGGTCCGGCGCTGCACCGTCGGCGGCTCCGGCATCCCCACCGAGGTGTTGCGGAAGTTCGAGGAGCTGTACACCGCAAAGATCGACGAGGGGTACGGGCTCACGGAGACCAGCCCCGTGACACACTTCAACAGCCCCAACTGGGGGCGTCGCGTGGGCTCGATCGGGAAGCCGCTGGCGGGGATCGACGCCCGCATCGTCACCGACGACTTCGAATCGGTGCCACCCGTCGACGAGGGCCCCGTCGACGAGTCCGACCACGACATGGACGACATCACGGGCGAGCTGGTGGTGTCGGGGCCGAACGTGATGGCGGGCTATCTCGGTCTCCCGGAGGCCAACCGCAAGGCGTTCACCGAGGCCGACGGGAAGCGCTGGTTCCACACGGGCGATCTGGGCTACCACGACGCGGACGGCTACTTCTACATCGTCGACCGCAAGACGCACATGATCAACACCGCGGGGTACAACGTCTACCCCCGTGAGGTCGAGGAGTTGCTGTTCGAGCACGACGCCATCGCGGACGCCGCCGTGGTCGGCGTGCCCGACGAGCGCCGCGGCGAAACGGTCAAAGCGTACGTGGTGCGGGCACCCGACACGGACGTGTCCGCCGACGAGATCCGGGAGTTCTGTCTGACGAACCTCGCCGAGTACAAACACCCACGCACGGTCGAGTTCGTCGAGCAGCTGCCCCGCACCACCACGGGGAAGATCAAGAAACACGAACTCGTCCCCGACGAGGACTGACCCGGCGCGACCCGCTCAGAAGCGGGCCGCGAGTCGGGCGGCGTCGCGGGTGTCGTGCCCGCAGAAGACGTCCGCGGTCGTGCGCCGGGCGAGATCGCGGACGCGACGGCGGCTCTCCCGCCAGTCGGCAAGCGAGGACAGCAGACTGGTGGCCATCGGGACGCCGTCCTCGTAGTTCTCGCGCTGGTAGGCCTCGTCGCCCGCGACGATCGCGGGCGCAGCGCCGTCCTCGGGTTCCAGGTACAGCCCCAGGAGGCCGGGCGTGTGGCCGGGCAGATGCAACAGATCGAGCCCGGGGTAGAGCTGGCGGCGGCCGCGGTCGACGGCGACCACGCGCCAGTTCAGCGCACGGTCGAAGTCCGGACTGTGGTACGCGATCGACCCGGTGTCCGTCGCCGCGCTGCGGTAGGCGTAGCCGAGCTCGCGCTCGTGGACGTAGATCGGCGTGTCCGTGCCCGCGAAATGCCGAAGGCCGCCGGCGTGGTCGAGATGGAGGTGACTCGCCACGACGGCGTCGATGTCGCTGATGGCGGTGCCGGCGTCAGCGAGCGCGGCCGGCAGCGTGTGCTCGTCGGCGTCCTCGTGGTGGAACGCCTCGAAGAGGGGTGTCGGCCAGTAGCCGTCGCCGGCGTCGGGGTGGCTACCCGTGTCCCAGAGCACGGTCCCCTTCGGGTGGTCGATGAGGAGGTTGTACACCGGACACTCGACGAGCGCGTGCTCGGGGTCGGGGTCGGCGACGGTCGCCATCGTCGAGGAGTCGATCATGTACGCCCTGTCCGCGGTGATGGTGCCGCGGTCGAGGTAGTGAACGTCCACACCGGGTGGTGACGCGGCGGTCCCAAAGTTCGGTCGGGGGAACCGTCCGGTAGTTGTTAGACGTTGACATAGATTTATCCGGGGCGGCGGGGAAGCCACGACCATGACAGACAGACCTGTGGTGTCCGGGACGGCGATCGTCACCGGCGCTTCCAGCGGGATCGGCCGGGCGACCGCCGAACGACTGGCGGCCGACGGCGCACGCGTCGTGCTCTGCTCGCGCGACCACGCGGACGTCGACGCGGTTGCCGACGCCATCCGAACGGACGGCGGCACCGCCCTCCCCGTCGAGTGCGACGTCACCGACCGCGACGCCGTCGACGCGCTCGTCGAAGCCACCGTCGACGAGTTCGGCGGCCTGGACGTGCTCGTGAACAACGCCGGCGCGAGCTTCGTCGCGCCGTTCGACGACATCTCGCGGAACGGCTGGGACCGCATCATCGACGTGAACCTCGGCGGCACCTACAACTGCACGCAGGCCGCCGCCGAACAGCTGAAACGCGACGGCGGCGGGGCCGTGGTGAACGTCGCCAGCGTCGCCGGCCAGGAGGGGTCGCCACACATGAGCCACTACGCCGCCGCGAAGGCCGGCATCATCACGCTCACGCGGACGCTGGCCGCCGAGTGGGCACCCGCGGGTGTACGCGTGAACTGCATCGCCCCCGGGTTCGTCGCGACCCCCGGACTGGACGCACAGATGGGCGTCAGTGCGGCCGACATCGACCGACGGGAGGTCGCCCGGCGCATCGGCACCAGCGCCGAGATCGCCGACGCGATCCAGTTTCTCGCCAGCCCCGCGGCGTCGTTCGTGGTCGGTGAGACGCTCACCGCCGCCGGCGTCCCGCAGGGCGAGGAGGTGCCGTCGCCGTGACCCGCCGCACCGTCCACCTCCCGGTCGCCGCCCAGGACAGTCTCGCGGACATCACCGACATCGCCGAACGCGCCGAAACCCTCGGCTACGACCGCGTGTGGTTCCCCGAAACCTGGGGCCGGGACGCCGCAACGACGCTGACCGCGATCGCCGACCGCACCACCGACATCGGCATCGGCACCAGCATCATCAACACCTACTCCCGGAGTCCCGCGCTCGTCGGACAGACCGCCGCCACGCTCCAGGAGCACTCCGGGGGCCGGTTCCGGCTCGGAATGGGGCCCAGCGGCCCCGCGGTCATCCAGGGGTGGCACGGCCAGTCGTTCGAGCGCCCGCTGCGCCGCACCCGCGAGTACATCGATGTCGTGCGCGCCGTCCTCACCGGCGACCCGGTCGACTACGACGGCGACCTGATCCAAACCCAGGGGTTCCGACTGCGCCAGGACGCCCCCGACCCCGCGCCCGCCATCGACGTGACCGGCATGGGTCCGAAAGCCGTCGAGCTCGCCGGCCGGTTCGCCGACGGCTGGCACGCGTTGCTGTTCACCGCGGACGGCATCCGGGAGCGCCTGGCCGACCTCCGGCGCGGCATGGATCTCGGTGACCGCGACGCCGACGCCGTCCAGACCACGCTCGTGGTGCCGTGCTGTGCGCAGCCCGACGCCGCCGCCGCCCGGGACCTGACCCGCCAACACCTCGCGTTCTACGTCGGCGGCATGGGCGAGTTCTACCGGGACAGCCTCGCCAGGCAGGGCTACGAGGCTCCCGCCACCGATGTCTACGACGCCTGGCAGGACGGCGACCACGAGCGAGCGGTCGGCCTCGTCACCGACGACCTCTTGGACGCGTTCGCAGCGGCGGGCACGCAGGCCGACGTGCGGGACCGACTGGCGGCGTTCGCGGAGATCGACGGCGTCGACGCGGTCGCGGTGTCGTTCCCGCGGGCCGCCGACAACGCCGTGATCGACGACACACTGGCGGCCGTCGCGCCCGCCCCGGCGCACACGCCCTAACGCACTGCGTCGGCCGCTACGTCACGGCGTCGATCGCCGCGCGTCGCCCGTCGAGCACCCCAAACGCCTCCCCACGGCGGGTTTCCAGCCACCGCAGGAGCCGCGCCGCCCACGCCAGCTTCCGGCGCTTCTCCTCGGTCACCGTGGGGTCGTCGAACGCCCACCCCGGGAACCGGAGGGCGGCCGCGCCACAGTGGTCAGCGAGAAACGCCGCGCGGTCGCCGTCGGTGAACCCGCCGTGGTCCACCACTGGCCCCGTGGGCGCGGCCTGTGTCGTCGCCAGCACGTGAGTGGTGTCGTAGGTCGGGACGTGCTCGCGGATCGCGGCGATGTTGTCGCCGTGCGCGTGCACGGCCACCGGCGTCCCCTGCGCCGTCAGTCGGCGCGCCGTCTCGGGGTTCTTGTCTAGATCCGTGACCATGAGATCGACCTCGATGCCGGCGTCGGCCAGCACGTCCACGGCCGTTGAGGCCGCGAACACGCGGTCCGCGGCGGCGGCCACCTCGCGTTCGTCTGCCAGCGTCGGTGCGCCGCCCGCGATCGCCACCGTCTGGCCCGTGCAGTCCAGGCGCGCCATGTCGAAGGGCTCGGCGTGTGCCGCCAGCACGTCGCGTGCGCGCCTGTCGGCGGCCTGCTCGTAGCCGAACGCAGCACACACGTCGTCGTACACCGGCTGCCAGTCGTCGTACTCCATGCGCGCCGCTACGAGCCCTGAAATAATGAGGATTCCGTGGTCCGAGCCGGGATCCCCCGCAGCGTACCCCTACCCAGCGGGCGTCCGGCTTCCATGCTGGCGTTTTTTCGCCGCCGGTATAAGTTTTCTCGTTACTCCCCGGCCGTCCGGAATATCTCCGCCAGGGTTGCAAGCACGCTGTCGCCGTCCGTGGCGGCCGCCAGCCCCGCGCCAGCCTCACGGAGCGCCCCCGCTGTGCCGGCGACGAGCGTCGGGTCCGTGCCGGAGACCGCGACCCCAGTCGCCGCCAGCGCGTCCCGGTCGTCGGCCGACAGCCCCGTGACCTCGTAGGCGCGCGCGACGGCGTCGGCCGCCCCATCAGCGCCGAGCCGGTCGGCGTGGCGCATCGCCGCCGGGAGCGTCGTCACGTCCAACTGCTCGATGTGGCTGGTGTGCGTGCGGTCGGGCGTGAACTCGTGGCCGATGAGCGCCGCGTCACGCGTCTCGGCGACGTCGTGGGTCCGAACCACGTGTGCGCCGCGCTCGACGGCCATCGCGGTCGCCGCCAGCGACACCGGCAGCGCCCCCGCAGTGTCCCGGCCGGCGACCTCCCGCAGGAAGTTCTTGCGGTTGATCGAAACCAACATCGGGTAGCCGTACCCGCGGAACTCCCGCAGCCGATCGAACGTCTCGCGGTCGTCGGCCAGCGTCTTCTCGGTGCTCCACCCGCCGAACGCCGGATCAACGATGGTCTTGTCGGTGAACCCGTGCAGCGACAGCGCGTCGTAGATGTCGTCGACGGACTCGATGGCCCCCGGGCGTTCGAGGTCCGGCGGGCTCGCCATCTTCGCGACCGCGACGTCGTGGGCCTCACAGACCGCCGGCATCTCGGGGTCCGCGAACCCACAGATGTCGTTGACCATGTCGAAGCCAGCCGCCAGCGCCTCGTCGGCGACCTCGCTGTACCGGGTTTCGATGGAGAACACCGCCTCCCCCTCGACGCGCTCGATGGTGTCGATGGCCGTCTGGAGGCGCTCGCGCTCCTGGTCGGCCGACAGCACGTCGAGGTCCTTGTTCGCGGACTCCAGGCCGACATCGACGATGTCAGCGCCCTCCCCGATCAGCTCCGAGTCGACGTACGCGGCCGCCGCCTCGGGGTCGTCGTACACGCTCGGGTCGTACGGCGACTCCTTCGATACGTTCAACACGCCCATGATCCGTGGCGGGTAGTCGTCACCGATGGGCAGCCCGGCTGCGTCGACGGTTCGCATATCCCTACTGGATGGCGGCACGCTCATAGGTCGTGTGGAATCGGCGCTGGCTTCGGGCGGCTTTTGTGGGTGCGCCGCCAACGCAGCGCCATGAGCAAAGTGAGCATCGGCCTCCGAGGGTGGCGGTTCGACGAGGATGAACTGTTCGACGGCGACGGGTTCCGGTCGCGCTCGGAGATGGACGACGACACCAGGCAGCGCCTCGAACGCCTGCCGCTGTTGCTCGACCAGCCCTGTGACGTGTGCTATCTCGGCGACGGCGACGACGACGCCACGCCGGACGCCGTCTACGGGGAGCCGGGCGCGGAAGTCCTCGTGTGCAACGCCCACGAGCCGACGTTCTACTACTGGTTCCTGGAGGCGGGCGGCGACGAACACGAGGGCACGGCGGCGCTCCAGGACGCCTTCCACGAGTGGGTGGCCGCCGGCAACCGCGAGCCCGACTGGTACGGCGGCCCCGAGCACGTCGAAACCGACCCCGACGCGGTGCCCGACCCGGGGCCGGATACGTCACAGCTCGCACCCGGTGAGCCGGTGCCGGTGACCGTCGACCTCCCCGAGGACGAACAGGCCAAACTCGACCTGCTCGAAGCCGCCGACTTCGACGGCGTCAGCGACGACCTGGACATCGACGCCGACTACCCGACCAGCGATGAGTAAGCCCGCCGTCGCCATCGTGGACGCCGAAACCGCCGGGAACGTCGGCACCATCGCGCGAGCGATGAAGAACTTCGGGTTCGAGGAGCTGTTGCTGGTCGACCCGCCGTATCTCGGCCGCGACTCCGAGGCGTACGGGTTCGCCGGCCACGCCCGCGAGGACATCCTCCCCGAGGCCCGCGAGCTATCCTTCGACGCGCTGGTCTCGGAGTTCCACACGGTGGGGTTCACCGCCATCACCAACGAGGACGCCACCAGCCACACCCGCTTCCCGTTCCGCACACCGGCGGAGCTCGGGGACAGCCTCCGTGACGTCGAGGCACCGACCGCGCTCGTCTTCGGCCGGGAGCGCGTCGGCCTGACGAACGACGAACTCGCGCGCATCGACGAAGTGGGGTCGATCCCCGCGAGCGACGACTACCCCGTGATGAACCTGGGGCAGTCCGCGACGGTCGCGCTGTACGAGCTCCGCGACCTCGCGATGAGCGAAACCCAGCTGCCGGACGTCGAGCGCCACCGCGCCGACGAGGCCGAAATCGAGCAGTTCTACGAGCACGCCAGCGAGTTCCTCGATGCCGTCGATTACCCCGCCGAAAAGCAGGCCAAGACGATGCGGATGCTCCGCCGGATGCTGGGCCGCACGCATCCGACCGGCCGCGAAATCAACACCGTCCACGGGCTGTTGCGCCGGGCCGAGACCCAGCTTCCCGAGGACGACTGACGGCTACGTCGCCTCGCCGGGTGTGTGGCGCGCGTACAACACGATGGGTTCCATCGTGAGCTTGGGCTCGCCGGCCTCGTTTTCGGTGGTCACGCGGGTGCGGACCGTGCCCCGATCGGGCTTGCTCTCGGAGGGCGTCTTCTCCAATACCTCGACGGTCACCGACAGCGTCTCCCCGGGGAACGTGGGGTTGGGCCACCGGAGCGCGTCGACGCCGACCGCGCCGTAGCTGGCGGTGTCCGCGAAGTGGTTGTCCACGAGCAGCCGCATCGTCATCGACGCGGTGTGCCAGCCGGACGCCGCAAGCGACCCGAACAGCGACTCCTCGCGGGCGCGCTCGGGGTCGGTGTGAAACCACTGCGGGTCGTAGGCCTCGGCGAACGCCAGCACGTCGGCCTCGGTCACGTCGTAGCTACCGAACGACTGCGACTCGCCGACGGTCACGTCCTCAAAGTAGACGGGCACGGCAGACCGTTCGCTCGGCGCGGCGGTAGTCGTTGTGTTCCCGGCAGGCGGCGTTAGAGCTCGGCGTCGTCGGTGGTGTTGCGGACGGCAGCGCCGATGTACCGGTGTTTGACCAGCGCGAACCCGGCGAAGATGACTGCGAACCCGGCGAGCGCGCGCGGCGAGACCACGTCACCGAACAGCGCCCACGCGACGACCGACGCGCCGATCGGTTCGAGGTACGAGACGAGGTTGATCTCGGTTGCGCCGGCGCGCTCGAGCAACACGAAGTACAACAGGAAGCCGCCGGCACCGCAGACCAGCGTGAGGTACGCGAGGCTGGCGAGCGCGGTCGGCGTCCAGTGAACGGCCGTGACGTTCTCGCCGCGCACTGCGGCCCCGACCCAGAGGGCCAGCGACCCGATGAGCATCGCCCAGGCCTCCATGGTCTCGACCGGCAGGCCGCCCCCGCCAGGGAGCTTCCCGGTGAGGACACCGCCGAGCGCGAAGCTCGCCGCCGCGAGGAACACCAACAGGAGGCCGCCCAGGTCGACACTGCCCGCGCTGCCGGGGTTGGCGACGATGACGACGCCCGCGAGGCCGGCCAGCAGGCCGGCCGCCTGCGTGCCGTCGATGGTCACGTTCTCGTGGAGTTTGCTCGCGAACCCTGCGGTCAGGATCGGCGCGAGGCTGATGACGATCGCGGCGATGGGGGCGGAGACGTCGTGTTCACCGAGGTAGAGTGCGCCGTGGTAGATGCCGATGACGAACAGGCCAACCGTGGCGGCGAGCACCCACTCTCGACGGCCACGGGGTCGCCAGCGGTCCGTGGTGTGGGCGGCGTACGCGAGCACGATCAGGCCAGCGATCGAATACCGGATCGCCGCGAACGACAGCGCCGGAACGTCCGCGATACCGATCTTGATGGCGACGAACGAGGACCCCCAGATCGCCGCCAACAGCAGGAACAACACCGTGGTGGGGGTTTCCCCCATCGTCGGGCGTCTGAAACTCATTATAACTATAACTTGTGCGGAGTACTTTAGACTTTTCTTTAACAGTTGTATCTATACTAGTTGTGCATGGCACTTCCCGCGAGAGAATTGGCTCTGAGTGGAATGGCCACAGGTTTTTCACCGCGGTGCACAACCCACGCACATGGACGACCGAGACATCACGATCCTGAAGGCTATCGCGGACCTCGGCACGGGCAGCCCCGAAGCCCTCCAGGAGGAAACCGGCATCCCCGTATCCACCATCCACTATCGGCTCAACAACCTCCGCGACGACGGCGTCATCACCAACGACCTCTACGACATCGACCCCGACTCGATCGGCCTCGACGTCACTGTCGTTCTCGAGGTGCTCACGAGCTACGACGGCGGCTACGAGGACGTCGCCGACGAGATCAGCGCCGTCGAAGGCGTCACGCAGACGTTTTTCACGATGGGTGAAACCGACTTCGTCGTCGTCGCTCGGCTCCCCGGCTCCGACGACGTCGAACGCCTGATCTCGGATTTCGAAGCCCTCGACCCCGTGGACAGAACGAACTCCACGTTCGTCATCGACCGCCACAAGGACGCCCAGCGCGCCCTCGAAAGCTACAGCCTGGACAGCCTCGTCACCGCGCTGGCCGACGAGTAACGCGCCGCTAGGACCGCTGTTGGATCTCCTCGCGGAGCACCTCGCTGACGAGGTCGCCGTCCGCCTTCCCGCGCAGCGCGCCCATGCACTCCCCCATCAGCGCCGAGAACGCGCCCATGCCCTCGGCCGCGACCTGATCGCTGTTGCGCTCGACGACTCCGACGACGGCCTCCCGGACCTCGTCTTCGGCCGCGGAGCCGAGCCCTAACTCCTCGGCGAGCGCGGCCGGGTCGCTGCCGGGCTGCTCGGCCAGCGCCGCCAACAGCTCCGGCACCCCCTCCTGTGCGAGGTCGCCGTCCGCGACGAGCCCCAGCACACCCCGGAAGTGGGCGTCCGTCAGCTGCCCAACCGGCACGTCGTCGCGGCGGAGTTCGGTGACCGTCGACTCCAGGGTTTGGGCCGCCAGCGTCGCGTCGACGCCCGCCTCGACCTGCTGCTCGAACAGCTGCCAGCGCCGGCCGTACGCCACCTGCTCGGCGAGCCCGGCGTCCAGATCGAAGTCGGCCTGGTAGCGCTCGACTTTCTCGGTCAGCAGCTCCGGCGTCTCGACGGCCGACGGGTCGGGGTCGACCGGCGGCACGTCCGTCTCCGGATACATCCGCGCCGCGCCCGGCAGCGGCCGCAGGTACTTCGAGGTGCCGTCGTCGTTCGCGCCCCGGGTTTCCTCCGGGACGCCCGCCATCGCGGTCTCCGCGCGCTCCGCGACCGCCTGTATCGACTGGGCGGCGGTCTCGGGGTCGTCGGCCACGATGGCGACCGCGTCGTCCTCGCCCGCGTCGACCGCGTCCCGGAGCGCCGCCACCTCGGCCGCGGTGACGCCGTACGCCGGCAGCTCGTCGGTGTGGAAGATGCCGCCCGCGCCGTGGCGCGTGGCGTGGTCGGAGAACTCCGTCCCCAGCCGGCGGTCGGCCTGCAGCTCGCGACCCACCAGCCCGTCGAAGCCGTGCAGCACGACGGCGTGGACCTCACCACCGTCGTCCAACGCCCCCCGGATGACGCCCGACTCGGTGTCCGCGAACACGTCGGTCACGTCCCGGGGCTTGCCCACGGCGGCGTCGCGGGCGTCCAACTCGTCGACGATGTCCAGCAACTCGACCTGCCGCCGGACCTCCTCGCGCACGAGGTCGTCGATGCCGTCGAGGCTCTGCACGCCTTTCATCTCCACGCGCGCGCCGTCAGCGATCGAGACGTTGACGTCCTGGCGGATCGTCCCCAATCCGCGCTTGACCTTCCCGGTCGACCGCAACAGCATGCCGATGCGCTCGGCGGCCTCCCGGGCCTGGGCGGGCGAGGAAATGTCGGGCTTCGTCCCGATCTCGACCAGCGGGATGCCCAGGCGATCCAGCGAGTACAGCACGCCGTCCTCGCGGTCTTCGATGCGCTGTGCGGACTCCTCTTCGAGCATCAGGTCCTCGATGCCGACCGGTCCCTCACTGGTGTCGATCGCGCCGCCCTCGGCGACCATCGTCGACCGCTGGAACCCACCGGTGTTCGACCCGTCGATGACGACTTTCCGCATCACGTGCGCCCGGTCGACGGCGTCCATGCCCAACAGGTGGCCGATCTCCAGGGCCGCAGCCAGGGCGTCCTCGTCGAGTCGGTGGGGTGGCTCGTCGTCCTCCTCGACCAGACACGTGGTGTCGTACGCGAGATACTCGAACTCCCGTTCGACCCGGCTCTCCTCCAGGGCGGCCTCGTCGATCTCCCCCAGCTCCGAGCGCGTCGGATGCAGATACCGGGTGAACGTCCGGTCGGCTTCCGCGGGCTCCCGGCGGGTCGTCGGGCACGCACAGAACAGTTTGGTTGCCGTGTCCAGTTGCTGGTGGATCTCCAGCCCGGCAACCAACCCCAGCTCGTCGTAGTCGAACTCGGTCATTATCGATGCGTGGCACCGCGAAGGCAATAAAACCGTTCAGTCCGCGGCCGACCCGGCCGCCGCGGTGTCGTCCCCGCGAACGCCCACGGACAGCAGCGTGCAGTCGACCACGTCGTCGGCCAGCGCGTCTGCGTCACCACCGTCACGGTCGATGGCAACCGCGCCCCCGCCGGAGAGCGACCGCGACCCCGCCGTGTCGATGACGACGCTGGTCAGCTCCCAGCGCCGCTGGAACACCGTCTGCTTGCGGAGCACCGTCTGCACGCGGTGAGCCGGAACGACCGTGGTCTTGCGCCGCCACCATCCCGCCTGCGTGACGACGTGGTCGCTGTCGCTGTACACGCCCCGGGTCGCGCGCGCCCGCCGGGCCGCCGGCACCGCGAGCGGCACCAGCACGGCCAGCGCGTACCACGGGAACGACACGACGAGCCGGCTCACGAGCGCGCCCGCCGCCACCACGCCCAGCCCCGCGAGCGCGTACCGCCGGACGTAGCGGTCCTGAGCGCGCTCGGGCGGCCGCGAGAGGTCGATGTCCGCGACCGGTTCGATCTCCCGGGCGAGCTCGAACACCGCCGCCCGCGGCGCGATCGGCACCGCCGCCTCCGACCCGCCGCTTGGCGACTGCCCCGGCGCGTACCCCGCCGTCTCGACCGCCAGCGACGCGAACCCGTACCGCCGCATCAACACGCTGTCCTCGACGGACACCGTCTGGAGCTTCGACAGCGGGATGGTGCCGTCGCGGCGCTCGAACAGCCCGCGCTCGTAGCGCAGATCGCCGCCCACCCGGCGCAACCGGAACCCGTAGAACTGCACGACGCGCACCGCCGCCGACACCAGCCACACCCCGAGCGCGAGCGCGACCGCTCCGGCGACCAGCACCACCACCCCGAGATCCGGCACCGCCACGCGTCCGCCGAGGCTCGGCGCGGCGACCGTCGCGACCGCGATGATGCCCGAGAACAGCCGCGGGTTGAACGACAACAGCCCGTACAACAGCAGGTCGCGGTTCGACAGCGCGAACAGCAACTCCCCGCGCTCGCCGACGGGCGTCGGCTCACGCGCGCGATCCGCCGCCGACCGCGACTCGCTGTCGGTGTCACCCGCGTCCGGAGTGGCTGCTGTGGCGGCGTCGGCCGCGTCGCCCGGTGTGGTGCGGCGCGTTCGCACGTTGGCTTGCAGGTCCGCAGCCGCCTCCCGGCTGACGAACCGCAGCGACGCCTCCGTGCTGCCGCCGCCGGCGGTCTCCACGTCCACCACCGCCAGCCCGAGCAGCCGCGCGACCAGCGACCGCGTCACGTCGACGTTCTGGACGCGGCGCAGCGGGATTTCGCGCTCGCGCCGGGAGAACACGCCCGACGCGATGTCCAGGCTGTCCTCGGTGAGCTCGTAGTCGAACCGCCTGTAGTACGCGATCTCGTAGGCGACCACCGCAACCACGGCCACCATGACCCCCAGCACCGCCACGCCGGTGAGCGCGGCGTTCCCGCCCGAGAGCGCCGCGCCGCCGATCAAAAACGCCCACCCGAACCCCAGCGCCCGGGACAGCGCCCGCACCGGCACCGACAGCGGATGCAGCTTCATACGGCGTCACCCTCGCCGTTCTCGGGCTCGCTCTCGATCGCGAGCGCGCGCAACGTCTCCTGGGCGTCGGCCGCCCGCTCGCGGGACAGCCCCGGGATCGTGACGTCAGCCCCCCGGGAGCCGGCGGTGTAGACGACGACCCGCCCCAGCCCGAGCACGCGCTCCAGTGGCCCCCGCCGCGAATCGACGTGTTGCACGCGAACGTACGGCACGGTGGTTCGGACCCGCACCAGCACGCCGTGCTCGATGTACAGCGTGTCCTCGCGCACGTCGAACCGCCAGATCCGGTACCGCAACAGCGCGTGTGTCGCCCCCAAGAGGGCCACCACGCCGAACACCGCCACCGCTGCGGCGGCCGACGACACGCCCACGTCCAGGGCGCCGCTGCCGATGCCCGCGGCTCCGGCGAGCACCACGGCAAACACCAGAACACGCCACAGCCAGACGACGACAACGCGCGCGTCGAGTCGCTCCATACGCCGTGTCAGGCCTCCCGACACAAGAAGGTGGCCGGCGCCCGCTACGTGTCGTCGCCGGAGAGGATGCCCCGGTGGGTCATCCCCTCGGGGTCGAGCACGTCAGCGGCCTCCGCCTCCGAGAGGTATCCCTTCTCGACGACGACCTCGGTGACGGTTTTCCCCTCCTTCAGCGCGGCCTTCGCGACCTCGCTGGCCTTGTCGTAGCCGATCGTGGGGTTGAGCGCGGTCGCCAGCGCCATCGAGCGCTCGACCTGCGCCTCGCAGGCGGCCTCGTTGGCTTCGAGCTTGGCGACGAACTTCTCGCCGAAGGCAGCGCTCGCGTTGGCGAGCATGTCCGCGGACTGCAGGAAGTTGTGCGCCAGCACGGGCTTGTAGAGGTTCAAGTCGATCTGCCCCTCCGCGGCCCCCGCGGCGATGGCGGCGTCGTTGCCCACGACCTGCTTGTGGACCTGGTTGACCGCCTCCGCCACCACGGGGTTGATCTTCCCGGGCATGATCGAGGAGCCGGGCTGGTTCTCGGGCTGCTCGATCTCCCCCAGCCCGTTGCGGGGGCCGGAGGCAAGCAGCCGGAGGTCGTTGGCGATCTTGTTCAGCGACCCCGCGACCGTGCGCAGCGCGCCGTGGGCCTCGTTCATGGCGTCGTGGGCGGCCTGCGCCTCGAAGTGGTTGTCCGCCTCACGGAACGCAACGCCGGTCTCCTCGCTGATGTAGCCGGCCGCCGTCTCCGGGAACTCGGGGTGGGTGTTCAGCCCGGTGCCGACGGCGGTGCCGCCGAGCGCGAGCTCCGAGAGGCGCGGGGCAACAGCCTCGATGCGGTCGATGCCCTTCTCGACTTGGGTGCGGTAGCCGCCGAACTCCTGGCCCAACCGCACCGGCGTGGCGTCCTGCAAGTGCGTGCGCCCGGTCTTCACGACGCCGTCGAACGCGTCCGCTTTGTCGTCGAGTTCCGCTGCCAGCGTCTCCAGGCCGGGTTTGACGTCGTTGACGAGCGCGTCGAGGCTCGCCACGTGCATCGCGGTCGGGATCACGTCGTTGCTGGACTGGCCGTAGTTCACGTGGTCGTTGGGGTGCACGACCCGATCCCCGATCTCCTCGCCGAGGAGCTCCGCGGCGCGGTTCGCGATGACCTCGTTGGCGTTCATGTTCGAGGACGTCCCGGACCCGGTCTGGAAGACGTCGACCGGGAACTGGTCGTCGTGCTCGCCGGCGATGACCTCGTCGGCGGCCGCGACGATGGCGTCGGCGCGCTCGTCGTCAACGAGGCCGAGGTCGCGGTTCGCCTGCGCGGCGGCCTTCTTGACGACGCCGAGCGCGCGCACGAACCGCCGCCCGAACGCGATCCCCGAGATCGGGAAGTTCTCGATCGCGCGCTGGGTCTGTGCCCCCCAGTAGGCGTCAGCGGGCACCTGCATCTCGCCGAGGCTGTCCTGCTCCGTGCGGTAATCCTCGCTCATACGTGGGCGGTCTCCCGGCGGCGCGTAAAAGCCATCGGAACCAGTCGCCGTGGTTGAACACACGCCCTGACGGACCGACCCGAATCGGCGGCGTGTATGCACACCCCAGACGGCACGCGCAGCGGCCTGCAGTTCCCGGCCAAGTGGGCTGGCGACGGTCGCCGCGACCCCGCGGCCCGCCGGCTACCGAGCGCCCGCGTGGCTCATGTGTCGCGGTCGCTGCGTGGGCGTGTCGTGAGCTCCAGTGCGTGGATCTCAGTCGTCATGGCGTCGCCGAGCGCGTCGTACACCATGTCGTGTTGGTCGACCAGCGACACGCCCTCGAAGGCCGGGGAGACAACGACGGCTTCGAGGTGGTCGTCGTCGTGGGGGCCACGCGCCCGCGACACGGTGGCGCTGCAGTCCGCCTCGAACCCGGCTTCGATCCGCGCTTCGATGTCGGCGAGATCCATGCCTGTGCGTGAGCGCGCGATCGGTAAACACTCCCGGATCAGCGCCGGTCACGTCCACCGGTCGAGGCCGGTCTGTGCGGCCGCGGCGTCGATGCGCTCGAACCCCCGGGCGACCGCGTCGGCGTCGACCTCCCACTCGTCGGTGACGAACGCGCGGGCCGCGTCGATGGCCGGCGACACGTCGGGGTCGACCACGTAGTCGTCGGTCACGTCGGGGTTCAAGAACAGCTCCCGGATGCGGTCGCCGTGGGCGACGTGCTCGCCTTCGGCCGCCAGCACGTCCCAGAGGTCGCCGTGCTCGCCGATCGCGTCCAGGGCCGTTGTCGGTCCGAACCCGTCGATCCCGGGGTTGAAATCCGTCCCACAGAGGATCCCGACGTCGACGAGTTGCTCCCACGTCAGGTCGTGTTCGGCGAGCGTCGCGTCGAAGTCCATCAGCTCGGGGTGGCCGGAGCTCGTGAGCTGGCGCAGCGTCACCGGCGACCCAAGCAGCAGGCAGTCGTAGTCGTCGCTGCCCGCGTAGTCGACGGCGTCGTCCGTCCGCGTCATGTATGCGGCCTGTGCTTCGCCCTCCGCGGGGGCTTCGACTTGCGGGATGTCCAACAGGTCGAACAGATCCCGGGTGGTCTCGTGGATGGTGGGCGTGAGTCGCTGCGTGCGCGCGTCCAGGCGCGCCGCCTCGGCGGCGTCGCCGGCCTCGCGGGCGTCGTCGAGCTGTTCCTCGTAGCGCTCGCGTTGCTCGCGGCGGTCGGCGATCTCGTCGTCTTTGAGCTCGGTGACCCCGCCGTCCCAGACGAACACGGGCGTGAGGCCGTGTTCGAAGAACTTCGGCAGGCCCTGCACCGCGCCGACGAGGTTCGCCACTTCGGTGCCGTCGCTGGTGGTGTAGACGTCCGCGCCGGTCCACTGGACGGTCGTGGTGAGGTACTTGTACAGCCAGTTGTGGGCGTCGACGGCCACCACACTCCCTTCGAGGTCCGCAAAGGGAGTCTCCTCGATGGCCGCGAGCTGCCGGAGGTCCGCGTTCCCCATCACGCCCAGTTCGGGTGCCCGCGGTTTAACCGTTGAGCTGTGGCGGCGTTACCACTCGACTCGTGCTGGCGGCGACGCCCCACGTGTGCGGTCGAGAAACGCCGCCTCCTCGGGCGAGAGGTCGCGCTCCCGGTACCGGTCGAGGCCGTCCTGGTAGCCGGCCGCTCGGTGCTCGCAGGGGCGTCCCAGCACGAGCTCGGCGATGCCCGTCTCCTCGCCGGTGAACCCAAAACCAGCCTTGTGCAGCGCCTCGTACGCGAAGGGGTTGTTGACGGCGATGCGCACGCACTCGTGGTCGCCCAGCAGGTGGGCGGCGGCGAACGCGCAGAGCCGCGCACCGATGCCCGCCCCGCGGCGGTCGCCGCGCACGGTCACGTACCGCAGCCACGCCGCGTGGGCGTCCGTGCGGTCCTCGTTGAACGAGACGGCACCCACAACGTCGTCGACGGGGTCATCAGCCGCCCGCGCGTCGGGCGGCCAGTCGTCGCCGCGCTCGGCGAGGGGCGCGCCCTCGTAGGCGACCGCCTTCCCCGTGTTCGACATCACGAACTTGCCGGCGTAACTGAACGCCTCCCAATCCAACAGCAGCGTCGGCCCGTCGTGGTGATCCCCCAGGACCGCGTAGCGCACGCTCGGCCGTTACGCCGGCAGGCCAAAAGACTGCGTGGTTGCCCCTCGAAACCGGGACATCCTTGCCCCACGAGGTGGAACCCGCGGATATGACGCTCACTGACGTCGACGGTCGCGCCGTCGCACGGTTCCTCCCGGGGGACGTGGTTGTGATCCTGGTGGTGATCCTGGCCGGCACGCTCCGCCACGGCACGTTCACGCCCCAGGAATACGCCGGCGTCCTGTTGCCGTTCCTCATCGGGTGGCTGGCCGCAGCCCCCCTCGTCGGCGCGTACAGCGCCAGCACCGTGGCGTCCAACCGGCGCGCCATCGTGCTCGCGGCCGGCACCTGGCTGGCGGCGGACCTCATCGGTCAGCTCATCCGCAACACCGCCGCGTTCCCCGGGAACGCTGACCCGACGTTCTTCCTCGTGATGTTCGCCACCGTCACGGCCGGCCTCGCGATCGCCCGGTTCATCACGCTCGTCGTCGTTGATCTCCGGGGGTCGTAATCCGGGCATCGCCAGCCCGGAGTCCCGCCGCCTCCTCAATCCTTTTCGTGGCTTCGGACGAATCAACAAGCGTGACAGCGACGATGTTCCTTTCGGCTGACGAGATCGCAGGACTGGCCACACCCGCCGACTACGTCGACGCGGTGCGCAGCGGCTACCGACAGCGCGGCGAGGGCGCGCCCGCCGAACCCCGCACCGCGCTCCTCCGCGAGGACCCCGCGGGCATGTTCACGGATTACTCCGCGCTCCTCCCGGACGACGGTGTCATGGGCGGGTACACGTACAGCGCCGGGTTCGGCTCCGGCGACGCCTGGTTCATGACGCCGCTGTACGACGCCGACTCCGGCGCGCCGCTGGCGCTGCTCGACGGCGCGTCGATGAACCCCCTCAAGACCGGGGCGGCCGGCGCGGTCGGCGTCGACGAACTCGCCCGGGCGGACGCCAGCGAGCTGGCGGTCATCGGCAGCAGCGCACAGGCCCACGGCCAAGTGCAGGCAACGGCCACCGTCCGCGACCTGGACACGATCCACGTGTACTCGCCGACCCCCGAGAGCCGCGAGTCGTTCGCCGCCGACCTCGACGCCGACCTCGACGCGTCGGTGTCGGCCGTCGAATCGAGCGCGGCCGCGGTCACGGGCGCTGACATCGTCATCACCGCCACCAGCGCCAGCGAGCCGGTGTTCGACAGCGACAACCTGGACGCCGGCACGCACGTGACCGCGATGGGCCAATACCACCCCGAGAAGCGCGAACTGGACACGGCTGCCATCGAGCGTGCGACCTACGTCCCGGACCTGCGCGGGCGCACCACGCAGGACGCGGGGTCGTTCATCGCGGCCGTCGACGCCGGCGTCGTGGACAGCGACCACATCCACGCCGAGCTCGGTGACGTCGTCGCCGGGACGGCACCCGGCCGCCAGAGCGCCGACGAGATCACCGTGTTCGACAGCGGCGGCACGGGCATCGAGACGGTGGCGGCCGCGAACATGCTGTACGAGCGCGCCGTCGAGCAGGACCTGGGCTCGGAGCTCGACTTCGCGCCCGCCAGCGAAGCGCTGTACGGCGAGTAACTACAGGTAGGCAGCCACGCCGAGCGCGTCGAGGATCGGAACGCCGGCGGCGACCGCGCCGACGAGGTAGCCCGCGATCGCGCCGCCGTTCAACAGCGGCAGGCCGGCGTGGGCGCGGCCCGCGAACACCATCCGCATCAGAACCAGCAGCCCCACCAGGGTGCCCGCCATCGCGGTCAGCGGTGCCAACTCGATCCCGGCGACGACCGGCGGCGTGTCCAGGAAGAACGCCGCGCTGGCCACCATGATCGACGGCATCACGGCGTCACCGAGGCCGATGAAGTACGCGGGCCGGTCGGCGGGCGCTGCCGCCTCGCGTTCGCCCGCCTCGGCTTCGTCGGCCGTCTCGGCGGCGTCCTCGACGAACGAGTACGCCAGCGTCGTCGGAACGACCAACACGATCGGCAGCCGCAGCTCCATGACCCCGGAGGCCAGCGTGAGCATGTGCTCGGTGCCGTAGACGCTGATCGCGTCGTACACCGCCAGCACGGTCAACAGCACGATCGCGGGGAGCACGCCGAAGCTGATCCCGAACAGGGCGGCCGCGCCCATCCCCATGATCGCGCCCGCGGCGTCGATGACCCACCACTCGGGGTACGCGTACAGCGCCCCCACGAGCGCCAGGGCCGGGCCCCACACCGCGAGGTTCACGCCCGCAACCACGACCGCGGGGATCGCCACGGCGAAGACGTACGACGCGACCAGGCCGCTGGTCACCAGGACGACCCCCCGGAGGATCCATTGTTTGTCGTACTTGATGACCAGCAGAATGCCGCCGGTCGCAACCAGCAGGAACGCCACGTAGACGACGCTATTGAGCGGGTTCTGTGGGTTCTCCGTGGACTGCAGGCCCGCGCTCTGGAAGGGCTCAACCAGCGCGAGCGCGCCCACTTGGACGACGACGAACAGCGCGACGACGCCGGCGAGCACGGCGGCAACACGCGTCGAATCGTTCATGCTCCGAGTGTGTGCGCGCCCCCCGTTTTGCAGCTTCGGTCTGTCGGATGGCGGCCTACCGCTTGTAGAGGGTGTCCCCGACGAGCCCCGGCAGGTGAACGCCGTCGTCCGGTGATACCGCCAGATACGGGCGTTCAACCGGCCCGAACACGTCGACGACGCGGCCAACGGTGTCCAGTTGCTGGTCGACGAGCATCGCGCCGATCGGCGGGTGGGCGTCCGCGTCGGTGCGCACGACCGCGATGGTGCCCGCGGTCCGCGTGACGCTGCCGGCGCGCTCCATCAGTCCCGGAGCGCGCCGACGTACGCGGCGACGGCCTGGACGAGCGTGTTCTTCGCGTCGTCGGCGTCCTTCACCAGGACGCGGCCCGCAGCGTCCCAGTGCCGCCGTGGGTACGCCACGTCGCGCTCGACGACGGCGTCGTAGCCGACCTGCTGGACGGCGGTCGCGATCTCGTCGACGGACGGCTCCTCGACGGCAAGCTCCATGGGGACGCGGCGGCCGTCGCGGCGGGACAGCGCCGCGTCGAAGTACGCGGGCCAGATGACGTTCTCAACCATACGCGTCGCTACCGGGCGGAGGAATGAAACGGTGTCGGCCTACCGGCGTGCGACGAGCGCAGCGCCGGCCAGCGCGCACACCGCGGCTGCGACCCCGAATCCGGGTGCCGTGCCGTCCGCTGCGTCGGTGGGCGGCGTTGTCGATGCCGCCGTCGTGGTCGCCGACGGCTGTGCGTCGAGCGTCGTGTTGATGGTGGTGTTGTGAAACGCGTTCGCCATCCGCGCCATCGGCTCCACGATCCGCGGCGCGGGCTGGTTGATGTGGTTTGTGTTCACCGCAACCACGTTGCCGGTGGCGTACGCGGTGGTGTTCCGGACGACCGACGACGGCGCAACGAGCGCGGACGCCGTGGCGTCGAGGCGGTCCGCGGAGACGCCGGTCACCACGACGTCGGGGTCTTGGGAGACGATGACCTCCTCGGAGAGCTGTGGGTACGGTGAGGTGGTGTTCACGTCGGCGGCGATGTTGTGGCCGCCGGCCGCCTCGATGGCCGCGCCGATGAACGTGTTCGGGCCGGCGGTGTAGCCGTCACCGAGGTGGTAGTAGACGCGGGGCCGCGCGGAATCGGTGTCCGGCACGGCGTCCGCGATGGCGGCGACGCGGTCCCGCATCTCGGCGGTGGTGGCGGCCGCCGCCGCGCAGTTGCCCGTGAGCCGGCCGATGGTGGCGGTCTTTTCGACGACGCCGTCGATGCTCGTGGCGGCCCGGAACTGGAAGACGGTGATGCCGGCCGACCGGAGCCGCGTGACCGTGGTGTTGCGGACGGTGTTCGGCGCAAGCACCAGATCCGGGTCGAGGCCGACGACCGCTTCGACGTTCGTCTGCGAGGGTTGGCCGCCGGAGACGACCGTGCGCTGGCTGGCCGTGGGCAGATACGTGCCGAACTGGGAGACGCCCACGACGGCGTCGCGGTCGCCGAGCTCCCACATGGTTTGTGCCGCACTGGGGTTCAGCGTGACGACGCGCTCGGGCTCGCTGTCGAGTGTGATCGCGGTGTTGCTGGCGTCGGGTTCGGTGACCGGAAACGAGCACGCCCGGTCGGCGTCGGCGTGCTGTGCTGGCGGCTGTGGCGCGAACGCGCCCGCCGGAACGACCATCGTCACGGCGAGCGCCACGATCACGAGGGTGGCGAAGCGGCCCCGATGCATACACCACCGGTCTCGCGACCACAATAAATATTTGACTACCGAAAGTACGCTTGGGTTCAATGCGTGAGGTGTCCGCGAGAGCGGTGGCGTGGTCGGCGGCTGCCGGAGTGTTGCTCGTCGCGGTGCTGCTTGTGAGCGCCACGATCGGCCCGGAACCGATCACGCTGCGCACCGTTGCGATGGCCGCACTCACCGAGCTTGCGGTGCCGGTTGGCGCGTCCGTCACGATGCACACGCACGCCGTGCCCGTCGTCAGCGGTGGGCTGCCGTGGCCGGCGCTCACCATCGCGTACGCCGCCCCGCTGCAGTTCGGCGTTCCGGAGACCGCCCAGGTGATCGTCGGCACGATCCGGCTGCCGCGGATCGTGCTCGGGGCAACCGTCGGGGCGTCGCTCGCGATCTCGGGCGCAGTGCTACAGGGGTTCTTCCGGAACCCCATGGCCGACCCGTCGATCGTCGGCGTCTCCAGCGGGGCCGCCGTGGGTGCTGTCGCCGCCATCACCCTCCCGTCGGTCGTCGTCATCGGCGTGCAGCCCGCGGCCTTCGCGGGCGCGCTGATCGCGGCGTTCACCGTGTACGCCATCGCCACCAAGAACGGCCACACGCCGACCGCCACCCTCCTGCTGTCCGGCGTCGCCGTCCAAACCCTCCTGGGCGCGGTCACCTCCTTTCTGGTCGTCAACTCCGGCCGCGAGATCCGGCCCGCGATGTACTGGCTGATGGGCACCCTCCACGGCAGCCGCTGGCACGACGTCGAGGCCGCGCTCCCCGTCGTGGTGGTGGGCAGCGCCGTCCTGCTGGCGTACGCCAGGGAGATGAACGTGTTGCTGGCCGGCGAGGAGGACGCCCACACGCTGGGCGTCGACGTGGACCGAACGAAACGCCTGTTGCTCGCGGTCGCCAGCGTGGTCACCGCGGCCGCCGTCTCGTTCGCCGGCGCGATCGGGTTCGTGGGCCTCATCGTCCCCCACGCGGTCCGCCTCGTTGTCGGCCCCGACCACCGCGTGTTGCTGCCCGTGAGCGCGCTCACCGGGGGGGCGTTCCTCGTTGCCGCCGACACCGTGGCGCGCGCGACCGCCACCGAACCACCGGTGGGCATCATCACCGCCCTGATCGGCGCGCCGTTCTTCCTGTACCTGCTGCGCGACCGTGAGGTGCGCGCGCTGTGACCCTCGACGTCACCGGCCTCGACGTGGAGTTGGCCGGCACCCGCATCCTCGACGACGTCCACGCGTCCATCCGGGACGGCCACCTGGTCGGCGTCGTGGGGCCCAACGGCGCGGGCAAGTCGACGCTGCTGCGCGCCATGAACGGCCTCATCACGCCGACCGCCGGGACGGTGCTGGTCGCGGGCGACGACGTCCACGCGCTGTCCTCGGCGGCCGCCAGCCGCCGCATCGCGACCGTCCCCCAGGACGCCAGCGTCTCGTTCGAGTTCACCGTGCGACAGGTCGTCGAGATGGGACGCCACCCCCACACGACGCGGTTCGGGACCGACACCGACACGGCGGTCGTCGACCGCGCGATGGCGCGGACGGGCGTCGCGCAGTTCGCCGCCCGCGACGTGACCTCGCTGTCCGGCGGCGAGCGCCAACGCGTGTTGCTGGCGCGCGCGCTCGCCCAGGCGGCACCCGTCCTCCTGCTGGACGAACCAACCGCAAGCCTGGACGTCAACCACCAGATCCGGACGCTGGAGGTGGTTCGTGACCTCGCCGACAGCGAGGACCGCGCTGTGGTCGCCGCGATCCACGACCTCGATCTGGCGGCGCGATACTGCGATGAGCTGGTGGTGGTGGCTGACGGGCGCGTGCACGACGCCGGCGCGCCCCGCAGCGTGCTCACGCCCGACACCATCCGGGCGGCCTTCGACGCCAGGGTTGCCGTCGGCACGGACCCCGCGACGGGCGCAGTGACGGTGACCCCGCTTCCCGACCGCACGTCCGCGGCCGCCGACACCAGCGTGCACGTCGTCGGCGGCGGCGACAGCGCCACACCGGTCGTCCGCCGCCTCGTCTCCGCCGGCGCTTCCGTGAGCGTCGGCCCCGTCGTCGAGGGGGACACCGACCACGAAACCGCACGCCGCGTTGGCTGTCCGTGTACCAGCGTCGCGCCGTTCACTCGCCTCGAAGACACGACCGCCGCGTCGGCGACCCGCGCCGACATCGCGGCCGCCGACGGTGTCGCGGTGCCGGTTGCGGCCGCGGCCCGGCCCGGCGTTCGGGGCCTGCTGACCGACGCCGTCCCGACGCTTGCTGTCGGCGACGCGGCGGGTGCTCCGGAGTGGGCCGACAGGCTCGTGGCCTGCGACGCTGTCGTGTCCGCAGTCGGTGCACTTGCCGACACACCGTCGGACGGGGTGTAGGCGGTCACGGCCGGACAAGCTATGCGTATTGGGAACGTATTACGTGGACATGGATCGCACGGCAGCCATCAGGCTGGCCGGCATCACCGTCGTGGTGACGGCCGCGGTGGTCGCCAGTCAGCCGGCAGTGTTCGAACATACGGCCGACCGGGGTGCAGACAGAGCGCCGCCCGCGACGGCCAACGGCGCCGCAACACCCCACTCGGAGACGATCCACAAATCCGTCGTGCTCTCCAAGACGCCGGACGAACCCGGCCGCATCGACGCCACAGTCACCTACGACATCCCCGCCTCCGTGACCGAGCTCTCGGTGTCCCCGCCGAACCGCACGACACGCGTGTCAGCCAGTGGATTCGACCCGAGCACCGACGGCTACGAGTGGACCGGCCGGCAGGACGCACCAACGCTTCGCATAACGGTCACCGCCAACCAGAGCGCCGCCGCGCCGCCCAGCGACGAGCGCCACCAGGCCGGCGAGTACTCGTTCGTGGACGCCGGCGATTGGGCACTCGTCACGGTGCCCACGGTGCGGACCAGCTGGCGGTGGTCGGACGCCGACGACGTGTCCGTCTCGGTGTCGGAATCGGTCTCCGTCGACGGCCCCGGCGCGACTGGCGGCGAAATCGCCTACCTCGGGCCGGTCATCGAGCGCACGCGCACCGCTCACGGACAGACCATCACGCTCGTCACCCCCGAGCGCGCCGGCCTCGTGGAACCGCCGGCGGCGATCCTGGACACCGTCACCGCGGCCGCAGGCCGCCTCCAGGTCGGCGGGCGCGACGATCACGTCTGGCTCCTGGCAGCCCCACGAGCGCCGCTCCTCGGGCCGCGGGGCGTCGAGTACGGCGGCAGTGACGCCTGGGTGGGAGCCGACGAACGGCTCAACACCGCCACGAACGTCTGGCTGCACGAATACGTCCACACGCGCCAGGCGTACGACACGACCGCCTCCGCCAGGTGGACCATCGAAGCCACCGCCCAGTACTACGCCGCGTTGCTGTCGCTGCGGCTCAACGCCACGACCAACGCCGCGTTCCGACGAACGATCGCGAAAGGCGCCGACGAGCCGTGGCGCAGCGCCGTGCTGTCCACCCCGGAGACGTGGGCTGTCGGCGCGAACTACCGGAAGGGCGCGCTCGTCTGGGGCGCGCTCGACCGCCGCGTCCGCAGTGCCACGGACCGGACGGCGGACGGGCAAGCGGTCCTCCGGCGGCTGAACGACCGCGAACAGCCGGTGTCGAACGCGGACGTGGTGGCTGCCGTGGCGGCAGCCGGCGACGACGACGCCGCGGCGGCCACGAAGCGGGACACGACATCCCCGACGGCCCCGTCGATGTGGCCCCCGACCGCTCGCCCCGCCCCACTGGACTCGCCCGCCGGATCGGCACCCATCGGCCAGCCCGCTCGCGGCCCGCTCCCGCCGTTGAACGGCGCGCTCGCTCCGGCAGCCACCACGACAGCCACGGCCCACCATCGGTGACCGTACACCTCCCGCCGATCACGCGTGGTGGTCGGCGCCGGCGCCACTTCTCACCCCGCGAAACGAACGCACGCCGTTTATGACACCCGACCTCCACAGTCGAACACGACACAGCTGCCCGGCGAGGTGCCCACCGATGACACACACCCCACCACACTCGTACGCCGACGTGCTCGCCGCCGTCACGGACCCCGTGGTTGTCGTCCAGCATGGAACCGTCACGTTCGCGAACCCGGCGTTCAGCGAGCTCACCGGCGTTGCCGACCCGGTCGGAGCGCCCATCAGATCGTTCGCCCCACAGGACACCGCCTCGGACCTCGATCGCTTCTGTGACGCGGTGGCGGCCGGCAACGCCACCCGGACGCACGCCCGGGTCGTGCTCGCCGGCGCGGACACCGACCGCCGGCTGGTCACCGTCGACGCCACACGCCTCAACGCTGCCCACCAGGACGCGCCCGCGACGGCGCTCGTGGTGGTCGCTGCGCCCGAATCCGGCATGGAATGGGCGCACCACGAGCGCATTCTCGACGCCCTCCCGGTGGGCTCGTTTCGCACCCGCCTCGGGGACGGGGTGCTCCTCGGCGTCAACGACGAGCTGGTGGCGTTCGCCGACGCCCCGTCGAAGGCCGCGCTCCGCGGCCGCCCGGCCACGGAGTTCTACGCAACCCCGGCGGCGCGCGAGGAGATCGTCGCCACGCTGCGCGCCGACGGCGTCGTCACGGAGACCGAACTCGAACTCGAAACGCTGGCCGGCAACACCGTCTGGGGGACGCTCACGGCGGTCACGGTCACGCACGACGGCACCACCGTGGTCGATGGCGCCATCCGGGACGTGACCGAGCGCCGCCAACTCGAAACCGAGCTTCGCCAGCGCGCGCGGCGGTTCCGCCGCATGTTCAAACACCACTCCGCGCCGATGCTGCTGATCGACCCGGACTCGGGGGGCATCCAGAACGCCAACGACGCCGCCGCGGCGTTCTACGGCTACTCGGTCAGCGAACTCACGGGCATGACCGTGACCGACCTCAACACGCTGCCCAGTGGTGCCCTCGACACCCACCGCGGCCAAGCCGAGGAGGGGGACCGCAACCACTTCGTCTTCGAACACGAGCTGGCCGACGGCGAGCGCAGAACCGTCGAGATCCACTCCTCGCCGATCGAACTCGACACCGACACCGTGCTGTTCTCGATCGTGGTCGATGTCACCGAGCGCGCCGACTACGAGGCCCGCCTGGAGACGCAACGCGACAACCTCGACGTCCTCAATCAGGTGCTTCGCCACGACATCCGCAACGACCTCCAGCTCGTGCTCGCGTACGCCGACATGCTGGCCGGGGAACTCGACGGCGAACACGCCGACTACATCGAACGCGTCCTGGAGAGCGCCGACCACGCCGTCGAGCTGACGAAGACCGCCCGCGACATCGCGGACGTGATGCTCACCGACCCCGACGCCGACCACGTCATGTCACTGCGCGCGACGCTGAAGGCCGAGTTGGCCGAAGTACGGTCGTCGTTCCCCAGTGCGGCCGTGACCGTCGACGGCTCGATCCCGGACGTCACGGTCCACGGCAACAACATGCTCGACTCGGTGTTCCGCAACCTCCTGAAAAACGCCATTCAGCACAACGACCAGGACAGCCCCGAAGTCACTGTGTCGGCGGACTGCACCGACGACAACACGGCCACGATCCACGTCGCGGACAACGGCCCCGGCGTGCCCGACGCGCAGAAGGACGCCATCTTCGGCAAGGGCGAAACCGGACTGGACAGCGACGGCACCGGCATGGGGTTGTATCTGGTCGACACGCTCGTGGACTCCGTGGGCGGCCGTGTCACGGTGTCGGACAACGACCCCACCGGCGCGGTGTTCTCGGTGACGCTCCGCACGGGGCCGTAACCGTGCGCTCTCAGACCCTCTTCGCGGTCATCCTCGTGGTGACGGCGCTCGTCCTCGGCGGCGCGACCTACGCGGGGTTCCAGGCCTACCAGAACGCCGTCGTCGACAAGCACACGACCACTGTCGAACGGAACACGGCGCTCGTCAGGACCGAACTGGATGCCCAACTCAAAACCCACGAGCAGTCCGTCGAACTGTGGGCCACACGCCCCGGCGTTCGCGCACACGGCACCGCCAGACAGCGATCCGCCCTCCGGGCGCTCGTCAACAACTCCGCGTTCGCCGGCGCATCCGTGATCGCAGCGAACGGCACGATGACCGCGCTCGCCGCGCCACAGTCGGACGCCGCCAGCGTCGTCGGCTCCGACTTCGGGGACCGCAGGTACGTGCAGCGCGCGCTCGCCGGCACCACCTACATCAGCAACCCGGTTCCCGCGGAGACCGGCACCAACGTCGTCGTCGTGAGCACGCCGGTCCGCCGCGACGGCGACATCGTCGCCACGCTGAACGGCGCGGTGTACCTCTCGGAGACCGGCGCGTTCGATCTGCTGCGGTCGGACCTCCCGGATTCGTCGGGTGTCACGGTCACCACCGACGGCGGCGCGGACATCTACCACCGTCCGCCGTCGCCGAACCGGTCGGTGACCACCCACACGGCCCCCCTCTCGGAGGCCGACTGGGTGGTCTCCGTCTCCGAGTCCCGCGCGGTCATCGGGCCGACGATCCAACGGCTCACGCTCCTCCAGACGGGGAGCGTGATCAGCGTGTTCGCGGTCATCGCGGTGTTCGGCTGGTGGAACTACCGCCGCAACCTCGCGCAAGTCGAAGCCCTGATCGACGGGTTCCGCGCGCTCCGCGACGGCGCGTACGGCACCCACGTCGACGTCGGCGGGGCCGACGAATGGGAGCGCATCGGCACCGGGTTCAACGAGATGAGCGACACCATCGACCAGTCGGTGGCCGAGAACCGCGAACGCGCCCGCCAACTGCACGTCCTCGATCGCGTGCTGCGGCACACGCTGCGCAACGAACTGAACGTGGTTCGTGGCCGCGCGGAACTCGTCGCCAGCCACGCCACCGGCGAGGCGGCCGCCCACGCCGCGCACATCATCTCGCGGTGTGACTCCCTGGTTGAAACCGCCGACAAGGAACGCGCGATCAGTGCCGTGTTGGACACGGACACCACGCCCGAGCCCCTGGACGTGGCGCGCATCACGGAGACCGTCGTCGAGCGCGCGCAGGCCGACGCCCCGAACGCCGACCTCACAGTCGACACGCCCCCGACCGCCGTCGCCGCCGCCGTCCCCCAGATCGGCACGGCGATCCAGGAGGTCGTCACGAACGCGATCCAGCACGCCGACTGCACGGCCCCGCAGGTCAGCGTCTCCGTCTCCGAGCCCACGGCCACCGAGGGCATGGATCACGTCCGGATCACCGTCTCCGACCACGGGCCGGGCATCCCACGCATGGAACGTCGCGTGCTCAACGGCGACGACGCCATCGACGCGCTGCACCACAGCCAGGGGCTGGGGCTCTGGCTGGTCTACTGGGCGGTCACCCACTCCGACGGCGACCTCGACTTCGAGGACAACACGCCCCAGGGGTCCGTCGTCACGATCAGGCTGCCGGCGCGCGACGACACCGCGTGACCGCGCCCGCTGGGGTCGCCACCGCGGGCGATCCGGCACGCACCATCGGACGCCCTAGGTGTCGTTCAGTCGTGCCAGTTCCACCGTCTGATCGGGCGGTAACTCCGCGGTCTCGCAGGCCTGTAACACCTCCCGGATGTGGTAGTTCTTCTCCGTGTGGTCAGTGGCTTGGAGTGCGGCTTCGAGGTGATCGATACACCCATCGCACAATTCGACCATACTGTACGGTCAGAAACAACATGTCATATACGTATCGGAATTTGCTCTAGGCGACGCGAAATCGAACCCGCCATCGACGGCGCAGACGACACCACAGCCGTGGGGGTGATCGCGCACGCTCGACGCCCGCCGTGGGGCAGGCGCTGGTCCGAACGCGCGGCCGGTACGTCGCCCGACAAGCGGTTGCCGCCGGGCGTGCGTTCACAGCGGCAGTTCCGGCGATTCGTACTCGGTCCCCAACACGACCATCGTCTGGGAGCGCGCGAACCCGTCCATGTCAGCGATCTCCTCGAACATGAGTGCGCGCAAATGGTCGGTGTCCTCGGCGACGAGACGCAGGATCACGTCCCACTCGCCGGTCGTGAGGTTGACCTCTCGAACACCCTCGATGCCGGTGAGCCGGTCGAGGGTTTCGTCCTCCCGGCCCTGTTCGACGCGCAGCCCCACGAACGCGGTGGTTCCGAGCCCGACCGCCTTCGGGTCGACGTCGGCGTGATAGCCGCGGATCACGCCCGCCTCCTCCAGGCGGCTGACGCGGTCATGCACCGTCGCCGAGGACATGTCTATCTCGCGGGCGATCTCGCTGAACGGCTTCCGGGCGTCGGCCTGCAGCGCGCGCAGGATCTCGCGGTCCGTGTCGTCTACATCCATGTGTCCGCGGTAGACGGTGCCAACGCCAATACCTTACTACTCGGCCGCAGCGCGGATCTCCTGGGCGGCGGCCAACACGGCGTCGTGTGCGGTCCCGTTCGACGCGACGAGCCCGGTCGCGCCCGGCGTCCAACGCGTTCCGTCGATGTCGGTCACGACGCCGCCCGCCTGCCGAACCAGATGGACGCCGGCGACGCTGTCCCACGGATTGGCGACGACGTTCGTGATCGTGGCCTCCAGTTGGCCGCTCGCGACCATCGACAACACGGCCTGCGCGCAGCCGTACCGGCGCATGTCGCCGAACCGCTCGACGATCGCGGCGCAGGCGGCGGCGTACTCGTCGCGGCGGTCGAAATCCCACCAGATCGTGGGCGCGACCACGAACGTCTCGGGGTCGGTTTTCTCACTGACCGAGATCGGCGTGCCGTTCAGCGTGGCCCCGTCAGCGCCCGCAATGTAGGTGTCTTCGAGCGCCGGGAACCGATTACACGCCGCGACCGGGGTGCCGTCCACGACCGCGGCGACCGCGGTCGCCCACAGCTGGGTGTCACGCACGAAGTTGTTCGTGCCGTCGATCGGGTCGATCACCCAGGCGGCGCCGGCGTCGGGCACCGTCTTCAGCGCGTCGGCTTCCTCGCCGACGATGGTGTCCTCGTCGTAGACGGCGTCGATCACGTCGACGACGCGGCGCTGGGCGGTGCGGTCGGCCTCCGTGACGACGTCCGTCTTCCCGGATTTCGTTTCGACGTCGATGCCGGTTCGGAACGCGTCGAGCGCAACCGCGCCGCCCGTGCGTGCCGCCCGCTCGGCGACCGAAACGCGGTCGGTGTCGTGCATGCCACCAGCAGGGGTCGCCCGGTGCAAAGAGCCGTCGGTCTGGGTCAGCGACTGCGGCTGTCGCTGGTGGCGTGTAACAGTGTGTTTTGCGAGGGAAGTCCGTCCCGTGGACTTCCCGCATCCCGCGGCGCACAGTGTGCGCCGGCGATGCGAGGGAAGGGATTCGAACCCTCGAACTCCTACGAGAACGGATCTTGAGTCCGTCGCCGTTGGCCGAGCTTGGCTACCCTCGCACGCATTCAGCTTTCGGCGAGGTAGTTGTTTAGTCGTTGCGAATCTGGTCGGTTCGGGTGAAGGATTTATCATGGACGATGACAATGGTCTACTGTGACCGTCCAGTGACAGCCTGGATCGATCCCAACGAAACGCGGTCGAACTGGGGGCAAGACCAAGACGACACGCTTCCGGACCGCGCTCGGCCGACGATCGAACGCGCGGCTGAGACCGGGCTGCCGTTCCAGTACCGCGAGCAGCGGTACTTCGACGGAACGCTCTCGGACGTGCGCCTGGATGGCATCGAATACACCTCCGGCGAGTACGTTGTCAACGGCGGTGTGATGGGCGATCACGCGCTGAAGCTGCACGCACGGGGCCTGATCTGGGTCACCGAAGAGCCCGCACAGTGTCGCCGATTCAAACTCCAAGTCGTCCGCGACAGCCCGCCGGCCGACACCGTCCCGTACGGCGACTACGACGTTTGGCAGCGCTACCAGTTCGGGAGCGTCACCGTCGACCCGATCGAGGGGCCGACGTTCGAACCCGACGACAACGACATCCAGACCGAGCGCACGACGGCGCCGTTCGGCGCGCTGTTGAAGCCGGTTCGGCTCCACGTCTCCGAGCTCGAACTCATCCGGAACCCGTCGTTCGCCCAGTACCGGCTCGAAGAGCGCGAGGAGTGGGAGGAGTACGGTGCCGTGTTCCGCTGGAAGGGCAACGCCTTCCAGCAACGCGTCGAGTAACCGTCGAAACCGCTAACACACGGGACAGCATACGACGACCGTGGCGAAGCCACTCCGGTTCCGGCGGTCCCGGGAGCGCTGGAGTACCGACCGTGTTACCGACGCGCTCCACCGAGAGCTCGACGCCAACCTCGGTGCGTCAGCGGACACGCCCTGGTTCGCGCAGCCGTCGGGCTACGAGGCACGGCGCTTCGACGTCGACACGGGCGACACCGCACTGTTCGCGTGGCCGGCCGACGACACGCCCGGCGGCTGGTGGCTGGGGAACACGGAAACACCGTCGCCGCTGTGGCGCACCGACAAGCGGTCGTTTGCCGACGCGCCGTTCGCGGTGAGTCGGTGGGCCCAACGCGAGTTCACTGCGGAGCTCCACCAGCACGCCCCCTGGCTGGCGGCGTACCCGTACGTGTCGTGGTTCTTCCTGTCCGTGTTGTGCTCGAAGGACGGCCGCCGGACCACGCGGGCGTTCTTCCGCGAGCACGCCGCCGGGTTTCCGGACGCCGACTTCCAGGACGCGCTGGCGTTCTACGAGTCGTTCCTGAAGACGGGTGTCTTCGACGACCACCGCCACGAGATGGCGGGCAAGCTCGGGACCTCGGAGACACTCGACGTGCCCCGGGCCAGCGCGGCGATGAGCGAGTTCCACGCCGCGTGGCTGCTGGGGGAGGCGGGCTACGAGGTCACCCCGGAGATCGAGGTGACGACGGGTCACAGCCTCGATTTCCGCGCCGACCGGGAGGGCGAGCAGGGCGTGCTCGTGGAGGTCACACGGCCGGTGCCAACCAGCGATCGTGCGGCCGGCACCCCCATCGCCGCCGTCCGGGAGACGGCGGCGACGAAGACCGACGGCCAGCTCAGCGAGCACGGCGGCGGTGCGGTGCTGGTCGTGGACTGTTCGTCGTTCCCGGACGACGAGTGGCGTCGGATTCGCGGCGAGCGGCCCGAGGTCCGCCACCGGCCGGCGGTCGTGTTCCGGCTGCGGCCCAGCGGCCGCGTCGAGGGGTACACCAAGGGGTCGGTGCCGCTTTCGCTTCCGCAGTTCGACTGACCCACCCGAGCCGTTCTGTCGCTGGCGGTCACAGCGCTGGGTATGTCCCGCCGTCGCTCCGGTGGCGTGCTCGCTGCGACCGGTGACGTGCTGTCCGCGTTCCTCTCCATCACAGTCGTCGTTGGGCTCCCGCTTTCCATCGTGAATCACCTTCTGGGCAGTCCGCTGTCCACTTGGGTCGTCAAATCGGTGGCGTTCGTCGTTGCTCTCGGCGGCGCGTACCCGTTTGTTGCGGGTGACTGGCCGCTGGCGAAGCTCACTGACTTCGCGGTGGCCGCCGTTCTCACGTGGATCGCCGTCGCGGTGTTCGTCACCGTCGGACTGCTCGCTGCGGTCGACGGGGGGCTGCCGTCGGACCCGCCGGTGGACACGGCTGTCAGGCTCGGCATCGTCGCGCTCTCGGTCTGCGTCGCTGCACTGTACGTCCGGCACCGCGAGCGCACCCACGTCACTGACGACGACGCGCACGGCCACTGACCCGCCGGGCTTCCGAGGGTTCTTACCCGAGGCCGCCCCACCACTGACCGAATGGGCGACGCCGACGAGCCGTGGCGCGAGTTCTTCGGGTTCGAGGCACCGTACGACCAGCAGGCCGACGCCATCGGGGCGGCCATCGAAGCCGGTGACAGCGACGGCTTCCTCGCGATGGAGGGGCCTTGCGGGACGGGCAAGACGATGGCGGCGCTGACCGCGGGCGCGCACCTCGTGCGCAACACCGACAGCTACGAGCGCGTGTTGGTGGTGACGCCGGTCAAACAGCAACTGGAGCAGTTCGTCGCGGACCTCCGAACGATGAACGCGGGCCTCGATGACCCCTTGGACGGCGTGGCGCTCGTCGGAAAGCGGGATCTCTGCCCGTACGAGCGCGAGGACAAGTTCCCCGACGACGCCGGCGTCCACGAGCGCTGCGAGGACCTCCGGGAGTCGACTGCCGGCCTCGTGGAGGGCGACGACGGCGGCGAGTTCGACGGGCAGGACGCACGCGACCTCACCGAACTGCCGGCGGCGGAGACCCCCGACGAGCCGTGGTGGGATCCCGCAGCGGGTCGGGCGCTGGCGCGGTCGGCGCGCGCCGACGCCAGCCGGACGCTCTCGCAGACCCCGCTGCGGACGGCTGCCACGGACGCACCGTACGTCCCCCACCAGCCGACCGCCCCCGAGGACATGGCCGACGGCGACCCGCCGCTGATGTGTCCGTTCGAGGCCGACTGGTACGGCCGCGACAAGGGCTCGCCGGTCGGCTTCGAGGCCGGCCGGCACAACGTCGTCACGAGCGCGGACGTGTTGCCCGCGGGCGTCGACCACGGAACGTGCCCCCACCGCGTCCAGCAGGTGCTGTTGGACCACGCGGAGGTCGTCGTCGGGAACTACAACCACCTCTTCGACCCCCAGACCCGGGGGCTCACTGACCACCTCATCGACGACTCGACGTTCGTCGTGGTCGACGAAGCCCACCGCCTAGAGGAGCGCGTTCGGGACCTGCTCTCGGACCGCGTGGGGCGGCACACGCTCACTCGCGCCCGCAACGACTGCCGGACGCTGCTCACACGGGCCAACCAGAGCCGGGAGAACCGCCAGCAGGTCACCGACCACCTCGCCAGCCACGACTGCTCGCTCGACGCCGTCGAGGCGATGGTCGGGTTCCTCGACGACGTGCTGGAGTGGCTCGACGACCGCGTGGCGCGATACCTCGCCGCGGAGGGGTTCGACCCCGACCGCCCGGGGTCGCTGCCCGAACGCGACCACGAGATCCCGCTGCGGGACCCCGAAAGCGAGCAGCCCGACGCGCTCACGCAGTGGGCCGAACAGCACGGCCACACCGGGGACGCGTGGCGGTCGCTGGCGGCAACCGGCACCGCGGTGCAGGCGATCCTCGACGACGACGGCGACCGATCGGCGGTGGCAGGCCCCGTGGGCGTCACGCTCCAGCGGTGGTGGGAACGCGACCACGCGACGTACTTCCGGGAGGTGGAGCTAGAGCACGTGCCCAAGGAGTCGGGGCGGGCCGGCGCGGCGTGGGCCGAATCCTACACCCCCGCGCTCGTGATGTTCAACTGCATGCCCGCCCGCGCGCTCCGGGAGACGCTGTCGGAGGTCGGCGGCGGCGTGTTGATGAGCGCCACCCTGGAACCGCTGGACGTGTTCCGGGAGGTCGCCGGCCTGGACCGCCTGGCGGCGGGCGCGGGCGACAGCGACCCCCGCCCCGTCGTGGAGCGCCGCTACGATCTGCGGTTCCCCGAATCGAACCGCGCGAGCTTCCTCGTCGACGCCACGCCGTTCACGGCGCACAACCGCGGCGACCCCGAGCCGGGCACCGACAACCCGACGCGCGACGAATACCGCTACGTGCTGCGGACGGTCGCCCGCCAGCCCGGCAACGTTCTCGTCTGCATGCCGAACTACCGGGAGGCGGCGTGGGCGGCCGCCTATCTCAGCGACGGCGTCGTCGAGAAGGACGTGCTCGTCGACGAATCGTCGTCGAACGCCGCGACTGACGACCTCAAAGCGACGTTTTTCGCTGGCGACGGCAAGGTGCTGGTGACGAGCACACGGGGCACGCTCACCGAGGGCGTCGACTACGACGGCGCGAAACTCGGGGCGTGTCTCGTCGTCGGCGTGCCGCTGGTGAACGTCGGGTCGCCACGGATTCGGGCGGTCAGGCGAGCGTACGCCGACGCCTTCGGCGACGACCACGCCTTCGAGTACGCCCTGACGGTGCCCGCGGTTCGGCGCGCCAGACAAGCCATCGGGCGCGTGATCCGCGGCCCCGAGGAGGTCGGGGTGCGCGTGTTCGCCGGCGGCCGGTACGTCGAGGACGCACGCCACTCCGTCTTCGAGTATCTCGGCCCGGGTGAGCGCGCCGAGTTCACGACGCTCACGCCGTCGTTCCTCGGGAGCCAGCTGGACGCGTTCCGCTCGGAGTCGGACTGACCGCAGTCCTCAAGCCGGTTGGCCGACATCACTGTACTGATGACCGACCTCCGAACGCCATCGGAGCGCGTCTGCACGCGCTGTGGTCGCCACGAGCACTGGTCCGAGGACGCCCACCACTGGCGGATCGGCGACGACGCCGGGCGCGTCCACTGCATCCACGCGTGGGACATCACGGCGTCGTTTCCCGTCGTTGGCAATGACACGCCGGCCACCGACGGGTCGGCATGACCGCGCGCCCGGACTCCAGCGGGGCGTCCAGCCGCCACGACCGCCTCCAACGCCACCCCACGCCGAACGCGCGCAACTCCCTGTGGCGGTGGACCGACGCCAAACACCCGCTCCGGGTCGCGCTGAACTACGTCGTGATCGTGCTTGCACGCATCTCCCCGAGCCTCCACGCGAAAAACTGGCTGCTGGCGCGCATCGGCGTCACGGTCGGCGACGGCGTCGCGTGGGGCCTGGAGTCGACGCCCGACGTCTTCTGGCCGGAGCTCGTCACGGTCGGCGACGACGCCATCATCGGCTACGACGCCACGCTGCTGTGCCACGAGTTCCTCCACGACGAATACCGCACGGGCGCGGTCGTCGTCGAGGATCGCGCGATGATCGGGGCCGGCGCGGTCGTGCTGCCCGGGGTCACCATCGGTGCCGGCGCACAGGTCGCGGCGAACTCGCTCGTCACCGCCGACGTGCCGCCCGGCGAAACGGTCGCCGGCGTCCCCGCCGCGCCCACTGGCGACTAACGCGCCGAATCGTCGGTGTCCTCCGTCTCGCTCCGTGCCCGGGCGCTCACTCGGTGCGCGTGCGCCCCGGGCACGAGCGCGCCGACCGCGGTCAACCCGCCGAGCACCGCCAACAGGCCGCCGAACGCGAACCCGCCGACAACCGATAGCGGCGGCGTGACCGCGATGCCGCCGGTCAGCGCGGCCAACAGGAACCCCGCGCCACCGACCACGAGCCCGTACCGCGTGACGCGATGGGCTGCGGCTGCGATGCCCCAGAACGTGCGGAGCCTGCGGCCCAGCGACTGGGAGCGCGCCGCCTGTCGGGCGTCGACGGCGGCCCCCGCAGCGGCGATGCCCGCCGCCGCCACGCCGACCACGCCGGTGAGGAGGAACACCGCGATGCCCGCGGGCTGGGACACCGGAAACACGCCGCTTGCGACGCACAGGCACAGCCCACTGGCGATCCACACGCGGCGCGCCCAGTGGCGGCCCGGTCGGGTCGCTGCCCACGACTGCACGCGGTCGTGCCGGCCGATCCCGTACCCGAACGCCCCCACAGCGATGGCACCGAGGATGGTGGCGAGTCCGTTCATTGGTGGTGGACGATGACGATCCCGTCCCGGAACACGAGATGGTTCGGGATGACGTACTCCCGGCTGTCGGCTTCGATCCGCGTCACGAACACGTCCACCTCCTGGACGACGCCCTCGCGGCTCCCGATGGCGACCTGATCACCGATCCCGTAGGGCTGGCGCAACAACAGGTAGACGCCCGCCGCCGCCGACGCCAACAGCTGCCGCGTCGCGACGAGCGCGAACACCACCACGGACGCGAGGTAGACGCCGAACACCACGAGCAGCGCCGCCACAGCCACGCCGAGCTGGGACAACGCCACGAGCCCCGTAGCCAACACCACCGTGTAGCGCGCGGCCACGGCCACGACCGACGCCTCCGGGAACTTCACCGACCGCAGCCGCTCGGTCACGAACACCTCGACTTTGTCGCCGACGAGCACCCCGACCACCACCACGACCACGGCAGCCAGCACCGACGGCAGGATCGAGCCGAGCAGCCGCCACAGTGGCTTCTGGATGGAGAACTGGGCGGCGTCCAGCGCCACCAGCACGGCCACGATGTAGACGACCGTCGACACGAACCGCGCGGTCAGATCGACGGTTGTGGTCCCGGATCGCCGCGCCAACCGCTCGACGGTGGTTCCCTCGACGATTTCATCGACCCCGGCGGCCAACATCACGCGCCGGTGGATCCACCCGACGAGGTAGCCCGCGACGGCCCCGCAAAGCAACACGAGCGTCGCAAGCCCGTACTCGAAATGCGGGCCGACAAGCGTCCGCAACACGTCTGTCATGCTAGTTCTCCTCGGGGTCGAGCTCCAACACCAGCTCGCCGTTCCTGAACGCCCGCACCAGGCCGTCGGACTCCGAGAGCACGATCGCGACCGCGTTCGTATCCCGGGTTATCGCCCCCGCTGCCATATGCCGCGCCCCCAATCCCTTCGGGATGTCCGTGCCCTCGGCACCGGGCTCCAGGTAGCGGTACGACGACACGATCTTCCCGGAGTCGGAGATCACGAACGCGCCGTCGAGGCGCGAGAACTCCTTGAGCATCACGTTCACGATCGGATCCCCGACGTGAACGTGGCTCTTCTCGAAGGGGTTGTACGATAGCGGCCGGCTTTTCGTCATGACCTTGCCGGCGTCCCCGACGACGAACAGCGCCCCCACGGGCTTGCCCTTCTGGCCTTTCCGCCCGAGCTCGATCGCCACGTCGAAGACGTCCCGGATGACCCCGGGCTCCGCGCGCGTGCTGGCGAACAACTCGTAGACGCTGGATTGGGTGCCGGCGTTGGCGCGCGTCCGCGTCACCATGTCGATCTCCTCGCTCAGGAACGGCGCGACGCAGCCGAGCTCGTCGCCGTCGGCCACGACACCCTCGCTGAGCGCGCCCTCGATCCCGAACCGGATCTGCTCTCGCACGTCGTCGAACGCCAGGGGTAACTCGACGAACGTCTCGGCGCCGACGGCGTTCTCGGTGGCCACCACGACGACGTCAACCCCCTCGACGTCGGCAACGCGGTCGTAGTACGACCCGCTCGGCGAGAACACGAGCAGGGCGTCGATCCCATCGAGCACGTCGGCGAGAAGATCCGGTGGCCGAGTCATTTCCTGGATGGAACCACCGCACGCGCAAAAAGCTTCCCGGGACCTGGCAGCCACGCGTCAGACACACGCCGCTTGCACGCGGTCTGCGCGCCACACCGAGCCCCCGAATCGCTCGAATCGAGTGGGCATGCGCGGGACCGGCGCTCATCACAGCGGTGGTGCTCTCCGCGGGTGTCCCGTGCGTGGGATGGTGACAGCGGGGCAGCGCGATCAGAACACGTCGAGGTAGCGCTCTATGACCACGCGCTCCTCGTCGGTCAGGTCGAACAGGTCGTAGACCGCGTCGTCTATCTCGGCTTCGAGAGCGTCGATGTCGGTCTGCCGGACTTCCTCGCGGTCGGCTTCGAGCCGGCCGAGGAGTTCGACCACGCCGTCATCGGAGCGGGGAATCGGGATGGTCATCTCCTCGCCGCTCTTGACGTTGCGCCCGTCCACAGCGGCGTGGACGTACTCCGCGCGGCGCTTGCGCATCTCGCGGTCGTCGGAATACATCGCCGCGTCGCTGATGGTGTCCGACTGCCCGGCCTGCACGGTGACGTTCCCGTCTACGTCCCCCTGTACGTTGGCGTCCACAGGGTACCGGCGAGTCTGCCACTCGTAGGTGATGTAGTTGAGTTCGCCGTCGTAGTCGCCGAGGTACGCCTCCGGGAAGCGGTCGGTCCTGCTGTCAAGGTCGATAGTGTCCACAATCTCACTGGCCGTCTCGCGCATCGTCCCGAAGACGCCGGCACTGTCCTCGGTCTTGCAGGGCAGTTTCTCAACGTACTGTGAGCGGTATTCGTAGAACCCGCCCATCTTGACCGTCGTGATGTGCTTGAAGTAGAAGTCCAACGCTTTCGAGTTCAACTGACAGGCCATCTCCTCGGTGAGTTCTCGGTACGGTTCGTCCAACTCAATTCCATATGCCGTTTTGAAATACCAGACCCCTTCACTGTCGAGCATGAACCGAGCGTTTTCCGAGATGTGAGCACCGATTACTTTGGGCTTCTCGAATCTCGGGTGGCTTTTGGGATAGATGAAAGCGTACCAATCGTCTTCTCCTTCCATCCGACCGCTTTCTCTGCCTTCCAGCGTATCCCGGTGCTCCTCGAAGTATTCCCACGTAAGCGGCAGATTCTCCTGAAGGTAATCTGAGTCGTAGGACTTTGTCGTCTGCTTGCCATCCTCGTTCTCCACGTAGTGTGGGAGGATTACGTGCAGGCCGGACCACTCACCCCGCCAACGTTCTATGTCTTTACCCTTCAACCACGGACAGAGCAGGTCTGTTTCAATCTCGTATTCGCGTGATTCCCCGGTGGGAACTACTCTTACCGTGTCTCCTCCGTCGTCTGGATGAATACGGTCGGCGTTAACTGGTTTGACCAGATAGATTTTGTTTGCGCTCGTTTGGGTTCCTGCGAAGATAGCATCCGTGACGCCGCCGAAATTGTCCGTGCTGTTGGATTCAAGTTTCTCGAAGACTTGCAACTCCTCCGGCGGCATCATCGCCCAGTAGTCGTCCGCCGCGAGTTTCCGCTGGGGGAAGTCGAACACGTCGATGAACTCGTCGGCGTACCCCGGCTCGCCGCGATGCTCGCGCACCGACTCGATGATGGCCGTGTCGAGTTCCCGGTCGCGGTCATCGTCGGTATCGGCTTTCACTCGCACACACCGTACATCGTTGTCCTCGCGGCTGGCCTCGTCGGGTTCGTCCTCCAGAATCACGATGGCCGGATAGTTCGTCGCGTCCTCGAACACCCCGGAGTCGCGGAAGTCGTAGACCTCCTCGATGCGCGCCTCATCGAGTAGCACCTCGCGCAGGCCCTCGCCGTAGTCCGTGACCATGAACTGATTCGGCGTGATGAACCCGAGTTTTCCCGCGTCCTCGCGGAGCCAGTCGAGGCCGCGCTCGTAGAACGGACAGTAAATGTCGTAGTTTCCCGTCGTGGAATCGTACAGCGACTCCATCATCTCCTTCTGACTGTCTGGGAGGTTCTGCACTCGAACATACGGCGGGTTCCCGACCACGTAGTCGTACTCCATGTAGTTCTTCACAACGAGCGCGAGCACGGTGTCCTCGAACATCTTGAACAGCCGCCCGTCGTTGTGCTCCTCCTTCAGGTAGCGGACGTTCTCCAGCATGTCCTCCACGTACGGAACGAAGAACTCCTCGACACCCGAGTAGTCCTGTGACGTGTGCTGGTTGATGCGCTCGGCCAGCCCGCTCTCGTACTCCCAGTCGAAGTCGCTGCCGAACTCCTCAGCGAGGGCCATGTGGTCCTTGACGGTGTCCAAGACGCCTTGCAGAGCCGCGAAATACTCGCCGAAGTTGTTCACACCCGTCTCCAACTGAATCGTGTCGAACAACGGCATCCGCACCCGGCGCACGAGGAAGCCATCCTCCGTTTCGCCGACCTCATCCTCGTCCACCTCGACCGGGAGTGGCACGGGAATCCGCACGTCTTGGTCGTCCTCGGTCATGGCGTCAAAGGTCATCTGCCGGGTGCCGTCGTCGCCGAGGTCTGCGCCCGTCAGTTCCCGCTCGTTGCGAAGCGTGTCAGTCCGGTAGATTGGAAGCCGCCGGAGCGTGAACGCCGGGTTCTGGGTCTTGGCCTCGCGGTAGGCTGGAAGGATAGCGACCACAAAGCGAATCTGCGCCATCAACACGGCGAACGGGTGTATGTCCAGCCCGACGATGCGCGGACGGGTGCAGAGGTCCCGCAGGTGCTCCTCCCAGTCGGGATCGTCCTCGAAATGCTCGATGTCATCGAGATACCGCTCGACGGCTTCCACGAGGAAGGTGCCGGACCCACACGACGGGTCGATGAGCCGCTCGTTCGAGACGCCGTGCTCGTAGTCGACGCCGTCCATGATGTAGTCGATGACTGGCTGTGGCGTGTAGAACTCTCCCAGCGCCTTGCGCGTCTCGGGGTCGAAGTACCGCTGGTAGAGGTCCCCGAGCAGGTCGCCCTCCACGTCCTCGAAGTCGAAGCGGAGAACGTTGAAGAACACCTCGGCGACGGCACGACTGAAGCGGTCCCGCGTGGCATCGCTGACGCGCTCCACGCCCCCGGACTCCTTGGCGACCGCCTCGAACTGATTTGACCCCGTTTCGTGCCCCCGAGAGAGGTGTTCGGCGTAGCCATCAGTCCACCAGATGAAAATATCATCTTGGAACAACCCTTCGACCAACTGATCCTGCATATCGTCGATGAGGTTGTCTGCGGCGACGGGGAACGCGTCGAGGTTGATACTGTCCCCAAAGCCCTGCAGTCCACGGAAGTAGTCGTCCATACCTTCATACCCCGTTCCCGCGAAGAAGTCGTGGTCTTCAGTTGCCTTCGCAAGCAGGAGCCGGGCGAGAAGTGCGTGCCCGCTCTCCAGACAGAACATGAAGTCACGAAGTGACTGCTTCCCGCTGATGAACGGGTCCCACGAGGTCGGCACCTCGTCCGGCTCATCGGCGTAGGTCGCCTCCCAGAAGTCGTATGCTCCTTTGACGAACTTTTCTTCGCGGTCGTCGCGGAGCTCCTGCAGGAGGTCCATCATTCCGGTGACGAGATCGGCAAACGGGCTTCCTGTTTCCAGCCGGAACGTATCGAAGAAGTGCTCTTGGCCGAGTGCCGCCTGCTTGTCAAGCGGAATTGGGTCGAGGGTTTCGAGGAACTGATTCACGTCCTCGGGGTCCGTGAGGTCGAACTCGCGTTTCTGAAGCGCGCTGACGAGGTCGCGGGCCTGACTCTCCGTGACCGCGTCCAGCGAGACGGTGAGCATCGCATGACTGTCGCCCCGGCGATAGAGCCGCAACTGCTCGCCGTTGGTCAGGACGCCGTACTCCGCCCGCAGGTAGTCCATGTAGTGAAACAGTTGGTCCTCATGCGGCGGGAGGTTGCGGCCCGTGGTCTTAAACTCGTAGACCGCTGTAACTGCTTCGTTAGTGTCTAACGTGACGTAGTCTGGGCGACGGTTATCTGGAAGCGTAAACTCGCTTCTGAGGTCCGTCCCAGTACCTTCGTAGCCGAGCGACTCATAGAACCCGTGCTCAATAAACAGGTTCTCAACGTCCCGCTCGCTCATGTCCCCATCAACCGTCGTCTCAATGGACTGGAGTGCCCCGGAGAGCGCAGACACAGCTGACATACGAGCACCAATGGCCGTGACTGGGTTAAGTATGCATAGAACACTGCCACAGAACCGTGCGGCAACGTCGGGTCCAGCACTCGCAATCCAGCAGCAGGGAGCACTCACTGCCGGCCGCTCTCGGACATGGCTCCATGCTGTCGTCGAGATGCGCGGGACCGGATTTGAACCGGCGGACCCCTACGGGATAGCGTCCTAAGCGCTACGCCGTTTCCTGGCTTGGCTACCCGCGCGCCGCACCCGCACTCTACTGCGCACCCGTAAAAATGCGTTGCGCTATCCGCCGGCCACGCCCATGAACCTATACCGCAGGCGGATCAACTGGTGGGTATGTACCGTGCGGGCGACGAGCGAGCACACGACGACCGCCTCACCGAGCTTGCCGGGATCGCCGCCGACCTGGAACTGACCGCCGAAGCCGAGTCGACCGCCAAAGACCTCTTCCTGTCGACGGTCGACGGAGCCGCACCGCGCTCCGAGCCCGCGGTGCTGGCCGCGAGCGTGTACGCCGGCGCGCTCATCGCGGGCGACCAGCGCAGCCAGACGGCGGTCGCGGACGCCGCCGGCGTCTCGCGGCTCGTGATCCAAGAGCGCTGGAAGCAGCTGCTGGCGCGCGCCGGCTTCGACCCGCCGACGTGGTAGGCTACTGGCGTGGGTCCCGGCCCTCGCGGGCGGGCGTGAGCGCGCCGTGTTCGTCGATCTCGCCGCGGACGATGCGCGTCGAGGAGATGATGTCCCCGTCGGCGGCGTCGACGTGGTCGACGACCTCGATTTCGAGGGGGTCGGTGCCGTCCTGGGCGCGCAACTCGTTGATGCGTTCGCCGCCGGCGGCGGTCTCCGGGGAGACCACGAGCACGTCGAAGTGGGGTTCAGTCGCGATCCCCGTCGGGGAGTCGAGCGTTCGGATCGTGTACTCGCGGTCGTGCGTCTCGGCGAGCGCGGCGAGTTCGTCGTCGAGGTCGGCATGGCGCGCGTCGAACGAGCGGACGTGACGGTCCACGTGGCGGGTGTCGGCGGCCAGGTCGTCGCTGGTGAGGCCGACGGTCACGTCGCCGCGGTCGAACGCGCGCTCGAAGAGCTTTCGGTGGCCGTCGTGAATCGGGTCGAATGTGCCACCGAGGGCGACATTCATATGCCGGCGGTCGGCCTGTGCGCGTTTAGCCGTTTGGGTTCAGGTGTCGTCGGCCGCAGTGTCCGCCTCCGGCGAGGCGTCCTCGACTTCGATGCGGACCGGCGTGTCGTGGCTGGCGGTGTCGTCGTCGCTGTCGCCGAGTCGCGCGTCGAGATTGAACACCGAGTTGAGACCGCGCTGGACGCGTCCGACGGTGTCGGCGACCAGGTCACTCGGGGGGATGGCGGTGTACTCGTATGGGTTGTTGCCCGCGCCCTCTGCGTGGCGCTTGCGCCGGTCGACGATGCTGTCGGCGGCGAGTTCGGCAACTGCTTCCCGCACGGTCGAGGGGTACAGTCCGGTCCCGTCAGCGACTTCGTCGCTGGTGCTGTACGGGTGCTGGCGGAGGTACACGAAGATGCGGGCACGGGTGTCGGTGTCCAGCAGCCAGGCAAGCACGTCAACGACGCCGTCGTCGAAGCCGGCGACGGCGCGGTCCGTGCCGTCTTCGAGGTGCTCGCGGGCGGCCGTGTTGGTGTCGCGTGAATCCTCAGGCATGCGTGCGTTCAGTTCAAACGCATGGCTGAACTGGTGAAAAGGACTTCGTCCGCGCCGCCGCTCACTGGTCGTGGAGCTCGGACACTGACTCGTCGAGATCGTGCAGCATTGTGGATTGCGCTTCGGTCTGGCTGACGATGTCCGCGACGGCCGTCGTGATGTCGTCAGCCAAGTCGGCGGTCTCGTCGACCATCGCGGCGATCTCCTCGGCGCTTGCGGCTTGCTCGTTGGTGGCGTCGGACACCTGTTCGATGCCCTCGGCGGTGGCCTCGACCGCCGTGACGATCTCCTCGAAGCTCGCCATCGCGTCCTCGACCTGCGCGACGGCGTCCTCGATCCGGTCGGTGGTGGTCACGAGATCGGTCACCGTGTCTGCGGTGTCGCGTTGGATCTCGCTCACCAGCGACTCGATGTGGCCCGCGTTCGACTGTGCGTCCTCGGCGAGAGCTTTGACTTCTTCGGCGACCACGGCGAACCCCTCGCCCTCCTCGCCGGCGCGGGCGGCCTCGATGGAGGCGTTCAACGCCAGCATGTTCGTCTGCTCGGCGATGCCCGTGATGACGTCGACGACCTCGTCGATGTCTTCGATGCGGTTCTGGAGGGCTTCGACGTCGCTGGTGACGCTGTCGGCGGCGGTCGCAACGTCGGCCATCATGTCCGCGGCGTCGCTCGCCGCGGCGCTGCCGTCGTCGGCAAGCCGTTCGGCCGTGGCGCTGGTGTCGACGACCTCGTCGGCGGTGGACGCGATCTCCTGGACGGTCGCGCTCAGCGTCTCGACCTCCGTGGCGACGGTGCTCACGTTCGTCGATTGGGCGGTGGACAGCTCGTCGATCTCGGCGGAGGACTCCGAGACGGCCTGGCTCGCGGCTTCGAGTCGTTCCACGTCGTTGTGCACTTCCGTGATGTGGGCGGCGAGGGTGTCCCCGAACTCGGTGAGGGTCCGCCCGATCTGGATGTATTCGTCGTCGAGGAGCGTGTCCTCGGCCGCGATGTCGACTGTCGCGTCGAAGCGGCCGGCGTCGTACGCGTCCAGCGTGTCCACGAGTTCACCGAACAGCGCCTGCAGTTCGCTCTGGTAGCGGGCGGAGCTGGAGCGGTCCTGAACGATCTCGATCACGCCACGGAACTCGCCGGTGTGGTAGACCGGGGTCGCGATGAACCAGAGGTCGGTGTTGCCGGCGACGGTGGTGTCCTCGTAGACGTAGTCGCCGGTGAGCAGCGCGTACGATTCGTCCGCGAGGCCGACCCCGTCGTATTCGTGGTGTGCGTCGATGGGCGTGTCGGCGACCTTGTTGGCGAGCGCGCGCGAGCCGTCGTCGTTGAGTCGCTCCCCGATGTCGGTGACGCCGATGGCGTCTTCGGGGGCGGTCTCCAGCAGCGCCGCGATCTGGTCGTCCCACGCGACAACGGCACCGTCGGCGTCGACAGCGAACGCGGGGACGTCGAGCGTGTTGAGTAGCAGAGGAACAGTAAACGGCGACCCCAGTTCATGTTTGTTTTTAGACATGCAGATAGGTACGGGCTACACCATCATATACATTTATGCTACTCACGCACGCGCGGTCGCTCCCGAGGACTACAGGGAAAGGTGGTTATACAGTCGTTTTTCGCCGTGTGCGTCGAGTATCCGTCGCTGCTGTTGTGCACCTGATACATCATCGTACACGTCTCGGATGCCCGAGACGCCGAGCCGGTCGCACTCGCGATCGACGACAGTCCCCAGGTCAACAGCGCCCTGCGTCTCGCGCGCCACGAACGACGCGTCGTGGCCGTCACGCATCGCCCGCCACTTGTTCGCGTCGAGCAGCTCGCGGCGCAGGCCGGTGACACTGAACGGATCAGGGTGGTCGTCGTACCGCTGGGCGTACTCGGTCACCAGCGCGTGGGCGTACTCCACGAACGCGTCGACCACCGCCGGGTCGGCCTGCGCGTCCGGCGCACGCACCTCCACCGTGCCGTGGCCCGAATGCGGGCGCACGTCGTACCACAGCTCCCCGCGGTCCTCGATGCCGCCGTGTTCGACCATCCGACGCTCGAACGCCTGGAACGCCGCGTACGACTCGAAGGCAGTCGGCAGCCCCGTGTTCGGCAGCCCCTCGAAGATCTTCGCGCGCGCCGACGCCAGCCCCGTGTCGAAGCCGTTCCAGTACGGCGAGTTCGCCGACAGCGCCAACAGCACGGGCATATGCCACCGCATCCGGTTGGACACCCACACAGCCTTATCGGGGTCGTCGACGCCCACGTGGATGTGCAGCCCGGCCGTCGTGTTCCGGTGTTGTGGGTACTGGATGCGATCGAGCTGAGACCGATACCGTGGTTTCTCGGCGTGCTCGTGTTCGCGCCACCGCGCGCCCGGGTGGAGGCCAGCGCCGGCGATCCGGAGCCCGTGCTCGCTGGCGTACGCGACCAGCGCGGCCCGCACCTCACGGATCGCCGCCGGGGCCTCGGCAACCCCGTCGAGCGTCGGCGTCTGGGTCTCCACCACGAACTTGAACAGCTCGTGGTCGAGGCGGCCCGCGATCGGTTCCGGCGGCTCCCCCTCGTAGACTAGTTCGTCGCTGCCCGCAGTGGGCACGCCGTGCTCGTCGACCACGAAGAACTCCTCTTCGACGCCCAGCGTGCCCGACTCCGAGAATGCCTCCGGCGAACCCACGTCCATGCTGACCCGAGCTATCAGTTCGAACGCGTAAATAGTTCTGGAACCGGCGGGTGGCCCCGACTACAGGCGTTTCCGCATCGCGACGTGCTCGATGCCGGCCTCCATGAACGGCTCGCCCTCGCGGTGGTAGCCACGCGTCGCGTAGAACTCCGCGACCCGCGACTGCGCGTGCAGATACAGTTCCGCGAAGCGCTCGCGGGCGGCGTCCTCGACGGCGTCCATGACCGTCGCGCCGACACCATTGCCGCGCCGTGACGCCCGAACGGCGACCCGCTCGACTTTCCCCACGGACCCCTCGTACGCCCGGAGGCGCGCGGCCGCCACCGCCCGCGTGGCGTCCTGACTGCCGGTCATCGTATCGTAGGCCACGAAATGCGTCGCCGTGTCGTCGTGGTCGTCGACCTCCATGTCCGCCGGCACGCCCTGCTCGTCGACGAACACCGCGAACCGAACGCGCAAGGCGTCCTCGTACTCCTCGGTGGTTGTCGCCCGGATGACGCGCATACCACACGCCACCACCGCGACGCCCAAACGCCTACTGGTCGCTGCAATCCAGCACGGCCGTCGTCGTCACTCCAGGGCCTCGGCGTACTCGTAGTCGGCCGGATACGCCGTCGGGGTCGCGTCGTCGAGGGTGATCCCCCACCCCGAGAGCGCCGACGGGTCCGCGCGCGCCGCCTGGATGACCCGCCGGATCTCGCCGACATCGACGCCGTAGTAATCCGCGGGGATGTCACCGAGATACTGCACGGCGGTGCGGAACAGGCTCCGCATGCCGTCGTCGTTCTCGAAGTCCACGTGTTTGTACGCGCCCGCGGCCACCTGGACCATCCCGTGGAGGAACGCCGACTCGTCGGTGCCGCTGCCGTAGTTGTACCACTCGACTTCGAAGCAGTCGTGGGCCTCGTGGTAGTCGCCGCTGTTGAACAGCCGAACGCCGTGCTCGACAGCGCGCCGGAGTGTGGCGTGCTCCCAAACCCGACGGTCGGTCAACCAGCCGGTGGGATCGCCGAGCGGCGGCGCGACACCCGGCGCACGGGTGTGGTCGTCCATACCGGCGCGTACTGCGGCCGGACACGTAATCCCGTCGGCGTGGTCAGCGCTCGGCCGGCGCGAACTCGACGAGCGTGAGGTCCCGATCCAGCGCGCAGTGATCGTGGGGTGGCTCGCCGTCGATCTCCGCGATCTGGTATTCGGTGTCGAACGACGCGCCGGCGGGCTCGCAGAACTCGTGGCTGGGGCACTCCGTGTGGGGGCATGGGCCCGCGAGCTTGCCCTTGCTGCCGGCGTACGCGCCCTTCGACGGCACGGTTGCGGGGATCGTCGTCGGCTCGACGTCGACCGCGACCGCGCCCTCGTCGTGGACCGCACAGTCAAGCACTTGGCCGCCCTCGCGGACGTCCGTGACCTCGTATCGCACCCCCTCGGTGAGGTTGAGACACTGCTGGCGGTACGGGCACCCCTCGCAGTCGTCGGCCGGCCCGCGGTAGACGAACTCGGTGCCGGGGTCGGCGAGCCGCGGCCCGAGCAGCGTGATCGGCATGCTCGGGCGTTTGCTGTCCGCGTGGTTAAACGTCTCGGCCCGTGAGTTCGTCGAGGCGTGCGAGGTACGCCTCCCGGGGCTGCTGGTACGCGCTCCGGTAGTCGATCTCGCCGGCCGCGAACTCGGCGGCCAGCTCCAGCACCGTCTCGACGGCTGCGGTCCGGGACGCGGCGTGTGTGTCGGCGTGTTTCACGCGCACCCCGGGCTCCAACAGCAGCGACACCCACCATCCGTCGGTGTCGGTGCCCGAGCGGCGCTTGCGCTGCGTGGGGGGCCGCTGGAGGAGTTTGAGCGTCGGCATGCAGGGGGCCGGATACGACTCGCTGTCGAAGACGTCGGGGCGGTAGACAACGACGTCGCCGGCGGTCGCGTCCTCGGTCCACACCGTCCAGTCAGCGTGCAGGGTGCCGTACCCGCTCATGTGTGCCGTGTGGGTGGCGGGCGGCTAATCCCTGCCGGTCGGCGCGTGAAAGTGAAGCCACCCCCGTGCGCTCCCGGATCGCGCGCTGCCGACACTCCACCGGCGATGACTCGCCGGATACGCTGTCGCGGAACGGCGTTTCACTTTCACTCCGCAGGGGTGGTCAGCCGTCCGCCATCGATTCGGCGGGCTCGGCGTCGTCGTCCACGGAGTCGACCGCCAGCCACTCCTCTGCCCAACACTCGATGGCGTCGAACACCGGGAACAGCGATTCCCCCTTCGCCGTCAGCGAGTAGTAGGTGGCGACCGGGGACGCCTCCTCCAGACGACGGTCCACGAACCCCAGCTCCTGGAGGTCATCCAACACCCGCGAGAGCGTCCGCGAGCTGGCGTCCGTCGAGCGTTTCAGCTCGTTGAACCGCTTCTCGCCGTCCTGGAGGTCGTGTAACACGATGAGCCGCCACTGGCTGCCGATCTGTTCCAGGGAGTCGATCACGTGACACGCGGCGTCGCTGTACCGGTCGTCCTCGTCGCTCATCACCCGTCGTATCGTGGCCACGCACATAGTGGTTCTGCAACACACCAGGTTACCAGAAGAAACCAGCCACGTTGTGGAACCGGCGGCGGGACGCTCCCGGCCCACCGTGTGGTGGACCTGTAGGCTTACCTGCCGGCGGCCCCTAGGCACGGGTTGGCAATGGCTCCACGAGACACCGACGCCGACGACACCGACTGGGCGGCGACACTCACCGACGACCAGTATCGAGTGCTCCGCGAACAGGGCACTGAGCGCCCGTTTTCCGGCGACCACGTCGACCGCGACGAGGACGGCACCTACTCCTGTGTCGGCTGCGACACGACGCTGTTCGACGGGGAGACGAAGTTCGACGCCCACTGCGGGTGGCCGAGCTTCTGGGACGCGGCCGACGACGACGCCATCGAGCGCCGAGAAGACCACAGCAACGGCATGGAACGCACGGAAGTGGTGTGCGCCGAATGCGGCGGCCACCTCGGACACGTGTTCCAAGACGGCCCCGATCCAACGGGCGAGCGATACTGCATCAACTCCGTCGCCCTGGACTTCGAGCCGACGGAGTAGCGCCCGGTCAGTGGTTCCCCTGGATGTCCGTCGACCCACAGCCGGGACACTGTGTCATCTCACCGAGCGACGGATGGGTGGCCGAGCTCCAGTCGTCTCGGGAAGCGGTGCGTCCACACTGATGACAGCGAAGCCGGGTGGTTGCCGACATACTCCTGCCTACTGCGCGCAGTACCAAAATAGTTCCCGACAGTTCAACGTCTAGATGTGACCGGCGTCCGCGCCACCCCGCGGCCGCGGCTAAGCGAAATCCGTTTTCCCGTCCGCGACCTACCCGCGCCCAGTGACTGACATCTCCAAGGACCGGTTCCTCGACGCGCTGGAGGGCGTCGGCCGGCCGGTGGCGACGGCCGAACAGATCGCGCGCGAACTCGACTGCACGCAGGCCGCGGCCGCCGACGCCCTGGCCACACTCGCCGCGGACGGCGAGGTCGAACGCGCGAACGTCGAACCCGACCCCGTGGTGTGGTATCCACGGGACTGGCTGGAGCTCACCGACCGGGAGCGCATCGTGCCGTTCCCGGACCGCCGCGAGATCATCGTCGATCAGCCCAGCCAGCTCACGCGCGCCCAGCTCTCGCGGGTCGCACACCTCACGGACACCACCCGAACGGGGAGCTACCGCTACGAGATGCGCGCCGAAGACGTGTGGGCCGCCCCCTTCGACAGCCTCTCAGACCTCGTGGCAGCCATCACGGAACTGCTGCCCCGGGACTGCCCGACGCTCATCGAGTGGGTGCGCGAACAGTGGACGCGCGCCACCCGGTTCCGGCTGCGCACCCACGACGACGGCTACGTCGTCCTGGAAGCCGCCACCGACAGCCTCCTGGGGAACGTCGCCGAGCAGAAACTCGACGACGACGTGCTCCGCGCCCCGATCTCGGACACGGAGGCGTGGGTCGCCGCCGAGCAGGTCGCGCCCCTCAAGCGCACGCTCTACGAGGCCGGCTACCCCGTCCGCGACGACCGCGACCTCGAATCCGGGGAGCCACTGGCCGTCGACCTCCACCTCGACTTGCGGCCGTACCAGCAGGACTGGGTCGACCGCTTCGAGGACGCCAGCGCCGGCGTGCTCGTCGGGCCGCCCGGCTCGGGCAAAACGGTCGCCGCCATGGGCGCGCTCGAATCCGTCGGCGGCGAAACGCTCGTGCTCGTTCCCAGCCGCGAACTCGCCACGCAGTGGCGCGAGGAGCTGCTGGCGAACACCAGCCTGACCGGCGACCAGATCGGCGAATACCACGGCGGCGAGAAACGCGTCCGCCCGGTCACCATCGCAACCTACCAGACCGCCGGAATGGACCGCCACCGCCACGTCTTCGACGACCGCGAGTGGGGGCTCATCGTCTACGACGAAGTCCATCACATCCCCGCCGAGGTCGCGCGCCGGTCGGCCAGCCTCCAGAGCAAACACCGCCTCGGGCTGACCGCGACGCCGGTCCGGGAGGACGACAAGGAGGCCGACATCTACACGCTCGTTGGTCGCCCCATCGGCACCGACTGGGACGCCCTCTTCGACGCCGGCTTCGTCGCCGAGCCCGAGGTCGAAATCCGGTACGTGCCGTGGCGCGACGACGACGACCGCTACGAGTACGCCGCCGCCAGCGGGCACACCCGCCGCCGGCTCGCCGCCGAAAACCCCGCCAAGGAAGCCGAGATCGAGCACCTCGTCGACCAGCACGCCGACACCCAGGCGTTGGTGTTCGTCGACTACCTGAGCCAGGGCGAACGCATCGCCGAGCGCCTCGACGCCCCGTTCGTGAACGGCGAAACCCCACACAGCAGGCGCGAAACCCACTTCGATCAGTTCCGCACGGGCGCACTGGACGCCCTCGTGGTGTCCCGCATCGGCGACGAGGGCATCGACCTGCCCGACGCCGAGTTCGCGGTCGTGGCCTCCGGGCTCGGCGGGAGCCGCCGGCAGGGCGCACAGCGCGCCGGCCGCACCATGCGCCCCGGCAGCCAGTCGCTGTTGTTCGTGCTGGCGACCCGCGGCACCGAGGAGGAAGACCACGCCCGCAGCCGGATGCGACACCTCTCCACGAAGGGCGTCCGCGTGACCGAATCCGACGCCGCCCACTCGCCGTGACCGCCCGCAGCCGTCCGGCTCCGTCGACCGGAACCAGCGGCGTTATGCGTCTCCCCCACCCCAGCGTCGGTGATGACTGAGTTCGCATTCACCGAGACCGTCGACGTGCGCTACCAGGACCACGACACGATGGGGCACGTGAACAACGCGGTCTACGTGACGTACATGGAGCAGGCCCGGTTCGCGTATCTCACCGACGGCATCGGGCGCGCACCCACGGACCTGGACATGGTCGTGGTGAACCTGTCCGTCGACTTCAACCGCCCCGTCGAGTTCGCCGACACGGTCACGGTCGGCGCGTCGATCACCCACGTGGGCGACACCAGCTTCACGATGGCCTACGAGGTCCGCGACGACGACGGCGTCGTCGCCACGGGCGAAACCGTCCAGGTCGCCCTCGACCCGGACACCGGTCAGCCGCGGTCGGTGCCCGACGACTGGCGGCGCGCCATCGACGCCATCGAAGCGTAGCTGGCCGGCCCCGCGACGGCAGCGAAAAAACAGACGGCTGTGGGTGGTTATCGGCGACTCGCCAGCAGCGCTGCACCGAACACCGCCAGCACCGCCACGCCGATCCCGAAGCCCGGCACTGGCAGTCCGGTCCCCGCGTCGGTGTCGGCAGGCGGGGTTGTGGTGGTGTCGGTCTCCGCGGTCAGGTCGACGGTCGTCGCGGTCCCGTTCGACGACGCCATGGTCGCCGTCACGTCGGCGTTCACCACGGACGCGTTGAAGTACCCGTACTCGCGGCCGGCAACCGAGTAGTGGCCGTACACGTCGATGTCACCGTCGCCGTCGGCGGCGAGCGTTCTGAGGCTGCTGTCCGGGAACACCACCGAGACGGTGCCGTTGTCGGACACGGTGGTGCGGGTGGCGTTCACCCGCTCGCCGACCGCGTTCAGCGCGTAAAACGCCTGCGTGTCGACGGTCGCGTTGGTCGACGGCATGGCGAACGACACCGCCGCGTCGCCGGCACCGTCGAGGGAGACGGTCCCGGCGTCGGCGGTGGCGTCGACGCGCCGGATGCGGTCGGTGTCGGCCGGCGAAACGGTGCCCTGGGCGTCGATGTAGTCGAACAGCACCGTGCCGTACAGCGTGTACTCCTCGTTCAGCACGGTCGCGTTGGCCACCGAATCCCAGCCGGCCATATACGAGTTCACGGTGACGTTGTAGGTCGCGTTCGGAGCCACCGGCGTCCCGTTGACTGACACGTCCCGGACCAGGCTGTCGGCGTCCGCGTGGGTCGCCCACTCGTAGGTCACGCCGCTCACCTGGAGTTTCGCCTGGGGATCGTACGCGCCGTCGTCGCCCACCGTCTCAACCTGGCTTTCGAGCAGCGCCGTCAGCTCGCTGCCGGTCAGCCGCATGGTGACCAGGTGGTTGTTGAACGGCAGCATGTTGTAGACGTTCCCGGCGGTCACGTTGCCCGGGCCGTACTGGCTGTTCGACCGGATCCCGCCGGCGTTCGTGGCCGCAACGTCAGCGCCGGTTTTCGCGCGGAACGCGTCGGTCACGAGGTTCCCGAGCGCCGTCTCGTCGTGGTAGTTGGACGCGAACCGCGCGTCGAGCGTGGTTTCGGTCCGCCCCGCAACCCGGGCGAGCTCCTCGCCGCGCGCGTCCTCGATGAGCGTGCTCACGGTCTCGTTGTGGGTTGCGTTCTGCGTGTCGATGAGCCGCCCCTCCCAGTCGGTGACCGCGCCGTCGGAGACGGTGAGGTTGAGCTCGCCGAGGTAGTTCGCGCGGGCCTCCCCTTCGCTGATGACGACCCCGTTGGTCTCCGCGGGTGGGTATTTGATCTCGTCGTCGCCGACCAGCACCGCGTCGACGTTCTCGGTCTCGTTTGCGAGCTGCTTTGCGACCGGCACGCCGAAGTGCCCGAGCACGACCACCACGTCGGCGTCCTCCTCGGTCCGCAGTTGGGTGGCGTACTCGCTGCCGGCTGCGGCGTAGTCGCGCAGCTCGTAGCCCTGCTCGGCGAAGTCGACCGCCGTCTTGGGCTTGATCTTCTGGTCGGCGAGGCCGATGACGCCGACCCGCACGCCCTGCTTCTCGACGACCGTGTACGGCTCGGTGCCCGGGATCGGATCGCCGGTCTCGCTGTCGACGATGTTCGCCATCAGCCACGGGAACGTCGAGGCCTCGGAGAAGTTCGCCACGGCCTCGAACCCGAAGTCGAGGTCGTGGTTGCCGATGGCCTCGGCGTCGGGGTCGATGACGTTCAGCGCGTCGACGGGCGTCTGCCACTTCGTGAGCGGCGACAGCGAGTGCGGGCTGACCTCGTCGCCGGCACCGAACACGAACGTCGGGTTGTCGTGGGCGGCCCGGCGCTCGGCGACCAGCGTCGCCAACCGTGGCAGGCTGTCGTTCTCCGCGGCGGCTGTCTGGATGTCGTTGTACGACAGGATCGTCACTGTGGTGTTGTTCGCTTGCGCCGTGGTGGCGTCCGTGGCGACCGGCGGGGCGGTGGTCCCGGTCGCGGCGTCGGTCGACGCCTGGGCTGCGCCCGCCGGCACTACCGCTGCCGACAGCACGCACAGACTCGCCACGAGCAGCGTCATCGCGGTTCGCATGCGTGTTGGGTGTCCCGCACCCGCACATTAAGTGTGATCATTTATCCCCACACATTCCGCGCGATCCCCGAGGACCTATCCGCGGTCGTGCATACGGGACGGCGGTGGAGACCGCAACCGTAAACTCCACCCCGGACACCGGTAGGGACATGACCTTCCCGGACACCACCGCCGAGCGCGCGTGGACGGCGGCCGTCGGCTGTGTCGTCGTTGCACTCGTCGGCGGGGCAGTCGTGTTCCCGGACACTGTCTACGGCGGGTTCGTGTGGCAGTACTTCTGGGGGCCGGTCGTCGCGGACGCACAGGGCGCACACTGCGCCGCCTGGAACGGCGGTGCCGTCGAGTTGCTCGCGACGAAGGGCGCGTGTGCCAGCGCAGGCGGCCCGGTCGCGTACCCCGGGTACACGCTGGTCTCGGAGGTCGGATACGCGGCCACGCTGCTCGGGGCGCTTGTGGGCATACACTTCCTGCTTGAGCGATTGCGCATCGCGGACAGCCTGGCTCTGGTGTACGCGTTGACCCCGTTCGTGTTGCTTGGTGGCGTGGTTCGCGTCGTCGAGGACGCCAACAACGCCGCCGAGCTGTTCGGCACCACCGGCCAGCCGTTCCTCTCGTATCCCGCCAACACGCTCATCATCAGCCCCGTCATCTACGTCGTGATGTTCGCGGTGACGCTCGTGGCGGTCGTGGCCGCCGTCGCCGTCGCCCGCCGGACCGACGCCGTCGAAACGTACCACCGGCCGCTGGCCGGCATCGGGTGTGTGTTGCTGGCCGCGACGCTGCTGGGGCTGGGCGTGCTCGCCGCCAGCCACGACTACATCACGTTCATTCCGGTGTTCACCGTGCTCACGCTGGGCGGTGCGACCGTCATCACGGCGGTCACCTGGGCGGCCGCGCGGCGCTGGCTGCCCAGCGTGACCAGCGGCACCGAAACCGTCGGCGCGGTCGTGCTGTGGGGCCACGCCATCGACGGCGTCGCGAACGTCGTGGGTCTCGACTGGGGCGCTGAACTGGGGTATCCGCGCGGCGACCTGATCTCCAAGCACCCGCTGAACGCGTACATCGTGGACGCAACCAACGCCGTGCTGCCGCAGTCGGTCACCCACCTCATCGGCGACACGTGGCCGTTCATCCTCCTCAAAGTCGTGGCGGTCCTGTTCGTGTTGTCCCTGTTCAACGAGGAGCTCCGGGCGGACGCCCCCCGGTACACCACGCTGATGCTCGTCGCCGTGCTGGCGGTGGGCCTCGGCCCCGGCACCCGAGACATGATCCGGGCCACGTTCGGCATCTAGCCTCACCCGGTCACGGGAACGGATGGAACCGGCGGTCGAGGCGCGGCTCGAATCCGAGCGTCGACGGCACGGTGCGGGCGCGCTCGCCGAAGCACGGCTCGGAGACGAACAGCGGCTGGGCGGCCGGCACCAGCACGCGCACCGCCTCGAAGCCGGCGGCGTCGACATCCCGGGGTGTGAGGCGCGCGCCGTAGGCGTCCAGGCCGGCGTCGGCAACCGCGTCCAGGACGGCCGCGAGCTCCGACGCCGGGTCGGTCGGCGGGTCCGCCGGCCCCACAGTGTCGACGGGCACGGTCGTGTCGGCGTCGATGAACGCCTCGGCCGCGGGCGGTCGGTCGGCGTACGCGCCGATCGCGCCGGACTCCTGGCTGGCCCGCTCGGGCCCCAACGCGCGCAACTCCATCCAGTTCTGGAGGGCTTCGGCGAGCGCGTCGGCGGCCGCCGCCTCGGCGTTGAGGTCGGCCGCCGACCCCACTGCGAACTGCGGCCACGCCTCCCGGTGGACCGCAACAGCGACCACCGGCACGTCGACGTCCTGGGTGCACAGCAGCGGCGTCACGGACAGCGACTCCGCCCGGGCACGCCTGGCCAACGCGGCGAACGCATCGGCCGGCGTATCGTCGTCGGCGGTGTCCGACGGCAGCGGGACTTCAAGCGCCAGCGGCTCGAACGTCGAATACCACGCCAGCATCGTGGCGTCGCGCTCGATCACCTCGTAGAGCCCCGACAGCAGGGCGTCCGCGCCGGCGGTGCCGAGCCCCAGCCCGGTCGTGATGGGATGGCCGCTGTCCGGGTTCGGTGGCGGGAACACCACGCGGGGCGCGGGCAACAGCGCGTCCGTCCCGGTCTGCAAGTGTTCGCCGCGCACCCACTGGGTTGTGTCACCGGCGGCACCCGACGCCGGCCTCACGAACGCCGACGGCGGGACGGCGGCGTCGTGATCCGGCGTGTGCGGTTCGAACTCGCGGGTCCGGTAGACGCCCGCGCTGTACCGTTCGAGCGCCTCCCCCACCGCGCGCATGTACGCGGCGTTCCAGTCCTGATCGACACCGGCGGCCTGCTGGGCCGCCGTGGCGTCGCTGAACCCGGACGTGTCGGCGCCGTGGGCCAGATAATACGGCGTGGGGAACGACTCCCGCTCCCCCACCTGGGAGACGATCCCGACGCGGTCGTCGACGAGGGGGTCGGCCGCCGCCAGCGCGTCCGCAAGCGGCAGCGACGGCCCATCGCGGGGCACCGCCGTGTCCCGATCGGCCGGCGCGCACGCACACCCGGGGACGGGCGCGACCGTGCGCTCGGCGTGTGGCACCTCGACCACTGTGCCCGGTGATGCGGTGCCGCGAAGCGCGTCGACCGCGAGCCGGCCGGCGTGCGCGCCCGCCAGCCGGACAGCCGGCCGGTCAGCGGCCGCGTCATCGGCGCGCGACGGCGCCGCTGCCTCGACGCGCTGGCACAAACACTCGAAACACGGTCCCGCTGGGGAGAGCAGTGCAACACCGGCGTCCACGTCGGCAAGCGGCACGCCGCCGAGCCCGCCGACCTCCACGGTCACCAGGGGCGTGTCGTGCTGTCGTGCGGTCGCCGCCGTCCCGCGAACCCCCGCAGCGCCCGCGACGCCCACGACCACACCGAGGTCCGCGCCCGCAACCCCGTCGGTGATGGCCGCAGCACAATCGGCGAGCGCACTCTCAACGGCCCCGACCGCCGGCCCAGCACCGACCACGGCCACCACCGGGCCGTCGTCGACACCACCGCGATCAGTCATCCGTCCAGGCCTCTGTTGGCATGCCTGCTGGGAGACGCGGCGACGCCAAAACAATAGGGATTGCGCGAGCCGGCTACGCCAGCATCGACTCCGCGACGTTCGCGAACTCGGGGGCCGGCGCGTCTTCGAGGCGGTCGTCGGCGAGCTTCAGCCGCAGCCGGGGTCGCCCGACGTCGATCGGGACTTTCTCGGTGTCGACCAGGCCGAGATCCTCGAGTTTGGTCTTCGTCCGCGAGAACGTTGCCTTCGACGCGATCCCCACGTCCTCGCCCCACTTGCTGATGTCGTAGAGGAGCTCGCGGTTCTTCGCGGCGACCAGCAGGCTGATCGTGACCTCGTCCAGGCCCTCGCCGTCGCCGCGCGCCGTCTCAAGCGACGCGAGCACGTCGTCGAAGTCGTCGCCGACATCGGCGTTGATGTCGTCGCCCAGCGTCTCCCGGACGCGGTCGATCGCGGGCGTGCGGAGCGCGAACTCGTCGGCGGCCGCCCAGTCGGTGTTTGCGGCATCGTACGCCGTCTCGGCGAGGTCGTCGTCGTCGGTGGCCAGCCCGCCAACGAAGCGCCCGGTTTCGAGCAACGCGATGGCGCGCTCCTCGGTGACGAGCATCGGCGATCGGTTCTCGACGTCGACCGTGCGAAGCGCCAGCGACCCGTCTTCGACGAGGTTCGCGGCGGTGCTCGCCACGATGAAGTCGTCCATGACGTCTTTGAGCGTCCGTTCGTCGGCGAGTACGCGCAGCGTCGGCAGTGGGGTGTCGTAGTCGTTTGCGGCCTCGACGAGCGCCTCGACGGCGTGACGGCTCGGATCCACGACGTAGAGCTCGTCGGGGTCGTCACCGAACACTCCCTCCAGGGTGTCGGCGACAGTTGTACCAAGAAGATTTGCTGTCATCTCTACCCACCGGTATGGTGTGTGGCTATTTAATTTTATCGGACGCATGCGGTGGAAAACGCGGTTTTTCGGATGGTTCAGTCGAAGTCCCCGCAATTCTGTTGGGCAGGACGGACGACCGCCGCAGCCTCGTCGGCCCAGTAGAACTGTCCGTCGAGCACGACCGGGGCGTCCACCCGTGGCAGCGTCCTGGCTAGCTCGGTTGCGGACGCGGTGAACGTCACCTGGTTGCCGCCGAGCCGCCGGTTCCCACCGGCCAACAGCGGTGTCGGCGTGCCGCCGCCGTGATTCGCCATAGAGTGATCCGTCCACGCCACCCGGTACTGATCGCCACCGTCGACCGCGTCGACGTGTGCAACGCCGGTCTCGCGGTCGTCAGTCACCGCAAGCGTCTGCGTCCCATCCCCGACCACGGCGTAGTCTTTGCCCATGCGGATCCGGCGCCGTGCCAGTCGGAGCGCCAACGCGATCGGGAACCCAGCCAGCAGCAGCCGGGCGAACGCCGTGCCGACTTTCGCGGCCTGGGCGTCGAGGACCTTCCGCAGCGTGACCGCACCGGCGACACTCCCTCCCTCCACGAGCGCCAATCCCTCGTGGAACGACCCGCACGCGTTCAGGAAAAACGTCTCGACGTTGAGCGCCGGCAGATCCGCGACCGACACGTGGCCGTCGGCACACCGCAGCCCGTCGACCGCGCAGTGGCCGATGTAGTGGACGAACTCGTGGTGGGTGGTGAGCACCTCTGTCAGCTCGGTGCGCGTGAGCCGCTCGTGGAGCGTGACGTCGATCGGGAGGTCCCCGGCGCGCGACTCGTAGATGTCCGCGACTGCGTCGTGCTCGCCGGCCATGTCGCGGTCGTTGAGCACGACCGCCACGGAGATCGCGTCCCGGTCGGCGTCGCGCTGGTATTCGTCGTGGTTGCGGTACGATGCCGGATGTGATTTGAACGCGTCCACGGGGATCCCGTCGGCCAGCCACCCCTGCATGCGACCCGGGCGGTCGACCGGATCGACCATCTCGACGCTCGCCACCGGCCCCGGTGCGCCCCGGTAGAAGTCATCCAGCGACCGCGAAACGAGTTCCTGGCGCTCCAGGCTGGCCGTTTCCGGCGGGAACACCAACGCCAGCCGGTCCAGTAGGTACGGCAGCGTCGTCGCGTGCTCGTAGGTGGGCGCAACGTGCATCCCGAGATGCCAGTCCGGAACCCGGTCGGCGACACGCTCGAAGGGGGTCTCCAGGTACGCGGCGAGCCGGCCGGCCGGCGACGCCGCAGCCAGCCGGGCCGGGTCCAGATCGAGGTCGTCCAGCAACGCCGTCTCGGTCGCGCTCGGGCCGTCAGTGGTCGCCTCCCGAACCAGGCAGTCGAGCCAGAACACCCGCGAAAGCACCGCTGGCACGGCAGTCGGCGGGTCATCCAGCGGCCACACGACACCGTGGTCGGGGGCGCGCAACACCGGGTCGGCGTCCGGCGCGACGGTCACGGTCGCGCCGAGGTAGAACGCCAGCGGCGCGGTCACGAACACCGACCGCAGCGACGACGGCAGGCGCACCTCGATACCGGTCGCTGGGGTTGCGTTCGCGACTGCGTCGGGAATCGAGTAGGTGTCGCCGAACGCGACGGCCGGCGGTCGCTGCCGGTTTGACTGCAGGCTTCGTGCCGGCCCCATGGTCTCGTGGGCGGCCCCAGCGTGCGTGATGCTCGCCGCAACGCCCGCGATCGACCGCGGGACGGTGATGGTGTCGGGTGCCGACTCGGTCACGCGCCGACCGCCCGGCGACTGCCGCTTGGTCACGTACCAGCCCGGTTCGACGCCATCGCATATATTTCTATCGTGGCACAAACAGGACGCCACTGCGTGCGCGCGTGCTCGGTAGACTTATGGCCCGTGCGCCACCCCCTGAGAGTATGGCTTACGACGAGGTTCGGGAGGTCGACCCGGAGGTCGCCGACGCGCTCACCGGCGAGCGCCACCGGCAAAACGACACGCTCGCGATGATCGCCAGCGAGAACCACGTCAGCGAGGCGGTCATGGAAGCCCAATCCAGCGAGCTCACGAACAAGTACGCCGAGGGGTATCCGGGGTCGCGATACTACGGCGGCTGCGAGTACGCCGACGACGTCGAGGAGCTCGCCGTCGCGCGCGCCAAGGAGCTGTTCGGGGCCGATCACGTGAACGTCCAGCCCCACAGTGGGTCGTCGGCGAACATGGGCGTCTACTTCGCCACGCTTGCGCCCGGCGACAAGATCCTCTCGCTGGATCTCACCCACGGCGGCCACCTGAGCCACGGCCACCCCGCGAACTTCGCGGGCCAGCTCTACGAGGTCGAGCAGTACGAGGTCGACGCCGAGACGGGGCGCCTCGACTACGAGGCGCTGCGCGAGCACGCCGACGCGTTCGAGCCGGACATGATCGTCTCCGGGTTCTCGGCGTACCCCCGGGAGGTCGAGTGGGAGCGCATCCAGGCGGCCGCCGACGCCGTCGGCGCGCTGCACACGGCCGACATCGCGCACATCACGGGCCTGGTGGCGGCGGGCGAACACGCCTCCCCGGTCGGCGTCGCGGATTTCGTCACCGGATCGACGCACAAAACCATCCGGGCGGGCCGCGGCGGGATCGTGATGTGCGACGAGGCGTTCGCCGACGACATCGATTCGGCGGTGTTCCCGGGCGCGCAGGGCGGCCCCCTGATGCACAACATCGCCGGGAAGGCCGTGGGGTTCAACGAGGCGCTCGACCCGGCGTTCGAGGAGTACGCCGCGCAGGTCGTGGGGAACGCCGCCGTTCTCGGCGAGCGCCTCCAGGAGCACGGCTTCTCGCTGGTCTCCGGGGGCACCGACACACATCTGGTGCTCGTCGACCTCCGCGAGTCACACCCCGACATCTCCGGCGGGGACGTGGAGGGCGAACTGGAGGACGTCGGCATCGTACTGAACGCGAACACGGTGCCCGACGAGACGCGGTCGGCGTTCGACCCCTCCGGGATCCGCATCGGCACGCCGGCGCTGACGACCCGCGGCTTCGACGCCGACGCGATGGAGACGGTTGCGGACTGCATCGCGCGCGTCATCGACAACCTCGGCGACGAGTCGGTGTACGCCGATGTCGCCGACACCGTTGCGGACCTCTGCGAGCGGTACCCGCAGTACGAGTGACCTGACTGCGGGCGCTGTTCTCGCCACGTACGCTGCGAGCCGGCGACCGCCGACGCGAATCTGATGCACGCCCCACCCGGATAATGCATGTTTGTGGATACAAGTAATCTGGAAAACACCAGTTTATGCATACACCGCCATATTCAAGGGCGGCCGCCGCGGACGGAGACGCATGACCGAGATCATCGACGGCGACGCCGTCGCCGCGCAACTGCGCGCGGACCTCACCGGGGCCGTCGAGACACTCGAAACCGCGGGTGTCACGCCACGGCTGGCGACCGTACTGATGAACGACAAGCAGGCCAGCGAGACGTACGTCTCGATGAAACAACAGGACTGCGAGGAGGTCGGGATCGCCGCCGAGGACGTCCGCATCGACCCCGAAGCGTCCGCCGACACGCTGTTCGACACCGTCGCCGAGTTGAACGCCCGGGAAGACGTCCACGGCATCCTCGTCCAGGACCCGACGCCCGATCACGTCCCGGACGAGCGCGTGCTCTCCGCGGTCGACCCCGCGAAGGACGTCGACGGCTTCCACCCGGAGAACGTCGGGAAGCTGGTCGGCGGCACCCCGCGCTTCAAGCCCTGTACGCCCCACGGCGTGCAGAAGCTCCTCGCACACCAGGGCGTTGACCCCGACGGCGCGGAGGTCGTTGTCGTCGGCCGGTCGAACATCGTCGGGAAGCCGCTGGCGAACCTCCTCGCACAGAAGGCCGCCGGCGGCAACGCCACCGTGACGATCTGCCACAGCCACACCGACGACCTCGCCGCGCACACCCGGCGAGCTGACGTCGTGGTCGCGGCCTGCGGGGTTCCCGAGCTGATCGACGGCGACATGCTCTCCGGAGACCCGGTCGTCATCGACGTTGGCATCAACCGCGTCGACGCGGACACCGAGAAGGGCTACGAACTCGTCGGCGACGTGGACTACGACTCGGCGGAGGCGGCCGCCAGCGCCATCACACCGGTCCCTGGCGGCGTCGGCCCGATGACGCGGGCGATGTTGCTGTACAACACCCTGGCGGCCGCCAGCGAGCAGACCGGCGTTGCGGTCGCGCTCCCCTGACCGCCAGCGGCCGCGACCGGACTGTTCTCGGTTGTCACCCCAGCGCGTTCAATCGTGTCCGGGCGCGCTCGATCCCCGCCTCGTCGCCGCGGAGCGCGTCCCCGATCGCCCGCACCGCCGCCACGAGGCGGGCGCTGTCCTGGGGGTCCACCTCGCCGTCGAGGGCGTCCACTCGACGACCGTGCTCTCGCGCGCGCTCCAGGAGGTCGCGCTCGGGCATCGGCACGTCGCCACCGCAGTACGCCCGAACGTCCGCCCGATAGGCGTCGACGGCCGCCGCAGCCGCCAGCCCCCGAGGCCCCCGCAGCGACGCCGGCACCGCGGCAGGTGTGGGCCGCTCACCGTCGGCAGCCCCGTGCAGCAACGCAACCACGTGGCGCTGTTCGTCGTCGCTGATCGCGTGTTGGCCCGCGAGCACCACCCCGACGCGCCACAGCTCCGCGGCGGCGAGGTAGGTGTCGTCGAGGTCCAGGAGGGTGCCGCCGGAGACGAACCCGCGGGACCGACAGTACTCGCGGCACGCCTCCGTCGCGGGTTCGAGGGCGTCGAGCACGTCCTCGGAGCCCGCACGCTGGGCCGCGGTCAGGTCGAGGGCGTCGGCGGTATCGGTGTGCGTCTCGCGCTCGCCGACGCCGACGCTCCGGCGGCTCCCGCAGCTCGGGCACTCGACGCTCCCGGTCTCGAAATACGACCAGCGCGTCCCACACGACTTACACTCGCGCTCGCCGCGCACGTCCATACTCCGGCGTTGGCCGGGTGGCGGGATAACTCCGGTGGCTCGGCGTCTGACAGACCACCGACCTATTTCCCGCGGCGTCGGGAACCCCGGCATATGCCATCACGTGACCCCGAAGCGACGGCCACTGAGTTCGCCGACCGATTCACGGCCAAAGACGCGGCCACCGCCACCGAGGCCGCCGCACTGCTCTCCGAGACCGGACGCGAGGCGGTCCTCGACGCGTTCTCAGCGGGCCTCCAGTTCGGCGAACTGGACGCCGAAGACGCCCTCGAAGAGTTCCGGTACGGGCTGTACGGCCAGTACGGCGAATCTGCGGGCGTCGGCGACGTGACCACCGATGGTGCCGAGGTATCGGTCGAACTGGCGTTCGCCGATGGCAGCCAGCGCCTCGACCTGCGCGTCGCCGACGGCGAGGTCGCCGACTTCGCGCTCCCCAGCGAGTACGAACCGCCGGCATACGCCGAGGCCGACGCCTTCACCGAGCGCGGCGTGACCGTCGACGCCGGCGACGTGGCCCTCGACGGCACGCTCGCAGTTCCCGACGGCGACGGTCCGTTCGCCGGCGTGGTGCTCGTCCACGGGGCCGGAATCCACGATCCCGACGGGACGGCCGGCGAGTCGAAGCTTCTGCAGGACTTCGCGTGGGGGCTGGCGACCGAGGGTATCGCGGCCCTCCGGTACGAGAAGCGCCTACACGACCACGACGTGGCCCCTGAGGAGCACACGCTCGACACTGTCGTCGTTGACGACGCGGTCGCCGCCCTCGACGAACTCGCGAGCGCCGACACGGTCGACGAGGACGCGCTGTTCGTCGCGGGCCACAGTCAGGGCGGGCTGGCCGCGCCCCGAATCGCCGACAGACACGGGGGCGTCGCGGGTGTCGTGTCCCTCGATGGCCCGAGTGGGACGGAGCCCGACCCCGACGACGTCAGGCACCTCCGGTACTTCCTCGAACCGGACGGCGACCTCGACGAGGACCAGGAAGCGCTCCTGGCCCAGCAGCAGGAGACCGCCCAGCGACTGGTCGACCGCGACTACGAGCCCGACGAGGTGCTCAGAGACAAGCCGGGTCGGTGGTGGGACAGCGTGCTGGACTACGACCCGGGCGCGCTCGCCGAGTCCATCGACGCGCCGGTGTTCGCGCTGAAGACCGGGCGCGCCGACCCAGAGGCGCAGCCCGAACTCGTCGAGATGCACCGGGAGCTGCTGGCCGACTGGCGCGACCTGGACCTCGGGGAGGCGGGCCGCGTCGCGTTCTACGACGGCCTCGGGCACTACTTCCAGACGGGGCACGAGCCGTCCACGATGACACACCTCCAGTTCGCGGACAACGTCGCCGAACACGCCGTGCGTGACGTGGCGGAGTGGGTCCGGGGCGTCGCCGACACCTGACCCCACCGACGCGATCACCACGTCGAACCGGCACGCCTCACGGGAGTGCGGTCTGACAAACCGAGTCTGTCCCATCGCCGGACTTATGCTGACATCGGGGGAGCAGACTACCACGATGCCGAGTTACACGCAGACTCCGGCCGCCGAGGATACCCGAAGCCGCAGCGATGCGGCTGGTCGAGAAATTCGCCGGCTCGCCTGACCGTTGGGCCGAACGCCGCGGCGACCGCGTGGTCGTCTCCGTGGACGGCGACGAGCTGGTGCTCCCGACGGACGACGCCGAACAGCTACGGGACTCGCTTTCCGACGCGCTGACTGCCCGCGAGTCGTTCATGAACACGGCGGGCGTGCGGCGGCCCGACGGCAGTTACGTCGTCGAGCGCCGGGGCGCGGACTCCGCCGGGAACCGCAAGGTCTTCGAGAGCCTCGACGCGCTCCGGGGGCGCTGCCGGCGGCTTCCCGAGACGTTCACCGCCGAGGACCTCTCGGCCACGGGGCTGACGGCCGGCCGCCGACACATGGTGCTGTGGCACCTCGTCGAACACCCGGCGTTCCCGGTGGCGCTGGCGAGCCGCCAGCCGCTGACCGCCGAGAAGACGGCAACGGAGGTGGCCGAGCCGTAGTCTTTTGCCCGGCGCGGGCAACCGTGCCCCATGACGTTCTCTATCGTCGCGCGGGACCCCGAGACCGACGCAGTCGGCGTCGCCGTCCAGTCGAAGTTCGTGGCCGTCGGTTCCGTCGTCCCGTTCGCGAGCGCGGACGCCGGTGCCATCGCCACCCAGAGCCTCGCGAACGTCGCGTACGGCTCCGATGGCCTTGACCTGCTGCGGGCGGGACACTCGGCCGACGAGGTCGTCACGGAACTGACGAGCGCTGACGACGAGGCCCCACAGCGGCAGGTGGGGGTCGTCGGCCAGGACGGCTCCGTGGCGGCGTTCACGGGCGCGGAGTGCGTCGACCACGCCAGCGACCGGCAGGGCGACCACTACACCGCCCAGGGGAACATCCTGGCGAACCGGGCGACGGTCGACGCGATGGCCGACACGTTCGAGGACACCGACGGCGGGCTGCCCGAGCGGCTGCTGGCGGCGCTCCACGCCGGCAACGACGCGGGCGGCGACCAGCGTGGCGAGCAGGGCGCGGCCCTGTACGTCGCCAAGCCCGGGGGTGGCTACGACGGCGGAAACGACCGCTGGATCGACGTGCGCGTCGACGACCACGACCACCCGATCGACGAGCTCGAACGGGTGTTCCACATCTACGACATCACGCTGCTGGAGCGCGAAGCCCCCACTGAGTACCGCGAACTCGCGGGTGACACCGCCGAGTCGGTGCTGGCGGCGCTGTCCGAGCTGGGGTTCTACGACGGCGCTCCCGGCCGCGCGTTCGGGGACGCCGAGCGCGACGCGCTGGCGGCGTTCCAGGCGGTGAACAACTTCGAGAACCACGATCTGGATGCCTTAGAGGACGCACTCGCACGCGGCTGGGCGGACGCCGTCGGCGAGGGCGAGGACCGCCTGGTGAACGCCATCTGGCAGGGGATCTCGCGGCTGGACCGCACGTAGCGGGTGGCCGGGCCCTCGGAGGGGGCGTTTCTTACTGCTGGAGTTGCTACCGGGTGGCATGCGCGATGAGGAGGAGATCCGCGAGCAGTACCAGTTCTTGGTCGAGGAGTTGGAGTCAGAGGAGATGAGCCACGAAGGCATCCGGGAGATGTTCACGTACTACCGCCGGGCGCTCGGATGGGCGCTCGAAGAGGAACACATGTAACCGCCGTATCACCACCGCCAGGAACAGATTTATGATGGTCGGTCACTTCGGATTAGGTGACGCTTCGCTTGGAGGGCCGAAGCGTCAGCGGGGACCAATTCAGGGCGGCTGCGGGGCCGGGGTTTCCGGCTCCGCATCCTTTTCCGTTGTGACGACTCGCGCAGCAGCGCCCGTATCCCGGCTCCGGATGTCACGCCGGCCGGCGCGGGTTCAGGAGATGTCGAGTCCGGTGTCGGTCGTCTCGCCGTCGGCACTGTGGTCGGCGTCGTCCCATTCCAGCTCGAACTCGATGCTGAGCTCGTCGGGGCCGCTGCCCCCCGTCGTCTCGCGTTCGGCTTTGACCTCGAAGTCGACGGACGCCGGCGGATCGACGGTTTCGGTGTCCCCGCCGGCCGACAGCGTGATCGTGTCGTTGTTCTGTAGGCTGTCCGCGACGGTGCGCAGGTAGGCGGCGACGTCGGCACGCGACTGCGTGGACTCGGATTCGAACAGGACGGTTTCCGTCATGTGGCCTCCAACGCGCCCAGCACGTATAACATCGCGGGCGAACCACCGGCCACTCGGCGCGCCACGAGTGAGATCACCCCCCGAGCTGAGGCCACCAGTCTTATACTCCGAGCCACGAAACTAGTACCGGATCCAAGACATATGCACGACTTGACAGGGTTTCAGCGAGACCTCTTGTACGTTGTTGCGGGGTTAGATGAGCCCCACGGACTGGCGATCAAGGACGAACTCGAACAGTACTACACATCAGAGATCCATCACGGGCGACTGTACCCGAACCTCGACACCCTCGTCGAGAAGGGGCTCATCGACAAGGGCGAACTCGACCAGCGCACGAACTACTACACGCTCACGCATCGTGGCACCCGGGAGCTGGAGGCGCGCCGCGAGTGGGAAACCCAGTACGTCGGTCAGTCCTGACGGATGGTGGCTGCGCGGCTCGCGACCGCGGCGGTCGGTGTCGCCGGAAGCCTCGCGGTCTCTGTCGTCGCCTGGCAGGTGTTCGACCTGCCGGTGTTCGTCCTCGCGGTGCCGTTCGTGCCGTTCCTGTTTCGGCGGCGACGCGGCGAGCGGTCGTCGTCCCGCACCCGACGGTGTCCCGAGTGTGGATTCACCACCCGGACCCCGTCGGTCACGCATTGCCCACACGATGGAGCCGAACTCGATTAGGCCGCAGTGTCGTCCGGGTCGGCGGCGCTCTCGGGGTCGGCGTCAGACGCCGGTGTGTCGTCGGCGCCGGCGGGCACCGGCGCGATGCCCTCGCCCGCAACCAGCTCCGGGAGCACCAGCCGGGCGAAATGCACCACGAACACGAGCACCATCGGACCGAGGAAGATGCCGTACCAGCCCCAGATGAGCGGTCCGAACACGTACGCCAGCATCACCAGGCCCAGGTGGAGGTCTCGGCCCGAGACGTAGGGGCGCACGACGAGATCCGGGATGAAGTCGATGACCACCGCTGCAACCACGCCGAAGACGGCGACGAACCCGTAGCCACCCCCGCTTCGGGCCGCAGCGACTGCCAGCCACCCCAGAAGCGGGATCCACACCAGCTTGATCCCGACGACTGGGATCAGGCTCGCAGCGCCCGTCAACAGCCCCATGAGCGTCGGGTACGGGATCGACAGGCTGCTGGGGAAGACGATCTGCAGGACGTTGAACGTGATCGACGCGATCACGCCGGTGATGAACGCGAACAGGATGTTCCCGAAGAAGATGTTCGAGAAGTCGGCGTCGATGGCGGCGGTGTACGCGCGCACGACGCCGTCGCTGTCGGCGAACCGGCTGTGGAACCACTCCGCCAGCCGCGTGTCGTCGCGCAGCAGGTAGAACGCGATCGTGATCACGGCGAACAGGTGGACGAACGCGGTCCCGAGGAAGCCGGCGTACTGGCCGGCGCTGCGCAGCGTGGTGTTGATCGCCGCGCGGACCGACGGCTGGCCGAGCAGCGACTGTGGGTCTTGGACGGCCCTCGAAACGTCGACGTACGGCTGCACGAGCGCTTCAACGGTCGTGAGGTCGATCTGGGGTGCGTTGAGCACTCTCGTGAGCTCTTGAATCCCGACCGCGGTGGTGTAGGACAGCAACACGACCACCGGGAGTGCAAGCACCAGCAGGGACGCGACGGCGGCGACCGATGACGACCGCAGATGGCGGTCCACTCGGCGGTACACCGGGCGTGTGGCGTAGTACAGGAAGAACCCCAGGACGAACGTTCCCACGAACGTGTACACGACGTACACGAGGGCGGCCGTCAGCGTGGCGCCGATGGCCCACCACGCCGCGCGGCCGCGATCGATGCGCGTGTCTCCCATACGTTTGGCACCGCCGGTGCGTGCATAAATCCCTGCTGTCTCCGGACCGTCGGACGGAAGCGTTTACTCGCCGGCTCCCCGAGGCGTTCGCATGACGACGTTCCTGGCCGGGGGGACGGGCACGCCGAAGCTCCTCGCCGGCGCCCGCAGGGTGTTCGACCCCGCCGAAACGACGGTTGTCGGGAACACCGGCGACGACGTGGCGCTCGGCGGACTGCTCGTGTGTCCGGACCTCGACACCGTGCTCTTCGAGGGTGGTGGCGTTCTCGACCGAGAGACGTGGTGGGGGATCGCGGACGACGGGTCGACGACCCACGACTACCTCACGGACCTCGCCGCCGCAGCCGACATCGACCCCGATACGCCCCGGTATCTGCCCGACGACGCGCAGACCGCCGGCCGCGACATCGCGCGCTGGCGGCGGTTCTCGGCCGCCAGCGAGTTCATGTTCATCGGCGACCGCGACCGCGCCGTACACACGCTGCGCGCGGGCCTGCTCGACGAGGGGCACACGCTCACCGAGGTCACCCGCCGGCTCGCCGACGCCTTCGATCTCAGCGTCGACCTCGTGCCCATGAGCAACGACCCCGTGGCGACGATCGTTCAGACGCCCGACGGCGAGCAACACTTCCAGACGTTCTGGGTGGCCGAGCACGGCGACCCCACGGTCGAGGACGTGGAGTTCCGGGGTGGCGAGCGCGCGACCGCGGCACAACCAGCGATCGAAGCGATCCGGGATGGACCCGTGGTCGTCGGCCCCTCGAACCCCGTCACGAGCATCGGCCCGATGCTCGCTTTGGACGGCATCGCGGACGCACTTCGGGACGCACAGGTGGTCGCCGTCTCCCCGTTCGTCGAGGACGAGGTGTTCTCGGGCCCCGCCGCGAAGCTCATGGCCGCCGTCGGCCACGACCCGTCGACTGCGGGGGTCGCCGACGCCTACGACTTCGCGGACGCGTTCGTCCTCGACACCGCCGACAGCACCGACCTGGATCGGCCCGTGGTTCGAACGGACACCAGCCTCGACACCGAGGCCGACGCCGAGCGCGTCGCCCGCGCCTGCCGGGACGCGCTCGTGGCCGCCAGCGGGGAGGTGGCCTGACGTGTTCGCGCCGCGGCTCGCGCTCGCCAGCCTCAGCGGCGAGGCGGACGCCGAGTGGGCGATGTCGGCGGGCGAACACGCCGGCGGCGTGTTCCTCGGCGGGATCGCCGTCGACGAACCGACCCGGGAGGCCGCCCGGGCGATGGTCGACCGGGATCGCGAGGAGTTCCTGCCCGCCGATCCCGTGGCGTGGGTCGACGACCAGCTCAGTGAGCTCGACGACGCGTTCCTGCGGCCGGCCGTGAACGTCCGGGCGGTGCGCCTCGGCCCGCTGCGCGATGTCGCCGCCGTCTGCGCCGCCCACGACGCCATCCTGGAGGTGAACGCGCACTGCCGGCAGGACGAGCTGTGCGACGCCGGGGCCGGCGAGACCTTGCTCCGGGACACCGACCGGCTCTGCGAGCAGGTGCGGGCGGCCAGCGACGAGGGCGCCGCCGTCTCCGTGAAAGTGCGGGCCGGCGTGCAGGGCGTCCACCTGCCCGTGCTCGCGCAGGCCATCGAGCGGGCCGGCGCGGCTGCGATCCACGTCGACGCGATGGACTCCCGGCGGGTGGTTCGGGACGTCGCCGACGCCACAGACCTGTTCGTCGTCGCGAACAACGGCGTTCGAACACGGGACGACGTCTTCGAGTACCTCTCGTACGGCGCGGACGCGGTCAGCGTTGGCCGGCCGAGCCGCGACCCCGAGCGCGTGCGCGCCGTCTACGCCGCCGTCAAGGAGTGGCTGCTGTGACGCCCATCCGAAGGGTGGGCTGTCACGGCGCGCGTGGGTCGGTTCTGCAGTGGGCCAGCGGAGCCACGCACAGCGTGGCCGGCCACGCGATGTCGGGACGTTCAAATCCGCGCGCCCACAATCCACTCGTATGACAGGCGACGACGCCGACGAGACGCACGAGAACGTCGTGCCGGGCTCGGACGAGGACCTCGACACGCCCGACGTTCGGGGCTACGACTTCAGCGGTGAGTTCGACTTCTTCGAGCTGCTCGACTCGTACGCGACGACCGGCTTCCAGGCCTCCCACCTGGCTGACGCCGTCGACATCACCCGGGAGATGCGCGAGGACGACGCCACGATCTATCTGACGCTCACGTCGAACATCGTCTCGTCGGGGCTGCGGGAGGTCGTTGCCCACCTCGTGCGGGAGAACTACGTGGACGTCATCATCACCACGTCGGGCTCGCTGACCGAGGACGTCATCAAGACGGCGAAACCGTTCAAGATGGGCGAATGGGACGTCGACGAGGCCGCGCTCCGCGAGGAGGGGATCAACCGCCTGGGCAACATTTTCGTGCCGTCGGACCGCTACGTGTGGCTCGAAGAGTATCTCTACGACTTCTTCGAGGAGTTCTTCGCCGACCAGAAGGTCCGCACCCCAACCGCGTTCGCCCGGGAGCTCGGGGCGACGTTGGACGACGAGGATTCGATCCTGAAGAACGCCGCCGACAACGACATCCCCGTGTTCTGCCCGGCGCTCACGGACGCCGAGATCGGGAACTTCCTCTACTACTACCGCCAGGGCTACGACAGCGAGGTCGGAATCGAGATCCTCGACGACTACGACGCCCTCATCGAGGAGGGGCTGTTGGCCGACACGACGGGGCTCATCTGTGTGGGCGCGGGCGTGCCGAAACACCACGCGATCATGACGAACCTGTTCCGCGGCGGTGCCGACTACGCGGTGTACATCTCCACGGGCATGGAGGGCGACGGGTCGCTGTCCGGCGCACCGCCCGAGGAGGCGGTCTCCTGGGGGAAGATCAAAGACGAGGACGCGGAGCCGAACTACGCGCTGATCGAAGCCGAGGCGACGCTCGTGTTCCCCCTGCTGGTTGCGGGTGCGTTCGAGAACCCGTAACGACGGCGTCCGACGGCAACGGGGGCTGTTGGAGCGCTGCACGCGAAGCGAATCCTTTTAACGAGCGGCGGGGCAAACGGGCTGTATGGCTATCAAGCCCGACTACGTCAAGAAGACGGGGAACATCCTCATGGAGCGATACCAGGATGCGTTCTCCCGGGAGGACTTCGAGCACAACAAGGACGCCGTCACGGAGCTGACCAACATCGAGTCGAAGAACGTCCGCAACCGGATCGCGGGCTACATCACGCACAAGCGCAACTAGTACTGCGACCCAAAGTGGTATCACGCACTCCCACTGAAACGGGGGTATGACCACAGTTGGCGTACTCGGTGCGACCGGCGCGGTTGGACAGCGCTTCGTACAGTTGCTCGCCGGGCACGAGACCTTCGAGTTGTCCGTCGTGACTGCCAGCCCCGACAGCGCCGGTGAAACGTACCGTGACGCCGCGAACTGGGGGCTCGACACGCCGGTTCCGGAGTCCATCGCGGAGTTGCCCGTGCAGCCGACCACGCCGGCTGCGATCCCAGACGACACGGCCCTCCTGTTCTCGGCGCTGCCCAGCGACGTGGGGGCGGAGGTTGAGCCGGCTCTCTGCGAGGCTGGGTTCGTCGTCTCCTCGAACGCGAGCAACGAGCGCCGCGCCGCCGACGTGCCCCTCGTGGTGCCGGAGGTGAACGCCGACCATCTGGGGTTGATCGACGTGCAACGCGACGCGCGCGGGTGGGACGGCGCGCTCGTGAAGAACCCGAACTGTTCGACCATCACGATGGTCCCCACGCTGGCGGCCCTCACCGAGTTCGGCCTGGATCGCGTGCACGTCGCGACCCTGCAGGCCGTCTCCGGGGCGGGCTACTCGGGGGTCACGTCGATGGAGATCCTGGACAACGTCGTGCCCCACATCGGCGGCGAGGAGCGGAAGATGGAGACCGAGTCCCGGAAGCTCCTCGGGGAGTTCACGGGGGCCGAAGTCCAACACCACGACGCCGTCGTGTCCGCCTCCTGCAACCGCGTCCCCACCTTGGACGGGCACTTGGAGAACGTCTTCGTCGAAACCAGCGACCACCCCGCGCCCGCGGACGTGGCGGCCGCCTTCGAGGACGCGCCGACACTCGACCTCCCGAGCGCGCCCGACCCGCTCATCGAGACCTTCACCGACCCCGAGCGCCCGCAGCCCCGTCTCGACCGGATGCGCGGCGACGGCATGGCGATCGCCGCCGGCGGCATCCAGACCACCGACACCGGCATCCAGTACAACTGCCTCGCGCACAACACCATCCGGGGCGCGGCCGGCGCGAGCATCCTGAACGGCGAACTGCTCGCCCGCGAGGGCTGGGTCTGAGCGTCGGGCACACACGTTTGCGTTCGCCCGAGAACGCTGCGATATGACTCGCATCGAGTGGGCGTACACCCCTGCGACCAGTCGCGCACTCCGCGTCCTCTCGCTCGTCGGCGCGGGCGCTCTCGGGTCGCTGTTCGTCTGCTTCGGCGGCGCGCTCGTCTTCCTCGCGGCGACCTCCCGCGGGCACGCCGCTGGGATCGGAGTGTACGTCGCGCTCTTCGGCTGCCTGTTCGCCTGGCTCGGCTCCGTCGAGGGCTAGTCCACGCGGTTTTCGAGCGAGTCGCCGGCGTCCAGACGGGAGAGGTTCTCGGCGACGATGTCGGCGAGTCGCGGCCAGTAGTCGGGCGTGTGGCCGGCGTTGTGTGGCGTCAACAGGACGTTCTCGAAGTTCCACAGCGGGTGGTCTTCGGGCAGCGGCTCGGGGTCGGTCACGTCGAGAGCGGCGCCGCGGATCGACTGCCGGCGGATCGCCGTAACCAGCGCGTCGGTGTCGACGACGCCACCGCGTGCGACGTTCACCAGCACGCTTTCGGGAGGGAGCGTGTCGAACGCCGCGGCGTCGATGAGCCCGCGCGTGGTGTCGGTCAGTGGCGTGGCGAGCACGAGGTAGTCGGTGCGTGCGAGCGCGTCGTGGACCGCCGCGTCGTCGAACCCGATGACCTCGTCTGTCGGGCCGCCCTTCGATGGGGTGTACCGGACGCCGATGGTGTCGACGTCGAAGCCCTGGAGGCGGTCGACGACTGCGTGTCCGATCGCGCCCAGGCCGACGATGGTGACCGTCGAGCCGCCGAGTTCGTGGGCCTGGTAGTGGCGGTACTCGCGGCGCTGCTGTCGCCGCCACCCCTCGTGGAGGTTCCGCGCGAACGTCAACACGGAGCCGAGGACTTGCTCGGCGATGCTGGGCGCGTGGATGCCCGCGGCATTCGTCACCGCCACGCCGCGCTCGCGCAGCCGGTCCATGGGCAGGTGGTCGTAGCCGGCGTACGCACACGCGAACACGTCCAGGTTCCGGGCGGCGTCGAGGAGGTCCCGGTCGATCGCCGCACCGGTCACGACGCTGGCGTCAGCCACCAGGTCGCGCTCCGCGGCGGGCGTGCGGGCCACCGCCACGTCGCGGGTGGGCAGGCGGTCCCGGAGCGCGTCGGCGTACTCATCAACGGCCAGTCCATGCGTGCCCGTTCGCAGGACAACGACATCGGTCATGGCTGAGTGATCGGCACCCCGCGGTGTAAGCGTTCCGCGACAACCACCGTCCTCGCCGCTTTGCGAAGGGTTTTTCACTCACCTCCAATAGCATGACGTGATGAGTCAGCCACAGGGCCTCTCCTGTGCCGCCAAGCTCGCACGCGTGGTCCTCGACAACCGCGGCCCGCTGTCCCCCGTGGAAGTCGCCGACGAGGGCCGCCTCAGCGAGCCGCAGGCTCGTGACGCCCTCGCGGAGCTCGCCGACCAGGGCGTTGCGGAATGCGTTTGCGGCCTCTGTGAGTCCAGAGAGGAGATTTACGCGCTCACCGACACCGACCGCGGGGGTGGCTCCGGGCACGGCGAGTCGTAACCCTGATTGTTCGTGGCCTGATACCATGCGTGCACGCCGCTGTCCCCGGCCGAGTACGGCCATGCGGCCGCGATGACCGCCCGGAGAACCCCGGCGTGCGACATCACCGACGGCCGGCTGACGCCGGCACACGACGTCGGGGCCGTGTTCCGGTCCCGCGCCGCGGTGGCTTGCGCCGCCCCGGCAGTTGGCGGGGTCGACGACCCCGCCCGCCCGCCACGAGGGTTTCCCGGCCGACAGGGCGTGCCGCCCACGGATGAGGCCGGTCGTTAGTGTCGCGGGCGACACCGTTCCTTCGAACACCGTTTGACCGCCCAGCCTGCGCTGTAGGCGCGGCGTCAGCGCTCAGCGTCGCTGCCGGTGGACTCCTCGGAGAGCTCGGCGGCCACCTGTTCGGAGACCGCGTCCGGGACCCGCGACTCGACCTCGTCGCCGACGCGCGCTTCGGCTTCGGCCTGGACCTGCTCTTCGGCCGCCTCAGAGACCGCGTCCTGGATGGCGCGCTCGTAGATCGACATCTTCTCCCAGACGCGCAGGATATACCCGACCACCAGGCCGGCTTCGAACGCCGCAACCCGCGGGTCGAAGCGGTAGACGAGTACCGCGAACCCACCGATGAACAGCACGCCGTACAGCAACTCGATGTGGAACATCGTCTGCCAGCCGTGCAGCCGATTTCGAACGGACATACGGCCGGGGGTACGGTGGGCGGCGCAAAAAATCCACCAACCAGGCGGTCACTCGTCGTCGCTCGTGAGCACGCGTTCGGCGTCACGCACCGACTGCTCGATGTCCGACAGCATGTCCGTCTGCTGTTCGTTCGCGGCTGCGACGTCGGCCGTTTCGTCGGCCACGGCGTCGGCGCGCTCGACCACCGTGTCGATCGCCGCGGAGATCTCCGCGGCGGTTTCGGCCTGCTCGTCGGTGGCGGCCGCGATCTCCGCGATGCCCTCCGCGGTCTCCCCGATCGCGCTGGCGATCGCGTCCTGGTTCTCGACGAGCTCCTCGGCGGCGGTGCGCGCCGAGGACACCTGATCGTTGGCCGCGGCGACGCTTTTCGCGGTTTCCTCGCTGTCGGCTTCGATGTCCGCGACCAGCGCTTCGATGTCGCCGACCTGTTGTTGGGACTGCTCGGCGAGGTCCTTGACCTCCTCGGCGACGACCGAGAACCCGCTGCCGTCCTCGCCGGCGCGGGCGGCCTCGATGTTGGCGTTCAACGCCAGCATGTTCGTCTGGTCGGCGATGTCGTTGATCACGTCCACCAGCTGGTCGATCTCGTCGAGGTGCTCGCGCAGCGACGCGGTGTTCACGCTGACCGTGTCCCCGGCGTCGGCGAACGCCTCCACGGCCGCCAGCACGCGCTCGGCTGCCTCCCGGGATGCCTCGGCCCGTTCGCGTGCTTCCGTGCTCCGCTGGCGCACTTCGTCGGCGCTGGCGGCGACCTCTTGGATGGTGGCCGACAGATCCGACACGTCGGCGGCGATGTCGTTGACGTCGCTTGCCTGTTCGGCGGCGAGATCGCTGATCTCCTGGCTGGCGTCGGCGACTCCTTCGCCGGCGTCCCGCAGCTCCGTCACGGCCGCCTCCACGTCGTCAGTGAGCGTGCGCTGTGCGCGTGTCACGCGCTCGCGCTGTTCAACCACGTCGGTCACGATGGTGAGGACTTCCACGGCCCCGATCACCGCACCGTCGTTGCGCAGTGGGGTCGCCGAGGCCTTGGCGTGCTGGGCGCCTGCAGGCAGTTCCGAGGTTCGAATCGACGTCTCTCGGATCGCCTCGCCGCGCTCCAGGACGGCTTCGGCCAGCGTCTGGGTCTCCCCCTCGGTGCCGAACAGCTCGATCGAGGGGGTGCCGACCGCGTCGGCGGCCTCGACGCCCGTCATCTCCACGATGGCGTCGTTCCAGAGCACGACCGTCCCGTCGCGGTCAACGACGAACAGCGGCTCCGGGAACGCCGTGAAAAACTGACTGAGTGCGCCGCGCCACACCTCCTCCCCCATGTCGTCGGCGTCCAGTGCGGCAATCGACATGGATGGGGTAGGAATGACACATAAATAAGCGTCTCGGTGGTTGTGTGCGATGAAAACGCACTAACGGTGCGGGATCGAAGCCGGCGTATGGAGTACGAAGCCGTCGCCGACCTCTCGCCAGATCGCCGGGTGGCGTTGTTCGAACGGGACGCCGGCGTCGACGCCGTGCGCTCGGACGTGGCGGAGATCCTCGACCGCGTGGAGAGCGAGGGCGACGTTGCGCTGCGGGCGCTCGCCAGCGAGTTCGACGACGTCGAGGTCGGGAACCTGGACGTCACCGACGAGATGGAGCGCGCCGCTGACGCGGTGCCCGACGACGTGTACGACGCCATCGAGGACGCCGCGGCGAACATCCGGGCGTTCCACGAGGCCCAGTTGCCCGACGACTGGCGGGAGTCGTTCGCTGCGGGGCGGGAGCTGGGGCGGCGCTTCCGGCCCGTGCGGCGGGTGGGCGTGTACGCACCCGGCGGCACGGCAGCGTACCCGTCGTCGGTGTTGATGGGGGTGATCCCGGCGGTAGTGGCGGGCGTCGAACAGGTGGCCGTGGCGACGCCGCCCGCCGAGACGATCAACCCCGTCACCCTGGCGGCGGCGCACGCCGCCGGCGCGGACCGCGTCTACCAGGTCGGGGGCGCGCAGGCCATCGGCGCGTTCGCGTACGGCACCGAGACGGTTGACACCGTCCAGACGGTCGTCGGCCCCGGCAACAAGTGGGTGACGGCGGCCAAAGCCGAGGTGCGGGGCGACGTGGAGATCGACTTCCTGGCGGGCCCCTCCGAGTTGCTCGTGCTCGCGGACGAAACCGCGGAGCCGGCGTTCGTCGCCGCCGACCTGCTCGCGCAGGCCGAACACGATCCGAACGCGAGCGTGGTTGCCGTCACCGACGACGAGGCGACCGCCGCCGCGATCACCGACGCGGTCGCGGCCCGCCTCGACGACCGCGAACGCGCCGACACCATTCGGGCCGCCCTCGACAACGAGGCCAGCGGCGTGTTCGTCGCGCGGTCGATGAGCGAGGCCGTGGTGTTCGCCGAGGAGTACGCCGCCGAACACCTCTCGATCCAGGCCAGCGACGACGAGGCGCTGCTGGACCGCATCGACAGCGCCGGCTCGGTGTTCCTCGGCGGGTACGCGCCCGTCGCCGCCGGCGATTACGCCGCCGGCACCAATCACGTGTTGCCCACCAACGGGACCGCACGGGTCACCGGCGGACTGAGCGTCGACACGTTCCTGCGCTCGACGACGGTCCAGCGCCTCGACCGCGAGGGGCTGGCGGCGCTCCGGGAGACGGTGACCACGCTGGCCGACGCCGAGGGACTTGAGGGGCACGCGGCCAGCGTCGACGCTCGGTTCGAGGACGAGTAAACCGAACCGAACGCCTCCTTGCTCGCGTCCGGACTGGCACGTCGACACGGACGCGGCGGACGATCTCCCTGTGCGCGCCTCGACGGCTCCACGGCCGGCTTCTTCGTGCGAATCCACCCGAGAAGGCGGCGTGATCGACTACTGGGAGCCGTCGAGTTCGAACGCCACCTGCACTTCCGTCTGATACGTGCGCTCCTCGACGGCGCCGATTTCGACGCCCTGGTCGACGACTTCCGCCCACACCACGTTGTCGAGGGTGTCCTCCGCGCGGTCGATGGCGTCGTCGGCGGCGGCGGTGAAACTCTCCTCGCTGGTGCCGGTGAGCAGGACCTTCTTGAAGACCATATGACAGCATTCCGCTGGAGCCGGCATAAAACTATGCGCCGGCGGGCGTGCTACGCGACGCCAGCCAGGTACAGCGCCGCGTACGCGGCGACCGCGACCGTGACGGCTGCGAGCCCGGTGAGCGCGGCGGCGGGCACCGTGGGGCGTCGCCGATGTGGGATGGGGACGACGCCGATGGTGCCGACCGCGAGCACGCTGAACACGAACTGATAGGAGGTGTCGAGGGTTGGCGCGGGCACGGCGAGCACCGCCAGGCCGTATCCAGCGCCCGCGACCGCGCGGGCGGTGACAAACTCCCGGAGGCTGCGGTCGGCGATCGCGAGCGCGCCCAGCACACCCAGCCAGATGGCCGCGAGCTCGACCCCGAACGCGCCCACCACCTGCAGGGTGGGGTCGGCAGCGAGCGTCACGCGCTCGGCGAACACGGTGGCGTCCAGGGGGGACAGCAGCGCCGGCGGGTCGCCGGTGAACAGATCACCGAACGGGTGGCTCACCAGACCGACGGCGGCGACCGCGAACAGGCGCCGCCCGCGGACGCCGATCCCCGATGCGACGGCGGCGAGGAGCCACCCGGTGACCGCGAACACCGCAGCAACGACGGCCGCGACCGGGCCGCTGGTGGCGAACACGGCGGCGACCAGCGCGCCCAAGCAGCCCGCGGCGAGCGCCCGGTGGGTGGGCGCGAGCGCGAACGCGGCCGCTGCCGGGAGCGCAATGACAACCGAGTGGGTCACGCCCCGGTGGGCGGTCGTCGACGCGCCCCAAAAGGAGTTGGCCGCGGCGAGGGGCTGGGTCGGATCGACGCCGACGACCCCGACCAGCGCGGCCACCATGTCGACGTCCGGGAGCGCGGCGAACAGCCCGGCGGCGACGGCCAACGCCAGCACACGGCGACGGGGCGCGTCCGTTCGGCCGACGAGCAGCGCCACCACGCCGAACGCCAGCGTCGCGTGTCCAACGAACATGCCCGCGATACGCCGCCGCGGCGCATAAGCTGTGCCCCCGGAGCCGCCCAGCCGGCCGGGCGTGCGCCGCGGTCACTCGTGGGCGGCGTCCCACTCCTCGGGCTTGCGGAAGTTCCCACAGCCGTTGCACTCGATGCGGCCCATCGAATCCATCGCGTTGTCGATGGACTCGCAGTTCGAACAGTACCACCCCCAGCGGCGCTCGCGGTCCGGCGTGCGGTACACCACGAAAAACGGGCCGTCCTGGCCGGTCTCACCCTCGTCCGTGGCGACGTACAGCGGCTGGCTGTCCTCGCCCTCGACGGTCAGCATACCACCGCCTACCGCGGTCCCGCATTTATCGCTTTCCACCGGGTGTCAGTTCCGAAACCCCCTTTGCCGGCACCCACCTCCGTTCACCACTGTGGCGCCCGGTATCTATCACTACTCGGACCTAGAGAACGTCTACGACACGCCCGAACGAGCCGGCCGGCTGGCGGGACTGCTCGCGGGCCGCGGCCCCGACGCGATCACCGCCGGGACCGGTGACAACACCGCGCCCGGGGTGCTGTCGCTTGTCACCGACGGCGAGCAGGCCATGGACCTCTACAGCGCCGTCGACCCGGACGTTGCCACGTTCGGCAACCACGACTTCGACTACGGGCCGTCGCGGACCGCGGCGGTGGTCGCGGACTCCCCACAGACGTGGGTGTCGGCCAACGTCTACCACGACGGCGACCGGGTTGCCGGCGTCGAGCCCTGGACGCTCGTCGAGCGCGACGGTACCACCCTCGGGTTCTTCGGCGTGCTCGATGCGGACACGCCCGCGCTCAACCCGATGGCGAGCGACCTCACCGTGACCGACCCGATCCAAGCGGCCACCGACGCCGAGGCGGCGCTCCGGGACGCCGGCGCGGAGTACGTGGTCGCGCTCTCGCATCTCGGGCGCGGCGACGACGAACTCGCGGCCGCCACCACTGTTGACGCCGTGCTCGGCGGCCACATCGCCAGCGAGCGCGTCGAACGCCTCGACGGCACGCTGCTCACGCGCCCCGGCGCCGGCGGTGACGTGGTCTTCGAGATCGACATCGCGGCCGACACCGTGACCCGCCATCAGGTCGACAACGCGCCCCGCCACGACGGCGTCACGGCCGCGCTCCGCGACCGACTAGCGGACGCCGGCCTCGACGCCGTCGTGGGACACGTCACACCCCCCATGGAGCGGACCGAGCGCACGCTCTTCGAGGGGGAGTCCCGCATCGGGAACTTCGTGGCCGACGCCTACCGGTGGGCCGCCGACGCCGACGTCGGCCTCCAGAACGCCGGCGGCGTCCGTGACGGGCCCGCCCTCGCGGGTGATGTGACCGTCGCGGACCTCGTCAGCGTCGTGCCGTTCGCGGAGCCCGTCGGCGTCGCCGAGCTCACCGGCAGGGAGCTCCTGGACGTGTTCCGGGCGGGCAACGGTAGCGGCGGTCTCGGGTTCGCCGAGCCGGACTGGTGGCACGCCCACGTCTCGGGTGCGACGCTCGAATGGCGCGACGGGGACGGCCTCGTGAGTGCGTCCGTCGGCGGCGACCCGGTCGACCCGGACGCCACGTACACGCTCGCGACCACCGACTACCTGTTTTACTCCGACGACGAGTTTCCCGCGCTCGACGCCGGCCACCGGATCGACCAGCTGGACACCCAACACGAGGTGTTGGCGTCGTACGCCCGCCAGGAGGGCATCAACCCGGAGACCGAGGGGCGCATCCGGTTCCACGCCGACGACTGACGCCCCCACGCCCCGCCTCCCGCGCGCCGACCGCCACCTAAAAGATGCGGGTGGACATCCGTACGCGCATGAGCGACGAGGACCTCCGCGGCACCGTCGAACAGGTCGGCAGAGGCTTCAACCTCGGCGAATACGAGGTCGAAGCCTACCTCACGGTGTTGCGCCACGGCGAACTCACCGCCAGCGACATCGCCGACCGCACGGACATCCCCCAGCCACGCGTCTACGACACCGTTCGGAGCCTCGGCGACCGCGGGCTCGTCGAGTTGCGCGAGTCACGCCCCATGAAGATCGTCGCGCTCAGCCCCGAGGACGCGTTCGCCGGGCTCCAGGAGGACTTCCAGGAGATGGTCGGCGCGCTCGAAGCCGAGTACACCCAGCCCGCGCGCAACACCGAAGCCGTCTCGCTGGTGAAATCCCGCTCGACGATCGTGCGGTACTTCGGCGACGTGATCGCGGAGGCCGACTTCGAGTTGGTGTGCTCGCTCACGCCGAGCCTGCTGGAGCGGTTCGCCGACGACCTCGCGGCCGCCGTCGACCGCGGCGTCAGCGTCGACGTGGTGGTCAGCCCGGCACGGAACGCTCCGGACCCCGACGCCTTCGACTACGCCGCCGCCACCACCGCCGCCCGCGGCCGCCGCGGCATCACCACGCCCGTCATCGCGGTCGCCGACGGCCGGTATTCGGTGTACGCCACCCAGGACGCCGTCCGCGACGACTCCGACCGCTACGGCGTGATCTTCGATCAGTCCGCGCTGGGGTTCCTGGTGTCGGGCTTCTTCGACACGGTGTTGTGGTCGACGGCCACCGAGTCGCTGTACGACCCCGCCACGGAGCTGTCGTTGCCCCGGACGTACGCCGCGATCCGGCGCTGCGTCCGGGACCTCCAGTCCGTCGACGAATCCGTCTACGCCACCGTCACCGGCCGGGACGTGCTCACGGGGGCCGACCGCAGGATCCAGGGGCGGATCGTCGAAACCAGGTTCGAGGAATCCGGGGAGGTCGCGACCATCATCGTCTACACCGAGAACGGCGACCGCGTCGAGGTCGGCGGCCGGGTGGCCGCCCTCGAAGACGTCGAAGCCCACGAGATCGCGGTCGCCCGGGACGCCCCGCCGGCGCTCTGAGCGGGCGGTTACGACTCCAGGGGGAACGCAGTGCGGCGGCCGTCCTCGGTTACCACGGCGTCCAGCAGCCGGGTTGGCGTCGCGTCGTAGGCCGGGTTTTCGACGGTGAACCCCGCCGGCGGCTCCCGGATCACCTCGCTTGTGTCCCGGAAGTCGTTCGTGAACTGGAAGCCGTCCGCGACGAGTTTGGCCGCCGACCCCGCCACCGTGACCGGGGTGCCGGCGTCCGCGGCCGCCGCCACGATCGGGTACGTCCCCACGCGGTTGTAGTAGGTGTCTGCCACGATGCAGTCCATCCCCAACAGCACGCGGTCACAGTCGTCGAGGACGTGGCCTGCGGCCCCGTCCACGATGAGCGTGGGGTCGACGCGGTCCAGTTGTGCGAGCGCGCGCACGGTCTTCCGGCCGAGGTGTCGGGGCCGGGCTTCGGTCACGAACACGTCGAGGTGCGCGCCGTCCTGTGCTGCGAGCTCGATCGCCTCCAGCACCGTCGACGAGTAGTCGTGCGTGAGCAGCGTCTGCCCGTCGGTGATGTGTTCGGCGGTCGCGGCGGCGGCGTCGTGTTTGCCCATGTTCACCCGCGCAACCACGTCGTCGATGGCGGCCGCGGTCACCTCCTGGGCCTCCGGGATCGACGCCGGGTCGGCGTCCCGAACCCGGGAGACGACCTCCCGCTGGGTCGTCACCAGCGAGGCGTGGGAGGGGTTCGCGCGCCGCAGCGCCGTGCTGTTGCGCTCCAGGGCGCGCACGTACGCCGCGACCGTCGGGTAGTCGCTGTCCAGCAGCGCCTCCAGGGCTCGCGCCGCCTTCACCGCGACGACCGAGGAGGAGTGCGTGCGCATCTCCCGGATCTCCTCGGCGGTCTCGTCTATCATACGCGATGGTTCGCGTCGGTTCCGGCAAATGCTTTCCGGAGTCCCTGCCGGTTCCCACACGGGCTTTCCGTCTCGCGCCCCAACCCACTGGCATGGTTGCCGTCTCGTACTACTGCCCGCGGTGTGGCGCCGTCGCCGAGCTCGACCGGGACGCGTATCTCGCGGACAAATCCGTCACGCCGTTCCCGCTGGCGGGCTGGACGTACGCCACCCCCAGCGACGACTACGAGGCCGACGACTGGGACGGCGTGGCGCTGTCGTGTGGCGACGCCGACCACGACGGCCTGGACTGGACTCACCCCCCACACGAGGCCGACAGCCACGACGACACGCCGGGCTGTGGGGAGGCCGTGTACCTGAACTTCGTGCGGTTCGAGGACGGCCAGGAGGTCGACGGAACACAGGAGTCACAGCCGGTCACGCTCGCCGATTCGCCGGAGCCGACGGGGCCACGTGGCCCCACCGGCCCGGGGTTCTCCCGGTAGCTACCCCTTGACGTTGCAGACCGGATACGTGCGGACGACGGGGTCGCCCACGCCCAGGCCGGCTGACACATCGACCACGTCGTCGATGTCCTTGTAGACGCCGGGCGCTTCCTCCGCGATCGTCGCGCCTGAGGCCGCCTTCACGTGGATGTCGTCGTCGGCTTCGAGGGCGTCCTGCACGTCGCCGCCCTGGTACTCGTCTTTGGCCTGGGTGCGGCTCATCAGGCGGCCCGCGCCGTGGGCGGTCGAACCGAACGTCCGCCCCAACGACTGGCTGCCCCCGCGCAGCACGTAGCTGCCCGCGCCCATCGACCCCGGAATGATGACCGGCTGGCCGACCTCCCGGTAGGCCGCCGGCACCTCCGGGTGGCCGGCGGGGAACGCGCGCGTCGCGCCCTTCCGGTGGACGAACAGCTCGCGCTTGACGCGCTCGCCGTCCCCGGCGAGGCTGTAGCCGTCCTCGGTCTCGACGACCGCGTGGGTTTCGCGCTTCGCGATGTTGTGGGACACGTCGTACAGCAGGTCCATCCCGAGGGCCTCCCAGTCGGGCGCGTCGAAGACATCGGCGAACGTCTCCCGGACGGCGTGGGTGATGAGCTGGCGGTTCACCCACGCGAAGTTGATGGCCGCGCACATCGCGCCGTAGTACGACGCGGCGAGCTCGGAGCCCGCGGGCGCGGCTGCGAGGTCCTTGTTCGGCAGCGACGCCAGGAAGTCGGGGTGCTCCTGTTCGATGCGGCGCAGGTAGTCCGAGCAGATCTGGTGGCCCAGGCCGCGGGAGCCACAGTGGATCAACACGACGACCTGGTCCTCGGCGAGCCCGAACGCCGCGGCGGTGTCGTCGTCGTAGACGTCGGTGACGCGCTGGACTTCCAGGAAGTGGTTGCCCGACCCGAGTGACCCCATCTGGCTCGCGCCGCGGTCGCGGGCCTTCTTCGAGACGGCGTCCAGATCGGCGTCGGGTCGCCGCCCCTCGTCCTCGCAGTGGCGGCGGTCCGCGGGAACGGCGTACCCTTCTTCGACACACCAGTCGATGCCGCGTTCGAGGGCGGCGTCCAGGTCGGCGTGCGTGCCGTCGTGGACGCCGCCGCCGCCCAGCCCGCAGGGGACGGCGTCGTACAGCGCGTCCACGAGCGCCGCTTCGCGGCCCTTGACGTCGTCGTAGGTGAGCGTCGTGGTCAGCATGCGGACGCCGCAGTTGATGTCGAAGCCGACGCCGCCCGGCGAGATGCAGCCGTCCTCGGCGTCGAAGGCGGCGACGCCGCCGACGGGGAACCCGTAGCCCTGGTGGCCGTCGGGCATGCAGAGCGCGGGGGCGACGGCACCGGGCATGCCGGCGACGTTGCGGAGCTGGGTGAGCGTGTTGTCGGTGCTGATCTGCGCCAAGAGGCTGCGGTTGGCGAGCACGCGCGCCGGCACCGACTCGTCGCCGGTGTCCGCGAGCGCCCAGACGTCCGGCTCGACTTCGGTGAGCCGGTGGCCGTCGGCGTCGAAGGTGGACATGGCTGTTCGTCGGCCGCCCGCGCTGGAATACGTTTCGGCTACGACCCGGCGTCGTCGCCGCGGGCTGCCGGCTGCGGGGTGGCTGTCCGGTCGTCCCAGGCGTCGAGCACGCGATCGAGGGACAGCGGGCCGCCACCGGTGACGAACAGCGCCGACACCATGCCGAACAGCGTGACGTGGGCCAACACCGGGTCGTCCGGCAGGCCGAACAGGGTCGTCGTCAACACGAGGAACGCGGTGGCCGCGGTGGCCCGCGTGAACAGCCCGAGCACGAACAACACGCCGACCGCAAGCTCCGTGGCACCGGCGCCGAGCACCCAGAGGCCGGGATCAACGGGGACGACCGTCGTCAGCTCGTATTTCTCGACCACCGCGAGCGCCCGCCCGGGGTGTGCGAGTTTCTCCCAGAACCCGAGCAGCGCGAAGTTGAACCCGAGGCCGGCGCGGATCACGGTGGGTGCGTAGCGTTCGAAGGGCCGAATGAGGTCGTTGAACCGGTCGACGACCGGATGCAGCGGGTCGAGTCGCCCGTACAGCGATCCGTCGGCGGCCGCGACCCGCTGGAGCAGGTGGTCGGCGCTCGGGCGGCCGCTGCCCAGCAGCGCGATCCCCAGGAACCCGCCGACGTACTCGCTTGCGAGCACGAGCTCGGGGTGGACGACGAGCTCCGCGAGGTAGGCAGTCAGCCCGACGAGGGCGACGGCGCGGGTGGCCAGCCCGAACAACAGCAGGAACCCGATGGTGACCTGGAAGACGCGGGTCGGCGATTGGACCGCCGGCGAGATGAAATAGCCGGTGAACCCCGCCCCGATCAGTGGCAGCCCGACCGCCAGCCGGAGCATCCACGGCATGAACGTGTGGTAGCCCGCGAGGGCGTCCCGGAGCGCGTGGACGTCCGTGGCGGCCGGCTGGTAGCGGACTGCGACGACCAGGATCGTCACGACCGCGGCCGCGCCGGCCGCGACGATGGCGGCGTTCAGCGGCGTCGACAGCACGTCCACGAGGAACGCGATGGCGCGGTCCGTGGGCGCGCCGTCGGAGACGTACCTAACGTGACCCGGGGACGCGGGTGCGACTGGGGGCATGCTGTGTGGTCGTAGGCGCTGGACACGCAAAAGCCTCTCACACGTCGAAAACGACGTATGCGGCCCAGTCGTCGGGGTGCTCGCGAACGGCTTCGGGTGGCGTCCCCGCCTCGGCGCGGGTGGGGTCGCCGGGCGGCGTGAGCTGCATCTCCGAGTACGTCACCGCCTTGAGGTCGCGGGCGTGGACCGCGTCCAGTGGCACCCCTCGGGCTGACGCTGTGACGCGCCAGTCACCGCCGCCGGTGGGTTCATCGACGGTTGCGGCGTTGTCCACGGGCAACACGCCTTGCACGTCGCGCTCGTAGAGCAGCCGGGTGAGATAATCGTACAGCGCCGCCTCCCGTGATTCCGCGCGCTCGGACACCGTGAGTTGTGCGCCGGTGGCCGGCACGTCGTCGTCGATCATCGCCGCCGCCATGCCGTCCGCGACCGCGCCGAACACGCCGCCGAGACTGTCGGCGGCCGCCGCCACGGCGATGTCGGCGGTGTGCTCGCGTAGCGCGAACGTCACGCGCCGCCCCCGTCCGGTTCGATGGTGTGCATTGGGTCTGCGAACGGCCAGGACGCCCGAAAGGATTTCGACGCCCCGGTTCCCCGTGCGGGACGGTGGAATTATAGTCGTCGCGACGCAACACTCTGGGGTGAGCGTCACGGTGGACAAACAGGTAGTGCCCCCGGGAAGCGGTGACTACCTTGAGGCGGCGTGGGCGCTGAAAGAACACATCCGGGAGCACGAGGGGCTCCTGAAACAACGCCGTGGGTTCTTCGCGAACGCCTATCGACGGGCCGTAGTGCACTGTTTTCTCGGCGGTGGTGACGACGAGCTGGTCGGGTTCGCGGCGGCGCGATCCGACGGCTACATCCTGTTTCTCGCGGTGGCGCCGGACTATCGCGGCGAGAACTTCGGCGAGCAACTCGTCGCGTCCGTCGCCGCCGACGCCGGCAAGGCCTCCTGTCACGCCCGCATGACCAACGAGAACGCCATCGGGTTCTACCGAAACCTCGGGTTCACCGTCGAGCGCGAGATCGAGGACTACTACGAGGACGGCACCGGCGCGTACTACCTCCGGCTGGGCGACCACGACCGCATCCGGGATCGCATCTCGGAGCTGCTGCGCGGCGGCCGGTAGCTCAGTCCGCCCGCGTGGGCTGGGACTCCCGCACCGCAAACGACTGCTCGGGCACGCCACCGGCGTCGGGCTCCCCGATCCCGGTGACTGCGTGGAACACCGCAGTCGGGTCGTCGCTGACCCGCCAGCGCAGCCACGTGCGCGCAACGACGCTGAGCCGCCGCCGCAGCGTCAGTGTGGGCCGCTGTGAGAGCACGTCACAGTCCCGGGCGCGGATCAGGCGGTGCTGGTCGGCGTACATCACGGCCGCCGCGAGCACCGGGAACTGGCAGTCGGCGGGCAGGTGCTCGATGCCCGCGACGCCGTGGCGGTAGAGGCGCTCGGTGCGGTCGAGTTCGGCACGGATCGCGTCCCGGACCTGCGGGGTGGCCGATAGGGCGGCGATGTCGTCGTGGCTCGCGCCGTGGGCGGCCAGGGTCTGACTGGGCAGGTAGATGCGGTCGTAGTCGAGTACGTCCTCCCGGACGTCCCGCAGGAAGTTCGTGAGCTGGAACGCCTCCCCCAGCGACGCCGCGTGTGGACGCGCGCGCTCCGGCTCCGGGGCGTCCATGATGGACAGCATCATGTATCCGACCGCGACCGACGACCCACGGAGGTACTCCGCCAGGTCGTCGTGGCTCCGGTAGCGCGCGGTGTCGACGTCCTGTTGCATGGCGTCGATGAACGTGGTGACCTCCTCGCGGGGGATGTCGTGGTCCTCGCGGAGCGCGGCGAACGCCGCAAGCACGGGGTCGTCGGGGTCGCGATCACCGAGAGCGGCCGCCCGCACGTGTGCCAGGCGGCGGCGCTGTTCGTCGGGCGGCCCGGGTGCCTCGTCGTCGACGATCTCGTCGGTGAGCCGGAAGAACGCGTACAGGACGTAGGTGGGGTAGCGGACGCGCTCGGGGAGGAACCGGGTGGCGATGTGGAACGTCCGACCGGTGCGGCGCTGGACTGCCTTGCTCCGTCGTAGGTGTTCCGGTGAGACCATGGATGACAGTGCGTGTGCGGCGTTGCCTGACGCGCAATACGACCTGTGTGGACCTACACTCGTTTCGCGCCTCAAACCGACACCCCACTAGTTTGGGTGCTTTAGGTGCGCTAGTACTCGTGGTACACTTCCCCGCAGCGCCGACATTCGATGCGGGTCGCGCCGAACCACGGATCGATCTTCTCAACCGGACCGTGACACTCCGGACACACCCCCATCCCCTTGTCGTCGGCCGCGCGCACCGACAGATCGAGCATCAGGTCCTCTAACTCCTCGATCTGCTCGCGTTGCTCCTCGACGACCGCCTCCAGCTCGTCGACGCGTTGCTCGTAGGCCGCCGCCGAATCGAGATCGACGACGACGTCCTCACTGCGCTCCGTGGCCTCGCTGGCTTCCGATTCGGCGTCCGTCTCCGTGTGGTCTTGGGTGTCGGTCGCCTCCGCCGCCTGCTCTCCCGAGTTGTCGGCGTCTTCGCTCACAGCTAGTGGTAGGCGCTCGCCCGTTTCAAACACGGACCAAACTGGTGGCCCCTCGGCGTGGCGTCGCTCACACCAACTGGCGCATGTACACCCCAACGCCAACCACGACGATCGCGAACCCGACGTTCAGCGCGCCCGGCACCCGCTGGCCCCGCGAGATCCGGACGAGTCCGAACGCCGCGATGGCGACGGCAACCATCACATGCACCGCGACGACGAGATCCTGCTTCTCCATACCGCCGCTTCGACCGGCGGCGTCTTCAACGATGTGCCAAACCATCACCCCGCGCCGTCGACCGACGGGGCCGTCGTCTCGATGGCGCGGCGCAGATGGCGCTGGGTGACGACCAGCCCGCTGGCGTCGGTGGCGTCGAACTCCGTCTCGCGGAGGTGGTCCTCCATCGCCAACAGCGCACCCTCGCGGACGACACCCGCGATGTCGCTGCCCGTGTAGCCGGTCGTGGCGGCGGCCAGCGCGGTGGTGTCGATGCGTCCGGTCGCCACGCCGTCGAGTTGCACCTCGAAGATCGCGGCCCGGGCGTCCTGGTCCGGGATCGGAACCGCGACCTGGGTTTCGATCCGCCCCGGGCGAAGCAACGCAGGGTCCACCGACTCCCGACGGTTCGTCGCCGCCAACACCGCAACCGAACCGCGGGGCGACAGCCCGTCTAGCTCGGTCAGCAGCTGGGAGACGACGCGCTCGGACGCCCCCGTGTCGGTGTCGTGGCGGGCCGGCGCGAGCGAATCAACCTCGTCGAGGAACACCACGGCGGGCGCGAGCCGCCGCGCGCGCTCGAACAGGTCCCGAACGCCGCGCTCGCTCTCGCCCACGTAGCGGTTCATCAACTCCGGGCCGTCGACGGACAGGAAGTTCGCGTCCGTGGACGCCGCCACGGCCTTCGCGAGCATCGTTTTCCCGGTTCCCGGCGGCCCGTGTAACAACACGCCGGTCGGCGCGGCCGCGTCCAAGCGCTCGAACAACGCCGGATACCGCTGGGGCCACTCGACGGTCCGCACCACCTCGCGTTTCGCGCGGTCGAGCCCGCCGATGTCCTGGTAGGTGGTCGTCGGCGTCTGCACCGACACGTCGCGGAGCGTGGACGGACCCACGGCGTCCAGGGCGGCTTCGAGGTCGCGCTGGCGGATCACCGGCGGGCCGGCCGCGCTGCCGGCAGCCCTGGTCGCGGCGTCGACGAGTACGGCGGTCAGGTCCGCGCCGGTGTACCCGTGGGTTCGATCGGCCACCGCGTCCAGCGACACCGCGTCGGCGAGCCGAACGCCGTCCGTGTGTACGTCGAGGATGGCGCGCCGAGCGGCCGGATCAGGCACGCCGACGCGCACCTCCGCGTCGAAACGCCCGCCCCGCCGGAGCGCCGGATCAACGGCGTCGGGATCGGTGGTCTCCCCGACCACCACGACTGTGTCGTGGCCCCGGACGCGGTCGAGCAGCCACCCGAGCGCCGACGGCGACCCACGACCGCTGGCGCCGTCCGCCGTCGGGTCGGGGGCGGCCGCGGCCAGCGACTCCACGAACACCACACAGCCCGGCTCGGCGTCCCGGGCGGCGTCCAACACCGCCGCCAGCGCGTCCCGGTCGCCGGCGTCCTCGGGGGCCACCGACTCGACCGCCAGGTCGGCGGCCGCCGCCACCGCACGCACGAGCGTCGTCTTCCCGGTGCCTGCCGGCCCGTGGACGAGCACGCCGGCCGGCGGCCGCACGCCGACGGCGGCGTACGAATCGGCGACCAGCGGCGCGACGACGAGCCGCCGGAGCGCACCGCGTTCGTCGTCGAGCCCGCCGACCCTGGTGGCCGCCGGCGTCGCGTGCTCCGCGTCCGCGTGCCCGCTGTCGGCGGCGTGGCCCGTGAGCGTGATCGCCGTGTCGGCGGTGACGGTGACGGGACCGCCCGGCGTCGTGTCCTCGACGTCGAGCGTCACCACAACGGTGCCGCTGAACAGCGGCACGGCGATGCGGTCGTCCGCGACCAGGTGACGCCCGGCGAGCGCGCGTGCAAGCGCGTCGGCGTCGCCCTCCAGGGTCGACGACGTGGCCGGTGCCACAGTGAGCCCGGCTGCCGGACTGGGATCGGCGGGCGCAACCGTGACCGTGTCCGTCGGGCCGACGTTCCGCAGCACATCCGCGCCCGCGAGCCCGCTGCTGGCCGCGATGGCTGTGGTGTCGGGGCCGACAGTCGCAACGGTTTCCTCGCTGCCGGTGACGGTGACGGCGTCGCCCTCCGCCACCCCGATCTGCTGGCGGGTTTCGGCGGTGAAACTGAGCCGGCCCGGACCGACGGCCGGCGCGTCGGCTGTCCTGTCGGCGGCGTCCCTGAGGGTGACACGCACCCGCGTCATCCGCCTCCTGCCTCCGGTAGCACACCTACAGGTTGCCGCTCAATGCTAAAGCCCCATCCCCCATGTGTTTGGGTGTTCGAGCGTGCCGCGACATGTGGGAGTTTCTACCAAATTGATTGGGGGCTGTAGTTACCCACCCACGCCACCATCATCCACACGTCGGACGACGCCAACTCCACACCACTCATCCATGTTCACGGTCGAACAACAGGCCACAATCGACGCGCCGCCCGGCGACGTCTTTTCCTTCCTCGATGACCCTCGGAACCACGTCAAGATCACGCCCGGACTCATCACCGTCACGGACGTCGAAGCGCTTGCCAGTGGCGGCAAACGAGCCAAATACCGATACAAACTCGCCGGCGTCGAACTCGTCGGCACTGTCGAAGACATCGAACGCGTGCCCGAGCGCCGGCTCGTCCAGGAGCTGACGGGCGCCATCGACGGCACCATCACGTACCGGCTCTCCGGCGACGACACCACGTCGCTGACCTACGAGGCCGAGTACGACCTGCCGGACACGGTCATCGAATCGGTGCTGGCCCCGATCGCAAAAGCATACAACAAACGGGAAGCCGCCGCCACCGTCGACAACCTCACGACGTTCCTCGAACACTGACACGGATCCGCCACAGCCGGCGTGTGGCCCGCGTCACTCCTCGAAGAACGCGCCGACGAGCTTCTGCTTGGCAGCCTGCAGATGCTGGTGGTACGTCGACGGCACGATATCCATCGACTCCGCGAGCTGCTTGCCCTCCGCGCGCCGCGGCCACTCGAAGTAGCCGCTCACGTACGCCTTCTGGAGGGCGGTGAGCTGCCGGTCAGTCAGGTCGCTGCGCAACTCCTCGCGGAACCCATGCGGGGTCTGCTCGGGATCGTCCTCGTGGTACGCGACCAGCTCCACGTCGGCGTACTTGTCCCGCAACGTGCTCAACACCCGCCGCGCCGCCCCCTCGGTTCCGACCCGGACGTCGAGCTCCAGCGTCGTCCGGTCGGCGTGCATGCGGATGACCCGGCTCCCACACTCGGAGAGCACGTCCACCAGCGGCGAACTCGACAGATCGAACTGCACCACGCTCTCGTCGTCGGTCGAGACGATGACCTCGGCGTCCTGGACGGCGTCGTAGCCCAACGCGGTGTCGACGACCGCCTGGGGGTCGTCGTGTGGCGTTGTCACGAGCATGAGCACGCCCTGCGTCTGGCTGTCCGCGATCGTCGCCTCCTGCTCGAAGGTGGTGTCTGTCGCCCCCGCCAACTCGACCAGGAACAGCGCCGTATCGGACAGCTCGACGCCGATGTTCAACACGGTGTCCGTGGCGATGGTGCGCCGGGTCAACGCGTCGTTGATCGACGCGCCGGTCGTGCGGCCAAGCGAGCGCAACAACACCTGTTCGCGGTCGTCGATGCGGTGTTCGGCCGTCGACACGGCGAGCACGCCGTAGGTCGTCGACCGGTACGTGACCGGCACCAGCACGCACGCGTCGCCGTCGGCGGTCCCGGAGACGTCGTCGGCGTCCGTGCTCACGAGCGCTTCGCGCTGCTCGACGACGTCCTGAAGCAACGCGACGGCCTCGCCGGCGGACGCGAGATCGAAGACGTCGCCGTCGCATCCCTCACAGTCCCCCGCTGCCTCCGCGACCGTGATCGTGTCCTCGGTCGCGTCGTACCGCCCGAACCACGCGCCGGCGTACTCGCCGCCGGTGCCGATGCGGTCGGTGATCCGGGTTTCGATCTCCTCCCGGTCGGCCGCCCGCACTAACGCCGACGTGACATCGTTCATCAGGCCGTTCACGCGGTCCAGCAGTCGATCCAGGGACTGGCGTTCCCCCTGGAGCTCCTGTTGGGCAGCCATGCGCTCGGAGACGTCCATCTGGAACCCGACGTAGTGTGAGACGGTGCCGTCCTCGTCGTAGATCGGGCTGATGTCCACCTGGTTCCAGAACAGCGACCCGTCGCGGCGGTAGTTCCGCAACACGACCTGGGTGTCGTGGTCCTCGGTGATCGCGGTCCAGAACTCCGCCACGCGGTCCTCGTTGGTCTTCGGCCCCTGGAGGAAGCGGTGGTTCGCGCCCACGACCTCGTCGGGCGAATACCCCGTGATGTCCTCGAAGGAGTCGTTGATGTAGATGATCGGCTCCTCCGGGTCGGTGGCGTCCGAGATCGTGATCCCGATCGGGGCCTCGTCGAGGGCTTGCTCTTTGAGGCGGCGCTCGGACTCCACGGTCAGGTCGGAGATCGGCATCCGCGTCTCGGTGTCCTCGGAGTGGGCGGGCGCGCTCTGCTCGATGCGGTCGGCGATCGTCGCGGTGGCGTCCTCGGACACCGCCGGCACCAGCCCCGTCGCGTCGGCGTCGACGGCGCGCCGCGCAACGTCCTCGTCGACGGCTGTCGGCACGACCACGACCGGGAACTCCGCGTGGGTCTGCCGGACTGCTTCCAGGAACGCCACGCCGTCGAAGCCATCCGGCTCGTGGACGGCGACCACACAGTCGATGTCGGGATCGTCGACGCGATCGCGTGCGGCCACGAAATCACGGATCTGGGTCACGTCGAAGCGGCCGTCCTCGTCGAGGTCGCAGGCAGCCGGCCCCGTCTCCGGGTCGCTGCCCGCGAACAACACGCCGATCGTCGTCGCGCCGGCGGCGGTCTCGGACTCGGTGTTCTGGACGCTCGTCATGGGACGTACCAGATGCCGCGAGTGCGGTCAAGCCACCCGCCGACGACGACGTGCGGGAGCGCGATGATGCTCACGAAAATGCTCCAGAACGCGACCAAGCCCACGAGGATCCCACCACCACCCAGGGGCTGTGGGGACAGCAGCCAGAGCACGGTCGCCAGGCCGAACGTGGCGACGCTGCCGACGATGAGCACCGCCCACGAGGCGAGCGTGGCGCGCGCCGGGTCGTCGGCGTCCAGGGCGTCGAGCATGCCGGTGGCGTCTGCCTGCGTCACCGCCGTGTCGTCGACGGCCGACGATCGGGCCACCTGGCGGGCCGAGTACCACAGCGGGAAGTACAGCCCGACGGCGATGACCACCGGAACGAGCGCGAAGTACGCGATCAACAGCAGCGTCTCGGCGGCGTCGGCGAGGAACGACCCGGTACCGGCCGCCCGCCGGTAGCCGAGCCCCAGGTGTGCGACCACGAGCGCCCCGTACCCGCCGCCGAGCACGAGCCGCCGGGTTGCGATGTCACCGCCGAGCGCCGACACGGCGCTGGGGTCGAAAATCGAGATCATGACCGAGCTGAACGCGTAGAACACGTCCGTCCAGAACAACATGGGAACCACCATCACTGCGCCGCCCCGGACGACGGCGGCGAGCCACCGCTGGGGGCGCGTGCGCAAATGGTCAGTTCCGTAGAGGGCGTCCATCGACTGCACGCCACCGAACCCACCTTTGGCGACGGCCACCGTGACTGCCAGCCCCAGTCCGGCGACGGGCGCGACGAAAAACAGCGCGCCGAACGCCGCGATCCCGACCAGGTAGGCGACGATATACTTGCCTTGGAAGGAGGCAGCCCGTCGCCGCAGGTTCTCGAAATGCTCGTAGCCGCCGTGCGGGAGGTTCATCGCGACCATACCCAACAGGTAGACGCCCGCCTGGACCTCCAGTGGGACCGCGAAGCCCGCGCCGTATCCGACCGCGAACGCGGCGGCAAGCGCGAGCAGTGACAGCCGCGACACGGTCAACGGGAGGTCGCCGGCTGCCTCCGGCACGAGCCACGACGGGACGAACTGCGACCTATTGCTCATATGAATACACACGTCACTACCGAGCATCAAAAAAGACCCAAGCTAGTGGGGTATCAGAACTGGAGAATATTTAAGGAACGGGAAGACACACCCGGGAGTAGTGCCGATCACCGACCTCCACTGTCCGCGGTGCGGATCCGACGTGAAGATGGGGCTCCCGATGGGTGCAACCGTGAAGTCCGTCACGGCTGCGTCACGACAGGAGCCGACCAGCGACACCCAGAAGGTGCGAACGGTTGAGTGCCGCAACGATCACGAGTTTTTCGTGCGCTTCGAGTGGTAACACGCGTGCACGCACCGACTTCACCGCGGGTGTTTCGACGCCAGCCGGCCGTTGAACCAGCAGGCAGCGGGCATTTCACAGCCGCTGTGGCCCACACACTCGGTGGGGTGCGCTATTTTGGTATGGTTCGGAATCCGCGTGTCGGCTCCGTGTCTGACGGTTCATCGGTCTAAATTCCGTCACGAGCGTACCATACTGATTGGGTCGTAGAGTTACACACATATCCTCGTTAGGTACTGTTGCATGTTGGAGTTATTGCCAACAGCAGTGGAGGGGGTATCGCAGGCCCAGATCACCGGACGTCCGGAGTGGATCTGGCTAGCGCTCGGTACGGCGCTAATGGGACTCGGGACGCTCTATTTCCTCGTGAAAGGGATGGGCGTCTCGGACCCAGATGCAAAGAAATTCTACGCCATCACGACGCTCGTCCCAGCCATCGCGTTCACGATGTACCTCTCGATGCTGCTGGGGTATGGCCTCACAATGGTACCGTTCGGTGGGGAGCAAAACCCCATCTACTGGGCGCGGTACGCTGACTGGCTGTTCACCACGCCGCTGTTGTTGTTAGACCTCGCGTTGCTCGTTGACGCAGATCAGGGAACGATCCTTGCGCTCGTCGGTGCCGACGGCATCATGATCGGGACCGGCCTGGTCGGCGCACTGACGAAGGTCTACTCGTACCGCTTCGTGTGGTGGGCGATCAGCACCGCAGCGATGCTGTACATCCTGTACGTGCTGTTCTTCGGGTTCACCTCGAAGGCCGAAAGCATGCGCCCCGAGGTCGCATCCACGTTCAAAGTACTGCGTAACGTTACCGTTGTGTTGTGGTCCGCGTATCCCGTCGTGTGGCTGATCGGCAGCGAAGGTGCGGGAATCGTGCCGCTGAACATCGAGACGCTGCTGTTCATGGTGCTTGACGTGAGCGCGAAGGTCGGCTTCGGGCTCATCCTCCTGCGCAGTCGTGCGATCTTCGGCGAAGCCGAAGCGCCGGAGCCGTCCGCCGGCGACGGCGCGGCCGCGACCAGCGACTGATCGCACACGCAGGACAGCCCCACAACCGGCGCGGCTTTTCAACGACACACGATGAGTCCCCCACTCGGTCTTGTACTCGCACGATCGCGCGACGACGGCGACGCCGACGGCGACTTTCCAGCGTCGCTCAACAGGCTGGCTGTCGTCGCGCTCGCTGGTGCGGCTCTCGTCGGTGCGGCGGGTCTGTTCGCCGTGCCGTTCCTGCGGTCGTTCGGCATGACGTTTTGGGAAGCGTTCACCGTTGTTGGTGTCTCCGAGTTCGTCTCGGCCATCGTGGCGGCCCTCGCGGGCTACCACCTCTACACCACGCCCGACGACTAGCAGGGCCCGCTGGCGAGCCATCACTCCCGCTGTGGCGAGGCGACGGCCGTTCTGTACCGCTACCGCCGGCCCGGAGTCCGGGACATCGGCGGGGCGATGCGCATCGAACGGTCACCCCACGATTGCCGGCATGCACCGGGCGCCGGGTCGGTTCGTCCGGCCGAGACGCGCTGTCGATCCCGGCGAGACGACACTGATTTACCCGCGGTCGGCGTACTGCCGTCCCGACATGGAGGAACGGACCCGTGCGTATCTCCGGGGGCGGTTCGGCGACGTGTACCGCCGTGCGGAGATCGACCTCCCCCCGCGCGCCGACGACCGCGAGTGGGGGTATATCCCGTGGACTGCCGGCCCCGACACGACGATGGTTCGGCACAAATCCACGCTGGATCTGGGGTCGATGGCGTCGTTCCTCGAACGGAAATGCCCCCGGCACGTCTATTTCTCGGCGGGCACCTACGACGCTCCGGGGGCGGCGACGATGGACGAAAAACACTGGCAGGGCTCGGATCTGGTGTTCGACCTCGACGCCGACCACCTGCCGCGTGTCACCCTCGGGGAGGATTCCTACGCGGAGATGCTGTCGAAGTGCAAGGACGCACTGCTGCGGCTGCTCGATTTCCTCGAGCGCGATTTCGGGTTCGAGGAGCTGACCGTGACGTTCTCCGGCGGCCGCGGATACCACGTGCACGTCCGCGATGCGGGCGTCTACGAGCTCGGCAGCGAGGAGCGCCGGGAGATCGTCGATTACGTGCGCGGCAACGACCTGGCGTTGGAGACGCTGGTCGAGGCTGAACCCGTCGGCGGCCGCGGGCTAGAGAACCCCACCGAGAAGCGGATGCTGCCGGCCGACGGCGGCTGGGGCCGTCGGGTCACCACCCGCCTCGAAGCGTTCGCCGACGACCTCATCGAGCGCGGCGAGGACGACGCCGTGGCGACGCTCACGGAGTTCGACGGCGTCGGAGAGAGATCGGCGCGGGCCATCTACAACGTGGTCGCGGACAACACCACGGCGGTGAAGCGTGGAAACGTCGACGTGCATCCGGCGTTCCTGACGGTCGCGCGGCGCTACATCGACGAGACCGTCGCGGCCGAGCAGGCACCCATCGACGAGCCGGTGACCACCGACACGAACCGCTTGATCCGGCTGCCCGGATCGCTGCACGGCGGCAGCGGGCTGGAGGTGCAGCGCCTCGACCGTGCCGCACTCGATGACTTCGATCCGCTCGTCGACGCCGTTCCGGAGACGTTCGTCGGCCACGACATCACCGTCGAGCTACCCGCAGAGCACACCGTCGAGCTGCGTGGGGAAAACCTTACAGTCGGGCCGGGCGTGAGCACAGTTCCAGAGTACGCGGGTGTCTTCATGATGGCCCGCGGTACCGCCGAGAAGGCCACAGAATGAACTTAGACGACTTACGGGCGGCACAAACACAGGAGCGCGCGACCGACGGCCTGCAGGACCTCCAGGAGTCGTTTTACGCGGACGTCGCGGCGTTCATCGAGTCACTGAAAGACCGCCGCGACGACGCCGCGGCCGCGGCCACCGATCCGTTCGGCGATCCGGAGGTCCAGGAGCTCACGGACAAAATCGAGACCGCCGAGCAGGTCACGGAGGCCATCTACGAGCGCCGCATGGGGAAGCTCGTCAAGCAGGCCAGCCTCGCGGCCGCCGGGATGCCCGACGACCAGGGCGGGCTCACCGCCGAGGAGCGCGACCTGTACGGTGACCTGGTTGCCCGCATCGAGGACAACAAGGCGCACGTGCTCGACGTGATCGCGGGCGACGCGGCCAGTGCGCGTCCCGATGGCGACGACCCGGCCGATCCTGGCTCCCCGGCCCCGGACAGCGATGCCGGCGACACGTCTCCCAGGGACGCCAGCCCGCCGGCGGGCGGCTCCTCGGTGGCTGCCGCAATGGGCGGTGACGACGGCGGGACCCTCGACCCGCCACCGGCTCCGGAGCCCCCGGGGGACGGTGGGGCAGACCGGGTTGACACGACCACCGATGGCGGCGTGCAAAGCGAACCCGCAGACGACGCCGGCGTGCCCGACAGCGGCGACGCGGCGACCGCCCGGGTTCGTGTCCGAGTGACCGACACCGTCGGTGAGATCCTCGGCGTCGACGAGCGACCCTACGACCTCGAAGCCGGCGACGTGGTCACGCTCCCGGAGGCGAACGCCGACCCGCTCATCGAGAAAGACGCCGCCGAGAAGCTGGACTGAGGCCGGGCGGGCGACGGCCTGCTGTCGGTCGCTACGGGACGAGCGCAGCGTGCGTTCGGCACAGCCAGGCGTCGTTCCGGGGCGGCGCGTCGGTCAGTGGAACGCTCCGGACGCGGGTTCGTCGTCGGTCGGCGTGTCCGCGGTGTTGAACCGCTGTTCGATCTCCTCGTAGTTCTCCTTGACGTCCGCGTCGACGCTGGCCGTGACCTCCCCGAGCGCGGCCTCGAAGTGCGCCATCGTTACGCGGACGTTCCCCACGGAGTCGCTGGCGTCGGCGGGGTCGACGGAGTTGATGAACTCCCGGGTGGCGTTCATCGTGGCCTCCCGGACGAGCGCCTCCACGTCCGCGCCGACGAACCCGTCCATCCGCTGGGCCACGGCGTCGAGGTCGACGTCGTCCGCGAGGGGTTTGTCGCGCGTGTGCACGTCGAGGATCGCGCGGCGCGCGTCGGCGTCGGGCACCGGCACGTGGATGTGGCGGTCGAGGCGACCCGGCCGCAGCAGCGCGTCGTCGATGAGGTCCGGCCGGTTCGAGGTCGCAACCACGACCACGTCTTCGAGGGCCTCGATGCCGTCCAGTTCGGTGAGCAGCTGGGAGACGACGCGCTCGCCCACGCCCGAGTCGCTGGTTGCGCGCCCGCGCTGGCCCGCGATGGCGTCGATCTCGTCGAAGAACACCACTGTCGGGGCGTTCGACCGCGCCTTCTCGAACACCTCACGGACGCCCTTCTCGGACTCGCCGACGTACTTGTTCAGCAGCTCCGGGCCTTTCACGGAGATGAAATTCGAGTTCGCCTCGTTGGCGACGGCTTTCGCCAACAGCGTCTTGCCGGTGCCCGGCGGGCCGTACAGCAAGACGCCTTTGGCGGACTGGAGATCCATCTCGGAGAACACGTCCGGGTAGTCCAGGGGCCACTGGATGGTCTCCCGGAGGCGTTCTTTGGTGTCCGTGAGGCCGCCGACGTCCGCCCACGTGGTGTCCGGCACCTCCACGAACACCTCGCGGAGCGCGGACGGCTCGATGCCGTTCAGCGCGCGCTTGAAGTCGGCTTCCGTGATCGAGATGGATTCCAGGAGTTCGGCGTCGATCTCGTCGGATTCCAGGTCGATGTCCGGGCGCACCCGGCGCAGTGCGTTCATCGCGGCTTCCTTGGCGAGGCTCTCGATGTCCGCGCCGACGAAGCCGTGCGTGCTCTCGGCGTAGTCGTCGAGGTCGATGTCCTCGACCAGCGGCATGCCACGCGTGTGCACCTGCAGGATCTCCTTGCGGCCGTCCTGGTCGGGGACGCCGATCTCGATCTCGCGGTCGAAACGCCCGCCCCGGCGGAGCGCGGGGTCGATGGCGTCGACGCGGTTGGTCGCCGCGATGACCGTGACGTCGCCGCGGTCCTCCAGGCCGTCCATGAGGCTCAACAGCTGGGCGACCACGCGGCGCTCGACGTCGCCCTGGGTTTCGCCTCGCTTGGGCGCGATGGAGTCGAGCTCGTCGACGAAGACGATCGCGGGGGCGTTCTCCTCGGCCTCGTCGAAGACCTCGCGGAGCTTCTCCTCGCTTTCGCCGTAGTATTTGCTCATGATCTCCGGGCCGGAGATCGTCTCGAAGTGCGCGTCGATCTCGTTGGCGACGGCTTTCGCGATGAGCGTTTTGCCGGTGCCGGGTGGGCCGTGGAGGAGCACGCCTTTCGGCGGGTCGATGCCGAGTTGCTGGAAGAGCTCGGGGTGACGCATCGGCAACTCGATCATCTCCCGCACCTGTTCGAGTTCGCCGTCGAGGCCGCCGATGTCCTCGTAGGTGACGTTCGGCGTGGGGTCGCCGGTCTCGGCTGCCTCACCGGCCCCCGGCGCGATCTCTTCGGCGGGGCGCTCGGAGAGCTGGATTTCGGTGTCGTTGCTGACGACGACCGTGCCGCTGGGCTCGGTTTCGGCGATCTTGACCGGGATCTGCTGGCCGGAGATGGTGCTCATGCCGCCGAACCCGAACGAGATGGGGATGGTTTGCCCCGCGGTGACCGGGCGGCCGTTGAGCCGGTCACGAACCATCGGCGCGATGTTGCCGCGCACGCGAAGGTTCTGCGGGAGGGCAACGGTGACGCCGCCGGCGGGCTTGATGTCCGCGGGCTCGACGGTGACTTGATCGTCGATCCCGACGTCGGCCTCCTTGCGCAGCCGTCCGTCGATGCGGACGACGCCGTCGCCGTCGTCTTCGGGGTAGCCCGGCCAGACGCGGGCGACCGCGCGCCCGTGGTCGCCCTGGCCGTCGATAACCACGTAGTCGCCGTTTTCGAGCGCCAGCTCGTCCATGGAGTCGCGGTCGACGGCGGCGAGACCGCGACCTGCGTCCTTCTGTTTGAGTGGTTTGACCGTGAGTTTCATCGTGACACCTCGACTGTTACGACGCCGTTGTTGATGAAGGCCCGCGTTGAGTCACCGTCCGGAACGGGGAGTTCGTACTGGTCGGTCGGCGAATCGTCGCGGGTGACGATCGCGGTGTCCTGGACGACGTCGACAGCAACGCGGTCGTCGTCGACTCCGAGGTCGGCGGCGACGATCACCGCATCGCCGTAGTCGTAGCGTCGAACCAACGGATCCGATTCGGTGAGATGGGGTTTCGAAGTCATATTACTAACGTAAGGTAATCGTTCAGCACACTTAAACCCTTCGTCCAGTTGTGGGGGACGTGATGGGGTTTCCCGACGACAAGTAGAATTGCGGTTCACACCGTCGTAGGTCTTATGCCCTTGGTTGCTCTCGCCGCAACCATGGAGACGCTTGCCCACCACGGACGGTCGACAGCCTACCGCGTCCGTGGGTCCGCAGACGCACCCACCGTGTTGTTCGTCCACGGCAGCGGCGGCACCCACGCCGTCTGGAAAGCACAGCTGGCGCGCCTCGCGGACACGTATCGGGTCGCCGCCCTGGACCTACCGGGGCACGGCGACAGCGACGACATCGAAACCGACCCTGGCCCGGAGACGCTTGACGCGTACGCGGCGGACGCGCGCGCCGTCGCCGCCGATGTCGGTGCGTCCGTCCTGGTGGGGAACAGCCTCGGCGGTGCGGTCGTGCTCACTGCAGTCCTCGACGGAGGCGTTGAGCCGGACGCCGTGGTGCTTGCCGGATGTGGCGCAACGCTCGCGGTCGCCGACTCGCTTCGCGCCTGGCTCGCCGGGGATGGCCCCGGGTTCGAGCGGGCACTGGCGTTCCTCCACGACAGCGGCCGGCTGTTCCACGACCCCGACGACCGCACGCTCGCCCTCTCGAAGGACGCAATGCGGGACTGCGGGCGCGCCGTCGTCAACCGCGACTTCCGGTCGTGTCACACCTTCGATGTCCGGACACGACTCTCGGAGATCGACAGCCCGGTGTTCGCGCTCACCGGTGATCACGACCACCTCACACCGCCCTCGGCCCACGAGTTCCTCGCGGAACACGTGCAGACAGGGGGGTGGACGACGCTCCCGGATGCCGCACACCTCTCGATGCTCGAAACACCCGACCAGTTCAACGACGCCCTCGATGCGTTTCTCCGTGACCCCGCGCTAGTGGGCCGCCGATAGCGGCGGCACTGCCGTGTGCGGCGAGTCACTTACCAAGCTACAGGCAGTATACGTTCCCGATGACACACGTCTCCGCGGTGGTTGCCTAGATGGGAACATTCATTTCCTCCCGACCGTTCGGTAGGCATAGAGGCCAAGCGGTTCGGCACCAGGGCACGACGACACGACCGACACAGTAGATCGGACCCTCACCGACTCACGCACGGCTCTTTCCGATGTCACAAACAACGCACTGAGATGAATTCCAACCGAAAACGTACTTCACGAAGACATGTTTGACTCCCAATCAGTAAGCAAACACGCATCGCGTATAACTGTTCTGGCCGTTGTGGTTCTCATCACGCTCTCGGCAGTTCCGTTGTCCGTGAGCGCGGCCGACAACACCGTCACGGGGAAGCCTGACATCTCGCTTTCCTCGCCTGACGGCCCTGTCGCCCCGGAATCCGCACACGCGTTCACCGTCACGGTGTCGAACTCCGGGACGCTGATCCAGGGCGGACAAGACCAATACGAGCGCGAGGTCCAAACGGCAGAGGCCCTCAAACTCGACATCGCGACGGAGAAACTGGACGCCAACATCACCCCGAAAAGCGGGACGTACACGATCAGCAGCCTCCCCAGCGGACAGGGCACTGATATCAAGTTCCAACTCGAAGTCGGAGACGTCGAGCCCGGGACGTACCGCATCCCGATCGACGTCGCCTACGAACACACGCGATCGGTTTCCTACGGCCGATTCCAGGAAGCCTCCCGCACGAAAACCGAGGAGGAATCCACCCAGTACGTCGATATCACCATCGAGGACCAGCCACAGTTCTCGATCGTCTCGCAGGGCGAAAACGAGATCTACGGCGGCGACACCGGGCAACTCTCGCTCGACGTCAAAAACACGGGCACCGAGACGGCGACCGACGCCTCGGTGCAGCTCAGCAGCCAGTCCCCGACGCTGTACTTCGGGCAAATGACCAGCCCCCAGCCACAGACCAGCGTGTACATTCCGGCGCTTGACCCCGGCGAAACAGCGAACATCTCCGCGAAAGTCGGCGCGGAATCCAACGCCGATGCCGGCGACTACCCGATCAACGCCGTCGTCGCCTACACCAACAGCAACGGCGTGACGCGGAAATCGCAGTCCCTGACCGCCGGCGTGTCCGTCCAGCCCGAACGCACGTTCGAACTCCGGAACGTCGAGACGGAGGGGTTCCGGGTCGACGAGTCCGACGCCGAGATCCACGGCGAAATCGTGAACACCGGCTCGGGATCCGCGAACAACGTCGCCGTCCGCCTGGGATCGATCCCGGGCATCGAGCCGACCAACGGGGAGTCCGCGGTGGGTGACCTCGGACCCGGCGAGTCCAAGCCCGTGTCGTTCACCGTCGCGATCCCAGGCTCCGCTGAGCCCGGCAGCAACTCCTTCCCGTTCAACGTCGAATACGAGAACGACAACGGTGACGTGCGGACGATCTCCAGTCCGCTGCGCCAACCCCTCGAAATCGGCGCCGAGCAAGACCCCTTCGAGGTCGTCAACGTGAGCACGTCGGTCTCCCCCGGCGGTAGCGACACGGTCGCGGTCTCCCTACGGTACCAGGGCGACGAGCCGGTGTCCGCCGCGAACGCCAAGCTGTTCGTGAGTGATCCGCTGTCGACGTCCGACGACGGCGCGTACCTCGGCGAACTGCAGCCCGGCGAAACCACCACAGCGACGTTCACCGCCAGCGCCGACAGCGCGGCGATCACCAAAGAGTACGACGCGTCGGTGGAAGTGCGCTACGACGAACCGGACGGTGACACGAAATACACGGACGGCCTCACGGTCGGGGTGCCGGTGTCGCCCCAGTCCGGCGGGCTCCCAGTGCCGCTGCCAGTCATCATCGGACTCGTTGTGGTCGTGGCTGGCGTGGGCTACGTCCTCTACCAGCGCCGGTGAGCGCAGCCTGGAACTAATCCATGCCCAAACTACGTAGTGCGTTCGCTTCGATTGGTGATCGCGTCCAAGCGCGGCCAGTCGCAACACTGCTCATCGCAGGACTGCTCATCCTGGTTGCGATCGGCGGCGCCGCACAGATCACGAGCGTCACCGGAGACGACGCGTTCGTCGGGAGCAACCCCACCTACGAAGCGTTCTCCGATTCGTTCGACCACGGGAACATCGCGGTGCTCATTCGGGGTGACATCACGGAGCCGTCGGCGATCGAGGCGATCGACCGCTACGACAGGCGGATGTCACAGACACAGGACGTGTATGCAGTGCGCAGCCCCGCCGACCAGGTGCGGGCTGCGTACGGCCGCATCCCGGACTCGAAGTCGAAAATCGAGTCCGTGATCGGGTCCCCCGATTACACCACGATCCAGATCGCCACCGACACCGACCTCACACAACAACAGCAACGCCCGATCTACACCGAGGCTGTGAGCACCAGCGACTGGGCGCGGTTCCCCGCCAGCGTGACCGCCACCGTCACGGGTGACGCGGCGTTCTCCGCGCAGCTCTCGACGGTCATCCAGCAGAGCACGCAGAAGCTGCTGGGGCTGGCAGTCGGCCTGATGGTGATCGCGTTGTTCTTCCTGTTCCGCGGGGTTCGACTCCGCCTGCTGCCCATCGTCGCCGTCTTCGTGGGCGTCATCTACACGTTCGGCGCGATCGGCTACGGCGGGATCCCGAACTCCACGATGACGAGCGCGGTGTTCCCCATCCTGATCGGGCTGGGGATCGACTACTCCGTGCAGTTCCACGAGCGGTACGAAGAGGAACTAGAGACGCATCCGCCCCGCGAGGCGCTCCCGAACGCCCTCGGCGGGGTTGGGCCGCCGGTCCTCATCGCGATGCTCGCGGCAGCCCTCGGGTTCGGTGCGACCTGGGTGTCGACGTCCTCGCCGGCGATCATCTGGTTCGCACAGACGTCCATCCTCGGCGTGTTGCTCACGTACGCCGCCGGCATCCTGGTGTTGCTCGCCGGGCTGACGATCTACATCCGGCGCTGGGGCGACGACAGTCCGGCGGCGGCCGACGGCGGAGACCCCGAGGCCGCGCACGCTGAGGTCGACGAGGACTCGCGTATCGGCCTCGTGGGGTCGACGCTCGGCCGGACGTCGCGGATCCTCGCAAGCCACCCGATGACGGTGCTTGCGATCGCGCTCGTCCTGTCGGGCGTCGGCTTCCAGGTCGCCAGTTCGCTGGGGACGCTCGCGGACACCGAAGAGTTCATCCCCCAGGACTTGCCCGCGTACGTCGACCTCCAGCAGTTCCGCTCTCAGACCGGTGGCGGAACGAGCACCAGCTACGACGTGCTCGTCACCGGCACCCACCTCAAACACCCTGAGACGTTGCGCTGGATGGACGGCCTCAACGACGTTGCCACACAAGCCCCACTAGTCGAAGGCGTGGACACGCCCGCTGGGGCTGTGAAACAGTACAACGGCGGTGAGATCCCGCGCACGACCAGTGGCGTCGAGCGCGTCCTCGCGCAGATGCCGACCGAGCAGCGCCAGCGGTATTACAACGACGGGCGCGCACACATCACCGTGGCGTCCCCACAGGACATGACCACCGGGCAGGTGTTGTCGTTCCTGGAGAACTCACAGGAGTCACTGGATTACAGCAACCCGCCGCCGGGAGTTACTGCTGAGGTCACCGGCACGTCGTCGATCGCGGTGCCGTCGATCATCGACCAGATCAACTCGCGGAACACCACGACCGGCCTGGGCATCCTGTTCGTGTTCGCGCTCCTCGGGTTGTACTACCGGGACCTCGTGAAGGCGGTGGCACCACTGGTGCCGATGGTGTTCGTCATCGGCTGGCAGAACATCTACATGCTCGCGCTGGACATCCCCGTGTCGCCGCTGGGTGCCAGCCTGGGCGCGATGACCGTCGGCATCGGCGCCGAATACACCATCATCGTCATGGAGCGCTACTACGAGGAGAAACAGCACAACGGCTACGGTCGCCTCGACGCCGTGGAGATCGCGGCCAGCCGCGTCGGAAAAGCCATCACCGTCTCCGGGATGACGACGGTGTTCGGGTTCTCGGCGCTGATCCTGTCACCGTTCCCGGTGCTCAGCAGCTTCGGGTTCCTGACCGTCGGCGTGATCTTCCTCACGCTGATCGCGTCACTGGCGACGCTGCCCCCGACGCTGGTGGTGCTCGATGGGCTGGCCGAGCGGGTCGCGGCGTTCCGCGCCGCCGACTAGCTCAGTACACGTCGTCGACGTCGTCGGCGACGTGGCTGTGCTCGGCCGCCGGGAACGACCCGGATTCGACCGCGTCGACGTAGTCGTCGACCGCGGTCGCCATTTCTCGGTTCACGTCCCCGAACTGCTTGGAGAACGGCGGGCTGCGTTCTGACATCCCGATCACGTCCGAGATCACGAGCACCTGGCCGTCGGTGTCCGGCCCCGCGCCGATACCGATGGTCGGGATGTCGATGGCGTCGGTGATGTCGGCGGCGACGTTCGCCGGCACGTGTTCGAGCACGAGCGCGAACGCGCCGGCGGCCTCGTGGTCGCGCGCCAGATCCAGCATGCGCTCGGCGCTGTCCTGGTCGGTGCCCTGCCGGAAATACCCCCCGAGCTGGTTGACGTGCTGGGGGGTCAACCCGAGGTGCGCCATCACGGGAATCCCCAGCGACGTGAGCGTCTCGGTCAGCGACACCGTGTGCGGCCCGGATTCGAGTTTCACCGCGTCGGCGTCCTCCTCTTTGAGCATGCGGCCGGCGTTTCGCACGCTCTCGGTCTCGTCGGCGCCGAAGCTCAGAAACGGCATGTCCGCGACGACGACCGCGTCCGCGGTGGCGCGTGCGACCGCGCCGGTCGCCGACGCGATCTCGTCGACGGAGACGGGCAGCGTCGTGTCGTATCCGAGCTTCGCGTTCCCGACGCTGTCCCCGACCAGGATCATGTCGACGCCGGCGTCGTCGACCACCGACGCCGTGGGGGCGTCGTACGCGGTCAGCATCGTCACCGGGTCGGTTTCCTCGTCGGTGCTGCCCGCACGCCGCACTGAATTCACCGTTGGCATACGACGATGTCGGTGGGTCGCGGTGTTAAACGTATGCGACGCGGCACCGTGACGGGAGAGTTAAGCACACCGCGACCATCTAGACCGGTGTGCCGGAACTGGAAGCACGCACCGACCCGGACGGCGTCGACTACGCGTGGGTGATGCAGACCACGTTCGTCGTCACCATCGTCGTCGGGGCCCCCATCGTGACTGCGCTCTCGACGGGCTACTCACTCCCCACGTGGGCCTCCCGCGTGTCGTTTGCCGTGCGCATCGGCGCGATCATCTGGTTTCTGACCGCGGTCACTGTCTTCGCGTACGCGCGCCGCCACGCTGCGTGACCGCTACACCCACTGGAAGTCAGCGCCGGCTCGCTCGGCGGTCGTCTCGTCGGACGCCGAATCCCCGACGAACAGCGTGTCAGCGGGGGCCACACCGAGTTCGGTTGTGACCCATTCGAGCGCCCGCGGGTCGGGCTTCATCGCGGGTGTCGTGTCCCGGCCCGCGACGACCGCGACCGCGTCCGCGAGCTCGTGGGCGGCTAAGGCGCGCCGGCAGGCCGCCTCGGCGTTCAGCGAGCACACACCGACGGGGACGTCGCGGGGGATGTCGTCGGCCGCGGGAAGCCGGGCGGCCGTGTCCGCGCCCGCGAGTTCGTGCTCGGTGATGATGTCGTCGACCGCCGTTCTGACGCCGGCGTCATCGGCGGTCGCCAACACCGACCACATGTCGGCGTCCGTGGTCTCCCGGCCGGCCTCACGGAGCACGCGGGACACCTCGGTTTTGACCGCCGCCCAGTCGACGTTCAAGCGCACGAGCGTGCCGTCGAGGTCGTAGACAACCGCCTCGTAGCCGCCTGTCACGGCACACGGTTCGCCCCCGTCGCGGTTAGTGGCTTCGGTGGTCGAAGCGGGCACGCCACCTCGGGGGACTTTTCCCCGGGGCTGCCCGAGGATACCGCATGCACGACACCAGCATCACACGCAACCGCCCGCCGTGGCCGTTCGACACATCGAATGTACGCACGCATCCGTGAGGACGTCCGTGCGATGCGGCGACGGGACCCCGCAGCCGGGAGTCGCCTCGACGTCGCGCTCACGTATCCCGGCCTGCACGCCGTCTGGGCGCACGTCTTCCTCGCCGGCCCGCTGTACGACCGGTGGCCGACCGCCGGCCGCCTGGTCGCGTACTGGGTGCGGCTGCTCACTGGCATCGAGATCCACCCCGACGCCGACATCGGCCGCCGGGTCACCATCGATCACGGCCACGGCGTCGTCATCGGCGAAACGGCAGTCGTCGGCGACGACGTGCACATGTACCACGGCGTCACGCTGGGGGGCAACGACTCCCGGCCGGTCGACCGACACCCCACGGTGCGCGCCGGCGTGACGCTGGGCGCGAACGCGACGCTGCTCGGTGACATCGAAATCGGCGCGAACGCCAGCGTCGGCGCGGCGTCGGTCGTCACCGACGACGTGGCGGCCGGCGCAACGGTGACCGGCGTGCCCGCACAGCGGGTCGACGACGCGTAGCCGCGGTGGTCAGTCGATCAGGCCGCGCGCGATGACTTCCTTCTGGATCTCGGAGGTCCCCTCGTAGATGGTCGTGATCTTCGAGTCGCGGTAGAACCGCTCCACGTCGAAGTCCTTGGTGTAGCCGTAGCCGCCGTGGATCTGGACCGCCTCGTTGGTCACGTCGACGGCCGCCTCGCTGGCGAAATACTTCGCCTTCGCGGCCGCGGTCTGGTGGTCCTCGCCGGCGTCGGCCATCCGTGCGGCGTCCCGGGAGAGCAGGCGGGCGGCCTGCACTTGGGTTTCCATGTCCGCGAGCTTGTGCCGGATGGTCTGGATCTCGGAGATCGGCTGGTCGAACTGCTCGCGGTCGTCGGCGTACGCGAGCGCCGCGTCGAGGGCGGCCTGGCTCAGGCCCACGGCCTGGGAGGCGATCCCGATCCGGCCGCCCGTGAGGATGTGGAGCGCGGCCGACAGCCCGCGGCCCGCCTCTGTGAGCTGGTTGCTGGCCGGAATGCGGCAGTCGTCGAACAGCAACGACGTGGTGTCGCTGGCGCGCAGCCCGAGTTTGTCCTCCTTGGGGCCGACCGTGAGGCCGTCGGCGTCCTTGGGCACGAGGAACTGCGTGATCTTGTCGTCGTCCCCGTCGATCTTCGCGAACACGATGACGACGCCCGAGCGCTTCCCGTTCGTGATCCACTGCTTTTTCCCGTTGAGCACGAACTCGTCGCCGTCGCGGCGCGCCGTGGTGGACATCTGTGCGGGGTTCGAACCGGCGTCGGGCTCGGACAGCGCGAACGCGCCGACCGGGCGGCCGTCGGCCATCTCCGGCAGCCACCGCTCCTGTTGGTCGTCGTCGCCGAACTCCGCGATGCAGGAGGTCGCCAGGCAGTGCACCGACAGCGCGGTTGCGACGGACAGCGCGCCGTACGCGAGCTGTTCGTTGACGACGCTGTAGGTCAGCGAGTCCACGTCCAGGCCGCCGTACGACGCCGGCGTCGTCATCGCGGTGACGCCGAGCTCCCCGAGGTCGTCCCAGACCTCTTCGGGGAACGACTGTGTGCGGTCTGCTTCGGCGGCCACCGGACGGATCTCCTCGACGGCGAACTCGCGGACGGATTCGCGCATCCGACGCTGCTCGGCGGACAAGTCCATACACCCTCTCGTGGGTGCTGTCGAAAAAAGCTGTCTGGTTTCCGGGCTGTCCGGCGTGGCGTGGTCAGTCGTCGCTGAGCTGGACGTCGAGGAAGTCCTCGAGCGCGGCGATGACCGACCCGCCGACGTTGGCCTTCGTGGCACGGGCCTGCTCGACGGCCAGCACGTCCGCGTCGTCGATCTCCAGTTCCGCGGCGAGCTCCGACCGCTGGAGGCCGGCGTCCTGGCGGGCGCGCACGACGCGTTCGCCGTAATCGGAGACCAGGTACGGCAGCTGGTCGGTTTCGTAGTTCGTGCCGTCTTCCTCCCAGTGGCTGGAGTCCCCGCGTGTCACCGCGTCGAACTGTTGGGCCTGGTTTTCAACGGCGCGCTGCGTCCGGTCGGCGTCGGCGGCGTCTCCGTCGGCGTCGGCGGCTGCGCTCTCGTCGTGGCTCGCGCAGTCCGGGCAGACGGTGAGCTCCGCCCCGGCGACGTTTGCATCCTGCAACGAGTCGGCGGTCGACCCACAGAGCTCGCAGGCCTGCCCACCGCCCCCGCTGCCGGCGCCACCGGTCGAGTACTTCGGCATGCGTTGCCGTACGTGGGCGATGTTATTTTAATACCCGGTTTGTGACCAAGCCATACCTAAGTACGAGGAGGCGAAAGCCACCCGATATGCGCGGGGAGTTCGCCGATCACGTGTATCTCGCGGCGCTTCACAGCCCCGAGTTCACCGACGCGTTCGGCGCTGACTACACGACGGCCGTTGAACCGCCGCGGGTATCGTCGCTGGTGCGGTCGCTGTCCGACACGCACGCGTGGGCGACGCGGGAGACCAACGTGGTTGCCGACCTGGAGCGCGGTGATTACGTTGTCTTCCACCGCGAGTGGGGCGTGCGCGCTGTCGGCCAGGTGTGGTCGGTGAGCGTCGACAGCGACGACGTCGCACGGCACACGGCGCTCACCGATCCGGCGGGCGGATGGGGCGTGGTCACGCTCACGAACGTCCAGCCGGCCCTGGATCACGTGTCGCTGAAATCCCTGGGGATCGACGACGTGCGCACGTCGCGGTCGCTGTACCGGCTCAGCAACGACGGCACGACCGCCGACCTGTCCGGGCGCTACAGGACGGCGGCGCGGTTCGTCGAGGAGCTCGTCGAGAACCCGCTGGCGTTCGACGTGCCACCGGGCGGAACGCCCCCTGACAGGCGGCCCGCGCCCCCGGGGCAGGCCGGCGGTGGCGTGTCACTGCTCGACACCCCCGTGGAAGCCCACTTGGACGCGCTCGACCGGGTGCGGGCGACGGCGTGGCGGGTGCTGGCGTTGGGGGTGGTCCTGCTCGCGGCGACGCTCGGCGTGGTCGAGCGGTATCGGGTGGCTCCCGAGGAGCCGTTCGCGTTCACGCCCGCCGTCTGGGTGGGCGTCGGCGCGCTGGCTGTCGGCGCGGCGCTCGCGACCGGCGTTGTGGTGCATGGCTCGCTCCGACCGCGCCCCGGGCTGCCGACGTTCACGCGCGAGCAGACGGGGGCCGTCGAGCGCGCGGGCGTGACGGACCGCGACAGCGACGCCGCCGGGCACGCGGCTGCGACCGCGGCGGCGTACTGCTCGCACATCCACGCCATCACTCGCCGCCTCGGAGCGGCAACCGGGACGGCGGCCGTCGGCGTCCTGGCGGGGGCGGTCTATCTCGCGTACGGGCTCGGCGCCCAGGTCACCACCGCCATTCGGCCGCTGTCCGTCGTTGCCTTTGTCGGGTTCCCGGCACTGATCGTGGCGGCGTTGGGGTACGCGTTCGCCGTCCACACCGACCACCGCCTGCGCTCCGTTTCCGTCGGCGAGCTGTCGGCGTCGCTGCCGGCGGTGCCACGGATGGGGGCAGCCGTCACCGCCCGCGTCCGCGCGCTCACACGCCGGCTGTTCGCGTTCGCCGAGCGCCACCGGTAGCCTGTGGCGGCGTGCGTTTCCCAGTGCACTGGAACCAGGGCGGGCCATTTATCCCAGTCTGTCGAATACCAATTCACCGATGAGCGCCAGCGAGGACATCGTGTTCACGTGCCCCCACTGCGGGGAGACCATGACGGTCAACCCCGCGATGCGGGACGCCCTCTTCTCGAACGGGTGTGTTGTCTGCGGGGCGGCCGTCGACGGCGATGCGTTCGCGCCGGCCGAGCAGTCGTGTACGTAACCCCTGCGCTGGCGTCGCCTGCGCGTGCAGCGCCGTTCGCGCGGCGCGGATGGCCAAATATAAAGATTCCCACCGGTAAGTGGAGGCACTGACCAATGGCCCTGGACCAACAGACCGAGCTGTCGCGGGCGGAGACGGACGCCGTGCTCGCCCGCAACGAAACCGGGGTGCTGTCGTTGGCGCGTGGCGACGAGCCGTACGCGATCCCGATCTCGTACGGTTACGACGCCGAGTCGCGAACCGTCTTCCTACGCCTGGTCTCGACGCCGGACAGCGAGAAGCGGGCGTTCCTCTCGTCGTCGCCGGCGGTGCGGCTGGTCGTCTCCGAGGAGTCGCCGCCCGAGTACCGGAGCGTCGTCGCTCAGGGGACGCTCACCGAGATCTCGACCGACGAGATGACCGTCGAACGCATCGAACAGTTCGGGGACGCGAAACGCCCGCTGTTCGAAATCTGGGGGGCTGACAAGCCCGACCTCCGCATCCAGTTGTACGAGTGTGACGCCACCACGATCAGCGGCCGCTGCATCGAGTTGGATCACGCGGCATACGCCTAACGGCACCGCGTCTCCCGTGGATTCTTGTACCGGCACGCGCCTCGTACTCGTAGATGCCCGCTGGGATTCGTGTCACTGTGTCGTTCCCACGGCCACCGGTGTGTCCGATCGCGGTGCTCTCGGAGCGCGCAAACACCACGATCACGAACGTCTCGACGAGCATCGCGGCCGACGGCGCGCCGGTCACGGAGTTCTTGATCGACGCCGACGCGGTCCCCGACGATTACGACCGTGACCCCGTGTTCACGTACACCGACCGCCACCTGTATCGTGTTCGCCACGACGCCGAGGCGGCGTGTCCCTGTGTCTGCTTGGGCGCACACGACACGCCGGTGAACCGGTATCGGGCCCGCGACGGCGAGCTCCAGATCGTGTTTCACGGCCGCGAGTTCGACACCGTCCAGGCGATCGTCGGGGAGCTTCGCGCGGAGTTCGCCGACATCGACATCCAGCGCCTGGTCCGCGCACCCACGGGGACCGCCGCCCAGGACACCGCGTTCGTCGACCGTGGCCAGCTCACCGACCGCCAACTGGAGGTGTTGACGACCGCCTACGAGGCGGGCTACTTCGAGCGCCCCCGCGGCGCGACCGCGCAGGCGCTGGCCGACGACCTCGGGATCGCGCCGTCGACGTTCACCGAGCACCTGCTCGCCGCACAGCGCAAACTCCTGGGGGACGCCCTCGAAACCGACGGCACTTAAACCACCCCCGTTGTTGGGGGGTGCAATACCTCCCCGGGTAGGTATTCCGATGAGATACAATGAGTCAGTCGCAGCTGGCAGCACCATCCCGGACGGCCGACGACGACGACAGCGATATCACCGCGACCGGCGAGCTCATGCAGCGGATCCTCGACGCCTTCGACGACGCCGAATGCCGGCAGATCCTCGAATCCACCGACGATGCCGCGTTGACTGCCGGCGAGATCGCCGATGAATGTGATCTCCCGTCCTCGACCGCCTACCGCAAGATCGACCGCCTCACCGAGGCCGGACTGCTCTCGGAGACGCTCCGCATCCGCCGCTCGGGGAAACACGTCAGCGAGTACACCTGCACCGTCGACGACGTGACGCTCTCGGTCAGCCACAACGGCGTCGAAGCAACCCTCTCGTGTACGCCGACGGACGCCGGCACCGCCGGTCCCGCACAGCCGTTTGCGGACTGACTCACGGACCAGGTTCTCCGAGGCGTGGCCGCCAGGAACGGTAGTCGCTGGGCTGTACGAATCGACGCCAGTAGGAAATTGTGCGTGGGTGATGTCCCGGGAGGGGAAATCACCGTGCATCGCAGCGCCACGTGTGGTGTGGCAGGCGGTGGGAACAACCCACCAGTGCGATGCGTGGGACCGGATTCGAACCGGCGAACCTCTACAGGACAGCGCCCTCAACGCTGCGCCTTTGACCTAGCTCGGCTACCCACGCTCGCGTACGGTTGCTGCTGCACTCAGTGGTACCCGCCCCCGAATTAAAACCCCTGCGATTCGCGCTCGGCGCGTGAGACCGCGACACGGAACCGATTTGGTGGGCCACGCGTAACCCATGGGCATGGCTGACGGATTCGTTCGGCGTCACGTCGCCGGGCTGGCGGCGGTCCTCGGCGTGGCCTCCATCGCGGTCGTCGTGGCTGCCGTCCGTGGGGTCATCCCGGCGGGCGTGCTCCCACAGGCACCGGCCTGGTTCATCGGCGCGATCCCGCCGCTGAACGCAGTGATCAGTGCGGCTGCCATCGGCACCATCCTCGCGGGGTGGCGCTGGATCCGGCGCGGCGACGTGGCCAAACACCGCGCGGCGATGGCGACGACGACCCTGCTGTTCGTGGCGTTCCTGGGGCTGTACCTCTACCGGCTCGTCGTCCACGGCACCACCGCGTTCCCGACGACGGGGGCGGTCTACACGTTCGTCTACCTGCCGGTGTTGATCATCCACATGGGGTTGGCGATCGCCTGCATCCCGCTGGTCTACTACGTGCTCTTGTTGGCTGGCACGCGCCCGGTCAGCGAGATCTACGACTCGAACCACGCGCGGGTGGGCCGCGTCGCCGCTTCCCTGTGGCTCGTGTCGTTCGCGCTCGGCATCGTCGTCTACCTCATGCTGTACGTCCTCTACTGACCGCTGCCCCGCTGTGCATCGCGAAACCCGTGGCGGTTCCCGGGGCTGGTGAGCGCAGTCAGTCGTCGCTGGACGGCGTGACTGTCGGGCGCTCGGCGTCCCGGTCGGTCGCCTCGCCGTCGACGTCGTATGGGTACGCGCCGGTCACACACCCCGCGCATATGTCGGCTTCGCTCTTCCCGATGGCCGCCGTGACCGCGGACAGCGGGAGATACGACAGCGAGTCCGCGCCGATCTCCGCCGCGATCTCGTCGGCCGTCCGGTCGGCGGCGATGAGCTCCTCGCGGGTCGCCATGTCGATGCCGAAGTAACACGGGGCCTGTATCTGGGGGGCGCCGATGCGCACGTGGACCTCGGTTGCGCCCGCGTCCCGGACCAGATCAACGAGCTGGCTGCTGGTCGTGCCCCGTACGATGGAGTCGTCGATGATCGTGACCGACTGCCCCTCGACGGTGGACTTGATGGGGTTGAGCTTGAGCCGGACGGCGCGCTCGCGGGCCTCCTGGGTGGGCATGATGAACGTGCGGCCGACGTACCGGTTTTTCATCAACCCCTCGGCGAACTCCACGTCGCTCCCGTCTTCGGTGGCGGCGTCGGCGTAGCCGGACGCGAACGCCCGCCCGGAGTCGGGGACGGGCACCACGACATCGCTTTCGACGCCGGTCTCGTGCCACAGTTGGCGGCCGAGGTTGCGCCGGACCTCGTAGACGAGTTCGTCGTCGATGACCGAATCCGGGCGCGCGAAATACACGTACTCGAAAAAGCAGTGGGCGGTGGTGTCGCGGTCGACGAGCTGGTGGGCGGAAAACCCCGTGCCGTCGTCGTCGAGGACGATCGCCTCGCCGGGACGGACGTCACGGACGACATCGCCGCCGATGGTGTCGATCGCGGCGGACTCGCTGGCGATGACGTAGCCGTCCTCGACGGTCCCCAGCACCAGCGGACGGTTCCCCCGTGGGTCCCGGACGCCCAACACGGTGTCGTCGTGCATGATGGTCAGCGAGTACGACCCGTGGATGCGCTCCATGGTCCGCTCGACGGCGTCCACGAGGTCGGCGTCGAGGAGGTTGCGCGCGAGGTCGTGGGCGATGACCTCGGTGTCGCCGTCGCTGGTGAACGCGTGCCCGCTTGCCGCGAGGTCCGCGCGCAACTCGTCGGCGTTGACGAGGTTGCCGTTGTGGCTCAGGCCGAGCGCACCGCCCTTGAACGACACCGAGAACGGCTGCGCGCAGGACTTGTCGACGCTCCCCGCGGTCGGATAGCGGACGTGGCCGATGGCGGCCGAACCGTGCAGCGCGTCGATGTCCGCTTCGTCGAAGGCGTCACCCACCAGCCCCATGCCGACGTGTTGGTGTTGCTGGAAGCCGTCGTGGGCGACGATGCCCGCCGACTCCTGGCCGCGGTGCTGGAGGGCGTACAGCGCGTAGTACGTCGGAAGCGCGGCGTCACGGGCCGACAGTGAGGCACCGACGACCCCACATTTCTCGGTTGGATGGTCACTCATGGGTCCGTCCGCGGGGCCGCCTGACATACCTCCCGCTTGCGGACACCATAGGGTAAACCTTCCGCAACCGTGTCGAATACACGCCCCGATCGCCGTGAAGTATGCACAACACTGCAGTGAGGGGTGTGTTCAGCACCCATGGGTGGGGGTAGAGACGGACGACTCGGCGAACCGGGCGCGATCACGGACCAGTGGCTGTCCGGACCGGAACGAAACGCGGAGAAAGAACTGCTTAGTTGTCGCCGGTCTTGCCCTGCCACTCGTAATCCCGGCGCTTGGCGGAAGCACCGAAGCCGCAGGAACTGCAGACCTTCTTCTTCGTGTGGTAGGACTTCTCACCGCAGCGTCGGCACTTCGTGTGCGTCGTGGTGTTCTTCTTCCCCTGGCTCGGGGTTCCTGCGCCAGTCATGGTTTGATGGTGACGACGTTATCGCCACGGATAATCGTTGTGTCTTCGCCCTCAATGACGACGTTCATGTGCTGGTCGTAGCCCGTCAGCACGCCGGTGAACTCGTCGCCGTCCTTCAGGCGGACGGTGACGGTTTCTTCGAGTGACTCCTCCAGCACATCCAGTGGTCGGCCGCTCATGTACCTACCGCCGGTGGTGGCATCCATAAGCGTACCGGACCGCTCCCAACGGACGCTCAGACCGAGACCGCAAACGAGTCCCGGTCCCCGGCGTGGGCGGCGAACGCCGCGAGCACGTCCGCCCCCGCAGCGAGGTCCGCCAGGTCAACGACCTCCGCCGGCGTATGCATATACCGGTTCGGGATCCCCAGGTCGGCGGTCGGCACCCCGCCGCCCGCCGTCCCGAACGCGTCGGCGTCCGTGCCCGTCGAGATCCGGTGGGCGGCGACCTGCAGCGACGCCCCGGCGTCGGCTGCGGCGTCACGGAGCGCGGACACCACCACGGGGTGGTTCGTGCCGCCGCGCATCACCACGGGGCCGTCGCCGAGTGCGACCGTGCTCGCGCGCTCGGCCGGATACATCGGATCGTCGGCGGCGTGGGTCACGTCGGCGGCGACCACGGCGTCCACGTCGAGGTCGAACCCAACCATCCGTGCGCCGCGGGTGCCGATCTCCTCGTGGACCGTGCTCACTGCGTACACCGTCGCGTCGACGTCGCGTTCGACGGCGCGCCGGAACCCCTCGGCGGCCACCCACAGCCCGGTGCGGTTGTCGAGGCTGCGCGCGTTCAGCCGGCCGCCGGCCAGCTCCCGGGGCTCGGAGACGAGCACCCCCGGATCGCCCACGGACACACGGTCACGAGCGTCGTCGCCGTCCGCCGCCCCGATGTCGACGTACTGCTCGGTCACCGACGGCGCGGCGCCGTCCTCGCTGTGGTCCCGCAGATGAACCGCCGCCTGCCCGATGACCCCGTTGACGGGGCCGTCGTCGGTCTCGATCCGGACCTGGCTGCCCCGCGTCACGGACGCATCCAGCCCGCCGATCGGGGCGATCCGAACGAACCCCCCCTCGGTGATCTCGGCCACCGCGAACCCGATCTCGTCGGCGTGCCCGGTGAACGCCACCGCGGGCGCGTCGCCCTCGGCGACGGCCACGGCGTTCCCGTAGGCGTCCGTCTCCACGCGGTCGGCGTACTGCGAGACGTACTCCACCCACACGCGCTGTGCGGCCGCCTCATGGCCGGTCGGGCTGTGGACTGCGAGCAACTCATCCAGGAACGCGCGGCGCGCATCGTCCATACGCGTTCTCCCGTCGCCCACCCGATCAATCCTCCGCATCCAGCACCACCAACAGCTAAATGCGCGCTCGCTGAACACCACCGCATGGGACTGCTTGAAGTCCACTTCCACGATTCGGAGTTCACTGCCGCCCCCAGCATGCGGACTGGTGACAGCGACACCGACGCCGACGAGACCGATCAGACGCCGCCGGCTGACGCGGACTGTGGCGGCGGCTGTGGCGGCCGCGGCGTCGCCGTTGCGGTCGGCGTCCTGGTCGCCTTGGGCCTGCTCGCGGGCCTGCGTCGGCGGCGTGACGCGGCGTAGCCTCGCGCCCTCCAGAAGAGATTTGCGTTCAGACGCCCGAACTGCGGTATGTCGATCTTCGAAAGCGCGCGCGCCGTCGTGAGCGCCGACGGCGGTGGCGCTATCGACTGGGATAGCGTCGCCGACGCCGCAACCAGTGCCACGCCGCCGGGCGACCTCGCGCTGGGCGAGGACACCGCCGACGCGTACGCGGCCGACGTGCGGGACGCACGCGCCCGCATCCGCTCGGTGTCCGGGCTGTCCTTCGACGTGCCGGAGACGGTTGCGCTCCACACCCGCCACCACTGGGTGGACGCCAACGTGGCGACGTTCCGGCGCGCGTTCGAACCGATGAACCAACAGCCCTCGCGGCTCCCCGGTGTCGCCCGCACACTCAACACGGCCACCACCGCAGGCGCGCTGGCGTTCATCGCCCGCAACGTCCTGGGGCAGTACGACCCGCTGTTGCTCGCCGACGCCAGCGACGCCCACGCGCTGTACTTCGTGCACCCCAACATCGTCGCCGTCGCCGACAGCCTCGGCGTTCAGTTCCCGCGGTTCCGGCGGTGGATCGCGTTCCACGAGGTCACACACGCCGCCGAGTTCGGCGCGGCGGGGTGGCTGTCGGACTACCTCGAAACCCGCCTCCGGACCGGCGTCGGCGCGCTCGCCGACGGCACCATCGACACCGCGGCGTTCGAGGAACTGCAGGTCGCGATGACCGCCGTCGAGGGGTACGCCGAGCTCCTCATGGACGAGGCTTTCGACGGCGAGTACGACGACCTCCGGCGGAAACTCGACGCGCGCCGCGGCCAGCGCAGCCCGCTTGGGGCGGTGGCTACGCGGCTGCTCGGCCTCCACCGCAAGCGCGAGCAGTACGAACGCGGTCGGGAGTTCTTCGCGTACGTCGCCGGGGAGCGCGGGCTCGCGGGCGCGTCGCGGGTCTGGGACGACCCCGAGTATCTGCCGACCGACGACGAGCTGGACGTGCCGCCGCGGTGGCTCGCCCGCGTCCCCGCCTGACTACTGGAACCCGCGGCCGACGCGGTCCGCATCAACGAGGTCGTCGAGCTCGCTGTCGAGCAACTCGTCGGCGTCGGGGAACTCCTCGGCCAGCCCCTCGACGGGATCCGGGCGGTCGTAGGGGTCGTACTCCATGGGTCCGAACGCCGGGCTGTCGAGGGCGTCCATCACGTCATCGAAGAACGCGTCCGGGGTCGTCGGGGCGTCGGCGTGGGCCTGCACGACTTGCTCCAGTTCGCTGGCTTTCGTCTCGGCGTCGTCCTCGTCGGCGACCGGCTGCTGGACCGCGAACCGGCCGTCGGCGTCGTCGCCGGTGGGCAGGAAGTCGGCCAGCCCGTCGTCGACCTTGCGGGCGATCTGGGTGCCGACGCCGCGCACCTCGTAGGGGTTTTTCGCGTACGTCTTGAGGTGAAAGACGCCCGCCGCGGGGTGGCCGAGGTAGAGGTCCTCGCCGACCCCGGACGCCCGGTCGCCGGCGACCGCCCGCCAGTCGTCCGGGTCGCCAGACGATCCAACAACGTCTTCGACGATGTCGTCCCAGTCCCGTACGCGCATGTCACCACGTGGTTGTGGCGTGGTGGACTTCAACCCTGTCCTCGCAGCCGTCCCACCGGAGAGCGACACCGTTATTCGCCGGCCGCCCCACCCGTCGTGCGTGAACATTCGGGGCGTCGTCACCGACGTCGACACACCCGCGTCGGTGGACACGCAGCACGGCGACCGGGACGTAGTGACGGTGCGGGTGCGGCCCGACCCCGGGGCCGAGCCGGTGCCCGTGTCCCTGTGGGGGAAGTGGACGGAGACGGCCACCTACCTCGACGCGGGCATGGAGCTTGCGGTGCACGACGCCACCGAGGACGGAGCGGGGTACGCAACCGCGGCGTCGTCGTGGGTGGTCGTCGAACCGGAGTTCGTCGTGGACGTGACCGACATCCGGTCGTTCGTGCAGTGCCCGCGGCTCTACTACTTGAACAAGCTCTCCGGGCTGCCGCTGAAGTATCCGGTGACGAAAGGAACGATCGTCCACGAGGTGTTCGGGGATCTGCTTCGGGGCCGCGATCTGGAGGCGTCGGTCGCCCAACGGGTCGACGAAGCCGGCCTGGAGCTCGGGCTGCTGGGTCGGAGCCGCGCGGAAGTCGAGGCCGACGTGCGGGACAACGCCAGCGCCATCGAGGGCTGGCTCCAGCAGGGCCGGCTGACCGACGAGGACGAGTGGCGCTCGGAGTACACGCTGGTTTCCGAGCGCTTCGGCATCAAAGGCCGGTGTGACGCCATCCGGCGCGGGATGCCCGTGGAGCTGAAAACGGGCAAGAACACGAACCGCGAGCCCCGATTCCACGACAAAGTGCAGGCGGCCTGTTACGCGCTGATGTTGGACGAGCACGGCGTCCCCGCGGACACGGGGACGCTGCTGTACACGAAGAACGCGGCCGTCGACCGCAGCGAGGCGTCCGGCGACCTCTCGCCCGCCAAGGAGTTCTCCATCGGCCGGGGGTTCCTGGAGTTCGTCGTGCGGGAGCGCAACCACCTCGCCGCCCTCGAAGCGAGCGACGGCCCGCCGACGGGCTACGAGGCCGACGCCAAATGCGACTACTGCTTCGAGCAGGACACCTGCATGGTGGTCTCGGGCCGCCTCGATCAGGAATCCAAGGCCGGCCGGATCGGCGATCCGGTGCCCGCCGAGGAGCGCGCGTACTTCGACGAGCTGTACGACGCCATCGAGGCCGAGCGCGGCGCGATCCACGACGAATACCGCAAGCTCTGGGAGCAGTCCCCCGACGAGCGCGCGGCGGACGACCGCGCCGTCGTCGGCCTCAGCCCGGCCGAGCAGACGGAGCTTCCGGACGGCCGCTGGCGGCTGACCGCCACCCGCCCCGGCAGCGCCGCCTCGAAGATCCGGGAGGGAGACCGCGTGCTCGCCTCGGACGGCGACCCCGTGGCGGGGCGCGCGGAGATGGCGCGCGTCGAGCGATTGGACGCCGACCGCGTCGAGGTCACCACCGACGAACCCGTCTCGCTTTGCCGGCTAGACGTCTACCCCTCGGAGCTCTCCGTCGACCGGATGCTGACCGCGCTCCACGGCGCCGTGCTGAAAAGCGACCAGCGCCGCACGGACCTCTTATTCGACCGGGCCAGCCCCCGTTTCGAAGGCGGAGACCACGACCTGATCCCGAACAACGACGCCCAGAACGCGGCCGTGAACCGCGCGCTGAACGCCGAGGACTTCGCGCTCGTCCACGGGCCGCCCGGCACGGGGAAGACGTACACCATCGCCACCCTGGTACAGGCGTTCGTGGCGCGCGGCGACCGCGTGCTCGTCTCGGCGTTCACGAACCGCGCGGTGGACAACGCCCTCGACGCGCTCCGCCAGCAGGGCCACGAGGACATCGTGCGGGTCGGCACGGAGACCGGCGTTCGGGCGGACATGCAGGACCTCCGGCTGGATCGGTCCGGTGACCCCGGCGAGCGCGCGGCCGCCCTGCGGTCGGCGCCCGTCGTCGCCGCCACCACGGCCACGTGTGGCTCCCGCATCCTCCGGGAGCTGGAGTTCGACGTGGTGCTCGTCGACGAGGCCAGCCAGCTCACCGAGCCGGACACGCTGGCCGCGATCAACCGGGGCGCGCGGTTCGTGCTCGTCGGCGACCACGAGCAGCTCCCGCCGGTGGTGCGTTCCGGCGGCCGGCTCTCGAAATCCCTCTTCGAACGCCTCCACGAGACGTACCCGGAGGCGTCGGTGATGCTCGACCAGCAGTACCGGATGAGCCAGCGCATTCAGGCGTTCTCCAGCCGCGAGTTCTACGACGGCCAGCTGCGGCCGGCATCGAGCGAGGTTGCTGGCCAGCGGCTCACCGACATTGGGGTCGACCCCGGTGGTGCCGTCCACGGCGGGGTCACGTTCCACGACGTGCCCGGCACCGACGACGCCCACGTCGACCCCGCGGAAGCCGATCGTGTCGCAGACGTCGTCACCGCGTACGTCGACGCCGGGCTGGATCCCGGTGAGATCGGCGTCATCGCGCCGTTCCGCGCACAAGTCGCGGAGATCGGGCGACGCACCCCGGCGGGCGTCGCCGTCGACACCGTCGACCGCTTCCAGGGCTCCTCGAAGGAGGTCATCGTGGTCTCGTTCGTCGCCCGCGGCACGCTTGAGGGCCCCATCTTCGAGGACCACCGGCGGGTGAACGTCGCGCTCTCCCGGGCGAAAAAGAGCCTCGTGCTCGTCGGCGACGAGCGGGCGCTGCGCTCGGAGCCGCTGTACGACCGCATGATCGACTGGGCGGACATGGAGTGACGCCGCCGACTCCCGAACGCTTACCTCGCTTGCTGTCCCCGGGTTGGACATGCAACTGACGTTTCTCGGCACTGGGTCTGCGATGCCCACCGGCCAGCGGATGCAGACCGGACTGCTGGTCGAAGACGGCGACAGCCGACTGCTCGTGGACTGCGGCAGCGGCGTCCTGCACACCCTGGCCCGCACCGACGTGGGCTACGAGGGCGTCGACACCGTCCTGCTCTCGCATCACCACCTCGACCACGTCAGCGACCTGCTCGCGCTGCTGAAGGCGCGCTGGCTCGCCGGCGAGGAGACGCTGACCGTCGTCGGCCCGGCGGGCACCGACGCGCTCGTGACGGACCTGCTGGACGTCCACGACTACCTCCAGGGGCGTGTCGACGTGACCCTGCGCGAGGTCGATGTCGGCAGCGTCGGGGTTGCGGGCTTCGACGTGACGGCCATCGAAACGGAACACTCGATGCCCGGGCTCGCCTACCGGTTCGGCGGCGACGATGGCGACCTCGTGTTCAGCGCCGACACCGAGGCGTTCGACGGAATGGGGGCGTTCGCTGACGGCGCGTCGGTGCTCGTCCACGACTGCTCGTTCCCGGACGAGGTCGACGTGTCCAACCACCCGACACCCACGCAACTGGGCGCGTCGCTGGCCGGCGTCGACGTCGACGACCTCTATCTCACCCACCTCTACCCGCACACCAACGGCGAACACGACGCGATGACGGCGTCGATCCACGAGGCTGGCTTCGACGGCGAAGTCCATATCGCCCGCGACGGTCTCGGCGTCGAGCTCTAGCTGAGCTTGCCGACCGTCTCGCGGACCTCCTCGACGGTCCGGACCTGCTGATCGGTCGCGTCGGCGATGTCATCGAGGGCGGCCGCGATCTCGCCCGCGCGGTCGTCGACATCGTCGACCATCTCGGCGACCTCCTCGGTGCTCACCGCCTGTTCGTCGGTCGCCGTCGACACCTCCTGCATCCCGCTTGCGGCGTCCTCGACGGCGTCGGTGATCTCCTGGAGGGTCTCCATCGCCTCCTCGACGCGCTCGACGCCCTCGCCGATGCGCTGGTTGACCTCGTCCAACTGGTCGACCGTCTCCTCGGTCTCCGCCTGCATCCGCTCGACGAGCTCCTCGACGCGCGTGGACTGCTCGCGGGACTCCTCGGCGAGGGCTTTGACCTCGTCGGCGACGACCGCAAACCCCTCGCCCGCCTCCCCGGCGCGGGCGGCCTCGATGGACGCGTTCAGCGCCAGCATGTTCGTCTGCTCGGCGATGTCGTCGATCACGCCGGTCACTGATTCGACGTCGGCGGCGCGCTCGCGCAGCTGTTCGACGCCCGCGGTGACGCCGTCGGTCGCCTCGTCGATGTCGGTCATCGTGGCGAGCGCGTCGTCGGCGGCCGCCTCGCCCTGCTGGGCCAGCGCCTCGGCGTCCTCGCTGGTCCGGCGGACGTCGTCGGCCGTCGAGGCGACCTCCTCGACGCTCGCGGACACGCTGGATATCTCACGGCTGACGTCCGCCATGCGGTCGACCTGGTCGTCGGTCGCGGCCCGCATCGTGTCCGTGCGCTCGGCGACGTCCTGCGAGGTCGCCTCCAGCGAGGACAGCGGTGCTTCCACGTCGCTGGCGACCGCGTTCGCCAACTCCTGGCGGCTGTCGATCTCGTCGCGGAGGCGCTGGGCGTACGAGTCGATGTAGGTGTCCATTGCGATCTGCTGATCGAAGGTCAACAGCTTCAACATCGGCAGGAACCGGGCCACGAGTTCGTCGACGGCGGCGGCCGCCTCCTCGCCGCGGTCGGCGACCACGTCGTCGGCAAGCGCGTCCAACAGCCCCGTGTAGTATCGCGTGTACGCGCCCAGATAGACGTCCGGCCCGAGCCCGAGCACGTCGTGTATCTTCCCGATGCGGGCGCGCTGGGCGGCGTACTCGGTGTCGTACTCGCCGCGCCCGAGGCCCAGCAAGTACTCGGCCTGCGTCTCTTTGAGTTGCTCGACGGTCTTCGTGGAGTTCGCGAAGAGGTCCTGTGTGCGCTCGTAGGACTCCAAGTGGTCGTAGAAGTCGGTCACCAGCGCGTCCGCGGTGGCTTCGAACAACGGCTGTTCGGCGGCGAGCGCGGCCATCGTGTCGTCGTCGATCCCGGTGAACGACAGCCGCCACGCGATCTCCGCCTCGTCGAGGCCGATCCGGTCCGCGAGTGCGTGCCCGTCGATCCCGTTCCGAACGTCGGCGGTCACGAGAGTGTCATTATCGTTGCTCATTTTCCCCAAGAATGCCGGACGCGCTTTTTAACTCTTTTCTCTGCGTGTGAATTATCGGCGTCAGTCGAGCCGATACCGCAAGACGGCACCGATCCCGCCGAGGTTCCGGAGCTGCTCGCCGGGCGCGAACTCGTGGCTGAACACGGTCACGCTCCCGCCCTGCTGTTCGACGGTCCTGACGAGGTCGTTGACATCGACGTCCACCCAGTCGCCCTCGCCGGCGCGCTCCAGTCGCAGGCGCTCATCGAGGATCAGCAGGTCCTCGACCGCGCCGAACTCCACGGCTTTCTGGACCTCGTCGATGCCGTAGGCGGCCTTCCCGTCGGTCGCCATCTGCGTGGTGAGCTCGTCGATGAGCTCGGACTCCTCGGCGATGCGGGTCTCCTCCTGGACGTCCTCGACGGCACCGCGCTTGAGGACTTCGTGGACGCCACGACCGCCGACCGCGCTCGTGTCCACCATGGTGATTTTCTCCTGGAGGTCGGGGTACTCCTCGGTGATGTGATCGAGGGCGTCCTGCTTGGTGAACCCGGGGCCGGCGAGGATGATGGCGTCGGCCTGCATGCGCGCCAGCGCGTCCGCGAGCGTCCCGAACAGCTCGTCGCGGCCGCGGTCGTTCTGCTCGCCTTTCCCCGTGGTCGCCGTGAACGACCCCTGCTCGTCGACGCCGTACTGCTGGACGACGTGGATGTGCGCCTCGCCCTCCTCGACGGTGGCGATGGCGACATCCGGCTGATCGGTGGCCTCGACGGCCTCGTTGAGGCGGTTCAGCTGATCGGGCTGCCAGTGCTTCTCGACCTCCAGTTCCTCGCGCTCCGCGACGTTCAGCGTGTGATGCAGGCCGAGTTGGTCCTCCCGCGAGCAGTCCTCGATGGTGCCGGAGACCCGCAGCCGGTTCGAGAACTTGTGGAACTCCACGTCCCCGACGTCGATGGTGACGAACATGTGCTCGCGCTCGCCGCCCGTGTCCCGCATCTGGTCGTCGTTGCGCTGGATCCGGCGGTGGGTGTCCCCGGCCACGAAATCCCCGGGTTCCAGGACGTACGCGAGGTGCCAGAGGTCGTCGAGGCTCTCCGGAACGAGCGTGATGCGCTCGCGGCCCCCCTCGACCGTGTGGCGGTCCTTCAGTTGCATGGTCGCCCACAGGACCCCCACGAGAAAAGGCTCACTCCTTTGGGGTCACCCCGGCGCGCTCACTCCTCGACGATCCGGCTGCCGCCCGGCGGCATGTACTTCTGGATCTCGCCCGGGCTGGCGACCTTTCGCACGAACGATTCGTCGGTGAACCGCTCGCGGAACTCCCGGTAGATGCGCTTGGCGGCGTCGCCCTGCGCGTACCGCCCGGGCTCGATTTCGATGCGCGTCTCGACCTGCTCGCGGATGGCGTCCGTCGGCCCGCCGAGCACTCGGGTGTTGGGCTCACACGTGATGCCGACCGCCCACTCGGTCGACAGATCACGGAAGTACGTGCGGTCGCCTCGCACCGCGAACCCGCCCTTTTCGAGGTATTCGCCGGACTCGGGGGTTTTCGACACCTGGTCCGGCGACACCATGTACGCGTCGCCGGCCCCCCGGCCGTCCTTCCACACCGACGAGCACGCGACGGCGAACCGGGCGGCCTGGCGGGCGTCCCGCTCGGGCACCTCGATGTCGTTGGAGGGCTCGCTGGGCGCGCTGGTTTTCAACACCGTGATCGGGCCGCCGTGGGCCTGCGAATGGAAGAACCGGTCGTAGCGATCCATGTACTTCTTCACCAGCTCCTCGTTCTGGCCGGCGTCCCGGCCGCCGATCACCAAGAACCCCTCGCTCGTTCGGAACCACCGGAACCGCTCGTACCACTGCTCCTGGTGGCGGATCGGGATCGACGACCGCGACAGCCACGCGACCTCATCGTCGGCGTCGTCCTCGTGCTCGCTCTCGGGTTCGGCCTCCCACTCGTCGCGGCGCTGCTTGACGGCGTCGAGGTCCGCGCGCGTGTTCTCGATGGCCGCCCGGGCACCCGCCTTCTTCTCCTCGATGCGTTTGGCCTCCGTGTACAGCCGGTCGGCGTTCTTCTCGACGCCCGCGGACGGATCCAGCGTCACCGTGTGATCGTCGATCCGCGCCCGGATCATGCCCGCGGACTCGTTGACGCCCACGAACGCCTCGGCGCCCGGCACGTCGCCGGCGGCGTCGTCGAAGGTGTCGGCGATCTGCTGCCACCCGTGGCCCGCCTCGCGGGCCTGGCGGACGGCGCTCAACAGCCCATCCACGAGGTCGTAGTGGCCGTACAGCGACTCCGCCTTCTCGCGCTCGGCTTCGGCCTGCGCCTCGAAATCCTCGATGGCCTGCTCCTGTTGCTCGATGATGCGTTGTTGCTTCTCGATCTCGTTCTCGAAGTCCGGGCGGTCGACGGTCTCGCCGCTGTCCTCGTCCTCGCTGGTGTCGAGGTTCGTGAAGTAGTCGTCGAGCGCGTCGTTGAACGACTCGAAGGCGTCGCTTGGCAGGTCGGCGCGCTCGTCGAGCGCGATCGGCGTCACGTCCACACGCGCCCCCTGTTCGTCCTCGTCGTCGGTCGGCTCGTAGTACACCTGCGGGTCGAGGTCGCCCGCGCTGATGTCCCCGAGCAGCGTCTCGCTGGCGTCGAACAGCGCTTCGAGGGTCGACTCCGGGGCGTCCGCGACCGGCGTTGTCTTCTCCACGTCGGCCCGCGAGCACAGCTCCTCGGCGTACAGCCCGCCGAAGTTCAACTGGGTCGCCAGCGTCCGCACGAGGTCGGTGTCCGAGTCCCGCATCTGCTCGGCGAACGCCTCGTAGGACAGGTCGAGGGGGTTCACGCGCGCATCCGGGAAGCCGTAGTCGCGGCCGGGGGCGACGGTTCGGGACTGCAACCGCACCGTGTCGAGGCTGTCGACGACCTCACGCTGTGGGTCCAGCACCGCGATGTTCCCGTCGCCGAACAGCTCCGCGACGATGGTGGTGTCGGCGTCCTCCCGGCGGAACTCGAACTCCAGGATGCGGTCGAAGCCGTGCTGGCGGACCGCATGGAAGTCCGCGCCCGAAAGCCGGTTGCGCAGCATCTTCGCGAAGTTCGGGGGCCGCCCGGGTGCGTCAGGGACGTGCGTCGGGTCGGCGACGTGCGCGCGCTTGGTCTCCCCGACCTCGACGAGCAACTCCACCCGGCCGCGGTCGAAATCCCGCATCTTCAGGCGGAGGAGGTCGTCGCCGTAGAGGTAGGCCTTGTCGACTTTCGCCCCCGCGTACTCGTTCAGCTCCGCCGTGAGGGCGACGAGGTCGACACTCGTCACCTCCCGCTTCTGATTCATGCTCATCCAGTTGTCGGCCCCCACCCCTCTGCCTTACGGTCGCTGCCCGGTAGCCGTTGGGACCGACGGCACGGCACTCAGAGGCGCTTGGAGACGTACGGGCCGTCTTGGTGGTAGCCAAGCTGCTGCTTGTAATACTGGCGCGCCCCGATGCCGGAGATGACCGACAGCTTCTCGAAGCCGCTGTCGGCGGCCAGGTGCTCGGCGCGCTCCATGAGCTGCCGCCCGTAGCCCTGGTGTTGGTGTTGGTCGTCGCCGGTGTCGTCGCCGACGCTCACCTCGCTGCCGTAGACGTGGAGCTCCCGCAACAGCGCGGCGTCGGTCAGCTCCTCGCGCGCCGGCTCGTTGGGGAACCGCAGGCGCGCGAACCCCACCAGGAGGTCCTGCTGGAAGTCCTCGATGCTGATGAAGTGCTCCGTGCCGCCGCCGGCAGCGTACGTCTCCACGTCGAGGCTGACGTTCTCGGGGTCGTCGTCGTTCATCCCGGCCTCACGGCAGCGAATGCAGTCGCAGGTGTAGCCGTGCTCGGCCATGCGCTGGCGGGCGAGCTGGCGCAGGTTGGACTTCCAGACGCCGGCGTCGATGAAGTCCGCGGGGATGTCCCGCTGGACGCGCTGCAGGCGCGTGTACCGCGGGATCATGTCCTTGATCTCCGCGACGAGGTCGGCGGCCTCCTCGTTGTGCAGGGGCTCGAAGTCGCCGTTGCGCCACATGTCGTAGGTGATGGTGTCCCGCACCACCAGCGTCGGGTAGATCTTGAGGTAGTCGGGCTTCCAGCGCTCGTCGTCGAACAGCCGCCGGAAGTCCTCCAACACCATCTCCTTGCTCATGCCGGGCTGGCCGGGCATCATGTGGAACCCGACTTTGAACGCGGCGTCCCGCAGCCGCCGGTTGGCGTCCACGGACGCCTGCACGCCGTGGCCCCGATGCATCTCTCGGTTCACGCGCTCGAAGGTGGTCTGGACGCCCACCTCGACTTTCGTCGCGCCGAGATCCAGCATCCGGTCGACCTGCTCGGGGTCACACCAATCGGGTTTCGTCTCGAACGTCGTGCCGATGTTCCGGAGCGCCCCGTGCTCGTTGTCGGCGATGACGTCCTCCAGATACCGGAAGTCGTACTCCGTGGGGTCCTGGGCGAACGACTCCGTCTGGTTGGGTGCGGGCTCCTGGTCGGGGTCGAAGTCGTTGAGCGCTTGCAGCGCGCGCTTCACGAACCACTCCTGGTAGTCGTGGCTGCGCGCGGTCATCGTCCCCCCCATCAGGATGAGCTCCACCTTGTCGACCGGGTGGCCGATCTGGCGGAGCTGGTGGAGGCGCAGGGTCACCTGGCCGTACGGGTCGTAGTCGTTTTGCACGCCACGCGCAGCGGCGGGCTCGTGGCCGGTATACGACTGGCTGGACGTGAACTCGCTCGCCGGGCCGCCCGGACAGTACAGACACTTGCCGTGCGGGCAGGTGTGGGGGCTGGTCATGATCGCGACGGGCGTCACCCCGGACGCCGTCCGCACCGGCTTGCGCTGGAGCACGTCCTCCAGTTCGTCCCGCCGGCCGTCCGGCGCCACGTCCAGGAGGTCGGAGTGTTTGGGCACCTTCGACGCGGCGTACTCACCACAGACGTCGAGTTTCGCGTCCTCGATGTCGTCTTTGCCGACATCACCGGCGAGGATCCGGGAGACGAGCTCCTCGCAGGCGGCCTGGAACGCGCCGTCGTCGGCGTTACTGCTCATTGCTGACTGCAAGCCGCCGCGGGCGAAAAAGCGTGTCGTTCGGGGCGTTACGCCAGCTGGGCCGCGATGGCGTCGACGACCGCGTCCAGGACGGCGTCGCGCTCTCCGGCCAGGAACTCGATGCGGCCGTCTCGCGCCCCGCGAGCGGTCACGCCCGCGGTGGTGGTCAGGTCGTCGTCGATGGCGTCGACGACCGCGTGCACGTCGACGGCGTCGTCGCTGCGCACCCGCAGCGCGTCCTCGCCGGCACCGAGCAACACGTCGGTGCTGTCCGCGCGGCGGTGCAACGCGTCCAACAGCAGGTCGACCGGCGGGAAGTCGTACTGGTGTGTGTAGGCGCCCACGTCGAGCGTCTCGAACGCGACGCCGTCGTGGTGGCGTGTCGACAGATGCGGTTCGGCGGTCGACAGCTCGGTCGCCAGCCGGTCCCGGAACTGCGTGGCGATGTGGTCCGCGAGGTCGTCGTCGGCGTCCCCCCAGAGGAGGTCGGCGATGAGCTCGCGTTTGTCCTCGTAGGACTGATAGAACGCCTCCAGGGCGACGGCGTCACGGAGCGCTTCGCGGGCGTCGCTGTCGTAGCTGGCGTCCGCCGCGAGGTCCGCGTACGCGGCCGGGAGATCCGTCCAGTACGCGACCGCCGGCAGGTGGGCGAGGTCCGCGCGCACGTCGTCGTTGATGACGGCGGCGAGTTGCGCGCCCAGCGCGCCCGTGTTCACGGGCTGCTCGCCGGCCGCCGTCGGGGAAACGAGCACGTCCATCCCGGCGGCGTCGTCGGCGTACCCGCCGTCGACGACCACGGTGTCGGCGTCGTAGATGTCCAGGAGGTCCAGGGCGTCCGTGGACTCGGTCGTGGAGCCGGTGCCCACGAACACGAACAGTGGGTGTTTCTCGTCGTGGCGGTGGGCCGCCTCGAGCATGCTCGTCACGTCGCCGGTCGCGTCGTCGATGGTGTAGAAGGCGTCGTCGAGGGGGCGGCGGTCGACGTAATGGTATTCGGCGTCCTCGCGGGCGTGCTCGTCGCGGATCAGCGGCAGCAGCGCGCGCTCGATGGCGGTGCCGGCGACGTACCCCTCGACGGTCGTGGGGTGGCGGACGATGACCGGTCGGGCGTCGATGACGGCGCGCCGAACCGCGGTCGCGGCGTCCACGATGTCGTCGTGGACCGCGGCCACGGCGTCGTCGTCGGGCGCAAGCAGCGCGGTGGTGGCGGGCGCTGCGCGGTCGTCGAGGGCGGCGTCCATGCGGTTGCGGACCTCGTCGGCGCGGTCGCCGGTGAGCTCGGTGACGGCCTCGGTCTCCACTTGGAGGTCGCCGCGCCGGCGCTCGACGGTGCCCGTGAGCTGCACGACGGCTCCGGGTTCGATCTCGGGGTACGCGCGAACGCCGGCCTCGACGAACGCGGCGGCGTCGACAGCGCCGGTTTCGTCGGTCAACTCGAACACCGTCGGGCCGCTGGTCTGGCGGGCGGCCGTGATCTCCCCTTCGACGGTGACCGCGTCGTCGACGTGGTCGTCGAGGGCGTCGACGCGCACCGTTTCGTGGTCGGTGTCGTCGTCGTCCGCGCCGCTGAACTCGAAGCTGGCGTCCGCGGCGCGTTCGGTCGTGGCGTCCGCGTCGGAGACGCGTTTCCCCCCGTCGGCGGTCTCCGCGTCCCGCGAGTCGTCGGTGGTGTCGCCGTCGTCAGTTGTGTCGCTGTCCGCCTCGTCGTCGGCGGGGAGCGCGGCGTCCGAGTCGTTCGCCGGGTCGTGGACGAGCTCGCCGCGGAAGTCACGCATCGACTCCCGGATCGACCACCCCAGGTCGATGTTGCCGTTGTCGTGGACGTCGGTCACTTGCACGAACACGTCGTCGCCGACATCCCACGCCAGGGAGTCAACGCGACCGGGGACCTCCGAGCGATGCAGGAGGCCCGTGACGGTGCCGCCGACGTCGACGAACACGCCGAACTCGGCGAACCCGTCGACGGTCCCGCGGTAGAACCGGCCGGGGGTGAGTTGGTCTGGTGAGTCACCACGGAAATCGAACACGACGTCCTCTTCGTGGGTGGCGCAGATGTGGCCGTCCGTAGAGGAGCCGCAGACGATACAAGTACCCATTTGCATCGAAGAAGCGGGCGCTGCCCTAAACGATTATCGAAACCGCGCCGGTCACTCGAACACCGGGCTGTCGGCCGTGAGCGCGTCGATGTCGTCGGCGAGCGCGGCGACCTGTTCGGGGAACAGCGCCACCTGGACCTCGTTGCCGGAGTCGTCCTCGAAGACGAGCTTGACGCGTTTGTCACCGAACTCGCGGGCGGTCGCGTCGTCGACGTCGAAGAGCTTCGCGTCGGCGTGTTTGTTCGTGGGGCCGACGTTCTTGATCGAGCCGTCTTTCAGCTCCACCATGAACTCCGAGAGCGTGATGTTCAGCACACACACCGTTGTCGCCGGCGCGTCTAAAATGCGAGCCCTGCCGCGTGGATGACCTGCTCGCCGGCGGGGATGGCACCGAACCCGGCGCCGAACGCCAGCACGCCCGGCACAGCGGCGGCGATCACCGCCCGTGGGAGGGAGATCTCGTGGACGACGCTCGTCCCGACGACCAGCAGGCACCACGACCACACGCCCGCGAGCAGCGTGAGCACCGGCACGCCCAGACCGGTGACCACGCACGGGGCCGCCGCGTACGCGATCAGTTGGACGGTTTCACTGACGCCGCCCCGGGACTCCGAGATCGTCGCGATCACGAGACAGAGCGTCTGAATCGCCGACAGCGCGTGCACCGCCGCCGGCGTGACCAGTAACACGACGAGCGCCACGGTGAGCACGGCGGCCAGCCAGTCGGCGGTCGGGAACGCCAACGCGTCGCTGGGCGTGGCCGCGAGTTCGGTGGCGGCCACGACTCCGACAACAACCATCGCGAACACGAGCCCCGGGGCCTGGTCGCCTGGCGACACCGCCTCGTCGAAGAACGACACCGGATTCAGGAGGACCTGCGTGAACGACTTCGCGAGCCCGAGCGGGCCACGCTCACGGCCGCCCTCCGGTTCCACCCAGGTCGTCATGGGTTACTCACGGCGCACGACATGGCAGTTCCGGCACCGCGCCTCGTAGGTCTCCTCGGCACCGACCATGACGGTGGGGTCGTCGTAGTGGGCGGGCTCGCCCTCGATGAGGCGCTGGTTGCGGGTGGCCGGTTCCCCACACTGCATGCAGATCGCGCGCATCTTGTCGACGTATTCGGCGATCGCCATCAGCTGTGGCACCGGCTCGAAGGGCTCCCCGCGGAACGTCTGATCGGTGCCCGACAGCACCACCCGACGTCCGTCCGCCGCGAGCTCCTGGCAGACGTCGACGAGTTCGGCCGGGAAGAAGTTGGCTTCGTCGATGGCGACCACCTGCTCGCCGTTGAGCAGCGTGGGGATCGACGCGACGCCCTCGGCGGTGGGTTCGACGACCGTTGCCGCCCACGACCGGCCGGCGTGCGAGCCCAGCGTCGCCTCGCCGTACCGGTCGTCGACGGCGGGCGTGACCGCCGCGACGTCTTGGCCCGCGATCTCCGCGCGCCGCAGTCGCCGCAACAACTCCTCGGTTTTCCCCGAGAACATCGACCCCGTTATCACCTCCACCCACCCGGAGTTCGTGATGGCGTGCATGCCACAGCCAGCGGGTGGCTGGAGGAAAACGCTTGCTTTTCGCCACCTCCGCAGTCGGCGCGCCGTCTGCACGCTTTTTTAGGGGGCGGGGTGACAATGGGGACGCATGTACGATGACATCCTCCTGCCGACCGACGGCAGCGACGCCGCCGACGCCGCGGTCGCCAACGCCATCGACCTCGCGTCGAAGTACAACGCCACCCTCCACGTGCTGTACGTCGCCGACACCACCGAATACAGCACGGTCACCTTCGAGGACGCCGTCACCGATCCGCTTGAGCGCGAGGGCGAGCGCGTCGTCGACGACGCGGTGGCGCGCGCCGAGGACGCGGGCGTGGTGGCGATGGGCGTCGTGCTCCACGGCGGCGTGTTCGAGACGATTCAAGCGTACGTCGACGACGAGGGCATCGACACCGTGGTGATGGGGACCCATGGCCGCCGCGGCCTGGGTCGTGCGCTCCTGGGGAGTGTCACCGAGCGCGTCGTGCGAACCAGTGACGTGCCCGTGTTGACGGTGCGGGAAACCGACGACGACGGCGCGGCGTAACCCACTGGGTGGCGGCTCACGTGGTGTCCACGCCGAGCACGCGGTACACGCCACACGTGTTCATCGCGCCGCTGGCGAGCAACAACAGCGCCCCAACGCCGAGGGCTGGGGTCAGCGCCGAGGGGCCGCCGCCGTAGCCGGCCAGGGTCGCCAGCGCGGCGCTGCCCAGCACTGCGCCGCCGAACAGTCGTGCCAGTGCGTCCATGGGGCCGACGTTGTGTTCCATATGGGGCGTGTTGGCACGGCGGGGTGAAAAGCGGTGTGGGTCGGCGGCTGCGCGGCACAGCCCGATCGGGGTCGGGCTATTCGAGGCGGGCGACCGTCCGCTCGCCCCGGTTCTCGGTCCGGACTACATGCGATAGTAAGAGACGACACACAGATTGGGTCAACAATAGCTCGAAGTATTACCGTCATCAAGATATCCTATCATCTTTCGGTTCTAGCTACAGTGTTCATGTATATTTTCCATAATATCGACAATGTTCGTTGGGTGTTCTGCATCCTCTAACCGCCCCATCCTAATCCCTATATTTGGTTTAGTCACACTGGGGCAGTCTGGGATATTCTGCGCGCAGCCACGTCGAATGAGGTCAACAATTTCCTGGCTTGGTTTCTCTGCACTGTCTACTGATTGAAAATGAGTTTCATCCCAGTCATCGCCGTCTTCACGCGGCCAGTGCTCTTCAGCGATTTGAGCTAAATCGTTTTTCTCCCACGTGTCTTCAAGCTCCTTATCACCAACCCAAACGAGTTCTGGTTCCGAACCACCGACTTCGTACATCCCTTCAAGATGGTCTTCAAGAGTATCTTTAGAATAGATTCGTTCCTTTGCGTCGGAATCCAGAATAACGAACGTCCGTGCTCGTCCACTGTCCTGAAGACGCTCAAGGGTTTTTACGATATGTCCACACCCCTGACTATCCCAGACTTGGACACCATCCTCTACAAGGGTGCTACCAGTGACTTGGTGGTATAGTTCTTCGATATATTTGTGTTCAGTTGCCCCCTCTACGACAATCATCGCTCGTTCGAGATAGACCCAACTAGCAGAAAGGCCCAAACCGGCCATAATGTTGCCCATGAAATCCTCGGCCTCTGCTTCGTCTTTTGAAACTAGCGGCGCTCGTTCGTCGTTCGTATCCACTTCTTCAGGAAGATATACTACTTCGTGTAAAGAAGTCTTGTCGACCATAGTCAAACTATGAGTCGAAACGATGCACTGGGAAAGATAACTATCTTCATCCAAGATGTCTCTCCGAAGGAGATTGACCAGCTTCCGCTGAGCGTCAAAATGGAGGCGGTGATCAGGTTCGTCCATCGTCCGAATGACGGATTCTTTTCCTTCATTGGCCTCTGCGCTCCATTCAAGCATTGAGAGGGCCGAGCGGGCATTAGTTCCCCCACCCAGTTCTTGAAGCGGGACCTGTTCGCCATCGCGGCGAAGCACGATATTGGAGAGATCTGCTCCGTTGACAAAACTCCAATCAGGATCTACTGTGATCTTGTCTAGACCAGAGAGATGTCGCTCCATCCTGACGGAGAGGCTTTCAAGTCGTTCGTTAAGCGCATTCGTCGCTCGCTCTTCAATTTCGACAAGTTCGTCAACTCCACTTTTCTCACCATCCTCATCCTCAGCATAGAGGAAGGATTTGGTTTCTTGCCGGAGCAGTTTTGAGAGTAGCTTGGTTGGACTGTCTACATCCTCGGTATCGATTTGCTCACTGGCTGGAGCTAAACGGCCGAATTCGCTGGTTCCGCAAGAGACCCAACCAAGACAAGTGTCTTCGGGATTTTCAAGTATCCCAGCTTTCAATTCCTCGAACTGTTCTTCCCGCTCACCAGCGTTACTTCCCGGGTTAATACCGCAATCATCCAAGATTTCACGTTCTCTATCGGCTAAATAGTCCCATTCATGGAGTCGTTCATCTTCGGGAACCCGCTCTCTGAGATAGTAGTCTGGAGACTCCAAATTAACTTCTTCTGAATCTCCAGTTACTTCCCATTCTATCTTCAGTCCTGCAGCATCATCCTCTCCAAGATTGGCACGATCTGCCAGGTCGTCCGGTGGGTTTTCAATGACCGCCTCGATTGAGGCGTCGGGTGCTCTTCCAGTGTCTCGTGTCACATCACGCCGGATCTGCTTAATGTCCAGACTCAAATGACCGCATACAGTCTGTAATGCCTCCAAGAGAGTGGTTTTTCCAGCGTCGTTAGGGCCCACTAAGAGTGCGAACGGGGTCAGTTGGAGTGTTAAGTTCTCAAATTTCCCGATGTTTTCGACTGAGAGTTGTGAAACGTGCGTCTGTCCGTCACTCACGGGTCCGCCCTCTCGATTCGAGAATCTCGGACACGGGCTAAATTGACACGCATTATTTGATCTGATCGTATCTGTATTTATCTTCGATATTTCGGTGGAAGTATTTCCCGTGCGAATTGGCGCTCATGAGCTCCTGGTGGATTCGTTTGGGGACATCAGAATACTGGTAGACTCTTCCACCGTGGAACTCAATCTCTAGAATTTGGTTCGAGTCATCATACCCAACACTGCTGAGGTTACTTGAGGAGACGGAGGCCCTTTTCATACCAATTTATGTGGCAAGATAGTTGTTTAGTCCTATCGATTAAACGTTCATTTGTCCACCTTCAATTACTGTGCTGGGTGAGAAAGTATAGAGTTTGACGGCGTTACGAGCGCGCTTGACGATGTAATGTTTCCAGAGGGTGTGGGTGGGAGACGTAGTTATACGCTTCGTCAACGAGGGGCGGAAATATCTTTGACGTTGAGATTGATGTTGTAGTCGTCGATTTTGTTGTCGATGATGTATCTGGGGTATTGTTGAGTCCAGATCGTGTCAGATCGAAGTCCTGGTGAGTGTCTCTTGTTTAATCCATTTCTGTTTGATGAGGAAGATAGCGCAATTCACATATCGAGACTTAGTGTTGAGGACGGGGGTATAGCAAACCATGTCCGCAAACGAGAGATTGTCATCTAGAGTGCCCCGGAAAGAAAATTCTCCTGCGACGAAGAATTGCAGGTCGTACGCTTGCAATAAGTCAAGATAGCGCTGGTAACGGCACTAGCTCTGGAGGTGGGTGGTAGGTACGTCACCAGCTTTGTCGACTTCGACTAATCCTTCCTCCGCCAAGTCAGACAACAGGCCGCGCAGCCACTCCCGGCCGTACTCGCCGTCGGGCGTGTAATCCACGCGAACGCGATGGCCGAGCGCGTCCAGTTCCATCTCGTCGTGCTCGCCGAGCAACCGAACGATCCGGCCCCGGAACTGCCGGCGGCTCCCCTCGAAGCTCGGCTGGGTGGGCACGTCCGGCGCGGTGAAATCGCCGGTTTGGTAGGCGTGACACCACTCCCGCAGCGGGCACTCCGCCTCGTCACAACGCGGGGTCTGCTGGCAGGCGACCGCCCCCAGTTCCATCACGGCGTTGTTCCACACGCGGGACGTGCCGTCGGGCAGCAACTCGTCGGCCAGCGGCCGGTAATCCGGGTCGTCGTCGTCGCGGATCCCCTCGAACGCGCGGTAGAGCACGCGCTTGACGTTCGTGTCCACGACCGCGTTGCCGGCGTTGAACGCGAACGACGCCACGGCGTTGGCGGTGTACGGGCCGACGCCCATGAGCTCCGAGAGCTCCGCGGGCGTCCGCGGGATCGCGCCGTCGTAGTCGGTTTCGACCTGTTGGGCGGCCTCGTGGAGGTGGGTGGCGCGGTTGTTGTACCCGAGGCTGTGTGCGGACCAGAACCCGACCACGTCGCTGCGGTCGGCGGCCGCCAACGCGGCGGTGGTCGGCCACCGATCGAGGAACGCCCGCCACGCGTCGATCACCCGGGAGAGCTGGGTCTGCTGGCTCATCACCTCCGAGACCAGGATCTCGTAGGGGTCGGTGGTCTCCCGCCACGGGAACGACCGGTGGGAGTCGGTGTACCAGTCGACGAGTGCCGTCTGGAGGGCTGTGGTGTCGGCCGGCCCAGTCGCGCCCGCGCGGTCGCTCCCGTCCCCTGTCGTCATGGGGGGGCGTTGGCGGGCGGCCGTCTTGGGGATGATGGTTCGGCGGCGCACGGCGCTGCCGAAACGCGTATGTCCACCGGCACGTTCGACGGCCGTATGGGACTTGACGACTTACAGACAGACGTCGAGCACGCGGCCACAACCCTCGACGACTACGCGTTCCTGGATCGGGAGACCACCCAGGAGTTGGCGATGCTGGCGGCGGCGCTGGACGCCGACACCGACGAGCTGGTGCGGCGCGCCGTCCACGCGCTGTTCCAGTCGCTGACCGAGACCGGGCGGCTCGACTTCCACCTCCGGGGCGCGTACGACACCACGTACGACGAATACCTCTCCGGAATGGCGTACGACGACCTCGTGGCCGGTGGCTACCAGACACCCGACGACAACGACACCCAGGACCGGCCGTATCGGTTCTGAGCGCGCATGCCTGAGTGTGACAGGACAGCAATGCGCTTTTTGAACTCCGCCACCTGAGGGTGTTCATGGGGGAATCCGCACGCGGCGGCGGCAGCGCTGAGACGACCGGCGGACTGGCTGCAGCGGTCAAGACGTATCTCGAATACACGCCGACGGGGGAGTCGATCCCGGCGGCGGCGTGGCGGCGTCGCCACCGCAACGTTCGCGTGTTCGTGCTGGCGCACATCCCGCTGTTGCTTGCGCTCGGGCTCTACGAGGGGACCGAGTCCGCAGTCACGGGCGCGACGATCCCGCCGACACCGGGCATACTCATCGCGGCGGAGCTGGGTATCGTGGGGGCGCTGGTCGGGCTTGCGTCGATCCCGTCGGTGTCCCGGCGGGGACGCACGGCGCTGGCCTCGACGGCCGTGCTGGCGTCCTCGGTGGTGCTCGTGCAGTTCTCCGGCGGGTTCATCGAAGCGCACTTCCACTTCTTCGTCGGGATGGCCGTCATCGCGGTCTACGAGGACTGGCTGCCGTTCGCGCTTGGACTGGTGTACGTCGTGTTCACGCACGGTGTCTTCGGGATGATCAACGCCGAGCGCGTCTACAACCACACCGCCGCGATCAACAACCCGTGGGTGTGGGGTGGCATCCACGGCGCGTTCGTGTTGCTGTTGGCGGGCGCACTGATGGCCAACTGGTACTCCACCGAGCGCTCGCGGGAGGCCTCCCAGAAGCGCCTGGAGGAGGCCCGGCAAAAGGCCCAGCAGGTCGAAGACCTCGAAGCCCGCCAGGCGGAGATCGAGGCCGAAAAGGCCGAAGCGAAGCGGCTGAAAGCCGACGCCGAGGAGGCACGCGAGGCCGCCGAAGCCCAACAGCGGGAGGTCGCGGCCCTGAACGAGCGCCTCGAAGCGACCGCCAACACGTACGGGGCTGCGATGGCGCGGGCCGCCGACGGTGATCTCAGCGTGCGCCTCGATCCCGACGTCGAAAACGACGCCATGGCGGCGATCGCGGCGTCGTTCAACGAGATGCTCGACGAAACGGAGACCACGATCCGGGAGATCCAGGCGGTCGCCAGCGACGTCGCGGCCGCCAGCGAGGACGCCGATGCGGGCGTCGTCGAGATCGAGGACGCCAGCGGCCAGGTGAGCGAGACGGTCCAAGAGATCGCCGCCGGGGCCGACGAGCAGCGCGAGAAACTGGAGACGGTGTCCGGGGAGATGACCGACCTGTCGGCGGCCATCGAGGAGGTGGCGGCGTCCGCCGATTCGGTCGCGGAGCGCTCGCACGAGACCGCGGCGGTCGCCGGCGACGGCGAGCAGACCGCCGAGCAGGCGATCGCGGACTCCCGGACGGTGCAGTCGGCCGTGGAGTCGACGGTGCAGAACGTCGAGGCCCTCGACGACCAGCTCGCGGAGATCAGTGAGATCGTCGACCTCATCAGCGACGTCGCCGAGCAGACGAACATGCTGGCGCTGAACGCCAACATCGAGGCCGCCCGCGCCGACAAGAGCGGCGACGGCTTCGCGGTGGTCGCCGACGAAGTCAAGGACCTCGCCGAGGAGACGCGGGCGTCCGCCGGCGACATCGAGGCGCTGGTCGCCGACATCGACGCGCAGATGCAGGCCACGGTCACCGAAGCCCGGACCGCGGACGAGAGCGTGCAGGACGCGATCTCAGCGGTGGACGCGGTCGTCGACGCGTTCGGGACCGTGGCCGAGAACGCCGAGGAGACCGACACCGGTGTCCAGGAGATCAGCACCACCACCGACGATCAGGCCGCCAGCACCGAGGAGGCGGTGTCGATGATCGCGGAGGTCAGTGACATCAGCACGGCGACCGCCGCCGACGCACAGCAGGCCTCCACGGCGGCCGAACAGCAGACCACCGCGGCGGCGACGATCAGCGAAAACACGGCCGCGCTGCGCGAGCAGGCGGACCGGCTGCAGGGGTTGGTGTCGACGTTCGACGTGCACGACGAGTCGGCGTCGACGGCTGCGCGCTCGGAGTGAGCGTTACGCAGTGGGTTCGCCTTCGACCTTCGAGGTGCCGGCGTGGCGAACGTCGGGGTCGTCGAGCGCCTCCAGGAGGATGTCGACCGCGATGTCGATCTCGCGCTCGGTGACGTCGAGCGGCGGCAGTAGTCGCACCGTCTTGTGGCCACAGCCCAACACGAGGAGGCCACGCTTGACGCAGGCGTTCACGACCGCTTCACGGCGCTTCTTGGTGTCGAACTCGACGGCCAGCATCAGGCCGCGGCCGCGCACGTCCGTGACGAAGTCGGGATCGGCGTCGTGGAGCCGGTCGGTGGTCTGCTCGCCGCGGGCCACGACGTGATCGAGGAGGCCGTCGCTGGTGATGGCGTCGATGGTCGCAACGCCCTGCGCGGCGGCGACGATGTCCCCGGCGCCCCACGTCGAGGAGAGGCGGCCGGTCTCGCTGGGGAAGAGGTCCTCGTTGGCGACCGTTGCGCCGACGCGCAGCCCCTTCGCGGAGGTGATGACATCCGGTTCGATCTCGGTGTGGTCGATCCCCCAGAGTTCACCGGTGCGGCCCAGTCCCGCCTGGATCTCGTCGCTGATGACGGGGATGTCGTGGGTCCGCTGGATGTCGGCGATGTCGGCGATGAAGTCGTCGTTGGGGACCCGGTAGCCGCCCTCGCCCTGCTGGGGTTCCATGATGAGGTACGCCACCTCTTCGGGGTCGATGACGCCGCGGTCGTGGTGGAGCTTGTCCGCGGCCACGTTTCCGCCGGGGCCGTTGGTCTTCCAGCCACACGAGCACTCGCCCTCGCAGGTGCAGTACGGCACCGAGACGACGCCCCCGATCTCGGGGAAGCCCTTCCGGTGGATGGCTTTCGATCGGTTCAGCGACAGCGCACCGAGCGTGCGCCCGTGGAACGCGCCGTCGAACGTGAGCGCGCGGTGGCCGCCGTTGTTGTAACAGATCTTGATGGCGTTCTCGACGGCTTCAGCGCCCGTGTTCGAGAGGAACACCGTGTCCAGATCGTAGTGTGCGGTGATGTCGGTGAGCCGGTCGAGCAGCTGTGTCGCGGTCGGGATCTCGGGCGACTCGGGATCGGTGCCGCCGCCAGCGTAGAAGTCCTGGCCCGCCATCTTGAGGGGGTCGACGAGGTCGAACGACTCCAGGCGGTCCATGATCTTGGGGTTGTTGTAGCCGAACGGCGCGGCGGCAACGTGGCTGGTGAAGTCCATGAGAACGTTGCCGTCGACGTCCGTGCAGAACGGCCCGATGGCGTCCTCGGTGATGTCCCACACGAAGTCGTAGACGTACGTGGAGGGGGCGGCGTGATTGTGGTGGAAGTTCACCCATTCCGCGGCCTTCTCGCCGGGCATGCTCCGGACGTCAGGCTCGGCTGTTTCACGGTCCATGCACACAGTTGGCACCGCCCCAAATAAAAGTCGTTCGTTCCAGCCACGCCGACATGTCCCACGTGCACCGGACGCGGATCCCACGGCCAGACACTCCCCGGAAACGGCGTCGGACGCCGTGATTGGTCGTCGTTAGGCTGCCAGCACGACCGCAGCGCCGCCACCGACGACCAACAGCCCGGCGCTGTACGCGACGACGCGGGCCGCGAACGTCCGGTTAGCGCTGGTCGCCGCCAGCCCCGCTTTCACGCCGATGGAGCTGGCCGTCGCCAACAACACCGCGATCGCCGCTGTGTCGGCGTCGACGGCGTTGGTGCGGTAGAGCACGACCGCCGACGTGGTCGCGCCGGCGCTGGACACGAGCCCGGAGACGACCGCGGTGACGAGCAGCCCGGCGGACCCGAACTGGGTCTCCGCGAGCCCGCCGGCCACGACCACGACGAGGAACATCGCGCCGAACCCGAGGGCGTTCCGCATCGAGAACGGCGTGTCGAGATCCATGGACACCGACTGCGACCAGTCGGCGGTCACGGCCGCGATGGCGATGCCGCCGGTGACGATGACCGCCAGCGGCAGCGTCCCCGTGACGAGGACGCCGGCCGACGCGGTGAACACCACGACGATGAGGAGGTTGCGGAGCGCCATCGCCGCGTTCGCCAACAGCACCCCCGCGACGGCGTACCGTGTCGCGTCGGCGTGCGCGTCCACGTGATCGAGCAGTGTGCCGACGACCGCCGTCGAGGACGCCAACCCACCGAAGAAGCCGGTGACAGCGATCCCGCGGCCGCCGTACGCCTGCACGACGACGTAGTTCACGATGCCGATGGCCGCCACGAACACCACCATCGACCAGACCACGCGAGGCTCGATCTCGACCACCCACCCGCCCCGTCCCACGGTCATCGCGCCGGTGGGCAACACCGGATACACGACGAACGCCAGGATCGCGAACTCCGTGGTTGAGCGGAGTTCTTCCCGGGACAACCCCCACGCGAAGCCGTGGAGTTCGCGCTTGAACACCAGCAGGATCGAACTCGTGACTGCGACGACAGTCGCCGGCAGGACCGCGCCCAGCGCCGCCAGCACGCCGATGCCGTACGCGACGAGCATGCTCACGGCCGTCGTGAGGTGTAGGGTGCCCTCCGACGACCGCAGCCCGGAGACCATCAACACACCGGTGAGCACGATCACGAACACCGCGCCGACGCCGCCCAGGACCGGCGGGCACGCGCCTCCGGCCGCCGCGCAGCGCTCGGTGTCGACCATCGTGAAGATGGCACCCAGCACGCTCACGAGCGCGAACGTCCGGATGCCGGCGGCCTTCTGGGCCCACTCGCGTTCCAGCCCCAAGAACAACCCCAGTGCCACCGCAACCGCGATGCGGACGATCCGGCTGTCGAGTGGCGCTGCCACTAGTGCGTCGACGGTCACGGTCACCACCAGGACGTTCGCCGGTGTGCACATAAACACTGGGTCGAGATCACCCCACGGCCCTGGCGGTGCCCCGGCGGTCAGTCGCGGGGGATCGACACAACCCACTACGTCAGCCGCCCAGCGGCCCGTTCTCGCTTGTCGATGTCGTTTCGGGCCAGGGCGCTCTCTCCCGCTCGACGCTGTAAATAATAACTCGTTGTATGGTACCAAACTCCGTCGCAGCCGTGTCGCTTTTGTACCGTGTCCTGATACGGCGTGGTACAACATGGCAGAACGTGAGACATGGGCATCCAGACTGGGATTCATTCTGGCCGCCGTTGGGAGCGCAGTCGGCCTGGGGAACATCTGGCAGTTCCCGTTCAAGACAGCGACCGAGGGCGGCGCGGCGTTCGTCGTTGTCTACCTGGTAGCCGCGCTCCTGTTGGGGTTGCCCGCCATCCTCGGTGAGTTCGTCATCGGGCGGCGCGCGAACCTCAACGCCGTCGAGGCGTTCGACCGGCTCGACCACCCGGCGTGGACGATCGTGGGGGCGATGGGGCTGCTCACGGGGCTGTGGATCCTGTCGTACTACAGCGTCGTCGGCGGCTGGGTCACGCGATACCTGCTGGGCAGCGCCACCGGGGCGTACTTCGCCGCGCCCGCGGCGTACTTCGGGAGCGTCTCGATGGGGTGGGAGGCGGTGGCGTTCCACGGCGCGTTCATGGCCGCCACGGCCGGCATCGTGGCGTTCGGCATCGAGGACGGCATCGAGAAAGCCACGAAGCTGATGGTGCCGTCGATCCTCGTGATGCTCGTCGGCCTCGCGGTGTACGCGTCCACCCTCAATGGTGTGGGCGCAGCCTACGAGTTCTACCTCTCCCCTGACTTCGGGTTCATCGCCGACAACATCGGGAGCATCGTCCCGTACGCCGTCAGCCAGGCGTTCTTCTCGCTGTCGCTGGGGATGGGCGCGATGATCACGTACGCCTCCTACCTGGGCGACGACGACAGCCTGTTCGCCGACGGCGGCCTCATCGTCGTGTTGAACACCTCCGTGGGGCTGCTCGCGGGGCTGGTTGTGATCCCGCTGCTGTTCGTGCAGTTCGGCACGGTTCCGGATGCCGCGGCCGGCGGCGGTGCCGGCGCGCTGTTCATCTCCGTCGCACAGGCGTTCGCCACGCTCGGCGTGGCGGGGCGCGTGCTTGGCGTGCTGTTTTTCGGCGTGGTGTTGGTCGCCGCGCTGTCCTCGGCGATCAGCCTCCTGGAGGTCGTCACCGCCTACGTCGTCGACAACTACGGCTACAGCCGGCCCGCGACCGCGTTCAGCTTCGGGGGCGTGTTGTTCGCGCTGGGCACGCTGTCGGCGTGGAACACCGCCTGGCTGGACTGGTTTGACTCGCTGGCCTACGGCGTGTTGTTGCCGCTGTCGGTGCTGCTCGGTGTGGTGTTCGTCGGGTGGGTGTACGGCCCCGCCGCGGTCGACGAGATCAAGAAGGGATCGGGCACCGGGACCACGTTCGCCACCACGTGGCTGTGGTCGGTCCGCACCTACGTTCTCATCGGCGTGTTCGTGACACTCTACTTGGGTGTGACGGACATCTACGCCGCGCCGGCGATCCCGTTCGTCTAGGATCTCTCAGTGAACCCGGATTTTTGCAGTCGATTTGAAGTTCTGTAACGGTCTTTCAGACTGTTTACTGCGGGTTTCTAGCAGTTTGACGGTTCTATGGTCGTAACTCTGAAATAGGGTGGTTTGTTACTGCGTTGCAATGGCACGAGATGTGTGGCACTCCCGGCTCGGATTCATCATGGCCGCCGTCGGCTCCGCGGTCGGCCTGGGGAACCTCTGGCGGTTCCCGTGGATGACGAGCGAAAACGGCGGCGCGGCGTTCCTCCTGGTGTATCTCGGCGTTGTACTGTGTGTTGGCGTGCCCGGCCTGCTGGCGGAGTTCGTGATCGGGCGGCGGAGCCGTCGAAGCCCCGTCGGCGCGTTCTCCTCGCTGTCGGACTCCACGCTGTGGCGGGTGTTCGGACACCTCTCGGTCGTCATCGCGGTCGTGTTGCTCTCCTTTTACAGCGTTGTCGGCGGGTGGATCCTGCGGTACTTCGGGGCCAGCCTGACCGGCGCGTACTTCTCGAACCCCGGCCAGTACTTCGCCACGGTGAGCTACGGGCTTGACGCCGTTGGCTTCCATCTGTTGTTCCTCGCGATCACCGGGCTCATCGTAGTCCGCGGGATCAAACGCGGGATCGAGAACGCAACCAAGCTCATGATGCCGGCTGTGGTGGTGCTTTTGATCGTGCTCGCCGCCTGGGCGAGCACGCTCGACGGCGCGGGTGCCGGTCTCGCGTTCTACCTGTCGCCGGACGTCGAACTGCTTGAAGCCGACCTGCTTGGGATCCTGCCTGCCGCCGCCGGCCAGGCGCTGTTCACGCTCTCGCTTGGCTCCGGAACGATGATCACCTACGCGTCGTACCTCGACGAGGAGCGGTCGCTGGCCGCCGACGGCGCGGCGATCGCCGTTCTCAACACCTGCATCGGTGTGCTCGCTGGACTCGTGGTGTTCCCGCTGTTGTTCGCGCTCGTCGGCGACGCCGGCACTGGCGGTCCCGGCGCGCTGTTCGTTGGCCTCGCCAACGCGTTCGTTGCGGTCCCCTACGGGCGGGCCGTCGGCGCGGTGTTTTTCGCGGTCGTCTCCCTGGCCGCCATCTCCTCGTCGATCTCGATGCTCGAACTCCCGGTGTCGTTCCTGGTCGACGAGTACGGCGTCTCACGCCGCCGCGCGACCGCGCTGTTCGTGGGCGTGTTCACCGTCACTGGGAGCGCAACCGCGCTCTCGCCCGGGCTCTTTGACTTCGTCGCGGGCACCCTGGTGGACCTCCTGATGACCGCCGGCCTCATCGGGTTCCTGCTGTTCACCGGCTGGGTCGTCGGGCAGAACGCCGTCACCGAGTACGAGCTCGGCGCGGGCGCTGTCGCGTCCGCGTTGTCGACGCCGTGGCTGTACGCGGTCGGCGTGGTGATCCCGGTGTTCCTGATTTTCACGCTCGTCTCCGGGATCGCCGCCGCGCTCGGCGTCTCGATCACGGCCGTCGAGCTGTGGGGAGTCACCATCAGCCAGCCGCGACTGTTCGCGGGACTGAGCGTCGTCATCGCGGTGGTGTCGTTTCTGGGGCTGCGGCGGCCGGCGTCCGTCGCCTGACAGCGCCGTCCTGGGCTGTCGCCGTCTCGGAATCCTTTTGCCGCCGGTTGCGGAACCCTCCTAATCAAATGACGATGGAAGAGCGCATCGAGGACTTGCGCGAGCAGACCGAGCGCGCACTCCTCGGCGGCGGAGAGGCTCGCATCGAGTCCCAACACGAGAAGGGGAAGCTGACGGCTCGCGAGCGCATCGACTACTTCCTCGACGACGGCACGTTCAACGAGTTGGACCAGCTGCGCACGCACCGCTCCACGAACTTCGACATGGACGAAACGAAGCTCCCCGGCGACGGCGTCGTCACCGGCTACGGCGACGTCAACGGCCGCACGACGTTCGTGTTCGCCCACGACTTCACCGTCTTCGGGGGGAGCCTCGGTGAGGTGTTCGCGGAGAAAGTGACGAAAGTGATGGATCGCGCGATGGAGGTCGGCGCGCCCGTCGTGGGGCTCAACGACTCGGCGGGCGCACGCATCCAGGAGGGCGTCGACGCGCTGGGCGGGTTCGCGGAGATCTTCACCCGCAACGAGAAGGCCAGCGGCGTCGTCCCCCAGATCTCGGCGATCATGGGGCCGTGTGCGGGCGGTGCCGTCTACTCGCCGGCGATCACGGATTTCACCGTCATGGTGAAGGACACGAGCCACATGTTCATCACCGGGCCGGACGTCATCGAGACGGTGACCGGCGAGCAGGTCGGCTTCGAGGAGCTCGGCGGCGCGACCACCCACGCCGCCGAATCGGGGGTCGCACATTTCGCCTGCGACAGCGAGGAGGCGGCCCTGGACAACATCAAGCGCTTGCTCTCGTATCTCCCCCAGAACAACGTCGAGGACCCGCCACGGGTCGAGCCCTACGACGACCCCGAGCGCCGCGACGACGCCCTCGAAACCATCGTCCCGGACGAGCCACGGAAGCCCTACGACATGACCGACGTCGTCGACAGCGTCGTCGACGAGCAGTCGTTTTTCGAGGTGCAGGCGGACTACGCGAAGAACATCGTCGTCGGGTTCGCGCGACTCGACGGCCGGTCGGTCGGCATCGTCGCGAACCAGCCCCGCGTGAACGCCGGCACCCTCGACATCGACGCCTCCGAGAAGGCCAGCCGGTTCGTGCGGTTCTGTGACTCGTTCAACGTCCCGATCCTGACGCTCGTGGACGTGCCCGGGTTCCTGCCGGGCACCGACCAGGAGCACGGCGGCATCATCCGGCACGGCGCGAAGCTCCTGTACGCGTTCAGCGAGGCGAGCGTGCCCCTGATGACGGTCATCACGCGGAAGGCCTACGGCGGCGCCTACGACGTGATGGCGAGCAAGCACATCGGCGCGGACGTCAACTACGCGTGGCCGACCGCCGAGATCGCCGTGATGGGGCCGAAGGGCGCGGTGAACGTCCTCTACAGTGATGAACTCGAAGCGGCCGACGACACCGCGGCGCGCCGCCAAGAGCTCATCGACGAGTACCGCGAGGAGTTCGCCAACCCATACACGGCCGCCGACCGCGGCTACCTCGACGCCGTCATCGAGCCGACCGAGACCCGACCGCGGCTCATCGACGACCTCGACATGCTGGCGAGCAAGCGCGAGGAGACGCCGGACAAGAAACACGGCAACATCCCGCTGTGATGCCCGCCGAGATGGACCTGACGATCCCCGAGGACGCCAGCGAGGAGGAGGCGGCCGCCATCGCTGCGGCCGTCCAGAGCCACCTGGCCGCGATGGCGGCGGCCGCGGCGGCCACCGACGACAACGAGGCGACGTGGCCCGGTGAGAAATGGCGGTTCGCCGGCCGCATCGAACAACAGGGCGGGCGCTCGGTGCGCGTGCCCGACGGTGCGCCCACCGACGCGTGGAGCGCGGCGGGGCGTCGCGACCGGTTTTAGGCCGTCGCTCCGGGCGAGGCGGCGGCCCAAGCGGGTGTTCTGTGCGCGGGCTGGCGGCCGATCCAGAACCGAAGCTATGAGTAGGCCGTCTCTGAAACGAACGATCAAGAATGTTCGAGAAGGTACTCGTTGCCAACCGCGGCGAGATCGCGGTGCGTGTGATGCGGGCGTGTGACGACCTTGGGGTCGACACGGTCGCTGTGTACAGCGATGCCGACGCGCACGCCGGACACGTGCGGTACGCCGACGAGGCGTACAACGTCGGGCCGGCGCGCGCGGCGGACTCCTATCTCGACCACGACGCCATCATCGACGCGGCCACGCGGGCCGGGGCCGACGCCATCCACCCCGGCTACGGCTTCCTCGCCGAGAACGCCGAGTTCGCGGGCAAAGTCGAGGACACCGACGGCGTCACGTGGGTCGGCCCGTCCGCGAACTCGATGCGCCAGCTCGGCGAGAAGACCAGCGCCCGGAAGACGATGCGGGAGGCCGACGTGCCCATCGTTCCCGGCACCACCGACCCCGTGGAGTCCGTCGCCGACATCCACGAGTTCGGCGAGGAACACGGCTACCCCATCGCTATCAAGGCCGAGGGCGGTGGTGGCGGCCGCGGCATGAAGATCGTGCGCAGCGCCGACGAGGCCGAAGACCAACTGGAGTCGGCGGAGCGTGAGGGTGAGGCGTACTTCGACAACGCGAACGTCTATCTGGAGCGCTACTTGGAGAACCCCCGCCACATCGAGGTCCAGATCCTTGCGGACCACCACGGGAACGTCCGGCACCTCGGCGAGCGGGACTGTTCGCTGCAGCGCCGCCACCAGAAAGTCATCGAAGAAGGCCCGAGCCCCGCGCTCACGGACGAGCTTCGCGAGGAGATCGGGACGGCGGCCCGGCGTGGAGCCGACGCCGCGGGCTACTACAACGCAGGCACCTTCGAGTTCCTCGTCGAGGAAGACACCGAACGGGAGCCCGGTGAGCTCCTCGGGCCGGAGACGGAGTTCTACTTCCTCGAAGTGAACACCCGGATTCAGGTCGAGCATACGGTCACGGAGGCGCTCACGGGCGTCGACATTGTGAAGTGGCAGCTCAAGATCGCATCCGACGACGAGCTCACCTTCGAGCAGGACGACGTGGCACTGGACGGCCACGCCGTCGAGTACCGCATCAACGCGGAGAACGCGGCCGACGACTTCGCGCCCGCCACGGGCGGCGAGTTGGAGACCTACGACCCGCCGGGCGGCATCGGCGTGCGCGTCGACGACGGCCTCCGGCAGGGCGACGATCTCGTCACCGACTACGACTCGATGGTCGCGAAGCTCATCGTGCACGGCAGCGACCGCGAGGAGTGTCTGGCGCGGTCCCGGCGCGCGCTCGCCGAGTACGACATCGAGGGCATCCCGACGATCATCCCGTTCCATCGGCTGATGCTGACGGACGACGCGTTCGTCGGGGGCACGCACACGACGAAGTATCTCGACCGCGACATCGAGGAGTCGCGGATCAGTGACGCCCAGGCGGAGTGGGGGACGACGACGGCCTCCGAGAGCAGTGCCGATGAGAACGTGGTGGAGCGGGATTTCACGGTGGAAGTCAACGGCAAGCGCTTCGAGGTCAACCTGGAGGAGCGCGGCGCGGCGCAGTTCGCGGCCCCCGAAGCGGACACCGGCGGCGGCGGGCCGCCGGAGCCCGCGGGCGGAGCCGACGACGGCGAGACGGTCGTTGAGGGCGACGGCGAGACGGTCACGGCGGAGATGCAGGGGACGATCCTGGACGTGGCCGTGTCCGAGGGCGATGCGGTCGACGCAGGAGACGTGCTGGTTGTGCTGGAAGCGATGAAAATGGAGAACGACGTCGTGGCGTCCCACGGTGGCACGGTCACGCAGGTCGCCGTCAGCGAGGACGACAGCGTCGACATGGACGACGTGCTGGTGGTCATCGACTAGACGGGCGGTTCCGCGACCGGAGTCATTATGTCGCCTGGCTGTCTGCTACTCCCACACGACCCGACCGACGACACCGCCGGCTGACGCCGCGCTCCGTGGCGGCGGCAGTCGAACCGTGCGGTGTCACGTGGCCGCACCATGAACCCAGCATTCACGCCGACCACGAGCCCGACCGGGCTGCGTGTTCACGACCGGATCGAGAACGCCCAGTTCGAACTGTACACCGAGTCCCGGGTGGCCCCAACGCCTGTCGCTACCGGCTCGGGGCATGGACTGTCTCGGCAGCCGGATGCGGAGGCGTGGCACACCAGCAGTGATGCTGGGTTCGCGTTGCCCGTCGATAGCGCGGTTGCCTTCGACACGACGCGGATCACGCTGCCGGCACTGGTGGACGTGTTCGTGTGGCAGCCAGACCGGACGCTCGTCGGGAAAACCACCAACCAGGAGTCGGCGATGTACCCCGAGCAGGGAGCGTACGCCCTGGATGTCGACATCGGGTCGATGAAGCTCCAACTGGCTGTAACGGACCCCTTCGAGATCCACCGCACCGACGACTCGACGGTCATCAGCTTCGACGCCACGGCCACCGTGCGCCTGGGCGCGCGGTCGCTGCATACGGCCCCCGAGGCCACGATCACCATCACCGACGACGTGCGGGACGGCATGCGCGCGGTCTCACTGTTCGGATCCGCGCTGAAAACCACCACACCGGAGCGGTCGTTCCCGACGCTACGGGGCCATCCACCGCTCGTGGAGCGCGGTGACGCCTTCGACGCGCCCGCCACCCTCGACGCTCCGGACACCGGGATCGCCATCGAGATCCCGCCCGACTGGGGTGACCTGTACCGGGTGAGCACGCTCGCGTACTATCTCGGGGCGACGGTGCAGCCGGGCGCACAGCGCGCGCTCGTGCTCGACGGCGTCCGGTATCCGTTCCCGTCCGCCAGTGGGTTCGGCGACGCGGTGCAGACTCTGCTGGAGCACGTGTTCTTGCTGGATTGTGTCGTCCGGACGGAGGGGCTGTACTCGGTGTCGATGCACGAACGCACCGCGATCGAGCCGACCCTCGGCATCGACCTGTCGGCGGCCTACGACGCGCCGCCCGCCGAACGGCTGGCGGCATACCTGGGTGTGCCGTTCGCGGTCACCGAGCCACACGGTCCGCAGTGGCCGGTCACCGCGGACATTGCCCCGGACCCCGGACGCATCGCCGCGCTGCCGTTCGTCGTGGATGACCTCGCCAACGTCCGGGTCCACGACGCACAACCGGACACGACATCCGACGCCGGGCACGGAGCCGAGGCTGTGAGTTCGTTCCTTCGGAGCAGGTCACAGCCTGACCGCGACCAGCCACGCGTGGCGGCCGACGCGGACGATGTCGTGGTACCGCCGGATACGGAGTCCATCGAGCACGTGTGGCTCGCCGACGGGGTGCCAGTGGGTGCCAACAAGGCCACCGCTGCGGACTACCAGGCGCGCCTGGCGTGCGATGCGCCCGCCAGCGATCCGATCCGGGTCGTGGTCGTCTGCAACGACCCGTCGATGGACGCCGAGGACTGCGTCAGCGCCGTCTACGGGATGCGGGATTTCTTCGAGTTCGACATCTCGGTGCGCCACGAGCTGTCCACGAGCGAACTCGCCACGGTGTTGGAGTCGACGGTCGACTTCCTCCACTACATCGGGCACACGGACGCCACCGGCTTCCAGTGTGTGGACGGGCGACTCGACGCCCGGGACCTGGACACGACCGGCGTCCGCGCGTTCCTGCTGAACTCCTGTCAGTCGCACGCGCAGGGTCGCGCGCTGGTTGATCGCGGGAGCCAGGGCGGCATCGTCACCGTGTCGGACATCGACAACGACGCCGCCGTGCGGGTCGGGCACGCGATCGCGCGACTGCTGAACGACGGGTTCTCGCTGCTGTCGGGGCTGTCGATCGCTCGCAACGTGACGGCGTTCGGGAACCAGTACGTCACGGTCGGTGATGGGTCCGCACAGGTGGTGCAGAGCCGGAGTGGCCTGTTGCTGCTCGCTAAGCTGGCAGCAACCGATGCCGGCTACGAGGTGTCTCTGGTTGGCTATCCGACTACGAACACGCCGCTGGGATCGCTCGTCACGCCGTACATTCCCGGGAACGACACGTCGTATCTGAACGCTGGTCACATCGGGACGTTCAACGTTGCTGCTGAAGATCTTCGCTCGTTTTTCGACCATGGGGTCTTTCCAGTCCTCTACGACGGAACACTGACATGGAGTGACAAACTGACCATCGAAGAAACCGGCTGAAGCGTCTTCTTTAGCGAGACAGCGGATTCAGTACGCTTTCTACTCAGCTACGGTCCCTGGATAATCCCGGCAGGGTGCTTCGCCGCCGCCGTCCCTGTTGTCGAGAGGAACAGCAGCATCGTGAACAGCGCGCCGATCATTCGTGGGTTATCCGACAGGTACTGTGTGAACTTGGAGTCCGTCATCGACATCTGTATCAACAGTCCGCTGAAAATTAAATTTATCTGAACATAACAGATATAAATAAACTGGAAAAAGGTATGAGTGAGTTATTGTGGCGGATCAGGGCAGTCCGCTCCGGTGCGGTGTGGCGTTCAACCAGTCGGGTTTAACAGGACAGGCCGGATACCACCGGCAATGAGCGACACCCGACGCGCCGTCCTCGACGCGTTGGCCGACGGCCCCACACCCGGGCCGGCGCTGGCCGACAAACTCGGCGTCTCCCGGGCCGCCGTCTGGAAGCACGTCGACGCACTCCGCGACGCCGGCTTCACCATCGACAGCGGCCACGACGGGTACACGCTGGCCGGAGTGCCCGACTACGGCGGGCTCGCGGTCAGCGTCGACTTGGACGCCCCGTTCACGATCGAACACCACGACAGCCTGCCCAGCACGAACGACCGCGCCCGCGAGCGTGCGGCCGACGGCGCGCGCGACACGGTCGTGCTCGCAACCCGGCAGACGAGTGGCCGCGGTCGCCGGGACCGATCCTGGGAGTCGCCCGCAGGCGGCGTCTGGGCGAGTCTCGTGCTCGGCCCGGACCTGCCGCCGGCGCGCGTGCCCCTGCTCACGTTCGCCGCCGCAGTGGCGGTCACGGACGCCGCCCGGGAGGCCGGCGTTGACGCCGCGATCAAGTGGCCCAACGACGTGGTCGTGCCCGGCGAACCCGCCGCGCGCGGCAACCGAAAGCTCGCGGGCATCCTCACCGAGATGGAGGGCGAAGCCAGCCGCGTGTCCTGGGTGGTCGTGGGCTTGGGCGTGAACGTCAACGTCGACCCGGCGGCGCTCGCGCCCGGCGCGACGAGCGTGCGCGCGCTGGCCGGCGAGACGGACCGACGGGTGTTCGTGCAGCGCGTCCTCGAACGGTTCGACGCCCTGCGTGGCCGCCCGGAGGCGGCGCTGGCGGCGTGGCGCGAGCGCGCAGCAACGCTCGGCGAACACGTGCGCATCACCCAGGACGACGACAACACGATCACCGGTCGCGCCGTCGATGTCACGGCTCACGGCGCGCTCGTGGTTGCCACTGGTGGCGAGTCGACAACCGTCGTGCATGCCGGCGACTGCCAGCACGTGCGGCCCGCCTGACGGGCGTTACTCGTCCCCGCCGCTGACGGTGAGCACCGGCACCGACGACGATCGCACCACCTTCTCGGTGACGCTGCCCAGCAACAGCCGGTCGATCCCACCGCGGCCATGGGTCCCCATCACGATCAGGTCACAGCCGGCGTTGTCGGCGTAGGTCACGATCTCCATGGCGGGGTTGCCGTCCCGGAGTTCGCGCTCGGTGGCGACACCACGGTCGTTTGCGGCCGCGGTCACGGTATCGAGCGCGCTCGTTCCCTCACTGCTCAGCATCGCGGACACGCTCTCCCAGGAGGAGTCCATGGGCAGCCCCGCGTAGCTCGCAGTGTCCACGACGTACAACGCGTGAACCGTCGCGTCGTGCTCGACGGCGAGATCGACGGCGTGCGCGACGGCGTCCTGTGACGCGTTCGACCCGTCCGTCGGTACGAGGATGCGCTCGTAGCGTCCCATCGTGTCGTGCTTCTCACGGTGCTGTGTTAAGTGTACAGGGCGGTCGGGTGGTCACTCCGAGAACCCCGGCGGTGAGTCGTCGGGCGCGTTCACCTCGGTGACGAGCCCGTCGTCGGGGTCCAGCCCGAGCACGCGCTCCGTGGCCCGCCCGACCGCGTCGGTGTGCGCTCGCGGCGTGTAGACGCCGAGTCGCCACTGCTCGCGCTGGGCGGTCTGAAGCGCGGTCACGAGCGTTGATTGCTCGTGGAGCCGCCGCACCTCGCCGTTGACCAGCACACCCGTCGAGGACTCCGGCATCGAGGGCTCGCTGGGCGCATCAACGATGACATCGCGCTCGGGGACGCCGGCGTCGGCGGCGATGGCGCGCTCGAACCCCCGCACGGTGTCGTGGTCCGCGCCGACGAGGTCGTCGTCGACGTCCCCGAGTTCCGCCCACACCGCGCGCTTGTAGAGGTCGCGCTCGAACAGCCGGGCGGCGACCCGGCTGGTGGCGTCGTGGGCGCGGAGCGCGGCCACGAGGTCGTGGTCGTCCATGCGGCGCAGCGCCGGCGCGGTCACGTCCGTGGTGGCGAGCAGCGTTTCGGCCGCGCGCCGCAGCATCGACTTCGAAATGCGGGCGACGTGGTGGCTGTACACGGTCGGGTTCATGAGCGCGCGCGCCAACAGCAGGCTTTCGGCGGATTGCACGTTGCCCGCGCCCAGCACGAGATCGCCGTCGATGAACGTCAGCCCACGGATGAGTCGTCCGTGGTCGATGGTGCCGTAGGGGACGCCGGTGTGGTGGGCGTCCCGCACCAGGTAGTCCATGCGGTCGACGTCGAGCTCGCCGGCGACCAGTTGGGCCAGTGGCTCGCCGTCGCCGGCCACGAGGGCGGCGATCTCCGCGGGCTGGATGTCGTGGTCGGCCAGCACCGACGCCACCTGGCCGGACGCCACGAGGTCGTGGACGTCGTCGTGGCGGTTGCCGGTGTGGCGCTCGATCACGTCCTCGACGTTGTGGCTGAACGGTCCGTGGCCGATGTCGTGGAGGATGGCGGCGGCGCGAACGCGGGTGGCGCGCTGGCCCGTGATCCCGAGGTGGTCGAGCGCGCGGTCGGCGAGGTGGTAGACGCCCAGGGAGTGCTCGAAGCGGGTGTGGTTGGCTGACGGGTAGACGAGGCTGACGGTGCCCAGCTGTGCGACGTTGCGCAGGCGCTGGAGCGGGGGCGTGTCGAGCAGCGCAGCGACCACGCCGGTGACTTCGATGTGGTCGTGGACGCTGTCCTTGATCGTGGTGGTCATTGGAGGCTGTTGGCGGGGTTTTCGTATAACTCGTGTGACCGAGCGCGCGCCGGACGCGGTGTCGTCCACAGGGGTTTTCACCGTGACACGCGAACCACCGGTATGCGACGGCAACTTGCTGCCCTGTTGGTTGTGGCGCTTGTCGCGGTCGCCGGATGCGCCGGCGGCTCCGCCCCTGCGACAGACGACGGCGCATCGAGCGGCGACCAGATCTATCAGACGCCCCTTGACACGGGGACCGTCGTGGACGCCCACGCCAGCGCGCTCACTGACGCGGGCTCGTACACGATGGAGTCGACGGTCGCACAGTCGCTGGCAAACAGCACGCAGCGCGCCGAGACCACCGGCGTGGTCCGTGGGAACGCCGCCTCGGGTGCGCTGTTCCTGCGGACGCAGTCGCCGCGGGGCCAGACGGTCGCCGTGTACACCGACGGCAACGGCACCGCCTACGAGCGGCGCGCCGCCGGCAACCGGTCACAGGTCCGGGACGCGTCCGGGAGAGCGCCGACCGCCGATCAGTACGCCAGCAGCATCGTGCGGCCGTTCATCGACCTGTTCAACTTCACGTACACGGGCACCACCACTGAGAACGGCGACACGGTCGCGGTCTACGAGGCCGACGGCGTGGCGGACCTGAATACGTCCTCACGGGCGTTCGCGAACCGCGACCCCGAGTCGGTCGAGGCGGCGGCCGCGACGCTGCACATCCGTGACGACGGCGTGGTGACCTCGCTGCAGTCGAACACCACGTTCGCACAGCAGAACCGCTCGCAGACGACGGCTGTCAACTACACCTTCAGCGACATCGGGTCGACGGAAGTCACCCAGCCCGACTGGGCCAGTGACGCCGCCACGACCGCGACCAGCCAGCCGTCGACGACGACACCCACGACCGCGAACGCGACCACCACCGCGAACGCGTCGGCGTAACGCGCGGTCGAACTCCGTTCGTTCTGCTGTCCGGTTAGGCGTCGCCGTAGACTGGGACCGCAGCCCCGTTCGTGGGCGGCGTCGCGTCCGAACACAGCGAGAGCACGACGCGAGCGATGGCATCGGGGTCGACCCAGGAGTCGTGGTCGGCGTCGGGCAGCATCTCGCGGTTCGCGGGCGTGTCGATGACCGACGGCATGACGGCGTTGGCGCGCACCGCGCCGTGGTTCTCGGCGGCGATGGTTTCGGTGAGCAGGCGGACGCCGGCCTTCGCGGCCCGGTAGGGACCGTCGCCCTGGCCGCCCTCCAGGGAGGCCCGCGCGGAGACGGAGACGATGGTGCCACCGCTGTCCTGGAGGTGTGGGATCGCGTGCGCGCTCGCGAGAAACATCGTCTTCAGGTTCACGTCCAGGACTGTCTCGAACGCCGACACCGGCGTTTCGTGGATCGGGTCGCCGCCCTGCCACATCCCGGCGACGTTGCAGAGCGCGTCGAGGCCGCCGTGGTCGGCGACCGTGCTTGAGACGACGTGGGCGGCCTGCGTGTCCTCCGTGAGATCGCCCTGATAGAACGACGCGAACGTGGGGGTCGGCACGGCGTCGTCGCTCTCCGCGGGGGCCACCACGTCGGTGCCACAGACGGTTGCGCCGGCGTCGGCGAACGCCCGACAGACGGCGCTCCCGAGCGCGCCGACCGCGCCGGTCACGAGCACAACGTCGCCATCGCACTCGAAGTTGGCATGCATACACACCACATGGATGGAGCGCGTTGTAAACGTATGCACCCCGTGTCGAAGCGGCAGCACGCGCCGGATTCGGAGACCGATGGGGTTTATGCTGAGCGAGGTTCGCGTTCAGACTGCATGAAGCTTCACGAGTACCAGGCGAAGGAGGTCTTCGCCGATGCGGGCATTCCGACCCCGGAGTCGGCGCTCGCAACGTCCGTCGACGAGGCCGTCGAGGTCGCAGACGCCCTCGACTACCCCGTCGCGGTGAAGGCCCAGGTACACGTCGGTGGCCGCGGAAAGGCCGGCGGCATCAAACTCGCGGAGAACACGGCCGAGGCTCGCGAGGCCGCCGAGTCGATTCTCGGCATGGACCTCAAAGGCTACACGGTTGATCGCGTTCTCGTCGAGGAGGCCGTCGACTTCACCAACGAGTTGTACGTCGGCGTGACCATGGACCGCAGCGAGGGCGCGCCGGTCGTGATGGTCTCCGAGCGCGGCGGCGTCGACATCGAATCCGTCGCCGAGGAAGCCCCCGAGGACATCGTGCGCGAGCACGTCGATCCCTCGTTCGGTCTGCAGGCCTATCAGGCCCGCAACGCCGTCTACGACGCGGGCATCGAGCAGGACGTCGCCGGGGACGTCGCGAAGATCGTGCAGGGCGTCTACGATCTGTGGGCGGACAGCGACGCCACGGAGGTCGAGATCAATCCCGTGATGGTGACCAGCGAGCGCGACGTTGTCGCCGCCGACGCCGTGATGAAACTCGACGAGGACGCGTTGTTCCGCCAGCCGGCGTTCGCCGACATGGAAGAGGACGCCGCCGAGGACGACCTCGAAGCCAAGGCCAACGAGTACGGCTTCGACTACGTCCGCCTGGACGGCAACACGGGCATCATCGGCAACGGGGCCGGGCTCGTGATGACGACGCTTGACCTCGTGGACTACTACGGCGGGCAGCCCGCGAACTTCCTGGACATCGGCGGCGGCGCGAAAGCCGACCGCGTCGCCAACGCCCTGGACATGGTGTTCAGCGACGAGAACGTCGACAGCGTCGTGTTCAACATTTTCGGCGGCATCACTCGCGGCGACGAGGTCGCGAAGGGCATCAACAGCGCGCTCGAACAGTTCGACGAGATCCCGACGCCGGTCGTCGTCCGGCTCGCGGGCACGAACGCCGCTGAAGGCCGCGAGATCCTCAACGACGACCTCGTGACCGTCGAAGAAACGCTTGAGGGCGCTGTCCAGCGCGCCGTCGAGTACGCCGACGAGGAGGACATCCAATGAGCATTCTAGTCGATGACGACACCCGCGTCGTGGTGCAGGGCATCACGGGCGGGGAGGGGAAGTTCCACGCCGAACAGATGATCGAGTACGGCACCAACGTCGTCGCGGGCGCGGTGCCCGGGAAGGGCGGCCAGGAGGTCGCCGGCGTCCCCGTCTACGACACCGTCAATCAGGCCGTCGTGGCCGAGAACGCGGACGCCTCGGTGGTCCTCGTGCCGCCGGCGTTCGCCGCGGACGCGGTCTTCGAGGCGCTCGATACGCCCCTCGATCTCGTGGTCGCGATCACCGAGGGCATTCCGAGCCAGGACATGGCGAAAGTGTACAAGCGCCTCTCGGAAGTCGACACCCGCCTGCTCGGGCCGAACTGTCCGGGCATCATCACGCCGGGCGAGGCGAAACTCGGCATCCTGCCGGGCAACATCTTCGAGGCGGGCAACGTCGGCCTCGTCTCCCGGTCGGGCACGCTCACCTACCAGGTCGTGGATTCGCTGACCGCGCGCGGCGTCGGCCAGACGACCGCCATCGGCATCGGCGGCGACCCGATCATCGGGACGGACTTCATCGACGCCCTCGAACTGTTCGAGGCCGATCCGGAGACGGAGGCGGTCGTGATGTGCGGCGAGATCGGCGGCGAGGACGAGGAGGCAGCGGCCGCGTACATCGACGAGCACATGGACACGCCGGTCGCCGGGTTCATCGCCGGCCGCACCGCACCGCCGGGCAAGCGCATGGGCCACGCCGGCGCGATCGTCTCCGGCAGCGGCACCGGCACCGCGGACTCCAAGATCAGCGCGCTCAACGACGCGGGCGTTCCCGTCGGCGACACCCCCGAGGAGGTCGCCGACGACATCGAGGAGCTGCTGTAGCGTCCGCGCGCCCCGTCGAAACTGGTTTGTAGCCGGGTCTAGTCGCGTGACGTGATGGATGAGACCACGCACCGTGTCGCGGTCGGGGATGCGCGCGACCTGCCACTGGCCGCCGACGCCGTGGACCTCGTCGTGACGTCGCCGCCGTACCCGATGATCGAGATGTGGGACGCCGTGTTCACCGATCTCGACCCCGAAATCGGCGCGGCCCTGGACGCCGGTGCGGGCGAGCGCGCCCACGACCGCATGCACGCGGTGCTGGCCGACGCGTGGCGGGAAGTCAAGCGCGTGCTTCGTCCCGGTGGGATCGCCGTGGTGAACGTCGGGGACGCCACGCGGTCGGTCGACCGGTTCCGCGTCTACGACAACCACGCCCGCGTCACGAACGCGTTCGCGGATCTGGGGTTCGACCCGCTGCCGGGCGTGCTGTGGCGCAAGCCCACGAACTCCGCGGCGAAGTTCATGGGGTCGGGGATGGTGCCGCCAAACGCCTACGTGACCCTGGAACACGAGCACCTGCTGGTGTTCCGGAACGGCGAGCGCCGCGGGTTCGAGCCGGGCGCGGACCGCCGCTACGAGGCGGCGTACTTCTGGGAGGAGCGCAACGACTGGTTTTCCGACGTGTGGACCGACCTCAACGGGGCCCGCCAAGACCTCGCCGAGCCGGGGCTGCGGGAGCGCTCGGCGGCGTTCCCGTTCGCGTTGCCGTACCGCCTCATCAACATGTACTCGGTGTACGGCGACACCGTCCTGGATCCGTTCTGGGGGACGGGCACGACCAGCGTCGCGGCCGCCGTGGCCGGGCGCAACTCCGTGGGCGTCGACGCCGACCCGGAGGTGGTGGCTGCGTTCGCCGACCGCATCACCGCCACCCCCGAGCTGTCGCGTGCGGTCGCTGCCGACCGCCTGGCTGCCCACCGGGCGTTCGTCGCCGAGACGGACGACGACGCGCTGGGGTACGACGCCGTGAACTACGATGTTCCCGTGCGAACGAACCAGGAGCGGGACCTCCAGTTGTATACGGTTGCGGACGTCGAGGCGACCACGGCCGGCTGGCGGGCGACCCACGAGCCGTTCGTGCCCACCGACGACGAAGCGTAGGCGGTGGCGTCAAGCCCCCGCGTCCGGCAGCGCCCACTGTCGGTCGCCGACGTCGTCGATGGGGATGCGGTCGTAGGCCGCGAGCACGTCGGTTCGGGTGACGATCCCGACCAGCGAGCCGTCGGTGTCGACAATGGGGATGCGGCCGATGTCGACGCGCGCCATGCGGTCGACGAGCGTGAGGAGGTTGGTGTCCGGGGTGGCAGTAACGACGTTCGTGGTGCCGAGTTCCTCGACCGCCGTCGATGGGGATTGCCCGCCGTCGCGTGCACAGACCGCCACCGTCTCGGCGGTGTCTCCGGCGACAGTCATCAGCGGCTCCACGTCGGACCGCACGAGCATGCCCGCGACGGTGTCGTCGGCGTCGACGATGGGGAGGCCGCGGTGGGAGCGCTGCTGGAAGACCCGCAGCGCGTCCATGGCGGAGGTCCCCACGGTGACCGTGTCGACGTCCGTGGACATCACGTCCTTGGCGGCGAGGTCTTCGAGGCTGCCGATGCGGCGCTCCTGGACGGTGATGCCCTTGTCGCGCAGCGCCTCGGTGTAGATGGTGCCGTTGTCAAGCAGTCCTTGTGCGACCTCGCTGCCGATGACGGTCACCGCCAGCAGCGGCAGGATGATCGTGTACTGGCCGGTGAGTTCGAAGATGATGAGCGTCGCGGTGAGCGGCGCGCTGGCCGTGGCGGCGAACACGCCGGCGGTGCCGACGAGCGCGTACGCGCCGGCGCTGGCTGTGCCGGCGAACGCGGCGTTGACGAGCACGCCGAACGCGCCGCCGGCCATCGCGCCGACGTAGAGGGTCGGCGAGAACACGCCCCCGGAGTTCCCGCTGCCGATGGACAGCGAGAACCCCACGACTTTCAGCACCGCCAGCGCCACCAGCACCAGCAGCGTGAGGTCGCCGGCGATGCTGGAATGGATGGTGCCGTATCCGACCCCGAACAGCCAGGTCGCGCTCTGCAGCGGCGAGGCGTCGAGCAGCACAGCCGTGAGCAGGACCGACACCCCGAGAAGGGCACCGCCGATGGCCGGCGTGAGGTAGCCGGGCAGGTCCCAGCGGTCCTGGAAGAGGTGTTCGGAGGCGTACAGCAGCCGCACGACGGCAGCGCCGATGCCGGCGGCGACCACGCCGAGGCCGGCGTAGAGGGGGAACTCCAGGGAGGGCGTGACGATGTGGTAGGTGATCGGCACGAGGAACTCGCGGACGCCAGGCACGGCAGTGAACGCCAGCACCGACCGCGCGACGGCGGTCGCCGTGACCGCGCTCAGCACGACGGTGACGACGTTGGTGAGCGCGTACTCCGAGAGCAGGATTTCGAGCGCGAACATCACACCCGCGAGTGGGGTGTTGAACGTGGCCGCGATGCCGCTGCCCGCGCCGGCGGCGACCAGCGTGCGCGTGTACCGGGAGTGGACGAACGCCCCGAAGTACGATCCCGCGGCGCTCCCGATCTGCACGATCGGGCCTTCCCGGCCGAGGGACGCCCCGCTGGCGATCGCGATGCTCGACGAGACGGTCTTGTACACGGCGATCTTGGGGTCGATCTGGCCGTTGTGGACCATCAGCGATTCGAGCACTTCGGGGACGCCGTGGCCGCGAATCGCGGTGGTGGTGCGGCGGATCACCAGGCCAACGATCAGCCCGCCGACCGCCGGCACGAGCGCGTACCGGAGCGGGCCCAGGGGGGCCAGCGCGCCGAACAGGTTCGGCACGTGGATCGGGGCGAAGCTGACCGCACCCGGGTTCAGCGTCGCGCCGAAGAACACCGCCTGGGCGGCGAAGATGGTGATGCGGAAGACAACCGCGCCGAGGCCGGCGACGATGCCGACGAGGATCGCGGCGGTGTTGAGCCGGACGCCGTCCCGCGAGAGGAAAAACCGGATGCTGCTGGTGGCCGACCGGTGCCACCGCCGGAGCGTGTCACCGGCGGCGACGGCGGCGGCCGACACGCGTGGTCCGTGCGTGCGCGCCCACCGGCATTTCCCGGGGCGGCCTCGGAACTGCGCGACGAAATCCAGGGCGCTCACCGCGAACACCAGCACGCCGATGCACAGCGCCGCGTCGGTGAGCACGCCGGGCGTCGCGGCGTCGATGCGCACCGCGGACACGACCAGCCAGAGGCTGAGAATCCCGCCGGCGCGAACGAAATCCGGGTGTTCGAGGGTGTGGTGGGCGATCCGATGGAGGTTGTACGCACTGACGACCGCGAGTCCGCCGCCGACGAGGATCGTGTCAAGTCGTTCGAGTGGTGGGCCGCCGAGCACCACGCCAACGATCGCCACTGCGAGGCCGAGCGCTGCGTTCACACTGTTCGTCCAGGCCCCGAGGCGGTCGATATCATCCGGAACCCAACTTCCCCACGACCGCAGCCGGCGGTGGCTCGTCATCCGACACTCACCATACCAGCTGGTTGTCACGTGACGCGTCTAAACCTGTCCGTTCGACCACGAACCATCGAAAAAGTGACGTTTTGCGCGGTGGCGGCGAACGCGTGGCTCCGCATCGAGTGTCGCAGCGAAGTAATGGGTCGGGGCGGAGTTGAACCTGCATTAGAGTTGATGCGTCTTGCTTCGCTGCGACGGTCAACTCTAATGAGATTCGACGTTCGTCTCTCGCTCCTCCGTCGCTCGTTCCTGCACGTCTCACCGCCGACTTGCTCGGTACCTGCCTGCCTGTAGTAGTAGGTCACTGCCCAGCCGGAGAGGGGTAGTTATCAAGGTTTTCAACCGCCTCACGAGCTTCCCTCCGAGTACCAGAGATGCGGTGACCAAGGTCCTGGATGGTGTCTAATCCAGTATCATCACTCAAATGTTTCGACGATGAATTTTCAACACAACAAATGATGACACTGCAAGTAGAACTCCTGCGGTTCAAGTGGAATTATGCCAGCCTACGAACCTGCGGCGCGAGCCGATTAAATATGGCCTCAGCACGAGTGCCAGTCTCGATTGGCTCGCTCCAGTCGGATTCACTCCAAGCCACGACGTATATCCCTGATTCCAGGATGTTCATCGTTAGGCTGTCTTCGTGTGACCCGTGGAGTTTCTCGATAAACATCTTTTCAGCGGCCTCATCTACAAGACTGGTTCCCTTGAGATTCTTGCCCTCATTTCCACCACTGAATTGCTGACTTTCCACCGTTTCCGTCAGTTCATTTAGTGCTTCTGCTAACGGAGTATCTGGTTCAAATTCTTCGTCATCAAGAGAGGAAAATTTAAAAACAGTGATTTTATCTCTACTCTCGTAGAAATCTTTCATTATTTCTTGGTTGAAAGAGAATATTCGGGAATTATCTAGAGCACCGGTATCTGTCAACTTCCCGATGAAACTTGGAATCCAAGGGTCTACTAAGTCTTGCTTTGACTCAAAGGCAAACATCCCATTCTCGAAGTAGAAAACACGGGGACGGACCAGTTCAGGCTGATTGCGTTCTTCTTCCTCACCTTCCTCGTTCCTCACGACGATACTGTTCTCTGTGTCTGCCGAATATATAAAGTGGCAGAAGGAAAGTTCTCCGTGGCTGTCTCCAAGGTAGGTTGTTCTACCTTTCTCACGGTACTCCAATTCGCCTCCTGAAACTGGGTCATCCTCGACCCGGCGGACCATCTCGAACTCGTCATCAAGTGCATCAATCTCACTCTTCACTTCTTCAACCGATGGAAGTTCGCTTTCAGGAAGGTCAATTTTTCCAATCTTGTAGCGCTCTGGGTCTGACATATCGTATACCTGACTGACGAGGTGTAGATTTATAAAACCATTCCAACCAGAGTGAGAGTATAACCACTGTACAGCAAGTGCCTTGGAAATATAATTCGAAAATTCAGTAGCCTACAAGGAGTTGATTCCATATATACAGTATGGCGTAAGTCTGATTCATATGCAGTATTCGTTTAAGTAGGGGCGGTGTTAATATACCTGAGTAGAGGGACAGCAGGAGTACGACTTGTCAGTGTTAGAAAGTAGTAATACTAATGGTATGTGTGTTTTTGGCGTATGTGAGTGTAAAAAAGAGGGTCGCTCGGTCGAAGCAACATTGACACGCCTTCTACAACTGAAGGAATATGTCGAGGAAGCGAACTGATGGACGGAATTACTATTCTTGTTGCAGACGGCGATGCTTCGCAGATTAAGGATTTCCTCTCCATCGAGGAGATGCGGGAGTTGCTGATTGATGAAATGAGAGAACGGCAGTCACAAGCCGATGACGAGTTGGCCGAATGGGATTCCATCTCCGAACTTCGGGCCGATGATTCCCTTGATACGGCAGAGCGGAAGCGTCTCGAACTACCGCGTGAGCGGTGCAAACACCCTTCCACGAAGTTCACTTTAACCAATACCTGCCTGTTTCGAGGTGTGTCGTTGGTTAAGCTGAAACACTTACCATCCTTACACGAGTATTTCCTTCTGGTACAATCGCCATACAGCGTTGTGGTGAGAAGGAGCCAACAACTCGCTTGACTTCTTCTCCTCTACCTGAAGACAGGTCCCCCTACGGGAATTACTGAATCAAGGCCTGAGACAGCGGAGAGCTGTCACTCAGGAGCGTTAAGCGACTGAGTGGGTCGGGGCGGAGTTGAACCGCCGACCTGCTCCGTGTGAAGGAGCCGTCATAACCGGACTAGACCACCGACCCGGACAGTAGTTCGTACCCGGAGGGCAGCATTAAGGCTTGCGTTCCCCGAGCGGTGGTGGCGGTGACCACCACAGGACTTTAGTATCTTTAGGTATACCTAAAACCTGTGTGGCGGGCGTCGCCGACAGCCCGTCCGCGTCTGTCCCAGCCGCAGAGACCGTCGGCACCTCGCCGTCCCTGGAGAGGGGCGTCGGCATCATCCTGCTGTTGTCCACACGCGATCAGTACGACGGCGATTCTTCGTGAACACCCGCCACGTCGTTGGCCAGCCGCGCGAACACGAACAGCGCGTCCGACAGCCGGTTCAGGTACGCCACCGCGGTGTCGTTGACCGCGTCGTCGGGCTCGTGGTCCTGGAGCGCGACCGCGCGGCGCTCGGCGCGCCGGCACACCGCCCGCGCCTGATGCAGCGCCGCGCCCGCCTCGCTGCCCCCGGGCAGGATGAACGACTCCAGGGGGTCCAGGCGCGCCTCGCAGTCGTCGATCCACTCCTCGACGTGGGTGACGTGTTCGGCGGTGATCTGTGGGTCGTCGGGCTCGGGCTCCGGGTTCGCGAAGTCCGCCTGCACGACGTGGAGGTGGTTCTGTGCCTCCCGGAGCCAGGCGTCGAGGTCGGCGATGTCCGTCGGGCGGATGGCACCGACCGCGGCGTTGAGTTCGTCCACGGTGCCGTAGGCTTCGATGCGCGGGCTGGCTTTCGAGACGCGGTCCATCGTCCGGAGGTCGGTGTCGCCGTCGTCGCCGCGCTTCGTGTAGATCTTCACGCCAGGGTCACCGCCGCGTAGGTCTGGATGCGCTGACTGTCGGCCATCACCACGCCGCGGTCGTCGTCCACGAGGACGGGAACGCTGCGCTGCCCGCTGGCGCGCTTGACCGCGTTGCGCGCCGAGTGGCGCGCGTCCACGTGGACGGTCTCGTGGTCGATGTCGTCCGCGGCCAGCGTGTCGATCACCGATTCGCAGTCCGGGCAGCCGTCCAACGCGTAGAGGGTGAGCGTCATGGCGGTGCTTCGGGCGGCGCGCCCAAATGTGTTCGTCCCGCGGCGGCGCGACTACTGGGGGTCGCTGCGGGCGGGAGCGGGGTCGTGGTCCGGGAGCGTGAGAGTCGGTGGCGTGACGTATCGGAGGCGCGGCGATGCGTCCGCCGGGATCACGTCGTGGGCCGCGAGCAGCGAGCGGATGCCGCTCGCGCCGCCGAAGTCGCCGCGGTACCACAGGCAGACACGGGGCGCGCGTGCGACCTGTGCGTCGGGGTTGTAGTCGGCGGCGTGATCGAGGTAGGTGTCGGTGAGCGCGTCGAGTTGCGCGTCGACGTTGGCGGCGGTGAACGTCACCGCAAGGCCGGGCGCGTGGCGGGCGATGCGCGTCGCGAAGTGGACGCGTTCGTCGAGCTCGTCGAGGCGGTAGCGGCGGGCGAACGGGCTGGGGAACGGATCCGGGAGGTAGCCCAGGCCGTGGCGCCAGCGGTCCGCGCGGAGGATGTCGTGGGTGATGTCGGCGGCGGTGCGGCGGGTGCCGGCGATCCGGCGGGCGTGCTGGCCGGTGGCGCGTGCGCGCTCGACGAGCGCGCCGTGGACGTTCAGCCAGAACGCGGTGGCGGCGGACTCGTCGTCGCCGAGCGTGTCCAGGATGGACTGGTCGAGGGCGGCAAGCGAGTCGAACAGCGCCGACGCCCCGGTGTCGTGGTGGGCGGTGTGGTAGAGGCGCTGAGCGGCGGCGACGAGGTCGTGGGCTGTCGTCGTGTCGGCGGTTGGTGCGAACACGGGAATCACGCCTCACCAGCCGCTATCGTGAGGTATGTTAACACACCTTGTCATAGTGTGCCACGATACAAACGTCTGTCGCCAGTCCGCCGGTCAGTCCAGGCCCGGGCCGACGACCTCGTAGCCGAGATTGCGCTCCCGCAGCGGGTCGGTGTGCTCGGAGAGGCGGTCGGCAGTCACCACCAGCAACACCGACAGTCCCCGGCTCGCTGCGGCGGGAACGGCGCTTGCCGTCCCGAACCGGATGTCCGGCTCGCTGCCGGCGTCCCGCACTGCAACGAGCGCCTCAACGCCGGCGGCCGCGACGATGTCGTGGGCCGCGAGCCGGGCGGTCACGGCGTCGTCCGGGAGCGCACCGCTGCCGCCGTCCTGGACGACCGGCGTCGACAGCACCGTCACCTCACCGGGCTCGTAGTCGAGCATCCCGTCGAACTCGGCGGTCCCCACGTCCTGGCCGGCCGCGGCACCGGTGACCGCGACCGCCGTTGCACTGCCATCAGCACCCGGGGTGGCGTGCATGACGCCGTCGTGCATCGACAGCGAGACGCGCTCGCCGTCGTCGATGTCGGCGTCAGCAACGGCGGTGTCGACGTCGACCTCTTCGAGGACGCTCTCGGAGACGTACTCCACGAACGTCCGCAGGTCGTCGGTCTGGGAGATGAGCCAGTCGACGCCCTCCTTGGTGACTTCGTATCGCCCGCGTCCGTGCTTGCGCGCGTGCCCCTCCTCGACGAGGTCGCCGAGGTAATCGCTGACCGCCTGGGCCGTGACCCCGATCTCGTCCGCGATCTCCTGCTGGCTGACCGCCGGCTGTCGCTCGGCGATCTCCACGAGGATCTGGTACCGCGTGGCGTTGCGCTTGCTCCGGAGCACGCCCAAGTCCCCGTTCGCCCGTGATTCGACCATTACTGCAAGTTCAGACGACCCCAATTCAAGTAGTTTTGTGTAACCGCCGGCGTCGGGGGCGCTCGCGCCCATCTAAGAAAGCTCACTTTCCCTAATACAATCAAAATTGTTTTGGGTGCTACTGACGTTGTGCCACCGATGGCACAGACACAGCTCCCGCACGACGCCAAAGCGGGACCGACGAAACCGGAAGTCCGAGCGGTCGTTCGGTCGAAGCTCGCACTCACCGACGACGACCACTTCGTCGAGGTGGGCTCCTGTACGGGCGCCGTGACCATCGCCGCCGCTCGCGACGCCGGCCGCGTCACCGCGCTCGAACGCAAGGCCGACCGCCTCGAAACCACACGCAAGAACCTCGCAGCCAACGGGCTCGCGGACGCCGTCGAGTTGCGCAACGCCGAAGCGCCCGCCGAACTGCCCGCCGACGCCGACGCGCTGTTCATCGGCGGCAGCCGGAACTACGACGCCGTCCTGGATCACGCCGCCGAGACCGGCGTCGACCGCATCGTGATGAACGTCTCCCGGCTGGAAGTCGCGGGCGCAGCCACCCAGGCGTTCCGGGACCGCGACATCCTCACGGAGGTCGTGCAGTTCCAGGTGAGCCACGGCTACGAGCTCGCCGGCGCGACCTCCTTCGACTCCGAGAACCCCGTGTACATGCTCGTCGGGAGCGCCAGCGGCGACACGGAGGCCGACCGATGACCGTCTACGGCGTCGGGCTCGGCCCCGGTGAACCCGACCTCCTGACGCTGCGCGGGAAGCGCACCCTGGAAGCCGCCGACGTGGTGTACTCGCCGGGGCGACTCTCCCGCACCGTCGCCACCCACCACGTCCCCGACTCCCGGATCGGCGACCTCGACTTCCCCATGACCAGCGACCCCGAGAAGCTGCGCGCGGCGTGGCGCGACGCCGCCGCCGAGGTCGCGCCCCGTGCCCGCGACGGCGACGTGGCGTTCGCGACCCTCGGCGACCCCAACGTCTACTCCACGTTCGGCCACCTCCGGCGAACCCTCGACGCGTTCCACCCGGACATCGACGTCCAGACGGTGCCCGGCGTCAGCGCGGTGAGCGCGTTCACCACCGCGCTCGGCGTGGAAGTCGACGCCGGCGCGGGCCTGGCGCTGCGGGAGGCCGCACAGGGCGCATCCCCCACCGGCCCCGACCGCATGATCCTGTTCAAGGTGACCGACGCGCCCGCCACCCACGAGGGGCTCGTGGACGCCGGCTACGACGTGACCTACGGCCGCCGGCTGTACATGGAACAGGGCGACACCACGGTCACGCGCGACCCCGCGGAGATCGCCGACCGGGACTACTACACGCTGGCGTACGCCGAGCGCGACACCCTCCAGAAGGACCGCGCGACGGCCTTCGACGACACCGAGGTGGCCGGCGATGCCTGAGGACGCGACGCCCCAGGACGCCATCGACGCCGCCAGCCAGCAGCGCCAGCGCGGCCGCGACGCCAGGGTGTACGACCACACCGCCGGCGACACCCAAGCCGGCATCCCGTTCATCGGTGCCGGGCCGGGCGACCCCGGCCTCCTCACGGTCACCGGCAAGGAGCTCGTCGAGGACGCCGACCTCGTCGTCCATGCGGGGTCGCTGGTGAACAGCGAGCTGCTGGACGAGTACTGCGCGGACGCCGAGACGGTCTCCTCGGTGGGCAAGGACCTCGAAGCGCTGATCCCGCTGATGCGGGACGCCCACGAGGACGGCGACACGGTCGTGCGCCTCCACAGCGGCGACCCCGCGATCTACGGCGCGGCGCTGGAGCAGATGGACGCCCTCGAACAGGAGGGCGTCCCGACGTACATCGTGCCCGGGGTCACGTCGGCGTTCGCGTCGGCGGCGACGCTGCGCACGCAACTGACCCTGAACGGCACCGCCAACCACGTCGCGTTCACGCGCCCGCAGGGCAAGACCCTCGACGCCGAGGACGACCACATCGCGGAGTTCGTGGAGATGGGCGACGTGACGACCTGCATCTACCTCGGCACGCACGCCATCCCGGACGTCATGGAGCGCCTGCTGGCGGACGGCCACGACCCGGAGACGCCGGTGACGGTCGTCTACCACGCCTCGTGGCCCGACGAGGACGTGATCGAGGGCACCATCGAGACCATCGGCGACCGCGTCGAAGACGCCGGCTACCGCGCGTCGGCGCTGGCCGTGATCGGCGACGCCGGGGCCGGCGCGGGCTACGAGCGGTCGTATCTCTACGGCGACTGGGCGAACCGCGGCAGCGACACCGACCAATGAGTACTGACAACGACACCGAGACTGACGACTCCGGGGGGCATTGTTCGACGCCGGACTCCGACGGCGAGGTCGCCGAGGACATCGCCATCGTGGCGTTCGAGCGGAAACGAGACACCGCAGCGGAGATCGTGGCTGGCATCGGGGATCGCTACGACTCCATCGACATCCTCGACTACCACGGCGACGTGTTCGCCGAGCATTGGGGGGAGTACGACTGCTTCGTGGGCCTGATGGCGTCGGGGATCGCGATGCGGAAGACCGCGGGGCTGCTCGACGACAAGTGGGAGGACCCCGCAGTGGTCGTCGTCGACGAGGCGCTCACGTGGGCGATCCCGCTGACCGGCGGCCACCACGGCGCGAACCAGGTCGCCGACGACCTCGCGTCGATGGGGGCGGTGCCGGCGATGACGACCGCCTCCGAGGCCGCCGGCAAGCAGGGCGTCGAGGAGCGCGCGAAGGCGCTTGACACCCACGTGGTGAACGGCGACTCAACGGTCGCCACGAACCTCGCGGTCCTCGACGAGAACCTGGGGCCGGTCGCCCGACTCGACGGGCCACAGGCCGTGGTCGTCGGCGACGACGTGACCGTGCTGAAGCGCAACAGCGACGACGGCGTCGTTCTCGGCACCGGCAGCGTCTCCGGTGCCGACGAACAGCAGTTCCGCGACGCCTGGGCGGCGAGCCTGGCGGCCACCGACTACGACCTCGACGACGTGGAGTTCGTCGCCACCGGCACCCGGAAGGCCGACGAGGAGGGGCTGCTGGCAGCCGCCGAAGCGCTCGGACTCGGCGTCGTGGCCTTCGAGAAGGAGACACTGGAAGCCCACGAGGGGCCGACCCCCTCCCGGTCGAAGGAGCTCATCGGCTGGCCCGGCATCGCGGAAGCGTCCGCGATCGCGGGCGGCCGCGACAACGAGCTGCTCGCGGAGAAAGAACGCTACGACGAAGCCGTGACCGTGGCGGTGGGCAAATGAGCGACGCGAACGAAGCAGCCGACTACGGCACGCTGTACGTCGTCGGGATCGGCCCCGGGCTGCCGGGTGGGATGACCCAGCGCGCGAAAGACGTGGTGCGGACCGCCGACTGCGTGGTCGCGTCGAACCTCTACCAGGAGTTCCTGCGGCGGGACGGCACGCTGCCGCCCGCGGACGCCGGCGAGCGCCCCGACCAGGAGGTCGTGCGCTCGACGATGGGGCGGCAGATCGAGCTGGCGAAGGAGGCCTTCGAGCGCGTGCGCGACGGCGAAGACGTGGCCCACGTCTCCGGGGGCGACCCCAACGTCTACGGGAAATCCGACCTGGTCTACCTGATGGCCGAGGAGGAGGCCGCGTACGACGTGCCCATCGAGATCGTGCCCGGCGTGACGGCGGCGCTCGGCGGCGCGGCGAACCTCGGCGCGCCGCTGTCGAACGACTTCTGCACCATCTCGCTGTCGGACAAGTGGCGGGGCTGGGCGGAGATCGAGGAGAAGCTGCGCGCGGCCGCCATCAGCGGGTTCGTCGTCGTGTTGTACAACTGCTGGCGGGACTACGAGCGCGCCATCGGCGTGCTGCGCGAGGAGCGCGCCGACGACGTGCCCGTGGCCATCATCAACGACGCCGGCCGCGGCGACGCCGGCCGGAACACCGACGGCGAAACGCACACCATCACCACGCTGGGGTCGGTCACCGACCACAGCGGGGAAGTCGGCGGGATGGGGGCGTCGATCCTCATCGGCACCGACGAGACGGCAGTCTGGGAGAACGACCACCGGAAGCATCTCGTCACCCCGCGCGGCGGGCGTGACGTGGAGGATTTCTAATGAGCACTGACGACACCACCACGACAGACGACTCGACCAGCAACTGTGGCGCGTCCACGACGGACACCGACGATTCGGCCAGCAGCTGTGGCGGATCCACGACGGACACCGACGACTCGGCCAGCAGCTGTGGCGGGGCGTCGGGGAGCAGCGACTCGTCGGGCTGCGGCGCGTCGAGCGACACCGACAGCAACGAGCAGACGGTCTCCGCGACCGTCGACGACTTCGACGCCGACCCCGGCAGCCTCGTGGCGGTCGGGCTGGGCCCCGGTCGCCCCGAGGGCATGACCGACCGCGCGACGGCGGCGCTGGCGGACGCCGAGCACATCGTCGGGTACACGACGTACGTGGATCTGCTGCCCGACGAGATCACCGACGACGCCGAGGAGATCTACGACACCCCGATGTGCGGGGAGGTCTCGCGCACCGAGGAGGCCGTCGACCGCGCGCTCGCCGGCAACCACGTCGCCATCATCGGGAGCGGCGACCCCAACGTCTACGCGCTGGCGGGGTTGGCCCTGGAGATCACCGAGTCGAAGGGCGCGACGCCGTCGATGCTGGACTTCGAGGTCGTGCCGGGCGTGCCCGCCGCGCAGTCGTGTGGGGCGCGGCTGGGCGCGCCGCTGGTCAACGACTCCGTGAGCATCTCGCTGTCCGATCACCTGACGCCGATGCCCGAGATCGAGTCCCGGCTGCACGCCGTCGCCAGCGAGGAGTTCACGATCTCCATCTACAACCCGTGGAGCCGCAAGCGCCGCGAGAACTTCCAGAAGGCGTGTGAGATCCTGCTGGCGCACCGCGACGCCGACACGCCCGTGGGCATCGTCCACGGGGCCGGCCGCGAGGACGAGGAAGTGGAGATCACGACGCTCGGCGAGCTCGAATCCTACGGCGAGACCGACCTCATCGACATGACGACGACGGTCGTGATCGGGAACGCCGAGACGTACGTCTTCGACGACCGCATGGTCACGCCGCGTGGCTACGAGACCAAATACGACTACTGATGTATCGCGTGACAATCGACCGCGAGGCCTGCGATGGCGTGTTCGCGTGCCTGACCCGGGACTCGCGGTTCGTCGAGGACGACGCGGGGCTGGCGACCCTGGACGCCGACGACGGCACCGTCGAGCGGACGAAAGAGACCGTCGTCGGGGAGTTCGACGACGACAAGCGCGTCGCCGACGCCGAGGACGCGGCGGCGGCGTGCCCGTTCGACGCCATCAGCGTCGACGCCGTGGAGGCCGACGAATGACCGCCGACGACATCACGCCCCCGGAGTCGATGCTCGAAGCCCACCCGGAGACGGCGTACTTCTGGGGGGCGGTCGCGGGGGCGGGAACGCTCACGGAGTCCTGCGTGACGGTGACGATGAGCGACGAGGCGGCCGCCGAGACGCTGGCCGTCATCGGGGGTGGCGAGCAGCCCAGCCACGAGGTCCGCGAGCGCGCGTACGCTCACGACACCTCGATCACGCGCCGCGAGGACGAGTACACCGTCCAAGTGTTCGGTGATCTCGCCACCCGCGCCGGGGCGGCGTTCGGCCTCCCGATGGATGACAGCGCCGGCGGCTACCGGCTGGACGCGCTGGCCGCCCACGACCGCCAGCTGTTGCGCGGGCTCGTGGAGGCCTGTGGAACGGTCTGTTTCAAGTCCTCGGCGGGCACAGTCGGGCTGTCGTTCGTCCACGAGGACCGGGCGCTGCTGGCGACCGTGCAGTCGCTGCTCGACGGGCTGGCGGTGGCCACGCCCTACGAGGAGCCCGCCGAGTCGTCGTCGGGCTATTACTTCAGCGTCGACGACGACGCCGTCCCGGCGCTCGGGGCGTGGCTCTACGAGGGCAGCGCTGACTCCGGACTGTACGCGCCCAGTCGCCGGCGGAAGCTCCGCCGCAGCCTCGACCAGGCCACTGCCGTGGACGCATCGCTGCCGGAGGTCGACGCGCCGTGAGCCGCACCGACAGCCCGGCCGGGAGTCTGAACGACGAGGCGGTGTTGCTGGTCGGGCACGGCTCCCGCCGCGAAGCGTCCAACGAGCAGGTGCGGTCGCTCGCCGCCGACCTCGAAGGGCGGCTGGGCGTTCCCGTCGACGCCGGCTTCCTGGAGCTTGCGGAGCCCACCATCCCGGACGCCATCGACGCGCTCGCGCCCGCCGTCGCCAACATTTCGGTCGTGCACCTGTCGCTGTTCGCGGCCAGCCACGTCAAAAACGACGTGCCGGCGGCGCTCCAGCGCGCCCGCAGCCAGCACCCCGAGGTGGAGTTCAACAACGGCTCGCACCTCGGCGTCCACCCCGCCATCGTGGACCTGCTGGACGACCGCGCGGCCGGCGTGGAGGCCGACCTGGGCGTCGACCGCGCGGCCGACGACGTGGCGGTCGTGCTGTGCGCCCGCGGGTCCAGCGACCCGGACGCGAACGCCGACGTCCACAAGCTCGCGCGGCTGCTGTACGAGGGCCGCGGGTTCTCCCGGGTGGACGCCACGTTCATCGGCGTGACCGAGCCGACGCTCGACGAGACGCTGCACGACGTCGCCAAACACCGGCCCGACGCCGTCGTGGTGGTGCCGTACATGCTCGGCGACGGCGTGCTCACGGGCCGCATCCGTGAGGGGGCCGCCGAGTTCGACGCCGACTATCCGTACGTCGAGGCGGCCTGTGGCGACCCATTGGGGACCGACTCGCGGCTGCTGGACGTACTCGGGGATCGCTGGCAGGAAGCCCGGACGGGCAGCGTCGAGATGTCCTGTGACACCTGCAAGTACAAGGTGGAACTGGACGGCTACGAGGAGGACGTGGGCGGCGCGAAGGCGATGTTGCGCGCGCTCAACCACCAGGAGGCCCACGAGGACCGCGACGACGTCGCCGACGACCCCCACGCCCACGACGCGCCGGACCGCCACGTCGCGGTCTGCACGAACCAGACGTGTGCCGCCGAGGGCGCACCCGCCGTCCTCGAACGCCTCCGCCAGGAGGCCCGCGACGCCGACGAGGGCAGCCTCCGGGTGACGCGCACCTCGTGTCTCGGGCAGTGCGGGGACGGCCCGAACGTCGCCGTCTACCCGGATGGCGTCTGGTATCAGCGCGTCGATCCCGACGACGCCGGCCGCATCGTGTCGTCCCACACCGACCGGGACCGCATCGTCTCCGATCTCGACTCACAGCTACTATGACCTGCCACGAACTCGAAGCACTGCGACTCGGGCTGATGAACGTCCTCGGCACCAGCGACCGGAGCGCCCGCGAGCACGCCGAGAAGGAACTCGAGGGCGAACTGCACGGCCCCATCGAGGGGCTGGCGGAGGCGGACTCGCTGGCGGAGCTCCAGCGCCACCTCGACGCGGCGCTGGTGGACCTCGAAGGAGAGGTCGCCGCCACCGACGAGAGCAACGCCGAGTACGACTACCTGCGGGGCCGCCTGGTCGCCGTGCGGGACGCCGAGCGGGCGCTGGCGAGGCTCGCCGACCACGGCGACGCGTACCTCGACGATCTCGGCGCGACCCACCACGCGCTCCACGATGTCTTCCCCGCCGACGAGTAGCGCGCCCCTGGGCGACATCGAGCCCGCCGGCTCCCGGCAGCTCGGCCGTCGCTCAAGCGTCTGTTGGACCGGCGACGGCGTCGTCGCGGGGCTTCCGGACGGCACCGTCGTGGCGTTCGACGGCGCCCTCGATGAGCGCTGGCGGAACGCCGGCGACGACCGCGGCAGCGTCGTCGCGCTGGCGCCGTTCGCCGGCGGCGTTGTCGCCGGGGAACGCGGCGCGGCCGGCGAGATCCGGCTGCACGACGGCGAAACCGGCGCGGTCAGGTGGCGCTATCGGGCCGCCGGCGACATCGGCCGTCCACAGGAAGACACCCGGTTCTTCCTGCCGTTCGTCGTGGATGTCGCCACCCAAGCCGGCGGTGACCGGGCGTTCGTGGCCGTGCGGCGCTACGAGCGCGGTGCCGACGGCGATCGGGCGTTCCAGAGCGCGGTCTACGCGTTCGAGGGCGACAACACCCCCGCGTGGCGGTTCCGGAGCGACGCCTCGCCGGTCAGCCTCGCGGCGGACGGCGACCGCGTCGCCGTCGCGTTCAACCGCTGCCCGGGCGACCAGGCGGCCGGCGTGCTCGTATTGGACGCCGCGACTGGCACCCAGCGGCGGCGCTGGGACCCAACGGGGGGCGGCGACCGGCGCGTCGGCGATGTCGCGCTCACGCCCCGCGGTGTCGTCGCGGCGAGTCACGCGGACTACCGCGGGTACTGCCTCGACGGCGACGGCGTGCAGTGGGTCGTTGATCTCGGGCGGCCCGTCGAGCGCGGCGAGCAGACCGTCTACGCGTACCCGAACCACGTGCACGCGACCGGCGACGGTGCCGTCTTCGTCACCGGCAACACGTACCCCGAGGACGGCCGCGAGACGGACGCCCGGCATCCGACCGAGCACACCGCGGTCGGCGTCGACCGGGACGGCGGGGTCGCGTTCACCGCCGACGTGGGCGGCTTCGCACACGAGATTGCGGCCGACGGTGCCAGGGTCGCGGTGCCGGTCGCCCAGCATTTCCGGGAGCGCGACCCGGCGCGACACGGCGTCCGCGTCTACGACATCGCGGCCGGGCGGGTGGACGCCTGGCGCACGCCGGGCGTCGTCACTGCGGCGGCAGTCGACGGGCGCACCGTCGCGGCCGTCGAGGAACCGGTCGTGTACCACGACGACGGCGAGCGACGTGGTACCCACCGGCTGCACGCCGGGCACGTCTGAGAGCGGTCGGTGCTAGTTCGCGGACAGCTCATTTTCGCGCCTGGCCGACTGCGTGTTCGACGCGGTCGGCGCTGAGCGCGTCGAGGGGCACGCGTTCACCGTCTGCGGCGTCGACGATGTCGCTGGTGAGCCCCCTGGCGTTGTCGCCGGCGTCGACGACGACGACGTGTGCGCCCCGCTCGGCGAGCGCCGACGCGGCCGTTCGGGTCGCCGCCGTGGGGGTGTCGGTGGCGTTCGCCTGGCCGTCAGTCACAACGACGACGACGCTCGTGTCGGGGTCCGCGCGCGAGAGCACGTCGTCGGCGGCCCGCAGTCCCGCTGGCAGCGGCGTTCGGTCGCCAGTGGGGAGGTCTTTGAGGTGGCGGGCGGCCAGCGCCACGCTGTCCGTGGGCGGCACCAGTACGTCGGCGTCGTCGCCCGCGAACGCGACCACGGCGATCTCGTCGCGGTGCTGGTAGGCGTCCCGGAGCAGGTCGAGCGCGACGCCTTTCGCGGCGCGCATCGGCCCCCGCATGGACGCGCTGGCGTCCACCGCGAACACGACGAGCGCGGACGCCGACCCCGCGTTGATCGACTGCCTGAGGTCCCGCGATTCGACGGCGTCACTGCCGCGCGCGGCGGCCGCGCGGACCGACGCAGCGGCGTCGACGTCGTCGGCGGGTGTCGCGCGCTCGGTTCGCACGCGCGCCCCCCGGGCGTCCGGGCTCGGAGTGGCGGACGCACGCCCGGAATCGCCGGTGGCGCGCTCGGCGTCCGGCGCATCGGCGTCCGGGGCCACGCCGGTGCCTGGTTCGACCGTGTCCCCGCGGGGCTGTCCGGGCACCAGCGGCGCGGCGTCTTCGGTGTCCTCGTCGTCGCCGCGCTCGCCGTCCGTCGGGTCGTCGCCGGCCTCGGAGTCGGCGGGGGCCTGGCTGCCCTCGGACTGGCTGTCGTCCGGGCCTCCCGTCGGGGCCTCCGCCCCGCCGGTGTCACCGTCCGGCTCGGCGTCGGCTTCGGCGTTGTCGGTGGGTTCCGGGTCGTCGCCGCCCGCCTCGTCCGAGGTCTCGGCGTCGCCTTCCTCGTCGGACTGGTCGCCGTCGTCGTCGAAGTGGTCGTCAACGACGTCCTCGGGGTCGGGTGCGTCCTCGAAGGGGCGGGACTGCAGGCGGTGTGGGAGCGCGAACCCCGCGGCGCGTTCGATGTCGGCCTCGGTGACCGTCGGGCGGCCGTCGAGCGCCGCGAGCGTGCGGGCGGCGCGGGCGGTGGCCACGTCGGCGCGGTGGCCGTCGACGCCGGCGTCCCGGCAGAGTTCGGCGATCTCGCGGGCCAGCGACTCGGGGAGGTCGACGTCGGGCAGCAGGTCGCGGGCGGTCACCAGGCGGTCGCGGACGGCGGCGGTGTCGGCGGCGTAGTCGCCGTCGAAGCCCGCGAGCGCGCGGTCCATGATCTCGACGCGGTCGGCGATCTCCTCGCTGCCCGCGACGGCGACGCGGAGCGCGAACCGGTCGCGGAACTGCGGGCGGAGGTCGCCCTCCTCGGGGTTCATCGTGCCGACGAGCGTGAACTCCGCGGGGTGGGTGACGCTGACGCCGTCGCGTTCGACGCGGTTGACGCCGCTGGCGGCGGCGTCGAGCAACACGTCCACGAGGTGGTCGTCGAGGAGGTTCACTTCGTCGACGTAGAGGATCCCCCGGTTGGCCGCGGCCAACAGCCCCGGGCTGAACTCGGCGTCGCCGGCGAGCGCGTCGGTCACCGACAGCGAGCCGACGACGCGGTCGCGGGACGCCCCCAAGGGGAGTGTGACGAACGGGACCGGACGCGATTCGACCGGCGGGTCGGTGCGGTCCCGGCAGTCCGCGCACTGGCGGGAGGGGTCCTCGGGCGGACAGCCGTAGGGGCAGTCCGCGACGGCGCGCTGGTCGGGCAGCAGGTCGGCGAGCGCGCGGGCGGTGGTGGACTTCGCGGTGCCCTTCTCGCCGGTGACGAGCAGCCCGTCCAGGGACGCGTTCGCGGCGACGGCGAGCAGCCCCGTTTTGAGGTCGTCTTGGCCGACGACGGCGGGGAACGGCGCGCCGGCACGCCGGTCGGGCGACAGCTTTTTGCTGCGTCCCAAATCAACCATAGTTGTAATACTCCAATGGAGGTTTAACAGCGTTGTGACTGTACTTGCACTCTACACCGCGACCGAGAACGAGCTCGGCGCTGTCCAGGCGGCCGCCGGCCGCGTCGACGTGGATCTCGTCGCGCGCTCGGAGAGCGACCTCGACGACGAGACCGCCGTCGAGGCGTTCCTGGACACCGCCGCGGACGCCGACGCAGCCGTGTTCTGGCTGCACGGCGCCGAGGACAGCATGCCGGGGTACGACCGCGCGACCGCCCGGCTGGCCGACGCCGGCGTCCCGCTGGTGGTGAAATCCACCGGCGACGCCTACGCCGTCGAGGACACCACCGTCGCCGCCGAGGACCGCGACACCGTCTACGAATACCTCGACCGTGGGGGGTCGGCGAACGTCGCCAACTGCCTGCGGTTCCTCGGTGACCGCTACTCGGGGGCGGAGTTCGCGTACGACGACCCCGTTGCGCTCCCGACGGAGGGCGTCTATCACCCCGACCACCCCGGCATCGACTACGACGGCCTGCGTGCGACCTTCGACCCCGACGCCCCGACGGTGGCGGTGTGGTTCTACGAGTCCCACTGGACCCACGAGAACACCCGCTACGTCGACGGCGTCGTGCACGCCCTGGAGTCCCAGGGCGCGAACGCGCTCCCGGTGTTCTGCAACCCGGCGACCGACACCGACGAGCAGGAAGACGCCGAGTGGGTCACCGACCAGTGGCTGCTTGCCGACGGCGAGCCGGTCGTCGACGCCGTCGTGTCCTCGTTCATGTTCTCGCTGTCGATGGACGAGCGCGGCCGGTCGGCAAGCGACGAGGGCGACGCCGCCGAGGACGTGTTCCTCGACCGCCTCGGGGTGCCAGTCCTCCAGACGGTCACGACGATGCGCTCGCGGTCCCGGTACGAGTCGGCGGACACCGGCGTGATGGGCTTCGAACTCGCGCTCTCGGTCGCACTGCCCGAGTTCGACGGCAACGTCATCACCCACCCCATCTCGGGCAAGGAGCGCACCGACGACGACGCCGGCATCGGCACCGCGCCGAAACAACACTTCCCCATCGCGGACCGCGTCGAGCACGCCGCCAGCCTCGCCGTGAACTGGGCGCGGCTGCGCCACCTCGACAACGACGAGAAACGGGTCGCCGTCGTCCTCCACAACTACCCGCCCAGCGACGACGGCATCGGGACGGCGTTCGGCCTGGACACCCCCGAGAGCACGGTCAACCTGCTGGACGAGCTGGACGCACGCGGGTACAGCCTCGGTGGGAAGACGCCGCCCGAGGGCCAGGCGCTGATCGAGCAGCTGACCAGCCAGCTCACCCTCGACGACCGCTGGGTCGCCCCCGAGGACGTCCGCGAGCGCAGCGTCGACGTGGTGTCGACCGACGAGTACGCGGCGTGGTGGGCCGACACCGACCCCGAGTTCCGGGCGAACGTCGTCGCGGAGTGGGGGGAGCCGCCCGAGCGGCCGTTCGCGATCCCGGGCGTCGAGTACGGCAACGTGCTCGTGACCGTCCAGCCGCCCCGCGGCTTCGGCATGGACCCGGAGAAGGTCTACCACGACAGCGACCTCCAGCCGCCCCACGACTACTACGCGTTCTACGCGTGGCTCCGCGAGGAGTTCGGCGCGGACGCCGTCGTGCATCTCGGCACGCACGGCAGCCTGGAGTGGCTGCCCGGGAAAACCGTCGGCCTCGACGCCGAGAGCGCGCCCGACGCGCTGCTGGGGGATCTGCCGAACGTCTACCCCTACATCGTCAACAACCCCGGGGAGGGCACGCAGGCCAAGCGCCGGTCGTACGCCGCGGTCGTCGACTACCTCACGCCCGTGATGAGCAACGCCGGCACCTACGACGAGCTCGCCGAGTTGGAGGAGCTGGCGTCGCGCTACCGGGAGGCCGGCACCGGAGCCGGCGCGGACGCCGAGTCCCACATCGCGGACCGCATCCGCGAGCAGGTGGCCGACCTCGATCTCGCCGTCGAACTCGGCATCGAGGGCGAGATATCCGAGAAAGCCGACGTTCGCGGCCCCGACGCGGCCGGCAGCTCGCTCGCGGAGGGCGCCGTGGACGGCGACACCGTGGGCATCGAGGCGCTGGTCGAGCGCGTCCACGAGTACGTCACGGACGTGAAGACGACCCAGATCCGGCTGGGCCTGCACACGATGGGCGAGCCACCCGCGGACGACCGCCTGGTGGAGTATCTCGTGGCGCTCACGCGCCTGGAGAACCCGGGCGCGCCGTCGCTGCGGGAGTCCGTCGCGGGCGTGCTCGGCGTCGACTACGGGACGATGCTCGACTCCCCGGGCGAGTACAGCGAGGCCCTGGGGATGACGTACGCCGAGGCCGCCGACGAGGTGTACGAGACGAGCGTCGACCTCGTGGAGACGCTCGCCGCCGAGGGGTTCGACGTGCCGGCGTCGAACGTCGCGGCCGGCCCCGACGACGAGGTGAACATGAACCTCCTCGTGGTCGACATCGACACCATCGGTGACGCCCGCGCGAAGTCGGGCGCACACGACGACCTGCGTGCGGTGTTGGCGTTCATCTGCGAGGAGGCCGCCCCGCGCGTGTTCGGGGCGGAATCGGAGATCCCGCAGACGGCCGACGCCCTTGACGGCGAGTACGTCGAACCCGGCGGGAGCGGCGCGCCCACCCGGGGCGGCGTCGATCTGCTGCCGACGGGCCGGAACTTCTACACGCTGGACCCGCGGAAAGTCCCGGCCAGAACGGCGTGGGACGTGGGCAAGGAGGTCGCCGACGGTGTCGCCCAGCGCCACCAGGAAGACGAGGGCGAATACCCCGAGGAGGTCGGCGTGGTCGCGTGGGGGACCCCGACGGTCCGCACGCGCGGGGAGACCATCGCGCAAGTACTCGGTCTGATGGGCGTCCGGCCGGTCTGGACGGACGCCGGCCGGGTCGACGACGTGGAGCCGATCCCCCTTGGGGACCTCGGCCGGCCGCGGATCGACGTGACCACCCGGGTGTCGGGGCTGTTCCGGGACGCGTTCCCGCAGGCCGCCGGCGTCGTCCACGACGCCGTGGACGCCGTCGTCGACCTCGACGAGCCACACGACATGAACTACGTCAAAAAGCACGTCGAGGCGGAGGCGGCCGAACTCGAAGCCGAGGGCGTCGAGAACCCCGAACAGGCCGCGAAGCGCCGCGTGTTCACCACGCGGCCGGGCGGCTACGGCGCGGGGACGAACAAGGCCGTCGACGAGGGCGAGTGGGACGACCGCTCGGACCTCGCCGACGTCTACGTCCAGTGGGGCGGCTACGCGATGGGGTCGCGGGGCCGCGTCAGCGAGGCCCACGACGCCTTCGAGCGCCGCCTCGGGAACGTCGACGCGACGGTGAAAATCGAGGACACGATGGAGCAAGACGAGTTCGACTCCTCGGACTGGTACGCGTTCCACGGCGGGTTCATCACCGCCGTCGCCGAGGAGAGCGGCGCGGAGCCGGCCTCGTACGTGGGGGACTCAAGCGACCCGGACAACGTCGACGTCTACACCAACGAGGAGAAAGTGCGCAAGGCGATGCGCGCCCGCGTGCTCAACCCGGAGTGGCTGGACTCCATGGAGGACCACGGCTACAAGGGTGCCGGCGACCTCTCCTCGACGGTCGACGTGACGCTCGGCTGGGACGCGACGACGGGCGTCGTTTCGGACACGCTCTGGGCGGACGTGGCCGAGAAGTACGCCTTCGACGAGGACCGCCAGGAGTGGCTGCGGGACGTGAACCCGTGGGCGCTGTCCTCGATCACGGACACGCTGCTTGAGGCGATCGAGCGCGACCTCTGGGGGGCCGACGACGAGACCGCCGAGCGCCTGCGTGACCTCCACCTGCAGGTGTCGGGCGACCTGGAGGCGCGCGCGTCGGGCGAGCACGACACGCCAGCCGACGGCGACGAACGCGAGACACCACTACATGACGACTGACACCACACCGGACGGCGACGACGAACAGGACTTCGAGTCGTACGCGGACCTCGGCGCGACCACGGAGAAGGCCTTAGACATCGCGGAGACGAGCATGGATCGGGTGCGCGAGCTGGTGCCCGACGAGACGCTCGCCGACCGCCTCCGCCAGAAGTCCGTGCACGCGACCGGCGACCCCGAGTTCCAACACCTGCTGCGGTTCAGCGGCGGCGAGCCGGTGCGAGCGGGCGCGCGCGCCGTGCTCGACGAGGCACCCATCGTCACCGACATCACGATGGTGAAAGCGGGCGTGACCGGGCGGGGCCACGACTGCGAGGTGCGCAAAGCCATCGGGAACGGCGCCGAGCTGGCGGCCGAGACCGGGATGACGCGGACGGCGGCGTCGGTGCTCGAACTCGACAAGCAGGGCGTCTACGACGGCGCGATCGCGGTCGTCGGGAACGCGCCGACGGCGGCGCTGGCGCTGGCGGACTGCATCGCGGACGGCACCCGGCCGGCCGTCGTCGTCGCCACGCCCGTCGGGTTCGTGAAGGCCGCCGAGAGCCGAACGCGGCTCCGCGAGGTCGCCGCCGAGTACGGCGTGCCCGCGGTCACGAACGTCGGGCGCCGCGGGGGCAGCGGGCTCGCGGCGGGACTGACGAACGAGCTGGTGCACGTCGCCAGCGACGTTCGGGACGGCGACGTCTCGCTGACGGAGTCATGAGCGAGGAGTACGACCTCGATTCGGGGCCGGACCCGGCGTCGTTCGCCGCCCAGACCCCGGAGCCGGCGGCCGGCGACCACGCCGTGCACGCGGTCGGCATCGGCCCCGGGAACCCCGCGTTCCTGACGGCGCGCGGCGAGCGTGCGATCCGGGACGCCGAGGTGATCGTGGGCTTCGAGACGGTCGTGGAGTTCGTCGCCGATCTGACCGACGCCGACCTGTTGACGTGTGGGTACCGCGACGAGCAGGCCGCGCTGTCGGCGTTCGGCGAGCGCGTGGCCGACGGCGCACGCGGGACGGCGGTGTTGATGGGTGACCCGAACCACTCGGGCTACCAGTTCCTGGGGAAAGTCGAGCGCGCGGTGGGCGAGCCCGTGCGGGTGGTGCCGGGCATCTCCTCGCTGCAGGTGGCGGCCAGCCGGGCGCGCACCCCCATGGAGGACACCGCGTTCGTGACCCTGCACAAAAGCGGCGACGTGAGCGACGGGGTGGCGCGGCTGCGGGACGCCGTGGGCGACCGCCACCTGCTGGTGTTGCCGCGGCCGTTCGACCTGATGCCGGGGGACATCGCCGCCGACCTCCTGGAGGCGGCGGACGCGGCCCCGGATCTGGACGCCCTCGTGTTGGAGCGGCTCACCCACGACGACGAGTCGATCACGCGAACCACGCTGGGGGAGCTGGCCGCCCACGCGGGCGAGGAGACGCCGTTCTCGGATCTGTCCGTGCTGGCCGTCCGGCGGTCGGCTTAAGCGCCGTCGCCGTCGGTGGCGAACGCCGGCGCGGTGGCCGTGAGCGTGGTCGCGGCGGTGGTGTCGCGGTCGGCGAGCACGCGCTGCTGGGCCAGCGTGGCTTCGACGGCGTCCGTGAGCCGTGGGTGCGCGCCCAGCGGGTCGGCGTACGCGATGCCGCCGCGGGCCAGGTCCAGCCGGTCGGGGATGTCGCGGTCGGTGGCCGCGCCGGCGGCGACGAACACGGGGACGACCACGGCGTCGTCGGTGCTGAGGTTGTACCGGAGGCATTCGACGGCGGGGTTCTGGACGAGGTGGCTGGTGGCGACATCGTCGTACGTCCCGCGCTCGCGGAGCCTGGCGGCGTGGTATTCGGCGACCTGGCGGTGGTAGGGCAGCGAGCTCGCGCCCAGCGTGACGAGGCCGATCGCAGACGGGGCGTCGGCGGCGGCGTCGGTGGCGCGGTCGTGGATCACGTCCGTGACCGCGCCGCTTCGCCCGATGGGCTCGCAGTACTGCACGGTCGCGTCGGTGAGCGCCTGGAGGGCGGCGGGCACGCCGACCGTGGTTTCGCGGGTGTGGGCGGTGGTCATCGGAACGGCGAACACGCGGTCGGCGTCGATGGCCGTGAGCCGGCCGCGCAGATCACGCCGGGGCTCGTGGTCGTAGTGGCGGGCGTGGACGGCGTCCGCGACGGCGCGCTCGCGGAGGCGCTGGGCGTGGGTCGCGAGTGTTTCACGGGCGTGGGGCGTGTCGCGGCCGAGCAAGAGGAGCGCGTCGCGTGTCATGGGTGAAGCAAGCTGGGTTGTCCGAACCCAACTGTGGTTGCATACGGCGTCGTGCCATCGACGCTAATAGCTTGCGCTGGCTCCCCGGCGGCGACCGGGTGATCGACCACCGAATTAAAGAGTGTCTCCACACTGAAACGACGTATGTCCGGAACACCAGACACGCTGTTCGCACTCGCCGCGGGCGCAACCCGAACGGCGGCTATCGAGGGGATCAGTGCCGCCGGCGCGGATCCCGCGCTGATGGCACACACGCCCAGCGCGGACGCCGAACTGCTGACGTACGGCCACACGGTCCGTGCGCCCGTGGTGCCGGTCAGCCCGTCGGGGTGTCCGACACCCGCGGTCATCACGCGAGCGGTCCGGGAGCTGGTCGGCTTCGAGTCGCTTGTCATCGACGCCGGGCTCGCCAAGCCGACGGGCGCACCCACGGTGACAACGGGCATCAGCCCCGGGGCGGACATCCGCGATGAAACCCCCGTTCCGGACGCCGAAGCGGCGTACAGTGCCGCCTACGAGTTCGGCCACGGCCTCCACACTGACGAGCTCGTGATCGCCGAGACCATTCCGGGCGGCACCACGACGGCGATGGGGGTGTTGGCGGCGCTGGGCGAGCCCCGGATCGTGTCCTCGTCGCTGCCGAACAACCCCGTGGCGCTCAAAGAGCGGGTCGTCGACGACGCGCTCGCGGCAAGCGGCCTCGAACAGGGCGACCTCGCGGGCGAGCCCGTCGCGGCAGTCCGGCAGATGGGTGATCCGGTGTTGGCCGTGGTTGCCGGGCTGGCGGCGGGCGCGCTCGACGCCGGGATCGACGTGACGCTTGCCGGCGGCACCCAGCTCGCGACCGCGGGCGCGCTCGTCCGCCACGACGGCGTGACCGAGCCGATGACGCTCGCCACCACGTCGTTCGTGGCCGGCGACGATTCGGCGGGGATCGACGCCCTGGCGGCCGACCAGGACCTCGCCGTGACCGTCACCGACCCCGCCTTCGAGGCGCGGGAGTCTCACCCCGCGATGGCCGCCTACCTCGACGGCGAAGCCAAGGAGGGCGTCGGGATGGGAGGCGCGCTCGCGCTCGCCGCGGAGGCCGGGATCGGAATGGACTCGGTGCGCAACGCCATCATCTCAGTGTATGACAGAGTCTGAGTCGGCAAGCGGGATGGACGGCGTCGTGCTGGGCGGGACGGCGTCCGGCGTCGGAAAGACGGTGGCGACCCTGGCGGTCGCGCGGGCGCTCGCCGACGCCGGACACGACGTGCAGCCGGCGAAGGCCGGCCCCGACTTCATCGACCCGAGCCACCACGAGCCGGTCGTGGGCACGCCCTCGCGGTCGCTTGACCCGTGGTTGTCCGGGACCGACGGCATGCGCCGGACGTACCACCAGGGGGACGGCGACGTCTGCGTGGTCGAAGGCATGATGGGGCTGTACGACGGCTCCGTGGCCAGCACCGCGCGCGTCGCGAGCGAGCTCGACCTCCCGGTGGTGCTCGTCGTGGACGCCAGCGCGGGCATGCAGAGCGTCGCCGCCACGGCCCTGGGGTTCCAGGCGTACGCCGCCGAGGCATCCGTGGACGTGGACGTGGCGGGCGTGCTCGCGCAGCGCGCCCACGGCGGCCGCCACGCCGACGGGATCCGGGACGCCCTCCCGGACAGCCTCACGTACTTCGGGCGCGTCCCGCCGCGGGACGACTTGGACGTCCCGGACCGCCACCTCGGCCTCCACATGGGCTCGGAAGCGGCGATCGACGACGACGCCGTGGACGCCGCCGCCGCCCACGTCGCCGCCGAGCGCATCGCGGACGTGGCGCGAACGCCGCCGCGCCCGCCGGCCCACGATCCGGCCCCGGACACCGGCCAGACGGTCGCGGTCGCGGACGACGCGGCGTTCTGTTTCGCGTATCCGGCGACCCGCGAGCGCCTCCGCGAGCGCGCCGACGTGGTCACGTTCTCGCCGGTTGCGGGCGACGACCTGCCGGCCTGCGATGGGGTCTACCTGCCCGGGGGGTACCCCGAGTTGCATACGGACGCCCTCGCCGACGCGCCCGCCCTGGACACGCTGGGCGCGCGGGCCGCCGACGGCCTGCCGGTGTTGGGTGAGTGTGGCGGCCTCATGGCGCTGGCCGAATCGCTGACGACGACCGACGGCGACACCGCCGAGATGGCGGGCGTGTTGCCCGCTGACGTGCGGATGCAGGACCGCTACCAGGCGCTGGACCACGTCGAGCTCCGGGCGACCGGGGACACCCTCACCGCCGGCTCCGGGGCGACGCTGCGTGGCCACGAGTTCCACTACTCCGCGGCCACCGTGGCCAGCGACGCGCGCTTCGCGTTCGCCGTCGAGCGCGGCGACGGCATCGACGGCGACCACGACGGACTCACCGAGTACCGGACGCTGGGCACGTACGCCCACGTCCACCCCGAGAGCACCGCGTTCGACGCTTTTCTCGATGCATTATGACAGCCACCGACGACGACACCACGACCGCCGACGAACAGGACGCCGACACGATGCGGCCCGCCGAGATCACGCCCACCGCCCCCGCGGAGTTCGGGCTCGTGCAGGTGTGGTGGGGTGACGGCAAGGGCAAAACCACGGCCGCCCTCGGGATGGCGATGCGGGCGGCCGGCCACGGCTTCCGCACGCACGTGGTGCAGCTGATGAAAGGCGGGACCGGCACCGTCGAGGACGTGCGCGGGGAGTACGCCGCCATCGACGCGGTGCCCGGGATCACCTACGAGAACGCCGGCCACTACGGCTGGCACGGGTTCCACGACGGCAGCAGCGACGACGAGCACGCCGCCCGCGCGAAAGGCGGGCTCGCGCGCGCCCAGGAGATCGTGGACGCGTCCACCGGGGTGGACGGAGCGGTGCCCCTCGACGCCGACCCCACCGAGGGCGTGCATTTGCTCGTGCTGGACGAGGTGTTGTACGCCGCCAACCGCGGGCTGGTCGACCCCGAGGACGTGGTGGCGCTCATCGACACCAAGACCGACGACCTGGAGGTGGTGCTCACGGGCGGGCACACGGAGCCGACGTTCGTGACCGAGCGCGCGGACCTCGTCACGGAGGTTCGGAAGCAACGCCACCCCATGGAGAACGGGCAGGGCGCGCGCAAGGGGACGGAGTACTGAGATGACCGCGGGCGAGGACTGCCGGACGATCCTGGTGGCGGGGACCGCCTCCCACGTCGGGAAGAGCACGGTCGCGGCGGGGCTCTGTCGGCTGCTCGCCGACCGCGGGCTGTCGGTCGCGCCGTTCAAGGCTCAGAACATGAGCAACAACGCCCGCGCGGTGCCGGTGGCCGACGGCGCGCCGCCGGCCGCCGACCCGTGGGGCGAAATCGGCGTGTCCCAGTACGTGCAGGCGCGGGCCGCCCGCACGGCGGCGTCGACGGACCACAACCCGGTGTTGTTGAAGCCCCGCGGGGACGCCGAGAGCCAACTCGTCGTGGACGGGCGGGCGGTCGGCCACTACAGCGCGGGGTCGTACTACGAGTCCCACTGGGCGGACGCCCGCGACGCCGCGGCCGCGGCCCACGCCCGCCTGGCCGCCGACAACGACGTGGTGGTCGCGGAGGGCGCCGGCAGCATCGCGGAGCTCAACCTCCACGACCGCGATCTGGCGAACCTCGAAACCGCGCGGTTCGCCGACGCCACCATCCTGCTCGTCGTGGACATCGAGCGCGGCGGCGCGTTCGCCAGCCTCCACGGGACGCTGGCGCTGCTGCCCGACGACATCCACGACCGGGTGGCGGGCGCGGTGATCACGAAGTTCCGCGGGGATCGGTCGCTGCTCGACCCCGGCATCACCGAGATCGAAGCGCGCACCGGCGTGCCGGTGCTCGGCGTCATCCCGCACGACGACCCGGGGTTGCCCGCGGAGGACAGCGTGTCACTGCCGGACCCCAGCGAGCGCGTGGTGGACGGCGGCCAGGACGGCGTCCCCGACGCGGCGTCGGTGACGGTGGCGGTGCCACACCTCCCTCACATCTCGAACTTCACTGACCTCGCGCCGCTGGCGCGCACGCCCGGCGTCCGCGTTGCCTACCAGCCACTGGACGCGCCGCTGGCGGCGGCCGACGCGGTCGTGCTCCCCGGCACCAAGAACACCGTCGACGACCTGCGGGCGGCCCGGGGGGCCGGCCTCGGGCGGGCGCTGCGCGCGTTCGACGGCCCGATCGTCGGGCTGTGTGGCGGCTACCAGATGCTCGGCGACCGCATCACCAACGCCGCCACGGAGTCCACGGCCGACGACCTCGGGGCCGTCGACGGCGTTGGCGTGCTCCCCGTGGAGACCGCCTTTCAGCCGGACAAGCGCGTCGAGGCGGTCACCCGAGAGCTCGCCGACTGTGGGGCGCTCGGCGGCGCAACGGGCGCCGTCACCGGCTACGAGATCCACATGGGCCGAACCACCGTGCCGGACGGCGTCCCCCAGCCGGTCGGCCCGGCGAGCGCGGCCCGGGGGCGCGTGCTCGGCACCTACCTCCACGGGCTGTTCGGGAACGACGCCGCACGCAGGGGGTTCCGGGACGCCGTCTTCGCGGCCGCCGGCGTCGAACAGCCCGCGCCCGCCGACACCGCCGACCGGTCGCCGTCCGATGCGGCAGCCGCGCTCGTCGACGCGCACGTCGACCTCGACCCGCTCGGGGTGCCCCCCGCCCCGGACGCGTGACCGACCGATTCAAGTCCGCGTGCGGCCAGCGTTCTACCGTGTCAACGTCGTTTGATCTGTTCGGGACGCTCGTGGACGCGCCGCGGCCCGAAGCCCCGGCGACCGCGGTCGCGGACGCGCTCGCCGCCGCCGGCGTCCGGGTGCCCGACGACTGGACGGCGGCGTACCGGCAGCCACACGCCGACCACGCGCCGGGCATGGAGCGGTCGCTGTCCGCGCATGTCGCCGACGCCCTCGAAAGCCGGGGGGTCGAAGCGCCCTCGGACACGGTCCGGGCGGCCACGCTTGCCGCCTTCGAGACGCCCGTCCAGCGTCGCCCCGGCGCGGCCGCCGCAGTCGAGGCGGCCGCCGAGCGCGGCCCGGTGGCGGTGCTCTCGAACTGCAGTATTCCCGGCCTCGCCGAGCGCGCGCTCTCCCAGGCCGGCCTCGCCGACCGCTTCGACGCCGTCGTGACGAGCGTGGGCTGTGGCTGGCGGAAACCCCACGCCAACGCCTTCCAGGCGGTCGCCGACGCGCTGGATGCGCCGCCGGAAACGCTGGTGCACATCGGCGACGACCCGGAGGCTGACGGCGGCATCACCGCAGTGGGCGGGCGGGCGGTGTTGCTCACTGAAACCCCACTCCAGGCCGTGCCCGCCGCCCTCGACGACGCATGACGGCGGCGGCCGTGGGCGCGGTCGCCCTGGGGGTCGCCCTCGACGCCGCGATCGCGGAGCCGCCGGCCGGCTGCCACCCCGTGGCGTGGTTCGGGCGCGCTGTCGGTGTCGTCGACCGACCGTGGACGCGGCCGCTGGCCGTGGGCGCGCTCGCCGCGATCGCGTTGCCGCTTGCCGCCGCCGCCACTGTCTGGGCGGCAGTCACGGCAACCACCCGGGGAAGCGCGCTGGCGGGCGCGGTCGTGGCCGGGCTCGTGGTGTTCGTGACGACCAGCCGGCGCATGCTGCTGGCGGAGGCAGGCGGCGTCATCGCCGCCACGAGAACCGAGAACAGCCTCGACGCCGCCAGACGCCGGCTGCGCGCGCTCGCGGGCCGCGATCCCGACGCGCTGTCGGCCGGCGAGCTGCGCAGCGCGGCCGTCGAGAGCACCGCCGAAAACCTGGCTGACGGCCTGGTCGCGCCGCTGGCGGCGTTCGCCGTGGGCGCGGCGGTCGTGTCGCTGCCCGTGGGCGCGGCCGCCGCGGCGTGGGTGAAAGCCGTGAACACGCTCGACTCCATGCTCGGCTACCGGTCGAAGCGCGTGGGCACCGCGAGCGCGCGCCTCGACGACGCCGTGATGTGGGTGCCGGCGCGGCTGGCCGCGGTCCTGATCGCGGCCGCCGCCCGCGCCCCCGCTGCGGTGTCCCGGGCCGCCGCCGACGCCGGCGCTCCCCCGTCGCCCAACTCCGGGTGGCCGATGGCGACGCTGGCGGCGGTCCTGGACTGCCGGCTGGTGAAACCCGGGGTGTACGAGCTCCGCGAGGCCGCCGCGCTCCCCGGACTGGCCGAGAGCCGGCGCGGCGTCCGCGTGGTGAGCACTGCGGGCGGCCTCGCGTACGCGCTCACTGCGGCGGTCGTCTACGCCGGAGGTGGCGGGCTGTGAGGGACGCCCTCCTGGGTGCGGTGAGCTTCCTCACGCGGCTGCCCGTGGCGTACAGCGAACCCCGCTGGGAGTCGTTCATCACCGCCCCGTGGGCGTTCCCGCTGGCGGGCTACGTCGTCGGCGCGCTCCTCGCCGTGCCGATGCTGGCGGGCGGCGTCCCCCACGGAACGGTCGCGTTCGCGTACCTCGCTGTGGTGTTCGCGGTCACCGGCATCAACCACCTCGACGGCGTCGCGGACGCCGGTGACGCGGCGGTGGTGCACGGCGACCCCGCCGACCGCCGCACGGTGCTGAAGGACACGACAACCGGCGTGGGCGCCATCGCCGCGGTGGTCGTGGTCGTCGCCGGCCTGGTGACCGGCAGCCTGGGTGTGGCTGCCCTCCCAACGTGGACCGCCGTTGGGGTCGTCGTCGCGACCGAGGTGGGCGCGAAAACCAGCATGGCGGCGGTGGCGTGTCTCGCACACGCCCCACACGACGGGCTGGGCTCGCAGTTCACCGGGAACGCGACGCCCGGCGCGCTGCCAGCGGTCGCGGGTGTCGCGCTCCCGGTGGCTCTGGCGTCCGTGCCGTCGCCGGCCGCGGCCGGCGCGCTGGCGGGCGCGGTCGTCGCGGGCGCGCTGACGCGGCGCTGGCTCACGGGACTGCTGGGCGGAGCGAACGGCGACGTGTTCGGCGCGGTCAACGAGGTCAGTCGCGTGGTCGGACTCCACGCGGGGGTGGTCGTGTGGACGCTGTGGTGATGTGTGGCGGGCGCGGCACCAGACTGGACGCCGCCGCCGAGAAGCCGCTGTTCGAGGTCGGCGGGCGCGCGATGGTCGATCACGTCCGGGCGGCGCTCGAAGCCGCCGGCCGGATCGACACCACCCACGCCGCCGTGTCGCCGCACGCGCCCGACACCGCAGCCCACCTCGCGGCCACGCCGCTGTCGCTCATCGAGACGCCGGGCGACGGCTACGTGGCGGACCTCACGGCGGCACTGGATGCGGTCGGAACGCCCGTGCTGACGGTCGCCGCCGACCTCCCACTGCTGGCCCCCGCCGTCGTGGACACCGTGGTCGCCGCCGCCGACGGCGCGACGACGAGCGCGTGCGTCCCGCGAGCGCTGAAACACGAACTCGGCGTGAGTACTGACGCCGACGCCGACGCGTGGGTGCCCACCGGCGTCAACGTCGTCGGCGGGGGCGACACCGAGGCCACCCACCGGAGCTTCGACGCGCGCCTCGCGGTGAACGTGAACCACCGATCCGACGCCGCGGTGGCGGCGCGGCTGCTCGCGGCCACCGACCGCAGGAATCACCCCCGGTGAGCCCGTGACACACGACAATGCACCCTGACGCCGTCCGCGACGCCGGCCGGGTTGCCCACGGCGGCAGCGACGACCCCGACGTGCTCGACTTCAGCGCGAACACCACCCCGCGGACGCCCCCCGGCACCCGAGCGGCGTACGCCGCCGCGCTCGACGACGCCGCCCGCTACCCCGACGACGACTACCCCGCGTTCCGGGCGGCCGCCGCCGACCACGTTGACTGCGCCCGGGACACCGTCGTGCAGACGCCGGGCGGTCTCGCCGGCATCCGGCTGGCCATCGAAACCCGTGTCACGCCCGGCGACACCGTGCTCGTGCCGGCCCCGAGCTTCAGCGAGTACGCCCGCGAGGTCGAACTACAGGGCGCAACGCCCGTCTTCGTGCCACACGACGCCCTCCTCGACGCCGACCCCAGCGAGCACACGCTGGCGATCGCGTGCACCCCCAACAACCCCACCGGCGACCGCTACGACGACGACGCATTGCGCGCGTTCGCCGCGCGCTGCCGGGCCGCAAACACCGAACTGCTGGTCGACGAGGCGTTCCTGGGGTTCACCGACGCCCCCTCGATCGCCGGGACCCCGGGGGTCGTGGTCGCGCGCTCGCTCACCAAGTTGTTCGGACTGCCCGGGCTGCGCGCGGGGTTCCTCGTGGCCGTCGGCGACCGCCTGACGACCCTCCGCACGGCGCGCCGGACGTGGAACCTCGGCGCGCCCGCCGCGGCCGTGGGTGCCCACGCGATGCGCCAGTCCGAGTTCGTCGCCGAAACCCGGCGGCGCGTCGCCAGCGAACGGGCGCGCATGCGGGCCGCTCTGACCGACGCCTTCGACGTGCATCCGTCGAGTGCGCCGTTCCTCCTGCTCGATGTCGGTCCGCGGCCCGTCGACGCCGTCATGGCCGCCGCCAGCGCCGAGGGCATCAAACTCCGGGACGCCACCACGTTCCGAGGGCTCGACAGCCACGTGCGGGTCGCCGTCCGCACCCCCGACGAGAACGACCGCCTCCTGGCGGCGCTGGCGGATGTTTGAGACGACGCTGCGCGACGGCGTGCTCGAACTCGCCGCCCCGGGCGCGCGGTGGCTCTCGACCGGCTGGAACGGCGGCGACACGCGCGCGGACCGCGCGTACAGCATCACCGTGCCCGACGACTGGGCCCCCGACAGCACCCACGCGTACGTCACCGACCGCCTCGCAGCCGCGGGCTTCCCGCCCCGCGACGACGCCCCCGTGTTGCTCACTGGCGTCGCACAGGAGCACGCGCGCATCGCGCGCTGCGGCCCGGTCGCGGTCGCGGCGACCGCCGGCCTCTCGAACCCCGCCGCGCTCCCGATGGACCCCGACGGCGGCACCCTCCCGGACGCCAAGCGCGCACCGCCGGGCACGGTGAACCTCGTCGCCGCGACGACCCGAGCGCTCGACGACGCCGCGCTCTCGAACCTCGTCGCGGTCGCGGCGGAAGCGAAGGCCGCGACGCTGCTCGCCACCGCCGGGTTTCCCGGCACGACCAGCGACGCCGTGGTTGTGGCCTGCGACCCTGGCGGCGAAACCGCGCCGTACTCCGGGAGTGCAACGCCCGTGGGGGCTGCCACCCGGGCCTGCGTCCGGGAGGCCGTGCGCGCCAGCCTCGACAGCCGCGACGCTGCCAGCCCCGACTCTGTGGAATCGGCCGCGCACGGCACGACGACGGACGTGCAGGCGACCGTGTTTCGGCCGTCGCCGGGGTGGAACGGATAACAGAGAACCGGGGTCGCGCCACCACGGATACCCACGGCGTCAGCAACGGACATATCGAGCCGGCTAGTGCGGTCCACAGCGCGGTTCTCCGTTCGGAACGGCGAGCAGGCGCTCGAAGCGTCCTATCCGAACAGTATTCCCGATCAGCCGGACGGGTGCCCACTGGTAGGGAGACTCGTCGGTGTTCTCTTTGGTCCCAATAATCTCGTCTTCATCGCCCGCTCGATCGCCAGTGAACGGGTCGGACTCGGGAACGTCGATAGCAACGATGCCAGCCCGGTAGAACTCCTCAGTCTCCGAAACCTGACCTAAGAGTCGACGTACGGCCTGTCGGTACATCTCGCGTATCTGCTGGATGGGGAGGTCGCGGAGATGTTCGTGATGCGCGTGGCCGAGTAGTATTTGATCTGACCCAGTTTGCCCCCAATCATCAAAAATAGAGGGTGAATAACCCCCTATATATTTATTTTAACTACTATTCGGTTCTTTACTTTATTAGTGGTATTAATATTGGTGTGTGGGCCGGAAAATCTGTGCCGCCTGATATAGATATGTAACGAAGAGCTGGACAATAGGATGCAGGTGGTCTGAGGTCCTATATGGGGGCATTCAGGCATTGTCCAGTGTCCTCCCCAGTCTGACGTGCTGATTCGGCAGTCCGTTCTGAACTGCCTCGAAGGCATTACTTCAGTGAATCCATCTCAGAAGAGTGCGGTGGGCGGTGAATTACAAGCAGGCCGTCAGCCATGGCCTGCTCAAGTGTTCCTCGTCAATGAATTACGGATGATTCTCCCATCATCCGAAAGTGTTTACCATACCGTAAGTTAATTCAATATATGCGGCCGCGAGTTGTCCTTATAGCCGCTCTGGTCGTTAGTAGCATAGCCCTTGCCGGCTGTTCTGGGACGCAGAGTGGAACACCAACAGCGAGTACGGCATCCACTACATCTCCAACGGTCACTTCAGCTACAACAACAACGGAAGACACGACATCCACGAGTAAAGAACCCCAACAAGGTGACAATCTGTTGTCGATCAGTAAGGTGGGTGAATCGACTGCAAAACAAGTCAATGAGAGTAACAGGGAGATCTTCTCCGAGCTAAACGAGAGCCAACAGCGCGTCTTTCTGAACTCGTACAACTGCTCTTGTAACGCGGAACAGGATGTATTCGAGTTCCACGACAAAGGCCGGACGAAGTACGTGAAGTACAACGAGGAATGGTACTATCTCCGTGTCGCGATTGTCTAATTGATATGGGCTAGATGAGTGAAGTCGGGAAGCGAGGAGGCCGTGGCGAGAATTGCTTTCAGAGATCTACACCGAAGATGACTTTCGCTTGTCTTCTAAGACGCGTCGGCCGCTCTAGGAGTTACTTCATGTGACCTTAGTGATAATCCTACTGACATTACGTCGCCAGACGCAACTATTTCTTCAGGTAGAGGTATGCCTTCACCCACAGAAAGTAAATTATTCGGCTAGCTTATGTTGTAATCACTAGATATCAATATCTTCCGCAGCTTATCGGAATCAGGCATCCCTGGGTCAGTGTCTATTTGTCTCTCAGGTTGTGCAAGTGATCCCCGGTGTGGATTCGTCCGCTCGATCACGCTGGGAGTTGAGACTACAGTGGGTATAGCGGGCCTGTGATGCGTAGTATCGGCCGTATCGTCGAGCAGTATCTGCTTCAGATTGCGCGCTAAACCGGCGTTCTCGTTTGGTGCGTAACTAATTCAGGAGATTTTGAGACTCCGGATAGTGCTGCCAGATAGGTCCCGGGCGACTACGACCAGAGAGTTCCGATAGGATCCGATTTCTGTCTCCTTCTCCACCAGCGTCAGCGTGTTCTCAGCCGTCACGATCGGCGAGTGTTCATACGCACCGGTCGACTCCACCTGTACGAGCAAATCAGCGGCCCGCCAGATCGGGTACGAGAGACACGCGAACCCGAAGTAGAAGCACCGCAGGCCGAAGTGTTTCGACGTTGTGGCGGCCATGAACCGTTTGATGGACTTGTAGCCGCGCTCTGCTTCGCACTGGGAGCCGTACCCAGTGAGGTGTCGTCTTCGTCTGTCCGTCGCTGATCTCTTTGGGATTCCCCGAACCTACGCACGCCATACGCACTGAGATGACCGGCCTCAACTACTGAGCCCACTCTATTTGTATCGTGATTTGTGGTTTATACTGTTGGCTACCGCGTGCGGGCCGGCCAACAGCGAGGGACGGCCGCTGAATCAGTACGTTCAATTGCGTGGGTTCGCCACCCAACAGTATGGCCACTGAACTCGACCACCACTGCCCGAACTGCGAGGCCGAACGCGCGTTCTACCGGACCGCAGCGATGAACGTCCACCTCGGCCTGAAGACGAAATGGTCGTGTCCGGACTGCGAATACGGGTTCATCCGGATCGCCGCCGACGACGACATCTCGACGGCGACAGCGTAGCTCGCCGCCGACACTGCTTACTCGGGGGGCACTGCGGCCGCCTGTTCGCCGAGGCGGTGAACGGCCCCAACGACGAACAGCGTGATCACCAGCAACGCGACCGCCAGCGGAACGACGGCGTCGATGCCGTCGCTGCGGAACGCGACCCAGATGCGGATCGGCACGGTCCGGGGGGTGGTCGCGACCATCATCGTCGCGCCGAACTCGCCGAGTGCGCGCGCGAACGTCAGCACGATCCCGGCGAGGATGGCGGGCCGGGCCAGCGGGATCGACACCGTCCAGAACGTCGCAAGCGGGCCGCGGCCAAGCGACCGGGCGGCGTCCTCGAAGCGCGGGTCGACGCCGTCGAACCCCGAGCGCGCGGCGACCACGAGGAACGGCGCGGCGACGAACGTCTGCGCGAGCACGACACCGATGGGGCTGTTCGTGAGCGGGATGCCGGCCGCGGCGGCCCACGCGCCCAGCGGGGTGAACCGCCCGACGACCGTGAGCAGCATCGTGCCGCCGACCAGCGGCGGCACCACGAGCGGGAGCACGACCAGGCCGTTCACGAGGCGCTTCCCGGGGAAGGTTGCGCGGGCGAGGGTGTACGCCAGCGGCACGCCGAACACGGTCGCCAAGACCGTGGCGGCCGTGGCGGTGGCCAGCGAGGTGCGGATGGCGGCGCGTGCGTCGGGGGCCGTGAGCCGGCTGCCGATGTCGGCAGCGCCGGTGTGCGCGAGGAACGCGACGAACGGCACGACCAGGTACGCCACCAGCACCGCGCCGAGGGCGACGGGCAGCCAGTGGCGTCTGGTGGCTTCGCCGATGGGGGTGCCCGCGGTCATCGCTCAAGCGCGTCGGGGAGCGCGCCCTGATGGGTGGGAAGTGGCTCGGGGACCGCCAGCCCGGCGTCGCGAACCACGTCGGGATTGGCTGCGAGGAATCGCACGAATGCGCGGCCGCCCGTGGTGTTCGATGCGTCGTTCAGGACGGTCGTCGCGTAGGTGATCGGGCGGCCGTGGATGCGGGTGCCGTCGTCGGTCGTGTAGGTCGCGGACGCGTAGTGGTCGGCGCGCTCCGGGGCGGCGAAGTTGTACGCGTCCGGGAAACCGAGAAACGGGAGGTCGTGGTCGAGGGCCATGTTCTCGTAGACGACCGCGGCGGCGTGGTTGCCGGTTTCGACGTCCGCCAGCAGCTGGGACTCGCTCGGTTTGGTGACCGTTGCGGGGTCGAGGTCCGCGCGCAGGTCCGGCGCGTCGTGGGCGGTGGCGGCGAGCGTGAACGCCATCAGCGTGCGGTACCCCAGCGGGTCGAGTGCGGGGTCGCTGACCGCGATGGTGTCGGGCGCGGCGTCCACGGCGGCCCGCCACCACGGCGTTCCCGCCGCGAGACGGCGGCCAAGCGGCGTCGAGGGCACGTAACAGATGCCCAGGCGGTTGGACGCGAACTCCAGGGCCCAGTCGGCGTGGGCGTCGAACAGCCGCGTTCGCAACAGCGTGGCGTCCGCGCTGATGGCGACATCGGGGTGTTTGGTGCCGTCGCTGATCAACTGCAGCAGGGTCGTCGAGCCGTGGTATTCGGGCCGGAGGGTGTGGTCGGTGGCGTCCTCGAAGGCCGGCCGGATGTGGTCCTCAATGGTGGATGTGAGGCTGCCCGCCGCCAACACGTGGATCGACGCGTTAGCGCCGGTGAGACAGCCCGCAGTGGTTCCGATGATCGCGCCGGCGGTCCCCAGGTACTGCCGCCGCGATACTGGTGCGGTGCCCGTCATGAGCACAACTCGTTCTCATTGACCGATAAGGCTAACTCAACTGGTTTTGTTTGACCGCGTGTGCTCACAGCCGACGACACGGTGTTGACCGAGCGGCAGGTGGAGGTGCTCACGCTCCGCGAGCAGGGGGACACCCAACAGGAGATCGCGGACCGACTCGGCACCACGGACGCGAACATCAGCGCCATCGAGCGCGCCGCCCGCACGAACATCGAGCAGGCGCGCCGGACCCTCCGGCTTGCGGACACACTGCAGGCACCGATCCAGTTCACGGTGCCGGCCGGCGAGCGCTTCGACGCGCTGGTGGAGGCCGTCTACGCGCACGGTGACGAGGCCGACCTGAAGATCGCGCACTGTCGGCCCGAGCTGTATCTCTCGTTGTACGAGACGCTGGGCGACCACACGACGAAAAACCAGCTCGAAGCCCCGATCACGGTGGGGCTGACGGCCGACGGCGATGTGTCAGTGCACGTCGGGGACACACCGCAGTGAGCGCCGCCGGTTAGTCCAGGTCGTGCCAGGACAACCGCGGGTTGCGGGCGGCGGCCGTCTGGTCGATGCGGCGCGCAGTCGTGCGACTGGGCGCGTCCGCGAGCGCCGCGTCGTCGTCGCCGGCGACAGCGTTGAACGCGTCCGCGAGGTCATCGAGCGTGCGTTTGCTCTCGGTCTCGGTTGGCTCGGTCATCAGCGCCTCCGCGACGAGCTCGGGCCACTTCGTCGTCGGCGGATGGACCCCGTAGTCGAGCATGCGCTTGGCGACGTCGGCGGCGTCCTGGTCGCCCGCGCTCGCGACGAACTCGTGGTGGAACGGCCCCAGCGGGATCTCGTAGTCGAGTTGGTCGGCGAGGTAGTTCGCGTTCAGCACGGCCTTCGCGGAGGCGTCGGCGAGCCCGCTGTCCCCCAGGCGGTCGATGTACGCGAACGCCTTCACGAGCACCGGCCAGTTGCCCTGGAACCCGTGGACTTTCCCGATTGATCGCGGGGGCGTGTACAGCTCGTAGTCGCCGCCCGCGGACTGCCTGACGTGTGGGTCCGGGAGGAACCCCGCGAGCTCGTCGGTGACGCCCACAGGCCCCGCCCCCGGCCCGCCGCCGCCGTGGGGGGTGGCGAACGTCTTGTGGACGTTGAAATGCATGATGTCGAAGCCCATGTCGCCGGGGCGTGCGCGCCCCAGCAGGGCGTTCAGGTTCGCGCCGTCGTAGTACAGCAGCCCGCCGGCGTCGTGGACCATCTCCGCGATGGGTTCGATGTCGCGCTCGAACAGCCCCAGCGTGTTCGGGTTCGTCAACATCAACGCGGCGGTGTTCTCCCCGAGCGCGGCTTCGAGCGCGTCGAGATCGACGCGGCCGTCGTCGCCGGACGGCAACTCGATGACGTCGTAGCCGCCGAGCGCGGCCGACGCGAAGTTCGTGCCGTGGGCGGCGTCCGGGACGATGACCTCGTTGCGGTGGCCGTCGTCGGTGGCCTCGTGGTAGGCCTCCGCGATCAGGATGCCGGTGAACTCGCCGGCAGCCCCGGCCGGCGGCTGGAGGGTGACCGCATCCATGCCGCCGATGCGCCCGAGGTAGTCCTGGAGGTCGTGCATGACGGCCAGCGTGCCCTGAAGGGCGGTCTCCGAGCGATCCGGATGAACCGCGGCCGCGGGGAGCGCGGCGGCGTCCTCGGTGAACCGGGGGTTGTACTTCATCGTGCAGGAGCCGAGCGGATAGGGGCCGGAGTCGACGCCGTAGTTCTGCTGGCTCAGCCGGACGTAATGGCGGGCCAGCTCGGGCTCCTCAAGCGACGGCAACTCGACGGTGTCCCGGGTCAGGTCGTCGGGCAGCGAGGAGTCGACCGAGACGGTGGTCTGGTCGTTCTCGCTGAGCAGCGGCTCGTTCGTCTCCCCCTCGGCGGGCGCGTAGCGGGCCTGTTCGTAGTGCTCCATCACTCACTCACCTCCCGGACCGCAGCAACGAACGCGTCGGTCGCGTGCTCGTTGGCGTCCGTAACACACACCTGGATGGTGTGGTCGTCGACGGCGTGGACCCCGAACCCCTCGGCCTCAAGCGCGCTGGCGACGGCGGGCGCGGGTTGTTCGGTGCGGGCCTGGAACTCCCGGATGTGGTGGCGGTCGTCGTGGACCGGCGCCGTCACCCCCGAAACGTCGTCGAGGCGCGCGGCGAGATCACGGGGCAACTCGACCATACGCTCGGCGAGGTCGACGAGCCCGTCGGCACCCAGCCACGCCGCGTGGATCGCGGCCCGGAGCGCGACCCACGCCTGGTTCGTGCAGATGTTCGACGTGGCGCGCTCCTTGCGGATGTGTTGCTCGCGGGTCTGGAGCGTGAGGGTGAACGCCCGCGTGCCGGCGTCGTCCTCGCTGGCACCGACGAGCCGGCCGGGGACCTGCCGGAGGAACTCCTCGCGGGTGGCGAACACGCCCAACCCGGTGCCGTAGCTCGTGGGCATCCCGAGCACGCTGGCGTCGCCGACGACGACGTCCGCGCCCACGTCGACCGGCCGCTGCAGGATCGACATCGCGACCGGGTCCGAGCCCAGGCAGAACAGCGCGTCGTGGCTGTCCGCGAGGTCGCCGACGGCGCACAGCTGCTCCTCGACGGTGCCACACGTCGTCGGGTTCTCGGCGTACACCATCACGACGTCGGCGTCCATCGCCGCCTCGAGTGCGTCGAGATCAACGTTGCCGGCGTCGGTGGCGTACCGTTCGACCACCACGTCCGATCCGCTCGTGTAGTTCCGGAGCACGTCGACGTGGCTGTCCCGGACGAAGCCGGGAACGAGGACGCGGTTGCCGTCGGCGGCGCGCACGCGCTTGGCGAGCAGTGCGGCCTCGGCGAGGGCGGTCGCCGCGTCGTACATCGAGCAGTTCGCAACCCCCAGTCCGGTGAGCTCAACCAGGAGGCTCTGGTACTCGAACAACACCTGGAGGAACCCCTGTGTGATCTCGGGCTGGTACTGGGTGTAGGAGGTGATGAACTCCGAGCGCTGGGAGACGCTGTCCACCAGCGACGGCACGTAGTGTTCGTAGTGGCCGCGCCCGAGGAACTCCGTGAGGTCGTCGTTGTTCGACAGCCGCCGCCTGACACCGCGAAGCGCTGCCTGCTCGGATTTCGTGTCGATGCCGAACTCGCCGTCGAAGCTCACTTCCGGGGGGATGTCGAACAGCTCGTCGACCCTGTCGACGCCGACCGCGTCGAGCATCGCGTCGGTGTCCGCCTCGCTTGGGGACGCGTACGGGCTGCCGCTCATCGTTGGGTCCGTTGCCTCCCGGCCGCGACGCCGACGGTTCCGATGGCTCTCATGAGCCGACGTTACGACCCTGTGGTAAAGATTCCCCCGGTTCCGGAACGTCGCACCCCGCGAAAATATGCAAGTATATGAATACTTGGCTGCGGTGAGAGGCGTCTGTACACAAACACGCGGTGTGGTGGGCTGTTCCGAGGGCGCGCGCCGCCCAGTCTCGTGGCGGCCGGCAGCGGTGCCGACGCGATCACCGCCGGCTGGACTGTGTGCCCGCCGTCACGCGATCTGTGCGCGGTAGTCGTCGGAGTCAAGCGTCGCTTCGAGGTCGTCGCTGTCGAAGTCGATCTCGACCAGCCAGCCGTCGCCGAAGGGGGCCTCGTTGACCAACTCCGGCTCGTTCGTCAGGGCGTCGTTGACCGCCGTCACCTCGCCCGAAACGGGCGCGTACAGGTCCGAAACCGCCTTGATAGACTCGACGACGCCGAGCTCGTCGTGCTGGTCGAGCGCGTCGCCGACGCTCGGCAGCTCCACGAACACGACATCGCCGAGTTCGTCTTGGGCGAACTCGCTGATGCCGACGCGGCCGGTCGCAGGGTCGATCCATTCGTGTGATTCGAGATACTGCAGGTCGTCAGGAACGTCGAAGCTCATTGGTCGAGGAAGGGTGGTGTCGTGATGGTTGCTTGCTTGTCGGTGCCACGGATCCGCACCGCAACAGTCGTGCCGTCGGCGGCGTGCGCGCTGTCGACGTATCCGAGCCCGATGGGCTCGCCCAGGGTGGGACTCATCGTCCCGCTGGTGACGGTTCCGATCTCGTCCCCAGCAGGGGTCGTGACGGCGTAGCCGTGCCGCGGGACGCCACGCTCGTCCAGCGTCAGCCCCACGAACTGCTGTTCGGGGCTGTCCGTATCGGCGAGCGCGTCCCGCCCGACGAACCCCGACTCCGGCGCGACGGCGAAGCCGATGCCCGCCTCGAACGGCGTCCGCGGGTTCTCCTCGGGGTCGAAGTCCTGCCCGGACAGCAGGAAGCCATGCTCCATGCGGAGGGTGTCCCGCGCGCCGAGCCCGCAGGGCTGGCAGTCGTTCGCGATGGCGTCCCAGACCGCGCCCGCGCCGTCGGCCGGGAACACGATCTCGACGCCCGCTTCGCCCGTGTAGCCGGTGTTCGCCATGAGGCACTCGACGCCCGCGACGCCGACGGTCGCGGCCTCGAAGCGTCCGAGGTCGTGGACGCCATCGCCGGCGCGCGCCGCGACCAGGTCGGGCGCGTCCGGCCCCTGGACGGCCACCATCCCGTAGTCCGTGGTGACGTTGTCGACGGACGCGTCGAGGTCGTGGGCGTCCCGGTGGTCGGTCCACCGGTCGAACGCCGCCGCGTCGTGGCCGGCGTTGGGTACGAACAGGAACGCGCCGGGCCAGTCGGCGGGGGTGCGATAGACCACGGTGTCGTCGATCATGATGCCGTCATCGTCGGTGATGGCGGCGTACTGTGCGTCCCCGGGGTCGAGACGCGACACGTCGTTCGTGGTCAGTCGCTGCATCAGTCGTTCGGCGTCCGGCCCGGACACCTCGATCTCGCCCATGTGCGAGACGTCGAAGATGCCCGCGGCCTCCCGAACCGCGGCGTGCTCCGCCTGGATCCCGTCGAAGTCGACGGGCATGTTCCAGCCGCCGAACTCCGTGAAGGAGGCGCCGCGGTCCTCGTGTCGGCCGTGCAGCGGCGACGTTCGAAGACCCATACGTGGCCCGTCGCGTCCCGGGAAGTAAGGCTTTCGTAAACAGGTGTGCTGGTGCGTCCCCCGCGATGGCATAAACCACTGGACGCGATACGAAACGGCGGCGTGTCGGCGTTTTGATTCCGGGCACGCCAACACTAACAAAGCAGTATCTCCCCCGAGAGCCCTTCGCTGGTTTGGAAAGGACCCGGAACCAGAGATTGCTTCTGGATTTGGTGGTGTTGAGGCAGCAAACTCATCTTCAGCAGAGGAAGCAATCCCCACGGACTCTAACGAGGAGTCCACAGCATCGAATCGTTCGACTAGTGTTGGTGGAACCGTTACTGAAAATGCTGAGTCGCCTGGTGGTGAGCAGCCGCCACGAAGGGGAACCTGGAAACGTACTTCTTAGAACACGAAATTCTAGGCCGTGCGCGGGCGCAGACGACCTCTGTCTCACTGATTCATTCGAGACAGTGTGGTTCGAGGAGACCGAACCACTTGCCGACACAGGGATTACTACATCGGAGGTTGCAGAAGCCTTGTGCGTTGAAGATGATTACAACCAGTTTGAACTCGTTACTCGTAATGAAGCGCGGCTTCTGCAATCTGACTCGGGGCAGGTCGGTCAGTGGCCCTCTCGGGCTGCGCTAATAGCAGATATTGCCGGTAGTCGTGCTCTTCGTTCCCGGGTTTCGGACTGGGGAGCATACGATACCCAAGAAAGGGGTCAAATCCTCAATGGTCTCCGAATGTTTCTTGAGACGTGCCCCACCACAGGTGGAGGTACTCAGGTGGATTAGGAGGTTGTTGAATCCTGCTGTAGTTCCCACGAGGTGATTGCAGTTAGCTGCGAGGAAACCAGTGAGCACCTCTTCGAACATAGCCTCGCCAATACTGAAAGTTGACGTAGGGAGTATAATCGTCCTGATTTCAACTATCTCAACTTCCTCCGCAGTTTTGTGTTTGTTTACACTATAAGAAAAGAATCCGACCTAATAAATTGGGCTTATTCTAGGCATCTTTGCAAAGCATATCGTTGGCGTAGTGGAATTTTGCGGTTCTATGCTGAACCGACCAGTAGTAGGTAGAATCAGGTCACTGCATCGTCAGGCCGATAGCGATCAATTTGGCCCGCTGAGTATCTTTAGAGTCCCAAAATCACAGAAACACCTGCATAAAAGACACGGTAAAGCTTATTGAGTAGGAGTAGAATAAAATCAATATGAAGTCAGTTAATGTACAATATGCTACACGAATATTTGGTATTTTTCTTGCGTGTGTAGTCATCGGCCTACCAGCTTGGGTTTTTGTTCTTTACCCCACAGAACAAGCAATGAATCTGCTTAAAAGTCCCACTTCTTGGGCAATAGGCATTTTCATCTGGTTAGTATTGTCTTTTTCATTTTTAGTTGCAAATCAGAACTAGAGTATTTCGTTATTATATTTAGTAGTTATGTATTTTCTAATTCTTTTACCAGATTTAAAATATAAATTTTACAATAATTAATACTATTAGTATCCAGTATAATATAAAAATGGAGTTAAATGGTAGAAATAAATCGGCGTAAGCTGCTGAAGAGTCTCGGAGTGGCAACAGGTGCAAGCACCTTTGCTGTTGGAACAACCGGAGCGGCAGAGAATCCGGATGAAGCTGAAGTGAATGCTGAGCAAAGTAACGCAACCATTGAACGTGCCAGAGAAGCAATCCAAACAGAATACGCTGAAAAGCTAATCTCAGGCCTTTCACTTTACGAATTCGGGCTCAAGAAGGACTTATCTAATGCGAATAAGATCCATGGGATGATTGATAATAACGAGATTGTACTAACAATCTCAATTCCATTTAGTGCTGGTGAATTATTCGTCCACTACCGCGAAAACCGACCGTTTAAGGCAATTGTCCGCCTTGAAGATGAAGAACTTCAACAGAAGTTCGATTGGACTGCAGCAGAGTCCGGTGTCGTATATGCATTCGCAGATGGTGAGGAGACTCCAATAATTGGAACTAGGTCTGTTACTAGTGCACAGGTTCTCAATCAAGTAGAACAGGTGACTAAGGACCCACAAGACACTGTTGAGTTCACGGAATTGGATGAGGGTAGCACAGACTCTGAAACCAAAAAATCGAAGATCTCCAATGAGGAAACTAAGGTGACAATTATCTCTGACAGTGAAATCTATGTTGGGAATGCTGATAACCCAAGACAAATCACTCAGTCATCCCCGAAACTTACCACTCAAGGATGCGATGAAGAACTAGTCGCATGTGGGGCAAGTTTGTTCACTGCTGCCCCAACTTGTGCAGTCATTGCTGCTGGGTGTAGTGCAACAGGCGTGACTGCTGTTCCTTGTGCTATTGCCGTTATAAATACCTGCCTGCCTGGGGTTGCCGTGTCGCTTCCAGCATGCACTGGAATTGATGCCTGCCTGTAGGCATTTCAATAAATAAAGAATGTATTTCAACCGATACAACGACACTATCTAGTTCGGCACCTCCTCAATTTGCGTCTTTCTATAGAGAGCTTGATGCGGCCGCAAGCGGTTAAAGTACTACCAGTGGTACTCATTTTCCACGCACCTGTTGCATTTCCTTGGCTGGCCACGGCCCTTCACTTCGAATTAACTAGCGCTGAAACCAAGCTTCAAGTGATGATATTGTCGCTGAGGCGAGCCTGTTTGACGGCGGCATCCAATCGCTACAGCGTCTCCGTAACGGTAAGCCCGGCGGTCTCGCGGCCGCCTAAATAATACGTGAGCTCGTTGTTGAGCGTCACCCAGTAATTGAAGAAACACCTGGCAGTCCCCATGTAGAACACACGGACCGACCGAGCACTTTCTTCGCGTACTTATGAGCCTACAAACCACAGGTTCGGTGTTTGGATTTCTACAAACCACCAACAGACTAACATTCCCCCTGGGTTGCTGTGAACGGATCAGCCAACGGAACCTACGTCGCAAGCAAGGAAAACTCGAATACTACCAACGGCAGTTTCCCCAGAGGATTCGCACCAAAGTGCAGAGGAGCACAGAACTCTGCATACGCATGGAGATACGTAGACGGAAACTGGAAATGTAGCTACCCGACAGCGGGACAAGGAGAGATAACAGTCAACTTCTTCCAGACACCGCCAACCGATGGATCAACCCACGCAGAATTCCAGATCAACTGGAGCGAACTCAAGGACTGGTCTGCAGCATACCCAACACAACCGGAAGGAGCACCAATCGACGCAGAAAAATCAGCCTACCCCGTCAACGTAACAGCACAGTGCTGGATAGGTGAAGAAGACAACAGGCCAACCGACCTATCCAAAGTCGCCAACATCACACGTTCAGTACAGAACCAGAAACACCTACAGATAGCAACCGAACTACCACTGAGAAACGGAGTCTACGGGAACAAATACGCCTGCATCTTCAGCTTCAAACAAAAAATGCGGGGCGATTACGTTCGACACGAAGCGTGCTGCCCACAAGACCTACTCCGACGAGGCAATCTTGGGTATGTTCGCGAGTATCTGCGCGACCAAGGGAAGTGCTCATTCGGAAGCCGAGTACGGCTGGCTCACCGACGACGACCTCGTCTGTGATGACTCGACATTCCTGCGAGCAATCAAGAAGATCGCGCCACGCCAGAGGGGTCAGATGGCCAGCTCACGTTCGCTGATTTCGACGACGACGATGCGATGCCCGAAATCGACCAGATTCGGGATGCGATTATGACATCGTTCAATGCTGCCACGGAGAACATCATCAACTCGATTCGTGGCGACGATCCATTCAACGCTCGGGAGACCGTTACGGCCATCGACATCACCACGAGCAGTTCCACGTCTGGCCGTGGGAAGACAAGGAAGCGGGAGTTACGAAGCCAGACCATCCAAGATGGTGAGTGGGTACAAGAAGGACGGCGAGTACAAACGCGGCTACAAGTACGCCACCATCACACTGGTGGGCGACCACGCACCAATCGTCCTCGGGATTGAGCCAGTCAAGGAGAACTCTACATGGGAGGGTGATGATGGAGCGTCATACTCGAAAGCTGACTTAGTGAGCCGATTGCTCGACCGAGCCGAGCAGTTCATCGACCTGGACATGGCGCTGTTCGACCGTAGATTCTACGCGAATCGCGTGTACGTAGATGTCGACGAGCGTGGGCTCACCTACCTATCGCCAGTCCCGCGATACGAAGACGAGTTAGCGGCGATTCAGAATGTTCAGGAGCATCCGACGGCGGATAAAGCCGTCAAACACGATGTTCCGCTGGGGATTAATGGCGAGATTCACCATGAGGCGGAGTTCCTGTATGCGCCGAGTGCACCCGATGATGCTGGTGGGAAGTACGCGGTGTTCGTGACCAACAAGGACCGTGTAGGGCTTGGAAAGGTTGCGAGCGTGGTGAACGGCTACAGCCGGCGCTGGGACATCGAGAACCAGTACAAGTCCATCAAAGATTTCCTGCCGAAGACGTCGTCGACGGACTACCGGCTTCGGCTGTGTAATTTTGCGCTGTCGACGCTGATCTATAATCTGTGGCGACTCACAGACTATCTGATTAAGGTCGCGCTCGATAAATCGGTTCGAGCGCCGCCCGCTGTGGCGGTGGCTACGAGAGGTCGTTGAGCAGCGACGCGAACTCGTCGGCGGACGGGATCAGGTAGAACGTCACTGGAGTCTCGGTGAGCGCCGGGAGCTCCACCCCGAGGTTGACCATGATCAAAAGCGGCTGCTCGGTGCCGGACGGGCGGAGGGTGTCGGCGATCACCGGCCCGGAGTCGTGGTATACAGTCGGGGGTCCGTGGATGATCTCGATCCCCAGGGAGTTCGCGATCCCGTCGAGGAACCCCGACGCCAGGATGTTCATCAGCTCTTTGAGCGCGCTCTCCTGCATGTTCGAGAGGGTCCCGGCGATCTCCGTGCCGGTCATCTGTTCGGCGAGTGCCGCACCGCCCGTGTCACCGAGGTTCAGGCAGAACACGCCGTGCGGGCGGGATTCGAGGGGGACCGAGGCGGCGTACGTTTGGGCTGTGCCGAGGTGTTGCCCGAGGTCTTCGGGTGCGAGAAAGGTCAGCCCAGTGACCGAGACGGCGGCCTCAACACCGGCCAGTTGTTCGATGTGTCCGCGAACGGTCGCCGCGCTTGCGTCCGCCAGCTCGTTGATGTCACGGAACGCACGCAGCTCGATCGTGGCACTCATACGCACGCAACTTGGCGATGCCGAAACTTATATTGCCGGTTGCCGCCAGCGGCGGTCCGACACCGAACGGGAGAGCGGGGTCGTTCCGGCACGCTCTTGGCCGGGGACCGCCCAGCGGGCGTATGGACCGACTGCGGGAGCTGCGTGCGGATCGTGAAACGCCCGGCGGGGTGGCGCTGTTCGTCGACGGCCCGAACGTGTTGCGCGACGAGTTCGACGTGGACTTAGACGACGTCCGGGAGATCGCCGGCGAAGTCGGCCCGCTGGCCGTGACGCGGCTCTACCTCGACGAGCACGCGACGCCGTCGCTCATCCAGGCCGGGGAAGCCCGAGGGTACGACGTGCGCGTGACCAGCGGCGACGTGGACGTGAAACTCGCGGTGGACGCGACGGAGCTGGTGCTCGACGACGGCGTGGACGTGCTGGCCGTTGCCTCCCGGGACACCGACTTCAAACCGGTCTTCGAGCAGGCCGAGCGCCGCGGGGTGCGCACGCTCGCCATCGCCCCGGGCGAGCACGGCCGGTCGGACGCCCTCCGAAACGCGGCGACGGACGCAGTCGTGCTCGGCGACGACGCGTAGGCGGGCGCACAGGCGTCGCCGGCTCAGATGTCGATGTCGATGCCGCCGTCGGAGTCGTGCTCGGCCATGGGGAGCGCGCCGGCGATGATGCTCGTGAACGCGTCGAGGCCGCGGGTCTGGTACCAGACGGAGCCGCCGCCGGTGAACTCCATCACGAGCCCTTCCCCGCTGAGCAGCGTCGACTTCAGGCCGCCGACGCGGCGGGCGTCGAAGTCCACGGACTCCTCCCAGGCGACGACGTGTTCGTTGTCTACGACGTAGGACTCGCCGGGGTCGAGATCAACCCGCTCGATGCCGCCGAACGCCTCAAGGAACACCGTGCCGGTGCCCGAGAGCGCCAGCGGTGTGATGCTCGCGCCCGCGAGCAGCGACTTCAGGCCGCCGAACTCGGAGGCCACGTCGAGGCTGGGGTCGGACGCGAGGAACGCACCGTCGACAGCGTACAGCGTTTCACCGTCGAGGTCGTGCTGCGCGATGTCGCCGGGTTTCGGCGGTGCGAGTGTGACCCGGCCGGCCTCGTGGTCGGCGGCGAACTCGTTGGCGAACGCCGACTCGCCGCCGAGCATGGACTTCGCGGAACTGAGGAGGCCGTCACGGGTGGTCGACGTGTCGATGCTGACGCCCGCGGAGTGGCTCACCATCGCCCCGGGTTCAGCGAGGATGGATTCGCCGGGGTCGAGGTCGACGACGAGGTGCGCGTACGACGGACGGTGGGTGATGTCGACGTGCATACTGGGAGTCCACCTCGACGTTCCAGGGCATCGGGGTTAAGCGTTGGCCGCGGCCTCACAGCGTGCAACGGCCCGGCGACGACCCGGGACGGACAGCCTTTCGGGGGGCAGGCGCGAACCGCCGTGCATGAGCGAGTTCGACCGGCCGGTGCTCGACGACCACCTCCATCTCGACGCCGAGAACCAGGGGCTCGACGCGGTCCGTGACTTCGCGCGGGCCGGCGGCACGCACCTGCTCGTCGTGAACAAACCCTCCTGGCACCTCGGCGTCGAGCCCGACACCGGCGCGGACTTCCGGCCGGTGTTCGAGGAGACAGCGCGCCTCGTCGAGGCGGCCCGCGAGATCCTGGACGGGGAGGCGTGGCCGGTGCTCGGCGTGCATCCCGGGCTGGTCTCCCGGCTGGTCGAGGAGCGAGGGTTCTCTCCGGGGGACGCCCGGGACCTCATGTGTGCGGGCATCGACGCGGCCGCCGCGGTCGCCAGCGAGGGGCGGGCGGTCGCGCTGAAGTCGGGGCGCCCACACTACGACGTCAGCAGCGCCGTCTGGGAGGCGTCGAACGCGGTGATCCGACACGCCTGCGAGCGCGCGGCGGACGTGGGCGTCTCGCTGCAGTTGCACACCGAGTCCACCGACGACCTGACCGCGGTCGGCGAGTGGGCTTCGGCGGCCGGGCTCGCATCCGAGGCGGTCGTGAAACACTACGCGAGTGGCCGGCTGTCGGGCTGCACGCCCAGCGTGATGTGCGACAAGGAGTACCTCCAGGACGCCGTTGGGTCGGGCGAGCGGTTCTTGATGGAGACGGATTTCATCGACGACGCCGACCGGCCGGGCGCGGTGATGGGGCCGAAGACGGTGCCGCGGCGCGTGCGGTGGCTCCTCGAATCCGGCCACGAGGACGCCGTTCGGCGCGCGCACGTCGAAACACCGGCGGCGGTCTACGGCATCGACACCGAGGCCACCCTAGATGGGTGACTGGGGCGTGTGAGCACACGCTGGCTGCGCGGTGAAGGAAAGGCCTTTGTCTCGCGCGGCCACCCGTTCGGGTATGAGTGCCCCCGAAGAGGAGTTCTACTCCGAAGAACGCTGGCAGAACTGGCTGGATCGGCTCCGCGAGGAGGAGCTGGATCCCGAAGACGAGGATTCCGCGCGGCTGTTGTTGAACCTCCAGGACGACGTGGCGATCGCCGCCGCGAAGATCCTGAACGCGTACGACAGCGAGGCCGTCGGCGAGTCCGAAGCGGTGGACGAGCTCGCGGACATCCGGGACGTCGTGCTCGCGGAGCCCGCGTTCGACGACGAGGACAAGCTGATGTTGGTCGATGGCGTCCAGACGAGTCTGGTCGCGGTGTTCTACAGCGCCGAGCAGTACGTCGCGGACGGTGTCGCCGACGACGCGCCGGTCATGGAGTACGTGCGGGCGGCCGTCGAGGCGGAAGCCGAGGAGGACCTCGACCGCGCGCTCGGACTGGTGGCCGCCGGCGGGACGCGCGTCATCGACGGTGACGAACTCGACATGGCGGTGCTGGAGGAGGTCGAGTACGGGCTGGTCACCGAGTGGGTGAACGGCCTCGACAGCCTGCAGAGCGCGCTCTCGGACCCCGAAGTCATCGAGGACGAGGAGAGCGGGGAGTGAGCGAGTAGCCGCCGCGTTTATATCCGTCGCTGTCCGATGTCGTCGAACAGTGCGATTCAGGGACGACACGCGTGGGGTGACGGTGCAAGTGGGGGCTGTGTTGCTGTTCGCCACCATCATTATCGCGCTTGCGGTCTATCAGGCGACGGTCGTCCCAGCGCAGAACGCGGACGTGGAGTACAAACACAGCCAGCAGGTCCAGGACGACCTCGTGCAGTTGCGGAACTCCGTGTTGGGGACCGCGTCCGCTGGCGACGCGCGCCCGGTGTCGGTCACGCTGGGGACGACGTATCCGTCCCGCGTGTTCAGCATCAACCCGCCGTCGCCGGCGGGGCGGCTGGCGACCGAGACGTACGCCGACGGCACCATCCGCGTGTCGAACGTCGCGGCGACGAACGCCGAAACCCGGGATTACCTGAACGGAACGTGGACCGCGACGACCAAGTACATCTCGTACACGCCGGGGTACAACGAGTTCCAGACGGCACCGACGACGCGGTACACGGCGACGCTGCTTGCTGATTACTACGCCGACGAGGGGTCGTCGGTGTTGCAGACCGATCAGGTGTTGGTTCGCGGGGACACGATCACGCTGGTGTCGGTGGCTGGGTCGTTGGACACCGCGCAGGCCGGGGCGGTGGCTGTCAGCCCGGCGGCCGTGAGCGCGCCCCACAAGCGCGTGCAGGTGGAGCCGAAAGACGCTGCCCAGCCGGTGACGGTATCGGTGCCAACGACGGTGTCAGCGGCGACGCTGCGGTCCCAGACCGGGCTCGGGGGGCGTGACGGCGTGTCGGTTGTGGACGCCGGGCCGAACCGGGTGAACATCACGCTCGAAACCGGCGGGCCGTACACGCTGCAGACCGCGCGCGTCGGGGTTGGCGAGACGCCGCCCAGTCCGGGGCCGCGGTATTTGACCCTGGTGGGCAACGACAGCGACCAGGTCACCGTGGCCGCGCGGGACGCGTTCAACAACCCGGTCGCGGGGGCGTCGGTGGTGAGTCGGTCCGAGCGGGTGACCAAGGCCGTGCAGACGACCGGCGAGGACGGGCGCGCGACGTTTGCGTTGCGGGACGACGGCCGACCGGTGACGGGAGGCGGCGAGCGGGTCAGCTTCGAGCTGGTGAACGCCTCGGGGACGACCGCCGAGCGGTTCGTGAACGTGACCGTCGACCAGGAGACGATCGTCTCCGGCGACGGCGGGGGGGATCTGGTTCGCGTCGGCGGGTCGACCGTCTTTGATATGAACGACGACGGGGTGACCGGTGGATTCAATTTCACGGTGCGAAACGAGTTCAGCGACGCGGTGACGATCACCGACGTGTCCGTGCTGCCCGAGGACGGGTCGATCGACTTGCTCTCCGACGATGTCCGATCAGAGGGCCGGCGGGCGAGTGAGCTGTACGTCGAGGCCGAGGACGGGAATCAGACGTTTGTCGATGTACCGACGAGAGGCGAGCAGTACGCGTACCTGGGACCGCGAGGTATGACGCTGTCGACGGAGCGAACGCGTACGGAGCGAACCAAACCAGGCCAGGGTCGGCGTTCGAGCACGGTCGTCGGGGGCCCAGTCGACGTGTCACCAGGGGAGGAGGCGACCGTCGAAATCGGGGAGTTCTACCGATTGAACAACAACAACGACGACCGCAACCGCAACGCCGTCGACATCACTGATGAAGACGTTCGCGTGCTGGTGAGCTACCGGCGCGGCTCGACGAGCGGAAGCAGGGAGTTCGCGGTGACGGCGGGCGGGAGCAGTGGGTCGTCGGGGCGGAACTTCCCCGAGGTGGCGATCACTGAAGTGACTGACAGTGGGTTCCGGAAGATTGACGTGTCGTATGCCGCGAACGCGAACGGGGACGGGGACTTGTCGACGGTGACCGTGACCGTGGACCCGTTTCTCGGACCGACCCGCAGTGAGCCCGTATCGGTGTCCGGAGAAACCGACACTGGGACGTTCACCGTCCGGACCTTTGGCTCACAGACAGTCACAGTGACAGTGACGGACACAGACGGGAACACGGCGAGTGATACGGTCCTCGTGCTCTGACACCAGGGTTCGACTATCGTCGAACAAGCCATCGACAAACCCATAAGGTATTCTCGAGTACGCCCGCTCATGACAAGCGTCGGCATCGACGCCATCGAGATCCACACGGGGAAGCTGAAACTCGACCTCGCGGAGACGTTCGCCCCCGAGATGGGCGACGATCCCGAGAAATACACGAAGGGCCTGGGGCTGCACGCGTCGTCGTTCCCGGACGCCTACGAGGACATCGTGACCATGGGCGCGAACGCCGCGCACCGACTGCTGGAGCGCAAGGGCCTCGGACCCGCCGACGTCGGCCGCATCGACGTGGCCACGGAGTCCGCGTTCGACAACTCCAAGCCGGTGTCGACGTACATCGCGGGCTGCCTCGAACAGGTGTACGACGGCGACTTCCATCACGCCAACAAGGGCGAGCGCAAGTTCGCGTGCATCGCTGGCACCCAGAGCCTCGACGACGCCGTGAACTGGATCCTCGCCGGGCGCAACCGCGGCCGGGGCGCGCTCGTCATCGCCACCGACACCGCGCTGTACGCCCGGGACTCCTCGGGCGAAGCCACGCAGGGCGCGGGCGCGGTCGCGATGTGGATCACCGAGGACCCCGACATCGTGGAGCTGTCGACCGAGCAGGGCTACGGCTCCGCCGACGAAACCGACTTCCTGAAGCCCAACCAGCAGTTCCCGAGCGTCGACGGCAAGCGCTCGATGCAGGTCTACCTCGCGCGGATGCGCGAAGCGCTCCAGGATTTCGAACGCGCGACGGGCGCGTCACACCCCGACGACTACGCGTTCATCCCGTTCCACACGCCGTTCCCGGGGATGGTGCGGAAGGCCGCCGTCCTGGGCTACCGCCACATGATCCGTGGCACCGACATCGAGGAGGAACTCGCCGCCGACATCGGCCGCCAGCCCCGCCGCGAGCGCTTCGACTCCGACGACGCCTTCGAGGACGCGATCAGCGAGTACGTCGACGGGCTCACTGACACCGACGCCTACCGCGAGTGGTACGACGCGGCCATCCAGCCGACGCTGTCGATCTCCAGCCAGGTCGGAAACTGGTACACCGGCTCCGTGCATCTCGCGCGGTTCAGCGCGCTCAAACACGCCGCCGAGAACGGCATCGACCTCGCGGGCAAGCGCCTCCTGGTGGCGTCGTATGGCTCCGGCGCACAAGCCGAGATCCACAGCGAGACCGTCCAGGACGGCTTCACCGAGGCCGTCGCGGCGTCGACGATCGACGAGCAGATCGAGCAGCGCTACGACATCAGCTTCGACGAATACGAGCAGGTCCACGACCGCCACAACCACGAGAAAAGCGTGGAGCTTGAGCCGTTCACGCAGCCCGACGCCGAGTTCGTCTTCGACGGCTGGGGGCCGATGAACGAGCGCAAGTACACGTACGTCGAGTGAGCTACTGCGACGGCGACGCCCCGGCGGCGGTCAGCTCGGGGAACGACTCGACGTTGGCGTAGGCGACCGCCTGCTCGCCGAGCGTGCGGGCGCGGGCCGCGATGTCGTCGTCGCTGATCTCGCCGTCGCCGATCGTCGTGGCGGCGTTCGGGACGCCGACCTGGTGGGGCAGCGTCCACGCGTCGAGGGCATCACACACCCCGCGGAGGTGGCTCAGCGCCTGCCGTGGGAACCCGCCGCCGGCGACGCACACCAGCCCCACGGTCGTCCCGCCGAGTTCGTCGCGGCCGCAGTAGTCCAGGGCGTTCTTCAGCGGGGCGCTGTAGCTGCCGTGGTACATCGGGGTGCCGAGCACGAGCGCGTCGGCGTCGGCGACACGGGCGCGGAGCGCGGGCGCGTCGCCGGCGTCGCGGTCGTCGCCGTCACGCGGCGGCAGCGACAGCTCCCGGAGGTCGATCAGGTCGGTCGTGACTTCCGTGTCGGTCACGGCGGTGGCACCGTCGAGGACGGTTCGCAGCGCGGTTCGCGTGCCGGAGTCGTCGCTGAGGCTTCCACAGATCGCGACGACGTGTGTGTCGACAGTCATCGTATCCCGCACGTACGGCGGGGGACGTATAAGCGCTCGCGGAACTGGGTTTTTGTAGCTCCCTAGGCGTGTTGGCGAAGCGACGCGAGCATGTCCTCGACCGGCATCTCGGTGACGGCCAGCGAGAAGCCGTCGCGCTTGGCGAGCGCCGGCGCGTGCTCCCAGAGGTCGTCGGGGGACAGCCCGTGGAGCAGGACGGCGCTGGGCGTCGGGTCCACGACCCGCATCGCGACCAGCGGGCTCTCCCCGCGGGAGACGTTCGTGAACCCGAGCACGCGGCTGGTCGACTGGCCGTAGAGCCGGTAGAAGCCGTCGCCGGAGAGGCGCTGGATGGCTTTGATCGAGTCGATGACGGTGTGCCCGGAGACCGTGTCCCGGTCCCCGGGAACGACTTCGGTGGCGTCGACGGCGTCGTAGAGGGCATCCAGTTCGACGGCGGCCGGGTATTCGCGGAGGTCGAGCACCACGTCGCTGTCGAAGCCCGCCGAGAGCACGCGCGCGAACTGCCCGATGTGGGTGCCGCCGCGGCGCTCGTCGATGTCGAGCAGCGCGTTCACCAGGCGGCTGACGAGCGCGATCCCGGGGCTCTCTCGGCGGCCGCTCTCGTAGTCCGAGATGACCGACGAGGACACGTCGAGTTCGTCCGCGAGCGCGGTCTGGGAGACGTCGAAGTCGGTGCGCCACTTCCGGAGCGTGGCCCCGGGGTCGTCGCTGAGCGTGACCTCCCCGGAGATGCGCACGGCAAGCCCCTCCCGTGGGTCGTCGTCGGTATCCATGCCCTCGGTTTGGCTGACGCCCGGGAAAAAACCATCCAAGACGACCCCAGCGCGGACAGCAACCGCTAACCCGCGGCGGCTGGAAGGCGCGGGCATGGTGGACGTGAGACCGTACACGCCGGCGGACGAAGCCGACCTCTGGGAGTTCAAACGGGCGTTCGAGCGCGGCCTGGGTGCCGGCACCGGGGACGAATCGAAAGCCAAGCAGTACGCCGACAAGCTCACCGCGGACTACCGGGCGCGGTGGCTGGACTGGGTGGCCGACTGCGTCGCGGAGTCCCCGGCGTGCGTGCAGGTCGCCGAGTCCGAGGACGGGCTGGTCGGGTACGTGTTCGTTCTGCCCGAGTCGTTGGCGTTCATCTGGGACGCCGCGGTTCTCAACGAGATTTTCGTCCGCGACGCGCACCGGGGACGTGGGGTGGCCGACGAGTTGCTGGCGGCGGCCCGCGAGGTGGTTGCCGGCCAGTCGCTGCCCCTGGACCGGCTCGTGTTGGACGTGGACGGCGAAAACGAGCGCGCGGCGGCGTTCTACGAGCGCCACGGCTTCGAGCACTGGGGGGAGTTGGTCGCCCGGGACTGCTAGCGCGTGACGGCCGCGAGCGCGCCACCGGCCGCACCGAACACCGCGGGGTAGCCGATGCCGGCAACGAGCACGCCCAGCGCGTACTCGACGTGAACGGTGGCCGTGCCGGCGGTGAACCGGAACACGGCGACCCCGAGCACCGCGGCGACGGCGTAGCCGGCGGTGACCCGCACGCCGACGCGCAACCCACGGTCCGCACGCGGGGTGCCGTCGTGTCGGCCGGCGATGAAGCCCGCGACGACCAGCAGGCCCGCGGGAACGAGGAGCAACACCAGGGGCGCGTTTCCGTCGATGATGAGGTTCCGGGAGAGCCGGCTGCCGCCGACCGCGGGTGTGGAGAACGCGACGGCGTGGGCGTTGTAGAACAGCCACCCGACGGCCGTCCAGGTGGGAATGGGGTCGCCGCCGAGCAGGGCGAGAACGGCGTTGTACGACTGGAGGGCGGCCCCGACGGCGTCGGACTGCCAGAGGTACGTGACAGCGTACCCCACCACGTAGGCGGTGATGCCGCCGATGGCGGCTGGGAGCGTGGCGGGGCGTGTCGTCGGCGCGGTTTCAACTGACTGCATACCAGCCCGTGGTGTCCCTGCCGGCAAGTCACTTCTGGGGACGGCGGGCTACGTGGTGGGTGGGGCGTCGGCGCGTGCGGTGATGGCGTCGGGGTGCAGCCGGAAGAACAGGAACTCGGTTTCGACCAGCGGCCGATCGAAGGTGTCCAAAAGCGGGATGTCGACGCGCCGGAGCGCGGAAAGCGCCGTGGTCGAGATGGCGTCGGCGTCCGTCGGCTGGAGGCGGCCGTGGGCCACCACGCTGCACCAGCCGTGGTCGGCCTCGTCGTGGACGACGAACGACACCTCAAGCGGCGTCGTTTCCGGGTCCGGCTTGTCGGTGTCGTCGCCGTAGGACAGCCGGAAGAAAAACGACTCGGTGTCGGGGTCGTAGCCGTACGAAACCGGAAGCGAGTGCGGTGGGCCGGCGTTCTCGCGTCCGAACGAGAGCACGCCGGTGCCGCCGGGCGCGAGGAACGCGTCGCGGTCGTCGGGCTCCAGGTGGACGGCGGTCGTGTCAGTCATGCCATGCGTAGCTACCGAGCGGTGGGGCAAAACTGTAGTGGCCGGCCGGTGCTCCGCAACACCTAACCCGAACTCCCGCGTACGGAGTGTCAATGGTAGATTGGACGGAGAAGTACCGTCCGGCGTCGCTGTCGGAGGTGCGGGGAAACGACACGGCCCGGGACGCGCTGGCGGAGTGGGCGGAGACGTGGCCCGACCACCGCGAGGCGGTGGTGGTTCACGGCAGCCCCGGCATCGGGAAGACGTCGGCGGCCCACGCGCTCGCGAACGACGCCGGCTGGGACGTCGTGGAGTTGAACGCCAGCGACCAGCGCACGGCCGACGTGGTCGAGCGCGTCGCCGGGGAGGCCGCCAGATCGGGCACGCTCACCGGCGGCTCGGGCGGCCGGAAGCTCGTGTTGTTGGACGAGGCGGACAACCTCCACGGGAACATCGACCGCGGCGGCAGCGCGGCGATCACGCGGCTGGTCGACGACGCCCCACAGCCCATCGTCCTGGTGGCCAACGAATACTACGAGATGAGTTCGTCGCTGCGCAGCGCCTGCCGGGAGATCGAGTTCCGGGACGTCTCGAAGCGGTCGATCGTGCCCGTGTTGCGCGACGTCTGCCGCCGGGAGGACGTGACCTACGAGGAGGACGCGCTGGCGGCGATCGCCGAGCAGAACGCGGGCGACCTGCGGTCGGCGGTCAACGACCTGCAGGCGCTCGCCGAGCAGGACCGCACGCTCACCGCCGACGACGTGGTGATGGGCGAACGCGACCGCACCGAGGGGGTCTTCGATTACCTGGACGACGTCATCGCGACGCACAGCGCCCGGGAGGCGCTGCAGGCGGCCTACGATGTCGACGAGACGCCCGACGACCTCCTGAGCTGGGTGGCGGACAACGTGCCCAAGGATTACCGCGGCGGCGAGCTCGCGGACGCCTACGAGTTCCTCTCGAACGCCGACGTCTGGCTGGGGCGCGTGCGGGCGACCCAGAACTACGCGTACTGGCGCTACGCCACGGACAACGTGGCCGCCGGCGTGGCGGCGGCGCGCCGCCACGACCACGGCGGCTGGACGCGGTACGGGCCGCCGAGCTACTGGCGGAAGCTCGGGAGTTCGCGGGCGACCCGGGAGAAGCGTGATTACGTCGCGCGCCACATCGCGGAGACCGCCGGCTGCAGCATGGCGACCGCGCGCAACGACGTCCTCCCGTTTCTCAGGGTGCTCACCCACCACTGCAAGAACCGCGAGCTGACGGTGGCGATGACGGCCGCCTACGAACTGGACACCGAGCACGTGGCGTTCGTCACGGGCTCCGGGGAGACGACGAACAAGGTGGCGTCGATCGTGGCGGACGCCGAGGAGCGCCGGACGGACGCGGCGGTCGACCACTCGGAGGGGGCGTTCGCGGGCGCGGTCCGCGAGGACAGCACCGACGAGGACAGTGCCGCCGACGAAACTACTGACGACGAAGACACCGAAGCCGACAGCCAGCGCGGCCTCGACGAGTTCTTCTAGGCCGTGGCTGCCGTCGGCGGGGTGTGCGCGCGGATCCGCGCGGTCGCGACGAGGAGGGCAGCGATGACGACCGCGAGCGCGTAGTACGCCAGTTGGATCGTGGGGCCGAACGGGAAGAGCCCGACGCCCAGCAGCACCTGGGCGGTCGACAGGAGCGCGACGCCGCCGGTGGCGGCGGCGCTGCGGATGGCGTTGCGCCGGAGCGACCAGACGAACGCGGTGAACGCGGCCGTGAACAGCGCCAACTCGAAGGTGTGGTGGATGATCTGGATCCAGGAGCCGTACACGGTGAAGATGGTGCCCCGGGAGAACGCCACCTCGAACGGGAGCACTGCGAGCGCCGCGAGCACGGCCGTTCGGACGCGGCCGAGGCCGATCCCGGCGGCATCGCGCATGCGGAGCGCGGTGTAGGTGACGGTGCCCAGGATGGCCATGGCGGCGAGGTGGTGGACGGCTTGCGTGAGTGGCTGGTAGCCGCCGGGCACGAGCCCGCTGAACGTGACCGTCGTGCCGCCCAGGATCACTTGCAGGGGCAACAGGACGATCGCGAGGACGCCCGCGAGCTTGATGTCGCGGGCGTCGAAGTTCCGGTAGGCGGCCGCGCCGGTGCCCAGGATGAAGAACCCGACGACCATCGCAACCGAGCGGTGGAACTGTTCGATGAAGTCGTTGACTGGCAGGCCGAACGGGAGGAACTGGCCGCTACAGTCGGGCCATTGGAGGCCACACGTGGCTCCGGAGCCCGAGACAGCGGTGAACTCCCCGAGGAGAATGAGTGCGAACGTGAGTACGGCGGTCACGGCCGCAAGCTGGTAGGAGCGACGAGCCATGTGGTAGGGTTTTGGGCGGCCGTACGTATGCGTGTCGGGTTCGGTGCCCCCGCCCCCGAGTTCGACAGGTGACGAAGACGAATACGACGCGTTGGGACAGGTTTTTGCGGGACGCCAGCGCTGGGTCACGTATGGGACTCGATGATGACGCGCTGGACTACCACGCCAGCGATCCACCGGGCAAAGTAGAGATCTCGACCACCAAGCCGACGAACACCCAGCGTGACCTCTCGCTGGCGTACTCGCCGGGCGTGGCCGCGCCGTGTCGCGCCATCGCCGACGACCCCACGGAGGCGTTCACTCACACCACCAAGGGCAACATGGTCGGGGTCGTGTCCAACGGGTCGGCGGTCCTGGGGCTCGGCGACATCGGCGCGCAAGCCGCAAAACCCGTCATGGAGGGGAAAGGCGTGCTGTTCAAGCGGTTTGCGGACATCGACGTGTTCGACATCGAGTTGGACCAGGCGACCGCCGACGAACTGGTTGCCACCGTCTCGGCGATGGAACCCACGTTCGGCGGCATCAACCTCGAAGACATCAAAGCGCCGGAGTGCTTCGAGGTGGAGCGCCGACTCGGCGACGCCATGGACGTGCCCGTGTTCCACGACGACCAACACGGCACCGCCATCATCTCCGGGGCGGCGCTGTTGAACGCCGCCGAGATCGCGGGCAAGGACCTCAGCGACCTCGATGTCGTCTTCTCGGGGGCCGGCGCGTCGGCCATCGCCACGGCGAAGTTCTACGTCAGCCTGGGCGTCGAGCGCGAGCACATCACGATGTGTGACTCCTCGGGAGTCATCACCGAGGACCGCGACGTCAACGAGTTCAAGGCCGCGTTCGCGCAGCCCGCCGACAGCGGCGGCGACCTCGCGGACGCGATGGCGGGCGCGGACGTCTTCGTCGGGCTGTCCGTGGGCGGCATCGTGAACCAGGCGATGGTGCGCTCGATGGCCGACGACCCGATCGTGTTCGCGATGGCCAACCCCGACCCGGAGATCGACTACGAGTCCGCGAAAGCCGCCCGCGAGGACACCGTGATCATGGCCACCGGGCGCTCGGACTACCCCAACCAGGTGAACAACGTGTTGGGGTTCCCGTTCATCTTCCGGGGGGCACTCGACGTGCGCGCGACCGACATCAACGAGGAGATGAAAGTCGCCGCCGCGACCGCGCTGGCGGACCTCGCCAAGCAGGACGTGCCCGACGAAGTGGTGAAAGCCTACGGCGACCAGCCGCTGCAGTTCGGCTCGGAGTACATCATCCCGAAGCCACTGGACCCACGCGTGCTGTTCGAGGTCGCGCCCGCCGTCGCGGACGCGGCGATGGAGACCGGCGTCGCGCGCACCGAGTTGGACCTCGTGGACTACCGGGAGGAGCTGGAGGCCCGCCTCGGGAAGAGCCGGGAGATGATGCGCATCGTCATCAACAAGGCCAAAAGCGAACGACAGCGCATCGCGCTGGGCGAGGGCGGCGACGAGAAGATGATCCGCGCCGCCCACCAGATGCACGAGGCGGGGATCGCCGACCCCGTGCTGTTGGGCGACCGGGACACCATCCAGGGCACCGTCGACGCGCTCAGCCTGGATTTCGACCCGGACGTCGTCGACCCCGACGAGGGCGACCACAGCGCGTACGCCGACACGCTCTATGATCTCCGCAAGCGCAAGGGCATCACGCGCAACGAGGCCGAATCCCTGGTCGCCAGGGACCCCAACTATCTCGGGTCGACGATGGTCGAAGCGGGCGACGCCGACGCCTTCCTCACGGGGCTCACGCACCACTACCCGTCGGCGCTGAAGCCGCCCCTGCAGGTCGTGGGCACCGCCCCGGACACCGACTACGTCGCCGGGGTGTACATGCTGACGTTCCAGAACCGCGTGGTGTTCTGCGCGGACGCAACGGTCAACCAGGACCCCGACGCGGACGTGCTCGCGGAGGTCGCACAGCACACCGCGGACCTCGCGCGCCGGTTCAACGTCGACCCGCGGGTGGCCGTGTTGTCGTACTCGAACTTCGGCAGCGTGGACAACGAGGGCACCCGAAAACCCCGACGGGCGGCACAGCGGCTCCGCGAGGACGACGACATCGACTTCCCGGTGGACGGCGAGATGCAGGCCGACACCGCTGTCGTCGAGGACATCCTCCAGGGGTCGTACGAGTTCAGCGACCTGGACACCGCCGCGAACGTCCTGATTTTCCCGAACCTGGAGGCCGGGAACATCGGGTACAAGCTCCTGCAGCGGTTGGGCGGCGCGGACGCCATCGGTCCGATGCTCGTGGGGATGAACAAGCCGGTGCACGTGCTCCAGCGCGGCGACGAGGTCAAAGACATCGTGAACCTCGCGGCCGTCGCGGCGGCCGACGCACAGCAACGCGAGGACTGACCGGCAGTCAGTCGCCTGCCGGGCGGTCCGACCGCGACGGCGGCGGGATCTGTGGCTCCGTCGACGTGGTCGCGTCCGGCAGCAGGCAGCGGTCCGGTTCGTCGTTGACGTGGGCGTACTGGCTGGGCTCGTTCGCCAGCGCGTGCGCGGGGTTTCGACTGCTGTCGACTTGTGCCGCGCGTATCTCCGCGAACCCGGTGACGCGGGCGCGAATGCCCCGCCAGTGGTGGCGGGCGTCGCGTGGGGCCGAGAACGCACGCACCGGCTGGTAGTCGCGGCGTTGCGTCGCGAGCACGGCCGAGTTCACGTCGCCGGCGAGCGCGTCGTGGTCGACGAGTACGCCGACACTTGCGTCCGGCGGGGTGCGCGCGGCCAGCGTGTCGAGGCCGAGATGCAGCGCTCGGTATTCGGCGACGTTGTTGTCCGGCGCGGTGTCGGGCACGGAGCGCCGCAGGACGCGGCTGCCGTCGCGGGTTTCGATGATCACACCCAGGCCGGCGCCGTCGCTGGCGTACGAGCCGTCGGTGGCGACGTAGAAGTCCCGCCGGTGGGTGTGTGGCGGGTGCGCGATGTGTGGCGTCGGCGCGTCGTCGAAGAGCTCTCGCAGGTTCGGTTGGCCCACAATGGCCATGCACGGTCTACCCGCCGCTGTGGTGTAAATCTGCCGGCGATGTCGGTGCCCGCGGCTGCTGTCGGCAAAACCGTACGCCCTCCGAAAGTATCAATCCGGTCTGGCGCGGAATGCGGGCGTGACGAACCACCGGACTGCGGGCTTGTTTCTCGTGCTTGCGGGGCTGTGGGGGTCGGCGTTCGTCGCGATCAAGGCTGGGCTGGCGGCCGGCTTCCACCCCATCCTGTTCGCGGCCGTTCGGTACGACGTGGCCGGGGTTGTGATGGTTGCGTACGCCGCCCTCGTGGCCGACGACTGGCTGCCGCGGTCGCGGGCCGACTGGACGACCGTGGGGATCGCCGCGGTGTTGATGATCGCGGCCTACCACGCGTTCCTGTTCGTCGGCGAGCAGACCACCAGCAGCGCCGTGGCGGCGATCGTCGTCAGCCTCAGTCCGGTGCTCACGGCCGGGTTCGCGCGTGCGGTCCTGCCCGGCGAACGCCTGTCGATCGGCGGCGTGGTCGGGCTCGGTCTCGGGCTGGCCGGCGTCGTCGTGCTCTCGAACCCGGACCCGTCGAACCTCATCAGCTCCACGTCGCAGGGCGTGGGGCTCGTGTTCGCCGCGACGGCGTCGTTCGCGCTCGGGAGCGTGCTCACCCAGCGGATCGACGACGCGCTCGACAGCGAGGCGCTGGAGGCGTGGGCGATGGTGTTCGGCGCTGTCGTGATGCACGTCGCCAGCATCGCGGCCGGCGAGCCACAGACGATCCCGTGGACCGCGGAGGCGGTGTTCGCCGTCGCGTACCTCTCGGTGGGCGCGAGCGCGGTCGGGTTCCTGATCTACTTCCGGCTGCTGGACAGCCTCGGCCCCATCGAGATCAACCTCGTCGGATACGTTGCGCCGGTGTTCGCGGCGGTCGTCGGGCTCCTGTGGCGTGGGGAGGCGATCACCGCAACAACCACCGCCGGGTTTTGCATCGTCTTCGCCGGGTTCTGTGTGCTGAAGCGGCGCGCGATCGCGGCGGAACTCCGGGCGCTGAGCGAGTGACCGGCGGCGCTGTCAGCGCCGGGCCGCGTCGGTGATGCGGTCGCGCTGGGTGGCGGTCAACTCGATGTTGGTGGCGGCCATGTTCTCGCGCAACTGGGCCGGCGTGCGCGCGCCGGTGATCGGGGCGGCCACCTGATCGTGGTGGCGCAGCCACGCCAGCGACACCTGCGCGGGCGTCGCGTCGACCGCGTCGGCGACGGCTTCGACGGCGTCCAGGGTGTCGAAGTTCGACGGCGTGAGATACGAGTCGACGAACTGCTGGTCGGTTGCGCCACGGCTGCCGGCGGGTGGCTCGGCATCCCGTTCGTATTTTCCGGTGAGGAAGCCGCCGGCGAGCGGCGACCACGGGACGACACCGAGGCCGTACTCCCGACACATCTCCAGGTAGTTCCCGACGATCTCGCGGTTGACGGCGTTGAACCGTGGCTGTGCGACCGTGAACGGCTCGGAGCCGCGGCGGGCGGCGATCTCGTTCGCCTTCGCGATCTTCCAGGCGTTCGGGTGGAACGTCGAGGCACCCAGGTAGTGGACGGTGCCCTCGCGGACGAACCCGTTGAGCGTGCGCATGAGCGCGTCCGCGGGCGTGGCGTCGTCCCAGCGGTGGATGTAGAGGATGTCGATGTAGTCGGTACCGAGGCGGTCGAGGATGTTGTCGACGCTCGCCCGGAGATGTTTGCGGTTCAGACCACGGCCGTTCGGGGCGGTGCTGGTCGGCCAGTAGACTTTGGAGGCGATGACGTAGCGGTCCCGGTCGCGGTCGGCGAGCCAGTCGCCGATGTACCGTTCGGCGCGGCCGCCGCCGTACATGTCGGCGGTGTCGATGAACCGGCCGCCGGCGTTGGCGTACGCATCGAGCAGCTCGTGGGCGCGCTGTTCGCCCACCTCGATGTCGCCGGCGTCTGTTTCGCGGCCGAAGCGCCACGTCCCGAACGCCAGCTCGGTGACGCGGAGTCCGGTGCGGCCCAGCGGCACAGCATCCAATCCCATGTGTCGGGGAACGGAAACGGGGCGGTTAAGCGACGCGGCTTCGCGTGGCACCGCCTCAGTTGGTTCGGTGGCGGTGGCCGACCAGCAGCGTGGCCGCGTGCACGCCGATCAGCGCGGCGAGTGCGGTTTGCACGGGAACCGACTGGGGGCCCATGATGATGAGGGGGAGATAGAGGAACGGGAGCGCGACGGCCAGCCAGAATCCGGCGACCTCCAGGGGCTTCAGCAGTGTTGCGGAGGCGGGCGTGGGGACGGCCCCGGTGGGCGACGACTGAGAGGGGGTTGACATATGGAGTGGCACCTCGTGTACGCAACCGTATGTCCGCCCACCCCATATAGGGGGGCGACGGTTGGCCGCGTTTCACCATGGTTTATCGCGATAAATGTAAATCGAGCAACTCTTTATGAGAGTCTAAGCTATGTTTAGACAGTTTATTGGTTGTTCTCGTGCCGTTACGGTGGTTCGGTTGTAGTATGGGATTAGTGGTCACTCCACGGAGACATCACTCCAGTCATCGAAGACGTAGCTCCGGAGGTCGTACTCCGCGGCGAGCGACTGGGACAGCGTGTCACCACGGTAGTCGATGACGCCGTCTTCGAGCACGGTCACAGTGTCCGCGACGGTCAACCCGAACCCGACGTCGTGGGTGGCGATGACCGTCGTGATGCCGTCGGCGGCCAGCGAGGACACGAACTCCACGATCGTCCGGCAGCCGGCGCCGTCGAGGCCCGCGGTCGGCTCGTCGAGCAACACGTACTCGGGGTCCATCGCCAGCACGCCGGCCAGCGACACGCGCTTCTTTTCGCCGCCGCTGAGCGTGTTACACAGCCGCTCGGACTGCTCGCTGAGGTCGAACGTCGAGACGACGTCCTCGATGCGGTCGGTGTCCTCGATGCCGGCGTTCCGGGGGCCAAACGCGATGTCCTGTTGGACCGTCGGTGCGACCAGCTGGTCGTCGGGGTTCTGGAAGATGAGACCGACCCGGAGCCGGAGTTCAGTCAGCGAGTCATCGTCGTACGCGATCGGCGTGCCGCCCACCGAAACGGTGCCAGCGTCCGGCTCGAGCAGGCCGTTGAAGTGACGCAGTAGCGTCGACTTCCCCGCGCCGTTGCGCCCGAACAGGACGGTCACGTCGCCGGTTTCAGCAGTGAAATCCACACCGTCGAGCACAGTCGTGTCGCCATGCGAGAAGCGTAGGGTCGTTGTTTCAATCATGTGTAGAAGTCGGGGCCCGCGAACGGGGACTGGAGGCGTGCACGCCACCCGCGGTCACACGCCCCAACCGGTGACCGCCAACACCACAAGCACAGTTCCCACGTACCCGTAGCCCGTGTTTGGTGTTGTTGGTGTCGGCAGCGTCCCGTCGTAGCCGCGCGCCTGCATCGCGTCGTCGAGGGCGTCGGCCCGCGACAGCGAGCGCACGAACAACGAGAACGCGAGGGCTTTCGACGTGGCAAGCGTCGTCCGGCGAGTGCGAAAGCCGAGCCGCGAGGACGCGGCCAGTTCGAGGCGCGCGAGTTCGTCGAACAGTGTTTGGATCGCACGATACGTGAGCAGTGAGACGTCCACGACGAATCGGGGGCATCGAAGCGACTGGAGGGCCCCCACCACCTCCGGGACGGGCGTCGTCACGATCAGGTAGCTGAGGATCGTGACCGAGCTGAGCGACCGAAGGCCGGTCGTGAGCGTGCGCTGGATGCCCGGCCAGGACACCGCAAGCGGGCCGACACTGACGGCCGCCGGTCCGGGGGTGAACACTGCGATGAGCGCCAGCGTCGGGGCCAGAAAGTACACCGGCAGCCGGAGGACCCCGAGGTAGTCGCGGCCGCCGGCGTCCACGCCAAGCGTACCGAAGCACGCGAGCGCGCCGGCGTACGCCAGGCGGTGTGGGGCGGCGACGACCAACACGAGCGCGGCAACCGCGAAGTAGACGTTCAACCGGCCGGTCACCCGGGGCGTTGCGGCGACCTGGATCTGTTCGATGGTCGTGTGATGCATGCGCTACGGCAGGTCGGAGCCCATGTCCTGTGACTGCCCGCGGGGCCGATCACGCCCGAGGTAGTAGCCGATGATGATGCCGCCGACGGCCGCCTGGATGCTGAACAGGAGGCTCTCGATCTCGCCGCTCGGGGGCGTCCACAGGCTCTGGAACCACGGCTCGTAGGACGGATTGATCGTCGTGATGGTGTCGTTGGCGACCCCATCAGTACCACCCCACGCGCCGGCGCTCACGAACGAGAACACGACGAGCGCGCCCAACAGGATGCCACCGGCGGCGAGCCAGCGGTTCATGCTGTCACCCCCAGTCGCGTCGTGATGGACTGGCGCGACATGGCGATGTAGCCGATGAGGCCGGCGGCGAACGCGCCTTCAACGATGCCGATGGGGATCTGCGTGATCGAGAACACGCTGGCGAACCTGACGACGGAGTCGACAACGCCGGCGACCCCGGGCCCGGACGGGAACGCGACGCCGAGTTGGATGGAGGTCACGAGATACGTCGTCCAGTCGGCGATGACCGCGGCCGCAAACGTTGCTTTCTGGAGGTCGAGATAGGGGTTCAGCGCGCGGAAGACGACCCAGCCGGCCACCGGGCCGACGACGCCCATCGAGACGACGTTCGCACCGAGCGTCGTGAGTCCGCCGTGACCCAACAGGAGGGCTTGGTAGAGCAACACGATCGCAGAGAGAAACGCCGTGACTGCGGGCCCGAACAGCACGACCGCGATGCCGGTCCCGGTGGGGTGTGATGTGCTGCCCATGACCGACGGGATCTTGAGGGCGGACAGCACGAAGATGAACGCGGCGGCGACGGCGATGTGTGATTTGTTTAGTTCGTCGTTGCGTGCGAGGCGTGCGGTTTTCAGCGCGCCGTAGCTGATGACGGGGATGGCGACGACGAACCACACGAGCGCCCAGATTCCGGGGAGGAACCCTTCCGTGATGTGCATGTGTAGTGGTGAGTGGTTCGGCCCGACGCAAAACAATTATGGATTAGATAGAACAACTGAATTTGTATTCCAGTGGGTCCGTTCGGACCACGTCGCGCAGTACAAACACGGGGTCCTATGATGACGTGCCGACGGCAAACCCACGCGTTTCCCACTCGTGCATATAATCACTGTGGCCGATTATGGGCGAGTGGCAACAGCCCAGGCGTGTTTCAACACTCACCCAGGTATGAGTGCTATGGGCCGCGCTCCAGACCGACGCACGTTCCTCCGTAGCGCCGTCGCCGGTGGGTTGGCCGCTATCGCTGGGTGTGCTGATCGGACCACCACAGGGACGACTAACCAACAGCCAACGACAACCCACACCGAAACGCAGCCCTCGGAGATGAGTCTGCACGAATGGGTGGCGAGCGCGAACACGCCGGAGAGCTGGACCGACCACCGCAGCGACGCCACAGTATCAATCGCAGTCAGTGGCCACGACCTCCCGTACGCGTTCCAGCCCGCGCTCACGCGTGTTGCACCTGGAACAACTGTTACGTGGGAATGGACCGGCTACGGCGGCGCCCACAACGTCATTGCTGTTGACAGTGCCTTCGATAGCGGGGACTCCACCGCCACCGAGGACCACACATTCACACACACGTTCACGGAGATAGGTACACACAGGTACGTCTCGGAGCCGGATCGTGAGTCCGGCATGAAAGGCATCATCGCCGTCGAAGAATATCCGACCAGTGGCTACCCGGACGTCGACCGCTGGCTTTCCTCGGTCCACGATTATGACGGAACGGTTGTCACCGACACCACGACAGTAACAGTGGGCGACACCAGCTCGGGCAGTACTCAGTTCGACCCGCTTGTGCTGAAAGTACCCGAGGGAACGACTGTCCAATGGAAGTGGGCGGGCGAGGAAAGCGACGGCGCCCACACCGTTGCGTTCAAATCCGCGGCCATCGGGATTCGGGAGCTCCGATCTGAGCCCGGCGTTCACGTCACGCACACGTTCAACTCGACGGGTACGTATCGGTACTTCTGCTCGCCGCACTCGGAGCTCAGCGGCAGGGGGGCGGTCATCGTCGCGTGACGGCTGGCGGCGATCTTCGAAATCAAACAGACGATGTTGCGACTACCAGGTTGCTGTATCGCAGGAGTGCCCGGGGAGGGTTTTGAACCCTCGATCTCCGCATGTCCCAGGTTCGAGGCTCGGCGGGCCTCGCGGACATGCTGAGCATCCACGTGGCAGTGGGATGCCGCACCGAAGCTCGATACCCTATGAGTGCGGCGCTATGACCAGCTAAGCCACCCGGGCTCGTCTTGCCGTATGGTGGTCCCGTTCTTTAACGTTCTCATCTACGTCGACCACCCGCCGGGTTTAAGCCGAGCCGGTGGCTTCTGGCCTACATGGACGTACCTTCGCTCGTGCAGTCCTCACTCGGCGATGAGGACGTTGCAGCACACGTCTCGCTGAAGGGGGAAGACGCGCTGTTCGTGACGCCCACGCGCAGCCTGCTGTACACCGACGATGGGTTGCTGAGCGACGAGTCGGTCTCGGAGTATCCCCACGACGCCGAAGCGATCCGGGTCAGCGACGGCCGCCGCAAAGCAACCATCAGCCTCGACTACGGGCTGGACGGCGATGACTCCTTTTCAGTGCCGTCGGGCAGCCTCGACGACGTGTTGCATCCGATCCTCGCGGGCGTGCTGAACGCCGCCGACGTCACCGAAGCCGGGGAGACGGTGCGGCGGTCGTACCGGTTCAGCGAACTCACGCTCGTCGTCACCAGCAACCGCGTCGTCAAACACGTCGGGTCCGCCGTCTGGGGGCTCGACTTCGAGGAGATCGTCTTCGAGACGGTGACCGGGCTGTCGACCGAAGACGGCAACGTTTCGAGCCAGCTCGTCCTCGAAACGACCCAGCGAACGGAGCGCATCAAGGCACCCAACGACAAGTTCCGCGCCGTCCGTGAGGCCGTCGAGGACGCAGTGTTCGCGTACCACGACGTGACCAGCGCGGCCGAGTTGGCCGCCGCCAACAGCCCCGAGCAGACCGACAGCAGCGGCGGAGAGGTGTCCTTCGGGAGTGGCGTGGACCCCATCGACACCAGCACCGTCGGCGAGGACGACGCCCCCGCGGCGGGCGCGAACGCAGCCCAGCAGGCCGGCGCTGCGGGCGCGATGGAACGCGCGGGCGGGACTGACGGCACGGAACCCGCCGGCAACCGCAACACCCGCGGGGCGAAACGCGGCGTTCAGGCCACCGCCGACGACGCGGAGTTCGAATCCAGCGGGTTCCAGACGGCGGCCGCGAACGTCGAACCAGCGGTTGATCCGGACGAACTCGCGGCCGAACTCGCGGACATGACCGCGGTCGTCGACGAGTTCGCGGACACCATCGACAAGCAGCACGCGGTCATCGATGACTTCGCGGACACCATCGACCAACAGCGCGCGGTCATCGACGCCCAACAAGCAGTCTTAGACGAGCAACGCGAACGCCTCGACGACCTCCAGGCGCTCATTCCCGACCAGTAACGATCCGGATACACGACGACCCGAACGGCCCGACTTCTCCCGCATCGAACTGGATGAAGTGTCCGGTCGACAGCGAGCACCCACAGCGCCGACACGAGAACGCCCCGTCTTTCCGGATCACGTCCGCGTCGAAGTCGACGTGTCCGCCACCCTGGGGGTAGATCCGCCCGGCGTCGCGTTCGATGAGCCCGCGCTGCTCGGCCGCGTCGAGGATCGCCCGCGTGGTCCGTGGATTGGTGGTGACGGCTTCGATGCGGTCGACGGCGTCCGCCACGGACAGCGACTCGAATTCGAGGGCTGCGAGCAGTTCCACACCGACCTCAACCCGGTCGGTGTCCCCGTCTGATCCGCTGTGCCCGGGCATACCACCCACTCCGGGGACGGCGCACTTCAGGGTTGCCCGCTGGGGTGACACGGCAAGCCGGGCGCTTTTGTGTCCGTCACGGCTACCGCCTGGCGATGCGACGGTACGCAGCGTGGCTCGCGGTTGGCGGTGGTCTCGCGGCGGCTGCGGTGGTCGTCCGGCCGACGCGGGTGCTCGGTGCACTCCGACACGCGGCCGTCAGCCCCTGGTTTCCGGCTGTGTTGGTCGCGCTGTATGCGGTCCGGCCGTTCCTGGCGTGGCCGATCAGCGCGCTGTCCCTGCTCGTCGGGTTCAAATACGGACTGGTCGTGGGAGTTCCGATCGCCCTGGCGGGTGCCGTCGCGACCAGCCTGCCGCCGTACCTGATCGGACGGGGTGCGCCCAGGGACGGGCGCGTGTTCGGCCGCCTCTCGGCGGGCAGCCGGCGGTATTTCGACGCCGCCGGCGGGCTGCGCGGGCTCGTCGCGGCCCGCATCGCACCGACGCCCGCGGAGCCGGTGTCGGCCGCTGCGGGCGCGGGCGGCGTCACCCCTCGCGTGTTCGGGATCGGGACGCTGGTCGGGGAGTTGCCGTGGGTTGTCGGGGCGGTTGCGGTCGGCAACACGTTCGACGCGTTCGATCCGCTCGGCGCGTCGGTGACGCCGGCGTACGCGATCGCGGGCGGCGCGGTGGCGGCGGCGCTCCTCGCGCCGATCGCGTACCGGCGGCTCCGCCGGGCTTAGGACAGCCAGAACGTGTCCGCGCAGTCATAGACGACGCCGTGCTGTGGGCAGACGTACTTGCAGTGGCGCTTGAACAGGGCGGCGCTGCACCGCGGACACCCCGGGGCCTCGGTCGGCATACACGATCGCTACGCCGCGGCGAACAAAAGCGTGTTCGTCACACGCGGGCGGCTACTGCTGTGTCAGCACTCGCTCCAGCCACACGATTCACACGTCTTGCAGCCCTCGCTGTAGTACAGCGTCATCGCCCCGCACTCGGGGCACTCCGGGCTCTCGCCGGCGTCGATCAGCGACTGGGTCGCGTCCTGGGACTGCTGCTGTGCGTCGGCGCTCTCGCCGGCACCGGTCGGTCCCTGAGGACCGCCCAGCGACTCGGCAGCGCCGCCGTCGGTCTCGTGGTGGGCGGCGTCGTCGGCGTCGATCTCGGTGAGGTGTTGTTGCTGGGGGTAGGCCGCACGGTCGACGTCGCCGTTGAGGTACCGCCGCAGCGCCGTCCCGAAGGCGTCGGGGATGGAGTTGACCTGTTCGCCCTTGTCCCAGGCCACTTTCGGCGACCGGATCCCTTGGAGTTTGTCCGCGATCTCGTCGGGGTCGACGCCGGATCGTAGCGCCACCGAAATGGTCTTCGCCAGCGCCTCGGTGAACGAGCCGGTGAAGCCGCCGGAGTTGCCCGTGTTCGCGAACAGCTCGAAGGGGCGCTCGCGCTCGGGGTTCTCGTTGATGGTGACGTAGAGCTTCCCGTACCCGGTGTCGACGCGCTGCGTGACGCCGTGCAGGAGGTCCGGCCGGGGCTGCTTCTCGGCGAAGTCCTCCTCGTCGAAGGCGGCGTCGTCGCCGGTCGCGAACAGCTCGCGGAGGTCCGCGCCGAACGCGTCCTGGATGTCGTCGTTCTCCAGGAAGCCCTCGATGCCGCCGAACGTCTCCTGGATGGTGTCGACCATCGCGGCGGCGGCCTCCTCTTCGTCCAGCCCGGAGAACTCGGTGTTGTCCGCGCGCGTCGTCAACACCTGCTTGCTGCGGGTGCCGTCGCGGTAGACGGTGACGCCTTTCCCGCCGTTGTCGTAGATGTAGCGGTACACCTCGTCCATGTCCTCGACGGAGGCGTCGTTCGGGAAGTTACACGTCTTCGAGATGGCCGAGTCGACGCCGTTCTGGCAGGCGGTCTGGACGGCCGCGTGGTCCTTCCCGGAGAGGTCGCTGGTGACCACGAACAGCTCACCGATGGCGTCGGGCACCGTCGTCAGCCCGTCGACGCCGTCGAAGTCGTTGTTCGCCATCTGCGTTTGGGCCTCCTCTTTGACGGCCTGTACGTCGATGTCGTTGTCCTCCAGGGTGCGCAGGAAGTAGTCGTCGAACTCCACGAGCATCTCGTCGCCCTGCACGTCGTCGCTGACGTTCTTGTAGTAGGCGACGTTGTAGATGGGCTCACAGCCACCGGTAGTGTTGCCCACCATCGAGGTGGTGCCGGTGGGCGCGATGGTCGTCGTGTTGTGGTTGCGGATCGGGTAGCCGTCCGCCCAGTCGGCGGCGTCCTCGCCGGTGTGGTGTTCGAACCAGTCGGCGTACTCCGTGGGGGCCGCGAACTTGGAGTTGTCCCACTCGTCGAAGCTCCCGCGCTCCAAGGCGAGCTCGTGGCTCGCGGTCTTGGAGTCGTGGTTGATCGTCTGCATCAGCTGGCTGGCGATCTCGTTGCCCTCCTCGCTGCCGTACTTCACGCCGAGTTGGATGTACAGCTGGGCCAGCCCCATGACACCCAGGCCGATCTTCCGCATCTCCGAGACCTTCTGCTCGATCTCCGGGACGGGGAAGTCGGACATCGTGACGACGTTCTCCAGGAACCGCGTGCCCATCTCGATGCGGCGCTGGAAGGCGTCGGTGTCCATGGCCTCGTCGAGGAACCGACTGACGCCCGCTTCGAGCGTGTCGAAGTCGTGGGTCTGGCTCCAGACCCGCCAGTCGGGGGCGTCCTGGGCGGCGAGCGTCGAGAGGTTGATGTGCCCGAGGTTGCAGGCCTCGTACTCTTCGAGGGGCTGCTCGCCGCAGGGGTTGGTCGCGAGGATGCGGTGGTCGGGATGCTCCTCGACGTCGAAGGAGTGCTCGTCGTTGACGCGTTCGAGGTAGATCACGCCGGGTTCGCCGTTCTCGTGGGCACCCTCGACGATGCGGCTCCAGAGCTCCTCGGCGGGCAGCGTGAGTTCCTCGCCGGGCGTGACGTAGTGGCCAAGCCCGTACCGGGAGTACATCTCCTTGGTCTCCTCGGTGGCGATGTGGGCCTCGCCCGTGCGCGGGTTCGTGAACGTGTACTCCTCGCCGGCCTCAAGCGCCTCCATGAAGCCGTCGGTGACGCCCACCGAGATGTTGAAATTCGAGAGGTGGCCCTCGACGGCGTTCCGGAGGTGTTCGGGGACGCGGCCGTCCTCGTCGATGAGGTCGCGGGCCTCTTCGAGGGCCTCCGAGAACTCGGTGTACGTGTAGTCGTCGGGGTCGTTGAGCTTCAGCGTCTGGGCCAGCGAGACGTCCTTGTTCTTGGCGTGGATGAACTCCACGACGTCGGGGTGGCTGACGCGCATGACGGCCATCTGTGCGCCCCGCCGCGCGCCGCCCTGCGCGATGGTTTCGCACATCTGGTCGAACGTCTCCATGAACGTCAGGGGCCCCGAGGCGATGCCGCCGGTGGAGCCGACGGTGTCGCCGTACGGCCGGAGCTGCCAGAACGCGTACCCCATGCCGCCGCCGGACTGGAAGACCTCGGCGGCCTCCTTGGCGGTCTGGTGGATGTCCGTGATGTCGTCGTCCGGCGAGTCGACGAAACACGCCGACAGCTGCTGGAGCTCGTCGCCGGCGTTCATCAGCGTCGGCGAGTTCGGCATGAACGACAGCGACGCCATCAGATCCTGGAACTCCGCGGCGACGCCCTCAACGTGCTCGCGCACCTCGGGATCGTCGAGTTCCGGAACGACCGTGTCGTAGGCGAACTTGTTGATGTTGCTGTCGGTGAGCTCGACGGTCGCCGTCTCGCTGTCGGGATCGACGTCGGACCCGAACACCTCGGCGGCGAGTTCATCGCGGCGTGGGTGGTCGGGTTTGAGCTGGCTGGGCGTGGCCGTGACTGGCTCGTCTGACTCGAAGACGACCTCCGCGAGCGCGATGTTCTTCGCGACGCGCTCGAAGAGGTCCTCCTGGGATTCGACGTGCTCGCCGTCGGTGTCTTTCCGGAGATACCGCGCCGGGAGAATGTTGTGGTAGGCGTTCGCAGTGAGGCGGTCTTCGAGGCTGTCACCGGTGACACGCTTGACCGGCAGGGTGAGATCGTCCGCGGAGAGGTCCTCGGAGCTCATTGGCTATCACGCTGAACAACAGTCGGTGTTGTAGTGGATTCGGAATTCATGTATGACTGATCGTCGGGTTCGGGAACGACACACTGGTAGCCGGCACAGGGGGTTAGTAGTTGTGTTCTTTCGGCACCCCTGGCCGGGCCGCGTGCGCCACCCACTGCGGCGTGTCTCTGGCGTACGACGGGGCGGCCTATGAACCCTCCCCAACCGGAGTGAAAGTGGTCGGTGTGTGCACCCACGAATCGGGTGACGGGACCACCCTTTCAGTTTCAACATCCACTCGAACGAAAGGGGTGTTCCCACAGACTTACGCCGACCCAGGTCGTGGCCCCCGGTATGTCCACTCCACTGTTGGCGCTGGCCGGGGTCACGAACTCACCCCTGGGGACGGCGCTGCTGGCGTTGGGTGCGATGGCTGCCCTGGTGTTCATCGGACGGCTGCTGTTGAGTATCGCGTGGAAGCTGGTCGCCGCGGCGACAGTCGTCGTCGCCGGGCTCTGGGTGGTTTCGGTCCTCCTGTAGGCGTGTCAGTGAGCCGCGGCGGCGTCCAGGAAGTTCCCGATGACGTCGTGGCCCACGCCGGTGAGCACCGACTCCGGGTGGAACTGCACGCACGCCAGGGGGTGGTCGTGGTGGCGGATCGCCATCGGTAGCGACCCATCACGGGTCGTCGCCGTCACCTCGAAGCACGGGGGGATCGACGTGCAGACCAGGGAGTGGTATCGCGCCGCGGGAAAGTCCTGCTGGATGTCCGCGAAGATCCCCGTCCCGTCGTGGGAGACGGGCGTCGTCTTGCCGTGCATCGGCTCGGCGGCGCGCCCGACGGTGCCGCCGTATTCGTGGACGGCGGCCTCCATGCCGAGACAGACGCCGAGCGTCGGCACGCGCGGGCTGACCGCGCGCAACACGTCGGTCGTCACGCCCACGTCGCGGGGCGTATCGGGGTGGCCCGGGCCGGGGCTGATGACGACAGCGTCGGGGTCGGCGGCCCGCACGGCGGCCAGCGACGCGGTGTTTTTCAGGACCGTCACGTCGGGGGCGTGGTCGTCGCGGGGCTGCGCGGAGAGGTACTCCACGAGGTTGTACGTGAACGAGTCGTAGTTGTCCACGACCACGACGTTCATCGGTGCACCGCCTCCCCGTCGTCGGTCGTTCGGAGTCGGTCCACGGCCGCGAGCACGCCGTCCATTTTCGCCGCCGTCTCCTCGTACTCGGCGTCCGGGTCGCTGTCGGCGACGACGCCCGCACCGGCCCGGACGGTGAGCGTGTCCTCGTCGCCGGTGTGGGTGATCGTCCCGGATCGGATGGTGATCGCGAGCTCCGCGTCACCGGTCCAGGAGAAATACCCCACGCCGCCGCCGTAGATGCCCCGCGGTGTGGCTTCGATGGCGTCGATGTGCTCCATGGCGCGGACCTTCGGCGCGCCCGAGAGGGTGCCCGCCGGGAACGCCGCGCGGGTCGCGTCGAAGGCGTCGGCGGCCAGCGTCCCGGTGACCGTGGATTCGATGTGCTGGACGTGGCTGTACTTCAGCACGCGCATGAACTCGGGCACCGAGACGGTGCCGGGCGCGCTCACGCGGCGCACGTCGTTGCGCGCGAGATCCACGAGCATCGTGTGTTCGGCGCGTTCCTTCTCGTCGGCGAGCATCTCCCCGGCGAGGCGGCGGTCCGCCACCGGGCTGGCGCCGCGCTGGCAGGTGCCCGCGATCGGGTTCGTGACGACGGTGTCGTCGTGGACCGCGACCAGCGTCTCCGGGCTGGCACCCACGACCGTGTGGTCCCCGTGCGCGAGCAGGAACATGTACGGCGAGGGGTTGACCGCGCGCAGCGCGTCGTAGAGCGCCCGCGGGTCGATGTCACCGTCAAGCTCGCGCGTGCGTGAAACCACCGCCTGATACACTTCGCCGTCCCGGACCGCGGTCGCGGCGGTCTCGACGGCGTCGGTGTAGGCGTCGCGGTCGCCGGCGCGCTCGGCGGTCACCTCGATGCCGGCGGTGGCGGGCGCGGTCGCGTCCCGAAGCACGGCCTGCACGCGCTTGGCTTCGGCTTCGAGGGCGTCGTAGACGTCCGTGGCGGTGTCGGCGTCGGCGACCGGCGTGCACACGAGCGAGACGGAGTCGGTGGCGCGGTCGAACACGAGCGTGCGTGTGGTCACGGCGAACTCCGCGTCCGGCAGCGGCGTCGGCGGGCGCTCGACGCCGACCTCGTCGAGCCAGAGGTCGTAGACGGCGTCGTAGGCGAGGAACCCGACCAGGCCGCCATCGAGCAGCTGGCGGTCCTCGGTGGGGATGTTGCGGCGCGGGACCGCGGGCATCACCGACCGGAGGCGGTCAAGCACATCTCCGGTGGCGTGGTCGGGGGCGTCCAGCAGGTCGGTGATGGGGTCGTCGCGCAGCCGCGTGATCGTCGTGTCGTCGGGGTCGACGGTGACGACGGCGGCGGGGTCGTAGCCCACGAACGAGTAGCGGGCGTGGCGGGTCTCTTCGGTGGTCGTGTCGGGGGTAAACGCCCCGTCGGGGTCGCTGGCGGGGGTCTTTTCCGCGCTCTCAAGCAGGAAGGCATGGTCGTCGGCGTCGGCAACGAGCGCGTCGTACGCCGTCAGCGGTGCCACGTCGACGTCGAGGTCGGCGGCGACGCGCACGATCGCGGGACCATCGTCGGCGAGTGCGGCGAACGTCTCGCGGTCGGTTTCGATCATGTGAGGGTGGGGTCGGGCGTGGCTGTGGCGCGCGCGACGAACGCCGAGACGGCCGCGTGGTCCTTCTCGCCGGGACGCGCCTCGACGCCGGAGGCGACGTCCACGGCGAACGGGTCGACGGTGTCGACCGCGTCGGCGACGTTCGCGGGGGTGAGTCCGCCGGCGAGCACGACCGGCGTGTCGACACGGTCGGCGAACGCGCGGGTTGCGGCCCAGTCGTGTGTGCGGCCGGTGCCGCCGCCGGCACCGGCGTCGTCCGTCGACGGGGAGTCGACGAGCAGCGCGTCGACGACGTCGGCATAGCGGGCGGCCGACTGGTCGCCCGCGGTGACCGCTTTGATCACCGGGCACGGCGTGTTCGCGGCGACGTACGCCGCGTCGCCGACTGGCAGATCGCCGTGCAACTGGACGGCGTCGGGCGCGACCGTCCGCACGAGGTCGACCGCGTGCTCGGGGGTGGCCGGCATCGTGACCAGGACACTGGTGACGAACGGCGGGGTGGCGGCGCGCAGCGCGGTGGCCGTCTCGACGCTGACCTCGCGGGGCGTCTCGACGGGGACGTCGGCGATGATGCCGACCGCGTCCGCGCCGGCTGCGACGGCCGCGGCGTGGTCGCGCTCGGTGGTCAGCCCGCAGACTTTCACGCGAGTCATTGCTGCACCGCGTGGGCGTCGGTGAGCGCGGCGAGCGTGTCCGCGGCGGCCCCGGAGTCGATGGCGGCGGCGGCGCGGTCGGCACCGGCCGCGAGCGAGTCAGCGCCACCCCCGACGTAGATGGCTGCGCCCGCGTTCGCCACGACGATGTCGCGTTTGGGGCCGGTGAGCTCGCCGGTGACGATGCCCCGGAGGTCGGCCGCGTTGGCCTCGGGGCCGCCGCCGGCGACGGCGTCGATCGGGGCCTCCGCGAGCCCGAACGTCGACGGCGAGACGGTGGTGGTGGTGACGGTGTCGCCGTCGACTTCCGCGACCGTGGAGTCACCGTGGAGCGCGAACTCGTCGAGGCCAGCGCCGTGAACGACGAGCGCGCGGTCGACGGCCATACGCGAGAGCGCACGCGCGAGCACGGGGACGAGGGCCGGGTCGTAGACGCCGACGACCTGGGCGTCCGCGCGGGCGGGGTTGGTGAGCGGGCCGAGGAGGTTGAAGATCGTGCGAACCCCGAGGTCACGCCGTGGGCCGATGACGGCCTCCATGCCGGGGTGGAACGCCGGTGCGTGCATGTAGCCGATGCCGTCGGTTTCGATGCGGGCTTCGACGGCGGCGGGGTCGGTGGCCAACTCGACGCCCAGGGCGTCGAGCACGTCGGAGCTGCCCGACGCCGAGGAGACGGAGTAGTTGCCGTGTTTGGCGGTCGGGATGCCCGCGCCGGCGGCGACCAGCGCGGCGGTCGTGGAGACGTTAATCGTGTCGTAGTCGTCGCCGCCAGTGCCACACGTGTCGACCAGCGGGGTGCAGTCGGGCGCGACGGTGATGGCGGCGTCGCGCATGCCTTGCGCGAAGCCGGCGATTTCGGCTTCCGTTTCGCCTTTCGCGCGCAGCGCGCCGAGCAGCGCGCCGATCTCGGCGTCGGTGGCGTCCTCGAACAGCGTCGTGACGGCGTCGCGGGCGGCGTCAAGCGAGAGGTCCTCGCCGGCCGCGACGCGCTCGATGTATCCCTGCATTGTGGTCACCAATGAACGATGTTGGGTTGTAGTGTACAAGACTGTACGCTAACTTAAGCGTGTCGTGGGGAACGGTACCGTGATCGCTCGTGGGGAGGACACCACGACGGAGCCCACGGCCGTCGTGCCTTCTGCGATTCGAAACCTTCAACTGTACCCCCGGGCTACGAAGGAATGCAGCGAGATGGCGCGAGGGTTGGTGGTCTAGTCAGGCTATGACACCTCCTTGACATGGAGGAGGTCGGCGGTTCAAATCCGCCCCAACCCACTCACGCCGCATTCGTTTCTCACGAAGCTCCCTCCGGATCCACATACGCTCGCTGCCTACGAATCCTGGATCGGAACACGAACAAACAGGGTCGGATGTGTCCGTTCCTGCACCGGCGATCAAGGCACCGAGACAACCAGTATGGGTCCCGACCGCTCCGCAATCACTAACCGATCAGTGACGCCATGATGAATGTCAGGAACATAACAGCGAGTACTATCAGCGTTGATTTGAGCGCTTCTTTCCCGGGTAGTTCGCTACGTGTCTGAACTTCGTTTGTAGACGACAAGGCCTTCGCTCCAGCGAGTGCAGCCAGGCCCTCGTCCGCATCGTACTTCCGGAGGTTGTTGATGTTCCCGATCAGCCTCCGCTTGTATTTCTGAGGGGTCGCAGTTACGTTGATCGCGACCTCCTTTTCAGCGGTTATTTCGATTGGAGTTCGAGTTACGCTGTCCGAGTCTTCCGAGAGATCAACGATGACCGTCTCCCCGTAGCTCAAAGCTCGCCATCCTGTTTTCCCGACTACTTGGTCATCGCCTTCAAAGTATTTCTCGATGCCATCCGTCTCTTCGAAAGCTGCCTTGATTACAGTTCGTGCGTCCGCTTCCGTGTGTTCAAGTACCATTCGCGTCATGTTCCCACCGTATCAGACTGCCGTCGCAATTGAGGGTGACTGTCGTCTGCCGGCGCTATCGGTGTTCTCGACTGTCGTTGCCGTCACCGGTTAGCTTCCGCACGACGAGCGAGATGCCGATCCCGGTGGCGAGAAGGATAACGAGGTTGAACGCAGCACGGAACAGCGCGCGGTACTCGCGGCCGACCCACTCGTTGATGACGGCGGTGGTGCTGGTGTAGAACTGGAAGAGCGCGACGATGGCGACGAACCCGAGCACCGCGAGCGCGCCCCGGAGGATGAGGCGACGAACGTCGCTCGTGTCGTCGCGCGCTCGGGTGTGGCGGCCACTCCCGGTGGCGTCGCTGGTGTTGGTGGTCGTGGTGTTCCCGTCGGTGTCGGTGGGCTGCTGGGCGTGGTCTGTGTCACTCATGCTGACTGCCTCCGTGCGGCGGCGATGGTGGTTGCGACGACGGCGATGAGGGCGACAGCCGGGCCGAACCCGGGGATGCCGCCGCCGGCTGACTGCTCGGGGTCGGTTCCGGAGTCCGGTTGTGTGTTGTCGGTTGTCTCGAAGTCTTCGACCTGCAGGCCGGTGTCTCGGACCGTCGTGTTCGCCTCGATTCGCTCTTGCGGGTCGAGATTGGCGGCGCTGCGCGCAGTGCCGACGATGACGCCGTCCTGCCGGAGGACCGCGTCGAGATAGTAGTTGTACGCCGATGGCACGTCGACCGTCGCGTTGGGCGTCACCGTCGCTCCGGGGGCGACATCGTCGACCGGAATGGTCGTTCGTGCGGCGACCACGTTCGAGTCGGCCTGCCGAACGACCAGTTCCACGGAGACGTCCTCCGAGGGCGCCGCACCATGGTTCGTGAGATACGTCGACACGTCCAGGGCCGTGGTGTCACCGTCGACACTGGCGACGGAGTACTGGACGGCGGGGAGGTCGGCACCGAACCGGTGGAAGGTCATGTGGCCACCGGACTGCACGCTGCCGACGCCGCGGACGGACTTGGAGACCGTGGCGACGCGCTGGCTGTCGGCGCGGAGCACAGTCTCGATCCGGTAGCCGCCGTCACGGGCAACCGGGATGTCGACCGTGACCGGGACTTCACGGTCGCCAGTAATGGTGTCGATGGCGGTGCTGCGGGTGGCCTCGACCAGTCCGGACTCCAAGCCCACCGCACGCACCGTGACGGTGACGTTCTCCGAGTCGCCGCCCCGGTGGCTGAGGTATGCGGTGGTCGAGAGGTCGACGGTTCCCGACGACGTGCCGTTGGCCGCGATCGTCGTTTCTTCGACATCGACGCGGCCGGGGTGGACGTCGTCGCGGTCAGCGTCGGCGACGACGCCGGGTATCACGACAGCTGTGACTGCTGACGCCAGCACGACGACGGCGATGCCGACGGCGAGCAGCCGTTCGCGGTCCATAGTTTCCTGTGCCGAGATAATAGTCAAGTATCTTGTGGTTCCGCAGGGGAAATAGATTGCTTCGGGCCGGGGCCATCGGGCGGTGTCCGCACGGGTAGACAGAAGACCCCTGCGTTCGTACTGCCTGGTATGTACACGGGGAAGACGGAGCAGCCGTGCTGTCTCTGCGACGACCCGGACACCGTCACCCGCATCGATCTCCCGCCGGCTGCTGTGCCCGAGATGGCGAACAGCGGCCCCATCGCGTGGCAGGACATCGAGGGGTCGGTCTCGATCCACTTCTGTGACAGCGATTGGGGGGTCGTGCGCGACCTCGTGCTCGACATGGGCCAGAACCCCCTCGGGAAGTGCAACGTGGCGCGGGCGTCGTTCGTCCTGCGGGAGGATTTCGAGGCGCTGTTGAACGACGTTCGCGACGAGCCCGATCACAGCGGCGTCGAGGCGGAGCTGCTGGCCGACAGCGAGCGTGTGCGTGCGGCGGCCGAGGAGGCGACCGATAGCGAGCGCGTGCAGGCGGCGCTCGTGCAGTGGGTGTTGGACGAGCGGGCCGAACCGCAGCGGGGCGACGACTGAGTCAGACGGCTTCCCCGACGTTCACGAGTAACACCGGGACGGGGGATTCGCGGACGACGCTTTCGGAGATGCTCCCGAGGAGGTCCCGGGATTCGCCGCTCCGGCCGGCGGTCGCCATCACCGCGATGTCGATCTCCATCTCAGTGACGTACGTCAGGATCTCCGTGGCGGGGACGCCGCGAGTGACCGTGGCTTCAACGGACGTTACGCCGGCGTCCTGGGCGCGCTTGGCGATGCGATCGACGGCCTTCTGGCCGGCCTCCTGGACGCGGTGCAGCGGGTCGTCGTCGGGGGTCTCGTTCGAGCGCGTCGACTCAACGACGTAGAGGGTGTGGAGCGTCGCGCCGTACTGTTCTGCGATGTCGATTGCGTGCGTGACTGCTTCGTTGGTGCCCTCGGATCCGTCGGTCGGGACCAACACGCGGTCGTACATGTCGCAGGGTTGGGGGACCGTCCAGATCAGTTCGCGGTTACCAGACGTAATCACAGTTGGCGCTGTCGGCGTCCGTTTCGCTCCCCCAAAACATGTGTATAAATAACATACCACAAGAAGAGAGTGTTGCCGCTTGCTCGGCGCGAACCAGGCAATAGCTGTCAACTGTCCGTAGCAGGGCTTACAGTCGTTTTCATCCCTGAGAACTGCGGCCCCAACCTTATGGAGGGATCTGATAACTAGTGTCCATGACAATCGCATGGGCGCGCCGTCGATACGGCGTCAAACTCGGGCTGGGGTATATCGCCACCGCCGGCCTCCTGGTCGGGGTCGGCGTCACGACAAACGACGTCCCCTCGACCATTGTCGCCGGAATCGCCGGGTTACTCACGCTCGGATCGATCAACGCCGCCGAGACCGTCGCCAGCATCAAGGAGATCGCCGCACAGACCGAACGCGTCGCCAACGGGAACCTCGAACAGGAGGTGACCTCCACCCGAACGGACGAGTTCGGATCGCTTGCCGACTCCATCGAACAGATGCGCCAGTCGCTTCGTGGCCGACTGAACGAGATGGAGCGCACCCGCGCCGACCTCGAAGAGACGCAGGCCGAGGCCGAGACGGCCCGCGAGGAGGCCGAGCAAGCCAAGCAGGAAGCCCAGGCCGCGGAGCGCGAGGCCCGCGAGCTGGCAGCCACCTACCAGGACACCGCCAAGCGCTACGGCGAAACCATGGAGGCCGCCGCCACGGGGGACCTCACCCAACGGGTCGACGTGGACACCGACCACGAGGCGATGGAGACGGTCGGCACCGCGTTCAACCAGATGATGGACGACCTCCAGGCGACGGTCCGAACGGTCACCACGGTCGCCGACGAGATCGAAGCCAAAACCGAGCGGATGTCCGAGACCAGCGCCGACATCGAGGCCAGCGTCGGTGACACCGTCGAAGCGGTGTCGAAGATCGAGTCGCAGGCCAACGACCAGCGCACGGAGCTCGACTCGGCGGCCGACGACGTCCAGCAGGTCAGTGCGTCCGCCGAGGAGATCGCCGCCACCATCGACGACCTGGCGTCCCGCAGCGAGGACGTAGCGACCGCCAGCGACGCGGCCCGCGACTCCTCGAAGTCCGCGCTCGACGAGATGTCCAGCATCGAGACCGAGGTCGACGACGCCGTCGGCCAGGTCGAACAGCTGCGCGACCAGGTCGCCGAGATCACCGACATCGTGGACGTGATCACGGACATCGGCGAGCAGACGAACATGCTGGCGCTGAACGCGTCCATCGAGGCCGCCCGCGCCGGCGGCAACGCCGACGGGGACGGCTTCAGCGTCGTCGCCGACGAGGTCAAGGACCTCGCGGAGGAAACGCAGGACCGCGCCAACGAGATCGCCGCAGTGGTCGAGAAAGTCACCGCCCAGACCGAGGACGTCACCGCGTCCATCCAGCAGACCCGAACCCGGGTGGAGTCCGGCAGCGAAACCGTCGAATCCACGCTGCGGGACATCCGCACGATCGCGGATTCCATCGCTGAGGTCTCGAACTCGATCGACGAGATCCAGCGCACGACCTCCGAGCAGGCCGAAACCGTCCAAAGCACCGCCACCTCTGTGGAGCGTGTCGCGGGACTGAGCGACGACACGACGGCGTTGGCGAGCGACGCCGAGTCCGCGGTGATCGGGCAACGCGAGAGCGCAGAGGAGATCGCGGCGTCCCTCGAACAGTTCCAGAACACGGCCGTCGAGCAGCTGCAGTCCCGCGTGGCGTCGTTCACCGTCGCCACCGAGGACGGCGAGACTGCGGGGGGTAGCGTGGAGCAGCCAGTCATGCGTGCCGGCGCTGACGGGGGTGGTGCGTGATGGACGCCGTCGCAACCGCCTACCTCGGCGGCGCGGTCGCGCTCATCGTCGGTGTGGCGTTCGTCTGGCTGCTGTACCGGTCGTTGGATGGCTCCCCGCATCAGTCGGCGCTCGCGCCGCTGGCCATCATTCCCGTGTTCGCGGGCCTGTCCTACGTGGGGATGGCGTACGACATCGGAACGGTGATCGTAAACGGGAACCAGATCGTCGGGCTGCGGTACATCGACTGGCTCGTGACGACGCCGATCCTCGTGGGATACGTCGGCTACGCCGCGGGGGCGTCCCGCCGCAGCATCATCGGTGTGATGGTGGCGGACGCGCTCATGATCGCGGTGGGCGCGGGGGCGGTGGTGACTGACGGCACGCTCAAGTGGGCGCTGTTCGGCGTGTCGTCGATCTTCCACCTGTCGCTGTTCGCGTACCTGTACGTGATCTTTCCGCGGGTCGTGCCCGACGTGCCCGAGCAGATCGGGCTGTTCAACCTGCTGAAAAACCACATCGGGCTGCTGTGGTTGGCGTACCCGCTGGTGTGGCTGTTCGGCCCGGCCGGCATCGGGGAGGCAACGGCTGCCGGCGTCGCGCTCACGTACGTGTTCTTGGACGTGCTCGCGAAGGTGCCGTACGTGTATTTCTTCTACGCGCGGCGTCGCGTGTTCATGCACTCGGGGTCGTCGCCGGCTCCCGAGCAGGCGACCGTCGAGGCGACGGCGGCGGACTGACGGGCCGTCCCCGGTGGTGGTGTGACCCCGGCTCCGTCCAGCAGTCTGAGAGCCGCAACAAGGTTCAAGACACTGGTGGGCTTCTCTTCAGGTGAAGGTCCATGGATATCTCTGACATTGCGGCAAACGACTACGTGGAAGTCGACGCCGAACAGCGACTCGGGAAGGTGCGGTCGCTGTTCGAGCGTGAGAACCCCAAGGGCGTCATCGTCACCGAGGCCGGCGCGTACGACGGCGTCATCACGGAGCGCCAGCTCATCCAGTCGCATATCGGCGACGACACCAGGGTCGCGGCCATGGTCACGGACGCGCCGAAGGTCAGCCGGACCGAGGACGTGCGCGAGACAGCGCGCATGCTCGTCGAGGGCGGCACGAAGATCGCGCCCGTGTTCGAGGCCGGATCGCTGTGGGGCGTGATCACTGAGGACGCCATTCTGGACGCCGTGCTAGCGAACCTCGACGCGCTCGATGTCCGGGATATATACACCGAACACGTGGTGACGGTCGACGAGGACGACAGCATGGGCCGCGTGATCAATCTGTTGCGCGAGCACGGCATCTCGCGGCTGCCGGTCGTCGACGACGCCGGGCTGCTGTCGGGGATCGTCACGCGCTACGACATCGTCGATTTCGTCGTGCGTGACACCGAGAAGACCACCGTCGGGGATCGCAGCGGCGAGATCGAGCGCCTGCTCGATCTCCCGGTGTCCGACGAGATGACGAGCCCGGTCAAGACGGCGAGCTTCGACGATTCGGTGCGGGACGCCGTCGACGACATGCTCGCACACGACTACTCGGGGGTCATCGTCACGCCCGACGACGACGAGCGCGCGGTCGGCGGCATCCTCACGAAGACCGACGTGTTGCGCGCGCTGTCGTACACGGAGGAGGAACACCTCGACGTGCAGATCACGAACATCGACCTGTTGGACACGCTGTCCCGCCAGGAGGTCCGCGAGCGCATCGAGAACGTCGTCGCGAAGTACGGGGATATGGACGTCCATCACGCCCACGTCCGGCTCTCCAAGCACAAGGAGAAGCTCCGTGGGACGCCGCTGATTCAGTCACAGATCCGGCTGCGCACGAACAAGGGCCAGATCGCCGGAACTGGCGAAGGGTACGGCGCGGACAACTCCTTCCACGTCGCCCTGGACAAGCTCGAACGGAACGTGCTCGAGCTCAAGGGCATCGAGCACGACGAGGAGTACGAGGGCCAGCTCCTCCGGAAGCTCAACGACCTGTAGGCACCGCCGTCGGGCGTGCTTATATGAGCACGCCCGTCGTAGGGCATCGCGCATGAGGTTTGATTTCACACGCGCGGTCGGATTGCTCGCTGCGTTCGTGGCCGTCGGCATGATCGGGCTCTCGGCGGCGGATGTCATGCCGGCGCGCGTGATGTTCATGATGGTGTTGCCGTCGATGATCGTGTTCGCGGCGATCTCGTTTCTCATCGGCATGAAGCACGGCGAGCACCGCATCACGGGGTGACGCGCCGTCAGTAGTCGTCGGCACTGGCGGCGTCGATGCCCCCGTCAGTGATCTGGAACTGGGCGTGTTCGCCGTCGGGCTTGGCGCGGTGTTTCTCCAGCGTCGCGCGCCGGGTGCCGCCGCGGAACCGGTCGAGCCGGAGGACGGTGCCCGTCCAGTGTGCGAGCGTGTGGCCGCCCAGCGGGCGGGCGCGGTCGCTGTCGTTGTCGACGTCGGTGAACACCTGGTTCGTGACGACGACCGCGAGGTCGTGTTTGCGCGCCAGCGACAGCAGGTGTGTGATCTGGTCGGCGACCTGGCGGAGGGCGTCGCCCGTGGTGTCGTCGCCGCCGCGGGCCAGCCGGTAGAACCCGGTCACGGAGTCCACCACGATGAGGTCCGCGCGGTCGGCGAAGTCGGCGGTGTCGCGGACGGCTTGGGCCTGTTCGTCGAAGTCGTGGGCGTCGGAGACGATGACGTTCGCGGACGCCGCCTCGGGGTCGGTGGCGCGCGCCTCCAGTAGCTGCTGGAAGCGCGCGAGCGAGAGGCCTTCGGTGTCGACGTAGACGGCGAGGCCGCCGGCGGCGGCGGTGGTCACGGCGGTTGTGAGCGCGACGTTCGTCTTGCCGGCGGCGGGTGGCCCGTACAGCTGCGTGACGGTGCCGCGCTCGACACCGCCGCCGAGCAGCTCGTCGAGTGCGCCACAGCCGGTCGGGAGGTGGGTGTCGTCCTCGCGCACGGGGTGTCGTTGGCGCGCCGCTGGGTAAACACCCGTGGTCGATGCCCGGCGGGCGCGACAGCGAGGGACGTGTTGGCGCGGTCAGCGGCCCGGAGGCCGGTTAGACGGCGTCCTGGGGCGGGCTGACAGTGGCGTCGAGGAGCTCGGTGAAACGCGGGCCCGCGAGCGATCGGTCGCGGGCGATCTCCGTGTCACTGGGGACGGCGGCCGGCGTGAGGTCGGTCGTGTCGACGCCGAGGGCGGACAGCACGCGTTCGTGGAGTTCGTAGACGCTGAGCCGCGGCCCGGGGGCGTGGAAGACGCCGGTGTGGTCGGTCTCCGCGAGCTCCGTGATGGCGTCGGCAACGTCGGTGACGTGGACCGGGCTCCGATAGACGTCGTCGTGGCGTTGACAGGCGCCGCCGTCGAGGGCGTCCCGGGCGGCGGCGAGCTGGGGGGTGAGCGGGTCGGTCGCGTAGCAGCTGCTGACCCGGAGGACGACGCCGTTGTCGGTGTCGTGGCGGTCGACGTGGTCTTCGAACACTTGGATGCGGCGGCCGGTGTCGTCGCAGGGCGTGCGAACGTCGTCGGGGCGGTAGTCGCCGTCGGTGCCGTCGAACACCGCGCCGGTGGACGCGTAGACGAGTCGGCGGTCCGCGCAGGCGTCGACGAGCGCGCTGACGGCGTCGACGTACGCCGGGATCGGCACGTCGGCGGTGTGGACCGGTGCGGTGACGATGACGGTGTCGGGGTCGTGGGCGGCGATGTGGGCAGCGGGGTCGTCGGCGAACACGTCGAATTCGGTCGGGTGTGGGGTGGCCGTGACGCCGGCGCGTGCGGCGAGGGCGGCGTCAAGCGGGCCTGTGTCGCCGACGACGAGCGCGTCCATACCTCACGTCCACAACTGCAACTGTAAAAAGTTCTCTCTCAGGCCCGGGTTGTGGCGGTGGAATCCGGTACATCTTTCACCCATCGCTTGATAGTTGTTCACACGGACGAGTGCGTGACGGTTGACAGAAAGTACTTCTGTTGGGCCGCCGCACTCGAAACCAACCCCGGAGTCTCCAACCATGAACGAAGTCCAACTGGAGGTCGCGAAAGCCTACCCCAACGATTCGGGACGGGGGATCGCGCGCCTCGATCCAGACACGCTGTTGCATCTCAAACTCAGCCCGGGAGACATCATCGAAATCGAGGGGGCCGAAACCACGGCCGCGAAGGTCTGGCGAGCCGACCGCCAAGACTGGAACACGGACACCATCCGGATCGACGGGTTCACGCGCCAGAACGCCGAGGTCGGCATCGGGGAGCGCGTGAAGATCCGGAAAGCCGACGCCGAAAAAGCGGACACGCTCGTCCTCGCACCCCCCGAGGAAGCGAGCGTGCAGTTCGGCAGCGACGCCGCCGGCATGGTCAAACGCCAGATCCTCAAGCGGCCGGTCGTCGCCCGCGACATCGTTCCCGTGATGTCCTCGACGAACCACCCGTTCATGCGATCCCCAGGCCAGGCGATCCCACTGATCGCCGTCGAAACGGAGCCTGAGGGCGTCTGCCTGGTGACCGAGGACACCGACGTCGAGCTGCGCGAGGAGCCGATCAGCGGCTTCGAGCGCACCGGCGGCGGCATCACGTACGAGGACATCGGCGGCCTCGAAAACGAGATTCAGCGCGTCCGGGAGATGGTCGAACTCCCGATGAAACACCCCCAGATCTTCCAGAAGCTTGGCATCGAACCGCCACAGGGGGTGTTGCTGCACGGGCCGCCGGGCACCGGGAAGACCCTACTGGCGAAAGCCGTCGCCAACGAGACGTCGGCGAGTTTCTTCTCGATCGCCGGTCCCGAGATCATCTCGAAGTATTACGGCGAATCCGAGCAGCAGCTCCGGGAGATCTTCGAGGACGCCAAAGACGACTCGCCGTCGATCATCTTCATCGACGAGCTGGACTCCATCGCGCCCAAGCGCGAGGACGTCACCGGCGAGGTCGAGCGCCGCGTGGTCGCCCAGCTGTTGACGATGATGGACGGCCTGGAGGGCCGCGGGCAGGTCATCGTCATCGCGGCGACCAACCGCGTCGACGCCGTCGACCCCGCGCTGCGGCGGCCGGGGCGTTTCGACCGCGAGATCGAGATCGGCGTCCCCGACGAGATCGGGCGCGAGGAGATCCTGAAGATCCACACCCGGGGGATGCCGCTGTCCGACGACGTGAACCTCTCGACGCTGGCCGACGACACCCACGGGTTCGTCGGCGCGGACATCGAGAGTCTCAGCAAGGAGGCCGCGATGCGGGCGCTGCGCCGGTACCTCCCGGAGATCGATCTCGACGAGGAGGACATCCCGCCGAGCCTGATCGACCGCATGATCGTCAAGCGCGAGGACTTCAAGGGCGCGCTCAGCGAGGTGGAGCCGTCCGCGATGCGGGAGGTTCTCGTGGAGCTGCCGAAGATCACGTGGGACGACGTCGGCGGGCTCACGGAGGCGAAAAACAACGTCAAGGAGTCCGTTGAGTGGCCGCTGAACCAGCCGGAGAAGTTCACGCGGATGGGCGTCGAGCCGCCCGCCGGCGTGTTGCTGTACGGGCCGCCGGGCACCGGGAAGACGCTGATGGCGAAGGCCGTCGCCAACGAGACGAACGCCAACTTCATCTCGGTGCGGGGGCCACAGCTGCTGTCGAAGTGGGTCGGCGAAAGCGAGAAGGCGATCCGCCAGACGTTCCGGAAGGCCCGCCAGGTCGCGCCGACCGTGATCTTCTTCGACGAGCTGGACAGCCTCGCGCCCGGCCGCGGGCAGACCGGCGGGAACAACGTCAGCGAGCGCGTCGTCAACCAGCTGTTGACCGAGCTGGACGGCCTCGAGGAGATGGAGGAAGTGATGGTGATCGCGGCGACCAACCGCCCGGACATCATCGACCCGGCGTTGATCCGCAGCGGGCGCTTCGACCGCCTCGTGCAGGTCGGCCAGCCGGGGATCGAGGGCCGCGAGCAGATCCTGAAGATCCACACCCAGGACACGCCACTAGCGGCGGACGTCTCGCTTCGGGAGCTCGCCGAGCGCGCGGACGGCTACGTGGGCAGCGACCTCGCGAACATCGCCCGGGAGGCAGCCATCGAGGCGCTCCGGGACGACGAGGACGCCGACGACGTCGGCATGGCGCATTTCCGGGCGGCCATGGAGAACGTCCGGCCGACGATCACCGACGACCTCATGGAGTATTACGACCAGGTCGAAGACCAGTTCAAGGGCAGCCAGGGCCCCAACGTGAACAGCCGCCAGGGCAGCGAGCACATCGGCTTCCAGTAGCCGACACGGCGGCGTGTTTCCGCCGTGCGGTCGCGACAGGCTGCGCTGGGCGATGCGAATACGGCACCCCCTGAGAAGACCAGTTACTCGTCGACGCGGGTGGCGTTCACTTGGCCGTCCTGGCCGGGGCGGGAGGTGACGCGGGCCGTGCCGGCGTCCGTTTCGATGATTGCGCCCTTCGTGATGATGTTTCGGCGGGCGTAGTTGGGGTTGGCGTCGTTGGCGCTGACGTCCTCGATGGTGGCGCGTTCGGCGCCGGAGTCGGTGGCGACGTTCACGACGTTCGTGGAGAGCACGCGCACTTTCTCGGCGTCGCCGCGCACGTCGACGGTTCGGAATCGGGGTTCGCCGACGGTCGTTTCGGTGGGTTCGCGGCCGAGTTCGCTTTTCGACTTCTTCGAGCGCGGTCGGAGTCGCGCGCCCGTCTTCGAGCGCTTCGAACGGCCTTGGTATTGCATACCCGAGACCAACACCAGGACGCACTTGAAAGGCTCGGTTAGGCGACAACGCAGGGTTTAGGCGCGTGCCGGCGCTACGCGCAGCCATGAGTCTCCGGGTTGCGACGGCCGCGCCGTTCAAGCAGAAGGGACGGACGCAGGTCGCCGAGCAGGCGTTCGTGGTGGCGTTGTCCCTTGACCGGGAGTGGATGAGTGCCGATCAGGCCAAGCGCCTGTTGGACATGGCGGACGCGGAGGGGCTCGTCGAGCGGGTCGCGGACGGGGACGTGGCCGCGACGTTCGATCCCGGCGCTGTCGAGATCCCCGAGGGGTTCGTGCCGGACGCGTCGTTGTTCCAGGAGCGGTCGGGTTTCGAGCGCGCGCTGGACGCGCTGGTTGCGGCGGGGTTCGACCGCCAGGAGACGGTGGCGGCGGTCAACGACCTCCAGCAGGCGGTGGGCGTGACCGCGGACGCGGCGGCAGTGGTGTACGCGCGCCAGCAGGGTGTTGCGGCGTCGGGTGCGGCGGAGGCGGCACAGGAGGGCGTGCTGGATGGTCGCTGACCGGATCACGGACGGGACGCGCATCGCGGAGCTGTTGGCGAGCGAGGTGACGGGCCACGAGCGTGCGCCCTACGACCGGATGAGCGTCGTGGACGCCGCGCCGGACGTGGAGCCGACGGCCGACGGCGCGCGCGCCTACGACGTGGCCCACGACGGGGCGGTGGTGGCGCGCGTGTTCGTGCAGCCCGAGCGGATCCGGGTGGCGGTGTTCAGCGGGCTGGACGCCGCCGACGCGGCCGCCGAGGACGCCGGGCTGCGGGCGCGGCCGGTCGCGAGCGACCCCGCGCGCCTCGTGGTGTTCGTCGCGTCCGGGGCGGCGACCAAGCGCGCGCTGGACGTGCTCGGTGCGGCGGTCGCGGCCCGCGAGGACTGAGTGTCGGCTGGCGGGCACGCGGTGCAGGACGAACGCTGTGGTTTCGGTCCGTGCGGAAGCGAATCGCTTTTGCGGGTTTGCCGGCACGCGAACGTATGAGCTTCGTTGAGGAACTCGGGGCCCGTATCGCGGCGGCTGACTCGGTGGTGAGCGTGGGTCTCGATCCGGACATGGAGCGGCTCCCGGAGGACGTACAGGACGCGGAGCTGCCGCGGTGGGCGTTCAACCGCCGCATCATCGACGCGACCCACGAGCACGCCGCGGTGTTCAAGCCGAACGCGGCGTTCTACGAGGACAGCGACGGGTGGCGCGCGCTCCGGGAGACGGTGGCGTACGCCCACGGCAAGGGCGTGCCCGTGTTGTTGGACGCGAAGCGCGCGGACATCGGGAACACGGCCCGCCAGTACGCCGAGATCCTGGCGCACGTCGACGCCATCACCGTCAACCCGTACCTCGGGGAGGACGCCCTGCAGCCGTTCCTCACGCAGGACGAGGCGGGCGTGTTCGTGTTGTGTCGCACCTCCAACGAGGGCGGGATGGATTTCCAGCATCTCGAACTCGCGGCCTACGACCGCCGGCTCTACGAGCACGTCGCCGAGCGGGCGGCCGAGTGGAACGCCCAGTACGGGGATGTCGGGCTGGTGGTGGGCGCGACCGCGCCCGACGAGCTCCAGGCCATCCGGGAGCGCGTGCCGGAGCTGCCGTTCCTGGTGCCGGGCGTGGGCGCGCAGGGCGGCGACGCCGAGGCCGCCGTGGAGTACGGGCTCAACGACGACGGCGTCGGGCTGGTGAACTCGACGCGCGGCATCATCTTCGCGGGCGAACACGGCTCGGCGTGGGCGGCGGCGGCCGGCGACGCGGCGCGGACGCTGCGCGAGCGCCTGAACCGCCACCGGTAGTCAGCGGCGACCCGGAGGCGGGTGGTCGCCCGCGTCGGGAGCGCAGTCAGTGCAGACGCCGCGTGCGTCGTGGTGGGTGTCACAGACGACGCTCCCGCAGCGGTCACAGACCCGCTGTGCACCCGAGGCGCGACAGATCGAGCAGACGCCGGTCACGCTCATACCGGGTGTACGGGCCGGGCGGGCGTAACCGTGGGGGAGGCAAACACCCTTGATGGTGGACTGCGTACGACCGGGTGTGCGACCCAATCGGAGTCTCGTGTGGGGGCTGGCGGTCGTGTTCGGCGTGTGCAGCGTCGTTTTCGGTGTGCTCGCAGTGCTGTACAGCCCGGTTGCGTTGTCCGTTGCGGTGCCGTTCGGCGGGGTTGCGGGGCTGTTCTACTACCACGCCTCCGGGCGGCTTCGGCGGCGGACGTTCCGCCGGCAGGCGGGGCGGGCGCGGTCGGCTCGGCGCGGCCGGACCGCGGGCACCGGGCCACGCGGGGGCCGGTCCCGGGACCGCCAGCAGTCACGCGGGAACCGGGAGTTCACCGACGGCGTCGCCGACGACCAGCCGCGACGATCCGATTACCGGGTGTTGGACCTGGAGCCGGGCGCGGACGAGGAGGCCGTGACTGCGGCCTACCGGGAGAAGGCACAGGAGTTGCATCCGGACCGGGGCGGGGACACTGAGGCGTTCGCGCGCGTGAACGAGGCCTACGAGCGGCTCCAGGGGGACGCGTAGGTTTACCGTCCCGGGAGTGTAGGGGGAGTGTGCGCGCGATCTATTTCGATCTCGATCGGACGCTGATTCACACCGAGCCGTCGGTCACCGCTGCCCTGGAGGACGCCTTCGAACGGGTGGCCGGTGAGAGTCCACGGGCGTGGCTGGAGGCGTACGGCGACGGGTTCGTCGAGCGGTTCCAGGCGTGTGCGCCCGCGCCGTACCGGGGCGGCGTCGAGCACGTGCGTGCGGAGACGGAGTTCGAGTGCGGTGTCGAGGAGACGGTGGGCGCGTTGCTGGACGCCGAGGTGGCGGCGACCGAGCCGACACCGGACGCGGCGGCAACGCTCGAACGCGTGGCGGCGGCCCATCCGGTCGGCGTGCTGACCAACGGTGTGCCGGAGTGGCAGCGCGCAAAGCTCGCCGCCGCGGGGCTGGCGGGCCACGTCGACGCGGTCGTGACGGCGTACGAGGCGGGCGCACACAAGCCCGCGCCGGAGCCGTTCGCGCTGGCCGAGCGCCGCCTGCCGGCCGACGCGTACGCGCTCATCGGGGATTCCGACGCGGACGTCGACGGGGCGGCGAGCGCGGGGTGGCGTGGCGTGCGATACGACGGCGGGACGCTCGCCGACGCCGTCGACCGGATCGACTGGCCGCAGTGAGAGGGGTGCGTGTGGCGTCCGGGCGGGGTGTCACTCGGAGAAAGCTTTTGGTCGGTAGCGCCTAACCCCAGGGCATGGGACGCGACCGCGCCCGACTGGCCGCCGCACTGGAGCGCGGCGAACAGGAGGGCGGCAGCGTCGAGTTCAAAGAGCGGTTCAGTCGTGACATCCACCTCGCAGAGGGGCGCTTGGAGAGTCTCACAGCACAGCTCCGCCACCGCATTCTGTCGGGGGACGGGGAGGCCGAATACGTGCTCGGGGTGACCGACGACGGCGGGCTGGCGGGCGTCAGTCAGGCGACGTTCGCCGAGACCATGGACGTGTTGAGTCTGCTCGCCGACGAGGCGGGCGCACACATCGCGGACGTACAGACGTGGGGCATCGACAGCGTCGGTGACGCGCCCGCCGGCACCGACGGGATCGTGGGCGTCGCGACGGTGCAGGACGGCGACGGGCTTGCGGCCGGCGACGACCACATCATCGTCGGCACCGCCGGCCACGTCGACCACGGGAAGTCGACGCTCGTGGGCAGCCTCGTGACCGGTGACGCCGACGACGGCGACGGTGCCACGCGCGGGTTCCTGGACGTCCAGCCCCACGAGGTCGAGCGCGGGCTGTCGGCGGATCTCTCCTACGGGGTCTACGGGTTCGACGGCGACGGCCCGCTACGGGTGCGCAACCCCGACCGGAAAGACGAGCGCGCGGCGGTCGTGGAGGCCGCCGACCGCGTGGTGTCGTTCGTCGACACCGTCGGCCACGAGCCGTGGCTGTCGACGACCATCCGCGGGCTGGTCGGCCAGAAACTCGACTACGGGCTGTTGACGGTGGCCGCCGACGACGGCCCCACGAAGACCACGCGCGAACACATGGGCGTGCTGTTGGCGACCGAGCTGCCGACCATCGTCGCGGTGACGAAGACGGATCTCGTGGACGACGACCGGGTTGCGGCCGTCGAGCGCGAGGTCGAGGCGTTGCTCCGGCGCACCGAGCGCGCGCCGCTACCGGTCGCCCGCCACGGCGTCGACGCCGCCGTCGACGAGCTCGGGGACGGCGTGGTGCCGATCGTCCGGACCAGCGCGGTGACCGGGGACGGACTCGCGGTCCTCGATGAGCTGTTCGCGCGGCTCCCGAAGACCACGGCGGCAAGCGGGCCGTTCCGGATGTACGTTGACCGCACGTACAGCGTGACCGGCGTGGGCGCTGTCGCGTCCGGCACGGTGAAATCGGGGACCGTCGAGGACGGGGAGACGCTCCTGTTGGGGCCGTTTCCGAACGGCAGCTTCCGGACCGTTGAGGTGCGGTCGATCGAGATGCATTACCACCGCGTGGACAGCGCGCACGCCGGCCGGATCGTCGGGATCGCGTTGAAGGGCGTCAGCGAGGAGGCGATCGAGCGCGGGATGGTGTTACTGCCGGGGGACGCCGACCCCACGCCGGTCCGGGCGTTCGACGCCGAGGTGATGGTGTTGAACCACCCCACGCGCATCGACGCCGGCTACGAGCCCGTGGTGCACCTCGAAACCATCGGGGAGGCCGCGCGGTTCACGCCCGCGGACGGCCAGCTGCTGCCCGGGGATGCCGGCCACACCCGCGTCCGGTTCAAGTTCCGGCCGTATCTCGTGGAGGAAGGCCAGCGGTTCGTCTTCCGTGAGGGGTCCAGCAAGGGCGTGGGCACGGTCACCGATGTCGTGGAGTGACGGGGTTTTCCTGCCTCCGGCGTCCAGGCCGCGTATGAGCAGCAGAAACACCTTGGAGTTCGCGGTCGGCGTGGTGGTGGCGGGCGTGGTCGCGGGGGCGCTGTCGGTGCGCTTGCGGACGGCGTCCGCGCTCGTGCTCGGGCTGGCCGCGGCCATGCCGTCGCTGGCACGAACGAGCACGCACCTCGACCGAGCGGCCTACGAGGCGGGCGCGTCGAGCCGCCGCCAGATCATCGACGGCGCGCTGGCGGCCACCAGCACAGCCATCGCCGGGGTCGCGAGCGGGTACGCCGCGCTCGCGGTGGCGGACAGCGCCGCGGTGACGATCGCGGCCGCGGCCACCGCCGGCGTGTTCGCCGGGCAGGCCGTGTTCTACGCGCGAACCCGCCAGTACGTGGCGTAGCGCGCTCACGCCCGCCGATAACGGGGGGTGTCGTCGACACGAACCGCCTGCCCGAACAGCGCCGCCCAGTCGAGGCGGCGGCGCACGCGACCGGTCCAGAACGCCTGCCAGTTGTCGCGTTTCGCGCGCTCCCAGGGCGGGACCTGCTCGCGCACGGCGTCGAAAACGTCGCGTGGCTGTGCCGGCGTGTCGTCGAGCGCGTCCACGACGTCGCCGCCGAGGAAGACGTTCTCGCGGAACCCGGCGGCGAGCGCCTCGCGGTCGTCGACGCCGACGTCGCCGCGGCGGGCGTATCCGGCGTCGTCGTCGACGAGCACGCCGACCGCGGACAGGAACACCAGCCACGCGGACGCCGTGCCGCGGTCCTCGACGCCGGCGCGCTCGATGAGGCGGCGACAGCAGTCGTCCTCGGGTTTGGGCACGAGCGGGGTGGCGTCGCGGACGTCCCCCACAGCCGCCAGCGAGGACGGTGCCGGCGGAACAGGCTTTCGCTGCATGCGCGGATGTCGGTGTTGCGTTGCCTTCAGTCGTTTGGAGGCGGACGACCGGGCAGCTTGCACCGTGTTTTTTCTTCTCTCAACGCATACGCACGTGCAATGACGACGGGGCGCGCCAGCAGCCCGCGTGCCGCGGGGAGTCCGCTACATGGTCGAGAAAACACACATCACGACGAGTAAGGCGATACAGCGCCGCACCGGGAAGACGTTCCACCTCGCGACGCGGTTGCTTCCCACGCGGGTGCGCCACGCCACGTACGTCCTCTACGCGTTCTTCCGCGTGGCCGACGACGTGGTCGACACGACCGCGGATCGCGATCCGGGCGTGCAACGCGAGGAGCTGGAGGGGATCCGGGCGGCCGCACTGGGGGCCCGCGACCCCGAGTCGGTCGCCGCCGACACCGAGGTGCTGGCTGCGTTCCGGGAGCTGGCCACCCGCCACGGCATCAGCGACGAGGACATCCACACGTTCATCGACGCGATGCAGGCCGACCTGGAGAAGACGCGCTACGAGTCACACGCCGAACTCGAGGAGTACATGCGGGGGTCGGCCGTCGCGGTCGGCTACATGATGATGGACGTCATGGAGGTCGCGGAGCCGGAGACGGCGGCTCCCCACGCCGCGGCGCTCGCGGAGGCGTTCCAGCTGTCGAACTTCCTGCGGGATGTCGCCGAGGACGTCCACGAGTACGACCGCGTCTATCTCCCCGCGGAGTCGCGGGCCGATCACGGCGTGACCGTCGAGCAGCTCCGCGCACGCACGGTGGATGCGGGGTTCCGGGAGGCGATGCGGGAAGAGCTGGCGTACACCGAGCGCAAATACCGGACGGGCGTCGCCGGCATCGAATACCTCCCCGAGGACTGCCAGTTCGCGGTGTTGGTGTCGGCCGTGTTGTACGCCGACCACCACCGGGCCATCCGGGAGCGGGACTGCGACGTGCTCACTGCGACGCCGTCGCTGTCGACGCCGCGGAAGCTCTGGCTGGTGGCGAAAACGCGGGCGTTGTGGGCGTTGAACTCCAGCCCGGAGGCGGTGTTCTATCGGGCGACGGGACTGGCGGAAACCGGCGATAGCCGCCGCCGCCACGGCGATCCGCAGCCGACGCCGTCGCGGTAGCGCGGGGCTACTGCCGCGTGCCGGGGCCGCGATCACGCAGCACGGCGAAGTCGAAGCGGTCGGTTTGCAGCAAGCCGACGCCCAGAGCGGCCGCGGCGGCCGCGGGGAGGAGGTTGCCGAACGCGAGGTTCACCGTCCCCCAGAGGATGACGAAGCTCACGAGGTCGTCGAGGAGGTACTCGCAGTCCGCGACCCGCGCCTGGATGCCCGCCCGCGAGAACCCCCAGTCGAGCAGGCTCACGGAGACGACCGCCGACAGCACCCAGCCCGCGTAGTTCGACAGCGGCACGCCGTAGTACGGGCCGCCGGCGAAGTACCGCCAGAACCCGAGGCCGACGGCCGCCGGGTCGAGGACGACGTCCATCCAGACGACGGTGGCGGCGACGGCGGCCAGCCGCAGCAGCCGGTTGCGGGCGCGCGGCCCCAACAGCAACACGACGAGCAGGTAGCTATTGACGACCAGTGGGAAGAAAAACACCGGCAGCCCCAGTGGCACCTTCCCGGCGAGCATCGGCCCGAGTTCGATGCGGTACGCGAACTCCCCGTACGGCCAGCCGGCGGTGACGCCGAGCAGTTCGATGCCGAAGGCGTAGGCGGTGAGCACCGCCACCGCGACGGCGGCGCGCCGGTCAACGAGCGGGGCCAGCCCGGCGACCAACGGCAGCCGCATCACGACGGTGCCGAACAGGATGAAGTAGGGGTTGAACGAGAGCGCGGGCGGCAGCCACCCCCGGGCGGAGGCGAGCAGCGTCACCGCGCCGACGACGGGGAACACCACGGCGATCTCGAAGCGGTAGGCGGCGACCAGTTCGTGGAGGCGGGCCTCGATGCGGGCGCGATCAGCCATGCACGACCCCCCAGAGTCCGCCCAGCGTGAACACCATGCCGACGAGCGTGTTCACCGCGGGATACCACCAGTACGCGCGCCCGACGGCCACCTGGAGGCGGCGAATCCCGAACACCAACACCGGGTACGCCAGCAACAACAGCCCGAACCGGACGTCGACGAGCGCGAAGACGGCGGCCGATAGCAGCCAGATGCCCGCGCAGTACGCCAGCGCGCGGTCCGCGCCCAGCGCGGTCGCAGTGGTCTGGATGCCGGCGGCGCGGTCCGGCTCGATGTCGGGGATGGCGGAGAACGTGTGCATCCCCATCGCCCACAGCCAGCCGCCCGCGACCGCCAGCAGCGGCGGGTGGGTGCCGGAGACGCCGGCGTAGGCGGCCGCGGCCGGCAGCACGTAGAGGCCGTTTGACAGCGAGTCCAACACCGGCGTGGTTTTGAACCGCAGCGGGGGTGCGCTGTACTCCGTCGCCAACACGAACCACGCAGCCAGGTACGGCCACGCCTCGGCCGGCAGCGGGGCGGCGACGAACCCCAGGAACACCCCGCAGACGGCGACGATGACCGCGACTGCGGCCCCGCCCCGGTAGCGCGACTCCCGGCCGTCCTTTTTCGGGTTCGTCTCGTCGACGTCGCGGTCGAAGACGTCGTTGATGCCGTAGAGGTAGATGTTCGCGGGCAACAGGAAGTAGCTGAACAGCACCACCGCGGGCGCGCTGAACAGCTCCCCGACGGTGGTCGCGCCGTAGGACACGCCGACCAAGACGGGGCCGGCGAGGTACAGCCAGAACCGCGGCCGGGACAGCACGAACAGATACCGGAACATGGTGTGTCAGCGCGCGTCGGCGAGCACGTTGTTGGCGGTCACTTCGCCGCTGATCAGACACATCGGGACGCCGATGCCGGGGGTTGTGTTCGCGCCCGTGAAGTAGAGGCCGTCAAGGGCGGTCGACCGGTGCGGCGGGCGGAACAGCGCGGTCTGTCGCAGCGTGTGCGCCAGCCCGAGCGCGGTGCCCTGGTGACTGTTGTACCGGTCGGCGAACTCCGAAACCGAGAACCGCTCCTCGACGACGATGCGGTCCCGCAGTTCGACGCCCGTGTTCTCGGCGATGTCGTCGAGCACGAGGTCGCGGTAGGACTCACGGACGGCCGGGGTGTCGTCCAGCCCCGGGGCGACGGGAACGAGCGCGAAGAGGTTGCTGTGCCCGTCGGGCGCAACGGTGTCGTCGGTCTTCGAGGGCACGCAGAGGTAGTACGCGGGGTCGTCGGGCCACGCGGGGTCGTCGAAGATCTGCGCGAAATGCGTGTCCCAGTCGGACGGCAACACGAGGGTGTGGTGGGCGAGTGGCTCCACGTCGCCCTCGACGCCGAGGTACAGCAGGAACGCCGACGGCGCGTACGTCCGGGCGTCCCAGTAGTCGGCGTCGTACTGGCGCTTTTGCGCGGGGAGCAACGCCTGCTCGGTGTGGGCGTAGTCGGCGTCGGAGACGACGACGTCCGCGAGCACGGCGTCACCGGGTTCGGTGTCCAGCTTGAAGCCCCCCCGGCGGCCCTTGATCGCCGACACCGGGTGGCCGGTGCGGAACTCGACGCCGAGTTCGCGCGCGAGGGCCGTGATCCCGTCGACGACACCCCCCATGCCGCCCTCCGGATAGTAGACGCCGAGCCCGAAGTCCACGTGGCTCATGAGGTTGTAGAGCGCCGGCGTGGTGTCCGGGGAGCCGCCGAGGAACACCAGCGTGTACTGCATCACCTGCTGGAGCTTCGGGTGGTCGAAATACTGCTCGACGTGGTCCTGCATCGACCCCAGCAGCGTGAGGCCGCGGGCGTACTCCGCGAGCTTCGGGTCCATCCAGTCCCGGACCCGGGGGCGGTCGGTCTTCACGAAGTGCTCCATGCCGACCTCGTAGTTCTCCTTGGCCTGCGCGAGGTAGTCGTCGAGCACGTCCCCAGCGCCCGGCTCGTAGGCGTCGAACACCTGCTTGACCTGCTCGCGGTCGGGCGTCACGTCGATGGTGTCGCCGTCGGTGTCCACGTTCAGGCCGGGGGCGTCCCGGCCCGGCCGCCGCCCCTCGTTGTCCTTGAAGAAGATGCGGTAGTGGGGGTCGAGGCGCGTCAACCCGTAGTAGTCGCTGGGGTGGCTGTCGAACGACGCGAAGAACTCCTCGAAGACGTCCGGCATCAGATACCACGACGGCCCCATGTCGAACCGGAACCCGTCGCGTTCCAGGGTGCTCGCACGGCCGCCGATCTGGTCGGTTTTCTCCACGACGGTCACGTCCGCGCCGGCGTCGGCGAGATAGCAGGCCGTCGAGAGCCCCCCGAAGCCGGCACCGATGACCGCCACCGATGTCCCCGCGAGTTCGTCCATGGCAGTGCCGTGGGCCGGACGCCAGATAAAACGCCGCCTTCCGGCGTTACGACAGCCCGAACCCGTCGGCGAGCACGTCCTCGCGAACGGTGCCGAACGCGTGGGTGGGGCCGCCGACGACGTCGACGGTGAGTTGGGCGGGACCGAACACGCCGTTGTCCACGTCGCCCGCATCCCAGTCGTCGGTGCCGACGACCTCCGCGAACGGGTCGTCGTAGCGGGCCGCCGCCGAGGACACCACCGCGTCGAAGGCGTCGAAGTCCTCCGCGACCGTGAGGTGAACCCGGCCGCCGTGGGCGAGGGCGTCGTTGGTGCGGCCGATGGCCGTCTGTTCGTCGCCGGCGACCGGTGCGACCGGTGCACAGCCCGACGCCGAGAGGACGTCCGTGGGGTCGTAGCCGAGCTCGTAGAGGCGGAACACCGCCAACTCGACGGTGCGGGCGGCGGCGGAGACGCTGCCGGCGACGCTGGCCGTGCGGTACGTCGGCAGGAAGACGCTCTCCTCGGTGACGCCCGCCCGGGCGGCGACCTCACTGGCGGCGGCCGTCGTCGGGAGGCCGGTGCTCTCCAGGGTCAACACCGCGAACTCGAAGGCGTCGACGTAGTCGATGGCTTGGAACTCGCCCTCGGTGGCGACGAGCGCGCGGGCCGGCCCGCTGCCCAGCGCCTCGTAGTCATCGACGGCGAGCTCCCAGCCGGCTTTCTGCGCGCCGAGCATGGCCACGGCGGGCTGGTCGCAGGCGACCTCGACGTGGGGGAACGTCGCGTCGCCGACGGTGTCGACGCGCGTTTGCACAGTCGCCAGCCCCGCGGTCTGCAGCTCCGCCAACAGCAGCCCGGCCTCCAGGCCGCCGTCGTGCTCCACGCCGAAGTCGATGACCGTCGTGCCGGTGTCCAGCTCGAAGGCACCGATGTCGAGTTCCTCGGTGAACTCCAAGGCCTCGTCGGCGAGTTCCAGCGCCATCCGGTTGAGACTCTCCATACCGCGGGGTTTGGCGTCCCGATACAAGAGGGTTCGCAGTAGCGGCCGGCGCGCGGTGGTCACTCGCCGGGCGGCGGCTGGTAGTCCGCGCGGACCGGCGGCCGGAGCACCCACAGCAGCGCCGCCCCGACCAGGAACACGCCGCCGAGGATGGCGACGGCGTCCACGGCCGAGAACGCGTCGGCGAGCACGCCGCTGGCGAACCGGAACGGCGCACCGACGACCTGCCGCAGCATCGCCACCGCGGACAGCAGCGTTGCGCGCCCGACGGACGCGACGTTGTCGTTGAGATAGCGGTTCTGGATGGGGCGCAGCAGCGACCCCCCGCCTTTCAGCGCGAAGAACATGGGGAACACCACCCAGGGAACCAGGCCCGCGAGGACGTACGTCGCGGCGATGGCGGCGGGGACGACGATGAGGGAGGTCCGGACGCCCAACAGCCCTTCGAGGTCGCCGGCGTAATCGCTCGTGACCGCCGAGAGCAGCCGGAACGCGCCGTAGAGGCCGCCAACGAACAGAACGGCGGGCTGCGGGAGGGGGAGTGACTGCAGCAGCGGGAGGAACGTCGCCTCGATGGCGTCGCGGGCGATGGGCTGAATCCACATGTCCATCGTCCAGATGGTGCCGCTGATGAGCGAGACGTAGACGACGAACCACCGCAGCCGGGGGGTGGTCAGCTGGTCGGTGATGACCGGGAGCGCGTCGGCGACGGACATGCGGTCCTGTTCGACGGCGGCGCTGTCGTCGTAGGCCTCGTTCTGCGGGAGGCGGAGCACGAACGCGGCCGCGAGCGCGGCGGTCACGATGCCCGCAACGAACGGATACGAGCGGTCCACCGTGTACAGAACGGCCCCGAGAACGACGCCGACAGCGCCGACGTAGAGTCCGATGGCGCGCCCGCGCCCGCTGATGCGCGTGAACTCGTCGGCGCTGTCGTGCTCCTGGAGGGTGTCGTAGAGCCACGCGCTGGCGGAGCCGGAGATGAACGTGCCGCCGAACGAGAGCGTGACGAAGGTGAACGTGAACCCGATGAGGTCCGTGGCGACGAGGTAGCTGGCGTTCGACACGAGGAGGATGGCGGCACCGACCGCGAGGCTGTTCCGGCGGCCGATGCGGTCGCCGACGTAGCCCGTGGGGACCTCGGACGCGACGACGACGATCGACTGGATCGAGGCGATGAGTCCGATCTGGGTGTACGACAGCCCGTTGAACAGCAAGAAGAACGTGTAGATGGCGTAATGGAAGCCGGGGCGGGCGGTGGCTCTGTAGAGGTAATACCGGCGGATGACCTGTGACTTCGAGAGGCGACTCATGTCAGCGGGACAGCTATCGGTTCCCGTCGGTGTTCAAGTATGCTTCGAGACCGAGCGGGCGCACAGCCGACGGCAGGCTATCGGACACAACGACGGTGAGAAATGCGCTGGCTGGGATTTGAACCCAGGTTGTGACCATGGCAAGGTCACGTGATACCACTACACTACCAGCGCCCTTCGCATTCTGAACAACGACGCGGGTGTATATAAATCCGTTCTTTGACGGACGCTATGAGTACGGTAGTCAGCCCCATGGATCGCGGATGGGACCGCCGCGAACGGATCAGCACGCGAACCGAAACGATCCGGGGCGTGAGTGCGTGCGACGGCGACACACGGCCGGTTCGGAAACGCCACCCTTTTTAGGGAGTGATCTGTACGTATGCTACAGTCTCGTGACGAGACACGGACGCGACACGGCATGACACGGAGCGTACTCGTGCCGTCGTCCCTCGTCCGGGAAGCCGAGGACAAACGCGAGGCAACTCGCAAGCTCGGTTACGTCGCCCGCGCGGCGGCGGTGTTCCGGATCGACCGCGTCGTTGTCTTCCCCGACGAAGACGGCGAGCGGCAGTGGGGCGGCGGGTTCGTCGAAACGGTGTTGCGGTACGCCGCAACGCCACCATACCTCCGAAAGGAGGCCTTCGATACGCGCGACGAACTGGCGTACGCCGGTGTCCTGCCCCCGCTCCGTCTCTCGTCATGGACCGGCTCAGACTCGAGCGGGTCTGGGTCGTTACGACAGGGAATCGTGACCCAGGTCGGATCTGAAGGGCGCGTTCGGGTCAATTGCGGCATGCAACACCCGATCTCCCTCCACGAACCACCAGGAATGGCGGTCTCGGAAGGAGAGCGCGTGACCATCAGGGTCTCTTCGCGACGACCGGTCCGTGCGAAACTGGTCGACGACCCCCTCCCGGGGTTTTCGGTCGAACGCACGGGTCTCGGTGACGCTTTAGACCGTTCCGACGCGGGCGTTCGCATTGCGACCTCCCGGCACGGGGAGCCGCTTTCGGTGGCTTCCCTCGGTGGGTACCGCGAACGCATCGCCAGGGACGGCGTGACCGTTGCGTTCGGAGCACCGGAACGTGGGCTGCCGCCCATGCTTGGTGTTTCGGCGGACGCGGTCAACGAGTCGGTCACCGACTCATCCGCAGACGCCCCCGCGCGATTCGACGCCTGGCTCAACACCATCCCCGATCAGGGGAGCGAGGTCGTGCGCACCGAAGAAGCGGTGCTCGCGACACTCGGCTCCCTGACGCTCACGGAGTGATACGATGCCACAGCCAAACCGACCACGCAAAGGCTCGATGGGGTTCAGTCCCCGCAAGCGCGCGGAGAGCGAAGTACCGCGCTTCAACTCGTGGCCCGCCGACGACGGTGAAGTCGGCCTCCAGGGCTTCGCTGGCTACAAGGCCGGCATGACCCACGTCGTCCTCGTTGACGACAAGGCCAACGCACCGACCGAGGGCATGGAGACGACCGTCCCCGTGACGGTCGTCGAAACGCCGCCCATGCGGGCGGCGGCCGTCCGCCTTTACGAGGACACGCCGTACGGCAAGAAGCCGCTAACGGAAGTCTGGGCGGACGACACCCACGAGTCGCTCGACCGCACGCTCTCTGTCCCCGACGAGGGCGGAGATACAGACGAACTGATCGAGGCGCTCGACACCGAGGAAATCGCCGACATCCGTGTCATCACGCACACGGTCCCCGGCGACACCGCGGGCGTCCCGAAGAAAAACCCGGACGTGATGGAGACTCGCGTCGGCGGCGGCACGCTCGCCGACCGACTGGAGTTCGCTGCCGACCTCATCGAGGACGGCGGCGTCCACGCGTTCGGCGATGTGTTTCGCGCCGGCGAGTTCACCGACGCCGCGGGCATCACCAAAGGCAAGGGCACCCAGGGCCCCGTCAAGCGCTGGGGCGTCCAGAAGCGAAAGGGCAAGCACGCCCGCCAGGGCTGGCGGCGCCGCATCGGTAACCTCGGCCCGTGGAACCCCTCTCGGGTTCGCTCGACGGTTCCACAGCAGGGCCAGACCGGCTACCACCAGCGCACCGAACTGAACAAACGCCTCATCGACATCAACGATGGGGACGAGCCGACGCCGGACGGCGGCTTCCCGAACTACGGCGAAGTCGACGGCCCGTACACGCTCGTGAAAGGCTCGGTGCCCGGCCCGGAGCAGCGCCTCGTGCGCTTCCGGCCGGCCGTCCGGCCGAACGAATCGCCGCGCCTCGATCCGGAGGTGCGGTACGTGAGCACCGCATCCAACCAGGGATAATTTATGCAGGTAACCGTACGCGACCTGGACGGCGACGACGCTGGCACGCTTGACCTGCCGCGGGTCTTCGAGGAACCGGTCCGCCCGGACCTCGTGAAGCGAGCCGTGCTCGCCGCTCAGGCCAATCGGACACAGGAGTACGGCGCGGACGAGTACGCCGGCCTGCGCACCACCGCCGAGTCACAGGGGAGTGGCCGTGGAATGGCCCACGTGCCGAAAGCAAACGGGCAGGGTGCCCGTGTGCCCCAGACTGTCGGCGGCCGGAAAGCGCACCCGCCGAAAGCCGAGAAAGACCACGGTCTCGACGTCAACGACAAGGAGCGCAAGGCCGCCGTTCGGGCCGCCGTCGCGGCGACCACGGACAGCGAGCTGGTGGCCGACCGCGGCCACAACTTCGACGACGACGTCGAGTTGCCCCTCGTTGTCAGCGACGACTTCGAGGATCTCGTGAAAACCCAGGACGTCGTTTCCCTCCTGGAGGCGCTTGGCGTCCACGCGGACATCGAGCGCGCAGACGAGGGCCGCACCGTTCGTGCCGGCCAGGGAACGCTGCGCGGCCGCAAATACCAGGAGCCGACGTCGATCCTGTTCGTCACGGCCAGCGAGAGCGGGCCGTCGACGGCCGCCCGCAACCTCGCGGGCGTCGACGTGGCGACCGGTCGTGAAGTGAACGCCGAGGACCTCGCGCCGGGCGCGGAGCCGGGCCGACTGACGGTGTGGACCGAAAGCGCCGTCGAGGAGGTGGCACAGCGATGAGTTCGATCATCGACTACCCACTGGTGACCGAGAAGGCGATGGACGAGATGGACTTCCAGAACAAGCTCCAGTTCATCGTCGACATCGACGCGGCGAAACCCGAGATCCGGGATGTCGTCGAGTCGGAGTACGACGTCACGGTCGTCGACGTGAACACACAGATCACGCCCGAAGCCGAGAAGAAGGCAACGGTGAAACTCTCCGCGGAGGACGACGCCCAAGACGTCGCCTCCCGCATCGGGGTGTTCTGAGAATGGGACGCAGGATCCAAGGGCAGCGACGCGGGCGCGGGACGTCGACGTTCCGTGCGCCGTCGCACCGATACAAGGCCGAACTGTCGCACAAGCGAACCGAGGACACGGACGTGCTGGCCGGCGAGGTCATCGACGTGGAACACGACCCGGCGCGCAGCGCGCCGGTCGCCCGCGTCGCCTTCGAGGACGACGACCAGCGCCTCGTGCTCGCCAGCGAGGGCGTCGGTGTCGGCGACACCATCGAGATCGGGATTTCCGCCACGATCGAGGAGGGCAACACCCTCCCGCTGGCGGAGATCCCCGAGGGAGTGCCGGTCTGCAACGTCGAAAGTCATCCGGGCGACGGCGGCAAGTTCGCCCGCGCGGGCGGCGTCAACGCCGACCTGGTGACCCACGAGCGTGACGCCACGATCGTGGAGCTGCCGTCCGGCGAGACGAAGCGCCTCTCCCCGGACTGCCGCGCAACCATCGGCGTGGTGGCGGGCGGTGGCCGGACCGAGAAGCCGTTCGTGAAGGCTGGCAACAAGCACCACAAGATGAAGGCGCGCGGGACGAAGTGGCCCCGCGTGCGTGGTGTTGCGATGAACGCCGTCGACCACCCGTTCGGTGGCGGTGGCCGCCAGCACCCGGGCCGACCGAAGTCGGTCTCCCGGGACGCAGCACCCGGCCGCAAGGTCGGAGACATCGCCTCCAAGCGGACGGGCCGCGGGGGCAACGAGTAAACCATGAGTACGGAATACCGAACCGGCCGTGAGGGGGAGTTCACCTACCGCGGCCACGACCTCGACGAGCTGCAGGAGATGAGCCTGGAGGACGTCGCGGAACTGCTTCCCGCACGCCAGCGGCGAACCATCACCCGTGGCCTCTCCGAGGAGCACCACAAGGTGCTCGCGGAGGCACGCGAGTCGGGCACCGAGGAAACGGCGAACAACCCGATCCGAACGCACCTGCGTGATATGCCGGTGCTGCCGGAGTTCGTCGGCCTGACGTTCGCTGTGTACACCGGCCAGGAGTTCGAGCGTGTCGAGGTCCAGCCCGAGATGATCGGGCATTACCTCGGCGAGTTCCAGCTCACGCGGTCGTCGGTCGAACACGGGCAGGCGGGCATCGGCGCGACCCGCTCCTCGAAGTTCGTGCCGCTCAAATAAACCATGGGAATCAGCTACAGCGTGGACGTGGACTCGGAGGCGTCGGCGAAAGCCATGCTCCGAGAGCGCTCCATCAGTCTGAAGCACAGCAAGGCCATCGCCCGCGAGATCAGCGGGGAAACGGTCGCCGACGCGAAAGAGTACCTCCAGGCGGTCATCGACGAGGAGCGATCCGTGCCGTTCAAGCAGCACAACAGCGGCGTCGGTCACCGGAACGACATCGACGGCTGGGACGCCGGGCGCTACCCGGAGAAGGCCTCGAAGGACTTCCTGAAGCTGCTGTCGAACGTATCGAACAACGCCGACCAGCAGGGGTTCGACGCCGACGAGATGGTGATCGAACACGTCGCCCCGCACAAGGTCGGTGAGAGCCAGGGCCGCAAACCCCGTGCGATGGGGCGCGCGACCACGTGGAACGCGACGCTCTGTGACGTCGAGATCGTCGTGACCGAGACCGAGGAGGTGACCGCCTGATGGCGGACGAACTCGAATTCATCGAACAAGGACTTCAGCGCAGTCAGATCGACGAGTTCTTCGCTGAGGAGCTGGCACGCGCCGGCTACGGCGGGATGGAACTCGCGCCAACGCCGATGGGCATGCAGATCGTCCTGAAGGCCGAGAAGCCCGGGATGGTCATCGGGAAAGGCGGGAAGAACATCCGGAAGATCACCACACAGCTCGAGGAGCGATTCGACCTCGAAGACCCACAGATCGACGTGCAGGAGGTCGAGGAGCCCGACCTGAACGCGCAGATCGTCGCCGACCGACTGGCGAACGCGCTCGAACGTGGCTGGTACTTCCGGAAGGCCGGCCACACCACGATCGACCGCATCATGGAGTCCGGCGCGCTCGGCGCGGAGATCGTGCTGAGCGGGAAGGTCACCGGGAACCGCGGTCGCGTCGAGAAGTTCAACCGCGGCTACATCAAGCACAACGGCGAGCCCGCCGAGGAGATCGTCGACCACGGCAAAGGCGTTGCCGTGATGAAGCTCGGCACCATCGGCGTGAACGTGAAGATCATCCCGCCGAACGCCGAACTCCCCGACGACTTCGAGATCCAGGAGGACGCGGACATCGAAGACCTCGTCGTGGACGAGGCCGAGGCCGGCGAGGACCTCGAAGAGCTGCTTGAGGGCGAGGACGCGGACGCCGAGGACGCCGACGCCGATGCGGCGGCCGAACCGGAGTCCGAGCCCGCCGACTTCGAGGACGAGGAGGTCATCGAGACCGACGACGACGTCGAAGAGGAACTCGACGAGCTCGCCGACGCGGTCGAAGGCGAGGACGAGGACGACGAGTTCAGTGACGTCGACGACGAGGCCGCCGACACCGCCGAGGACCTCCTCGATGAGATGGACGACGAGGACGGAGGTGCCGAATAATGGCGATCCTCTACACGAGCGAGATCCGTGACATGACGCCGGCGGAGCGTGAGGCCGAACTCGAGGAGCTCCGAACCGAGCTCTTGAACTCGAAAGCCGTGAAAGCGGCCGGTGGCGCGCCGGACAATCCGGGCCGCATCAGCGAGCTGCGGAAGACCATCGCCCGCATCAAGACGGTGCAGCGAGAGGAAGGCGACCTCGCGGACGACGAATAACGACGAACATGACGACCATCACACCCGAATCGCTGCCGCGACACGAGCTGCTGGGCCTGCACGCGCGGGTCGCTGCGGACACCGATCAGTCGCGGGTGGGGATCGCCGGACGCGTCGTCGACGAGACGATGCAGACGGTGGTGCTCCGGACTGCGTCGGGTGTGGCACAAGTCCCCAAGAAGGGGGCGACATTCGAGTTCCGTCTCACAGATGAAGCTGCGGCCCCGGACAACGGGGTCGGGACCGCGTTCAAACCTGCAGGTGGCGAGACACGCCAAACCACTGGCGAGAGCGTGGCCTACGTTACGGTGGATGGAGGACGATTGCTCTCACGACCCGAGCGGCGCTCCGAAAACGGAGTTGATTCGAAATGGCGATAGGACTGAACGTAACAGAACCGGAGGGCACGTGCTCCGACGAGGACTGTCCGTTCCACGGGAATCTTTCCGTGCGCGGGCAGGTCTTGGAGGGTGAAGTGGCGTCCACAGACATGGAGAAAACCGTTGTCGTCGAACGCGAGTACGACGTGTTCGTGCCGAAGTACGACCGCTACATGAAGCGGCGGTCGCGCGTTCCGGCACACGCACCAGAGTGCTTCGACATCAGTGTCGGCGACACGGTGAGCATCGCAGAAACCCGACCGCTTTCGAAGACCAAATCCCACGTGGTCGTCGAGATCACGGACGGAGGTGACGCCTGATGGAAGCCATCAAGGCGGACATCACCCAGGGATTGGAGAAGGGCTCGCTGATCACGTGCGCCGACAACACTGGCGCACGCGAGCTCAAAATCACGAGCGTGATGGGGTATCAAGGACGAAAGAACCGCCACCCGAAGGCTGGACTGGGCGACACGATCACCGTCTCAGTCACCAAAGGGACCCCGGAGATGCGTCGGCAGGTGCTTGAGGCCGTTGTCGTGCGCCAGCGCAAGCCGATCCGACGCCCGGACGGGACTCGCGTGAAATTCGAGGACAACGCCGCGGTCATCATCGACGACCTCGGCGAGCCTCGCGGGACCGAGATCAAGGGCCCGATTTCGCGTGAGGTGGCCGAACGGTACGGGACCATCGCGAGTACCGCGACGATGATCGTATAGAACCATGAGCGAGCAACCACACAAACAGCGAACTCGCACGAAGCGCGCGTCGCTGCACGAGAAGCAAGACCAAGTGCGGGCAACGCTGTCCGAGGAGCTCCGCGAGGAGTACGGCCAGCGCAACGTCCGCGTGAACGTCGGCGACACCGTCGAGGTCATGCGTGGCGACGACGCCGGTGAGGACGGCGAAGTCACCGACGTCGACCTGCGGGACGCCGAGGTCTTCGTTGAGGGTGTCACGGTGGAGGCCGCCGACGGCGAGGAGACGCCGCGGCCGGTGGAGTCGAGTAACCTCCGCGTGACCGACCTCGATCTCGATGACGACATGCGCGTCGAGCGACTGGAAGGTGACAACGAATGACGAATCACCAGAAGCGACTTTCGGTACCGAAATCCTGGCCCGTCGAGCGGAAGACGGAGACGTTCACCGCGAAGGCCGGGGCCGGCCCGCACGGCGAATCCGGCGTGCCACTGGTCGTTGTGCTTCGGGACGTCCTGGAGTACGTCGACGACACGAGCGAGGCGCAGTACGCCATCAACACGGACGGCGTGCTCGTCAACGGCGACTCGGTCGGCGACGTCAACCGTCCGATCGGGATGTTCGACATCCTGGCGTTCCCGGACCGCGACGAGTATTACCGCGTGTTCCCCGACGAGGGCGGTCGACTCGGCCTCACGGAGATCGACGCGGACGCGGCCGGCAGCAAGCTGAACAAAGTCACTGACAAGACGACCGTGTCGGGCGGTCGCACACAGTTGAACTTCCACGACGGCTCGAACCTCGCCCTCGATGAGGACGCGTACGCGGGCGGGGACTCGGTCGTCGTCGACACCGACACCAACGAGATCGTCGCGCACTTCCAGTACGAGGAGGGCGCGCTGGTCACCGCGGTTGCCGGCCAGCACGCCGGCGACATCGGTGAGATCGCCGAGATCAACGTGCAGCCGGGCAGCGCGAGCAACACCGTCCGGGTGGACGACGAGAACGGCGGCTTCGAGACGATCGCGGAGTACGTCGTCGTCATCGACGAGAACTTCGTGGAGGAGGATGACGAATGAGCGAGGCTGACAGCACTGACTTCCACGAGATGCGGGAGCCCCGCATCGAGAAGGTCGTCGTCCACATGGGCGTCGGCCAGGGTGGGGTCGAGCTCCAGAACGCCGAGACGATCCTCGAAGCGATCACCGGCCAGCAGACGGTTCGTACGAAGGCCAAAAGCCCGGAGCCCGAGTTCGGGCTGCGGCAGGGCGACCCGATCGGCGCGAAGGTCACGCTGCGCGACGACACCGCAGTGGATTTCCTGGAGCGCGCGCTGCCGGCCGCTGATCTCGACCGCCGGCAGTTCGACAACACGGGGAACGTGAGCTTCGGCATCGAAGAGCACACTGACTTCCCCAGCCAGGAGTACGACCCGAACATCGGAATCTACGGGATGGACGTGACGGTGAACCTCACGCGTCCCGGCTACCGGGTTGCGAAGCGCGACCAGGGTACGCGACAGATTCCGTCGAATCACCGACTCAACTCCGAGGACGCGGTGTCGTTCCTCGTATCCAACTTCGACGTGGAGGTCAACGAATGAGCGAGACGGACGGCGAAGCCGAAGAGACGGGTCAGACACACGAGTGCCGACGCTGTGGCCGCGAACAGGGCCTCGTCGGCAAGTACGACATCTGGCTGTGTCGACAGTGCTTCCGAGAGATCGCCCGTTCGATGGGCTTCAAGAAGTACAGCTAACAATGACGGCAAACGATCCACTGTCCGACGCACTCTCCGGCATCGATAACGCCGAGAGCGTCGGCCATCTCACACACACGGTAGCGCCCGCCTCGAACATGGTTGGCTCCGTCCTCGAGGTCTTCTACGACCGCGGGTACATCGACGGCTTCGAGTTCGTCGACAACGGGAAAGCCGGCCGATTCGAGGTCGAACTGAAAGGTGCCATCAACGAGTGCGGTCCGGTGAACCCACGCTACTCCGTGGGGGCGGACGGCTTCGAGCAGTGGGAGAAGCGATACCTCCCGGCTCGGGACTACGGCTCGCTCGTTGTGACGACCAGCCACGGCATCATGAGCCACTACGAGGCCCGCGAGGCCGGCATCGGTGGCCAGGTCATCGCGTACGTATACTGAACCATGGCACGAGTCGAAATCGAAATTCCGGATGACGTGACGGCCGAGGTCGACCACCTCGATCTCACCGTTGAAGGCCCCGAGGGGTCCGTAACACGGCGCCTCTGGTATCCTGACGTTGACGTGTCCGTCGAGGACGACGCTGTCGTCGTCGCCAGCGAGGTCGACGACGCGAAGACGGACTCGACGGTCGGGACCTTCGAGAGCCACGTGGCGAACATGTTCCACGGGGTTAGCGAGGGCTGGGAGTACAAGCTCGAAGTGCATTACTCCCACTTCCCGATGCAGGTCGACGTGGAGGGCGAGGAAGTCGTGATTCAGAACTTCCTCGGCGAGAAGGCAGCCCGTCGCACACAGATCCGTGGTGACACGGACGTGGTCGTGGACGACGAGGAGGTCACGCTCAGCGGCCCGAGTATCGAGGACGTCGGCCAGACGGCGGCCGACATCGAACAGCTAACGCGGGTCACCGACAAGGACACGCGCGTCTTCCAGGACGGCGTCTACATCGTCGAGAAGCCCGCGAAAGGAGGTGCCTGATAGATGAGCGACGAGAACGACACACCCGAAGAACTCGCCGATATCTCCGGCGTCGGGCCGTCGAAGGCCGAGGCGCTTGCGGAGGCCGGCTTCGAGTCAGTCGCGGACGTGCAGGCGGCCGACCAGAGCGAGCTCGCCGAGGCCGACGGAATCGGGAACGCGCTCGCAGCGCGCATCAAGGCCGACGTTGGTGGCCTGGAAGTCGAGGCCGACACCGACGCCGAAGTCGAGGAGGTCGGCGGCGACGACGAGGCGGACACCGACGCGGACGTGGAGACCGAGCTGCGGGCCCGCGGGCTGACCGAGAAGACCCCGGACCTCAGCGAGGACGAGCAGCGACTGCTCCAGAAGCGGCGCAGCGTCAACACGCCGCAGTTCAACCGCCAGGACTACCACAAGAAAAAGCGCACCCCGACGTCGTGGCGGCGACCGAAGGGCACGCTGTCCAAGCAGCGCCGCGGCATCAAGGGGAAAGGCGACACCGTCGAAGCCGGGTTCCGAACGCCGACGGCGGTTCGCGGCAAACACCCCAGCGGGTTCGAGGAAGTGCGCGTGCACAACACCGACGACCTCGCGGGCGTGGACCCCGACACCGAGGCGGCGCGGATCGCCTCGAAGGTCGGTGCTCGCAAGCGCGAGCGAATCGAAGAGCACGCCGAATCACAGGGCATTCGTGTCCTGAACCCGACGTACGTCGAAGTGGAGGTCGAGGACAATGAGTGATCTGAGCGCACAGAAACGCCTCGCGGCTGACGTGCTGGATGTCGGCGAGAACCGCGTGTGGTTCGACCCTGACGCCCAGTCCGAGATCGCCGACGCGATCACGCGCGAGGACATCCGTGAGCTGGTCGCGGACGGCACCATCGACGCCGAGGACACCCAGGGCAACTCTCGGGGTCGCGCGCGAGAGCGCGACGCCAAGGAGTCCTACGGGCACAAGAAGGGCGCTGGCTCCCGGAAGGGGAAAGCCGGCGCGCGGCAGAACGAGAAGCGCGAGTACGTCGCTGGCATCCGTGCCCAGCGACAGCAGCTCCGGGAGCTGCGCGACGACGGGACGCTGTCCCCCGCGCAGTACCGCGAGATGTACAACATGGCAAACGGCGGCGAGTTCGATAGCGTTCGGCGCTTGACGAACTACGTCGAAGAGAACTACGGTGATAGCTAATGGCGACAGGACCTAGATACAAGGTGCCGATGCGGCGCCGCCGCGAGGTCCGGACGGACTACCATCAGAGGTTGCGCCTCCTGAAGTCGGGGAAACCCCGGCTTGTCGCTCGCAAGAGCAACAAGCACGTCACGGCGCAGCTGGTCACGACCGGCCCGGACGGCGACGAGACAGTTGCAAGCGCACATTCCAGTGACCTCGACGCGTACGGCTGGGCGGCTCCCACGGGGAACCTGCCGGCAGCGTACCTGACGGGGCTGCTCGCTGGGCAGCGCGCGGTGGACGCGGGCGTCGAGGAGGCGGTCCTCGACATCGGCCTGAACACGGCCACCCCGGGTTCGAAGGTGTTCGCCATCCAGGAGGGCGCGATCGATGCCGGCCTGGACGTTCCGCACAACGACTCCGTGCTGGCGGACTGGAGTCGTACCCGCGGCGAGCATATCGCGGAGTACGCTGAGAGTCTCGACGAGCCGCTGTACAGCGGTGACTTCGACGCAACGGCGCTTCCCGCGCATTTCGACGAAACACGGGAAGCCATCATGGAGGACTAACACATGAGCTACAACGACACCTGGCAACCGAAGACCCGCCTCGGCGGCCTCGTGCAGGACGGGGAGGTCGAGGACATGTCGGAGGCCCTCGACACCGGGCTGCCCCTGAAGGAGCCAGAGATCGTCGACCAGCTCCTGCCGGGGTTGGACGACGAAGTGCTGGACATCAATATGGTGCAGCGGATGACCGACTCCGGTCGCCGCGTGAAGTTCCGATGCGTCGTTGCGATCGGGAACCGCGACGGCTACGTCGGCTACGCGGAGGGCCGCGACGATCAGGTCGGCGGCGCCATCCAGAAAGCGATCGAGGTAGCGAAGCTGAACATCATCGACGTCTCCCGCGGCTGTGGGTCCTGGGAGTGTGGCTGTGGGCGTCCCCACACCGTCGCACTCAAGTCCACCGGCAAGGCGGGCAGCGTCGACGTGGAGCTGATGCCGGCACCCCGCGGCCTCGGGCTCGCGGGCGGTGAAACGGTCCAGCACGTGCTCGAGCTCGCTGGCATCGACGACGTGTGGACGCGGTCCTCGGGGAAGACGCGCACGACGGTGAACTTCGCGAAGGCGACGTTCAACGCGCTGCGTGAGACCTCCGAAGCGCGTGTGCCACAGCACGCACGCGAGGAACGCGAGGTGATCGAGTGATGCAGGCACTCGTTCAGGTTCGCGGTCCGGTAGACATGAGCCGCGACATCCAGGACACCCTGGAGATGCTGAACATCCACAGCGTGAACCACTGCGCGCTGGTCCCCGAGACCGACACGTACTCGGGGATGGTTGCGAAGGTGAACGACTACGTGGCGTTCGGCGAGCCGAGCGAGGCCGTGCTGGCGGACCTCATCGAGAGTCGCGGCGAGCCCGCCAGCGGGGCGGGCGACGTCGACGACGCGTGGGTCGCCGAGCACACCGAGTACGACGATGTCGCCGACCTGGCGGGCGCGCTGCTCGCCGAGGAGACGACGCTTTCGGACGCCGGCCTCGCGCCGGTGATTCGGCTGCATCCGCCACGGGGCGGCCACGACGGCATCAAGACGCCCGCCAGCGACGGTGGGCAACTCGGGAAACACACGACCGAGGAGATCGATCACCTCCTCACCGACATGCGATAGAAACCATGACCGACAAGAAACGACGACAACGCGGCTCCCGCACGCACGGCGGCGGTACGCACAAGAACCGCCGCGGCGCCGGTAACCGTGGCGGCCGTGGCCGCGCGGGCCGCAAGAAACACGAGCAACACAACTACGAGGACGTCGGCAAGAGCGGGTTCAAACGACCGGAGAAAACCGACCGCGACGTGGCGGTGCTCTCCGTGCAGGAACTCGACGAAGACATCCCCGTACTCAGCGAGTCCGGCGTCGCCGAAGAAACCGAGTTCGGCTACCGTGTCGACGCACGGGACGTCGTTGACGACGGCTGGGACGCCGACGTGGTGAAGGTGCTCGGTGGCGGCCAGCTCTACGAGCAGCTCGAAGTGACCGCGGACGCGTTCAGCGACGCGGCCGTCGAACTCATCGAAGGCGAGGGCGGCGACGCCGTCGTCTCCGAGCGCGCAAGCGAGGACGACGAGGAGTAACCCATGGGCTGGAAGGAGGCTGCTGCACCGGTTCTCACGCGGATGCCCGCGGTCGAACGCCCGGAGGGACACGTGCCGTTCCGGCGGAAGATGTACTGGACAGGCGGCGTGCTTGTGCTGTATTTCTTCCTGACGAACGTTCCCCTGTGGGGAATCCAGACTGCCGGCAACGACTTCTTCGGACAGTTCCGGAGCCTGCTCGCTGGCGGTCAGGGTACCGTACTCCAGCTCGGCATTGGGCCCATCGTCACGGCGAGTATCGTGTTGCAGTTGCTTGGCGGCGCGAACCTGCTTGGCCTGGACACGGACAACGATCCCCGTGACCAGGCGATCTATCAGGGCCTCCAGAAGTTCCTCGTGGGCGTGATGGTCGTCCTGACAGGGGCACCGATGGTGTTCCTGGGGAACTTCCTGCAGCCGAGCCAGCAGCTCGCGCAGTCGATGCCGGGCGGCGCGTTCGGCGTCGAAGTCCTGATATTCGCCCAGATCGCGGCCGGCGGCGTCCTCCTCCTGTTCATGGACGAGGTGATCTCGAAGTGGGGCGTCGGCTCCGGGATCGGGCTGTTCATCGTTGCCGGTGTGAGCCAGAGCCTCGTCGGCGGGCTGGTCTTCTGGGAAGGCGGTGTTGGAAGCCAGGGGCTGCTCCCGACGTGGTTCGACATCATCGTCGGCAACGTCTCGAACATGCCGCCGCTGCTGTCCGGCGGCGGGATCGAGTTCCTGTTGATGCAGGCGGGCATCCTGGGACTGCTAACGACGTTGTTCATCTACGTCGTGGTCGTGTACGCCGAGAGCGTGCGCGTCGAGATCCCGCTGAGCCACGCGCGTGTGAAAGGCGCGCGTGGTCGCTTCCCGGTAAAGCTCATTTACGCCAGCGTCCTGCCGATGATCCTGGTGCGCGCGTTGCAGGCGAACATCCAGTTCCTCGGCCAGATCCTGAACTCGACGTTGGCGTCGATGCCGACGTGGCTGGGCGTCTATGGCGGGAACGGCCAAGTCACGGGTGGGCTGTTCTACTACCTCGCGCCCATCTACAGTCCGAGCGCGTGGATGTGGTGGACGAGCGGCGCGACCGCCGAGCCGTGGCAGGTCCTGATCCGGATCGCGATCGACCTGTCGTTCATGATCGTCGGCGGCGCCATCTTCGCGATCTTCTGGGTCGAGACCGCGGACATGGGGCCGGACGCGACCGCCCGCCAGATCCAGAACTCGGGGATGCAGATCCCGGGGTTCCGGAAGAACCAGGGCGTCATCGAGAAGGTGATGGAGCGGTACATTCCGCAGGTCACCGTGATCGGTGGGGCGCTTGTCGGGCTGCTCGCCGTGATGGCGAACATGCTCGGGACGATCGGAAACGTCTCCGGAACCGGGCTGCTGCTGACGATCTCGATCACCTACAAGCTCTACGAGGAGATCGCCGAAGAGCAGATGATGGAGATGCATCCGATGATGCGCGAGATGTTCGGCGGCGGCGATTAACGCCGTTTCACGACCCGTTTTTCTTCGGCGGCGTTGGATCCGAACGCTTATCCATTTTTAGGCTAGCCTAAACCCATGGCCGGGGAAGCAACCAGACGCCGCTGCTTGGGGCACGTCGCGGCTGGAGCCGCACTTCTGGCCGGCTGCACCAGCCACAGCGACACCAGCACGTCAACCGAACCGCCCGCGAGCCACCACGCGGCAGTGGCTCCGGTCGGGGATCTCACCCTCACTGGAGTACCCGACCGCGCGTTCGTGGTGTTCCCACAGTACGCCGACATGGCCGTGGCGCTCGGCCACGGCGATGCCGTCAACGCCATCTACGTCCCCGAGATGAGCGGCCCCACGATGAACGCCTACTACGACCGGCTTGACGGCGTTGACTTCGACTACAGTGGGCTTCCCGATCCGCTCACCGACGGCTTCACGCCCGAGGAGTGTTACGCCCTCGACAGCGACGTGCATTTCGTCGACCCGGCGTACGTCAGCACACAGGACGCCTGGGACGCGCGCGACATCGAGGCCATTGCGTCCGACGTCGGCCCCTGGTTCGGGAACTTCTACAGCGGGACGCGTGCCGACCCACCACAGGGCTACCGGGACGGATACGACTACTACACGCTGTGGGAGTTGTTCGGGCGGGTCGCGGACGTGTTCCAGGAGCGCGCCAGGTTCGAGGCGTTACGTCGCGTCCACGAGAGCCTCGTGGCGACCATCGCCGACCGCCTCCCGCCGGAGCGGGACCGGCCGACGGCCGTGCGTGTGACCTACGACGAGGGATCGTTTTACACCTACCACCTCAACGAGCCGGGGTATTGGCTGGCGGACACCCGGCCGCTGGGCGCGCGGGACGCGTTCGCCGACGCGGACTGGGCGAGCCTCTGGGGGACCGTCGGCTACGAGACGATGCTGGACGCCGATCCGGACGTGATCCTGCATCTCTGGGGGGCGACGCCGAACTACGAGATGGACGCCGTCCGCAGCCGCCTCCGGGGTGACGCGGTCGGCGGGCGGCTGTCCGCCGTAGCGAACAACCGCGTGTACGCGTCGGGCATGCGGTATCAGGGCCCGATCATGAACCTCTTCCAACTGGAGATGACCGCCAAACAGCTGTATCCGGATGTCTTCGGTGCGTGGCCGGGGTTCGAGGACGGCGGGTCGTATCCCGCGCTGCCGGCGTCCGAGCGGCTGTTCGACCGCAGCCGGGTCGCCGCCATCGTCACTGGAGACGCCCAGTAGCCGGGCGTGGGTCCCGCGGGGACGAACTTCGCGCTCGTCTGGCAGGCGCTCACCGGAGACGACGAGTTCAGGGTTTACGCGGGCGTCGTGGGCGTGTTCACGAGCGTCTCGAAGCTGGTGCTGGTGGGGTTGATGTGGGTGGGGCGGTTGGAGATGCTGCCCGTGCTCGTGTTGTTCACGGGGTCGTACTGGCGGGATTAGGGGTCGAGGCCGGAGATCGCGGCGCGCGCGAACACCAACACGGGAATGATTTCGAGGCGCCCGATCCACATGTTGAACAGGAACATGGCTTCTGCGATCGGTGACATGTCCGGGCCGGTGATGCCCGAGGACAGCCCGACGTTACCCTGGGCGCTGGCGACCTCGAACAGGGCGTCCGCGTAGCTGAACGACGGCCCCGCGAGGTTCACCAACACGAGGCTGGTGGCGAACAGCAACACCACCCACAGCAGCGCCACGATGGCGGCTTCGCTGAACTCCTGTTCCATGGCGTCCCGATCGAGCGTGCGGCCGTCGATGCGCGCCGTGACGACCGCGTTCGACGGCAGGAACACCCGGGAGAACTGCCAGATGAACCCGCGAACGGCGGTGTACGCGCGGATGATCTTGATGCCGCCGACCGTCGAGCCGGCGGCACCGCCGATCGTCATCGCGCCGACAACGAGGATCTTCCCGCCGGCGATCCAGTTGCCGATGGGAGCCGACTGAAAGCCCGTGCAGGTGAGTGCGCTCACCCACTGGAAGGTCGCGTCGCGGGCGGCGTCGGCCTGTGCGGGGGACAACACCGGAACGTCACCGATCGCGGGCGTCCACTGCGTGACCGCGTCGGGCGTCACGGGCACGGCGGCAACGTTCTGTGCGGCGAGCACGACGACGCCGCCGCCGAGGAGCACGAACAGCCACCGCGTCTGGAGGTCCCCCCGGAGCACACCGTGGTCGCGGTCGGCGAGCAGCCGGTAATGGATGGGGAACGCGATCGCGCCGGCGACCATGATGGGCAGCAGTGCCGCCTCGATCACGGGGGCGTCGTAGGTCGCAATGGAGTTGTCGGTGACGCTGAACCCGCCGGTTGTGAGCCCGGTCATGGTGTGGTTGAGCGCCTGCCAGGCGGCGTCCCACACCGGAAGCGCCGCGCCGTAGTCGCTGGCGCGGATCGCGACGAACAGCACGGCCACGCCCACGACGGTGTATCCGACGACGAGCTTCCAGACAGTGCGGACGGTGGACACCACGCTGGGATGGATCTTCTTCTCGCGGGCTTCGCTGCGGTAGAGCGCGTAGCTGCCGGATCCGGGCCGCGCGAGGATGGAGACGGTGAGCACGACGACGCCGACGCCGCCCACCCACTGGGTGAGCGACCGCCACCACTGGATGCTGCGGGGCAGGGACGGCTCGTGGATCGCCATCGTGAGCCCGCTGCCGGTCCACCCGCTCATGCTCTCGAAGAGCGCGTGCAGCGGCTGGCGGAAGTACGCCAGACTCGACAGGGTGGTGGTGTTGCCGACGCTGACGGCCGTCCAGGTGGCGTCGGCGGGCACGAACCGCGCCATGGCTGCTGGCGGCGTCAGCCACGCGGTAAAGAGGAACGGGAGCGCGCCGACGACCGCGATCGCGAACCAGCCGCCGGCCGCGATCACCATGCCGTGTTTCATCTTGGGCGCGGGAGCGTCCGCGAACCGGCGGCGCGCGAGCCCGCCAACGGTCGCGCTCAGGCCGCCTGCAAGCAGGAACCCGAGGGCGGCGTACCACTCCTGGAAGCCGGCGGCGACGAGCACGCTCGCGGACATCAGGCCCGCGGCGATGAGAACGAGGCCGCCGACGTCTCTGGCGATGGTGGCGAGGTCGCGTCTGCGGTTGGCGTTCGCGCGTGACATGCGTTGTGGGATGGCACCGCGGTGCGGATCGTGGCGTATGTCGACAGCGCGGATGGAAAAGTGCCCCGCTTGCGGTGGCGGCGGGCGTTGGCGGAGTGTGGCTCAGATTTCGACGGCCCAGAGCTCGAAGTCGGCGGGCAGTCCGTAGACCGCTTGGAAGACGGTGTCGACGAACTGCCCGACGCGATCGTCGTCGGCGCGCGCGTCGATGCGGACGTTCGTGCCGGGTGATTCCTCGGCGGTGTCGGGCTCCACGGTGGTTCGGTCGGCGATGGTGAACGCGCCGTACCGGCTGAGCGTCGTGTGCAGCGCCTCCAGTTCGCCGTCCGTGCAGTCGAGGTTCAGCGTGCCGTCGGCGAACTGCACCCACGGCGGGAGGGATTCGGGGGTGTCGCTGGCGTCGGCCGCGGCTTCGAGGGTGCAAAACTGGCTGTCGCGGTCGCGGTGTGCGGCAACCGTGTCGGCGACGAGTTCGATGCGGGCGGCTTCGGTGTCGGCGTCGAATCGAGTCATGGTGGTGTTTGCGGGCGCACCCACAAAGCAGGCGGGGTGTGGCAACCGGGAACGACACGCCCTTAATCGGGGCCGGTGAAAGAACGCTATGAGCCATCCGAACGTACTGCTGTTGGGTGCACCGGGCGCTGGAAAAGGCACGCAGAGCCGTCGACTGGTCGACGAGTTCGGCGTCGAACACGTGACCACCGGGGACGCGCTGCGCGCGAACAAGACGAAGGACATCACCCACCTCGACGTGGAGTACGACACCCCGGGCGCGTACATGGACGCCGGCGAACTCGTGCCCGACGCGGTCGTCAACGAGATCGTCAAGACCGCCTTGGACGACGCCGACGGGTACGTCCTCGACGGCTACCCGCGCAACGAGAGCCAGACGGAGTATCTGGACTCGATCACGGATCTGGACGTGGTGTTGTACCTCGACGTCGACGAGGACGAGCTCGTGGGCCGGCTGACGGGGCGACGGGTCTGTGAGGACTGCGGGGCGACGTTCCACGTGTCGTTCAACCAGCCCGAGACCGAGGGCGTGTGTGACGCGTGTGGCGGCAGCCTCTACCAGCGCGAGGACGACACCGAGGAGACGGCCCGCGAGCGCATCACGGTCTACGAGGAGAACACGGCACCGGTCGTGGAGTACTTCCGCGAACAGGGCGTGCTGGCGGAGGTCGACGGTGAACGGACACCCGACGAGGTCTGGACTGACGTGGCGGCCGCCGTCGACGAGCGCACGGCGTAGCGTCGGCGCCTGGGCCGGCGTTCCGTAAGCGATTCAAGCCGCCGTCGCTAACACGGCCACACGATGGCACGAACCGCGGAGAAAGTACAGTCGTTGGTTCGCGAGGACCCCGAGATGGCGACGATCCTCGAAGACCTCCTGGACCATGACGGCGACCTCCAGTGGCAGGACGTCAGCGACGACGTTTCGAGCGGCCAGTGGGGCCGCCTCCTGGAGAAAGACATCCTCGTCGAGGGCGACACGGGGTTCGAAGTCGGTGACCCCGACGGCGTCGAGGAAGGGCTTGCACCCGACGACGACGGCGACGACGACAGCCCCGAGGGCACGTCGTGGTCGACGTACGACAAGCTCGCGGGCGTCGGGGCCGTCGGCGCGATGATCGGGTACAGTTACTCGCCGATCAAGAACGCGATCGGCGGCACGATCAACGTCGTGTTGGGGCCCCTGGACTCGATCATGCCGTTCTACGTCGTGATCCTGGTGTTGGCGGTGCTGACTGGGTTGTACACGACGATCCTCCAGGCGAACCTCACGGACATGGAGAAGATGTCGAAATACCAGGAGCAAGCCCAGGAGCTCCAGGACAAGATGTCCGCGGCGAAAGAGCGCGGCGACGACGCCGCGGTCGAACGCCTCCGCGAGGAACAGATGGAGGCGTTCGGCGATCAGGCCAGCATGATGAAAGAGCAGTTCCGCCCCATGGTGTGGATCATGCTGCTGACGATCCCGGTGTTCCTCTGGATGTACTGGAAGCTGGGCACGGGCACGATCCCGCAAAGCGAGCTCAACATGGTGTTGCCGTTGCTGGGTGAGATCGATCTCAACGGCGGCCGCGTGCTCGTGTTCCCGGCGTGGATCCTCTGGTATATGATGTGCTCGTTCAGCTTCTCGAACATCATCCGGAAGGCGCTGAACATCCAGACGACGCCCACGTAGCGCGCCGGCAGCCGCGGTTCAAAACCTCTTTGTCCCGGCCACCCCCAGGTCGGATATGTTGGTCACAATCTCCGGACCGCCGGGGAGCGGGAAAAGCACCGTCGCGTCGACGCTCGCCGATCACCTCAGTTACGAACACATCTCCGGTGGTGACATCTTTCGCGGGCTCGCGGAGGACCGGGACCTGACGCTCGCGGAGTTCAACGAGCTCGCCGAGGAGGACCCCCAGATCGATAAGGACCTGGACCGCCGCCTCCGGGAGACCGCCCGCGGGCGCGACGACATCGTCCTGGAGTCCCGGCTGGCCGGCTGGATGGCCGGCGAGTACGCCGACATCAAGATCTGGCTGGACGCCCCGATGAGCGTGCGGGCGCGCCGCATCGCCGAGCGCGAGGACAAGACGCCGGCGGCGGCCCGCGCCGAGACGGAGGCCCGCGAGGAATCCGAGACCCAGCGCTACGAGGAGTATTACGCCATCGACTTCGACGACATCACCATCTACGACCTGTCGGTGAACACCGCCCGCTGGGGGCCCGACGCCGTCACGGACATCGTTTTGGACGCCGTCGACGCCTACCAGGCCGAGCGCGACGAAGGCCCAACACCCATTGAGAACGTCCGCTATCAGTTCTAACATGGGGATTCGACCGCCACCCGGCGAGCGCAGCCCGGCGGCAGTGCTGTCGTTTGGCGTCGTGAACCTGGACAAGCCACCGGGGCCGTCGGCCCACCAGGTGTCGGCGTGGATTCGAGACCTCGTGGGCGTGGAGAAGGCCGCACACGCCGGCACGCTCGATCCGAAGGTCACGGGCTGTCTGCCCGTGTTGACCGGGACCGCAACCCGGATCGCACCCGCGCTCCTGGAGGGGTTCAAGGAGTACGTCGCCGTCCTGGAGCTGCACGACGACCCGCCGCGCACCCTCCCGGACGTGATCGAGGCGTTCACCGGCGAGATCTACCAGAAGCCGCCGAAGAAATCCGCGGTCGCGCGCCGCCTGCGCACCCGCACGGTCTACGACCTCGACGTGCTCGACGTGGACGGCCGCCAGGTCCTGCTCCGGATCCGGTGTGAGTCGGGCACGTACATCCGGAAGCTCTGCCACGACATCGGCCGCGCGCTCGGCACGAACGCCCACATGGGGCATCTGCGCCGCAGCGCCACCACGCCGTTCGACGACACCGACCTCGTCACGCTGCACGACCTCGCGGACGCGGTGGCGTGGCTGCGCGACACCGACGGCACCGAGCCGCCGGACGCACCCGCGGACGCGCTGCGCGCAGCGGTCCAGCCCGCCGAGCGCGCGCTCACGCACCTGCCGCGGCTCACCATCGCCGACTCGGCAGCCCACGAGGTCGCCACGGGTGCACCGGTGTACGCGCCGGGCGTCATCGACACCACGGCCCTGCCGACACCGCCGGCGGATGGGGCGCTGGTGGCGTGTTACACCGCAGGCGGGACGGCGGTCTGCCTCGGTCGGCTGGTCGGCGATCCGGACGCGGACGCCGGCGTGGTCGTTGCCCTCGAACGCGTGCTCGTGTAGCCCGCCGCCGAAACGAAGGTCTTAATGGTGGACCGCGCCTCCACCCAGATACGGGACCGTGGGGTAGCGGTATCCTCGGCGCATGGGGTGCGTCGGACTCGAGTTCGAATCTCGACGGTCCCACTCCAATTCTGGCCGGATTCCGGTACCGGCGTTCTTACCGGGTCCGCAGTTTAGTTTTCGCGTAGCTACGACGGTACACAAGTCGTGTCTTTATCAACGGGGTGGTCGGCGTGAGCGCCCCCACCGCAGACACCTCATATATCAGAGGAGTCTGTGAATACTGCGGGTTCCACATCGACCGCGAAGACAAACGCTACCCCGCCCTCGACAACGAGAGGTGCCAGCCCTGATGACGGGCTGTCTCGTCTCAATCCCTCTCAATCAGTGAGAGAGAAGTTTTACGCTGGAATTCTACTGTCCTCAAAATCTTACGCTGTTCTCGAATAGTTCGCCACCACAAGAGAACTTTCTCCAACGAGTTCGGATCTCACAGAACGATCTACTTGATCGAATAGTTCTGTGTCCCTTCCTACGCCTCGGAAGCAGTCAACGAAGCCGCGAACACCAAACCCAGGGGTAACGCTTCGTACAAACGGCGACCATCATCGTGTCGCTCGTCGCCCGAACACGAACACTAGCAGGGCGAGGAGAACCACGCCAGCAGAGGTCTCGGAAATGGCGAGAATCTGTCCGACTTGGCTCGCTGGCCGAAAGTCGCCGTACCCGAGCGTTGTGAACGTCATGGTCGAGAAGTACATCGCGTCGAAGAGCGAAACCGGTGGCAACGACTCAATCGGAGCTTGAGCCGGAAGGTCCGGCTGAATTAAGTCGAACCAGTAGTAGAGGCCGCCACAGGAAAGCACGATAAGCGCAACCGTGGCGAGAACACGGTACGGGCTCTCCCCGTAGCGGGTGACGAGATTCGACAGCCATGAAAGTGCCCACGAGACGGGTTGCCGACTGTTCCCCTCGCCTTCGCCGCTTGAGAGGCGCTTTCGCTCCATGTCCTTGCGCCACGTGAAACAGGTGCTTGCGAGCGACGAGGCGGCATTATCTTCGGCAAGCGATTCGAGCTTCTGGTACACCGTGGCGGCACGGGTGACATTGCTGATTTCGTCCTCGTCCGTTTCACAGACTGGGTCGGTACGAGGGTCGTAGATGACGGTCTGTGGTTCAGCAAAATCCACCTTCGGTAGCCTGTTGAGATATCCGACCACTTGTCGGTGAGGTGCCCACCTGTTACCTCGTTCGACAAACGTGGTGGCGTGGCTGATGTGGGCGTCCCCGAACAGTGTCCCATGAAGCCGGGCGTCTCTGAAGTCCGCTCCGTAGAGCTGGGTACGGGTGAGGACAGCATTTTCGAGGTCCGCACCACTGAGATCTGCGTCCCGGAGGTCCGCGCCAGTAAGGTCTGCGTCCCGGAGGTCCGCGCCCTCAAGTTCAGCGTTTTTCAAATTCCCGTTCGAGAATACGGCGTCTCGGAAAATTGCGCCATTGAGCTCGATACCCTCGAAGTTCGCGCTGTCCTCGAAGGTCGCGTCCGGGAAGTTCGTGCTGTCCTCGAAGGTCGCGCCCGGGAAGCCCGCGAAGTCCTCGAAGGTCGCATCCGAGAAGTTCGCGAAGTCCTCGAAAGTCGCATCCGAGAAGCTCGCGAAGTCCTCAAAGGTCGCATCCGAGAAGCCCGCGCTGTCCTCAAAGGTCGCATCCAAGAAGTCCGCGAAGTCCTCGAAGGTCGCGCCCGGGAAGCCCGCAAAGTCCTCGAAGGTCGCATCCAAGAAGCCCGCGAAGTCCTCGAAGGTCGCGTCCGGGAAGTTCACGAAGTCCTCGAAGGTCACATCCGGGAAGTCCGCAAAGTCCTCGAAGGTCACATCCGAGAAGTTCACCTCGCTCCGAAATCGCATCTCTCGAAACCGGACCCGGTCTCGAAAAGAGACGGCCGCTACGTCACAGTCACCTTCAACCACGGCCCCAGCCGCGTCAAGCTGCGCGTCTACCTCCCGGATATCCCACTTCATCTCTCCAATCCGGGCGTGTCGCAGATCGATGGCCGCACCGTCTCCAATCTGTTCCCGGTCCAGATTGAGATTCTCGAACGTCGCGTCGATGAACCGCGCCGGTCGTCGTCCTTTACTCTCAACTACCTCGCGCTCACCCTGAACGATGGCGATGAACTCCTCAACGGGGTTGATTCCATTCGGCCGTTTCTCTTTCGGGAGATGAAAGATGCACCTATCTTCTCCGTCGTGTTCCTCAACGGCCTCGTGAGGGCAGCGCCACACCGTCTGGCCGTCGATCTCCTCCAAAATCTCGGCGTCATCCTCTGGGTCGACCTGGCACTCTGCATTGTATTCGCTCTCCCAGGTTTTCGGATTGAGTGTGTAGCTGCACCAGCTCGCTTCTTTCATCCAACTGCCGGATCGTTGTAGCAGTGCTCCATAACGATGTTCCCTCAAGACAAGTGGATATATCCTCAGAAGCGCCTATCTGAATTCTAGTTGAAGCGAAGAGATTTTGCGACCGCTTCGCGTACCGAGTGTGTCCTCTGTCCGTATCAATTCGGCCGTTTCAGCTTCAAGGAGTCGTCTGAATGAAGAAATAGCGCTAGGGGCGTCAGTCGTCGGCTTCCAGTTCCGGGTTCGTCGTGGCGGGTCGTGACGTGTCGACGTCCAGTTCGTAGTCGTCGCTGTCGACGGTGAAGCCAGTGAGGACGTCCTGGAGGGTGTCCGCGCGGTCAACGAGGCGCGTGACGCCGTCGGTGACATCCGACAGTGACGCGGTCTGCTGTTGGGCGGCGGCGGAGACGCTGGCGGCCTCGGAGCTGTTCTGCTCGCTGATGTCCTCGATCTCCTCGATCATCGAGACGGTGGTGTCGGCGGACGCCGCCTGTGCGTCGGTCGCGTCGTCGATCTGTTGGACGGCTTCGTTGACATCGGTGACGTGGTCGCCGATCTCTTCGAGCGCGGTCAGCGCGTTTTCGACGGTTTCGGTGCCCGAGGAGACGGTGGCGGCCATCTGCTCGGAGTCGTCGACGACCGACTGCGTGGACGACAGGAGGTTGTCCACGAGCGTCTCGATCTCGTCGGTCGCCTCGTTGGTCTCCTCGGCGAGTTCCTTGACCTCCGCGGCGACGACGGCGAACCCGTCGCCGTCCTGGTCGGCGCGCGCCGCTTCGATGCTGGCGTTCAGCGCCAGCAGGTGGGTTTGGTCGGTGATGTCGTTGATGAGATCGACCACGCGGCGGATCTCCTGGGCTTCGGCGGCAAGCGCGTTGGCCTCCGAGACGACGGCCTCGGTCTCGGATTGGATGTCGGTCATCTGTGTGACCGCCGCGGCGGCGTCGTCGCTGCCCTGGCGGCCGCGGTCGGCGGCTTGGTCGGAAACGTCGGCGACCTGGCTGGCCGAGGCGGCGACTTCTTCGACGGCGCCGGACAGCGATTGGAGTTCGTCCGTTGCGTCCGCGAGGCGGGTGTGTTCGCGGTCGGTGCCGGCCGAGATCTCCTGGACGGATTCGGCGACCTGTTCGCTTGCGGCTTCGATTTCGTCGACGCTGGCGTGTATGTCGCGGCTGTTGTCGGCGACGTCGCCGGCGAACTCGCGGGTGCGCGCAACCATCTCCTCGAAGGCGGCGATCATCTCGTTGAACGCCTGCCCGACTTCGGTCATCGCGTCGCTGTCGCTGCTGGAGTTCGCGCGCACCGTGAGGTCGCCGCTGGCTGCTTTCTCCATGACCGAACTGTATTCGGAGGCTTTCTTCGAGAGCTGTGCGTCGCGTTCGGCGGCGCGCTCTTGGAGCTTGGCGGCCAGCGTCTCGGCTTCCTCACGGGCGTCTTGGGCTTCGGCTTTGGCTTCCTGTGCCTGCGCGCGTTGCTCGTCGGCGCGGCGTTTGGCTTGTTCGGCGTCCTTGCGGCGGCGGTGGGCGCGTGCGTTCGACGTTTTCAGGTCTTCAACGATCGAGATCGTGCCGGTGGACGAGATGGCGACGACGCCGATGAGTACGGCCAGCAGGGACGTGCTGAACGCGTCCATGACGGGCCCGGCGACGCCGATCCATTCGAGCGCGACGACCCCCGTCCAGAGGAAGCCGAGCCCGCAGATGTACGTGTAGTTCACCCAGAAGCCCGCGATGTCAGTGGTGTCGCGGTAGGTCTGGATGCCGACGCCGACGGCGGCGACGTAGGCGGCGACGGCGATGACGTCGAACAGCACGATGAGGTGGTTCATTGGTCGTCACCCTCGGCGGCCGGGGCGGCGTCGCCGGTGGCTGCGTCGTCGGACTGGGGGTCGAGGATGGTCTGGCGGCGGTAGTAGCCCGCGACGAGGAACGCGATCCCGGAGCCCATGAGTCCGAGGGCGTGTTCGGTGCCGTTGAGCACGTCCCCGAGCACGATGTTTTCGAGGTTGGTTGCGAGCGTCGCAACGGCCAGCAGGCCGTATCCGACGACGAACCACCGTGATTCGGTCCGGTATCGCGCCACAACGGGAACGAGTCCGATGAGTGCGATGAGTGGGAGCACAGCCTTCGGCGGATCAAGCACCTCCAGGATGCCCATCATGAACGCAGTATTATGTGATGTCAGTGAATAGTGTGTCGGCCGTACACATCAGGCAATACAATCGCTCTGACAGGCGCTCGTGGTGGAAAAATGGGTTGGTGCGTCGGAGCCCACCCAACAGTTATCACGGTGCCAGGCGTGGCGCAAGGAGATGGCAGCCATCGCGGGACTGTACGTGTATCCGATCAAAGGCCTCGACAGCGAGCACCGATCGACCGTAACACTGCGAACCCACGGGCAACTACACCACGACCGGACGTTCACGCTGGTGGACTCCGACACGGGGTCGATCGTGACCGCGAAACGCCGCCCCGCGTTGCACGCGTTCCGCACCGACTACGAGCCCGAAACGGGAACACTGACTGTGACGGACCCCGACGGCCAGCGGGCGTCGTTCTCGCTTGGCGACGACGAGGGGCTGTCGGCGGCCGGCGACTGGTTCGACAGCCGGCTGGCAGTCTCAGTGTCGATGCGCAGCGATCCCACTGGGTTCGTGGATCGGGCAGACATGGGGCCGGCAGTGGTCAGCACGGCCACACTGGACGCCATCGCGGACTGGTTCGACTCGATGACCGTGGCCGGCGCGCGGCGACGGCTGCGGGCGAACATCGAGATCGAGGGCGTGCCGGCGTTCTGGGAGGACCGGTTCGTGGGCGATGGTGCGCCGGCGTTCGAGGTGGGCGGTGTTCGCTTCGAGGGCGTGACCCCGTGTAATCGGTGCGTGGTTCCATCACGGGACCCGGACACGGGTGAGCCGCTACCCGAGTTCCAGAAGACGTTCTGTGCGAACCGCGAGCGGACGTTCCCCGAGTGGGCCGACGGCGACGCGTTCGACCACGAGTACGCTGCGATGATCCTGGCGCGGGCCCCCGACATCTCGGGGGGAGAGACGCTCGCAGTCGGTGACGGCGTTGCCGTTCTCGACGAGGCGGCGTGAGCGCGCCGGGAGCGGCGACCGAAACCGGCTTGCGTGCCCCGCAAGCACCCTCCGGCATGGACGCGACCGTCGCCGTCGTGCATTACCCGGAAGGGGCCGGCCACGCCACGCGGATGCTGGCGATCGCCCGCGAACTCCAGTCCCGGGGGGCGACCGTGGAGGTGGCGGGCGGCGGGCCGGGCGAGCGCTTCGCGGCGTTGCTCGGCTACGAGGAGTTCGTGCCGACGGCCGTGGACTTCATCGGCGATTACCAGGGCGCGGACGGCTCGCTGGCGGACGTGCTCACGGGAAGCGTGCCGGATGCCGTCCGTCGGGTGCGTGATGTCGCCCGGTGGCTGGGGCGAGTGGACGCCGACTGCGTGGTTACCGATGACATGTTCGCGTCGGTGGCGGCGCTGCTGGCGCGTGTTCCCCAGTACGTCTGCACGCACAACACGCCGGGCTACTACGACGACCGCGCGGAGCGCGCGGGGGCCGCGCTTCTGACCCGCCAGCAGGTCACCGCCAGCCGCACGTTCTTCTATCCGGCGGTCTGGCCGGCACGTGCTGGGGATCCGCGCGGTGTCGAGCGCGTGCCGCCGCTGGCGTTGGACGTCCCCCTGGACGGTGCTGTGCCGGACGTCGACGTGTTGGTCTCACCGAGCACCTACTCCGACGATCTCGGCGCGGTCGCCGGGCGGCTGCGCGAGCGGGGGCGCAGCGTGACCGTCGTGGGCGGCGACGACTGGACGACTGTTCGGTCGATGCTGCCGGTGTTGCGCGAGGCGAGCGTTGTCGTCTGTCCGGGCTATTCGACGGTGATGGAGGCCGCCGTGGCGGGCACGCCGTGTGTGGTGTATCCGTTCACCAGCGAGCAACGCGGCGTCGCGGAGTTCCTCGCTGCAAGTGATGGGTTCGCCGTCGCCACGACGCCCGACGAGGCCGTGGCTGCGGTCGCCCAGCCGCCGGCGGCGCCGTCGTTCCCCAACGGCGCGCCCGTGGTTGCGGATCGGGTCATGGGAGACCGTGCGGCGTGGCAAAAGACGTAAGCGCAGACCGTGCGAGGGGCGTGGTATGGCGACGATACCGTTCGGGATCTCGCGGCTGGACAGCCGCATCGGGGGTGGGGCACCGGAGGGCAGTGTCGTGTTGCTGTCCGGGGAGGCCGGCGCGGGGGCGCGGGAGTTCCTGTACACGGCGGCGATGATGAACGCGGTTGCGACCGCGGACCCAGAGCTGTTCGACCTGCATTACGGCAGCCCTCACGGGAGCGCTCGACAGCCCGAGGAGATCCATTACGTGTCGTTCACCGCGAACGAGGCGGAGTTACAGCGCGAGATCGCGTTCACGATGGACGAGGAGATCGTGGCGGCTGGCGCGGACGCCGTGACGTTCGCCGACCTGTCACCGGAGTACTTCCAGTTGAGCCCGGTGCCGCGGTCGTGGTACGCCGACAAACACCAGACCGTGCGCGATCTCGGGAACACCGGCGAGGACACGCGGGACGTACTGGAGCGGTTCGCCGACTACCTCGACGAACACGCCAGCGGCAGCCTCGTGGTGGTGGATTCGCTGAACGATCTGATCGGGCGGCGGTCCTCTGACATGGCGTTCTCCGACGTGGTGATGACGCTGAAGGGACTGCGGAAGGCCGCGCGGGACTGGAGCGGCCTGATCCTGTTGCATCTGACGCGGGATGCGGTGCGCAGCGAGGAGTTCGGGAGCCTGATGTCGTCGGTGGACGGCACGGTGCAGTTCGCGTGGGAGAGCGGCGGCAACGAGCGGGTTCGAACGATGTTCGTGCGGGAGTTCCGTGGCGTGCTCGGGCGCCTCGAAGAGGACGACATCGTGCAGTTCGAGACCGAGATCCGTGACAGCGGCTTCGACATCAGCGACGTGCGGAAGATCAGGTAGGCTGCCCCGAACCGTTAAGACCACCGCACAGTAAGTTCGAACGAATGCCCGACGGCACGTCGGATGGCGTCGAGAGCGTGACTCTGGAGGGGCCGGCCGCCGCCTGGTTGGCCGCGCGCGCCGAGGAGCTGGGCCACGAGGAGGACGCGTTTCTGAAACGCGTGGTGGCCGCCTATCGGAGCGTCGAAGACGGCGAGCTGGCAGCCGACGAGGGGGTCGGTGACCGGCTGACGGAGGTGACGAGCCGCGTCGATGAACTGGAGGCGCAACTCGACGACCACGAGGCGACAGTCGACGAGTTGGTGGAGGACATCCGGGAGCGCGTGGTGCAGGTGAAACGCGAGACCGACGGGAAAGCCGACGCCGGCCACGGCCACCCCGAGTTGGCGGCCGACGTCGAGGCGGCGCTGGCGGCCGCCGAGCACGCCGAGGGGACCGTGGACGCGGTGGCGGAGGACGTGACCGCGGTGACCGAGCGCGTCGACGCGGGCTTCGAGAACTTCGAGGCGGTGGCCGAGTCCCTAGACGAGGAGGCAGCGGGGCTCTCGGAGAAGGTGTCGACGCTCGCGCAGGCGGTGGTGTCGATGCGGGAGGCCGTGCGGAGCGTCGGCGCGGCCGAAGCCCGGCGGGCGCGGGTGGACGCCCTGAAGCGTGCGGCGAACGTCGCGGGCGTGCGGACGGCGGACTGCGAGGGATGTGAGCAGGCCGTGGACGTCGCGCTGCTGACGGCCCCGGAGTGTCCGTTCTGTGGCGCGGCGTTCGCGGACGTATCACCGGACCCAGGCTGGTTCAGCAATCACACGCTGGAAACCGGCGAGACGCCGGCGCTTGCGGCCGGCGGCCCGCAGGGCAACGGCGAGGGGGAAGACTCCGATCAGTCGTGGCTCGGGGCGGAGACGGAGACACTGGAGCGGATGGCGTCCGCGGGTGATTCCCGCGGGGACGGCGACGGGCCGATGGAGCCGTCCGAGGTGCTCGACGCCGACGCCGAGGACGCCGGCAACGACGGTGGTGGGGCGTGAGCGACGACGAGACCGACGAGCCGCTGGCCGACGTACGCCGACGGATCGACGAGCGCCGCGACCACGACGACGACGGCGGAGCCGATGTCGCGGCGTTGTTCGAGGAGATGTCGGTCGCCGAGATCGACGAGGACGCGGTGTGGACGGCGCTCGCGACGGACGCCGACAGCGCGGCGGCGGCACCGTCGAGTGCAGCCGCGACCGACAGCGCGGCGGCCGACGACGGGGAGACGACCGTCGTGGAGTCGAGTCTCTGTCATGGCTGTCCGCACTTCGCCGCGCCGCCGGAGATGGGCTGCACCCACGAGGGCACGACGATCGCGGCGATGGTGGACGTGGATCATTTCCGGGTGGTTGACTGTCCGATCGTCGCCCGGCGGGCGGGAGACGACCCGAGTGATTTTTCCGCCGACCACGAGTAATCGAGGTATGCAGTTCTGCGACGAGTGTGGCTCGATGATGCACAAACAGGACGGCGAGATGGTGTGTGCGTCCTGTGGCGCGAGCGCCGACAGCGAGGGCAGCGAGGGGTTCGTGGAGACCGCCAGCCAGGACACCAGCGATGTCATCGAGACCAGCGAGGACGCGGCCTCCGAGGGGAAGCCGACCGCCGAGGAGACGTGTCCGGAGTGTGGCCACGGCGAGGCGTGGTACACGATCAAGCAGACCGGAAGCGCCGACGAGCCGCCAACGCGATTTTTCAAGTGCCAGGACTGCGGCAACCGGTGGCGAGATTATAGCTAAATTGGCATTTATTTGTGCGCTTGCAATCTGTTTAGTGACGTGAGATACCTAACAGAATTAGCATTCTCCACATTTGTGCCATATACCGCAATCCCGCCTGTTTAATCGTCAGTCGATGTGCTGTCCCTTCACGAAGTCGTTGACTAGAGTTTCCATGTACTCCTTCTTTTGCTGTTTGCCATAGTACGTCGGAACGTAAACGCCTTCTACAGGCTGTTCAGAGCGCTTCATCTGCTCACCTTCCTGATCGATTGGCTCCGTATTGAGCAGGTACGCCTTGTGTGCGTACTTCGTCGAATAGGGCAGGTCGTCTTTCGAGATGTGGCCGTCTTCGAAGAGGAAATCGATGAAGTCGATGAAGTTCCCTTTGTCGGAGCGAGCTGAGTTGAAATTGAATTCTCCTCCATCGTGCGTAATTCCAGTTTTGTTCTCTAACCGCTCAAAGAAGTCGCCTGGTGACTTTTTATCTGCTCCATTGTCAGAGGTTTCACCCTGATACTCGGCTTCATCAAACTCCATTCGAAGTACTTGTCCGTCATCCTTCTCTACGGCCTCAATGCGAGTGATTCCGTCAATTTTAATGTCCGAAATAGGGAGCTCGTCCAGTGGAATCTCGTCAATAGGCGTCGGGACAGTCTCGTTACCCATGATAGACTCTTGTTCCACGATGAATTTGACGCCGTATTGGCCGACTTCAATGTAACGTCGTGAGTTGGATGACATCATACCTATATCAATAGGCGTGTAGTTACTTAATCGTTTTGCCAATGCAAACAGTGTGTAAGGAAAATATGCTGTGGCAGTAATGGGGAATCAGAGGTTGCACTATGACCCCATCAACTGAACTACTATAGACGACTACGCCCTGGTCCTGAACGTCGACGCCGCTGTCGTTCGCGGCGACGACTACCTCGTGGTCAAGCGCAGCAGCGAGGAAGAGCACGCGGCGGGCACGCTCTCGTTCCCCGGCCGAAAAGTCGACTCAGACGCGTTGGGGGACGCCATCCGAGAGACGGCGCGGCGAGAGGACCACGATGAGGTCGGCGTCGAAACGGGGGTCGTCGAGTACGTGACGGGCAGCCCCTTCACCGCGAACGAGAGTACGGAGTGCCTGAACGTCGTGGTGCACTGCGAGTACGAGTCGGGCGAGCCGGAGGTCCGGGAGCCCGAGGAGGTGGCCGACGTGTTCTGGCTTGGGTACGACGAATTGGCCGACCACAAGGACGTGCCCGAGCAGGTCAGGGAGTACGCGGACGCGGTCGAAGCGAGCCGTTGAGGAGCAGCGCGTTTACCGCAGGAGAACCCAGGCCGCGGCGACCACGGCGGCACCGAGGCCGGTGGAGGCGACGGCGTGGAGGCGCAGGCGGTCGAGCAGGGCGTGGTCGTGGTCGTGGGCGGAGCGCGTGACCGCGTCGTGGACGTCGCTGCCGGTCTCGCAGTGCGGCAGGAAGTCCATCGCGACGTGCAGGAAGATGCCCGCGGCGAACCCGAAGACGACCGCTCGGAAGACCGGGGCAGTGGGGAACGAAACGACGGTGACGGCGAGCGCGGCGATGCCGACGCCGGCGGCGGGCAACAGCAGCATCGCCGGGGAGCGGTCGGTGCGGGCGAGGCGGCGGGCGGCGGCGTAGCCGGCGGGGCCTTTGTGCGAGACGATGGCGAGACCGAGGAGGGGGCCGAGGCCGGGCATGGCGGTGTAGACGACGCCGATGATGGAGCCGGCGGCCAGCGAGTGCGCGGAGAGTTCGGCGGTGGTGCGGTCCAGCGGGAGGTCGAGGTGCGAGAGCCGGTGGCCGATGGTGTGCGCGCCGAACCCGGTGAGGATGCCGGCCGCGACGCCGAACCCGCCCGGTTTGGCGGCGTAGCCGATGGCCTGCGGGAGGAGGAAGGCGGCGGCGCTGGCGATCATTGCGCCGCTGGCGAGGCCGTACCCCCAGACGAGTCCACGGGGGTGGTCGGCGGTGGTGTGGCCGCCGAGCGCGGCGGCGCCGGCCATCGCGGTGAACGCCACCCAGGAGATGCCCACCAGTTTGGGGGCGTCTCCGGTGCGGGAGACGTACGCTGAGAGGGCGAGGAAGGCGATGGCGCTGGCTGCGCCGAGCCGGATCGTGCGGGCGCGTGCGCTCGACGTGGAGTGTGAAACCGACATTCGATTATTAAATCTATACCCAGTATTAACAACCTGTCGGTTGGCGACAGCGCCAAGCTGCCGGCGCACGAACCCGCTGGTATGGACGTGCTATCCATGCGGTGGGCCGACGTCTTGGTGGCGAGCTGGCCGGTCGACCCCGAGGTCGTCGCCGACCGACTCCCCGACGGCGTCGACGTCGACACCCACGACGGCGACGCGTACCTCTCGGTGGTCCCGTTCGTGATGGAGAACATCCGCCCCCGCGGTCTCCCGTCGGGTGTCGGCCGCACCTTCGGGGAGCTGAACCTCCGCACGTACGTCACGGTGGACGGCCGTCCCGGCATCTACTTCTTCAACCTGGACGCCACCGACGCCCTGGGGGTCCGGGTCGCCCGCCGGCTGTTCGGGCTGCCGTACTACACCGCGGACATGCGGATCGAACGCCGCGCGGGCGGCGCGCTCGCGGTTCGCAGCACCCGCACGCACGCCGGCCAGCCGTCGCTTGCCTTCGACGCGACGTACGAGCAAGCGGGCGCGTGCTCGCGCGCCACCCCCGGATCGCTGACCGCGTTCCTCCTGGAGCGGTATCGGTTTTTCGTCGCCAGCGAGGACGGCACCGTCTACCAGGGAGCGGTCGACCACGACCCCTGGCAGCTCGCCGACGCCACCCTGGACGTCCGCCGGAACGACCTCTTCACCGCCAACGGGTTCGAGCAGCCCGCCGGCAGCCCCCACATCGCCTACAGTCCTGGCGTCGATGTCACCGCTGGGCTGCCCACGGTGGTCTGATCACCGGGTCGCCTGCTTCCAGTCTTTCAGCCCGACCACGCCGCCATCGAGGGTGTCGGGGACCGACGCCGCCCACGTGAACAACCCCCCGACGTCGGCCGGATCGCGGCCCCCCATGCCGTGGAGTTCGGTGTCGACCGCGCCGGGATCGACGCAGCCGACAGCCGGCTCGCAGTCGACCGCGAACTGCCTCGCAACCCCCTCCGCAGCGGCTTTCGACACGGCGTACGCGCCGAAGCCGGGTTTCGGGTCGGTGGCGACGCTGCCGGTTGGGACGAGCACGCGGCCGTCGCTGTCCATGTGCGGGAGCGCCTCGCGCACGGTCGCGAACACCCCGCGCACGTTCGTCCGGATGGTGTCGTCGAACGTGCTGTAGCCCGTTTCCCCGAGCGGCGTGTGTCCGGCGTCGCCGTGGTAGACGGCGGCGCACGGAACGACCACGTCGATGCCGGAGGAATCACCCGCCCGGGAGGCCGTCTCCATCAGTCGCTCGGCGTCGAACTCGTCGCGCGCGTCGGCCCGCAGCCACTCCGCGCCGATCTCCGCGGCGAGCGTTTCGATGGCGTCCCGGTTCCGGCCGCCGAGCACGACGGTGGCGCCGTCGTCGGCGAACGCGTGGGCTGCTTCGCTTCCGATACCGCCGGCCGCCCCAGTCACGACGACTGTCTCGCTCATACGCCACCGTGGAGCGCCGCCAGCGTAAAAGCGCCGGTGCCACAGCGGTGGGTCTGTCCCGGGTTCGCATACGGGCCGCAGGTAGCAATCCGTTTAGGCGAGAACCCCCTGCCGGTGACCAATGAGCTATCGCGTCGGCCTGGTGGGCAAGCCCTCGGTGGGCAAGTCCACGTTTTTCAACGCAGCGACGAACAACGACGTGCCGGAGGGCGCGTACCCGTTCACCACCATCGACCCCGCGGTCGGCGAAGCGTACGTTCGTGTGGAGTGTGCCGCCCCCGAGTTCGGCGAGGAGTGCACGCCCGCAACGGGGTTCTGCGAGGACGGCACGCGGTTCGTCCCGACGAAGCTCGTGGACGTCGCGGGCCTCATCCCGGGCGCTCACGAGGGCGCGGGTCTCGGCAACCAGTTCCTCACGGACCTCAACGAGGCGGACGTGCTCATCCACGTGGTCGATTTCTCCGGCACGACGGACATCGAGGGCGAGGCGACCGAGGGCCACGACCCCCGCGAGGACATCGACTTCCTCGAAACGGAGCTCGATCAGTGGTACCTCGACGTCCTAGAGAAGGGCATCGAGCGCTACGAGGGCCAGCACATGGCGGACGCCACCCTCGAAGTCGAGTTGGCCGAGCAGATGAGCGCGTTCCGCACGAGCCCCGAGGAGGTCAAGCAGGTGCTGTTGGCCCTGGATCTGGCGTTCGACCCGGACACCTGGGACGACGCCGACCGCCTCGAACTCGCCCGCGAGATGCGCACCCGCACCAAGCCCATGGTGGTCGCGGCGAACAAGATGGACACCCCGGAAGCCCAAGCCAACTGGGCGGCGATCACCGACGACGACGAGTACGACCACTTGGAGTTCGTGCCCGTGAGCGCGCACGCCGAGCAGGCGCTCACGCAGGCCGACCAGGGCGGCGTGGTCGACTACCGGTCGGGCGACGACGCGTTCACGATCGTCGGCGAGCCAAGCGACGACCAGCGCGCTGGCCTGGAGTCGATCCGGGAGTTCGTCACCGAGTACGCCGGCACCGGCGTGCAGTCCGCGATCGAGGCGGCGCTGTTCGACGCGCTCGGCGTCAAGCCCGTCTTCCCCGGGTCGGCGAACGGCCTGGGCACCGCCGACGGGCGCGTGCTGCCCGACGTGTTCTTGCTTGAGCCCGACGCGACCGCCGAGGACTTCGCGTACGCCGTTCACTCCGATGTCGGTGACGGCTTCCTGCACGCCGTTGACTGCCGGGCGAACCGCCAGATCGCCGCCGACCAGGACCTCGACTCGCGGGCGGTCATCGAGATCATCTCGACGAACTGACCGACGCCGGCGGCTACTGCGGGCCGACGGCGCGCTCGGAGTCGCCGACGGCGTACTCGTGGGCTGCGTCGAGCAGCGACCGGATGCGATCGTGGTCGGGGTCCGCCGACGCCATCTGGGAGATGGCGTCTTCGATGTGGGTGGCCGCGCCGGCGAGTCGGTGGCGGCGCTCGTAGGCCGTGGTGACGTCCGCAACCACGGTCAACACGGTGTCGGCGTCCGTGTCCGGGTCGTCGAACGGGAGCTTGTAGACTTCCTCGACGCGATCGTCGCCGATGACGCGGTCGTCGACGTGCTGTTCGGGGATGTGCAGCGCCTCGTCGTCGGCGATGACCTGTTCGTCCTCGCGGTGGAAGCGTTCCACGAGGTCCGGTGGGAGGAACTCGTCCTCGCGGTGCCCTTCGACGGCGTCGGGGTCCAGCCCGTAGTTCGACGCCCCCGAGTCGTTGACGAGGAGGTACTCGCCGTCGAGTGTCTTTTCGAGGACGCACTGTGGCAGCGAGTCGATCACCCGCCGGAGCCGGCGCTCGGTGTGTGACATCGACTCGCGGTCGCGGCGCCGCTCGACGGCGGTCCGAACGCGGTTCGCGAGCACCCGGGCTGTGTCCCCGTCCGGCCGGGCACGCACGTGGGCCGTCGCCCCGGCGTCGATGGCCGATCCGGCAGCAACACTGCCGTCGGGGTCGTCGACCACCACCACGGGAACGTCGGCGTCCGCGAGCCGCGCCACCACGGAGACGATGTCAACGCCGTGGAGACCGGTTTCGGCGACGACACAGCCGGCGTCGTCGGAGACCGACATCGGGTCGGTCGTGGGTGTGACGGCGATCGGGACGTCGCCGGCAACGCGTTCGAGGCGGGCCGCGGTGCGCTCGCCGGCCCCGCCGCCGCTGCCGAGGACGTACGTCACGTTGATCGCGTCCGTCACAGCCTGTCGTTCGTCCAACTCGTCTGTGCGGGGATCCATGTCTCGGGCCACACCGACGAGCCACAAATACGTTGGCCCCGACGCCGCGGTACTCAGTCCTCGGTGACCGGGACGGTCAACACGGGTGTTTCGGTCGACTCGACGACGTCCCGGGAGACGCTGCCGAGCATGGACTGCTCGAAGTCGCCGCGCCGCGTCCCCATCACGACGAGGTCCGCGCCGTCCTCGGCGAGTACCGCGAGGATTTCATCCGCGGGGTCACCGTCGCGGACGTACGTTTCGGTGTCAACCCCCGCCTCCGAGAGGCGGTCGGCGGCGTGTTCGACGGCGCGCTCGCCCTGCGTGCGGAGCTGCGCCGTGGCTTCGTCCTGCATGCCGTCGTCGAGCGTGAGGAACGCCCGATCGTCGAGGACGTACAGCACGTCAACGGTGGCGTCCCGGCGGCCGGCCACGTCGGCGGCGTGCTCAACAACGCGGTCCATCGAGTCACTGTCGTCCACCGGGAGCAGGATCCGGTCGTACATGGCTGGCGCTACGGGGACACGCGGTAAAACCGCCGCGGAATCAGCGTGTGGCCGCGGCCCGGGTCACGCGTCCCCGTCCAGGGCCGCTTCGAAGACGCGCTGGGCGCGCTCGTAGGCGTGGTCGCGGTCGACGATCGGGTGGTGGTAGTCGGGCGCGAGGCGTTCGCGCTGGGAGTGGCGCAGCGTCGGCCAGTCCACGATGGTCTCGGGGTCGACGCCGCGCAGCTCGGGGACGTACTCGGTGACGAACGCCGCATCGGAATCGTATTTCGCCATCTGGCTGACCGGATCGAAGATGCGGACGGCGACCGTGTCCGTGCCGGTGGAGGCGGTCCACTGCCAGTTCGCGGCGTTGTTCGCGGGGTCGTAATCCACCAGCCGGTCGGCGAAGTGGCGCTCGCCGCGCCGCCAGTCCACCAGGAGGTGTTTCGTGAGGAAGCTGGCGACCACCTGCCGGGGGCGGTTGTGGACGTACCCCTCCGCGCGGAGCTGGCGCATGCCGGCGTCCACCAGCGGGTAGCCGGTCTCCCCCCGGGTCCACGCCTCGAAGTGGTCGTCGCTGTTCTGCCACGCGATCGGGGCGTCGAAGCTGACGTAGTTCTCCGTCTGGAGGCGGGGGGTGTGGTACAGCAGGTGGTAGTTCTGCTCGCGCCAGGACAGCTCGTAGCGGTATTTCCCGATGTTCCGCGCCGCGTCCCCGGTGGCGTCGTCGTAGGCGTCGGCGACGGCCGCCCACACCTCGCGGACGCCGATGTTGCCGGCCGCGAGATACGGCGACAGCCGGGAGACGGCGCTGGTAGGGGCGTCGACCGCCGCCGCGAGGTCGTCCCGGGTGTCGTTGTACGACGCGATGCCGTCGTCGAGGAACGCCGCGAGGCGGTCGGTGGCGGCCGCGTGTCCCGCATCCGGGAGCGGCGGCTCGGGGGCCGGGACCGAGAGCGTGTGGTCGTCGTGGACGTCGGCCAGCGCGTCGGCGTCCGGCGCGGGCACCGGGTCGGGTTTCGGTGCCTGCTGCCAGTCGTCGTAGAACTGGCTGTGAGAGGGGTAGGCGTCGTCGAGGGTCGCGGGGTCGACGAGCGTGTGGTCGACGTGGCCCGCGGTGTCGACGCCCGCGGCGGCGAGTGCGTCCGCGACCCGCGTGCGGCGGTTCCGCCGCGCGGCGTCGTAGTGGGCGGCGTGGAACACGGTGTCGGCGTCGAACTCGTCGGCCAGCGCCGGCAGCACGGATTCGGCGTCGCCCTCGCGGACGAGGAGGTCGCTGCCGCGCTCGCGGTACGCCGCCCGCAGTGCGCGCACGCCGGCGGCGAGGAACGCGCGCTTGGGGCGGCCCACCTGGGAGAGCACGGTGTCGTCGAAGACGTAGACGGGCACGACGGTGTCGCCGTCGGTGGCGGCGTGGAGGCCGCGGTTGTCGGGAACGCGGAGGTCGCGTTGGTGCCAGTACAGGTGCATGGTCAGTCGGCCGTGGTCGGCGTGTCGAAGTTGAACTCCCCGGGGACGGCCAGCGGGTCGGTCGAGCCCGACGCCGCGGGATCGTCGTCGATGACGGCTTTGGTGACGTGCTCGCCGCTGATGAGACACATGGGCATGCCGATCCCGGGGTTCGTGTACGCGCCGACGTAGTAGTGGCCGTCGGGGCCGTCGCGCTTCCCCGGGCGCAACGGCCCGGTTTGGAACAGCGTGTGCGCCAGGCCAAGCGCCGTCCCGCCGGGGTCGCCGAACTGCTCGCTGAACTCCGAGACGCAGGCGGACTCCTCGACGACGATGCGGTCCCGGAGGTCGACGCCGGTCTGGGCCGCCAGCGTCCCCAGCAGGCGGTCGCGGTACTGCGCCCGGATCTCGGGGGTGTCGTCGAGGCCGGGCGCGATCGGGAGCAGGATGACCACCGCTTCGTGGCCGTCGGGCGCGACGGTGTCGTCGGTCTTCGACGCCACCGAGAGGTAGAACGCCGGATCATCGGGCCACCCCGGGTCGTCGAAGAGCCGGGCGAAGTGGCCGTCCCAGTCCGGGGGCAACACCAGCGAGTGGTGCGCGAGTGGCCCCACGTCGCCCTCGACGCCGAGGTAGAACATGAGCGCCGACGGCGCGTACGTCTGGTCGTCCCAGTAGTCGGGGGCGTGGTCGCGGCCGCCGGTGTCGAGGAGTTCGCGCTCGGCGTACGCGGGGTTGGCGTTGTTCACCACGAGGTCCGTGGTTCGTGTGCCGTCGTCGGTGGCGAGCGTGAACTCGCCGCGGCGGCCGCTGATGGCGTTGACGCCGACCCCGGTTTCGATCGTTGCGCCCTGCTCGACGGCGAGCTCGGCGAGCGCGTCGACGACCCCGGCGATGCCGCCCTCGGGGTAGAAGACGTTGCCGTTGAGGTCGACGTGGCTCATGATGGAGTACAGCGCGGGCGTGTTGTGCGGTGCACCACCCAGGAACACCAGCGTGTATTCGAGGAGCTGGCGGAGCTTGGGGTGGTCGAAGAACCGCGAGACGTAGTCGTCCATGTTCCCGAACAGCCGCAGCCGGGACGCCAGCGGGAGCATGTCGGTGCTCGCGTAATCCCGGAACGCCGTCCGGTCGGGGTAGACGACGCGGTTCATCGCGAGATCGTAGTTGGTGGCGGCGCGGTCGAGGTACGTCGCGAGCGCGTCGCCGGCGCCCTCTTCGTAGGACTCGAACAGCTCGTGGGCGTTGCGCCGGTTGGGTTCGATCGTCGCGCTGTCGCCGTCCGTCCAGAACACCCGGTACTGGGGGTCGAGGCGGGTGAGCTCGTAGAAGTCGTGTGGGTCGTGGTCGAAGTGGTCGAAGAACCGCTCGAAGACGTCGGGCATCAGATACCAGGACGGGCCGGTGTCGAACCGGAACCCGTCGCGTTCGAGGACGCCGGCGCGGCCGCCGACGGTGTCGTGTTGTTCGAGTAGTGTGACGCTGGCACCGGCGCGGGCGAGGTAGGCCGCCGCGGCGAGCCCGCCGAAGCCGCCGCCCACGACAGTCACGTCACGCTCACCGGGTAGGCTCCCCTGCATGGAGTGGTGTTGGATCGCCGGCAACAAAAAGCCGGGTTGTGACTGATGGGGCATCGCGGGGGACCGCGCCCTTTTACTGTGGCGGGCGCGTAGGCAGCGTGTGAGCGATGAGTCAGGGCGGCGGAACCTCCGAATGCCCAACGACGACGAAGTGTTTGCGGTCGTCAAGCGACACGACGGCGGGAACCACGTGACGCTGCAGTGCGAGGACGGCAAAGAGCGGATGGGACGCATTCCCGGCCGCATGAAGTACCGGACGTGGATCAACGAGGGCGACGTCGTGCTCGCCGAGCCGTGGGACTGGCAGGACGAGAAGGCGAACGTCGAGTGGCGGTACTCCGACCAGGACGCCGATCAGCTCCGCGAAGAAGGCCACATCGAATAACCGCGCCCACAGCAGGCCGCGCCGCGACCGCTTCTCGCCCCGCATAGCTGTGCTTCTCGTCGCGCGATCGGAGAGTCCGCACTGCATGCCAGTCGATGTCACCTGATCCCGTGCACGCGTCCGGACGCAAAATCTTTCACCGGAACGTGTGTGAGAGAGTACCGTTCGGGTAACATTCCTACGTTCTCGGGAAGTAAGTGTGTGCAATGGCAGCAATTGGGGCGTTCGGTGTTCTGGAAGTCGTGGGATTGATCGTGGCCGTTCTGGGGTTGTTCCCGGTGGTGAGCCAGTACAAGGAGAGCACGAAGCTGTTCACGGTCGGCTACCTCCTGCTCGTGGTCGGGATGGTGGCGACCAACCTCGAAGCCGTGGTTCTGCCGGTCGTGTTGAACGCCACTGAGCACGTCGTCGGCATCGGGCTCGCGGGCGTGACGTTCCTGTTCGCGGCCTACCAGCGCCGGCAAGGGATGACGGCAACGGAGGACACGGCATGAGTGGGGCTGCCGTCTTCGTTGACGCGGTCGTTGCGCCCCTCGGCGACGCGGTCGGCGCGATCGGGTTCGGTGCCGCGGCCGCGCTCGGCTACCGGAACTACCGGGACACGGACGCCGAAGCGGCGTTCTGGATGGCGTTCACGTTCGCCTCACTGCTCGGCGTGACGTGGACGGTGTCGCTCATGCTGGAGAAAGCCGGTGTCGCCACGCAGATCTTCAACCTCGCGACGGGGCCGCTGATGGCGACGACGGTGGCGGTGTTCGCGATCGGCGGGACTGCGACGCTGGCCATCGTCGAGGACATGGAGGCGCTGGTCGAGGAGCGCGCCCAGCGCCGCCAGGAGGCCGAGGAAGAGCGCGCCGAAGCGGAGCGCGCCCGCGAGAAAGCCGAACAGAAGCAGGCCGAAGCCGAGCGGCAAACGGCCGAGGCCGAATCGGCCAAACAGGACGCACGGGAACGCAGCGCGGAGATCGAGCAGTTGGCGGCGGACCTCGAATCCCAGGCGACCGAAGTCGGAGCGACGCTGGAAGCGGCGGCGGACGGGGATCTGACCGCCAGGGTGGACGCCACGACCGACAACGCGGAGATCGCCGAAGTGGCAGCCGTCGTCAACGACATGCTGACGACGATGGAGCGCACGATCGACGAGATCCAGGGGTTCTCGACGAACGTCACGACGGCCAGCCGGGAAGCCACCGCCGGCGCGAAGGAGATCCAGGACGCCAGCCAGACGGTCAGCGAGTCCGTCCAGGAGATCGCCGCCGGCACCGACGACCAACGCGAGCAACTGGAGTCGGTCGCCGAGGAGATGGATTCGTACTCCGCGACCGTCGAGGAGGTGGCGGCGACCGCACAGAGCGTCGCGGACACCGCGGCCGACACCACGGACGTCGCGACGGCGGGCAAACAGACCGCCGAGGACGCCATCGACGCGATCGACGCCGTCCAGGAGACCATGCAGACGACGGTCGCCAACGTCGACGCGCTCGAAGAGCTCACGACCGAGATCGACGACATCGCGGAGCTCATCAGCGACATCGCCGAGCAGACGAACATGCTGGCGTTGAACGCCAACATCGAAGCCGCTCGTGCGGGATCGGGCGGCGGTAGCAACGGGGACGGCTTCGCCGTGGTCGCCGACGAGGTCAAAGAGCTGGCCACCGAGAGCCAGCGCTCGGCCAAGGACATCGCGGAGCTCATCGAGGAAGTGCAGTCACAGACGGCCACGACGGTCGAGGAGATCCGGGTCGCCGAGCAGCGCGTCAACGACGGGGCGGCGGCCGTCGAGGAGACCGTCGACGCGTTCGGGGCGGTGACCGAGAACATCCAGGAGACGACCGACGGCGTCCAGGAGATCAGTCAGGCGATGGACGAACAGGCCCAGCGCTCCGAACGCGTCGTTTCCAGCGTCGACGACATCGCCACGATCAGCCAGGCAACAGCCGATCGCGCCGAGAACGTGTCCGCAGCCTCCGAAGAACAGACCGCATCGATCACCGAGGTGACCAGTAGCCTGCAGTCACTGGCCGCGCAGGCGGACACCCTCGAAGACCGGTTGAACGAGTTCCGGACCGAGACCACCGGCACGGCACACGGCGAAGCAACCGACGCGCCCGCCGGACAGTCGGACTGACCGGCTGCGGTCTGGTCAGTCGGTCTGCGTGGGCGTGACGTCCCGGTCGGCATCGACCTCGAACTCCGACAGCAGCGCTTTGAGCTGTTCGGCCTGGCCGCTGAGCGACTCGACGCTGTCGCTGATCTCGGACATCGACGCGGCCTGCTCCTCTGCAGCGGCGGAGACGCTCTGTGCCTCCCCAGCAGTGGAGTCACTGAGATCCGCGACCTCCTCGGTCATCGACACCGCCTCCTCGGTGCTGGCGGCCTGATCGTCGGTGGTGTCGCTGATCTCCTGGACGCCCGTGTCGGTCTCGTCGGCGTGGTCGGACACTGCGGTGAACGCGTCCACGACCTCCTCGACCGCGTCGATCCCCGCGTCCATGGACTCCTCGGCGGCCCTGGCTTCGGCGACAGTGGCGGTCGTCTGGGACTGCACCTCGGTGATGCGGCGCTCGATGTCGCCGGCTGACTCCTGGGTTTCCTCGGCGAGGTCCTTGACCTCGTCAGCAACGACCGCGAAGCCGTCGCCGCTCTTGTCGGCGCGGGCGGCCTCGATGTTGGCGTTCAGCGCCAGCATGTTCGTCTGCTCGGCGATGTCCGAGATCAAGTCCACGATCTCGCTGATCTCCGCCATCTGGTCGTCGAGGGCCTCGACGTTCTGCACGGTCGCGTCGATTGCCTCCTGCACCGTCAGCGAGCGCTCGATGGCGTCCTCGGCGGTCTGCTCGCCGTCGCGCGCGATCTCGGCGGTCTGATGGGAGTGCTCGGCGACCGAATCGGCGGACGCCGCCACCTCCTCGATGGCCGCCGACAGGTCGGTCATCTCCCCGGACACCGTGTCCAGCATGTTGCGCTGCTCGTCGGCCGCGCCGGCGATCTCCTGGACGGATTCGCTGACCTGGCCGCTGGCGCGCTCGGCGTCGGCGGCTCCGACTTCGGCCTCCTCGCTGGCGGTGGCGACCGCGTCGGCGAACTCCTGGATGTCGATGATGGTGTGCTCCCACTGCGCGAGCATCTCGTTGAACGACGCCGCGATCGCCGCCATCGCCTCGTTGTCCGTGTCGTCGGCGGGCATGCGGCGGGTGAGGTCGCCGTCGGCGCACGCCGCCATCACGTCGCTGTACCGCTCGGCCTGCGCTTCGAGTTCGGCCGCCAACGCTTCCGCGTCGGCTTTCGCGTCCTCGGCGCGCTCCCGGGCGTCCTCGGCGCGCTCGCGCTCCGCTTCCGCGTCCTGCTGGGCCTCCGTGGCCTGTTCGCGGGCGGCCTCGGCCTCGTCGATCTGGGTGACCAACGCGTCGCGCATGCTCCCGATGGACGCGAACAGTTGCCCGATCTCGTCCCGGCGAGAGCTCGCCACGTCCACGTCGTAGTTCCCGGCCTCGATCTCCGCTGCGGCCGCCGAGAGGGACTGCACCGCGGCCGCGGTGTTGCGCCCGATGGTGCCACCGACCAGGACCACGCCCACGAGCGCGACCAGAATGAACCCGAGGATCCCGGTGCGGATCTGGTTGCTCAACGCGAACGCGCTCTCGGAGGGTGCGTGCTTGACGACCACCCAGTTCTTCCCGGGCACGGTCGTGTACGCGGCGACGTACTCACGGTCGAGCACGCTGTCTTTCGTCGGGGTGTTCGTGAACTGTCCCCGCTCAGTGGCCGAGTCGAGCGCCGGGATCTCGGACTGCGACCGGTCCGGGATGTAGGGCTGCCCGACGGCGTCAGTTCCGGCGTCCGAGAACAACACCGCCGTCGCGTCCGAGGTCGGACGCACGACCTGCGTGAACGTGCCGTCGATGCCGGCACCGAACTGGTCGCTGAGATCCCCCGCGGTGTACTCCACGACGAGAACGTGTGTCAGGTCCGCTGCGACGCTCATCGAGCTGACGACCCGCTGGCCGCCGGCGGTCCGGTAGGGGTTCGTGGACACCACGGTGTCGCGGCCGATGGATCGCGTGCGGTCCACCCACGGGTGGGTGTCCGCCGATACGCGCGTGCCACGGGCGTCCTCGTCGGTGCTTGCAACGATGCGCGCGTCGCTCGCCCCGCCGACGGTGGGGTCAGCGACGTGGACGTCGGCGATCCGATCGGCGTCCAGTTCGGCCGCCACGAGCTGTGTCACGTACGCCTGTTTGTCGGCGGCCGTGGTGTTGAACCCGAGCCGCGGGTTGTTCGACGCGATGAGCACGGACTGCTCGTTGCGTTCCAGCCAGTCGCCGATCACGGTCGCATCGGAGACGGCCTCCTGCTCGAGTTGTTGTTCGGTGTTCGCCTCCAGCGTGGCGGTGGCGTCGGCTTGCACCCAGAATCCGCCGGCCGCGATGATCACGAGGATCACCAGCAACGCGACCGCGAACTTCACCAGGTACGACCGCAGCGGCAGCAAGGCGATGGCTTTCACGCGATCCAGCGGGGCCGTGTCTGTGGACGACGGCGAGTTGTCGCCGGCGTCGGCCGTGGGTTCGGACATGGGGTCAGATGAAGTCGTTGTTCTGCAAGTGGTCGGCGGCCGCCTGCTGGTTCCCGCTCGCAGCGGCGCGACTGTTCAACGCCTGCATCGTCTCCGCGTCGGGGATCGCGTCGGGCATCGTGTTCAGCGCCGCCACCACCGCGTCGGTGGCAACGTCCTCGTGAACGACGCCGACGGGATGGAAGAACGGCCAGAAGTTCCGGTCGTCGTCGAGCACACGAACGTTGTCGACGTCGGTGAGCCAGGCGCTGGTGCTGTACCCGAACCCCAGATCGGCGTACCCTTCGTCGACCGCAGTGCCCGCGGCCTGTGCGGACGCGGTCTCCAGGAACTCGCGCTCGGACGCCCACGCGGTCACGCGCTCGGGGTCGAACTCGTAGTAGTCGAGCAGCGCGTCCAGGCCGTCACTCCGGGAGCGGAACCCGTCGCCGAACGCGGGCCTGATGTCGTAGTTTCGGCTGTTGACGTGCGCCGCGAGGTCGCTGATCGACTGGATGCCCGTGCCCTCGACGGCGCGCTCGGCGACGAACACCGCCCACGTGTTCTGCCAGTCCGCGCGATCCAGGATGCGAATCGGGTGTTCGGATTCCATCTCCGATTTCAGCGCGTCGTACTGGGCGTCCGGCGTGTCGAAGTCGGCGCTGTCGTGTTTCGGCGGGTGCGACGACCACAGCGACCCCATGTAGTCGTAGTAGGCGTGGACGTTCCCGGTCCGGTACGCCTCGGAGATGGCTGCGTTCCCCCCGAAGCCGGTTTCGTCGACGAGGGTCGCGTTCGTGGTGTTTGCCAGGAGCTCATAGGCGACGTATCCGAGCGTCACCTGCTCGGCGTACCCCTTCGAGCCGACAACGATCGACGACGAGCCACTGTCGCCGCCGCCGGTGGATGTGGTGTCACCACCCCCGGTGATCGTGGTACAGCCAGCGACTGCGGTCGTCCCCCCTGCCGCCAGCATCCCGAGCAGCCGCCGTCGGCTGCTGGTGCTGGCGTGTTCTGGTGTGTCCATCATGTCTGGCCCTAGCCGGACTGTGTCAAAAGTCCATTGGCGATAGTATCAACGGTGATACTCACATACGATACAACAGTTAGCGCGCACAATAAGTTCGGCAGAGGATGACAGGCATGGACAGCCAGCGGATTGGCTGCTCATGTAGCATCTTCTCTGGGAGCCGCTTAGTCACATCATGATCCTCGCTTATTCGGTTGTACTCGACATCTACGTCCCAAGGGTCACTGACTGCAACTTGAAGCTACATCCCGAGACGATGGGTGATGCTCCTCTCGTTGACATCGAGCCTCAGTAACCCTGTATCCTTGTCCTTGACCTTCTCAAGAGCAACCGATACCACTTGTCGCACTTCCCCTTCGTTCATACCTATATGTTGATTGTCACGGGTTCAACGCTTCGTACTGTTCCTTAACCACATAAGCTGTTAGGCCTACAAAGAACAGGGTCGCGACTCCAACATTGTCGTCGTAATATGCGTCCGGCTCACCGTGCATTATGCGATGACGGTGTTCCCAGAAGTCGACCCACTTGTTTTTGAACTCACTTCCTTGGCCATTCTCGACGCCAAAAACAGAGTGCTGGTCGTACATTCTCTTCAAAACATCTTTTTTGCTTCCGCTGTGATAGATATCTTCTCCATTGGCATTGGTTCTGTCAGCGGGAGTATTCGAGTCGTACTCGCATAGCCAGATGATTAGACCATCTAATGCAGATATGAGGGCCAATATTCCTGAATTGAAACCCTGAATATCGTCATTGCTAGAATCTTCGGCAAGCATCTTAGAGCCATACTCTATCTGTTCTGCAATGGTCTCTAGTTCAGAGTCTCCCGTCTCTTGTAACGAGATTTGACCTTCGTGTGCCCACCTGAAGGCGTGATAGGATGCTTCATCTGATGGGGAATAGTCGCTCGGGTCGTAGTCCCATGGCGGGCCAATATTGATATGTTTCTCTGCCCCTTTTCGGGCTCGTTCAAAACGCTTCTTGGCCTTTTGTATTGCATCGGTAGCAGAGTCGATAGTCTCTTGCGATGGAAGCGAACCAGCGATACTCTCGTAATCTGGCTCAGGAATCTCTATTCCATTCACCGGATTGTCAGACATGTCGGCACAATCTCATGGCTTTTGTATAAACACCAGGAAGATCTATATCCTCAATTCGCTCGTCCTCACTCTTCGACCTCTAATGACGACTGTCCTTTCTCAGAAGGCAGCAGACAAGATTCTATGACGTTCGTTCACTCCTTTCCCGAAATGTATGGATAGAAAGCTGGCCTCGGCACTCATAGGGCTCGTCGTCCCACGGGAGCCACCCCGGGTCGGCCCGGTGGTGTCGTCATCGGCCAGTCGATAGCACGGCGGACAGCGGAAAGACGTTGCTGGTCTGGACCCGCTGTTAGTCGCCGTCCGGCGTTGGTTCCGTGGTGGCCGGCGCGGCGGCGTCGGCGGCGACCAGGCGGCTGATGGCGTCGGCACCGAGCACGGCGAACGCCACGAACGCGACCTTCGAGATGAAATCCAGGTAGACCACGACGATGGTGTACATCTCGGTTTGGAGGATGCCGATGCCGGCCGGGGACAGCAGCCAGACCACCGGATACAGCGTCCAGAGGACGACCGTGATGTTGCGAAGCGTGACGAACAGCGAGCGCACGCGGGGGTCGTCGCCGAGCGCGCGCGGCAGCGTCCCCAGGAGGCCGTACAGGAGCGCGGCGTAGCCGGCAGCGCCGACGGCGAAAAACAGCCAGCGCTGCACGCCCGTGGTGAGCGCGGCGGCGATCCCGGCGGCGATGACGAACACGTCGGCGGCGAGCAGCCAGGCGGACGTGCGGTGGCCGGGGCGGGCGAGCATCGCGAGGTACAACACGATCAACGGGGTTGTGACCAGCCAGTCGATGTACCGCGCGAGGTAGACGGTGCGGTCGCCGACGGTGGTTGCGGTGATGCCCAGCCCCATCGTGGTGTACGCGATGGCGGCCAGTCCGGTGATGCCGGCGAGTACGAGGTCGTAGCGGCGATGCGATGGGTGTCGGATGCAGTCCCGGATCGGGAGGACGGTGCCAGCGAGCATGCCGACAGCGCCGACCCAAAACCATGTCGTGAGTGCCATATCAGTAGTCCTCCGGTTCGGTGTCGTCGTGGGCGTCGAACTCGGCGAGCAGGTCGTCGAGGGCTGCGGCGCGGTCCGCGAGGTCGGCGGCGGCGTCGTCGACCGACGACAGGGTGTCGGTTTGGGTGGCGGCCGAGTCGGCGACCGCAGTGGCCTGGGCGGCGGTTTCCTGGCTGATGCCGGCGACCTCGTCGACGGCGCTTGCGACGCGGGAGGCGGCGTGTGCTTGGCGGTCGGTGGCGGCTCGGATTTCGCCGGCGGCGGTGTCCGTGTCGGCGACGAACGAGACGACGTCGTCGAGCGCGGTTGCGGCGTCGCCGACCGTCGCTCGGCCGTCGGAGACGGTGTCGCTTGTGGCGCGCATCTCGTCGGCGACGTCGCTGACTTGGCCTTGGAGCGCGAGGAGCCGTGATTCGATGTCTTCGGCGGCGTCCCGGGATTCCTCGGCGAGCGTTTTGACCTCGTCGGCGACCACCGCGAACCCGTCGCCGTCAGCGCCGGTGCGGGCGGCCTCGATGGAGGCGTTCAACGCCAGCATGTTGGTCTGGTCGGCGATGTCGGCGATGACATCGACGATCTCCCCGATGTCGGCCATCTCGCTGTCGAGGGCGTCCATCGCGTCGGCGGCGGCTTCGGCGTCGTCGGCGACGTCGTCCATCGTCTCGACGGCGTCCTCCGTGGCCTGGCGGCCGTCGTCGACCGCGCTGGCGGCCTGTCCGGCGGTGTCGGCCAGTGAGGCGACCGTTTCGGCGACTTCTTCGGCGCTGGCCGAGAGGTCATCGACTTCACCCGCGACCTCGTGGAGGCGGTCGGTCTGCTCGGTTGCGCCGTCGGAGATCTCGTCGACGGCGGTCGAGACGTCCGTTCCGGCGTCGATGGCGTCGCCGGCGTCGGCTTCGACCCGTTGGGCGGCGTCCGAGACGTGATCCGAGAACGCCGTTGCGGCGGCGACGCTGGTTTCGATGTCGTCGAGCATGTCGTTGAGGGCGTGGCCGATGCGCGCCATTGCGTCGTGGTCGCGGCTGGCGTCGACGCGGCGCGTGAGGTCGCCGTCGGCGACCGCCGTGAGCGCGGCCTCGTAGTCGGCGGCCGCGGATTCGAGGGCGCGAGCGGTTTCTTGGGCGTCCTTGCGGGCGGCTTCGGCGTCTTCCCGGGCGGCTTCGGCGTCGGCGCGCTGCTGTTCGGCGTCCTCACGGGCGTCCTCGGCGCGTGCCGTCGCGCGTTCGGCGTCGGTCAGGGATTCCGACAGGGAGTCCCGCATGGATCGGAACGACTCCGCGAGGGTTCCGAACTCGTCGTTGCGGCTGGTGTCGATGTCGGTGTCGAGGTCGCCGGCGGCCATTTCGTCGGCACGGTGGGAGAACTGCCGGAGCGCGGTGACCGTGGTCGAGCCGACAGTGACACCGATCAGTGAGAGGCTCACGATCGTGATGAGCACGAGACCGACGAGGCTGGACGCCACGAAGTCACCGAGCGCGAACGCGCGGTCGTGTGGAGCGCGCACTAGCACCGACCAGGGCGCGCCGTCGACGGGGGCGGCGGCCGTCACGGTGCCGTTGGCGTCGATGTAGGCGGGCTGTGTGCGCGACTGGTCGAGGAGCCGCGATGGGCCGTCGTGGCCGGTGAGAACGCGGTCCTGGTCGGGGTGTGAGACGTACGTGCCGTCGGCGGAAACGACGGTGGTGGTGCTTCCCGCGACGTTCTGCCCGAAGTCGTCGGTGAGCGTGTTCACGTTCACCATGTAGATGAGGGCCTTATCCGTGGTGCCAGGGATCGGCGAGAGCACCGAGAGCACGGGGAAGTCGGCCGCCGGAACGGTGAACGGTGCTGCGACGACAACGTCGCTGGTGGTCGCAAACGACGGCGGGTCGGTGGCGAACGGCGCGCCCTGCTCGCGGGGGTTCACGCCGGTGAACGCGTCGGCGGAGCTGGCCTCGATGGTTGTCGTCGAGGTGTTGTAGACGTGGGCGGCGACGACGCCATCGGGGCGTTCGTCGCTTGCCGCAAGCCCTTCGAGATAGCGTGTGATGGCCGTGTCGTTGCCGGATGCGAGCACGGGATGGCGTGATGCCAGTTGGGTCTGCCCGCGGGCGTTCGACAGCCACGCGTCGAGGTGATCGGCGCGGGCGTCTGCCGACCCGGTGAGGTCGGCCCGAACGTCGGTTTCGAGTTGCGTTGTCGTCTGCTGGTAGACGAACGTCCCCACCCCAACAGAGAGCACAACAACGACGACCAGCGCGAGGGTGAGCTTCGTGCCGTAGCTCCCCCTGATTCGTGCGACTAATCCGGACCCCATGTACTGGGTATTAGGTGTATAGTGGCAAAAAGCGTTTACACTTCGTGTGTCGTCTCAGCTGCCACAGCCGGCAATACTCGCCGCGATGGCTACAGGCCCGTGGGGTGACTGATGAACCGGGTCTCGACTCCCCAGTCGTCGGCGACCGCTTCGAGCGCACGCACCCCTCCCGTTTCGGTCGCGTAATGGCCCGCCAGGAACACTGACACGCCGGCTTCGCGGGCCTCGTGGTAGAGTTTTCCTTTCCCCTCGCCGGTGACGAGCGCGTCCATCCCGTTGGCCTCGGCCTCCCGCAGCCAGTCCGCGCCGCTGCCGGTGACGACTGCCACGTCGGTCAACTCCGCCGGCCCGACGTCAAGCACCTGTACCGGCTGGTCGCCCGTGGGCAGCGCTGCGGCGAGCGACTCGGAGAGCGCGGCCGCGCTCGTCGGGTCCGGGAGCTGGCCCTGGAGACCGATCTGCTCGCCGCTGTGGTCGCCGAACGGCGAGCGCTGTGTGAGGCCGAGCACGTCGGCCACGTGGGCTGCGTTCCCGAGTTCCGGGTGTCCGTCGAGGGGGAGGTGGGCGGCGTACAGCGCGCACTCGCCGTCGACGAGCGCAGCGATCCGGTCGTACTCGCGGCCCGTCACCGCGTCCAGGCCGCCCCAAGCGACGCCGTGGTGGACCACCAGGAGGTCCGCCCCCCACTCGACGGCGTCGCTGATCGTGGCAGCGGCGGCGTCGACGGCGAACGCGATGCGCTCGACACTGCGATCCTCGGGGCCGACCTGGAGGCCGTTGGTCGCGGCGTCGGCGTAGTCGGTGACGCGCAGTCGGTCGTTGTATCGGCTGGTGACGTCGGAAACGTCCATGCGAACCCAACCGGCCGCCGGGGTCTTTTACCCGTCGGCGTGGTGCGTGTGCACGAACTCGCGCAGCAGCTTCGCGCCGAGGGTGGGGGCCTGGCCGTCGTCCCGGTCGTTGACCTCCACGACATCGAACCCGACAGCGTGCGGGGCGACTGCGCGCACGGCCGCCCGGAGCTCCCGTGGCGACATCCCGAACGGCTCCGGCGTCCCGGTGCCCGGCGCGTACCCCGGATCGGCGGCGTCGATGTCCACGCTCAGGTACACGTCCGCGTCGCCGAACGCCGGCGTCCAGTCGGCGACGGCGCTCGGCTCGATCACGGTCACGTCAGAGTCGGCGGCGCGCTCCCACTCCTCCTCGGAGCCGGCGCGTGCGCCCACGACGATCGCTTCGTCGGCCACGTCGAGGGCGTGGCGCGTCACCGTCGAGTGGCTCAGCGGATCACCGTCGAGGGCAGCGCGCAGATCGAGGTGGGCGTCCAGGGCCACGAACACGTCCGGGTTCAGGGCGCGAACCGCCGCCACGGTCACCGTGTGCTCGCCGCCGACGAGCAGCGGCGTGGCGTCGTTCCACGAGATGTCGGTGACGACGCCGTTGAGGTATTCGAGGTACGCCGGCACGTCGTTCCACGCGCGCACGTCGCCGTAGTCAGTGACCGAGAGGGCGGAGAAGTGCGTGCCCGTCCGGTGGTGGTAGTCCTCGAAGGTCGCGGCGTACGTCCGGAGTTCACCGGGGCCGAAACGGGTGCCCGGCTGGAACGACGTCGACACGTCGAGGGGCGCCCCAACGACGACGTAGTCGGCGTCGGCTCCGGGGTTCGACTCGTCGGCGGTGCTGGCGCCAGGGAACATGCGCTACTCCTGGAGGATCTTGCGCTGCCCCTCGAATTCGAGGTATTCGATGTTCTCGTCGGCCTGAATGTCGAGCTCACCGGGGATCTGCATGGTCACCGTCTCGTAGGTTTCGAGGTCCATGACCTGCGCGACGGTGTCGGACTCCTTGGAGACGATCTGGCCCTGCTTTCGGTTGACGATCGGCACCCAGATCTTCGCGTCGACGGGCTGGCTGAGCGATCGCTTCTTGCCGTCGAAGACGCCCTCGGCTTCGATGCGGGCTTTCGCGCTGCCGTGCTTGCCGGGTTTCGCGGTGCTGTACGCGTTGATCTGGCAGGCGGCGTCCTCCATCATCACGTAGTTGCCTTCCTGCAGGTCACGCACTTCCTTCTGCTCTTTCGCCATGCCCCGGGATTCTCGCCTACGTAGTATAAACCTCTTGGAACGGACTGGCGACGGAGCGGGCGGCTACCAGGCGGTACACGCGATTCGGTGGCCGGCCGCGGTCACGTCGAAACGTGAGGCTCGGGCAGCAGGTCCGCGAACGCCTGTGCGTCCAGCCACTCGCAGAGCTGGACGAGCTGGTCGCTTGCGGCCTCGAACAGGCGTTCGCCGGTCTCGGCGGTGGCGTCCGTCTGGTCGCCGAGCACGCCGTTGTCGGTGTTGTCGATGGCGTCGTAGAACGTCCGGGAGCCGTGCTTGATCGTGTCGGCGTCGGCGACGCTGGCGACGCCGCCGTCCCGGGCGTCTTCGAGGCGGTCGTCGTGGACGTGCTCGCCGTCGAGGTACTGCATCAGCGCCGTCTCCTTGGGGCCGCCGTGGGGGCCGTTCTGGTCGAAGACCTCGTCGACGAGCTCGGGGATGGATTCGTCCCACATCCACTCGACTGCGTAGAGGGTGCCCTCGTCGCGCAGCCGGCGACCGACCTCGCGGAGGTGCGAGACGTTCCCACCGTGGGCGTTCACGAAAACGACGCGGTCGATGCCGTGGAACGCCAGGTTGCGCGTGAACGACGCCACGTAGTCCCGGAACACCGGTGGCTCGACCCACATCGTTCCCGGGAACTGTCGGTGATGGGGGCTGACCCCGACGTTCACGGGTGGCGTGCAGAGAACGCCAGTGCGGTCGGCGACCGTGCGGGCGAACGCCTCCGCGATCCGGTGGTCGGTGGACTCCGGCAGGTGGGGGCCGTGCTGTTCGGTCGAACCCAGGGGCACGAGCGCCAGCGATTCCGCGTCGAAGTAGTCACCGAGCTCGGGCCACGCCGCATCAGCAAGGTACACACGTTGTTCGGGGCTCGCTGGAAGCAAGTATCCAGCGCTCCCGGCGATCAGTCGCCGTTCGTCGCTGTGCCGGCGTCGTCGGCCTCGATCTGACTGCCGCTGCGCGCCAGCGCCGTCCCGCCGTCGTCGCCGTCGCCGTCGCGCTCCCGGAGGTTCTGGCGGGTGAACTGCGGGCTGGCCTGCAGGCCGTTGCGTCGCCGGAACGTCTTGTAGAGTGCGGCCCCGACGGCGGCGGTGAACGCCCCCGAGATGGCGGCGGCGGTCACGTCCGCCGTCACGTAGAGAAACGCCGTCGTGGGGACGCTGGTCGCCAACACGAGTCCGAGCACGACCCGCCGCGCCAGCGCGTCGATGACGCGGTTGCTGTCCTCGAGGTCGGCGCGCACGTAGAGGTCTTCGCGTTCGACCTTGTCGAGTGCGCGCTCCAGCTTCGGGGGCACTCGCAGCACCGACGTGGCCGCCGCCTGGAACTCCTCGACGGTGCCCGCGGCGAACTGCCTGATGGACTCCTCCCGGTAGCCCTGTTCGGCGAGGTAGTCGGTGGCGACGGTGATGAAGTCGAACTCCGGGTCGAGCGTGACGCACACGCCCTCGACGACGGTCGCAACACGGAGCACGAGCGCGAGGTTCGGCGGCAGCCGCAGTGGGAACTCGTAGATGGTGTCCTCGACTTTCCCGACGATCTGCTGGACGCGGTAGGTCTCGATGTTCTCCCCGCGGGCGTCCTGGATGGCCAACTCCATGACATCAGCCATCACCGCACGGTCGGCCTCCGGGGACAGCGTGCCCATGTCGATGAGCGCGTCCAGGATGGCGTCGATGTCCTGGTTCGCAACGCCCACGTAGAACTCCACGATCTTGTCCTGGATGAACGAGTCGACGCGCCCGCTCATCCCGAAGTCGTAGAACACGATGCTGCCGTCGTCCTGGACCGCGAGGTTCCCGGGGTGGGGGTCGGCGTGGAACACGCCGTCCTCGATGATCATCTGGAGGTACGCGCGTTCGAGCGTTTCCGAGACCTGCGAGCGGTCGACGCCGCGGCGCTCAAGCGTGTCTACGTCCGAGATCTTCGTCCCCTCGATGTACTGCATCGTCAACACGCGGTCGCTTGAGTACTCCTCGTAGACGGTCGGGATCACGATGTCGGGCTCGTCCGCGAAGTTCGCGCGGATCTCCGTGAGCATGCGGCCCTCGCGGCTGTAATCCATCTCCTCGCGGATGGTTTTCGCGAACTCGTCGGCTAGGTTCTCCAGGCTGAACGCCTGGCCTTGGCCGACGAACCGCACGACGATCGGGATCGACCACCGGATGGCGCGCAAGTCGGCTTCGACGAGCGATTCGATCCCGGGGCGGCGGACCTTCACCGCGACCTGCTGGTCGTCCACGTCGGCGGTGTACACCTGCCCGAGGCTCGCGCCGCTGATCGACTCCCGGTTGAACGCGTCGAAGACGTCGTCGACGGGGCCGAGTTCGTCCTCGATGACGCGCTGGGCCTCCGCCCAGTCGGCCGGCGGCACGCGGTCCTGCAGCTCCGCGAGTTCCTCGATGTACTCGGTGGGCAACACGTCCGGGCGCGTCGACAACAGCTGCCCGAGCTTGATGAACGTCGGGCCGAGCGTCAACAGCGCGTCGAGCAGGATCCGGGCGCGCTCGCGGCGCATCTCGGCGGTGACGCGGCGGCTCCCGCCGAAGGCGACGAACCGCCGTCGGTCGCGCAGCCACCCCCACAGCAGGGGGAGGAACTGCCAGACCACGACAACGAACCGTCGATAGGACCTGAGTACCGCCACCGGTCACCCCTCGACTGGAACGTGGTGGTCCGACGACGAGCGCTTGGGCAGCGACACGGTGAGCACGCCGTTCGAGACGGTTGCCGTTGCGCCGTCGGCGGTCGTGTCCGACGGCAGGGGGAGCTCCGCGTCGACGAACAGCGACCGGTCCTCGCGGCGGTACTCGAACGCCGCCGGCACCGATTTGCGGCGGTGGGCCTCGATAGAGACGGTGCGCCCGGCCACACTCACATCGACGGTCGACGGTGTCACACCGGCAACGTCGACGACGTAACGGTACGCGTCGGCGCCCTCGTGCACGTCGACGAACACGGCGTCAGGCAAGTTCCCCAGCGCGTCGCGCAAGCGGGACATGCCAGACGGTTAGAACGGCGAAGCGTTAAACCCGGTGGTATCGGCGGGTGCGCGCGCCACCCAGGCAGGGCGCTCAGGCGTCCCCATCGCCGGACGGGAACACGTCCGCGAACGACGACACGCGGTGATCGCCGAGCACGCAGTGACCGCGCTTCCCGGGGGAGTGACGTTCGACGTGAACCGCGTCCAGGCCGGCGTTTTTCGCCGCGCCAACGTCGCTGACGGCGTCACCGGCGTACACGCCGGCCGCGTCGGGCTGCGCGTCGAGGCCGCCAAGCGCTACCCGGAGCGGCTGTGGGTCCGGCTTCCAGCCGGTGTCGTCGGTACAACTCACCACCACGTCGAACCAGTCCGCGATGTCGAGGTGATCGAGAACGGGGTCGGTGAGAAACGACTGGCAGTGGGTCACCACGCCGGTCGGCGCATCGAGGCCGCCAAGCGGGCGTGCGTCGTCGTAGAGGTACGTGGCTTCGGCGCGCGCCATCGGGTCCTCGACGGCGTGGAACGCCGGCCAGAACGCCTCGGGGTCGATCCCCCACGCCCGGAGGTAGTGGTCGCGGGTGCCGCCGATCCCGTGCCAGAGGCGTTCGGCGTGCTGGTCGGTGAACTCGACGCCCAGTCGGTCGCCGACCTGATCGAACACGGACCGGGTGTACGACCACTCCGTGTCGACGAGCGTCCCATCGAGATCGAACAGCCACACGTCGTAATCGTCGACTGGCGGTGCCATCGGAGCCGGGGGTATGGACCCACGCCCGAAGAGCGTTCCGGGGCCGGCTGTGGCTACCGGCGGTCGTCGGTTCGGCGCGCCAACTCGATGTCCTGGCTCGTGACCCCGCCGGCCTCGTGGTCGGTGAACCGCACTTCGACCTCGTCGTACCGGATCGTGATCTCGGGGTGGTGGAACGCCTCGTCGGCGAGGTCGCCGACGTCTGATGCGAACGCCACGCCGTCCAGGTACTCCTCGAACGTGTACGTGCGGGTGATCGCGTCGCCATCGTGGGTCCAGTCGTCCGGCAGCCGGTCGCTGATCGTGTCGTCGTCGAGTCGGTCGGACATACGGATCGACGAACGCCAGCCAGCCCTATAATCCTACGCGGACAGGAGACCCACCAGACAGTGTCAGTCCTCGGATTCGGCGGACGCCGCGTCCCCGCCGCGCGACGCGTCGAACGGCATGCCGTCCTCGAACTCGGGGTTGAACAGTTCGAGCGCGGTCGCGATCGTCGACCAGTCGTCCTCGGCGGCGGCGTCCCGGAGGCTCTTCGTCGGGGCCGCAAGCAGCTGGCTCACCAGCGCGTCCGCCATCGACTCCACGACCTCGCGCTCGTCGGCGGACAGCGACCCGGATTCGGCTTCCAGGCGGTGGACCGCGGTCTGTACCTCCCGGCTTTTGAGGCGGTCAGCGCTCTCGTACATGCGCGCGATCACTTCGTCGGCGCGCTTGCGCTTGTACTGGGTGAGCAGCCGCTCGAACTCGGTTTCGATCATCGCCTCGACCTCGCGGGCGGCGTCCTCGCGGCGCTCGCGGGTCGCCGCCGTCACCGCCTCCAGGTCGTCGAGGTCGTGGACGGCAACGCCGTCGTGGCCGCCAGCGCCCGGCGCGACATCGCGGGGCTGTGCGAGATCGACCACCACGGTGTCACCGGCGTCCGCGAACGCGCTGGCGGGGAGCACGTGCTCGGGGCTGCCGGTGGCGGTGACCACGACGTCCGCGGCGTCGAGACGCCCGCGGGCGTCGGCCAGCGTCGTGGCTTCGGCGGGCACCGACACCATGTCCGCGACCCGGACGGCGCGGGCCGGCGTGCGGTTGGCGATCACGATCTCCGCGACGGTCGCGCTCGCGAACGCCTTCGCGGCGAGCGCGCCCATCTCGCCGGCACCGACGACGACAGCCCGGGCGTCGGCCAGCTGCGTCTTCCGCTCGGCGAGGCGCACGGCCGCCGTGCCGAGCGAGGTCGCGCCCTCGTTGATCGCGGTTTCGGTGCGCGCGCGCTCCCCGACGTGCATCGCCTTGGTCACGGCTTCCCGGAGCACGTGGTCGATGCCGCCCGCGTCTTTGGCGGCGTCGTAGGCGTCTCGGAGCTGTCCCAGGATCTGGTCCTCCCCGACCACGAGCGATTCGAGACCCGCCGCCACGCGAAGCAGGTGGCGGAGGCTGTCCTCATGCCCCATCGAGATCGCCCCGCCCCCCGCGGGGTTGAATCCGGCCCCACCGAGCGCACGGCGACCCGACGCCTGATCGGCGGTGACGACGTACGCTTCCACGCGGTGGCACGTCTGGAGCACGAACGCTTCCTCGACTGGTGGCTGCTCCAGCAGCGCGTCCAACGCCGCCTCCGTGGACGCGGCGCTGGCGGCAGCCAGTTCATCTAGTGAGGCCGTCTCGTGCGAGACGCGAACGCCAGAGACGACACCAGTGTTCCCATTCATGTCGACCAATCTACGTCGCCGACGGCTCGCGCAACGGCGGCCTCGGCTCTCACTCGAGGGTTGGCATCTCCCGTACGTAAAGCCTTCCAAACCGGCGTCGAGCGGACGACGGCGCGCACTGCGTCCCGTCGCTCAGCGGGTGATAACCCTGTCGACCGAAGGTCCTCCCGGATGCGCCCGGTCAACACCGCCATCCCGCCGGCCCCCGCGAACTCCTCGTCGATGCGCTCCCGCAGGTGCTTGGACAGCGCGGGGCTGCGCCCGCCGGTCGACACGGCGATCGTCACCGGCGGATCGCCGGCCGTCGCCGGGACGACCACGTCGCCGCTGTGGTCCCGATCCCCGGCGACGTCGGCGCGGTTCACGAGCGCGCCCGCGTCGCGGGCCGCGGCCGCGAACGCCGCGTTCACGTCACTGTCGCTGGTCGCCGCGACCACCAGCGCCGGGTCGACGCGGGCCACCCAGTCGGCCGCCCCATCGGGGTCGGGGGCGGCCCGGATGCGGTCGGCGTCCCCGAACTCGCGGTCGCCGAACGCCGGCGACACCACCACGACCCGGTCGGCTTCGGCGGCGAACCGCCGGGCCTTCCGGGCGCCGACGGCTCCGCCGCCGACCACCAGGACCGACGCCCCGTGGAAGTCGTGTAGTAGCGGGATCATGGCGCGGTCACTCCGTGTTCGCGTCCGCGCGCTCGTCCAGCCGGATGCCGGTTTTCTTCAGGATGCGCGTCGAAAAGAGGGTGTCCCAGTCGTCGTCAGTGACGTCCCAGTGGTCGTCCATCACCGACCGGACACGCTCGACGCGCGCCTCGCTTTCGGCCTCGCTGCGGCCGTGTGTCATCGCGAAGAAGTTGTACTCCCAGACGCCGTCGTGGCGGGGGCGCTGGTAGCAGTGGGTCACGAAGTCCAGCCCCGCGACCGCCGGCCCGACGTCGTCGACGGCGTCATCGGGCACGTTCCAGACGGTCATGCCGTTTTCCGTGTACCCCAGCGCGTAGTGGTTGGGGATCACGCCGACGCGGCGCACCATCCCGGATTCGTTGAACCGGCGCAGCGTCGCCACCACCCACTCGGGGTCGCGGCCGATGTCGTCGGCGACCGCACAGTACGGCGTCTCCACGACCGGCAGCCCGTCCTGAACGGCCACCACGAGGTCGCGCTCGGCGGGGGTGAGCGTGTCCCGGCCGGTCGGCTCGGAGGTCGTGCCGAGATGCGAGAGATCGATATCGCCGTCCGGGATGGGGCCGTCGACGAGGAACTTGGCTTCCACGCGGAACTCCTGTTGTTTCGGGAGGTTGTACGTCTCCTGGCCGGTTTCGGCTTCGATCTCCGCGAGCACGTCCGCGACCTCGCGGTCGGCGACCGACACCACGAACCACATGTTCAGGTGCGGGTGTTCGCGCTCGTAGTTGTGCGCCACCGCCTGGATGTCGTTGACGGTGTCCGCGATCTCGTCGAAGCGGTGCTCGGGCGCGTGCATCGCCACAAGCGAGGCCGCGCCGCCGATCTCCTCGGCGTTGATGAGCGCGCCGAACCGCGTCAATACCCCGTTCTCGTCGAGTGTCCGAACCCGGTCGCGGAGCTCCGTCGCGGAGAACTCAACCCCCCGGGACCGGAGCGCCTCGGCCGCGGGTTCGAACGGGCGCTGCACGACCGGGAACCCCCCCTGAAACGCGTTCAGGACGGCGCGATCCCGGTCGTCCAAATCCCCGATATCCATGCCCATACGTCAGGAGTCGCGGTAAATAAACAGCCCGACTCCATCCCGGATCGCTGGAATCGGCTACGCCTCGAAGCCGTCCTCGGTGACGGCGACGACGGACGTCACGCCGTCGCAGTCACGGATGCCGTCCAGGATGGCAGCGTGGTCGTCGGTGGCCTCCCAGTACAACACGACGGCGAACGCCCCGTCCCGGAGGAGTTGCTGGCACTCCCAGACGAACGCGTCGTCGTCGAGGATGCGGCCCTGGTGTTGGTTGACGCCGAAGTCGCTGTCGTCGTTGCCCGAGTACACGTACGTGTCGCCGTCCGCGACGTGGTCGGCGACGACCTGGCCGGCGTCGAGCGTGAGCTGGTGGAGCTTGCTCTCCTCGTCGTTGTCGTACGTGGTGTGGATGACTGCCCCTGCAAGCGTCACGTCGCCGGGCTGCAGCAACGCGACGGTGTCGCGGTAGAGGTCTGCGTTCGCCGTCTCGCTCATACCACACGTGTGCCGTGTCTCGGGCTTACGTGTGGCGGTTGCCGGCGCGCGCCGTGGTCGTCGGGCGACGCCACGCCCGGGCGTGTGGCGCAGCGAACAGAAGGCTCATACGTGAGAGTGCTGTCGTCTCCTGGTAATGCGAACTCGGCTGTGGGACGCCGCCAGCGCCGTCTACGAGCGCCTCCTGACCAGAGAGATCGACGGCGCGCCGGCCCACGTCGCGGTCATCCAGGACGGGAACCGGCGGTACGCCCGCGAGCACGGCGACGACCCGACCGACGGCTACCAGTCGGGCGCGCGGACGACCGAGCGCGTCCTGGAGTGGTGTTCGGACCTGGGCGTCGAGGAGCTCACGCTGTACGCGTTCTCCACGGAGAACTTCGAGCGCCCGCCCGACCAGCAACAACACCTGTTCGACCTGCTCGAATCGAAGCTCCGGGAGTTCGCGGACGCCGACCGCGTCCACGCCGACCGCGTGCGGATCCGTGCCATCGGCGACACCGGTCGCCTCCCCCAGCGCGTCCGGGACGCCATCACGTACGCGGAATCCCGGACGGCGGGCTACGACGGGTTCACGCTGAACGTCGCGCTGGCGTACGGCGGCCGCGACGAGCTGCTCACCGCCGCCCGCGGTGTCGCCGACGCGGTCGCCGCCGGCGACCTCGACCCCGCGGACATCGACGCCCAGGCCATCGAATCCCGGCTGCACACCAGTCCCGTCCGGGATGTCGACCTCATCATTCGCACCGGCGGCGACGAGCGCACGTCGAATTTCCTGCCGTGGCACGCCAACGGCAGCGAGGCCGCCGTCTTCTTCTGTACGCCGTACTGGCCGGAGTTCTCGAAAGTCGATCTGCTGCGCGCGATCCGCACGTACGAATCCCGGGCGGCGTCCTGGCGGCAGACCAGAGCGAAACGCGCGCTCGCACTGGTTCGCGCGCTCGGCAGTGAGGTGGGTGAGGCGCGCCGAGTCCTCGACCGGTTCAAGGGCGCGCTCCCGGACCCGCCCGAGGATGTCGAGGCGGAGACGCAGTCGGCGGACTGAGTGCGGCCGAGGGGACGTTTCACCGCCCGAACCGCCGCTGGCGGTTCTGGTAATCAAGCACCGCCCGCAGGTAGTCGCGTTTCCGGAAGTCCCGCCAGTTGACGTCCGTGAAGTAGAGCTCCGAGTAGACGGACTGCCAGATCATGAAATCCGAGAGGCGTTCGGCGCCGGTCTTGATCACGAGATCCGGTTCAGCCGGGAACACGAGTTCGGACTCGATCACGTCCTCGTCGATGGCGTCGGGGTCGAGGTCACCGGCGGCGACTGCGTCGGCGACGCTCCGCACGGCGGTCGCGAACTCGTGTTTGCCGCCGTGGCCGACGCTCACTTGGATCGGGGCGTCCGCGCGCTCGTCGTCGTCGGGGCCCCGCACCGCGACCTCGCGGGGCGCAGCGACGTTTCCAAGCTCGCGTTCGAGCGTCGGGACGGCGGCGGCGTCGAGCACGCTCACGTAGACGGTGATGCGGTCGACGCCGGAGTCGAACGCCCACGCGTAGAAGTCCGCGAGCGTGTCGTACGCGCCGGCCTCCAGGAGGTCGCGTTCCGTGATGACGACCGCAGTGTGTGCGGGTGCCTCGGCGCTGTGGCGGCGCACGCGGGCGGCCAGATAGTAGTCGTACAGGCCCACGTGTCGGCCATGACGCGCCGCCGTGCAAAGCGTTGTGGGTCGCGGCTTCGGGGAAGTTAAGTGCGGGGCCGGCAAATCGGAGGCAGACGTGCATTGGAGCCTGCGGCGCGCACTGGCGTTCGCGCTGGTGTCGACGCTGTCACTTGCGGCCCCCGCGTTCGGCCGTGCAGCCGCAGTGCCGTTCGTGGCCGTCGCCGCCGGGGCGGCGGTGATCACCGACGGCTGGCTGTTCGACGTGTTGTCGACCGTGCGGGACCGCAACGCGGGGCGACTGCACACGCTCGTGGCGTTCGCACTGGCGGCGGCGATCGCCGCCGTGTTGCTGCCGGCGTTCGGCGCGCCCGCCGACGTGTTCGTCGCGGCCGTGCTCATCGTCGGCTACGGCGACCTCGGCCGCCGGCTCGTGTTGGCGGTGCGGGAGAACCGCACGCTGTCGATGTGCGGGTTCGTTGTCGCGGCCGCCGGCGCTGCCTTCGCGGGCCAGGCCGTGGTCGCCGCGAGCGCCGGTGCGCCGGTGGGACAGCCCCAGTTCGTGTTTCTGGCGGTGAGCGGGGCGCTGCTGGCGGGGATCATGCGGACACTGTTTGCGCTCCGGGACGCCCCGCTGGTGTTGGGGTCGGTGGTCGTGGTGTTGTGGGTGGTCACGGCGCTGGCACCGCTGGCCGGCGTCCCGACGGTGGCGGCCTGGGAGCGCGTGCTCGTCGCGCTCGCGGTCACGACGGCGTTCGGGTGGGTGTCGCGTGCGCTCGGCGCGACGTCGATCGCGGGCATGCTCACGGGCGTCTTTCTCGGGTTGCTTGCCGTCGTGCTCGGCGGCTACGGCTGGTTCGTCGTGCTCGTTGCGTTCTTCGCGGTCGGCAGCCTGGCCACGAAGTTCAAGTACGAGTTGAAGGCCGACCGCGGTGTTGCGGAGCCGAACGACGGCGCGCGCGGCACAGCCAACGTCTTGGGGAACTCGGCGGCCGCGCTCATCGCGTTGGTGTTGTATGCGGCGCACGCACACGTGCCGTTCGCCGACACGGCATTCCTGTTCGCGTACGCCGGCAGCGTTGCGACGGCGCTGGCTGACACGCTGTCCTCGGAGGTCGGCGGGCTGTTCGACACCCCGCGGCTGGTGACGACGTTCGAGCGCGTCGACCCCGGGACCGACGGCGCGGTCACCTGGCAGGGCGAGCTCGCGGGCGTCGTGGGGGCGACGATCATTGCGGTGCTGTCGGTCGCGGTGTTCGGCGTGACGCTGCGGGGCGGCGGCGTGGTGGTGGCGGCGGGCGTCGCCGGGATGACCGCCGACAGCCTCGCGGGCGCAACCATCGAAGGCCGCGTGCTCACCAACCAGGGTGTGAACTTCCTGGCGACGCTGACCGGCGCTGCGGTCGGCGGTGCGCTCGCGCTCGCTGTCGGCGTCGCGTGAGTCAGGTGCGGGCGTCGTCGAGGGTGCGAACGCGCGTGGCAAGCGGCTGTTTGACGAACTCGTCGGTGTCGGCACCGATCAGCGACGCGACGCCGCGCTGAGCGGCGACATCGAGCAGGCGCTGGGTGATCGTGGCGTCCACGACGACGACCGCCGGCACGGAGTCGGCGTCCGCGACGGCGTCGACGACCTCAGCCGCAGGGACTTCCCGGATGCGGGCGAGCGCGTCGTCGAGAAGGCGTGCAGTCTCGGTGTCCGCGACCGCGCGGGCGTGCTCGGCGAGCGTCGGCGGCGCGGCCGCCTCGGTGTCGTCGCCGTCGCTGTCCGGAGAGGGCGCTGTGTCCGGCGCCGGCTCGGGGGTGGGCGCCGGCGTCGCGCTGCCGTCCGTGGCGGCGGTTTCGGACTGGGTGGTGGCGATCGGGGCGGCGGCCGACGCCGGGGTTTTGTTCCGGAGCGCGGAGTCGACGGTCCGTCGGGAGAGGTCCTCGACACACTCCCCCGTCGGGGCGCGCGCGACGAAGTCCAAACTGCCGACCTGTCCGAGTTCGCGCAGGATCATGTCGCCGCCACGGTCGCCGTCGAGAAACGCCGTCGCGGTCTTCTCCCGGGAGAGCGCCGCGATGGCGTCGGGGATGTTGGTGCCTTCGACGGCGACGGCGTTCTTGATGCCGTATTTCAGGAGGGTGACGACGTCGGCGCGGCCCTCCACGATCACGACGGCGTCGCTGGAGTCGACGTTCGGGCCGGCCGGGAAGCCGTCGTAGTCGGTGATGTCATCGACGCGAACGCTCTCCCGGACCTCGTCGAGGATGTCGTCGGCGTTGATCGCGCCCTCGTCGAAGGCGGTCGCGAGCAGTTCTTTCGCGCGGTCGACGACTTCGCGGCGCTTGGCGGCGCGCACGTCCTCGATGCGGTCGACTTCGACGTCGGCGCGACACGGCCCGATGCGTTCGACGGCTTCGAGGGCCGCCGCAAGCGTCGCGGTTTCGACGCGGTCGAGACTGGATGCGATGGTGATGTCGCCAAACGACTGGCCGCCCTCGCTGTCCACGGAGACGTCGATGCGGCCGAGCTTCGCGGAGTCCTGGAGGTCGGGGATCGCGAGGTCGTCGCCGAGCAGCCCCTCGGTCTGCCCGAACGCGGCACCGACGACGTCGCTGCGCTCGACGACGCCGTCAACGACGAAGTCCGCGTGAATGAGGTATTTGGCGGTGTCTTCCATCGGTTTCGTGTTGCATTGTTGTATGACGGGGGTCGTCAAATACCTGTCGTGAGCGGCATGAAACCGGCGTCCTGGCAGCCACCCCCGGAACCCAATGATTAACCCGGGATGGGACGCGTACCATGATTCCATGCGAACATGGCGCGCGCTCGGCTGGGGTGGCTGTTTCGTCGTGTTGCTCGGGCTTGCCGTCCCGTGGTTCCTCTGGCGCAGCGACACGCTCGTCGCTGGCCTCCCGGTCTGGCTGTGGTGGCACATCGCCTGGATGGGCGTGACCGCGCTCGCGTTCGGGGCGTTCGCGCGCCACGACTGGGGGTTGTTCGTGACGGGTGAGCGACAGTGAGCGGCGTGGCCCTGGAGCTCGGCGTGGTGGCTGGCTACATGGTGGTGGCGCTGGCGGTCGGTCTCGTCGCGTACCGCGTCACCGACCGGGACGCCGAGGACTACTACCTCGCCGGGCGTGGCCTGGGCACTGGCGTGCTCCTGTTCACCACGTTCGCCACGCTGCTGTCGGCGTTCACGTTCTTCGCCGGGCCGAACATCGCGTACGCCAACGGCCCCGAGTGGATCCTCGTCATGGGCCTCATGGACGGCGTGCTGTTCGGGCTGCTGTGGTACGTCCTGGGCTACCGACAGTGGCTGCTGGGCAAGGCCAACGGCTACGTCACGCTCGGCGAGATGCTCGGCGACCGCTTCGGCTCCCGGGGCCTGCGCGGGCTGGTCGCGGGCGTCAGCATCTTCTGGCTGTTCCCGTACGTGATGCTCCAGCAGATCGGTGCCGGGGAAGCGCTGGTTGGCCTCACCGGTGGCGCGGTCCCCTACTGGGCGGGTGCTGGATTCATCACGCTGTTCATGGTCGTGTACGTCGCCATCTCCGGGATGCGCGGCGTCGCGTGGACGGACACCCTGCAGGGCGTGTTCATGCTCGGCATCACGTGGGTGGCGTTCGTCTGGGTGGCCGCCGAGATCGCGGGCACCACCGGCGGGCTGGCGGGCGCACTCCCCGCCGAGTTCCGCGCGCTCGGCGGCGGCGCGTACTCCCCGCAGTGGATGCTCTCGCAGGCCATCGGCATCGCCGTCGGCGTCTCGATGTTCCCGCAAGTGAACCAGCGGTTCTTCGTTGCGGACTCCGAGCGCACCCTCAAGCGCACGTTCGCGATCTGGCCGCTGCTGGTCGTGTTGCTGTTCGTGCCGGCGTTCCTGATGGGCGCGTGGGCCAACGGCGTTGGGCTCCCGCTGCCCGACGGCGAGAACATCGTCCCCATCCTCCTCAGCGAGTACACGCCCGGCTGGTTCGCCGCGCTCGTCGTTGCGGGCGCGCTCGCCGCGATGATGTCGTCCAGTGATTCCATGCTGCTGTCGGGGTCGTCGTACTTCACGCGGGACATCTACCGGCCGTTCGTGAACGCCGACGCCACCGCCCGCCGCGAGGACACCCTGGGCCGCGTCGGCGTTGCGGCGTTCGCCGTCGCGGCGTTCGGCGGCAGCCTCCTGCGGCCCGGCAGCCTGCTTGAGGTCGGCTCAACGGCCTTCGGTGGGTTCGCCCAGCTCGCGCCGCCGGTCGCGTTGGCGATGTACTGGCGCCGGACCACGAAAGCCGGGATGTTCGCCGGCGTCCTGGGCACCCAGGCGTTCTACCTCGCGACCGTCTTCGGGCCGCCGGTCACGCTGGCCGGCGTCCCGATCATCGCGTCGTCGTACTTTGGGTGGTTCGCGCAGGTCGTCGGCCTCCCCCTCGGCGTCGTGTTGACCGTCGGCGTCTCGGCCGTGACGGCGCCCAGCGCCACGGAGAACGCGAGCGCGTACGTCGACGCGTTGCGCGCGGACTGAGTCAGTCGTCGAGGTAGTCGGCCACCCAGGCGTGGTGCTCCCGGAGCCGGCGCTGGCCGGCGTCGGTCAACAGCAGCCGATCGTGGAGGCCGTCGCGTTCGCGCTCGATGATGCCCGCGGACTCCAGCTTGCGGATCACGCCCACGAAGCGCTGGGGGTCGATGCGGTCGTCGTGTTTGCGTTCGACGGCGCGCTTCACGGACTGCTGGGTGGGGGACCCCTCGCCAGCCACCACGACGCAGACATCGCGTCGCAGCCCGGACGCCAGCCACTTGCTCATACGCCCGATAGGGCGTGCCCGGCTATTACTGCTGGCGGTGTCGGGGCCTCGCTGGGAGCGCGGTAGCCTTTTGCCGCCGATGCTCCAAGCCGAAGGCATGCAGACGCACGTCGTCCCGGTCGGCTTCGACTACGACCGGCTGATCGCGCCACTGGTGCGCGAGCAGTTACAGGTCGACCGCGTGATTCTCCTGGAGGGGGCCGTGGGGAGTCAGGCGAACGTGGAGTACAGCCAGCGCATCTCCGAGAAACTCGAACAGGACTTCCGGAACCTACTGGGCGCGGACACCGACCGCGTGTCCGTGGTCGACGTGTACGACTACGACGCGGCCTTCGAGCAGGCGTTCGCGCTCATCGACGACGTTCTCGACGCCGACCCCGACGGCGAGGTGTGGGTGAACATCGCGTCGATGCCCCGCACCGTCTCGTTCGCGTTCGCGACGGCCGCCCACTCGATGATGGTCGAACAGCCCGAGGACCGCGACCGCATCCACACCTACTACACGGCCCCCGAGAAGTATCTGGAAACCGAGCTCGCCGAGGAGTTACGCGCCAGCGCCGCCCTGCTTGAGTCGGTGGCCGACGGCGACGTCGACGCGGACGCGGTCGACGAGCGCCTGACCGCGGCCCGCGATCTGCTCGCGGAGTTCGACGAGCGCGGCACCACCATCGGCGCCAAGGAGATCGGGGGCAGCCACATCGTGGAGTTGCCCGTGGCGTCGTTCTCGAACGTCAAGCCCTTCGAGGAGGTGATCCTGTTCACCCTCGGCGAGCACGGCACCTTCGAGTCGGTCAGCGAGCTGGCGGCGGCGCTGGCCGACGACCTCAACGAGGAGTACACCGACAGCTTCCGGTCGAAGGTGACCTACACCGTTGACAAACTCGGACCGGGCGGGAAGGGGTACGTCGAGCGCGAGGAACACGGGAAATCCTACCGGACGTGGCTGTCCCGCATCGGCCAGCTGTGGGTGCGCGCCCACGAGAACACCGGCACCGGGGAGTGACGGCAGGGTTATGCGGGCGTCACTCCAACCACGCGGTGTATGAGCAGTCAGTCCGGTGTCGTGGTGCATATCACGGCGGAGACGGTGTCGGGGTGGACGATGGCGTTGCAGAACCTCGCGAACCTCGTGCAGGACGCGAGCGTCGAAACCCCGCCGGAGGCCATCGAGGTGGTCGTCAACGGGCCGGGAGTCCGGTTCTTGCGCGCGTCGGCACCCGAAGCCGAGAACGTCGCGCAGATGCTCGCGGCGGGCGTCACCGTGGCCGTCTGCGAGCGCTCGGTGGCGCGCTTCGACTACACCAACGCCGAGTTCGTGTCCGGCGTCACCGTGGTTCCGTCCGGCGTCGCGGAGGTGCTGCGCGCCCAAGAGGACGGCGCACGGATGTTGAAGCTGCCGTGAGTCACCGGCGGTGCTCGGTGGCGTGGATGTGGGTGGCGAGCGCGAGGTAGGTCGCGAGCATGGTGAGCGCCACCGCGCAGGCGGCCGCGATGTCGTGGGCGTACAGGGCGTGGGGAGCTTCGGCCCCGAGTTCGGCGCGCAGGAGCGTGTGGTGGGGGCCACCGAGCACACCCAGGAAGTAATCGAGGAGGTCGTTGATGCCGTACCACGCCAGCGCCACCCCGACGGCGGGCACCGAGAACGTCGCGTAGCGGTGGACGACGAACGCCTCGACGGCCATCCCGAAGTGACTGAGCACCAGGAACCAGTACATGCCCCACCAGAGCGCGCCCTGGCCGTTCACGACGAGTTGGACGAACGGCGTCCACAGGCCGAGTTTGAGACAGCCGAAAAACGCCAGCGCGTGCAGCCAGTCGGCGTCCCAGTCGAGCTTGTACGTCACCAACGAGGCCGCGATGAACAGCGTTGCCATCGGGCTGTCGGGCACGAAGATCCAGGCCGCCAGCGGCGTGTCCGCGAGCTGTATGCGGTAGTACCAGAACCCGAAGACGGTGCCTGCGACGTTGATCGCGGCGATGACCCACGCCAGCCGGAGCGCGAGGTCCTCCAGTCGCGTCGGGAGCGGGGCGACGTACCACGGGAGCGTGTCGTCGGGCGTCGTCTCGGCGGCGTCACGAGTCGGCATCGGTACGTGGCGACGGTCGCGCGGTCGCCGCATAGCGCTTGCGGTCCGGGCGGGTGCCAGTGGCGGTCACACGGCCGTCAGCGCCGGGGAAGCCGGCCGCCGGAGCGAGCGGTGTCGGGGGCGTGCTGGCGGCGTGACGCTGCGTTCAGGTCGTTCCGCAACCGGCCCAATTAAGCACTCCCAAACCAACGGTATGGTATGGCAACGGAAACCGACCTCGAGGAACTGCGGCGCGGCAGCGAGCTGGTGAAACGCGGGTTCGCGAAGATGCAGAAGGGCGGCGTCATCATGGACGTTGTGAACCGCGAGCAGGCGCGCATCGCCGAGGACGTGGGTGCGGTTGCTGTGATGAACCTTGAGGCCGTGCCGGCGGACATTCGGAAGCGCGGCGGCGTGGCGCGGATGGCCGACCCGGCGAGCCTGACCGGCATCATCGAGGAGGTGTCGATCCCGGTGATGGGGAAGTCCCGGATCGGCCACCGCAAGGAGGCCGAAATCCTGCAGGCGGTGGGCGCGGACATGATCGACGAAAGCGAGGTGTTGACGCCCGCCGACGACGAGTACCACATCGACAAGCGCGAGTTCACCGCGCCGTTCGTCTGCGGGGCGCGCAACCTCGGGGAGGCGCTGCGCCGCATCGACGAGGGCGCGGCGATGATCCGCACCAAGGGGGAGGCCGGCACCGGTGACGTCAACCAGGCGGTCCACCACCAGCGCAACATCAAATCCGCCATCCGCAAGCTCGAAGGCATGGATTACGAGGAGCGGGACATGTGGGCCCGCGACCACGAAGCCCCCCGAGAGCTCGTGCACGAGACCGCGGAGATGGGGCGGCTGCCGGTGGTCAACTTCGCGGCGGGCGGCATCGCGACGCCGGCCGACGCGGCGCTGATGATGCATCACGGCTGTGACGGCATCTTCGTCGGTTCGGGGATCTTCGGCGCAGAGAACCCCGAGGCCATGGGCCGGGCGGTCGTGGACGCCGTGAACAACCACGACGACCCCGAGCGCCTCGCGGAGATCGCGTCGAACATCGGGGAGGGCATGCAGGGCGACCCGAACGCCGACCTGCCCGAGGACGAGCGGATGCAGGACCGCGGGAACTAGGCGCCGCGGCTACTGCGAGGTCGCGTTCGAGCCGAGCACGGCGGCCGGCTCCGTGAGTGCCGTCGTCGTCGGCCGCGTGGGATCGCCGCCGAGGTTGTGTGTCCGGTCGGTGACCGGCGTCGTGGTGAATCCGACGGTCGTATCCAGTGCATCGGTGAGCGGCGCGAACCGCGCCAGTGCGTCGGTGTCGGCCGCCGACCCGATGAGGATGACAGCGCCCCCGGCGTCGGCGAAGTCGGCGACCGCGCGGCGCTCAGCCGCCGTGAACGCGGTCGTGGGCGACGAGACGATGAGCGCGCTGGCGGCCGGCGTGCCGTCGGCGTGACAGAGCGCCGGCCCGGTGTCGTGGGGGAGGGTGGTGACGCCGTCCAGATCCACGCCGGCCGGCGACCAGCCTTCGAGGAACCGCTGGAAGTACGCCACGTCCTCCGCGGAGAGCGCGGCGTCGCTGCCGAACTGGCCGTGGCCGCCGTCGACGAGCACGGGCGCGGACAAGCCGTCCGCAGCGAGGCAGTCGATGAGCTCGGCGACGAACATCGAGACGTCGTGGCCCTCGTTGGTGGCGGCGCCGTCGGACTCGGCGGGCTCGAACCCTTCGTCGATGAGCGGGCCGCCGACCGCGGCGACGCGGGCGGCAGCATCGGCGGTGACGAGGGGCGTGCTGTCGGCCGACGTGACCACTGTCTGGCCGCCGGTCACCGCGACCGGATCGGGGAAGAACAGCGACTCGACGGATCGACTGTCGGGGCCGCCGATGGCGGTCGGGTCCGAGAGCCCCCACAGCCCGTCGCCGGCGGCCCGGGCTGTGGCTTCGGCCGCCCAGTAGTCGTCGTACTGGGAGAACGCGGAGGCGTAGACGCGCGCCACGCCGTCGGCGACGGCGCGGCGGTTGTACGTGGTGCCGTCCGGGAGCGTGAGATACCCCAGGAGGCGGCCGTAGTCGCCGCGCGCTGGCCCGCCCGCATCGAAGGACAGCGTGACCGTCTGTCCGCCGAGCGCGTCCCGTGCGTACGCGGTCGCGGCGTCGCCGCGGGCTTTCAGCGCGGCGGCGTCAGTGATGCCCTCGTATTCGGCGACCCGCTCGGTCGTCTGGCCGGTTTCCGGTGTGTCGATGCCGACGATGCGAACCGTGTCGGTCGTGCCGTCTCGGAACCGCACGTCGACAGTGTCGCCGTCGGTGACCCGAACCACGTCGACGGTGTACGTTTCGTCGGCGGTGATCGTGACATCGTCGGTCCCGTCAGTGCGAGCCGCCAGCAGCGACGCGTGGTCGTCGCTGGGGAACGTCGCCGTCGTCGGCGCGAACGCTGCGCCGGCGTTGTGCTGGTCGTCGGTGACCTGCGTGTCGTTGAACCGGATGGTGGTGTCGATGCCGTCGGCGAGGTCGTTGAGCGATGCCGTGGCGTCGTAGTTCTTATAGTCCGACTGGCTCATCAACACCACGAGCCCGCCGTCGGCGGCGAACGCCGCCAGCGCGTCCTGTTCGGCGGCACTGAACGGGTCGGCGGGGGACGTGACGACGGCCGCGGCGGCGTCCTCACGGGTGACCGCGTCGGCGATGTCGGTCGTCGCGGCGACCGTGTGGCCCGCGGTGTCGGCGCGCGCGGCCACCGCCGAGTGCGAGGCGCGGTCGTAGAACTGGTCGTGGCCGTCGTCCCAGTAGATCGTGCCCGCGTCGGCGTAGGCGTCGAAGACGTTCAGCAACACGTCCTCGTTGCCGTACGACCCGGCGTCGCTGTCGTCCGGGGCAAACGGCGCGGCGAACGCGACCACGGAGCCGTCGACGGCCATCAGCGGGATCGTCTCGCCGTCGGGGTACGCGGTGGTGTCGTCGTTGCCGTCGCGGTCGACGGTCGTTGCGGTCGGCTCGGCCGCGGCCACGATCTGGGCGTCCGGGAGGAATCCCGGATCGCCGCCGTCGGTGCGGGGTGCGGCCAGGAGGCCCGCCGACGAATCGAAGAGGAGTTCGTCGACACGGTCGTCGGCCGTCGCTGCGGTTGTGTCTGTGATGACTGTACGCGCCCGGGTGGAAGACCCGACTGTGACACCACCGAGGGAGATGCCAAGCCCGGTCAAGAACTGCCGTCTGTGCATTGGTGTGGATGTCTCTGTGTGGGCTGAGACGTGCCATCCGTCGTCGGCCCGGCTGCGATGCGCCGCCGCCCGGATACCAGTTACGCCGCTCCAAACCAACAAAAAACCCCGGTGTTTGGGTTGGGAATACGTCTCAAGAGCCGCTCATACATGTGTTTTCTTGACAATATAACTATAGCGGACTCCGGAGCGTGCCCGTGGCTGCCACCAGTCACGGCGCGCGGTCGTCACCATCGGCTGCCAGCCGTGTGGCACCGTCGCCGATGCGCGTCTGGTAGGCCGACGCAGCGACCCCCGCCGAATCGAAGCCGTCCACGAGCGCGGCGGCGACGCGCTTGCGGTCGCGCCGACGACAGACCGCCACAACGCCCGGCCCGGAGCCGCTGATCGTCACGCCGGTCGCACCGGCGTCGCGGGCGGCCGCGGACGCCGCCTCGTACCCGTCCATGAGTCGGGCACGCGCCGGCGTGACGAGTGCGTCCTCGACGCCGCGGCCGACCCGCTGTGGGTCGTTTTCACACATGCCGAGCGTGAGCGTGGCGGCCGACTCCACGGTGGAGACAACGGCCTCCATGGCCGCCGACTCGGGGATGACGCCGCGCGCATCGCGCGTTGAGACGGTCGTTTCTGGCAGGCAGACCGCAAGCGCGAGGCTGGCGTCGACGTGCTCGATGCCGTCCTCGCGGACGATGGTGAACCCACCGAGAATGGCGGGGGCGACGTTGTCGGCGTGCGCGACGCCGGACGCCGCCGCCTCCCCCTGGGCGGCCGCGCGAACGAGCGCGTCGTCGTCGAGCGGGCGGTCGTACAGCTCCGCGAGCGCGACGGTCGCGGCCGCCGCGCTGGCCGCCGACGACCCCAGCCCGGAGGACGGCCGCACGCCCTTGTTGATGTGGATCGCGGCCGGCGCGTCGAGCGCTGCGGCGACGACGCCGGCGGTGTTCTCCTGTGGGTTGGTGGGCACGTACTGTGCGCCCGCCCCGGTGACAGTGATTGTTGTCGTGTCGGCGCGCTCGACTCGAACGACATCGGCGGGCTTCGACAACGCGACCCCGAACACGTCGAACCCGCTGCCGAGATTCGCGCTCGTCGCGGGCGCACGCACCGTGACAACCATGCTGGCGTAACGTCTGCTGTGGGCGAGGAAAACGCTGACGGGGGGAACCAACGTCTCACACGGACGGCGGCGTGGCGGTCGACCGTAACGCTGACCCCGGTTGCCACGCGACCCCGAGGTATGATTGCTATCGTTGGCGGCGGCATCGCTGGCCTCTCGGCTGCGCGACGCCTCCAACAACACGGCGTCGACGCCCGCGTGTTCGAGGCGTCGGCCACCGTCGGAGGGCTGGCGGCCACGCACGAAACAGCCGGCGACCCCATCGAAGCGTTCTACCACCACCTCTCGGCCGCCGAGGAGACCATCATCGACCGCATCGAGGAGCTCGGGCTGGGCGACGACCTTCGGTGGCCCATCGGGAAGAACGCCTACTACGTGGACGGCACCGTCCACCCGATGGACACGCCCTGGGAGATCCTGGCGTTCCCGCATCTGTCCCTCTACGACACCGCCCGGCTGGCGATGCTGACACAGGAACTCGACGTGCGGGGCGGCCTGCCGTCGCGTGACACCTACGAGGACCTGACGGACTTCGAGCACGTCGGTGTCGAGCAGTTCCTCTGCGAGCACACGACGCGGGGCGTCTACGAGCAGTTCTTCGAGCCGCTGTTGGAAGCGAAGTTCGGGAGCCGGATGGACGACGTGAGCGCGGCGTGGCTGCTGGGCCGCATCAAGTTCCGGGGCGAGCGCGACCTGCTGCGCGGCGAGCCGTTGGGCTACCTCGACGGCGGGTTCGGCCGGCTGCTGGACGCGCTCGTTGAGGACGTGGGCCGCGAACACATCGAAACCGGGGCGCGTGTCACCGCCATCCAGCGCGACGACGCGGGCGATGTCACGGGCGTCACTGTCGACAGCGAGGCGGGCACCGAGCGCGTCGACGCCGACGGCGTGATCGTGGCGGCGATGCCCACCGTGCTCGAATCCCTGACCGGCTACGAGTGCGACATCACCTTCCAGGGAACCGTCTGCTCCATCGTTTCGATGGACGAGGCGCTGACGGACACGTACTGGCTGAACATCGCCGACGACGCGCCCTTCGGCGCGCTCATCGAGCACACGAACTTCATCGACCCGGGCCGCTACGGCGGCGAACACCTGCTGTACGTCCCGAAGTACGTCCAGAGCCGCGACGACGAGGTGTGGCAGATGAGCGACGAGGAGGTCCGCGAGCACTGGCTGTCGGGCATCGAGGCGCTGTTCCCCGACTTCGACCGCGAATCGGTGAACTGGGTGGAGACGAACCGGAACCCCCGAACGGCACCGGTCTACGAGCGCGGCTACCTCGACATGGTGGTGCCCTACGACCTCGCCAGCGAGGGCCACGACGGCGTCTACTACGCGGGCATGGCGAGCCGCGCGCAGTACCCCGAGCGGTCGCTGAACGGCGGCATCGTCGCCGGCAACGAAGCCGCCGACCGGATTCTGGACGGCGCGTAGTCCCGCTCGGCCGACTGCACGAGCGGCGAACTCACACTGGTCTTTTTTATCATCGCTGCCGTCCGCCGCCGTATGGTCCGACGCAGCCCCGACGACGGTCGACTCTCCGAAACGTGGCGGGACGCCCTGCTCGGCGGCGTCGCGTCGATGCCCGTGACGGCCGCGCTCTACTGGCTGTCCGGTGGCGGCCGCGAGTTCCCGCTGGACGCCGTCGCGGTCGCCGGACTCGTCGCCGGGTACCTGGCCGCCGGTCGCGCCGCCGACCCGGACGCCGTCGGCCTGCGTGCCGGCGTCGTCGGCGGCCTCCCTGGGGTCGCGTGGCTGCTCGCGGCGATACTCGGGGACGCGACGGCGCTGTCCGGGCCCGCCTGGTTCGAGGTCGCTGGTCCCGCGTTCGTCCTCGGAGCCACCAGCGCGGTCGCAGCGCTCGTGCTCGCGCTCGCCGCAGTCGTCGGCGTCCTCGGCGCGAGAGTCGGCGGCTGGGTCGCGGCCCGACGCGGCCGACGAGTCGACCACGCCGGGTGAGCGTTGATTTCGCGGGGTGTGCCGGCTACCCGTCTTCGGCGAGCGCGTGGTGGTAGTCGAGCGTGCGGTACGCCACGTACAGAACCGCGTTCAGGACACCGACGAAGCCGAACACGACATCGAGCCCGGGGAACGCCGTGAGGCCGTACCGGAAGAACCAGGTCAACACACCCCAGACGAGGAGGATGCCGGCGATGCGGGCACCGTCTTCGAGGTACGTCGTGACGGTCTCCGGGGAGGGCGGGGCTGTCACGTCAGGCTGGTCGCCCGAACCCCACTTAGCTCTGGTGGCTTCGACACGGCTGACCGGCGACAGCGCCGGTGGCTTCGAGGTCGTCACGACCCCCAGCCCGGTCGGGCGGCGGTGCTCGACTACTCGGCGAACGGGCTGTCCTCGGGGTCGACGTCGTCGGGTTCGTCGACACCGCCCTTCTGGATGCCGTCGTCGGTTTCGACGTACACGTCGTCCTCGAAGCCGGCGGCGGCGTTCTCGAAGTCGGCGTCGGCGAGCTTCTCAGGGGTTGCCGGGGCGTCCGGAATGCCGTCGGCCGGCTGGAACGCGCCCAGCGGGTTGTCGATGGTGATGTCGTGCTCGTCGAAGAAGTCGGCGTGGCGGTCGTAGTGGTCGCGGAGCTCGTCGCCGGGGAACTCCATCATCTCCGTCCAGCCGTGGTTGTAGAAGTCGAAGTTGGCGACGATATGCGTGATCTCTCGGGCCTGGGCCTCCGGAAGCCCGGACTGCAACGCGACGAGATACATCTCCATCGACGCGTCGAAGAACCCATCGAGGTGGGCTTCCCGCTCGTCGCGGCGCGACTCGGTCGCCTTATCGAGGAAGATGCTCGTGTGGATGTCGACGAGCTTGTCGTGGACGACGTCGCGCAATCCCGGCACTTCAAGCGCCTTCTGTGAGGCGAAATGGCGAAGGTTCTGGCGGAGCTTCATACAGGCCTGTACGGCGGCCGGACTCAAGAACGTCCCGACACCGGTGGCCGCGCGGTCACTCGACGTACGCCACGTCGGCGTCGCGGGTGGGTTCGGCGAACGGCACACGGGTGACTTCCTTGAGGTATGTCACCCGTAACAGTCCTGGCGTGCTGGTTGGTTGCACAACGGGATCGGCTTCCGCTGGACACGGCAGGCTGTCGCCGGCGCGAACGAGTGTGGAGACGAGACGATAATCCTGTGACATCGGTACTCAGTAGGCCCGCGGTGACCGCGGCACCTAGCCCTACCCCCCATACGTGGTCAGTCACAAAGACCGTTTCGGGTCCCGGGGGATCGTGGCACGGCCACCCGGAAAAAACGCGGCGTGTGGTCGGCTGGCTGGCTACTGGAAGGCGATCTCGTGTTGGCGCTCGGCCTCGTCTTTCGGCACAGTGACGTGACAGACGCCGTCAACGTGCTCGGCCGTTGCCTCCCCGGGATCGATGTAGTTGGGGAGCGTGATGGCGCGCTCAAGGCGATCCGGGCATTCCCGGAGCAACACGTTGTCGTCGCCCTCGATCCCCATCTGTGGGTCGCTCGAACGCTCGGCGGTCACGTAGAGGTTGCTCGCGTCGGCCTGGACCGTGATCTCGTCCTTGGAGAACCCCGGGACTTCGATCATCACGACGACCTCCGCCTCGGATTCGATGACGTCGACGTTGGGCGTGGCGGCGGGCGGTTGCTGGTCGATGGTGGCAGCCTGGCGCTGGCTGGCCCCGTCTTGGACCGGCTGCTGTTGGGGCATCTGGGGATGCTGGCGGGGCATTCCCGCCGCGCCGACCGGTGCGGCCTGTTCGGGCGCGCTCCAGGTGGCGGCTGCACGCGGCGCGTCGTTGACGAGTCGGGGGTCGTAGCTCATTGGATTTCGGTGGTCGCGGACTCCGGCTGGCTCACTGGCTGGGGCGCGTCGGCGACGGGCTCCGAACGGATCGGCTGGCTGTCAGCCGACCCCATCAGCCGGGGCTGGTGGCGCGACTGGGCGCTGCCGAGCGCAACGTCGAGTCGCGGAACGGCCTGTGAGAGCTGCTGGGTGGTGAGACCGAGCCGGCGCGCGAGCGTCTCCACCAGCAGTTTCGTGTTCGCTGATTCGACGGACTGCTGGGGCTGGCCGCGCATCGACGGGGCGCTTGCCGGTGCGGTGAACTGGCTGGCGGGTGCCTGCTGGGCGGGCTGGGACTGCGACATCGGGGACTGCTCGAACGCCGGCCGCTGGGGCTGGGCGCTGGGCTGCTGGATCGCAGGCTGGCTGAACGCCGACTGCGCGGGCTGTCGGAACTGTGGCTGGCGCGGCTGCGACTGCTGGGCCTGCCAGGTACTGGGGGTCCGCTGCGCGTTCGGGTTGGCGGCGGCTGACTGGGCAGGGATCGAGCGCGCCGGCTGTGCGGATGGCTGCTGGGCATAAGGCTGCCGTGGCGCTGCCATCTTCGAGTTCGGGGCGCGTTCGGCCGGCGGCTGCTGGCGGGGCTGCTTGTATGGCTGTTGTGCGGGCTGCTGTGCGGCGGGCTGTTGCTGGGCTACCGGCTGCGGGCGGGCCATGGGCTGCTGTTGGGCGATGGACTGCTGTGCCGGTTGCTGTTGGCGGACCGTTCCGGACTGGGCGTATCGTGCGTCGACCGGGCGTGCGCGCTGTTGGGCTGTCGATAGCTGCTGCTGGCGGAATCCTGACTGGTCCTGCATTGGTGGTCCGTCTCCGGGGTGGAGACATGCGGACTGTCGTCGGGACAGGTAATAAACTAGCATTATAGTTTATCTGAATTATGCGCAGGAATCGACACCAGAGTGCAGAACTGGCGGTATAGAGGGCGTGGGAACGCTATATAGCGGTCGGATGGGCGGCGTGTTCCCCGTAACCCCACCCGGCGGAACGGCGAGGCGGCGGTGTCGTGTGCTGGCGCCGCGGCGTGGGACTGCTGGGGCGACGATACGGCGGAATTCCGGCCGGCGAGGAGATGGCAACCCACATTAACCCTGGAGGCGTGACCCCCCAGTATGAGCGCATCGTACGTGATCATTGGAGACGGCATCGCGGGCAGCTCCGCCGCCGAAGCCATCCACGAGGAGGCTCCGGACGCCGACATCACTGTCCTCACAGACGAAGGGGAGACGTTGTACAACCGGATTCTGATCAAGGAGTACGCGAAGGGCAAGCTCCCGGAGGCCCCGATCAGCATTCACGATCCGGAGTGGTACGACGAGCGCGACATCGACATCCAGTTGAACACGCTGGTCACTCGGATCAACCCGGACGCCCACACGGTCGAAACCCACGAGGGCACCGAGATCGAGTACGACAAGCTGCTGGTGGCGGCGGGGGGCACGCCCAACGACCTCCCCGTCGAGAACGCCGACGCCGACGGCGTCCATCACTTCTGGACGTTCGAGGACGCGCGCCGCATCCGGGAGCACGCCGAGGCGGCCGACACCGGGGTTGTGGTCGGTGCGGGCCTGCTTGGGATCGACCTGGCGGCGATCTGTGGTGGCCAGGACGTCGACGCCAAGTATCTGATGCGGGGGAACCGCTGGTGGCGGTACGCGCTCAGCGAGGCGGGCGCGGAGATCATCCACGAGGGGCTCCGCGAGAAGGGCGTCGAGCCCGTCTTCGAGTCCGGCGTGGATCACTTCGAGGTCGACGACGACGGCGCACTCGCGGCCGCCGTCGACGGGAACGGCGTCCGCCACGACGCCGACTTCGCCGGGGTGGCTATCGGCCTGGATTTCAACGTGGAGATCCTCCAGGACACGGACGCGACCATCGAGAACGGCGTGCACGTCGACGAGTACATGCGGACCGAGGTGGACGACATCTACGCGGCCGGCGACATCACACAGTACTGGGACACGATCCTCGACGAGCGCGCGCAGAACGGGTCGTGGGGGTCCGCGAAGCAGCAGGGTGCGCTCGCGGGGCGGACGATGCTGGCTGACAGCGGCCACGACGTGGAGATCGAGCCGTTCCGCTGGGTGTCGTCGTACTCGATCACGCACTTCGACTTCCCGTTCCTCTCGTTTGGCTTCCCGACGATCGGCGACGAGACCTGCGAGCGGTCCTACGGGGACAACGAGTGGCGGCGGCTGGCGTTCAAGGACGGCCAGCTCGTCGGCGGCGTTCTGATCGGGAACCTGGCACCGCAGTCGAAGTACAAGCAGCTCATCAAGGAGGAGGCGGTCGTGGCGGACCAACAGGACGTGTTGCTCCAGGACAACTTCGAGATGGACGAGCTCGGCGCGGCGACACAGCAGTAGCGGGCGTCGCCGGTGCTGTGTCGTGTCCGACGGGGCGTTTCTGTGTGGCGGATGGCGTGTGAACGGCCAATAGAGTTAAGTCATTGAACTATGTATGGTAACTTGGCACACGCGTGCCGGTGACCGGATGAATCCAACGATCCACGCCACGAAAGCCGAGTCCCCCGGTGCAGCCGCCACCGACGGCGGTACGCATGCACCCGTTCGGGACTTCGACGAACTGGACGACCACGCACAGGACACGCTGCACGAGGCCGCCACAGGCGGCGCGGTCCACCTCGACGACGACGACGCAGCGGCGTTCACGGACGGCGAGGTCGTACGGTTCACCAGCTACTACCGGATCACCGTCGCGCGCTGACTGGTCCGAGCCACACCCCTACCCCAACCGAAGCCGTTTTTCCCGTCCGCACCCCATTCCCCGGCATGAGCCAATCCGGCGGGAGCACGGACATGACACTCGCCTTCGAGCTGTCTGCACTCAAGCAGCTCGCCAAACCCGGGACCGCGTTCGCCGGCGCTCGCCAGTGGACCGAGTACGTCGGCGTGGTCTCCGACGAGCCGACCTACGTCGTCACCAACTTCACCCGCAAGCGGCGCATCCGTCAGGACTTCTTCTCCGGGCCGAAGAGCCGCGCCGACAGCCTCCAGTCGGTCAAAGAGCAGTTCGACACGGAGCGACACGTCTTCGTCGGGATCGACGACGAGGACCGCGAGCTCGCCGAGCGGGTCGACTGGGAGTATCTCACCCTGGAGGCCGCCGCGGAGAACGCCGACTGGGAGATCGCCGAGGCAGACGAGCCCGACCCGATGCCCGACGAGCCCGAGCGCGACGACTGGCCGTAGCCCCTGTCCGGGCGCGGTCCGCGGCGCTTATTCGGTGCCGACGCCAACACCCACACGATGACGGAGCCACGCGTCCCCGGAACGGAGCAAGCCGACGACGACTGGGTGGACCTGCCGTGTGGTGAACAAGCGCACATGAAGGATTTCGACATGGGGATGCGGAACTACGCGTGTGCGTGTGGCGACACACACGCCGTCGTGATGGATATGCATCCGCCGTCGCGGTGGGTGCCAGAATCCATCGTGGACGTGCTCAAGGACGCCGTTGAGCCGGCTGACGGCGACGACTTCGAGGAGTTCGGCACCCCGCACTTGATGGGGGCCGTGCTCGAAGAGCTGCCCGAGGATATTACCGCTATCGACGCCAGCGAGAACGGCAGCGTTGGGTACGCGATGTGTTGGGTGACGGACCTCGACGCCCGCGAACTCCACCGGGTCGTCGTCGAGCTCGTCGTGGAGCTGATGGACCACGCCGTCAGCCACGCCGAGGCGGAGTCCTCGAAGACGGAGTTCCAGGAGCAACTGGAGGCGTTCGACGTCGAGGAGTTCGTGGCCATCTACCGCGAGCAGCGGGACTTCGAGGACGAGTACGACACGGCGGTCTGAATCGGGTCGCCGAAGGGGGCTACTGGAGGACAGCCATCACGTGGCCCGCGGTGACCTCGACACCCGCGGCGACGAGCATCGCCGCCAACAGGACGGGGTACGCCACCCCGAGGTGAATGATGAGGCTGTTGCTTTCCGTGCTGGTTGTGAGCAGCGCCCACACGAGGTTGTACGTGGTTGCGAACAGCCCGAGCAGCGCGCTCGCGAGGAGATCCCGTGAGAGTAGCCACAACGGCGGTGCGACAGTCGCGGCCACAACCAGGCAGAACACGGCGACAGCGCCAGCCACCAGCGCTGCATCCCGGATGCCGGTGATTTCCGCCGCCCAGTCCGCGGTGGTCGAGCCGAGGAGTTGACGACCCACCCAGAGGCCGCCATACAGTGCGCCGGCAAGCAGGCACGCGCCGAGCAGCGCACGGGGTGCAGAGCGGATGCGGGCGCGGTAGTGGTGAACGATCGCCGCGGCGAGCACGCCGGTGGTGGCGGCGAACAGATGGACGGTGAGCGTGGTTCCGACAAGGGGTGATGACCCGTCCGCGGTCACAACCGAGATACCGGTAGGAGCCATTAAAACCCAAGCAAGCAGGCACACGGCCGGTCGGGCTGCGTGGTGGTCGTGGCCGTCGCACTCGCGGCGGCGGGGTCGTGTGTCCGCTGGGTGGCTGGTCGCTGGAAGCCGTTGTTCTGGATCGCCGCGATACGGCCATCGTGGGTCGCAACGTCTCCACGCCCAACCGGGTACCGTGACACTGCAGCGGGGCCGTCACTGCTGGCGGAATCGTGGCTCGCCCAGCAGTCGCATGCCGCGTCGCGGGCGTCGGTGTACTCCCATGCGGCTTTATCGATCGGCAGGGGGTCACGGAGCTTGTTGTGGTCGGCAGGATCGCGGTGAACTTGGCCGACAACGTCGACGGCGTCGGTGTGATCGCTGACATCGTACAGTCGGGCGTGAAGCTGAGAGAACACGCGCCCGGAGGCGCGTTTCATGACGTGGCGGTCAGTGCCGATGATGTCGCCGTCGTAGTTGAGAAACCGAGGTTGGGCGTACGGGTTGTCGTTTCCGCCGCCGATACCGGGGAGATCACCGATGAAGTCGAAGAACTCGTCGACGCCGGATGTCCAATCACAGGCGGACTCCATCCAGGCCCCGGCGTCGGGTGCCGGGCCGGACGTGATTGCGATGTTCGTGGGTGCTGCGCGGGCCGCGGGGTCCGCACGAGCGGTGTCTTTCGATGCGTAATTGTACAGTGGGACCGTGGTGAGGTCGTCGCGGATGTCGGACGCGGGAGCGGAATCATCGAGCAGTGGGTGTGTGGCGGTGCGCTGGGCTTTGATCGTGGTTTCGGCGCGGGCGTGTTCCGCAGGCGTGCCGATGACTTCGGTCGCGGGTCGCGTGTAGCTAACGCCGCCGGCGGCGGTGATCGACGGGGAGAGCCACGCCGCTGCGATTGGTGTCGGTTCGAACTCGAAGACCGGGTCGCCGAAGTGTTCAGCGAGTGCGTCGCTGCGGAACGTGCGTTCGTGCAGGAAGGCGTCGTCGGTGACGCGCCGAACGGTGGTCGTGAGTTCGCCGCGCGCCGTGACCGGGAGGCCGTGCTTGTTGCCTGGCCTGTCGGCCGCGATCGGGGATTCATCAGGGACTGCGTGTGAGTCTCGTGCGGCCGCGATGGTGGATGCGGGGGCGACAGCTGTGGTGGCGAGCCCAGCTAGAACAGCTCGCCGTCCGATTCGTGGCTGAGAGTGTGCGTGATCTGGAGGCGTGTTACTTGTGTCCACGACCGGATGTAGTGTAATCAATTAAAATAAGTTTCCATTGAACAGAACAACTTATTGGGAGATACCGAGAGTGACTTCTGAGCGTTTTGCTACGATATTCGCAACTTGAATCCGATAGTCGAATAGATTCGTGTGTTTTATTACGATGACCGCACGCTAGCTGGGTAACACATGACCGAGGACAGCCGGACGATACTGCTCATCGGGAGCGGCCCCATCCAGATCGGCCAGGCAGCGGAGTTCGACTACTCGGGCGCGCAGGCTTGTCGCGCGCTCCAGGAGGAGGGCGCGCGGGTTGTGCTCGTGAACTCCAACCCAGCGACCATCATGACCGACCCCGAGATGGCCGACGCGGTCTACATCGAGCCCATCGAGCCCGACGCCATCGCCGAGGTCATCGAGCAGGAGGACCCCGACGGCGTCATCGCCGGGCTGGGCGGCCAGACCGGCCTGAACGTCACGGCAGCGCTGGCCGAGCAGGGCGTCCTCGACGAACACGACGTCGACGTGATGGGGACGCCGTTGGACACCATCTACGCGACCGAGGACCGCGACCTGTTCCGCCAGCGCATGGCGGACCTCGGCCAGCCGGTGCCGGCCTCGACGACCATCGCGCTCGGCGACGACGAGACGGCAACGGACATCGACGAGGGGGCGCTGCGAGAGCGCGTCGACGACGCGGTCGAGGCGGTCGGCGGGCTGCCGGTGATCGCGCGGACGACGTACACGCTGGGCGGCAGCGGCTCCGGTGTCGTCCACGACTTCGAGGCGCTCGTGGACCGGGTGCGCACGGGCCTGCGGCTCTCGCGGAACGCCGAGGTGCTGGTCACGGAGTCCATCTCCGGGTGGGTCGAACTGGAGTACGAGGTGATGCGGGACGCCGGCGACTCCTGCATCATCGTCTGCAACATGGAGAACATCGACCCGATGGGCATCCACACCGGCGAGTCCACGGTCGTCACGCCCAGCCAGATCATCCCGGACGACGGCCACCAGGAGATGCGCAACGCGGCCGTCGCGGTCATCCGCGAGTTGGGCATCCAGGGCGGCTGCAACATCCAGTTCGCGTGGCGCGACGACGGCACGCCCGGCGGCGAGTACCGGGTCGTCGAGGTCAACCCGCGCGTCTCGCGGTCCTCGGCGCTGGCGTCGAAGGCGACCGGCTACCCCATCGCGCGGGTCACCGCGAAGGTCGCGCTCGGCAAGCGCCTCCACGAGATCGACAACGAGATCACCGGCCAGACCACGGCGGCCTTCGAGCCGGCCATCGACTACGTGGTGACGAAAGTGCCCCGGTGGCCAAACGACAAGTTCCCCGAGGTGGACTTCGAGCTGTCGACGGCGATGAAGTCCACGGGGGAGGCGATGGCCATCGGGCGCACCTTCGAGGAGAGCCTGCTGAAGGCGCTGCGCTCCAGCGAGTACGATCCGAGCGTCGACTGGGCGACCGTCAGCAACGACGAACTCGCCGCCGACTACCTCGCCCGACCGAGTCCCGACCGGCCCTACGCCGTCTTCGAGGCGTTCGAGCGCGGGTTCACTGTCGGGGACGTGAACGACCACACGGGCTTCCGGGAGTGGTATCTGCAGCGCTTCCAGAACGTCGCCGCGGCCTCCGCGGCCGCGAGCGAGGGCGACGTTGCGACGCCGGCCGCGCTCGGGTACACGAACAGCGCGGTCGCGGCGTTGGCGTCGGATGGCGGTGACGTGGCCGTCGACGACGTGGCGGCGACAGCCCCCGAACGGACGTTCAAGCAGGTCGACACCTGTGCGGGCGAGTTCGCGGCCTCGACGCCGTACTACTACTCGGCGCGCTCGCAGGGATCGACGGGAAGCGACGTGCGGGCCGACCGGGACGCCCACAGCGTGGTCATCGTCGGGGGCGGCCCCATCCGCATCGGGCAGGGCGTGGAGTTCGACTACTGTACGGTGCACGCCGTGCGCGCGCTCCGCGAGGCGGGCATCGACGCCCACGTGGTGAACAACAACCCGGAGACGGTGTCGACGGACTACGACACCTCCGACGGGCTGTTCTTCGAGCCGATCACGGCGGAGGAGGTCGCGGACGTCGTGGAGGCGACGAACGCCGACGGCGTGATGGTGCAGTTCGGCGGCCAGACCAGCGTGGACGTGGGCGCGCCCCTCGAAGCCGAGCTGGAGCGCCGCGGCCTCGACTGTGAGATCATGGGGACGGACGTGGACGCGATGGATCTCGCGGAGGACCGCGACCGCTTCAATCGGCTGCTCGACGAGCGCGACATCAGCCAGCCCGATGGGGGGTCTGCGACCAGTGTGGCGGGCGCGCTGGAGCTCGCCGCCGAGGTCGGATATCCGGTGTTGGTTCGCCCGAGCTACGTGCTCGGTGGGCGCGCGATGGAGATCGTGCACGACGACGACGAGCTCCGCCGCTACGTCGAGGAGGCCGTCCGGGTCAGCCCCGAGAAGCCGGTTCTCGTCGACGAGTTCCTCGCCGACGCCGTCGAGCTCGACGTGGACGCCGTCAGCGACGGCGAGGACGTGCTGGTGGGCGGCGTGATGGAGCACATCGAGAGCGCGGGTGTCCACTCGGGGGACTCGGCGTGCGTGATTCCGCCCCGGGGGCTCGGCGACGACGTCCTCGCGCGGGTTCGGGAGGTCACCACCGAGATCGCGCGGGCGCTGGACACGGTGGGACTGTTGAACGTCCAACTCGCCGTCCAGGACGGCGAAGTGTACGTCCTCGAAGCGAACCCGCGGAGCTCGCGCACCGTTCCGTTCGTCTCGAAGGCGACCGGCGTCCCGATCGCGAAGCTCGCGGCGAAGGTGATGGCCGGCGAGTCGCTGGCCGACCTCGACGCAAGCGAGGGCGTACCCGAGCAGTACAGCGTCAAAGAGGTGGTGTTGCCGTTCGACCGGCTGCCGGGGTCGGATCCGCGCCTCGGCCCGGAGATGAAGTCCACGGGCGAGGTGATGGGCACCGCCAGCGATCCGGGGATGGCCTACTGGAAGGCCCAGGTGGCGGCGTCCAACGCACCCGTACCCGGGTCGACGGCGGTCGTCGACCTTCCGGTCGAGGGGCTTGGCGAGCGGTTCGAGGTCGTGACGGTCAAAGACGTGCCGGCGGCGATCCGTCGCGGCGAGGTCGAGTTCCTCGTCAGCGACGACCGCGACGCGCTGACCGCGGCTGTCGAGGCCGAGATCCCGTACGTCTCCACGGTGGCGGCCGCGGAGGCGATGCGTGAGGGGATCGCGGCGGCCGACGGTGCCCGTGAGGCCATGCCGGTCGCCGACCGGCCGGTCAACGACGAGACGTGGGGGTGACCGGTCGCACGGGGTGAGACCCGGCCGGTGGCGTGTTGAGAGCCGAGAAACGAGGGGCGCTGGGGCGGCCTCAGTCAGCGGTGGCGGGCGTGTAGGACGCGTCAGCCATCGCGAGCACGTCGTCGAAGAACCCGCGCGTGTCGTGGGGGCCGGGGTTGGCTTCGGGGTGGTACTGGCGGGTGAGAACGTCGAGGGGCGCGGAGTCAAGCGCCTCGGGCGTGCCGTCGTTGACGTTGACTTGCGTGACGGTGAGGTCGCCGGGGTCGGCGACGGTGTAGCCGTGGTTCTGTGTGGTCATGACGACGCGCCCGGAGTCGTGGTCGAGGACCGGCTGGTTGACGCCACGGTGGCCGAAGTCCATTTTCTCGGTGTCGCCGCCGAGCGCGCGGGCGACGATCTGTTGACCCAGGCAGATGCCGGCGATGGGGACGGTGCCGATGTACTCGTCGACGAGGTGTTCGGCCGCGTCGAAGTTCGCGGGGTCGCCGGGGCCGTTGGAGATGAACAGCAGATCGGGGTCGACGGCAGCGATGTCGGCGGGCGTGGCGTCGTAGGGGAGCCGGTGGACGGTCGCGCCGCGGGCGACGAACGCGTCGATGATGGAGCGTTTCGCGCCGCAGTCGACGAGCGCGACGGTGGTGTCGCCGTTGCCGTGGGTTTCGGCGGTGTCGACGCTGACGTGGGCGCCGATCTCCGTGCGGGCCGAGAGCCGTGGGCAGTCGGCGAGTTGGGCGCGGGCGGTGGCGGGGCTGGCGTCGGGGCCGGCGGCGATGCCGACCTGCATCGCGCCGCCGTCGCGGATGTCCAACACGAGGTCGCGGGTGTCGATGCCGTCGACGGCGGGCACGCCCTCGGTGCGCAGCCAGTCGGCCACGTCGTCGGTGAGCTCGCGGGCGACGACGGCGCTGGGGTGAACGCGGTCGGATTCGGTGCGTTCGGGACGGACGCCGTAGTTGCCGATGAGGGGGTAGGCGAACGTGAGCACTTGGGCTTCGTAGGACGGGTCGGTGAGGCTCTCCTCGTAGCCGGTGTACGCGGTGGTGAAGACGAGTTCGCCGCGCGCCATCCCCGGGGCGCGGGCTGTGGCTTCGACCACGTCGCCGGTTTCGAGCGCGAGGTACGCGTCGGACATTACGACATTGCCACGTATTCGCCGAGTATAAATCTTTTCTTCGTAGCTTAGTTACGAAATTCGTAACTCTTTTGCGGTGCGTGGCACAACACCAGTCATGGACGACATCGACCAACAGATCCTCGACACGCTGCGGCGCGACGCCCGCACCCCCTACACGGAGATCGCCGACGACATCGGCGTCAGCGAGGGCACCATCCGAAACCGCGTCGACCAGCTCGTCGACGACGGCGTCATCGAGCGGTTCACGGTGTCGACCTCGACCGGGAACGTCAAGGCGATGATCGAGATCGGGGTCGCGATGGACGCCGACACCCACGTGGTGGGTGACCGAATGGTCGAGTGGGACGCCGTCGACTTCGTGTGGCAGGTCTCGGGGGAAGACGACATCGTGCTCATCGTGGACGCCGCCGACACCAGCGGCGTCAACGATCTGATGCGGCGAGCCCGCGAGCAGGACGTGGTGGTGTCCACGCGCACGCGGCTGATCCTTGACGAGAAGCTGGGGTGAGTCGAAGCGCTATTAGGCAGGGTGGTCATGCGTGACAGCATGAGCGAAGCCGACCGAAGCAGCCCCGGGTCGGGGAAGACCGACCGCGAGGACGAGACCGCCGAAAACGCCACGCAGGACGTGATCGCAGTCACCCCCGACGACGAGCGCACGGGGCTGGCCAACCGCCTCGACGCGCACACCGGCGACGGCGTCCGGCATCGCGCGTTCACGTGTCTGCTGTTCGACGAGGACGGCCGCGTGCTGCTGGCCCAGCGCGCCGACCGCAAGCGCCTCTGGGACACACACTGGGACGGCACGGTCGCCAGCCATCCCATCGAGGGGCAGAGCCAGGTGGACGCGACCCGCCAGCGCCTCGCCGAAGAGCTCGGGATCGAACCACACCAGTACGACGAGTTGGAGATCACCGACCGCTTCGAATACAAGCGCCGCTACCTCGACGAGGGCCTGGAATGGGAGGTCTGTGCGGTCCTGCAGGCGACGCTGCACGACACCAGCTTCGACCGCGACCCCGAGGAGGTCGGCGGCGCGATGTGGGTCGACTACGAAGACCTCTACGAGAACCCCCGGTATTACCGCCAGCTCCGGCTGTGCCCGTGGTTCGAGATCGCAATGCGGCGGGACTTCGAGGGCGACGCCGACCCCGTCCCCGACGGCACCCGGGCGTAATCCCACACACCACCGCGACTTTTGTACTGGCGTGCCAAACGCGAGCCGTGTTCGTCCTCACGAGGGAGGGCTATGACTCAGTGCTCGATCACGCACAGGCGGACACGCCCCGTGAGGCGTGTGGCGTGTTCGTCGGCGAGCGCGACGGCGACCTGCGGCGCGTGACGGCGGTCCGACGAGTGCCGAACGTCGCTGACGCGCCCCGCATGCGGTACGAGCTGGACCCCGAGGCGACGCTGGCAGTGTTCGACGAGGCCGCCGCAGCCGGTCGGGAGGTCGTGGGGTTCTATCACAGCCACCCGGTCGGGCCGGGCCGGCCGAGCGCGACCGACCGCGAGCACGCCCAGTGGCCCGACCGTGTGTACGTCGTGGCGTCGCTGGCGGCGCGGCCGCCGATACTGGACGCGTGGCTGTGGACCGGCGAGGCGTTCGAGCGCCAGGCGGTCGCCGTGCGCTAACGGAAAGCCGGCCGATCCCGTGCCGGTCGAAACGTGGCCGCGACCGTCGGGTCAGCCCCGAACGGCCGTCCAGACGCCGACCACACCCAAGAGGACTGCGGGAATCATCGGGATCGTGAGGTAGGTGTCACGGAACCCCAGCCCGAAGCTGCCCGCGCCGGCCCAGTAGATGAACGCGGGCGCAGCCAGCCCGCAAACGGCGAGCGCGGCGACGAGTAGCCACTGGGACCGCTTGCTCATGTCGTCTGTACCGGCGGCCTCCTGGGGTTCGTGGGTCTGGACCATCAGTCGAGTTCGTTGTCCGGTTTAACGACTACTTTCCCAAAGCCCTCTCGGTTCTCCAGCAGTTCGTGGGCGCGGGCAGTCTCACGCATCGGGAGCACGTCCCTGATGCGGACGTCGAAGGTGCCGTCCCAGACGTGTTCGAGGGCGGCGTCGGCCTCGCCCGGCGTCGCCATCGTCGACCCGAGGATGTCCAGTTGGTTCCAGAACACGCGCTGGACGTTGGTCTCCGGGCGGCCGCCGGTGGTCGCCCCACAGGTGACCAGACGGCCGCCCTTCGCGAGAGAGCGCAGGGAGTCGTCCCAGGTCGCCTCGCCGACGTGATCGACGACGACATCGACGCCGCGCTTGCCGGTTCGCGCGCGAATTTCGTCGGCGAAGTTCGTCTCGGTGTAGTTCACGACGTGGTCAGCACCGAGCTCCGCGGCGTACCGGAGCTTCTGCTCGGTGCTCGCCGTCGCGAACACCTCGGCCCCGGCGTGGGCGGCGATCTGGACGGCGGCGTGCCCGACGCCGCCGCTGGCACCGAGCACGAGCACGGACTCCCCGGGGGACACGTCCGCCCGCGTGTTGAGCATGCGCCACGCCGTCTGGAACACCAGCGGTGCGGCCGCTGCCGTCTCCCAGTCGACGTGCTCGGGCACGGCGATCAGGTTGTCCGCCGGGACCGCCGCGCGCTCGCTGTGCACGCCCGGCACGTGCTCGCCGAGCACCCGAAACGACGCGCACAGCGCGGGCTCGCCGTGCCGGCAGAACTCACACTGCCCACACGAGACCCCCGCGAGCACCGCCACCCGATCCCCGGGTTCGAACCGGGTCACCGACGCCCCGACCGCCGAGACCACGCCGGCGGCGTCGCTGCCGGGGACGTGTGGCATCGAGAGGTCGATCCCCGGCATGCCGCGACGCGTCCACACGTCGAGGTGGTTGAGCGCGCCGGCGCGCACGTCCACGAGCACGTCGTCGGCCCCGAGGTCGGGCTCCGGGACCGTCCGGTAGTCGATCACGCCGGTGCCGCCGTGGCCGTCGAAGGTGACTGCCTGCATATCGGCGTGGTCGCTCCCCCACGGCAAAACTGTACGCCCCGGCGACGCGCAGGCTCACAGTCTTATCACTGTGGCCGCCCACGTGGATGTATGGTCGACTTTCAGTCGCGGAACACGCGGCGCAACGATGACGACGACGCTGCGGAGCGCAGCGATGACGGCACGGCGGAGTCCACCTCCGACGCCGAGGACTCCACTGACGCCCACCACGAGGACGACGTCTCGCAGGTCGGCGTCGCCGTGGTGACGGTGTCGTCGTCGCGGTCGCTGTCCGACGACCCGGCCGGCGACGCCGTCGTCGCGGCCGTCGAGGCGGCCGGCCACGAGGTGGCGACGCGGGAGCTGGTGACCGACCGGTACGACCGCGTGCAGGGCGCACTCGACAATCTCACGGGACGCGACGACGTGGCTGCCGTGATCACGACCGGCGGAACCGGCGTGACCCCCGACGACGTGACCGTCGACGCCGCCCGCCCGTTGTTCGACATGGAGTTGCCGGGGTTCGGCGAGGAGTTCCGGCGGCGGTCGGCCGCGGACATCGGCACCAAGATCATCGGGTCGCGGGCCACCGGCGGCGTGGTCGGCGGGACGCTCGTGTTCTGTCTGCCGGGCAGCGAGCACGCGGCCACGCTGGGGACCGACGAAATCATTCTGCCCGAGCTTGCGCACCTCGCCGGACTAGCCGGCCACAACACTGACGCATGACGGACAAACACCGCCTCCGGGAGCGCGTCTGGGACGACCTCGAAGACAGCGGCGTGGCGCGGTTCCCGTTCCCGCCACACGGCCGCATCCCGAACTACGCCGGTGCCGATGAGGCCGCCGCCCGCCTCACCGAAACGGACGTGTGGCAGCGCGCTGAGACCGTGAAGGCGAACCCCGACGCCCCCCAGCTGCCGGTGCGGCGGGCGGCGCTGCGCGCGGGGAAGACACTGTACGCGGCGGTGCCGCGGCTGCGCGACGAGGAGTGTTTCCTGCGCCTCGACCCAACGACCATCGACGACATCGACGCCGCCACGACGGTGTCGGGGATCGAGGAGTACGGCGACCCGGTCGGTCCCGGGGACGTCGATCCCATCGACCTCATCGTGTCGGGGAGCGTCGCGGTCACCGACCGCGGCGAGCGCGTCGGGAAAGGGGAGGGGTACAGCGACCTGGAGTTCGCGCTGCTGCGGGCGTTCGGGCGCGTCGACGACGACACCGCGACTGTGACGACCGTCCACGAGCGCCAGGTCGTCGACGACGCTGTGCCGACCGCCGCCCACGACGTGCCGATGGAGTACGTGGTCACGCCGGACCGAACGATCACCACCACCCACGAGGATGACACGCCCAGTGGCATCGACTGGGACGCACTGGACGAGCAGCGCCTGGCGGAGATCCCGGTGTTGGACCGCCGCTCGCCGTAGGTCCGTCCCACGGGGCCGAATTTCAAGTGGGAGCGCGCCGTACCTGGCATGTATGTCGGGTTCACACGACGACGGTGCCCCGGCGGCGCTGTCGGCGGCGCTCGACGGCTGCGAGGGCGACCCCGTCTGCGACCGCTGCCCGAAGCCCGCGGACTACTTCCTGTACGAACCGGGGCGGGTCGAGACGTTCGTCTGCTGGGAGCACGTCAGCCCGGTGTCGGCCGCCGTCGACGACCCCGCCGACGCCCACCCCGGGCGGCCGCTGGCGCTCTCGCTGTGAGACGCCCGTGTCACAGCCCGAAACCGTCGGGAGAGGAGTTAGGCAGCCAGCTCTTCGGCGACCGCGGTGGCGTCCAACAGGGCGGGATCGACGGTCAGATCCAGGACGCCCTTGATGAACTCGGGGACGCCGTCGCCCGTGTACGCGACGGTTCGGATGTCGGGGTTGTGCTCGTGGGCGACCGGGACCGCGGTCGCCTCGTTGCTGTCCGCGACCACCAACAGGTCGGCGTCCGCGACGCCGGCGTCTTCGAGGCGGTCGCCGGACACCACGCCTTCGAGGCGGGTCACGTCGACGCCCTCAGCTTCGAGCGCGTCCGCGATGTCGGTGCCAGCGCCACCGACGACGAGTGCGTGCATGCTGGTAGCTGGGGGCGGCGCGTTCAAGAACCTGCCGAGTCGCGGGGGCGGGTTACTCGTATTCGATCGTCGCCGGCGGCTTGTGGGTCACGTCGTAGACGACCCGCGACACCTCGTCGATGGTGCCGGCGATGCGTGACTGTAGCCGCTGGAGGGTCTCCCACTCCAGTTCCTGGGCGCGTGCGGTCATGCCGTCCCGTGACTCGACGGACCGCACGGCGACGACGTGGCCGTGCACCCGGTTGTCGCCCTTGACGCCGGTGGCGCGGCCGAGTACGGCGGCGAACGCCTGCCACGGCTCGTAGGCTTCGAGTTCGTCCTCGACGATGTGGGTGGCCTCCCGACAGACCGCGACCTTCTCAGGGGTGACCTCGCCGATGACGCGCACCGCGAGCCCGGGGCCCGGGAACGGCATGCGCTCGCTGATGATCTCTTCGAGGCCGAGGTGGCGCGCGACCTCCCGCACCTCGTCCTTGTAGAGGTCGCGCATCGGCTCCACGATCCCCTCGAAGCCGACGCGCTCGGGCAGCCCGCCGACGTTGTGGTGGCTCTTGATCGTGCCCTCGCTCTCGATGCGGTCGGGGTAGATGGTGCCCTGCACGAGCTGGGTGGCGTCGACCTCCTCGGCGACCGTCTCGAACTCCCGGATGAACTGCTCGCCGATGGCGTGGCGCTTCTCCTCGGGGTCGGTGACGCCGGCCAGTTCGTCGAAGAAGCGGTCGCTGGCGTCCACAACCCGGAGGCTGTCCATGTAGTCGAAGACCTCCCGGATCTCGTCGGTTTCGCCTTTCCGCATCAGGCCGGTATCGACGTAGACCGGCACGAGCTGGTCGCCGACGGCCTCGTAGGCCAGTGCGGCCGCCGTCGAGGAGTCGACGCCGCCGGACAGCGCGATGATGGCCGTCTCGTCGCCGAGCGCCTCGCTGATCTCCGCGCGGGCGTCCTCGACGAAGGAGTCGACGTCCACCATCAGTTCGTCACCTCCACGTCGGCGTCGCTGCCAGCAGGAGCCACGTCCGCCCGTTCGAGGACGGCGTCAAGCAGCCCGACGAACGGCGGGCTCGCCCGCGTCGGCCGCGACCGATACTCGGGGTGGAACTGCGTCCCGAAGAAGAACGGGTGGTCGTCGTGTTCGACGATCTCCATGCGGTTGCCGGCCTCGCCGGAGAACGTCAGGCCGTCGGCGGTGAGGTCGTCGATGTACTCGGGGTTGACCTCGTAGCGGTGGCGGTGGCGCTCCGTGCACGACGTGTCGCCGTACAGGTCGTGGGCCAGGGTTCCGGGTTCGATGGCGGTCTCGTGTGCGCCCAGCCGCATCGTCCCGCCGAGGTCTTCGAGGTCGTACTGCTCGGGCAGCAGGTCGATGACCGGGTACTCGGTGTCCTCGTCGATCTCCGCGGAGTGCGCGCCCGTCATCCCGAGAACGTTGCGCGCGTACTCCACGACCGCAAGCTGGAAGCCCAGGCACAGCCCGAGGAACGGCACGTCGTGCTCGCGGGCGTGCTGGATGGCGTCGATTTTGCCCGCCGTGCCACGCGAGCCGAACCCGCCGGCGACGACGATCCCGTCGGCGTCGGCGATGCGGCGCTCGTGGTGGTCGTGCATCTTCTCGGAGTCAACCCACAACACGTTCACTTCCACGCCGGCCTCCAGGCTGGCGTGCTTGAGCGCCTCGTGGATGCTCATGTAGGCGTCTTCCAGGGCGTACTTGCCGACGAGCGCGATGTCCACCTCACCGGTGCGCTCGCGGGTGACGAGATCCCGCCACTCCGTCGACCGCTGGGCGGCCGGCAGGGCGTCCTCAACCATATCGAACTGTTCCATGACGTACTGGTCGAGGCCTTCCTCCTCGACGGTCAGGGGCACGTGGTAGATGTCCTCCACGTCGGGGTTGGAGAACACGGCGTCCATGGGCACGTCACAGAACAGCGCGATCTTCTCGCGCACGTCGGGATCGAGGCGGTCCTCGCAGCGCCCGACCAGGATGTCCGGCTGGAGGCCGATCGACCGAAGCTCCTTGACGGAGTGCTGTGTGGGTTTGGTTTTCTGCTCGCCGTTTTTCGAGTACGGCACCAGGGTCACGTGCGTGAACAGGATGTCCTCGTCGTCCTGCTCGTGGCTGAACTGCCGGAGCGCTTCGAGGAACGGCATCCCCTCGATGTCGCCGACCGTGCCGCCGACCTCCACCAGGCAGACGTCGCTGCCTTCGGCGGCCTCGCGCACGCGGCGCTTGATGTCGTCGGTCACGTGCGGGATGATCTGGACGGTCTTCCCGAGGTAGTCGCCCGAGCGCTCGCGCTCGATGACGTCCTGGTAGACTTTCCCCGTGGTGACGTTGTGATCCGAGGTCATGTCCTCGTCGAGGAACCGCTCGTAGTTCCCCAGATCGAGATCAACCTCCCCACCGTCATCGAGGACGTACACCTCCCCGTGCTGGTAGGGGTTCATGGTGCCCGCGTCGACGTTCAGGTAGGGATCGATTTTCACCGCAGTAACATCGAACCCCGCGTTCGAGAGCAGTCGCCCGAGACTCGCCGCCGTGATGCCCTTCCCCAGCCCGGACATCACGCCGCCGGTCACGAACACGAACTTGCTCCCCAGAGAGGGGTCGTATTCGGTCTCTGTCGGCATACTGTGTGTGCGGCTGGCGCGGCAAAAACGGTTTCGGAGCGCACGCTGCGCGTCAGGAGGTGGCACAACGTGACTACGAGCGCCGTCTACTATTTCGGTGTGGCTTTGATTTCCGCGTTCCACCGGATGTCGTACGCCCGGTCTGCCGGCCACTTCATCACGCAGGTCGCGTTTACACCTTGGACGGAATCGTACGCGCCAGTCCACGTGGCCCCGTAGCCGCCGGCGTCCCCGACCCTCGTTTCTCTCGCCGCGTACTCGACTTCGCCGGCGTGCAAGGGGAATTCTATCGTCGGCCCATCAGGGCCAGGTGTAGCAGGTGTATTGAACGAAACGGAGACCGGCCCCTCGGTCGCAGTACTCGCAGGGTCGTATCGGCGCATGTCGTCCGAATCACGAACGAGATGGATCGACGGGCGGATGGCTTCGAGTTGGGAGGACGGTTCGGGCACTGCGCCACTCCAGAGCCACGCCCGATAGAACTGCTCACCGTCCAGTTGCAATCCGGGAATCCGGTATAGAACAACGAGGTGGTCGGACGTGAACGCGGGTTCGTCGTCTGTCCGGTGTCCGATCGCTGAATCCTGCCACGCACCGACGTATTCGAGTCCGTGATCGGGTTCGCTTGCTGCCAGCCCCCAGATGCCGTTTTCGCCGTGCGTCTCCCGAGTGTTGTCAACCGCTACCGCAAAATCACTGCGCGACATCGACCCAGATTCGGGAGAGAGCGATCGTTCAGTGCTCGCCGTGACCGGCTTCTTCGAGGGTAAACCGAACGCACTGCAGCCGGCTATCATCGTGGCTACTCCGATACCCCCGAGTGTCGTTCCGAATTGCCGCCGGGAACAGCAGTCGTCGTTTCTCATTTCCTAGCATAGATAAAAGGTCAATACGAAAGCGTGTCGGTTAGTGGACGACTGGACCAGCTCGAACTGTCTGATTCCGCCCCCGTCGGCGCTGGCGCTGGACTCCTGTTGGGTTCGACGGCGAGGCCACGACCGGTTCGACCGGAGTCGGTACGCGGCCGGAACCGGTGGCTCAGGGATAGCAGTGCGTGTAGCGGAATGGTCCCGTTCGCTGCCCGAGTTCCCGGATTGCGCCGGACGTAGGGCGGGGCGCTATCGACCCCGGCGATGCCCGATCAAGAACTCGCCGACCGTCGCGGCCACCGTTCCGTGCTTGCCGACGAAGAAGTGGTCGGCGTCGAGTTCGGCGACCGTCGTCTCGGGGTCGCTGCGGGCAGCCTCGACGACGGGCTCCCAGTCGGCGGTGGTGTCGCGGGTGGCGTACGCGACTTGGACGGGCGCGGGCACGTCCGTGAGCGCGGCCGCGGCGTCCAACCCCGCGGCGAGCTCGGCGGTGGGCGCGAGCAGCGACGCCGCCCACAGGTCGTGCTCGGTGGTTGCGGCGGCGAGCGCAGCGATGCTGCCGCCGAAGCTGAACCCGAACACGGCGGTGTGGGCGTAGCGCTCGCCGGCCCACCGGATGGCGTTGCGGGCGTCCTCGCGTTCGCCCATGCCGCCGTCCCAGTCGCCGTAATCGAAGCGCAGACACGCCAGACCGTCCTCGACGAGCGCCGCCGCCACCGCCTGCAGCCGGTCGTCGCCGCGATGCCCACGGTGCTGTGGGTGGGGCGGACACGCCACGACGCAGGCCGTCGCGTCGCCGTCCGCCGGCTCGTCGAGGGTCGCTTCCACGTCCCGAGCGCCCGGCACAAGCACGGTCTCCTGATGCATGCAGCGGGGTTGGGGCTCCGAACGGTTAGCGCCACGGCTGTCTCCCGGCCGCGCCGGTAGCGTTATCAACAATGACACAGATACACCGAGTATGCGCTGTGAGGGTGCACGCGCCCCCGCGTTCGAGCTGCCGGGCGTATCGGACGGCACACAGACGCGGTTGGGACTCACGGACGCGCTCGCGGACAACCGGGCGGTGGTGCTGTTCTTCTACCCGTTCGACTTCAGCCCGGTCTGTGCAACGGAGCTGTGTGCGATCCAGAACGCGCGCTGGTTCGACTGCACGCCCGGGCTTGCCGTCTGGGGGATTTCGCCGGACAGTACGTACGCACACGAGGCGTTCGCCGACGAGTACGCGCTCACGTTCCCGCTGCTCAGCGATCACGCGGGCGCGATCGCGGACGCCTTCGGCGTGCTCCAGGCGTCGGCCGAAGACCACGACCGCGTCCCCGAGCGCGCCGTGTTTCTCATCGATGCCGACCGCGTGATCCGGTACGCCTGGGCCAGCAGTGACCTCTCAGAGAGCCCGGATTTCGGGGCAGTGAAAGCCGCCATCGACGACCTCCAGCCGGACACCGCGGGCGTCGCTCCGCGAACCATCTCGGACGCCCACGACGACGGCACCACCGACGGCTGAGCCGAACGGAGCGCCGCCGACGGGGGGCTGTCAGTCGAGGAAGTCGGGTTCGGTGCGCTTGCCGTCGACCTCGCTGTCGAGGTGGGCACGGAACGCCGCGAGGTCGACGCCTTTGCCCTCGCGCTCCTGGCGGTCCCGCACCGAAACGGCGTCGGCGTCCTCCTCGTCGTCACCGACGACGAGCATGTACGGGACGTTGTCGTCGTGGGCCTGCTGGATCTTCTTGCCGACCGTCCAGTCGCGGTCTTCGACCTCGACGCGGTAGTCGCCGAGCTCGTTTTTCACGCGGTGTGCGTACCCGAGGTTGTCATCCGTGACCGGGAGGATGCGGACCTGCTCGGGCGCAAGCCAGGTGGGGAACCGGCCGTTGTAGTGCTCGATGAGCACCATGAAGAACCGCTCGTAGCTGCCGTAGAGGGCGCGATGGATCATCACCGGCTGGTGGGCGTCGTTGTCGGAGCCGGTGTACTCAAGCTCGAAGCGGTCGGGCATGTTGAAGTCCAGTTGGACCGTGGGGCCGTCCCACGAGCGGCCGAGCGCGTCCTCGAAGCCGAAGTCGATTTTCGGCCCGTAGAAGGCACCGTCACCGGGTTCGACGTCGTAGTCAACGCCCTGCTGGTCGAGCACCTCCCGGAGTTGGCGCTCGGACTGCTCCCAGATGTCGTCGCTGCCGACGGACTTCTCCGGGCGGGTGGCGAGCGCAACCTCGTAGTCGAGGTCGAAGGTGTCCAGGACCTCCGTGATGGTGTCCATGAGCCGCCGGACTTCCGCCTCGATCTGGTCGGCGCGCGCGAACACGTGTCCGTCGTCGATGGTGAACGCCCACACCCGGCTGAGCCCGGAGAGTTCCCCGCGCTGCTCTTTGCGGTAGACTTTGCCGTCCTCGAAGTACCGCACCGGGAGGTCGCGGTAGCTCCACGACCCCTCGTTGAAGATGGTGGCGTGGCCGGGACAGTTCATCGGCTTCAGGCCGTACTCCTCGTCGTTGACGTCGAGGAGGAACATGTCGTCGACGTAGTTGTCGTAGTGGCCGGACTGCTTCCAGAGTTCCGTGCGGAACAGGTGTGGGGTTTCGACCTCGTCGTAGCCCATCTCGCTGTTCAGGCCCCGAACGTACTCCGAGAGCTCCCGCAGCACCGTCTTGCCGTTGGGATGATAGAGGGGCAGCCCCGGCCCCGTAACGTCCGGGATGGAGAACAAGTCCATCTCGCGGCCGAGCTTGCGGTGGTCGCGTTCTTTGGCCTCCTCGCGGCGCGCCAGATACTCCTGGAGGTCGCTCTCGGTGGGGAACGCCGTGCCGTACACGCGCGTCAGCGTCTCGCGCTCCTCGTCGCCCCGCCAGTAGGCGGCGGACGTCTCAAGCACCTCGAAGCCGCCGATCTCGCCCGTCGAGTCGACGTGTGGGCCCTTGCAGAGGTCCTCGAAGTCGCCCTGCGTGTAGAAGCTCACCGGCCCGTCGCCGGCCGCCTCCGCGTCCAGGATCTCGCGTTTGAACTCGTTGTCCGCGTAGTGCTCGCGGGCGTCCGCGCGGTCGTATTCGACGCGCTCGACGTCGAGGTCGTCGGCGATGATGGACGCGGCCTCGGCCTGGATCTCGTCGAGGTCGTCGGCGTCCAACTCGACGTTCGCGATGTCGTAGTAGAACCCCTCGTCGGTGTAGGGGCCGATGGTGAGTTTCGCGTCGGGGTGGTGTCGGCGGATCGCCTGCGCAAGCACGTGCGCGGCGGTGTGCCGGAGCACGTCGAGATACTCGTCGCTCTGGTCGGTGACGATCTCGATCTCGCAGTCCTCGGAGATCGGCTCCTCTTTGGCCACCAACTCGTGATCGATCTTGCCCGCAACTGTGTCACGGCCGAGGCCAGGCCCGATTTCGTGCGCTACATCCTCGACCGTCGCGCCGGACGCCACCTCAAGCGTGGAGCCGTCCGGCAGCGTCACAGTGACCGAACTCATGATATCACTGCTTCGCTCGGAGACATTCATAAGCTTGTTGTGACGGTGTGAACATGCCGCCCCACACGCGCGGAGCGGTCGCCGCGCGGGTGTCACAGTCGGCCGCTGCGCCCGAGCGGGGTGGAGGCACTGCACAGCCGATGCTGCGATCCATGCTACCGTGACCCTCGGAAGTGTTATCCCGTAGTCGGCCCAACGGTTGATTGCAATGGCATCCGGTAAGGTTGACTTCTTCAACGACACGGGCGGCTACGGTTTCATTTCGACTGACGCAGACGACGTCGATGACGACGAGGACGTATTCTTCCACATGGAAGACGTCGGCGGTCCGGACCTGGAGGAAGGTCAGGAAGTCGAGTTCGACATTGAATCATCCCCGAAGGGTCCGCGCGCGACGAACCTCGTTCGCAACGAGTAACGCCGCCGCCCGTCGTATCTGACGACGGCTGACGCTTCACTATCACTACTCTTACGCTCCGGCGTCGTGGCGTTCGATTTCGGAGCAGCAATCACCCACCCCACAGCCGGTGGCTTCGCGGACGGCTGGTTATTCTCGTGCGCCAGTGCCGGGGCCGTCGACCGCGGCGAGGTCGATGTGGCCGGCTGGCATCGGGACGCCGTCGAAGTCGTCGTCGGCCAGCAACAGCGACCCATCGAGGTCCGCGTAGTCGAGCAGCGGCGCGAGGTGGGCGGCCGCGGCGATGCTGGCGTTCGATTCGATCATGCAGCCACACATCACGTCCAGGCCGTGGGCGGTGGCGGTGTGGATCAGCCGCATGGCCGCGCGGAGCCCGCCGGTCTTCATCAGTTTGAGGGTCACGATGTCACACTTATCCGCGAGCTGTGGGATGTCACTGGCGACCATGCAGGACTCGTCGGCGGCGATGGGGAGCGCGGCGCGCTCGTGGACGAACTGCAGGCCCGCCGGGTGGTCGGCCGGCACGGGCTGTTCGACGAATTCGACGCCGTAGTCGGCCAGCCGTTCGATGTTCCGGACGGCCTCGCGGGGTGTCCATGCTTCGTTGGCGTCCACGCGGATCGTCGCGTCCGGCGCGGCCTCCCGGACCGCTGACAGCCGCTGTTCGTCGCGGGGCGTCCCGAGTTTCACCTTCAGCGTGCCGAACCCCGCGTCGACGGCCGCGCGGGTGTTCTCCCGCATCGTCTCGGCGTCGTCGATGCCGATGGTGTAGGAGGTTTCGACGGTGTTCGCCGGGTCCAATCCCCAGTACTGGTACAGCGGGCAGTCGGCGCGTTTCGCCACGAGATCGTGGCAGGCGATGGAGACGGCGGCTCTGGCGGCCGGATTGCCGCTGACAACGTCGCGCAGCCCCGCCTCGATGCGGGCGAGGTGTTCGGGGGCGTCGACGCGTTCGACGACCGCGAGCAGGTCCGGGAGCACGGCGTCGACGGTGGCCGCGGTTTCGCCGTAGTGCGCCGACGGTGCGGCCGCGCCGACGCCGGTGGTGCCGTCGTCGTCGCTGACGGTCACGGTCACAACGGTGGCGGTGTCTTGGGTGCCGCGGGCGATGGTGAACGGGTGTTCGAGGGGGAACTGGCGGCGTTCGAAGTCGGTGTTCATCGGATCGCCTCCAGGACGGCGTCGGGGCCGAACCGCACGGGGTCGGTGGCGGGCGCGTCGATGGCGGTGGCGTAGTCGGCGACCGCGTCGTGGGCGTCGGCGTCGGCGTCGATGTGGCGAGTGTTCAGCATGCCGCCGGCCACGTCGCTGTCGCTGACCGGGGCGGCGAGTCGCTCGTAGCGCGCCGGGAACGATTCGATCGGCGGGAGCGTGGTGTCGTAGCCGTGGATCGACCCGCGGCCGGCCTCGTGGCAGAGCACGAGGTGGTCGGGGGCGGAGCCGTGGAGGACGCTCGTGGTCACGCCCGAGTACGCGGGGTGGACGATGCTGGCCTGTCCTTCGACGAAGACGTAGTCGTGGTTGGTGGCGGCGGCGGTCACCGCGTCTTCGACGGCACCGGCGGCGAAGTCGGCGACCACGCGGTCGACGGGCACGCCGTCGCCCTCGATGAGGATGCCGGTCTGGCCGGTGGCGACGAACCCCGCGTCGAGGCCCACATCGCGGGCGGCGGCGTAGAGTTCCCGGGTGGCGGTCATCTTTCCGACCGAGCAGTCGGTGCCGACGGTGGTGACGACCGTGGCGTCGACATCGCGTGCGGTTCCGTCGGCGACCCCGAGGTCGTCCGGTGGGCGGCGGACGTCACGGAGTTCGCAGCCGTGCTCGGTTGCGAGGCTGGCGAACTCGTCGTCGTCAGCGAGGAAGGTGTGGAGGCCGGCGGAGACGTCGGCCCCGCGTTCGAGGGCGGCCCGGACGTCGGGCCGCCAGGACGGATCGAAGCCGCCGCCGATGGGCGCGATCCCGATGATGAGCGCGTCGACGGCGGCGTCGACGGCCGCCATCGAGGCGACGATGGGGGCGTCCTGTGTGCCAGTAATGTGGTCGGCGACCTGGGTGCCCGCGGTGTCGCGGTCGAGCACGGCGGCCACGTCGTAGTCGGCGTACCGGAGCACGCCGACCGCGGTTTTCGCGCGGTCGGGGAACTGGCCGTGAGCGAGCAAGGCGACGCGCATGCCACGTGGGTGGCACTGGGGTGTGGTAAGTTTACTGCTGGGGTGATTCGTTGACCCCACAGAGGTGGATCTTGTGAACACGCCACAGCGTATTTGATCGTGGGTGGTGTACTGACACGTATGGCAGCGACACAGCGAGGGACAACCGCGCTCGATCGGATGCGCAGCCGCCTCGAACGCGTCGACGTGACGTGTTCGGGCTGTGGCTACGAGGACGAGGCGGGGTGCTGGGAGTCCGTGACCGACGGGAGCCACATCCGGTACCGGCGCGTGTGTCCGTGCTGCGGGCGCAGTCACGACGTGACCTATCGGCTCTGAGACGCCGCTACAGCAGCGACAACGGGAGCGTCCAGAAGTCAGTGTGGGCGTCGGCCAGCGCGTCGGCGGGGTCGCCGGTGGCGTCGACGGCGGCGGTCGCGGCGGCGTCGAACGCGTCCAGCAGCGTGTCTTGGCCCACGACGAACAGCCGATCGGCGTCGATGTCCGCGAGCGCGCGCTGGCATTCTTCGAGGTGGGCCTGGATCTGTTCGTCGCGCAGTCGCTCGAAGCGCGCCTGGGAGAACCCGCCTTTCGAGTGGTCGCTTTTCACGTTGCTGGTGAACCCGTCGAAGGAGCGGCGGTCGCCGTCACGGTAGACGCCGACCGCGAACAGGTCCGCGCGCACCACGGCCAACGCGTACCGGCCGGTGGGCGCGACCCAGTCGCGTTCGATGCGCGCCGTCTGGCCCCACTCGCAGAACGGCTCGGGTGGGTTCGGCGGCCGGAGCGCCGTGGAGACGATGCCGTCGCGGTCGTGCACGACGAGGCAGGGCGCTGCGCGCGCGACCAGGGGCGCGCGGTCTCCGAGGGCGTCCCGGAGCCGCGCCGGCGGGTCGTCGGCGACGTACGCCGTGAGCACGCCCTCCGGGCCGGCGTCGAGGCTCTCCAGGAGGGCGAGGACGCGGTCGCGGCGGCGGCCGGTGAGGGCGATGCGGTCGCGGAACTCGGGGGCGGCGTCGCCGGAGTTCGTGCGGTCGAGTCGGTCCTGGAGTTCCTCGATTTTCGTTTCCAGTTCGTTGGCGCGGCGCTCTGCCGCCTGGCGCTTGCGGGCCGCCTCGCTGCGGCGGTCGGCCTCGGCGTCCAGTTGCTGCTGGAGGGAGTCGGCCTCGGCTTCGAGGTCGTCGATCCGGGCCTTGAGTTCGGTGCGCCCGAGGAGGTCGTCGAGCATGGAGTGATCGCGGGGGGCTGCGAGTATAGGCGTTGCGCCGCGTGTCAGACGGCGCCGATGTCGAGCAGGCGGGCGGCGTGGTCGCGTTTCGCGAGCAGGACCTCCGAGAGCGTCGGCGGGTTGTCGACGTTCAGGTCGTCGAGGCGATCGGCGGGCACTGCAAGCGTCTGCTGTGGGACGTCCGCCTGGCCGTCGACCGCGAGGTGGGCGCCCCCGAGTTTCATCACGAGCGGGAGGTCGGTCCGGGAGACGCCGGCCGCGGTGGTGTACAGCTGTTCGTTGACCCGCTGGTGGTGCGACCGGTTGATGGCGGCCCGGCCGGTGTCCGCGGGTTCGACGTACAACCGTCCGAGGTAGTAGCCGCTTGAGAACGCCTCGAACATGCATGTGTATGTTTGTCACACTCACGGATAAGTGCATCGCCCAACCCGGCACAAATTGCTGGTTCAGCCAAGCAGACACCCTTTTCAGCGCCGGCGATCAACCAGGAACTGTATGGACTCAGGGGCATTGCTGGATCTGCTCGGCAACGAGAACCGCCGACGCATCCTCCAGTTGCTCGCACGCAAGCCCTGCTACGTCACGGAGATCTCCGAGTACATCGGCGTCAGCCCGAAAGCCGTCATCGACCACCTCCAGCAGCTCGACGACGCTGGCCTCGTCGAGTCCCGGGTTGACGACCAACGCCGCAAGTACTTCCACATCGCCGAGAACCTCCGCCTGGAGGTGCAGCTGTCGCCGTTCGGGTACGGCGCGAAGTCGGCATACCCCGCGAGCACGGACCTCGACCTGGCGCGGTGCCAGTACGTCTCGGTGCGCATCGAGGAGCGGGACTCGAACGCGGAGGTCAACGAGCTCGCCGCGAAGCTCAAGGAGCTGAACGAGCTCGAACGCGAGTTGTCGATGGCCCAACGCTGGGTGCAGGGCCAGCTGGCCGACGTGCAGGCGGCGCTCGGCGACGCGATCGGTGACGGCCCGGACCGCCTCTACGCCGACGTGCTGGCGGCGCTCGCCGACGACTCGCGGACCGCTCGCGACGTCGCGGAGGCGCTGGAAGCACCCGTCCCGCTGATCGACGGCGTCCTGCAGACGCTGGCCGACCGGGGGTTGGTCGTGGAGCGCGCCGACGGCGAGTACGCGATCGCGGAGTAGCAACCTTTTCCTCCGGTGGTGCGGTACTGCGGCGTATGACAGCAGACCCAGGGGATCGCGTGCGCGTCACGCACGGTGACGCCAGCCACGAGGGCGTGTTGGTGCCGTCACCGTCGGACGACCATCTCGTCGTGAAACTCGACTCGGGGTACAACGTGGGCGTCGACACCGCCGACGCGGACATCGATGTCCTGGACGCCGACGCCGTCACCGTCGACAGCGACACCGGCGAGGACGCGGCGGGATCGACCGTCGAGTTCGACGACGACCTGCCGACGATTGCGCTCATCTCGACGGGCGGCACGATCGCGTCGACGGTCGACTACCGGACCGGCGCGGTCACCGCACAGTTCGACGCCGAGGACGTGTTGCGGGCGGTGCCGGACCTCGCGGGCCGCGCCAACTACCGGGGGCGCGTCGTCGCGAACATCCTCTCGGAGAACATGGAGCCCTCGATCTGGCAGGACCTCGCGGCGGCCGTCCGCGAGGAGATCGAAGCGGGCGCGGACGGCGTGGTCGTGATGCATGGCACCGACACCATGCAGTTCTCCGCGAGCGCGCTCTCGTTCATGCTTGAGACGCCGGTCCCGGTGGTGTTCACGGGCAGCCAGCGGTCCGCCGACCGGCCGTCCTCGGACAACGTGATGAACGCCGTCTGCGCCGTCGAAGCCGCGAAAAGCGACGTCGCCGAGGTCATGGTCTGCATGCACGCCACCGAGAGCGACGACCGGTGTGCGCTCCACCGCGGCACCCGCGTGCGCAAGACCCACACCAGCCGCCGGGACGCCTTCGAGACGGTGGGTGCGACCCCGCTGGGGTACGTCGACTACGACGCCGCCAGCGAGGCCGCGACCGCGGACGCCCGCGGGGTCACCGTCGAGGGCGCACACGCCGCCCGCGGCGACGCCACCCTGGACGTCGCGTCGGCGCTGGAGCCGGCGGTGGATCTGGTGAAGTTCACGCCCGGGATGAACGAGTCGCTGCTGGCGGCCTGCGAGGGCAGCGCCGGCGTGGTCATCGAGGGCACCGGCCTGGGCCACGTCCACAGCGATCTCACGGACACCATCGGGTCGCTGGTGGACGACGGCACGACGGTCGTCATGACCAGCCAGTGTCTCGAAGGGCGGGTGTGTGACCGCGTCTACGACACGGGCCGGGATCTGCTCGCGGCGGGCGTCGTGGAGGCCGGCGACACCCTGCCGGGGACGGCGAAAGTGAAGCTGATGTGGGCACTGGCGAACGCCGACGACCCCGAGGCGGCGATGCAGGAGTCGGTCGCTGGCGCGCTCACCACGCAGTCCCGCCCATGGACGGCATGAGCGGGGAGTTGACCGTCCGGCAGGCGAGGCTGTCCGACCACGAGGCCGTCACGGCGTTCACCAGCGACACGTGGGCCGAGCGCCGCGACAACGGCGACTACATCCCCCAGATCTTCGAGGAGTGGGTGGCCACCGACGGCCCCCGCCAGCGCACGTTCGTCGCGGACGCCGGCGACGACATCGCGGGCATCGTGCAGTTCGTGCAGCTGTCGGCCCACGAGGCCTGGGCACAGGGGATGCGCACGAACCCCGAGTACCGGGGGTCGGGGGTCGGCCTGCAGCTCGTGCACGCGGGCTTCGACTGGGCGCGCGAACAGGGCGTGACCGTCGCCCGGAACATGGTGTTCTCCTGGAACGTGATGGGGCTGGGGCACTCGCGGGCGTCCGGGTTCGCGCCGGCGACCGAGTTCCGGTGGGTGCACCCCACGCCGGACGCCACGGCGACCCCGAGCCGGGCCGTGACCGGTGACGTCAACGCGGCCTGGCGGTTCTGGCAGTCGAGTCGCGCCCGCGACCGCCTCCAGGGGCTGGCGCTGCACACCGACGAGTCGTGGGCGCTGGCGGAGCTCACGCGCGACCGGCTGGCGGCGGCCAGCAGCGAGCGCGACGCCCTCCTGGTGGTGCAGGACGACGCCGCCGGCACGGAGGGGTTCACCTTCCGGGCGCGGACCTACGACCGGGAGAACGCCGACGGCGTCACCGAGACGTGGGCGGAGTACGGCGTCGCCGGCTGGACTGACGCCGAGGCCTGCCGGGACATCCTGGCGGCGGTCGCGCGCGACGCCGCGCGCGTCGACGCGGATCGCACCCGGGTGTTGCTCCCCGAGGACGTGGGCATGGTCAGCGACGTGGCGGTGACGCGCACGGACATCGGCGACACGCCGGATTTCGTGCTGGCCGCCGACCTCACGAGCGACTACCGGGCGTAGTCACCACGTGGTGGCCACCACTCCGGGGTAGTCAGCGAGCACGCCGTCCACACCGGCCCGCCGGCAGCGCGTGGCGTCCAGCCAGGTGTCGACGGTCCAAGCGTTCACCGTCAGGCCGGCGTCGTGTGCGCGCGCCACGAGCGAGGTGTCCTCGATGCGGTCGACGGGCGGGTGCAGCGCCGCACAGTCGGTCGCGGCGGCGCGAGCCAGCCCGCGCTGGCCGTCGACGCACAGCGCCGCGCGCGGAACGCCGGGGGCGGCGTCCCGGGCCGCGGCGAGTGCGCCGTCGAAAAACGACGAGAACACCACGGGCGTGTCGGCGACCGCGGCGGCCACGCTGTCGACGAACGGCTGCCAGCGCGACTGCGGGGGGCCGTCGGTTCCGGGCGTGGTCACACACCCGGGGGACTTGAGTTCGACGTGCAGCGTGGTGTCGCCGGTGACGGCGTCGGCGACGGCGGCGAGCGTCGGCACGCCCGCCCCGGACCCGAGCACGTCGGCGTCGGCCAGCGCGTCCGGGGTGGCGTCCCACACGGCCCCGGTGGCGTCGGTGATCCCGCGGGCACCGTCGGCGTCGTCGAGGCGGTGGTCGTGGAAGACGACCGGCGTGCCGTCGCGGGCGGGTTGGACGTCGACCTCGATGCCGTCCGCGCGGTCGACGGCCCCGCGAACCGCGGCGAGCGTGTTCTCGGGTGCGACGCCGGCGAACCCGCGGTGTGCGAGCAGTCGCATCAGCCCCCACTGACCGGCGGGAACATCGCCAGTTCGTCGCCGGCAGCGATCGCGGTGTCGAGGTCGTCGGCGTCGACGGTGACGCCGTTGACGAGCACGTTGACGTGTGCTGCGAGGCTGCCGTCGGCGGCGAGCACGCGGTCGCCGAGCGCCGGGTAGTCGGCCACCAGCGCGTCGAGGGCGTCCTGTACGGTGGGGTCGTCGGTGGGCACGGCGACGGTCACGGTGTCGTCGCCCGCCACCTCCGAGAGGTCGGCGAACAGCTGCCACTCCATACCACTACGTCGTCGGCCGCCCGGCATATGTGCTGCGGGGTCGCCACAGCCCGGCGGCGTCGCCGCGCTTATTACGTGGGGCGTCGGCGTAGCCGTATGGACGGCGCCGAGCGCGTGCCCGGGCGGCTCGCGGTGGCGTTGACCCTGGTGGTCGCGGTGTTGTCCGTCGCCACCGGCGTTGTCGGCATCATCGACCCCGGCACGGGGTTCGGGCCGGTGGCGGAGTACGTGCCGGCGTGGGTCAGCCAGGCCGCCGGGTTCACGGGCGCGCTCACTGGGTTCCTGTTGGTGGTGAGCGCGGTCGGGCTGCGGCGCGGGCTCCGGGCGGCGTGGTACTCAACGGTGGTTCTGCTGCCGGTCACCGCCGCCCAGGGGCTGTTGCAGGCGACGCCGTACTCGGTGCCGCTGGTGGTGGTGTCGGTGGGGTCGCTTCCCGTCGTCGGCGTCACCGCCGGCCGGTTCACGGGTCGCACGCCCCGATCCACGAGCCAGCTCGCCGTCGGCACCGGACTCATCGGGGTGCTGGCGTACGGCACCGTCGGCACGTACGCGCTCCGCGGCGACGACGGCTTCCGGGCGGTGTCGACGGTGCTCGACGCGTTCTACTACACGCTGGTCACCGCCACCACAGTCGGGTACGGCGACATCACACCCACCACGCAGGCCGCGCGGCTGTTCTCGCTGTCCGTGCTCGTGAGCGGCGCTGCGAGCTTCGCGGTTGCGCTCACGACCCTGATCGGGCCGGCCCTGGAAGCGCGCCTCGCGAACGTCCTTGGACGCATGACACAACGCGACCTCGACGCCCTCAACGATCACGTGGTCGTTGCGGGGTACGGCGATCTCACGGAACCGATTCTGACAGAGCTCGACCGCGGCCCCGGCGAGTACGTCGTGGTGACCAGCGACGACCGGAGCGTGACCGCGCTGCGGGAGCGCGACCTGCACGTGCTCGTGGCGGAGCCGGCCGACGACGAGGCGCTGACGCGGGCGGGCGTCGACCGCGCTCGCGCCGTCGTCGCGGCGACCAACGACGACGGCGAGGACGCACTCGTGGTGTTGACCGTGCGGGAATCCCACCCGGATGTGGCGGTGGTCGCGGCCGCCAGCGACCAGGAGAACGAGGCGAAACTCCGGCGCGCGGGCGCCGACACCGTGATCAGCCCGGCGGTCATCGGCGGCCGGCTGATCGCGCAATCCGCGCTGGGCGACCACGACGCCGAGCGCAAGGCCCACGACGTGGTCGGGGACGTCGCCGACCCGTAGCCGGCCGGGTCACCCCATGTGGACGAGCGCGACGTCGGTGTCGAGGTCCGCGACGCGCTCGTAGGTGGGCCGCGAGAAGAACTTCGAGGCGGCCGACCGGTCGGTGCTGGCGCCGAGCAACACCAGATCGTAGTGGCTGTCGTTGCGTTCGATGAACGACTCCACGGACGACCGCGAAACCCGGGTTTCGCAGCTCGTGTCGACGACGTCAGTGAGGCTGGCGAGCGACGACTCCGCCCGGCGGCGGTCGCGCTCGGACTCGACACACGAGCACGCGCTGACCGTGCCGTCGTGGCCGGCGAGGCGCGCGGCGTAATCCAGCATCGCGTGTGCGACGTCGGACGCCGACCGCACGGGCACCATGATGCGCTTCCAGTTGGTGGTGTCGTCGCCGGCCTGCAGCGCCACCACGTCGACGGACGATCCGAACAGCGTCGTGACGAACGGCGACAGCCCGCCGTCGAAGTCGCCCGCGTCGTCGCCGGCGGCGAGCGGCGTCACGACCAGATCGCAGTTGGCCTCGTCGGCGGTTGCCAGCACGGTCTTGGCGGGGTCGTTGTCGGCGACCGCGACCACGACCTCACACTGCACGCCGACCGCCGTTTCGACCCGCGAGGCCTGGGTTTCGAGGCGCTGGGCGGCGGTTTCGGCGGCGTCCTGCTCGGCGGGCGAGGCGGCGTTCTCGACGCGCGCGTCGTCGTCGGGTGCGGTCCGGATGCAGTTGCGCCGCGCGGCCGCCACGTCCGCGTCGTCGACGATGTCGAGCAACACCACTTTGCCGGCGTCGTGGGCTGCCGCCAGGCGCGCGCCCAGCATCGCCGCCTTCGAAGCCCGAGGCCCGCGCATCGGGACGACGACGTGGTCGTCGGCCGCCGTGGTGTGGTAGAGGTAGCGGGCGCGCTCCTCGTAGACCTGTCTGCGCCAGACCACGAACACCACGGCGACCAGCGACGACGACAGCGCGACACCGGCCACGTACGCGACGCCGGCGTTCCCAGTGAACAGCGCGAGCAGCGCCGTCGAGAACGCCGTCGGGAGCTCCAGGCCCAGCAGCCACGTCGCGCCGCCGGTGGCGAGCACGGCGAGCGCCGCCGCCCCGGCGTCGACGCCGACCGCGGAGGGGGCCACGTCGTAGACGGCCGTGGCGACGACCGTGACCGCACCCCACCCGCAGAGCGCGCCGACGGTCATGCCAGCCACGAACGTGACGGGGTCGGCGTACTGGCCGTCGGGGTCCGAGAACAGCGTGTACGTGCCCGACGCCAGCGGCGGGAACAACAGAAACGACACCGCGCCGATGGTGTTCGACAACAGCGTTACCAGCCCGACGAGCAGGGGCACGAACAACAGCACCGACGCGTGCAGGAGGTTGCTCGTGGTTTCCAGCCACCGCCGGAGCTGGCGGAGTTCGCGCCGCTCGATGCGCGCAACACGGCGGCGCGCGGCGGCGAGTCGACGGCGGACCTCCGGGAGCACAACACCACAGCAGTCCGGTCGGTGACTGTTTGTGTGTTTCGCTCCCGCACGCCCGCGAGCTACGACAGGGCGACGACCGCGTCGAGGGCGATATCGATCGCCCGCGAGACGTTGTTCTGTGCCTTCTCGGGGAGTTCGTCGTCGCTGTCGGCGCCCTTCTGAGTGCCCGCGACCAGGTTGCCGTCGACGGTGCAGATCGCGCCCGCGGCGAGGCCGCGCCGCCGCGCCAGCGAGAACACGGTCGCGGCCTCCATCTCGATGCCCAGCAGGTTCGCGGCCTCCCAGTCGGCGACGTAGTCGTCGCTCTCGTTGTAGAAGGCGTCGTCGCTGACGATGGGGCCGACGTGGACCGTCGCCCCGGCGGGACCGTCGGCGGCTGCGGACTGCTCGTGGTCGCCGACACCCTCGGTGGCTTCGGCGGCGTCGACGAGCTCCGCGAGCACGCTGTACGCCGGGACCGCGGGGTACGTCGCGGACTCGTAGCGCTTGCTCGTGCCTTCGGCTTTGGCGGCGCCGTTGGCGACGATCATGTCACCGACCTCGACGCCGGCCTGGAGGCCGCCGATGGTGCCCACACGGATGACCGTCTGGACGCCGACTTTCGCGAGCTCCTCGATCGCGATGGCGGCGCTCGGGCAGCCGATCCCGGTCGAGCAGATCGTGAGCGAAACCCCCTCGTAGGTGGCGTTGACGACCTTGTACTCGCGGTTCTCCGCGACGACCTCGCTGTCGTCGCAGTGGCTGGCGATGCGGTCGACACGCCCCGGGTCCCCGGGGAGCAACGCGATATCAGTGACGTCGCCGTCCTCGACGAGCAGGTGGGGCTGTTTGGCCATACGCGGGGTTGTGCTGGTGGCGAGAAAAAGCCGTGGATCCGGTGGCGGTCAGAACTGGCTGTCGAGAAACGACGCGGCGTCGGCGCGCGTCGGCGCGGTGCGCGCGCCCTCGTGTTGGGCGGCGAGCGCGCCGCAGGCGTTGCCGAACTCCAGGGCGCGCTCGTGGTCGCCGCCGTCAAGCACCACGGCGACGAACCCGGCGGCGAACGCGTCGCCTGCGCCGGTCGTGTCCACGGGGTCGACCGCGAACCCGGGGTGGGTGACCGACCCGCTGGGGGTGTGGACGGTCGCGCCCTCGGAGCCGTGTTTGACGACGACGACGCGGTCGCTGTCGGGGGCGGTCGGGCCGCCGTCGTCGTCGAGAACGGCGCCGGCTTCGTTGTCGTTGACGAACAGGATGTCGGTGCGGGCGAGCGCGTCGCCGTAGTCGCGGTCGCGGAGCCGACGCCCCGGATCGAAGGAGACGGTGGCGTCGTGCTCCCGGGCGAGGGCCGTGAGGCGGGCGGCGGTGGCGGGGCGCTGGCTCGTGAGGTGGACGTGCTCGCAGTCCGCGCCGACCACCGCGGGGTCGAGGTCACCGGGCGCGACGGCCTCGTTTGCGCCGTCGTTGCCGAGCACCATGACCTCCCCACGGCTGTCCACCAGGAGGTATTTGACGCTCGTTTCGAGGCCGTCGACGACGCGCAGGCCGGCGAGGTCGACGCCGGCGGCCTGGAGTTCGCGCTGCGCGAGCAGGCCGTGTTCGTCGTCACCGACGCTCCCGACGAGGCCGGCGTCGATGTCGAAGCCGGCGAGCGCGCACGCGACGTTGGCGGCGCTGCCACCGCCCGAGCGCCGCTGGGAGACGATCTCGGCTTCCCCGTCGGGTTCGGGGAGCGCATCCACGCGGAGCGTGACATCCCAGTTGACGTGGCCGGCGGCGACGACGCGGCTCATACCAGCGGCCAGCGGCCGCGGCGGCTAAAAGCCTGTGGGGTTGGCGGCGATGAACAACACCACGTTGTGCACGCCGGGGCCGAGCCCGACCGCGGCCACGAGCCCGAGGATCGCGGTGCCCTCCTGGGGGCGGTCGCGGACCGACTCCGCGAGCAGAACGACGACGCCGGCCGCCAACGCCAGTTTCACGACCACGAACAGCCAGCCGCCGCCGACGACGGGCGCGGTCGGCAGCGCCCGCGCGAGCTCGATGATGGCGGTCGACAGCGGGGTTTGTTCGCCGTACCCCAGGGCGTCGACGCCGACGGCCGTCGAGGTCGCGTCGAGGGCGTGCCCGAAGACCGCGAGCACGCCGGCCGCGCCGACCGCGCGCGTGTCAGTGGGGCGGATGCGGGCCAGGAGCCGCCAGCTGCCGGCGGTGAGCACCAGCGCCGCGCCGACCGCGCCCAACGGCCACGCGAGCGTGAGCGTGCCGGCGGTCCAGCCACGCGCGAGCGCGGCGGTGATCGGGACGGCGGCGGCGACAGCGCCGACGCCAGCGAGCAGCGCTCGCGGCCGCGCGCCGAACCGGCGGACGGCCAGCCACGTCGCGCCGGCGGCGGCGGCGGTGGTCGCGTAGACGATGGGCGACCCGAAGACGGGGGCGACGGCCGACGGATACAGCCCGAGTTGGTGGCAGGCGTAGAGGCTCGATCCGGCGACCATCCAGGGCGCGAGCGCGAGCACGGCCCGTCCGTCGACGGTTGGCGGGTCGCGTCGCAGCCCCACGAGCACGGCGGCCGCCAGCGCCGCGACGGCGAGGAGGTGTGGCAGCGGCGGGAGCGCGAACCCCGAGGGGAGCACGACGATGGTGTCCATACGGGGTGGCGTCACGCTCGCGGTGAAAGTGTTGCCTTTCGGGTCAGTCCTCGGCCCACGGTTCGGTGGTGCCGTCACCGTACAGCTCCCGCATCAGGGTGACGATGCTCTCGGGGGGGAACTGCCCGCGCTCGGTGACGATGGCGTCGACGTACCGCGGGGGCGTCACGTCGAACGCGGGGTTCTCGACGGCGGGCGCGCCGAGTTGGTGGCGGTCGGCGGCGGCCAGCACCTCGGTTTCGTCGCGCATCTCGATCTCGACGGTGTTGCCGGTGAGCGTGTCCGGATGCAGTTTCAGCGTTTGGGCCGCCACCATCACGGGCACGCCGCGTTCGCGGGCGACCACGGCGAGCATGCTGGTGCCGATCTTGTTGATGACCGAGCCGTCGGCGGCGATGGAGTCCGCGCCCACGAGCACGTGATCGACGGCGTCGAGGTAGCGACGCCCCGCGTTGTCGACGATCAGCGTCACCGGCACCCCCCACTCGCGGAGCTGGTCGGCGGTGATGTGGCCCTGCTTGCGGGGGCGGGTCTCCTTGACCACGGCTTCGATGTGTTTGCCGTCGTCGAGGGCGGCTTTCACGCACGCCAGGGCGTCCGTGGAGTGGCAGTGGGTCATCACGGTGTCGCCGTCCCGCAGCCGGTTGGCGCCGATCGCGCCCAGGTCGTCCTGGGCGCGGTCGAGTTGCTGGCGGAAGGCGTCGGCGGCGTCGGTGACCGACGCCCGCAGCGCGGCCACCGTCTCCCCGTCGGTGTTGCCGAGCACGTACCGGAGGGCGTTCGGGAGGCTCACCGCCGTCGGGCGGGTGTCCCGGAGGTGGCGGGCCGCCGCCCGAAGCTCCGCGCGGAACGCGGCGGGCGAGTCGGCGTCGCTGTCGGCGGCCTGGGATTCGAGCGCGTCGGCGGCCGCCCGCGCGATGGTTGCCGCGCCCCGGATCTCCATGTCGGCGATGTCGTCGGCGGTCGCCCGCACGTCCTCGGTGACCATACTCGGGCTACGCGCCCACGAAGAAAAGGGTTCGGCGACGCGTCAGTTCTCGTCGGTGTCGGCCGACGCCGCGCGCGCGTCGAACTGGTCGAGTAGGTCGTTGAGCGTTGACACCTGATCGTCGAGGTCGTCGGCGCGCCCGGCGACCTCCGAGACCGACGCCGCCTGTTCCTCGGCGGCCGCCGACACCTGCTGGGACTCGGTGGCGGTGCGGTCGCTGAGGTCCGTGACCTCGTCGATCATCGTGACGACCTCCTCGGTGGAGGCCGCCTGCTCGTCGGTGGCGTCGCTGATCGACTGCACGCTGCCGTTTGCGGCCTCGACCTGGTCGCCGATGTCGTCGAGCGCCGCCAGCGCCGCCTCGATGGTCTCGCTGCCGGCGTCGACGCGGTCGCCGAGTTCGGACATGTCCGCGACCGTGTCCGCGACGTCGGCCTGCACGTCGTCGACCAGCGTCTCGATCTCCGTGGCCGATTCTTTGACCTCATCGGCGAGGTCCTTGACCTCGTCGGCGACCACCGCGAAGCCGTCGCCGCTCTTGTCGGCGCGGGCGGCCTCGATGTTGGCGTTCAACGCCAGCATGTTCGTCTGCTCGGCGATGTCCGTGATGACGCCGGTCACGTCGCCGATGGCGTCGACGGCCTCCTCCAGGGCGGTCACGCGCTCGACGGCGCTGTCGGCGGTCGCCTCGATGCGTTCGAGTTCGGCGACGGCGTCCTCGCCGAGCGCCTGGCCGCGCTCGCTCTCGGTGGCGGCCTGGTTGACCGTCTCGGCGACGTCGTCGGCGCTGGCCGCGATCTCCTCGACGGTCGCGGACAGCGACGTGACCTCGTCGCCGACCGTGCCGAGGCGGTCGCGTTGCTGGTCGGCGTCCGCGGAGATGTCCTGGACGGATTCGCTGACCTGGTCGCTGGCGCTGCGGATCTCCGCGGCGCTCGTGGACACGTCGGTGCTGGCGGCGTCGACCGCGTCGGCGATCGACCGCACCTGTGCCAGCGTGGCTTCCACGTCGCCCATCATGTCGTTGAACGCCTCGGCGATGTCCTGCATCGGCTCGCTGTCGACGTCCTCGTCGAGGCGTCTGGTCAGATCACCGGCCGCCGCGGCCGCCATCTCGTCGCTGTACTCGGCGGCGCGACGCTCCAGGCGCTCGTTCAACCGCTCCGAGGCTGCACGCGCCTCTTCGGCGTCTTTGCGCGTCTGCTCGGCGTCCTCGCGGGCCTCATCGAGGTCCGTAATGAGCGCCTCCAGGCGCGTGTGCATCTGTGAGAGTGACGCGCCGAACGCCCCGGGGAGGTCTTCGTCGAGCACGTCCGCGTCGAAGTTCTGGTCGGCGAGCGCGTCGGCCTGGCTGGCGGCCGTGGTGAGATACGTCTGCATCTCCCCGAACGCCCCGACGAGCTGTCCGAGTTCGTCGGTGCGGTCGGTGTCGGGGATCGTGGTGTCGAGGTCGCCGTCGGCGATGGCGGCCGCGACGCCCGCCAGCTCGTCGAGGGCGCTGGACGTGCGCCGCCCGACAGTCAGCCCGACCAACAGCAGGCCCACGAGTGCCACCACGACGAGGCCGGCGAGGTTCTGCGTGACCTCCGACTGGAGCGCGTACGCCTGCCCGCGGGGGACGTGGTAGGTCAACACCCAGTCGGTGCCGGCGACCGGCGTGTACGCGGTGGCGTACCGGCCGTCGTCCATGCCGGTGCGTTCGGGTTCGGTGTTGTAGACGGTCTGACCGCTGCGCGCGGTCGCAACCGCAGCCGGAACGTTGCCCGCGGTGTCAGTGTACTGTTCCAGTAGCGCGCGGTTCCGGTTGTCGAGCGTGATGACGCCGTCGCCGTTGACGACTTTCACGTCACCGGTGGCGATCGGGGAGTTGAACGACTGGGAGTGTTGGGCCAGCGACACGGTCATCACGAGCACCCAGCCGGGTTTGTCCGTGGGCGCAGTCATGGCGACCACGGGGGAGTCGTCGACCTCGTAGGGGTCGGAGACGGACACGTCGGTGGTGCCGTCCTCGATGGTGGACAGCCACGGCGCGTCGCCGGCCTGGAGTGTCGTCCCGGAGCGCGCGTCGTCGGTGCTCGCGACCACGGTGTCCTGGCTCGTGGACACCACGTGGATGGCGCGCACGTCCTGTTGGAGGGTTGCGAGCTGGCGTTCGAGCTGTGGTTTGACGTCGCTCGTCCGGACCGCATCACCCCCGATGTCCGAGGCCAGGAACGTCGTGGTTGATTCTTTCTGTGTGAGCCAGTCGTGCAGCGTTGCGGCCTGCTGTTCGGCGATACCCGACACGCGGCGCTCGGTGTTCTCGCCGACTGTCGACTGGGTTTGGAGGTGGATGTAGCCGCCGGCGGCCGCCACGATGATCACCACCACGAGCAACAACACGTTGAACTTCGCCGCGTAGCTGCCCCGGATGCGCGCGGGGAGCACGCGCTCGAAGAGTCCGCGGTCGATGTCGCTCACGCGTCACCACCGTCCGTGAAGTATCCGGATTTCAGCAGCTCGCGGGTCTCGATACCGGCGTCAGTGAGCTGTTGGATGAGGTAGCCGGTGACCGGTTCGAGGGCGGCGGTGAGATCGACGTTCCCGGTGGCCCCGTTGTAGTTGAGTTCGCGGCCGGCGTCGATGAGGTCGGTCGCGCGCCCGAAGTCGCCGACGGTGATCGAGTGACCGACGCCGCCGGAGACGGACTGGAGCGCGCCGGCGACGGCGCGCGGAGCCGGGTCGCCGCTGTAGGACGCCGCGAGCAACGCGAGCGCGGCCGCGTCGTAGGCGTTCTCGGTGTACGGCTGCAGCGGGGTGGCGTCGCTGAGGGCGCGCCGGAGGCGCTTGGTACCGACGGTGTTGACGCTGTTGACGGTCGCGATGTAGGCGCCGTTCCAGCTGGGCGGCGAGGACGCCGACGCGAGCGCGGAGCTGAGCGCGATTTCGCCGCCGTATTCGCGGCCGACCAGCTCGTCGATGACGCCGCTCGAGGAGCCGGGCGAGCCGATGAACGCGACGGCGTCCGGGTCGGGCGCGAGCGCGTCGTCGACCGGCCCGCCCGGGGTGTCGGTCCCACCCTGATAGGGGACCGACGCCAGCAGGTCGGCCCCGAGGCGGTCGGCGAGCACGTCGGCCAACGCGGCCCCGAACGCGTTGTCGACGTAGAGGATGGTGGCCGTGTCGGCGGCGGCGTACATGTCGTCGTCGACGATCTTCGCCATGACGGCGGCCTGCTGGCTGTCGTTGGGGCAGGTGCGGGCGACGAACTTCTGGCCGTCGCTGCGGCCCGCGGTGGCGATCGCGGGCGCGGTTGTGGAGGGGCTGACGAGGAGCTGTGCGTCCGCGGCGGCCTGCTCGGTGAGCGCCGTCGTCACGCCGCTGAGCACGGGGCCGACGATCGCCAGGGGGGACTCGTCGGCGGCGAGCGTGGCGTACCGGTCGGCCGCCACCGACGGGTCAGCTTCGGTGTCTTTCGAGACGTGGACGACATCGCGGCCGTTGATCCCGCCGCCGCGGTTGGCGTGCTCGACGGCGGTGTCGATGGCGCGCTGGTGGTCGGCGGCGAGGGCACCGAGTGAGCCGGGGCCGGACAGCGGGAGCAGCGAGCCGACGGTGACGGGCTGGCCTGCCCCCCCGACGCCGGCACAGCCAGCGAGCCCGGTGGCTGCGGTGGCTCCGATCGCGCCCAACCACTCTCGTCTGGTCGTGCTATGCATACTCAATCACTGCTAACTGTCGCATTTCAACCTTCGGGTGGCGTTATCAGCGAAGAGAGCCACGGAATATTTCCACGCGCCGGGCTGTTGTCCGGGTATGGACCGCGAGACACTCGCCGCCCGCATCGACCACACCGTGCTGGGACCGACCACGACACGCGCGGACGTGTTGAGCGTGGTCGACGACGCCGAAGCCCACGGGATGAACGTCTGTATCCCGCCGTGTTACGTCGCCGACGCCCGCGACCACGCGTCCGCCGACCGCACCATCGCCACCGTGATCGGGTTCCCACACGGCACGCAGGCAACCAGCGTGAAGGTCGCGGCCGCCGAGCGCGCGCACGCCGACGGCGCGGACGAACTCGACCTCGTGATCCCCATCGGCCGACTGAAAGGCGGCGACCACGAGGCGGTGACCGCGGAGATCGCGGCCGTGAACGACGCCACGCCGCTGCCGGTGAAAGTCATCATCGAAACGCCGGTGTTGACCGACGCCGAGAAACGCGCCGCCTGCGAGGCGGCGGCCGACGCCGACGCGGCGATGGTGAAGACGGCGACCGGCTTCACCGACGGCGGGGCGACGGTCCCCGACGTGTCGCTGATGAGCGAGTACCTCCCGGTGAAAGCCAGCGGCGGCGTCGGGACGTACGCCGACGCCGCGGCGATGTTCGACGCCGGCGCGGTGCGCATCGGCGCGTCCTCGGGGGTCGACATCGTGGCGTCGTTCGCGGAGTAGGCGCCATCACTGGCGACCGCATGCCTTTTTGCTGCGCGCGGGCAACACATGTACAGCGATGGCCCGCTACCACATCGAAACATACGGGTGCACCTCGAACCGCGGCGAGAGCCGCGACATCGAGCGACGCCTCCGCGACGCCGGCCACCACAAGGTGGAGACGGCGGCTGACGCGGACGTCGCGATCCTCAACACCTGTACGGTCGTCGAGAAAACGGAGCGAAACATGCTCCGGCGGGCCAAAGAACTCGCCGACGAGACCGCCGACCTCATCGTCACGGGCTGCATGGCGCTGGCCCAGGGCGAGGCGTTCGCCGACGCCGACGTGGACGCACAGGTCCTGCACTGGGACGACGTGCCCGAGGCGGTGACGAACGGCGAGTGTCCGACGACGACGCCGGACGCCGAGCCGATCCTGGACGGCGTGGTGGGTATCCTGCCCATCGCGCGCGGCTGCATGAGCAACTGCTCGTACTGCATCACCAAGCAGGCCACCGGCCGCGTGGACTCCCCGCCGGTCGAGGAGAACGTCGAGAGGGCGCGCGCGCTGGTGCACGCCGGCGCGAAGGAGATCCGGATCACCGGCCAGGACACGGGCGTCTACGGCTGGGACACCGGCGAGCGGAAACTCCCCGAGTTGCTGGAGCGCATCGCCACCGAGATCGAGGGCGAGTTCCGGGTGCGCGTGGGGATGGCCAACCCGGGCGGCGTCCACGGCATCCGCGAGGAGCTGGCGGCGGTGTTCGCCGAGCACGACGAGATCTATAATTTCCTGCACGCGCCCGTCCAGTCCGGCAGCGACGACGTGCTCGCGGACATGCGCCGCCAACACGAGGTCAGCCAGTACCGCGACATCGTGGAGACGTTCAACGACACCCTCGGGGAGTGGACGCTGTCGACGGACTTCATCGTCGGCTTCCCGACCGAGGACGACGACGACCACGAGGCGTCGATGGACCTCCTGCGGGAGACCCGCCCGGAGAAGATCAACGTCACGCGGTTCTCCAAGCGCCCGGGCACCGACGCCGCCGAGCTGAAGGGGCTGGGCGGGCAGACGAAAAAGGACCGCTCGAAGGCGATGACGGAGCTGAAAATGGACGTGGTTGGGGAAGCCCACGAGTCGATGGTTGGCACCCGGCGTGACGTGCTCGTCGTCGAGGAGGGGACCGGCGACTCGGTGAAATGCTACGACGGCGCGTACCGCCAGGTGATCGTGCAGAACGCCACCGACCACGGACTGGAGCCCGGCGACTTCGCTACCGTGGAGGTCACCAGCCACCAGACCGTCTACGCGTTCGCGGAGCCCGTGGATGCCGCCGCGGTCGACGACGGCCCCGCCGAAACGACCGCGGACTGACCGTTCGCAGGCGGCGCGCTATTCGGGCGCGGTGTCCGCGTCCTTCCATTCGCCGAGTTCCTTCGGGTCGACGTGGACGAACACGTCGTCGACCTCCGGGATGGATTCGAGGTCGAGGATGAGGTCGGTCTCGATGTCGTGGGCCTCGTGCAGCGTCATCTCGCCCTCCACCTCGACGTGAAGGCTGACGTCGATCTCGGGGCCGACGTAGTGGGCAACCACGTCGTGTGCGCCTTCGACGTCCGGATTGTCGAGGGCGCGCCCGAGGATCTGCTCGCGGAGGTCGGCGGGCGGCGCAGCGCCGACCAGGTAGTTGACGTTGTCCCGGACGATCTCGTAGCCGGTGTGGAGGATGCCGGCGGCGACGACGAACGCCGCAAGCGGGTCCAAGACGGGGTAGCCGGTGGCGGAGCCGAGGACGCCGACGAGCGCCGCGCTGGCGGTGAGGATGTCGTTGCGGTTGTCGAGGGCGGTGGCGCGCAGCGCCGGGGAGCGATGATCGGCAGCGACGCCGAGGACGTACCGGTAGAGGGCGTATTTTGCGACTGCGGTGCCGACGAGCACGCCGACCGCGGGGAGGCCGGGAGTGGGGCCGTAGTCGCCCGCGGCCACGGTCGTGGTGGCCTGCCAGAGCACGGCACCGCCGGCGGCGAGCACGCCCAATGCGACCACCAGGGAGACGAACGGTTCGATGCGTTCGTGGCCGTGTGGGTGTTTGAAATCCGGGGGTTGCGTGGTGAGATAGAGACCGCCGAGAACCACCAGCGAGTACGCCACGTCGGCGAGGCTGTTGATCGCCTCGGAGCCGACCGCGAGGCTGCCGGTCGCCCACCAGGCAGCGCCCTTGGCCGCGACGAGCGCGAGGTTCGCCGCGAGCACGAGCGCACCGACGCGCCGGACTGCGCGCTTGCGCTCCATTGGTCACGCGTAGTGTGGCGGGCAGTATCGAGGTTTCGATTCAGTCGAAATCAACGAACACAGCCCCGGTTGGGGCTTCGGTGGCGTCCGGGCGGGCGAGAAACGCGTCGTGGAGCCGGTCGTAGGTGTCGTCGAGCGCTTCGACGATGACTTTCGTGTCGCTGATGACGGGCATGAAGTTCGTGTCGCCGTTCCAGCGGGGCACGACGTGGGTGTGGAGGTGGTCGCCGATGCTGCCGCCGGCCGCGCCGCCGCCGAGATTCAGCCCGGTGTTGAACGCGTCGGGGCCGAGCGCGGCGTCCAGGGCGTCGAGGGTTGCCTGCTTGAGGCGGGCGTGGTCGAGCAGCGTGTCGGCGTCGAGGTCGCCGTAGTCGCCCGTGTGGACGTCCGGGATGACCATGCAGTGGCCGGGGTTGTACGGGTAGTTGTTCAGCATCACGGCGGCGTGGTCGGTGCGCGCGACGACGAGGTGCTGGCGGGCGTGCTCGCGGCCGGGGAACGCACAGAACACGCAGTCAACGTCGTCGTCGGTCGTGTCGTCGCGTTCGACCCACTCGATGCGCCACGGCGCGAACACCTGTTCCATACGCGGCCCTGTGCGTGGCTGGGCAAGGAGTGTTTCGGTGCCGGTATCAACTATCTATCATGGTAACGATCCACACACATATACGTTCGGGAGGTGTAGGTACTCACACGGGACTCACCGATGGCGAGCAAAACACCGGGCTTCGAAGGGGTGACGGAGTACTGCGAGCGCTGCGGTCAGACCACGACCCACCAGGTTGCGGTTGAGCTCCGAACGGAGAACACGAACACCGAGAACGCCGCGTTCTCCCGGGAGCCGTACCGGGTTGCGACGTGCTGTGAGTGCGACGCCGAACACGCACAACGAATGAACAACGCCTGACGGCCCCGCCCGTCGCACGGCCCGGCTCAAGTGGCGGCTACGCAGTCACGACCTCGCAGCCGTCCTCCGTGACGATGAGCGTGTGCTCGTCCTGCCCGACGAGTTCCCCATCTGCCTCCTTCAGCACGGGGTACGACCGCACGATGTCCGCGCGTTCGAGGCGCGTCAGACTCATCTCCGCGCGCGCGCCGTCGAGCCAGCGGGCCGCGAACGGCAGCCCGTCGAACTGTTCGAGGTCGTCGAGCAACTGGCGCGCGCGCCGGTCCCGGACGGTCCCCGAGGACACCACCTCGTAGATCTCCGTCGCCGCACCCTCGGTGACCTTCCCCGTGCCGGTGGTGACGAACGGCTCGATGGCGACCACGTCGCCGACCGCGAGCTCGGCCCCGGAGTCGACCCCGCGGTTGGGGACCGTCGGCCCCGTGTGGGCGTCGAAGACGTCCATCCCGTGGCCCGTGAGGTTGACCACCGGGTTGTAGCCGTAGGCCTCGACGACGTCCTGGATCTCCGCGCCCAGCGCGCCCGTCTGGACGCCCGGCTCCACCATGTCGATGGCGGCCGCCAGCGACTCCTCGGCGGCCTCCACGAGCTCGGGAGTGCCCGAGAGGTCGACCGTGGTGGCGGCGTCCGCGATGTGCCCGTCGACGTGCACGCCGACGTCGAGGCACACCATGTCCTCGCCGAACTCGGTGTCGTCGTCCGCCCCCGGCGCGGCGTGGCTCGCCTCCTCGTTGACGCTGATGTTCACCGGGAACGCCGGCTCGCCGCCGAGCTCGCGGATGCGCTCCTCGGCGAACGACGCGACCTCCAGGTGGGTCGCCCCGACCGTAACGCGGTCGGCGGCCTCGGACAGCACCGTCGTGAGGATGTCGCCGGCCTCCACGTACTGCTCGTAGGCGTCCGAACCAACCGTCACGCTGTCTGTCATACCAGGAGGTTACCCCGAACGCGGCAAAGAGGTTGCGGGTTGGGCGTGTTACTCGCCGGCGGTGACCGCCGACACCACGTCGCCGGCGGTCATCGCCACGGCAAGCACCACCGCGAGCACGAACAGAACCAGGGTTGCGATCACGTTCAGCTTGGGCGCGGTGCCGTACGCCAGCAGCGCGTACATCTCCGTGGTGAGCACGTCCGTGGTCCCGGACACGAAGTACGCGCGCACGAACTCCTCGAACGACCGCACCCACGCGAACAGGAACCCGGACGCGACCGCGGGCGCGATCGCCGGCAGCGTCACATCCCGGAACGCCACGAGCGGCGAAGCACCCAGGTCGCGGGCGGCGTCCGCGAGCGTGTCGTCGACGGCCGCCAGTCGGGCGGACACCAACAGCACCACGAACGGCAGCCCGTAGACGGCGTGGGTCAGCACCGTCGGCACGAACCCGGGCGTGATCCCCGGCAGCGTGCGGATGGAGATGAGGACGCCGATGCCAAGCACCACGCCCGGCACCACCATCGGGAGCACGACCGCGACCCGGAACGCGTTCGAGAGTGGCACGTCGTACCGAACGAGCGCGACGCTTGCGGGCACGCCGACGGCCGTCGCCAGCACCGACGCCAGGGTTGCGATGGTGGCGCTGTTGGCGACGCTGCCCAACAGCGCGCCGTCCTGAAGCGTGGCCTGGTAGTGCGCGAGCGTGACGCCGGTGAACGGCAGGATCGTGGCGGCGTTCTCCGCGACGGACAGCGCGATGATGACGACCAGTGGTAGCCACAGCACCGCGAGCACGGCGACAGTCCACGCCGACAGCGCGTGCCCCAGGAGCCGACTGCGGGCCGACGGCGACGCCATCAGTGGTCACCTCCGGCCGACGCGTCGGTGTAGCGCGCGGCGACGCCGAACGCGGCGGCGATCAGCACGACCACCACCGTCGCGGCGGCGCTCGCGCTGGCGATGTTGAACGAGTCGATGCGCCCCGCGATGAGCTGCCCCACCAACAACACGGTGGAGCCGCTGAGGAACCGTGGCGCGACGAACGACCCGAACGCCGGCACGAACACGAACAGCGACCCGGCGACGACGTTGGGCAGCGTCAACGGCAAGAGCACGTCGCGGAACACCGCCCGCCGGGACGCCCCGAGGTCGCGGGCGGCCTCCAGCACGTCGAAGTCGACGGCCTCGATGCCCGCGTACAGCGTCAACAGCATGTACGGGAACTGGGCGTGGGCAAGCCCCACGACGATGGCCGGCACCCCGAACCCGAAGGCGTCGACGGGACCGACCCCCAGGACGGTGGCGATGTCGTTGAGGACGCCGCCGTCGCCGAACAGGAGATACCACGAGTAGACGCGGACCAGGTACATGGTGAAAAACGGCAACAGGACCAGGAAGAACACCACCCGCCGGCCGCGGTCGCGGCGCGCGAGCGCGTACGCCACCGGGTAGGCGGCCACCAGACAGACCACCGTGGTGGCGGCCGCGATGCCAACCGACAACAGCAGCGATGTGACGAACGGCGTCGACCAGAACGGCGTGGCGTCGACGAGCGCGGTGTAGTTGGCCGCGGTGGGGTGCCAGATGATCCGGGAGGCGTCGCTGACCCGCGCGAACGACACCGCGACCATGAACGACAGCGGCGCGAACAGGAGCGCGACCAGGAGGCCGCCGCTGGGTGCCAGCAGCGCCGCCAGGCGGGCACGGGGCGACCCGACGAGACGGCCGAGCACGGAGTCTGTGTCGCCCATCTCAGGCGGTCTTGACGCGCTCCCAGGCGGCCCGCCACGCGTCCTCGTTGGCGACGGCCTTCGACGGGATCATGTCCGCCAGGCGGGCCGGGTCGATCGCCCCGTAGAGCTCGGTGCGGCGCTCGGAGAGGTGGGCTGTGGTCTCCGGGTTGACGCTCGGCGCGTGCCCCTCACGGGCGAGCGTGGCCCCGGTCTCGGGGGCGATGTACTCGTTGACGACCTCCCACGCGAGGTCCGGGTGGTCGGTCTGCGTGGAGACCACGGCGGCCTCGAACCAGGAGAGCGCGCCCTCCGTGGGGGTCGCCATCTCGATCCAGTCGGTGCCGTCGGCGCGCATGTTCGTGACGTTCATGCGGCCGGTGTGGCCGACGTGGAAGTCGCCTTTCGTGATGCCTTTGACGAACGACGCGTCGCCCGCGATGTATCCCGAAAGCAGGGACTGCTTCTGGTCGATGAGGGCGTCCGTGACCGCGCCCAGCTGGGACTCGGAGAGGGTGATGCGGTCGCCGTCGAAGGCGTCCCGGAATCCGAGGTGGAGCGCCGCCGCGGACATGGCCTTGAAGTGGTTGTCGTAGAGCGCGACCGCGCTGCTGAGATCGACGCCGTCGATGCCGTCGAACAGCACGCTCCAGGAGGGGTCGTGGTCGGGGACGGCCCGCGAGTCGTAGCCGTAGCCGTAATACCCGAACCGGATCGGCACGCCGTACGGGGTGCCGTCGACGGCGAGTTGGGTGTCCATCGCGTTCTTGAAGAAGTCGTAGATCGCGGGGTAGCTGTCGAGGTCCGAAACCGGAACCGGGGCCGCGAGCCCGGCCGCCGCGAACTTCGGGACGTAGTTGTTGTTGGGGATGGCGATGTCGAACTGTTGGTCTTTCCCGGCCTGCCAGCCGGCGAACATCTTCTCCGAGGAGATCGACTTCGTGACGTTCACCGTGGCGTCAACGGCGTCCTCGACGGCGGCGGCCACGTCGTCGCGGGCGTAATGTTCCCAGGTGAGGACGTTGATCGTTGGGGTGCCCGTGGTGCCGCCGAGACAGCCGGCAAGCGTGGTGGCGCTGGCCGCAGCGCCGGTGGCGGCGAGAAACGACCGCCGGCCCACGGTCGAGTGGGGGTGGCCGGCGTCGCTGGTGGTGTCCGCAGGAGCGTCCGCGTCAGAAGCGTCAGGCTGGCGTGGAGACATGCGACTGTTCGACGGAAGTCGTGGTCGACTGAAAAACCGCGCGATACCCGCAGGTACCGCGGGAAGGCGGGGCCGCGAGTGGAACCGGCAATATCGACGGGATGCGTCGGCCGGATACCCCGGCCTGAGCTATGCCGGAGTAATGACTGCACGAGCGGGGGCCGAGACACCCCCATCTGGGGGCGGGCACGACGACGGGGAGGCGGCCGCGCTGGTGCGGCTGGACGGCGTCCGAAAGACGTACGGTGACACCACGGCGGTCGCGGATCTGACGCTGACGCTGCGCCGGAACGAGCTGTTCACGCTGGTGGGGCCGTCGGGCTGTGGGAAGACCACCACGCTCCGGCTGATCAGCGGCTTCGAGTCGCCGACCGAGGGCACCATCCGGATCAACGGCGAGCCCGCGACCGGCGTGCCCCCGGAGCGACGCGACACCAACCTCGTGTTCCAACAGCACGCCCTGTTCCCGCACATGAGCGTCGCCGAGAACGTGGGGTACGGCCTGGAGAAAGACCCCGACGTGGGGGCCGACGAGGTGGCGCGCCGCGTCGAGTCGGCGCTGGACCTGGTGAACCTCACGGAGTCCGGGGAGCGATCGCCGGGCGCGCTGTCCGGGGGCCAACAGCAGCGCGTGGCGCTGGCGCGCGCGCTCGTCAACGAGCCGGCGGTGTTGCTGCTGGACGAGCCGCTGTCGAGTCTCGACCGCACGCTCCGCAAGCAGATGCAGGCGGAGCTTCGGCGGCTGAGCGACGCCGTCGAGGGGTCGTTCTGTTACGTGACACACGACCAGGAGCTCGCGATGGCGGTCTCCGACCGCATCGGCGTGATGCGGGACGGCGAACTCGTGCAGGTCGGCACCCCGGCAGCCGTCTACCGGAACCCGGCGTCCCCGTTCGTTGCGTCGTTCATCGGTGACACGACGCTCGTCGACGGCACCGTCGAGCCAGCGGCCGGGGGCGCGCCGGCGCTCACGGTCGGCGACTGGGTGACCGTTCCCGTGGCGACGGACGCGACGGGCGCGGTCACCGCCTCGATCCGCCCGGAGATGGTCGCCCGCACCGACGACGCTGCCGCCGACCACGCCTTCGAGGCCGTCGTCCGCGAACGAACCTTCCAGGGGGAGGCGGTCCGGTACCGGCTCGCACCCGTCGGTGCCGCCGAGGGCGTGACGCTGGCGGCGTCGATCCGCGACACGGACGCTCCGCTGTCGGCGGGCGAACGCGTCACCGCCGCGATCACCGGCGATCCCGTGGTGTTCGACGCCTGACGCGAGTCAGTGCCGTGCGGTCTGCATCGCGGCGGCGTTGTGTGCTGTGCCGCACCCGCCGTCGCGGTCCACGACAATGACGCCGGCTGACGCCCCCGTGAGTTCGCTGAACTCCTCGATGGCACGGTCGGCGGCCGCCTGCGCCCCCAGCCCGGCTTCGAGGTGCCGGACCGCGCGCCGCGAGAGCGTGGTTTTCGCGATGGCCTCGCCAGCGCCGGTGGCCGACGCCGCGCCCGCCGGGGCGGCGTAGAACCCGGCCCCGATCTGGGGCACGTCGCCGACGCGCCCGGCGAGCGCGAGCCACCGGCCGCCCGTCGAGGTCGCGGTTGCGAACCGGTCGCCGTCGGACGCCACCGCGCCCACGGTGTCGTGGTCGCCGGGCGGCGACTCGCGGCCGCCGGGGTCAGTGCGTCCGAACCGCTCCCGCACCCAGTCGCGGTGGTCGGTGGGTGACCCGTCGGGATGGGAGTCGAGGTCGTCCCAGCGGGCACGGGTGTCGGCGGTCCAGAGATCCGACTCGACGGGGATGCCGGTGTCGGCGGCGAAGTCGACGGCGTGCACGCCGCTCAACAGCACGTGCGGGGTGTCCGCCATGACCGCGCGGGCGACGGCGACCGCGGCCTCGACGCCGGGCATCGAGGCGGCTGCGCCGGCCGCGCGGTCGCTGGTCATCATGCCCGCGTCGGTGCGGATCACGCCATCCGATTGGGGTGTCGCCCCGGTGCCCGCGTTGAACGCGGGGTCGCGCTCCAGGACGCGAACGGCCGCCGTGACTGCGTCGACGGGCGTTGCGTGCGATGCGCCGGTGTCGGCTGCCGTCTCCAGGGTGTCTTGGCGGGGTGCGGGCGCGTCGGGGGGAGCCCCGGCACCGCCGTGAACGAGCACGCGCATGCGCTCCCGTACCGCCGCCAGCGGGGAGTGCGTTGGGGGTGGCGGCGACGGCGCAAACAGTAGTCCTTTTAGGCGTCTCGCGTGAGGTGTAAACGACAATGAGCTACGACAAGATCGAAGTCCCCGAGGGCGGGGCGAAAGTCAGCTACGACGAGGCCGCCGACGAACTCGACGTCCCCGACACCCCGATCATCCCCATCATTCACGGGGACGGCATCGGCAAGGACGTCGGTCCCATCGCCCAGGACGTGCTGAGCGCGGCCGCCGAGGCCACCGGCCACGACATCGAGTGGATGGAAGTGTACGCCGGCGAGTCCGCCCGGGAGATGTACGACGAGAACCTCCCCGAGGAGACCGTCGAGGCCATCCGCGAGCACCGCGTCGCGATCAAGGGGCCGCTCACGACGCCGGTCGGTGCCGGGTTCCGCAGCCTCAACGTGGCGCTGCGCCAGACGCTTGACCTCTACGCGAACGTGCGGCCGACCTACTACCTGGACGGCGTCCCGTCACCCATGAAGGCCCCCGAGGAGATGGACATGGTGACCTTCCGGGAGAACACCGAGGACGTCTACGCGGGCATCGAGTGGGAGGCCGGCACCGACGAGGCGGAGCAGGTGCGTTCGTTCGTCGAGGACGAGATGGACTTCGACGACGTGATGCACGACGGCGACATCGGGATCGGCCTCAAGCCCATCTCGGAGAAGGGCTCCAAGCGTCTGGTACGGGAGGCAATCGACTACGCCATCGAGAACGACCGTGACACGGTCACGCTCGTCCACAAGGGCAACATCATGAAGTTCACCGAGGGGCAGTTCGGTGACTGGGGGATGGAGGTCGCCGAGGAGGAGTACCCCGACGACGAGGTGTTCGCCGCGCCCGATTCGCTGTGGGAGGAACAGGACGAGGTCGACATCCCGGAGGACGCCGTCATGGTCGAGGAGCGCCTCGCGGACGCCATGCTGCAGTGGATGCAGCTGCGCACCGACGAGTTCGACGTGCTCGCGATGCCGAACCTCAACGGCGACTACCTCAGCGACGCCGCGGGCGCGCAGATCGGCGGCCTCGGCATCGCGCCGGGCGCGAACTTCGGGGCGGGGCGGTGTCTCGCGGAGCCGGTCCACGGATCCGCGCCGAAGCGCGCCGGCCAGGACAAGGCGAACCCGACCGCGCTCATCCTCTCGGGCCGCCTGCTGTTCGAGTACATCGGCTGGGACGACGCCAGCACGCTCGTGCGCGACGCCGTCGAGGACACCATCGAGTCGGGCACGGTCACCTACGACCTCGCGCGCCAGCGCGACGACGCCGAGGAAGTGTCCAGCACGACGTACGCCGAGGCCGTCATCGACCGCATCGAGGACCTCGCGTAACGCCGCCAGCGCCGAGCACCGACCACCGTGGGCCGGTTTTTTGAGCCGCCGTGTTTATCCTGGCCGACGCCCCATGATCGGGTGATGTCGTACGCTGTCGTCGGGTGTTCGGACTGCAACGCGCTGTGGGTGGTCGCGGGCCGCCCGGAGACCACCAGCTGTCCGCGCTGCGAGACGCGCCACCAGTTCGGGACGCTCAAACAGTTCGTCACCACCGACGACGAGGACCACGCCCGTGAGGTGCGGGCGTCGATCCTCGCGAACAAGGCGGGCTACGGGGAGGCGTTCGCTGACATGGACGGGTTCACGGCGCTCGGCGAGGACGCCATGGCGGCGGGCATCGACGACGACGACTACCTCGACGCGGCCGGCGTCGACGCGGCCGAGGCGGCGGCCGCCGGGGAGCGCGCCGAGGGCACCCGGCGCAGTCGCTCGCGACAGGACACCGTCAGGGCGGCGCTGCGGGAGTTGGACGAGCCGACGGAGCTCGAGGTGGCGGCGTTCGCCGCCGAGCACGGCGTCGGCAGCGAGTACGTCGCGGACGCGCTGGCGAAGTTGACGCGGGCGGGCGAGGTCGTCGACGCCGGGGACGGCTACCGGCTGTTGTGAGCGCGCCTAGCGCCCCAGGTCGGCGTGGGCCGCCGAGAGGCGGCGAGAGGCCAGCGCCGCCAGGAGGTTGATCTCGCCGGCGAGCGCGCCCACTGCGATGATCTCCGCGAGCGCGTCGGCGTTCGCGCCCGCGGGGTCGCCGCCGCCGCGGACGCCGAGCACGTCCAGTGCCTCGCGTTGGGTCGGGAGTGTGGTGCCGCCGCCGACGGTGCCGACTTCGAGGCTCGCCAGGTTCACCGACGCGTAGAGGGCGTCGTCGCGGGCTTCGACGGTCGTGATGGCGTTTGCGCCCTCGACGACCTGGGCGGCGTCCTGGCCGGTCGCGAGGAAGACGGCGGCGACGACGTTCGCGGCGTGGGCGTTGAACCCGAGGCTGCCGGCTTTCGCGGAGCCGATGAGGTTCTTGCGCGTGTTGGCTTCCTCGATGGCGGCCGGCGTCGTGTCGAAGCGCTCCTCGACCACGTCCTGGGGGATGGTCACGTCGGCCGTGACCGTGCGGCCCCGGCCCTCGACGGCGTTGATGGCGGCCGGTTTCTTGTCCGTGCAGAGGTTGCCCGACACCGCGACGAGCTCCGCGGGGGTTTCGTCCTCCACGAGCTCGCTTGCGGCCTCGGTGGCGATGGTGGCCATGTTCATCCCCATGGCGTCTTTGGTGTCGTACCGGAACCGGAGGTAGACGTTGTCCCCGACGACGTACGGCGTCACGTCGGTGAGTTCGCCGTGGCTGGTCGTCGATTCGGCGGCCGCCGCCAGGGCGTCGGTGTTGTCGTCGGCCCACTGGGCGACCTCCGCGCCCTCGGTCACGTCCGCGACGCGGAACACCGGGGCGCGCGTCATCCCGGTTTTGGTGACGCGGGCGTTCGCGCCGCCGGCCGCGGTGATCGCCGAGCAGCCGCGGTTCACGGACGCGACCAGCGCGCCCTCGGTGGTGGCCATCGGGAGGTAGTACTCGCCGTCGGCGGCGCCGCCGCTGAGGGCGACCGGGCCGGCGACGCCGAGCGGGAGTTGCGCGCCGCCGGTGAGGTTCTCGACGGCGGTGTCGGCTGCCTGATCGGCGTCGAAGGCGAACGCGCCGAGCGCGTCGGTGTCGGCGTCGGTTTCGCGTTCGAGGACCGCGCGGCGTGCCGCCGCGGCGGTGTCGGCGTCGGTCTCGTCGTCGAGTTCGTACAGCCGGAGGTCCCCGGCCTGTACGCGGTCGGCGAGGTCGCTGGCATCGTCGGGCATGCCCGGGAGTCGGCGGCCCGCCGCCCTGAAGGTTGTCCTTCGACACCGGGCACCGAACAGTGGGTTATATGAGTTGGTGATCGGCTAGCCGGGGTATGACAGTGACGGCGATGCTTTCGGTCGCCCCGGTGGACAGCCCCGGCGTCGATTTCGACGCACAGATCGCCAGCGCGGTCGACGCGCTGGAGGAGTTCGACGTGCGGTACCGGACACACCCGATGGAGACGACCATCGAGGCCGACGACATGGCGGAGTTGATGGCGGCCGTGACCGCCGCCCACCAGGCGGTCGACGCGCCCCGCGTGGGCACCACGCTGAAGATCGATCACTACCGCGAGGAGGACCTCGCCGTCGAGGAGAAAGTCGACCGCGTCGAGGATCGTCTCGGACGGACGGCCGCGAGCGACCGATGACCTCCCGGCGACGGTTCGTGGCGGCGGTCGGCAGCGCGACGGCCGCCAGCCTGGGGCTCGCCGGATGCGTGGGCGACCGGGAGACGACAACCGCGACAGAAGAAACGACAACCACGACAGAAGGGACGACAACCACGACAGAAGGGACGACAACCACGACAGGCGGAACGACCGCGACCCAGCAGGGGACGCCCCCACGGCTCAGAATGGGCGCGAGCGAGACGTACGTCAACGCCGTGTCGACGAGCGCCGGCAACTGGGTGAAAGACGCCGTGCAGTCGGAGTACACCGTCGATTTCGACTGGGTGGTGACCGAGAACGGCGTCACGGAGTTCATGCGCCGCGCGCAGCAGGGCGTGGACCTGGGGGCTGACGGCTACGTGGGCGTGACGGCGGCGGATCTGGCGCGCGCCGACCGCGAGCTCTCGGCGCCGCTGTTCGCGGCCTTCGACACCGACGCCGTCGACAACACCGACAACGTCCACGACCGGTTCTGGATCGACGGGACGGACCGCATGCTCCCCACGGGGGCGTCGTACGTCACGATCATCTACGACGAGACCGTGGTGGACGCCCCGGAGACGCTGGCGGCGCTCACCACCGAGGAATACAGCGACGGCATCCTGGTGCCGAACCCCCAGAACACCGCGACAGGGCTGGCGTTCGTGCTGTGGACCGTGGACGCGTTCGGCGAAGACGGGTTCCTGGAGTACTGGCGGCGACTCGCCGACAACGGCCTCCAGACCGCGGGGTCGTGGAACGCCACGTACAGTGCGTACTCGGGCGGGGAAGCGCCGATGGTGATGTCGTACAGCACCGATCAGGTGTACGCCAGCCAGGATCCGGACGTGGACATGGCGCGCCACCAGGTGGCGTTCCCGGGCGACAGCGCCTACACGTACGTCTCGGGCACGACGAAGTTCGAGAGTGCAACGAACCCGGCGCTCGTGGACACGTTCGCGTCGTTCATGCTGTCGGGGGACACCCAGCGCACCGTCGCCGAGAAGAACGTCGGCATTCCAACCGTGACGAACGCCAGCCTCCCCGCGGAGCTCCGGGAGTACGTTCACGTTCCGGAGGCGCCGATCGGCCACTCCGCCGAGACGCTGCGTCAGCACGCCGACGAGTGGCGGGCGGCGGTCACCCGCCAGATCGCCAGCCAGTAGGCGCAGCCGGTTCCCGAACGCCTAAGCCGGCTGCGGTGTGGCGTACACGTATGACAGCGGCCGCAGACCTGATTCTCTACAACGGCGACGTGCACGTGCTCACCGACACCGCGACGCCCGCGGACCCGACGCATTCGGCGGTCGCCATCCGGGACGGCCGCATCGTGGGGCTGTCCAACGATTACGACGCGGCGTTCCGTGCGGACACGGGCACCCGGGAGGTGGATCTCGGCGGCCGGGTGGTTGTGCCGGGGTTCGTGGACGCACACACGCATCTGGCGGTGCTCGGGAAGCACGGCGTCCACGCGGACCTCCGGGGGGCCGACAGCCCGGCGGCGGCGACAGCACGGCTGGCCGAGCGCGCCCGCGAGACCGACGCCGGCTGGGTGCTCGGGTTCGGGTACGACGACAGCCAGTGGAGCGCGGCGCTCTCGACGGCGGATCTGGACGCCGTCAGCGAGGCACGGCCGGTGGCGGCGATCCGGGAGGACATGCACACCGCGACCGTGAACGGCGTCGCGCTGGCCGAGCACGGCGACGAGATGCCGGCCGCGGACGTGGGTGAGGACGGCCGCATCGTCGAGGACGCCGTGGAGGCCGTCTACGACGCCACCGATCCGGATCTGGCGGGGACGAAACCGCTGATCGAGGCCGCACAGCGGGAGGCCAACGAGAGGGGGGTGACCGCTGTCCACGAGATGGTGCGGGACTCGCATGCGCCCCGGGTGTACCGCGAGCTGGACGCGGCTGGCGAGCTCTCCGTGCGGGTGCGGCTGAACTACTGGGCGGACCACCTCGACGCCGTCCTGGAGACGGGGCTGGTGACGAACCACGGCGGAGGGATGGTCACCGTCGGCGGCATCAAGACGTACACGGACGGCAGCCCCGGCGGGCGGACGGCGAAGCTGTCCGAGCCGTACGCCGACGCGCCCGGCGAGACCGGACAGTGGGTCGTCGATCCGTCGGCGCTGGCGGCCCTCGTCGAGCGCGCCGACGACGCGGGGTTGCAGGTGGTCGCGCACGCCATCGGTGACGCCGCGGTCGACGCGGTGCTCGACGCCTACGAGGACGCGGGCGAGCGCCGCCACCGCATCGAGCACGCCGAGCTCGCGTCCGACGACGCCATCGAGCGGATGGCCGACCTCGGCGTGGTGGCGTCGGTGCAGCCGAACTTCCTGAAGTGGGCGGGCAGCGACGGGCTCTACGCGGACCGCCTGGGCACTGCGCGCCGGGAAGCCAGCAACCGATTCGCCGACATGCTCGACGCGGGCGTGGACGTGGCGTTCGGCAGCGACTGTATGCCGCTGGCCCCGCTCGTGGGCGTTCATCACGCGGTGACCGCGCCCGCCGACGCCCAGCGGCTGTCGGTCACGGCGGCGCTGCGGGCGTACACCAGCGGTGGCGCGCGCGCCGGCTGCCGGGAGGACGAGCAGGGCGTGATTCGGGAGGGCGCGCTCGCCGACCTCACGGTGCTTGACGCGTCGCCGTGGGAGCACGCCGACGCGATCGCCGACGAGGTCGGCGTGTCGATGACCGTCGTGGACGGAGCGGTGGTGTACGACGGTCGGTGAGGCGGGTGTCAGGCCGGCGTGTTGACTACGGTGAGTCTCCCAGTGGCAGTATTGAAGAACTAATCTTTTCATTGTGGAGTTCTGAAGTGGTTATTACACTGGTGAACTGAACGTGGCACAAATGGACACGTCGTCGTTCGAGACCGACCTGAGTCTCTTCAAATACGACGACCTCGAAGCACTTCCCGATGAGTACCGTGAGTTGACACCAACAGCGCGCACCGAGCGCATCGAGGCGGCGCGCGCCGAACTCGGCGACGACGTCGTGGTGTTGGGCCACAACTATCAGCGCCGCGAGATCGTCGAGCACGCCGACTTCGTCGGCGACTCCTACCAGCTCTCGAAGGAGGCCGCCAACGCCGACGCCGACTACGTCATCTTCGGCGGCGTGACGTTCATGGCCGAGAGCGCGGACATCATCACCGACGACAGCCAGTCGGTGATCCTGCCGTCGATGGAGGCCTCCTGCCCGATGGCGGGGATGGCCGAAGCCCTCCAGGTGGACGCCGCGTGGGCGGACATCACCGCCGCCGCCCCCGACGAGACCATCATCCCGATCACGTACATGAACAGCTACGCCGACCTGAAGGCGTTCTGTGCCGAACAGGGCGGGCTGGTCTGTACGTCCTCGAACGCGCACCGCGCCTTCGAATGGGCGTTCGAGCGCGGCGACAAGGTGTTGTTCCTGCCCGACAAGCACCTCGGCGAGAACACCGCCCACCGCCTCGGCATGGCGGACGCGACCGTCGAGTGGGACCCCTGGGCAGCCGAGGGGAAGACCGCCGAGGAGGTCGCCGACGCCGACATCGTGCTCTGGGACGGCTACTGCCAGGTCCACGAGCGGTTCACGCCCGAGCACGTCGCCGAGGTCCGGGCGGACCACGAGGACGCCAACGTGGTCGTCCACCCCGAATGCCGCCGGGAGGTCGTCGAAGCGGCCGACGTCGTGGGATCGACCGCAACGATCACCGAGACCGTCGCGGACGCCGACCCGGGGGAGACGTGGGCCATCGGCACCGAGATCCACCTGGCCAACCACCTCCAGCGCTGGCACCCCGAGGTGAACGTCGTCCCGCTGTGCGGGGACGCCTGCATGGACTGCAACGCGATGCGCCAGATCGACCCGAACTACCTCGCGTGGGTCCTCGAAGAACTCGTCGAAGGCCGCGAGCGCAACGTCATCGAGGTTGACAGCGAGGAAGCGGAGTTGGCACAGGTGGGCCTCGACCGCATGCTCGAACTCTGACGATGACCGACGCCACCACCACCGACGTACTCGTACTTGGATCGGGCATCGCGGGGTGTGGGGCCGCGCTGGCCGCCGCCCGCGAGGGCGCGAGCGTGCTCGTCGCGACGAAGGCCCAACAGCCCGCTGACGCCAGCACCGACTGGGCACAGGGCGGCATCGCCACCACCCGTGACGACCCCGAGTCGCTGAAACGGGACATCCTGGCGGCCGGCGACGGGGAGGCCGACCCCGAGGCCGTGGACGCACTCGTGGGCGACGCCGCCGCGGCCGTCGAGGACGTGCTCGTGGACACGCTGGGCGTGCCCTTCGATGGCGAGGAAGGGTTCGACTACGCCCGGGAGGCCGCCCACTCGGCGGCGCGCATCCTGCACGTGGACGCCGCCACGGGCCACCACATCCTGGGGCCGTTCCTCCGACACCTCGACGCCCACGAGAACATCGACATGCTGGAGGACGCCGCCGCCCTCGATCTGATCACCGACGAGGGGGCGGTGACCGGCGCGCTGCTCGACCGCAACCCCCGAACGGGCGACCGCGCCGAGACTGGGGTGCCGGTGTTCGCCGGATCGACGGTGCTCGCGACGGGCGGCATCGGCGACCTCTATCGGCGCTCGACGAACCCGCGCGGATCGACGGGCGACGGCGTCGCGATGGCCGCGCTGGCCGGGGCCGACGTCACCGACGCCGAGTACGTCCAGTTCCATCCGACCGCCTACGACGACGCCGACCCGTTCCTGGTCTCGGAGGCGGTGCGGGGCGAGGGCGCGCTCCTGCGGAACGCCGACGGCGAGCGGTTCATGCCGGACTACCACGAGGACGCCGAGCTCGCGCCCCGCGACGTGGTCGCGCGTGCCGTGGCAGCCGAACGGGACGCCACGGGCGAGGTCAGGCTGGACGTCTCCCCGCTCGCGTTCGGCGAGGAGTTCCCCGGGCTGGCGGAGGCCTGCGCGGACCGCGGCGTCGACTGGGAGACCGGCATCCCGGTTGCGCCCTGCGAGCACTTCCTCTGTGGCGGCGTGGCCGTCGACACGGTGGGGCGGACGAGCCTCGACCGGCTGTTCGCGGTCGGCGAGTGCGCCCGCACGGGCGTCCACGGCGCGAACCGGCTGGCGTCCACGAGCCTGCTCGAAGGGCTCGTTTGGGGGCTGCGCGCCGGCGAGACGGCGGCCGGTGACGGTCGCGCGCCGGCACCGAGCGAGCCGCCCGAGCTGCGGGACCGCGATCCCGACCTTCCCGACGGGTTCGCCGCCGAGAAGTTCCGGCGGCTGCGCCGCGTGATGGACGAACACGTCGGCCTCCGGCGCACCGGCGCGGACCTCCAGCGCGCGCAGGGCGTGCTCCGCCGGCTCAAAGGCGAGGTCGATTCGTACGCCCGCACGCGGACGAGTCGTGACCTCTACCAGCTCCGGAACGCCGCCGTCGTCGGGCTGCTGATCGCGCGGGCCGCCGGTGAGAACCCGGAGAGCGCCGGCTGCCACCACCGCAGCGACGAGGCTGCCGCCGAGGAGGCCCCCGATGCCGGTCACTGACGCCGACGTGGAGCGGTGGCTGCGCGAGGACCTCGGCCACCACGACGTGACCAACGACGTGCCCGGCGAAACCACCGGCCGACTGGTCGCCAAGCAGGCCGGCGTCGCCGCCGGCCTCGACGCCGCCGTGCGGGTCTTCGAGTATCTCGGCTGCGAGGCCGACGCCCCCGCGGCGGCCGGCGACCGGATCGACGCCGGCGACACCGTGCTCCGGGTTTCGGGGGCCGCACAGAGCGTGCTCCGGGCCGAGCGCGTCGCCGTGAACGTCGCCGGCCACGCGTCCGGCGTCGCGACGAAGACCCGGCGCGCGGTCGCCGCCGCCCGCGAGGCGAGCGACGACGTGGCGATCGCGGGCACCCGGAAAACCACCCCCGGGCTGCGGGGCGTCGAGAAGCGCGCGGTGGTCGCGGGCGGCGGCGACACCCACCGCCTGGACCTCTCGCACATGGTGATGGTAAAGGACAACCACGTCGCCGAGCTCGGCCTCGAAGGAGCCATCGAGCGCTTCCGGGCGGCGAAGAGCTTCGCGACGAAACTCGACGTGGAGGTCGAGACCCCCGAGGACGCGCCCCGGGCCGCCGACGCCGGCGCGGACATCGTCCTGCTGGACAACATGACGCCGGTGGAGACCGAGCGCGCCGTCGACCTGCTCGACGGCGCGGCGCTCGCGGAGGCCAGCGGCGGCATCACCGTCGACGACGTGCCCGCGTACGCGGCCACGGGGGTCGATGTCATCTCGATGGGGGCGCTGACCCACTCCGCGCCCACCCTCGATCTCTCCTTCCGGACGTAGTCAGCGGAGCGCGGACAGCGTCTCGGCGCGCTCCCACGCCCGCTCGAAGCGGTCCTGCAGCCGCGCCAGCAGGGCGTCGTCGCGGAGTTCCACCGCGCCGAGGCGCTCGCCCTCGTCGAGAGGGTGGGGCACGTGGAGGTAGACGCGGTCGTCGTCCACGAGATCGAAGGTCGCAGCGAGGGCCGTGGTGACGCGCAGCGACACGGCCTCGCGGTCGAGGTACGCGTCGCGGACCGCCACCGGAACCGTGTCGAGGACCGGCGCAGCCACGAGCACGCGCACCGACTGCTCGGTTGGCAGCGTCTCGTCGAACGCCGCGATCTCGGCGTCGTAGCGGTCCCAGGGCGCGCCGACGTAAGGGCGACTCATGGCCGACCGGACCTCGTCGCTGGCGTCTTCGAACACCTGGCGGGTGAGCGAGACGGCCGTCTCGCCGCCGAGTGGGGCGGTCCAGAAGCGGCTCTCGGTCGGCGGGACGGCCGCGAGTTCGTCGCCGAGGGCGGCCGCGAGGCGTTCGTAGCGGTCGGTCTGCTCGGCGAGTTCCCGCTTGCGCTCCGCCAGCAGCCGGTCGGCCGCCGTCTCGGGGTCAACCGCACAGTACCGTGTCGGCTCCCCCGGCCGCGTCTCGACGAGGTCGCGCGCCGCGAGGCCGTTCAGCACGTCGTAGACGCGTCCCATGGGGACGCCGCTGGCGTCCGAGACGGCGCGCGCCGTCGACGGGCCGCGCGCCAGCAGGGCGCGGTAGCACTGCTCTTCGTACCCCGAGAGCCCGAGTTCGGCGAGCCGCGACATACCGGGCTGCGGGCGGCCGGGCCGCAAGTAGCTGCCGGAAACGCGCTACAAGTGGCACCACGTTCGGAAACGCACTTTCCCCGGCCGAACGACACAGCAGTCGTGTATCCATACGCGTATCTGGCGGCGGCGATCGCCACGGAGGTGGCCGGCACGACCGCGCTGAAACTGTCCGAGGGGTTCTCGAACCCCGCGCCGAGCGTCGTCGTGCTCGCGGGCTACGTGAGTTCGTTTTACTTCCTCGGCCTCGTCCTGGAGGAACTCCCGGTCGGGGTGGTGTACGGGACGTGGGCGGCCGTCGGCATCGTCGCGACGGCGCTCGTCGGCGTGGTCGTGTTCGAGGAGTCGGTCGACGTGGCCGGTGTCGTCGGGCTTGCGCTCATTGTCGCGGGCGTCGTCGTGTTGAACGTCGCCTCGGACGCCTACACGCCGGCGCACTGAGGTCACTCCAGCAGCGACGCCCCCGTCATCACGGTCGGCCGGTCGATGCCGAGCACGTCCAGCAGCGTCGGCGCGATGTCCCGGAGCGCGCCGCCGTCGCGGACGGCCGCGGTGTCGCCGGACGCGGGCGGAAGCGAGACGAACGGCACGGGGTTGAACGTGTGGGCGGTGTGTGGGTCGGCGGGCGTCCCCAGGTCGTCGGCGTTGCCGTGATCGGCCGTGAGGAAGGCGTGTGCGCCGGCGTCGTTGAGCGCGGGCACGAGGCGGCCGAGTTCCCGGTCGACGGCTTCGACGGCCTCGATGGCGGCGTCGAAGTCGCCGGTGTGCCCGACCATGTCGGGGTTGGCGTAGTTCAACACGAGCACGTCCGGGTCGTCGCCGGCCAGCGCGTCCAGCACGGTGTCGGTGACCGCGGGCGCGCTCATCGCGGGCTGCTCGTCGTAGGTCGGCACGTCCGGGCTGTCCACGATCGTCCGCGTTTCGCCGTCGAACGCGACCTCGCGGCCGCCGTTGAGGAAATACGTCACGTGGGCGTACTTCTCCGACTCCGCGACCCGGAGTTGGGTGTGGTCGTGGGCTGCGAGCACCGCCCCGAGCGTGTCCGTGGGCTCCGCGGCGGGGAACGCCACCGGGCAGTCGAACGTCTCGTCGTACTCGGTCATCGTCACCACCGGCACGGCCGGCGGGTTCGTCTCGATGCCGTCGGCGTCCCAGCCCGCGGGGTGGATGTCCGCGAGCAGCCGGGTGAGCTGGCGGGCGCGGTCCGCCCGGAAGTTCGCGAACACCACGGCGTCGCCGTCGCTGAGCGCGGCGCCGCCCTCGATGGTCGTGGGTACGACGAACTCGTCGGTGTCGCCGCGCTCGTAGGAGTCGGTGACGGCGTCGACCGCGGCAGCGGCGTGATGGGCGACCCCGCCGGACCGCGTGATGGCGTCGTATGCGCGCTTCGTGCGCGCCCAGTTCTGGTCGCGGTCCATCGCGTAGTACCGCCCGGAGACGGACGCCACGTCGCCGGTGCCGTGCTCGTCGGCGACGGCTTCGAGGTCGGCGAGGTAGTCCTCGCCGCCGGTCGGCGAGGTGTCCCGGCCGTCGGTGAACGCGTGCACGGCCGCTTCGACGCCGCGTCCGGCGGCGCACTCCACGAGCGCGTGGATGTGCTGTTGGTCGGCGTGGACGCCGCCGTCCGAGACCAGACCCATGACGTGCAGCGTGCCGCCGGTGTCGGCGACGTGGTCGAGTGCGCCGGAGATGGCGTCGTTCCCGCAGAGGTCGCCCGCGGCGATGGCGTCCTCGATGCGCGTGTACGCCTGCTTCACGACGCGGCCCGCGCCGATGGTGAGGTGGCCGACCTCGCTGTTGCCCATCTGGCCGTCGGGCAACCCCACGTCCCGGCCGGACGTGGTCAGCGTCCCGAACGCGCCTCGTTCGGCGTACTCGTCGAAATTAGGGGTGTCGGCGGCCCGGACCGCGTCGCGTCTGTCGTGATCGCCGAGGCCCCAGCCGTCCAGAATCACAAGCGCGGCCTGCATGTACGGGGCTGTGGCAGCCGGGAGTATGTAGGTGTCGTGTCGCTGCCCGCCGCGAGCGTGGCCGCCCAGTCGACGCGGCTTCGGAACGGCGTTCGGGACGAGCGCGTCCAGCGGGCGTTACGCGTCGTCAGCGGGGCGCTCGTCGTTGTCGAACTCGGCGCCACACTCGCCACACACCATGTGGTCGGTGGGGGCGGTGCGCTGGGGGGCGACGACGCCGCAGTCCGGGCAAACGCTGTAGGGGCGTTCGTCTGCGGGGGCGCCGGGGTCGACGTCGACGTGAATCCAGGCGTCGGGGTTGGTCTCGTCGTAGAGTTCGACGCCGCTGTCGGTGCGCCGCCAGTTCACCGAGTTCGCGCGGTGTTGCTGCATCCACGCTTGGCTACCCTCCCGACGAAGTTAAGAATTCTGACAAAAGTTGCTTCGGTCGCGAGTAAACGACAGAGCGCGTCGCAGTCGTGCTCGGTCCCCCGTCGCGTCACGTCGTCTCGTTCACGTGCCGAATCGCGGTTTCGTTCACGTGAGACAGCGGCTCCAGCGGAACACCGTCGGCGCTTCGTTCAGGTGTCCTCAAAGGGTACGAGCGCTTAGTTTTCACCGAGAGACCTGGTTCGGGGACGACCCATGGTTGTACACCCAGACGCAGTTCTCGATGGTTTTGCGAGTCTGAGCGGGATTCGTACCACCACACTCAGGCGTTTATTGGTTGGCGTCATCAACGTCGCACAGTGCAGCCGGGCCTGACCACCGGTGTATTAGGAGGTCCGCCCCCGAGCCGTGAGCATGACTCTCGACCCCGTCCACTTCGACGGCATCGCGGCCCTCGCCGCGCACATCACACACGAGGTGGACGCCGAGGAGCACCGGGATCTCGCCGACGAAACGTTCCGAGAGTTCCTCGACCCCCTCTACGGCGACGACGGCCCCGTCCTCGAACCGCTGGACGACCTCGCGAAACACGCCGCCCCGATCGAGGAGCTCGCACTCCAGCCCGACGCCTTCGACACCGCCCACGGCCTCGACTCCGGCACGATCAACCCTCGGACGTTCACCAACGGCCTCGTTCTCGACCTCGCGCAGGCCGCGATGAGCGCGACCCCCTCGGAGCTGGACTGCCACCGCGCCCGCACCACCATCACCAGCGTCCACTCCAACGACGCCAGCGTCGACACGAGCACCGACTGGCAGACACACGACGAGGGCTACTGGCGGGGCCGCATCGTCCACACCACCCCGCTGGCCCGCGACCAGGAGCGCGTCGTCCACGGCCTGGCGCTCTACCTCGCGGAGAGCCATCACGCCCGCGAACACGCCCATCGCGTCGAGGACCTGCTGTTGCTCGACGGCCCCGTCTATCCCAAACAGCTCGTGAACTGGGCCGACCGCCACGCCAGCCTCGCGGACCTCGTCACGCAGAACGAACTCGTCGGCGAAGTGCTTGAGAACTACGTCCGGCTCGTCGAGGACTTCGCCGACCGGGGTGTCCCGCTGGCCGGCTTCGTGAAAAGCCCCGCGAGCCAGGCGCTCGTGCGCGCGCTCCGCGACCGCGGCCGCCCCACGCCGTGGGCCACCGACGCCGCGTTCTTCGGCCAGGTGCTTGAGCGCCGCGAGTTCGACGGGGACGACCAGCACCGACGCACCGACGAGCTCACGTGGACGTGCTGGTTCACGTCCACGCTCGGCGCTGACGGCGTGTTCGCCGACGCCGACGCGCTCGGCGTCGACCGCGAACTGGACGCCGCCTGTTACGAGGTGGCGTTTTTCGTCGTCTACGACCCCCGCACGGATCTCGTGCACAGGGTCGAGGTGCCCCGCGTGTTCGCCGACGACCCCGACTGCCGGGCGGCGGTCGAGCGCTACGTCACCAGCCAGGTCGCTGCCGAAGCCGGCCCCCCGAAACCAGTGGGGAAAGCCGACGAGCTCGCGCGCATCAGCAGCGACGAGAAACAGGAGCTCGTGCGCAAGCTCGAACGGGTCGTCGGCAGCCGCGAGGACCGGAACTACGACGACCACCGCTGGTAGCCGGCGGGCGGTTTTATACGGCCAGCCGGAGGACCGCCGAACGATGACCGACCGCGCAATCGAAGCACGCGCCCTCACGAAGCGGTACGGTGACACGACAGCCATCGAGCGGATAGATCTCGCGGTCCCCAGCGGCTCGGTGTACGGCTTCCTGGGGCCCAACGGGGCCGGGAAAACGACGACCATGCGGATGCTCACGACGCTCGTGGAACCGACCAGCGGCACCGCCACCGTCGCCGGCGTTGAGGTGACCGACCGAGCGTCGGTGGTTCCGAACATCGGCTACCTCCCCGAGGAGCCGCCGCTGCACGCCGAGCTCACGGCGCGCGAACAGCTCCGATACATCGCGGGGCTCCGGGATATCCCCGACCCCCGGGCCGAACAACGCATCACGGACCTCCTGGAGCGGTTCTCGCTGGGCGACGACGCCGACCGCCGCATCTCGACGTACTCCAAGGGGATGAAACAGAAAACCGGCATCATCCAGGCGATGCTCCACGACCCCGACGTGCTCTTCTTGGACGAACCCACTTCGGGACTCGACCCGCGCGCGGCGCGCACCGTCCGGGACACCATCGCGGATCTCACCGCCGGCGACGCCACCGTCTTCCTCTCGACGCACATCCTGCCGGTCGTCGACGACCTCGCGGACACCGTCGGCGTGCTCTACGACGGCAGCCTCGTCACCGAAGGCCCGCCGGACGCCCTCAAGCAGCGCGCCGAGGCCGGCGACGAGCGCACCCTCGAAGACGTGTTCCTCACCGTCACCGGCGGCATCGACGGGGCGGCGTAGATGCCCGGCGTTCCGAACACCCACCACGCCGCCCGCATCGCAGCCACCCAACTCCGCATCGGCTGGCGGAAACTCCGCGGGAAGAGCGTCACCCACCACTTCGCGGTCGGCCTCGCCGTCGTCGCCGTGACCGCCATGACCCCGGGGATCACCTGGGTGGTGTACGCCAATGCGCAGTCGGTTGTCGACGGGGCCAGTGCGATCGGCACCCTCGTGCCCGCGGGCATCGGCGTGGTCACCGTCGTGATGACCGCCTACCTCACCGTGCTCCAGATCGGTGACATCGATGTCCGTGACGGCTACCTCACCACCGTCCCCGCCCGCGACGTCGTGGGGGGGCTGCTGGCCGCGGGGTACGTCCGCGTCGCGGGCATGTTCGTGCCGCCGTTGCTCGTGGCCAGCGTCGGGCTTGCCGGCGGCGTGGGGCGGCCGCTGGCGCTCCTCTCCGCGCCGATCGCCGTGCTCGCGCTCACCACGACCGCGTACCTCGTCGGGTTCCCCATCGGCATGGTCATCGCGTACGCCCTCGGGCAGTCGGCGTTCGTCGACCGGTACAAGGGCGCGCTCGGCGCGGGGGCGTTCGTCGCGTACCTCGCGTTGCTGCTCACGGACTCCCTCTGGACCGTCGCCGGGCCGGTCATCGAGGCCGCGCGTGCGTCCCCAGTGGCGTGGTACACCGACCTCGCGCTGATCACGGTCCCCGGGGCCGACGCCAGCGCGCTCCGCGCCGGGGCTGCCCTCGCCGGGTCGATGGGTGTCGCCGCGCTCGGCGTGCTCGCAAGCGTTCGCGTCTCGGAGCGCCGGTGGTACGACGACGGCGCACACGCCGACATCCGCACGACCGACTCCGCACGCGGCGGCCGCCTCGACGGCGTGCTCGGCCGCCCGGCGGCGTGGGTGGCGCGCAAAAGCTGGCTGCGGGCGCGCCGCGCCCCGATCAAGCTCCTCTACGTCGTCTACCCCGCGTTCGTGCTGTTCGGCCCCATCCAAAACAGCATCGCGGCGGGGCGGGTCACGGCCACGCTGCCCGCGACGCTCACCCTGTACGCCGCCTGGGCGACCGGCGCGCTGTTCGCCCTCAACCCGCTCGGCGACGAGGGCGCGGTTCTCCCGATCACCGCCACCTCGGGCGTCACCGGCCGTGAAGTCGTGGCCGGCCTGGTCGCCGCCAGCGCGCTCGTTGGCACCCCCGTCTCGATCGCGCTCGCGGTCGTGCTGGGCGTCCTCAGTCCCCTGTCGCCGGTCGCAGTCGCGTGCCTCGCCGTTGGCGGCGTCGTCCTCCCGGCGCTCGCCGCGACGGTCGCCGCCGGCGTCGGCGCGTCCTTCCCGAAATACGAGGCCACAAGCATGACCCGCAGCCGGGAAGTCGTCGTCCCGTCGCTGTGGTCGTTCGGCGTCTACACGATCGTCTTCCTGCTGTCCGCGGGCATCGCCACCGGCGCTCAATCCCCCGCGGTCGGGAGCGTCCTCGGTGGCGCACTCGGGGTCTCGACGGCGGTCGTCCACGTCGCCGGGCTCGCCGTCGGCCTGGCCGTCGCCGGTGCTTGCGCTGTCGTCGCCGGCCGCAACGCCGTCCGCGCCTTCGACGGCTACACCGCGGACGGCTGACCCGCGCTCAGAACTCGGCGTCGGCCTCGTGTTCCTGCACCACTGTCACGTCAACCGTCTCGGGGTCCACGCCGATGCGCGCGAACTGCGTGCGCACGTGCTCGCGGGCCGCCTCCAAGGCCGCGTCCCGCGTCTCGAACCCCCGTGGCATCGGCGACTCGAAGGCGACGTGCACGTCCTCGCCGTCGACGCGCTGGACCTGCCCGCCGCTGTCGACTTCGTAGAACTCGTCGCACACCCAGACGTAGGGTGCCGCCTCGTCGGGCGCTCCCTTGAACGACGGCGCGGTCTCCCCGCGCTCGTACAGCGTTCCCGTCAGGGCGGTTCCGCCCGCCGACCCACGAACCAGCAGCATGCCGGCGCTAGCACGGCGACACACAAAAGACCGCGGGCCACCGGGGGCTGGGCCGTGCGGGCAGGGGAAAGCGGTTAGTCCGTGCGCCGCCACGGCTCGTCCATGAGCGACCTCGGGGACTTCGCGGACCACGGCCGCGACGACGACGAGCGTGGTGGCGACGACGACCCCGCCCCAGCGGACGACGACTTCGACCGCCCGACACTCGAAGCCACCGGGAGCGACGACGGCCTCGGCGCGCTCGCCGTCTCGGAGGGGCTGCGCATCCACGAAGACGGCCAAGAGACGGCGTTGAAGGCGTACGTCACCGCCGGCAACCGGGCGGCGGTCCGGCTGGGAACCTACCTCGTCGCGCCCTACCCGGGCGGGGAGACGCTGTTCTGCAAGATCACGGGCCTCGAATACGTCCAGGCGTTCGAGAGCGACGACGCCACCGAGATCCACGCCCGGCGTGCGATGCGCTCGGACGGCGTCGACGAGGCGGACTACAAGTTCCTCGCTGAACTCGATCCGGTCGCCGTCCTCTCCGACGAGGGCGACGACATCACGCGCCGGATGCCCGACCGCGTCCCGAAACCCGAAACCGTGGTTCGGGCGGCCGACGACGCGGCCGAGATCAAGGCCGGGTTGAAAATCCCCGCCGACGGCGTGTTCCTCGGGCACCTCTCCGTGGGCGGGGAGAAAGTCCGGACGGCGGCCGACCCGCCGACCATCGACTACCGGGTGAAAGACGGCTACGAGGCGGGCGACCCGCTCGTGTTTCGTCACACCCTCATCGCGGGCGGCACGGGCTCCGGGAAGACCCACGCTGCGAAGAACGTGCTCCGGCAGTACCTCCACGAGGACCGCCGGTACCCCGTCGACTCCGGCGGCCCCGAACGCCGGATGGCGGTCGTCCAGTTCGACCCCCAAGACGAGTACGCCCAGATGCACGACGACAATCCCGACGCCGACGCCAGCGACCGGCGCCAGTGGGAGACACAGGGGCTGGCCTACGGCGGCCACGACGACACCGTCGCGTTCGTCCCGACGGTCGGCTCGGCGTCGTACGCCGCCGACCACCACGCCGCCGAACAGGTCGCGTTCACGGTGCCGTTCTCGATGGTGCGGGACAACCCCTGGCTGGTCGCCTCCAGCGGCCTCAACGACAACCAGTACGGCGCGCTTCACCTCCTGCTCGACCGCTTTTTCGGTCAGTACGGCGAGTCCGGCACCTACCGCGAGTTCTGTGCGTTCCTCGACGACCCCGCGCTGAAGGAGGAACTCGACGAGTCCGGGCGCGTCCACGAAGCCACCTACGAGGCCGTCCTGCGCCGGGTGAACGGCATGCCCAACGGCCTGTTCGACCAGGACGCGCGGTCCATCACGGCCCTCGTCGAGGACCGCGAGTTCGTGCAGCCGGGCCGCCTCTCGGTGGTGCCGACCTACCACATCAGCAACTCACGGGCCGCCGAAACGGTGGTGCTCGCGGTGTCCAGCCTGCTGGTGGACCAGAAGCTCTCGAACGACCCGAGCTACGAGCCCATCAAGGAGACGCCGCTGCTGGTGGGGATGGACGAGGCGCACAACTTCCTCTCGGACGCCGACAGCGTGCAGGCCCGGAAAGTGGTCGGGAAGTTCACCGAGGCCGCCAAGCAGGGCCGCAAGGAACGCCTGGGGCTGTTCCTCATCACCCAGGACCCCCAGGACATCGCTGGCCCCGTGTTCAAGCAGGTGAACACGACGGTCGTGTTGAACCTCGGCGACGAGGACGCGATCCAGGCGGTGAACATTCCGGCCACGTTGCAGTCGAAGGTGCCGTACATGAACACCGGGCAGATGGTGGTGTACTCGCCGGACAACTCCGAGCCCGTGGAGGTCCAGGGGCTGGCGACGTGCGTGACGCGCCACGGTCGCGACTGATAGGAACGAGCCTCGGTGTTTATGCGTTCGGCAGCTGAATCCCCATGCATGCCCCGAGTTTTGGTGCCGATCGATGGATCGCCGCAGGCGGAAACCGCGATCAATCACGCCCTCACGGAGTTCGATGACGCGACGATCACCGTGCTGAACGTCATCGACCCGATCGAGGCCGGATACACCTCGCAGGCGGCGGTACCAGGATACTCCGAGGAGTGGTTCGAGCAGTCGAAGGCCGCCGCCGAGGAGCTGTTCGCTGACGCGCAGGAGGCCGCCGACGAGTACGACACGACCCTGGAGACCGCCACGGAGGTCGGGCGGCCCAGTCGCACCATCGTCTCCTACGCCGAGGAAAACGACATCGACAAGATCGTGATGGGGAGCCACGGGCGCTCGGGCGTGACCCGGATCCTGCTTGGCAGTGTCGCCGAAAACGTCGTTCGGCGGTCGCCGATTCCGGTGACGATCGTCCGGTGACGCCGCGGCCGCCACGCCGAGGACCGCGGGCCCGCAGCTAGAAGATGTTGGCCTGCCGGTAGACCGAGATCCCCTCGTGGGTGATCTCGTAGGGTTTGGTCTCCCGGGAGTGGTTTGCGTCCCGGATCTTCTGAATCTCGACGGCCAGACGGGTTTCGCGGAAATCCTCCGGGCGGATGTAGCGCAACACCACGACGGCGTCAGTGAGGTACTCGATGACGCCGTACCGGGAGGCAAACGGGTTGTCCTCGCTGGCTTCGCTGGTGAGCATCGTGGTGACGCCCGCCTCCTTCAGCGCCGTGGTGAAGTCGTAGATCTCGGTGCGGCGCGTGGACTGGTCGTCGTACATCATCTCCAGCAGGGAGACCGAGTCCAACACCAGCCGGCTGGCACCGAACTCCTCGACGAGCCGCGGGAGTTCGTTGCGGATGCTGGTGAGGGAGTTCGCCATCTCGATCGGGTCGATGTCCACGACCGCGAGGTTCCCGCGGTCGGCGTGCTCGGAGAACGCCCACCCCTTCTCGTCGGCGCTCTGAATGACCCGCCCCCGGGACTCTTCGAGCGTGATGAAGACCGCGCGCTCCCCGTTGGAGAGCGCCTCGTGGAGGAACTGCAGCCCGAACGTGGTTTTGCCGGTGCCGGCTTCGCCGACCGCAACCAGCAGCGAGCGCTCGGGGACGCCGCCCTGAACCATCTCGTCGAGCCCCTCGATGCCGACGTTGATGCGTGGGATGTCGGAGTCGAACTCCGGATCCTCGAAGTCGCCGCCGCCGGGGGCGTCGGTGCCCTCGACGTCGAACCCGAACGTGCGCGTGCCGCCGCTGTTGTCGTCGGCCAGCCCGTCTGGGGGCTGTGCGGGCGTGCTGTCGGCACCGGCGAACGCGTCGGCGAAGTCGTCGTCGAAAAGCCCCTCCTCGCTGCCGGGGCCGTCGCCGCTGGGCGTGTCGTCTTCGGTCCCGAAGGCGGTCGCAAACGTCTCCGGGTCCGCCGAGTCGGCGTCCGCGGCGGTGCTGGGTTCGTCTCGGGCGCGCCCGATGTCGGCGTCCGGCGGTGCGTCGGCGTCCACGTCGCTTGCATCGTCGGTCTCGCTGGCGTCGTCGTCGTCGGCTGCGAACGCGGCTTCGAACCAGTCGCCGTCGGACCCATCGTCGTCGTCGTCGTCGCTCCCGGCGGCGGTGTCGTCAGCCACAGTGTCGCCCCCGGGCCGTGCCCGAACGCACTGTCGGCGTCATGTTTCGGGCGAAGACGGGGAGGGAAAAGTAGTTTCCGCCGCCCGCGGGTTTTTCAAGTGCCGGCGTCCCAGGGAGACGTATGCACGTCGGCATCGTCGCCCAGCGCGGCAACGAGCGCGCAACCTCGCTTGCGGGGGAGATCCGCGAGCAACTGCGGGCGCTTGAGGTGACCGTCTGGGTTGACACGGCGACCGCGGAGGCGCTCGCCTGCGCGGGCGAGTGCGGGCGGGACACCACGGCGTTCACGGACTGCGATCTCGTGGTGTCGATCGGCGGTGACGGAACGTTTCTGTTCGCCGCGCGGGGCGCGGGGGCGACACCGATCCTCGGCGTCAACCTCGGTGAGGTCGGGTTCCTGAACGCGGTCGCGCCGGCCGACGCCGTCGAAGCGGTCCGAGAGGAGGTCAACCGCTACCGGGAGACGGGCGCGGTCCGATGCCGGGAGGTCCCCCGGGTCGTGGCGGCCGGCGACGGCTGGGCGAGCACGCCCGCGCTCAACGAGGTGGCGATCCAGGGCGAGCAGCGCGGCCACGGCCACGGCGTGGCCGTCGATGTGCGCGTCGACGGCTCCCAGTACGAGGCGACGCGCGCCGACGGCGTGCTCGTGGCGACGCCGACCGGCAGCACGGCGTACAACCTCAGCGAGGGCGGGCCGCTGGTGCAGCCCAGCGTGGACGCGCTCGTCGTCACGGAGATGTGTGGGGCTGACGCGCTCCCGCCGCTGGTGACCGGGCTGGACAGCGAGATCCGGATTCGCGTGGAGACACTCGACGACGGCGGCGAGGGGCGCGTCGTCGTGGCCAGCGACGGTGGGCGACTGACCCGCGTGGACCCGCCCGTGGAGATGACCGTGACGGCGGCCGACGAGCCGGCGCGAGTGGCCGGGCCGGCGGCGGATTTCTTCGAGGCGCTGAGCAAACTGGAGTGAGTGCCGGAACGGAAAGTGGTATTGAGCCTCCCGACGTACGCCCGGCCAATGAGTCAGCAGCTGCCGGACGTGCAGGCAACCGAGCCTGACGTATCAGTTGGCCTGAGCGAAGTCGGCGTCACGGGCGTGGAGAAACTCGTCGAGATCGCGCGCGAGGACGACCGCCCGATCGTGCTGATGGCGGAGTTCGAGGTGTACGTCGATCTGCCCCGGGGACGGAAGGGCATCGACATGAGTCGGAACATGCGCGTGATCGACGAAACGCTCGAAGACGCGGTTCGGGAGCCGATCTACCGCGTCGAGGAGATGTGTGGGGAGGTCGCCGAGCGGCTGCTTGAGAAACACGACTACACGACGACGGCGACCGTCGAGATGAACGCCGAGTTGATGCTGCGCGAGGAGACGCCGGCGTCTGACCTGCCGACCCAGGGCACCATCGACATCATCGCCTCGGCGACGGCCCAGGAGGACGCGCCCACCCGTGAGGAGATCGGCGCGCGCGTCGTCGGCATGACAGTGTGTCCCTGCAGCCAGCAGATGATGAGCGAGACCGCGCGCCGGAAACTCGCCGAGCTCGGCGTCGGCGAGGACGCCGTCCGGGAGTTCCTGCGCGACGTGCCGCAGGCGGGGCACAGCCAGCGCGGGCACGCCACGCTCACCGTCGAAGCCGGTGGCGATCCGGACGTGAACCTGATGGATCTCGTGTCGGTTGCGCGGGACTCGATGAGCGCGCGCATCTACAACACCGCGAAACGCCCCGACGAGGACCACATGACCTACGAGTCCCACGCGAACGCGAAGTTCGTCGAGGACTGCGTGCGGTCGATGGCCCGCGGCGTCGTCGAGGAGTTCGACCACCTCCCCGAGGACGCAGTCGTGACGATGAAGCAGTCCAACGACGAGTCCATCCACCAGCACAACGCCCACGCCGAGCGCGTCGCCGAGTTCGGGCAGCTCCGCGAGGAGGTCGGCAGCGGCGAGTGATCGGCGAGTCGGCCGCCGTGCCACACCGCGAAACGCGCCGGTACGAGCGGCGGCTGCGGGACGACATCGACAGGCGGGCACGCACCCGCAGAGATCAGCCCTGGGAGCGTCGCAGCTGTCCGCCCGCGGGCACAGCCGCCGACGGACTCAGCCGAGCGTCGTCGAATCGCCCCAACTCTCCTCGAAGGCGGCGCGGACGTCGGCGGCGAACTCGCGGTCCTGGAGGTCGATGGTGGCGAACGCTTCGCCGGGCTGGACGGGGTTCGAGACCTCAAGGCAGACTTCCGCGCCGTCGATGATGGTGACGTTGCCGTCGATGCTGTCGCCGATGCGGACCTCGTAGGTGGGGTCGTCGGCGAGCGCGTCGATGTATCGCTCGTTGACGTCGTGTGGCATGCAGTCCGCGAGGTCCGACGACAACAGCACCGAAACGTCGACGCCGCGCTCGACGGCGACCGCGAGCCGGTCGAACACCTGGCTGGATACGTCGTCGAGGTCGAACCCGGAGGCGGGCGTCCCCGAGACCAGCGTGATCGTGTCCTGGGCGGCGTCGATGCGCTCCAGCCACAGATCCAGCGCGGCCGCCGGGCCGAGTTCCGCCGTCCAGAAGCCGTCTTCGGGGGCTTTCGGGTGATCGAGTTCGCGCGCCAGCGTGTCAACGACGTTCTCGTACTGGGTGGCTTTCTCCTGGAGCTCGCGCTTGCGGTCCTCAAGCAGTCTGTTGAGCGCCGTCTCGGGTTCGACGGCGACGTATTTCTTCGGCCGGCTGGCGGCCTGGCTGCGCACGAGGTGTTGGGATTCGATGCTGCCAAGCACGTCGTAGATGCGTCCCATCGGAACGCCGCTGGCCGACGACAACTCCTTGGCGGTTGCTGCGCCGATGCGCAACAGGGATCGGTAAGCGTTGGCCTCGTACTCCGAGAGCCCCAAGTCCCTCAAGTCGGACATGGTGCGTCAATTCAAGACACGCCGTGAAAAACGCTCCGACAGTTTATAATCGGCAGCACTTGCCGGGACTGGGCGGCGTATGCGGCGTCACGGCCTGGCGCGCCAGACAACGACGTACGGGAGATCACCGAGGAGTTCGTCAACGTCCGGGGCGGTGTCCGAGGGGGAGCCGGGCTCGTCGTGGGCCATCACGTAGCGGATCGGTCGCCAGCGACTTGAATCCCGCTCCAGAGGCCTATATAGCGGGCAAGAGACCGGAAACCGCCGGCGACCGCCGGGCGGTGGGATGGCTACTGCGCCGTGTCGGCAACGAGCGCCGCGAGCGCGCTCGGGGTGGCGACCGCGTCGGTGTCGCCGTCGGCAGTGTCGAGCCACGCGGTCCCCGGGTCGCCGTCCACACCGACGGCGACCACCTTCTCGTGGTCGGCCATGCGGAGCGCGGCCCGATGAAGCTCGCTGCCGGGGTCGTCGGCCACCCGGATCACCAGCGGGCGAGTGCTGAGGCGGGCGGCGGCGGTCGCGTACCCCGCAACTTGGACGCCCATGCGCTCGGCGGCCCCCGCGAACGCGGCGATGGCGTCCCGCGCGGCGTCCCGGTAGCGCGCCTCACCGGTGAGGTAAGAGAGGTCGACGAGCGCGTCCGCCATCGCGGCCGTGTCGTCGATGGGGCGCAGCGGCTCATCGAGCAGCCCGGCACCCGTCTCGGGGCCGTCGACGAACGCGCCGGTGTCGTCCTGGAGGTCCGCGATCGCGCGGTCGGCGATCGCGCGTGCCGGCTCCAGGTACGCCGGATCCAACACTTGCCCCGCCGTCGTGAACGCACCAGCGACGCGCGCGCGGTCGGCGAGCAGGCCCACGGGCGCGGCCGCCCCTGCGTAGTGTCGAACCGTGTCGTCGACGAGCAGTTCGTCGGCGAGATACGCCAGGGTGCGCTCGGCGTACCGGGTTGCGCGGTCGTCGCCCGTGTACGCGGCAAGCGACAGCAACGCGTCGGCGGCCAGCGCGTTCCCGTCGGCGTACGCGGCGTCGTCGACGCCACCGTCGGGGGTTTCGCCCGCGCCGAACGCCGCGCCCGTCCAGAGCGTTTCGGTGAGGTAGTCCAGGACGCCAGTGGCCGCCCCGCGGTACTCGTCGTCGCCGGTGGTGAGGTAGGCGTGCGCGAACGCCGCGAGCATGCCGGCGTTCACCGAGAGGGTGCGCTCCGTCTGGGGGTCCGACCAGTCGCGGCCGTGCGCGAACCGGAAACACCCGCCGTCGTCGCCCACGAGATGGCGGCGGATCGCGTCCAGGGTGCGCAGCGCGCGGTCCCGGTCGCGCTTCAGCGCGAACGACACCGTCTCGGGCAGGGGGAACTTCTCACTGGACCCCCAGCCCGCGTGCTCGCTGTCGTACTGGTCGGCGAGCTGGCCCGCAACCAACCCCTCGATGTCACCCGAAAGCGGCGCCGCCGGTGGCTCGCCACCGGACAGCGCGCGCGGCACGCTGCCCGCGTCCGCGCCCGCGTCGTCCCAGGTTTCGCGCACCCGCTGGAGGACCTGCCGGAAGCCATCCGGTTCGAGGAACGTCGCGCCCGCGATATGCTCGCCGTCGGGGGTGACGAACACCGTCGACGGGAACCCCCCCATGTTGTACCGCTCGCGCACTCTGGGGCGGCGGGCGGCGTTCACGCGCACCGGCACGAAGTCGTCGTTGATGTTCGCCGCGATCCGGGGTTCGGCGTACGTGCGCTGGGCCATCGCCCGGCAGGACTCGCTCCACGTGGCCACAACCGACACCAGCAGGGGCACGCCGCGCTCGCGGGCGTCCGCGAACGCATCACTCCCCCACTCGCGCCACTCCACGCGCGTTCGGTCGTCGCTGGCGTCGCTCATACGGCAGTACTCCGCGTCGCCGCCGGGAAACGGTTTCGGACCGCCGAACGGCACCGGCGGGAGCAGAAAGGCTATCAGGCATGCCCGGCAACCCTCGGGCATGCCTCGCTTTCGGTCGGTGTTTCTTGCGTTGCTGGTGGTGCCGCTCGTGGACGCCGTCTTTCTGGTGTTCGTGGCGGGTGAGCTCGGCTGGCAGCTGACCGTGGCGCTGGTGGTTCTGACTGCCCTGCTGGGAACGCTGTTCGTGCGGGCGGAGGGGCGTGCGACGCTGTCGCGGCTGCAAGCGTCGGTCGCGCGCGGCGACCCGCCGACGAACGAGCTCGTCGACGGCGGGCTGCTGATCGCGGCCGGCGCGTTCCTGCTCACGCCGGGCCTGGTGACCGACGCGCTTGGGTTCCTGATCGTGATCCCGGTCACGCGTGTGGCGTTCCGCTGGGGGGTCAAGCGGTACGTCACCCCGAAGCTCGACGCGAAAACCGGCGGGTTCGTCTCGGGCAACGTCTACACGTTCGGGTTCCCCGGGGGAGACGGCGCGGGCGACGGCGACCCTCGATCCGGGTTCGGCGGCGGCGGCGCGGGCGACGGCGACGACGACACCATCAACCTCGGCGACGACGCCTACGACGTCTCCTTCGAGGACGACGCTGACGACGACCAGTGAGCCGTGGGACCGGCTGCCGTCGTCCGGTCGAAAGGAAACCCTTAATTGTACCACCGGACTACCTCGAAGTGCGCGGGTCAGTAGCTCAACTAGGTAGAGCGCCACTCTGATAAGGTGGAGGCTTGCGGTTCAAATCCGCACTGACCCACTAGCGGTTCGCGCGGCAGGGTTCTTCCGCCGGTGGTTCGAGTCCGTAGCGCTGTCGTTGGTAGCGTCATGCGTTGGGGTCCGCTGAACCCAGGGCTGCACGACTCGGTATCGCGTCCCGCTCGGGAGGTGTGGCCGCAGTCGGGGCGTGAGCACCGAACTGTTTTGACCGCGGGCGTCGATGGTCATGGTATGAGTGACGGGGGCAACGAGTACGGGAGCGTGAGCGCGGTGGTGGACGAACTCCACGCACGGGCGGCGTCGCTGGCCGAGAACGGGGACGCGCTGGGCGTGGTGTTCCCGCCGTCGTTCATGCAGCGACACACGGACGCCGAGAGCTTCGAGGCGTTCATGGCGGCCAGCCAGTGGTCGGTGTCGTCGCGGGCGGAGTTCGCGGCGATCCCCGAAGCGGCGTTCGACGAGTACGTGGCCGCACGGACGTCGTTCAGTGATTTCGAGGCGATGCTGGGGCAGGCCGGCGAGGAGTGGATGGCGCGCCAACTCGGCGTGTGAACGGCGCGGCGTTTGCACGCGCTGCAACTGCGGCTGTGGGTTAACAACGGTCGGGGCGCTACGGTCTCGTGGGTTCCGCTCGGAGCCCGTGTCTCTGACCGCCCGGGGTGCCCAGTCCGTCAAGCGTGATCCCCCTGCCGACCCCGGTGCGGCTCCCCCTGTACGGAACGCACACAGTGCCATCGCGACCGGTCACGAACCGGGACATTCAGGCGGCTCGAGCCCGAACAGTGACGCGTGAACGACCACGTGAAACTCGCCGCAGTGCTTGCTGGTGGGGTTGTCCTCCCCGGGGTTGCGAGCTATCTGGTCGCGCAGTCCACCACGGGACTGGCCGACGAGGCGGTGTGGGCCGGCGGGTACGGATTGATGGTTCTGACGGTGTGGTACACGTGGATTCGCCCCCTCGATCTGTCCCGGACGGAGGGCGGAACGGAACCTTAAAGAGGATTTCGCGGCCAAATTCGTTCAAAGGATGGTGTTCACGCCCCTGCCGTTGGTCGACAACTTCCTACAGAACTACCACATCGGGCACGTGCTTGCGGTGTTGCTGATCGGCTCCGTGGTCGGAACGCTGCCGCTGGGCAGTCGGAAGATCGTCGCCATCAACACCACCCTGTTCGGGGTGTTGTTCCTGGCGACGCCGGAGTCGCTGCTCGGCGAGACGCCGTTCATGTTCCGGTTCGTCGGCATCGCGTTGCTCGTGATCGCGCCGATCCTCTTCGTGACGGCGCGCGAGTAACCGCCGAAACTACTCGGCGGCGTCAACCAGATCGTCGTAGCGAGCGCCGGTCTGTTTGAGCGTGCGCTTGCTGTACAGCCGCTCGTGTTCGAACGGGAGTTCGGTGGCTGCGAGTTCGTCTATTTTCTCGTCGACAGCGCTGCTTTCCCGACCGTGGATCATCGTGAAGAGGTTGTACTGCCAGTCCTGGTCGGGTCGCCGCGGCCGGTGGTAGCACAGCGTCACGTAGGGGAGTTCGCCGACGGCGACGCCGCGCTCGTCGAGTTCGTCGTCGGGGACGTCCCAGACGACCATGCAGTTGGCGTCGAACCCAGTGACGACGTGGTTGACGATGCAGCCGACGCGCTTGATGCAGCCGTCGGCCAGCAGGCGCTCGACGGCGTCGAGGACGGCGCTGACGTCCGCGTCGATGTCGGCGGCGATGTCCCGGTACGGCGTGGCGGACAGCGGGAACCCGTCCTGGATCGCAAGCAGGAGCTCGGCGTCGAGGGTGGCGAGGTCGCCGGTGGCGGTTTCGCTGATGCGTGTGGCGTCGACGGCGGTGTGGGCCAGTGACTCGCGGGCGAACCGGTCGGAGTTCACCACGGGGAACTCCAGGTCGATGTAGTAGTCCGTGAGCATCGGGAGGTTCAACACCGCACAGCCGGTGCGGTCGGCGATGTCCGCGAGGATGCTGTCGCGTGTCTCCCGGTCGCCGGCGGTCACGACGAACCACTGGTTGTAGCGGTGGGCGCGCTCGTAGTTGTGGTTCACTTGCTGGTAGCCGTTGATGACGTCGGCCACCTCGTCGAAGCGGTCGTCAGGCGCTGCGACCGCCGCCAGCGTCGAGGAGCCGATAACCGGCGGGTTCAGGACCGCGCCGAAGCGCCGGAAGACGCCGTCGTCACGGAGGCTGCGAACGCGGTCGAGGACGTCCGACGGGGTCGTATCGAGGTCGTCGGCCAGCGCCTCGAAGGGGCGTTCGCGGACCGGGAAGCCGCTCTGGTAGTCGTCGATCAGGCGTGCGTCGGTGTCGTCGATGTGGTCGCGCCAATCACCCGAAACCATCACGGGGAGCTACGACCGCCCGCGGTTACTGTGTACCGGTTCCGGTCGGGCGTACCACGATCTGGGAGGAAGTGCGTGGATTTACCCCGGTGTACGCCCAACCGGCGTGTATGGCAGACGAGTACGGCGAGTGGCCGCTGAAGCGCCTGAACACCGAAGTCGTTGCGTCCGGGCCGAAATCCGCGGGGGACATGGACCGCGAGCAGGCCCGCGAGGCGTTCCAGCGCATTCTGGACCTGAAACCGGATCAGACAACGCTCGGCGCGTTCTGGCTGGCGAACCGCTGGAAGAAAAACAACCCCGAGGAGCTCGGCGCGTACGTCGACGTGATGTACGAGGAGAGCCGGCACACGGCGGCCCCGGACGCGGACCCCGTGGACTGCGGGGCGAACTACGACGGGAAGGCGCGGTCGGCGGTGCTCGGCGTTGCTGCGGGCATCGTCGCCGCCGCCGCCGGAACGCCGATCGTCGTGCATTCCGGGGATCACGTCCCCTCGCAGAAGGAGGTCGCGTACAAGCACGTCCTGGACGCGCTGGGCGTGCGCACCGAGCTCACGCCGGAGGCGTCGGCGCGGATGGTCGACGAGCACGGCTTCGGGTTCTACTACCAGCCGGCGTTCAACCCGACCGTGGACGCCCTGTGGGACCGCCGCGATAAGATGGGCGTGCGGACGTTCGTCAACACCGTCGAGACGCTTGCCAACCCCGCCGACGCGGCCGTCCACCTGGGGTCGTTCTACCACCTGGCGTTCGCCGAGAAGATGGTCGAAACCGTCCGGGAGAGCGAGCACGCCGGCTTCGAGCGCGTGCTCATGTTCCAGGGGCTTGAGGGGTACGACGACGTCCGCCCGGGGTCGACGACCGTCGCCGAGTGGGACGCCGGCAGCGACCTCGCGGATTTCACCATCGAAACCCCCGAGTACGGCATGGACTTCGAGACCGAGGACCTCCACGTCGAGGACGTGGCCGCCGATTCGGCGACGATCACCAAGGACGTGCTGTCCGGCGAGCGCACCGACCAGTTCCACGACGCCGTGCTGGTGAACGCCGCGCTGCGGCTGTACGCGCGCACCGACGTCGCCACGCTCGACGAGGGCATCGAGGCCGCCGAGCGTGTCATCTCCGACGGCACCGCGGAGGCGCTGTTGGCCGACCTGCGGGCGTTCTGAGCGCCGCCACGCGGCGGCGGTCGAGTCGGGAGGGTTTTTCATGCGGCGCGCCGACTGTCGGAACACGATGCCAGTCGACGCCACGGTTCACACGAGCGAGGGCGAATTCGACATCGAACTGTACGACGAGCGGGCCCCCCGCACCGTCGAGAACTTCCTGAACCTCGCGCGCCACGAGCCCGCGGCGGACGCCGACCCGGCGCCGGACACCGTCACCTGGGAGGACCCCGAGAGCGGCGAGATCCGCGGGGACTCGCTGTACGCGGGGGTTTCGTTCCACCGCATCATCGAGGGGTTCATGATTCAGGGCGGCGACCCGACCGGCACCGGCCGGGGCGGCCCCGGCTACGAGTTCGCCGACGAGTTCCACGACGACCTCACCCACGACGGCCCCGGCGTGCTCTCGATGGCGAACTCCGGGCCGGACACGAACGGCAGCCAGTTTTTCATCACCCTGGACGCCCAACCGCACCTCGATGGCCGCCACGCGGTGTTCGGGGCGGTCACTGACGGCATGGACGTCGTCGAAACCATCGGCGATGTCGAGACCGACGCCAACGACGCGCCGGCGTCCGAGATCACCATCGACCGCGTCGAGATCCACGAGTAGACCGCCGACCGAAAGCCGAAAGACCGGTCACGCCCAAGCGTGACCCATGAGCGACGCCGACACCGCGCCGGACCCGAGCGACATCGGCGAAACCGACGCGCCACCGATCGAGGACGCGCCGTACAAGATCATCTTCGAGGCGAACAAATGCTTCGGGGCGGGGAAATGCGCCGCCGTGTCGGCCAACTGGGAGATGGACATCGGCACCGGGCTGGCCGACCCGGTGGCGTACTTCTTCGACGAGGACGACCTCCAGCACAACATCGACGCCGCCGACGCCTGCCCCGCGAAGAAAGGCGACGGCGTCATTCACGTCGTCGACCGCCGCAGCGACGAGGAGATCGCGCCCGACCCCAGCGGGGACGGCAGCCTGTCCGTCGACTGGTAGCGGCGGACGCGGGCAGCGCCGTGTTCGCGCCGCCGCGTGACCGTAACCCACTTCTCCGCGCCCCCACACTACGGAGATGCGAGGGTGGCCGAGCGGCCAAAGGCGGCGGGCTTAAGACCCGCTCCCGTAGGGGTTCGTGGGTTCGAATCCCACCTCTCGCACTCGTTTTGCGAGCGCTGCCGGCGGCGAGCGCCCCAGCCTTCATCGGGGAGCGCTGCGACGGTGCCGACATGTGGAGCACGGAGCCCGAGGACGTGGTCGACCGCCAGATCGCGGCGTACAACGACGGTGACGTGGCGTCGTTCGCCGCGGAGTTCGACGACGACGCCGTCGTGACGACGTTCGACGCACTGGACGGCGACGGCGACCCGATCGCGGTGGGGACGGCGGCGATCGAGGCGGCGTACGGTGAGCAGTTCGCCGAGGCGGCCCCGGAGATCAGCGTCGTGGACCGGGTGAGCTGCGGGCCGTACGTCGTCGACCACGAACACATCACGAACACGGACGGCGGGGAGCGCGATGCGCTGTGCGTCTACACGGTCGTCGAGGGGCTGATCCAGCGGCTGTGGCTCGCCTACGAGTAGCGTCAGGGGATGGTGTCGATGAATCGGTCGGGGTCCTCGTGGAAGATGTCACCCACCACGACCGCGTCGGCACCGGCGTCGAGGATCGCCCGGGTTTGGGTGCCGTTCTGGATGCCGCCGCCGTAGAGCAGCGTGGTGTCTTCGAGGTACTGGGCTGCGGCCTCGACGTCCGCGGGGCCGCCGTAGGTGCCGGAGTATTCGACGTAGAACACGGGGAAGTCGAAAAACGACTCCGTGGCGAGGGCCGCGCCGGCGACCTGCTCGGGCGTGTAGAGGGTGTCGACGCCGGACTCGGCGGCGGCCTTCGAGTCGAGGTTCTGGACCACGTATCCCTCCGCGAGCACGGCGTCGGTGAGGTCGGTGACCGCGTCTCGGCCCTTGGACTCGACGATGTCGCCGACCAGCGGGAGGTTCGCCCCGGTGAGCTGCGCTGGCTTGCGGGCGGCCTGCGTGAAGAAGTCGACGTGTTTGTCGACGAAGTTCGCGGAATCGCCGTTGTAGACGGCTGGAACGGCGACGTTGTCGACGGCTTCGATGGTGTCTTTGGAGACGTGGCTGCCGCTGTAGGGCTCCTGCCACACCGGGATGTCGGGGGCTTCGGTGGCGATGCGTTCGATCGTCGCGAGCGTGTTCGACTCCGTGACGCCGTCGGAGCCGCCGACGATCACGAGATCCGTGTGCCCGAGCACGGACGCGTCGTCGGGCAGCGGATCCGCGGGGTCGACTTTCGTGATGTGGGTGACTGACCCCCAGTCGATGGTCATTACCGCGGGTTTGCTGGGGCGTGGGCTTCAGTCCTCCGACCGCGGGGTCGTCACGCGACCAGCAGCCACGCGAGCGCGACCGCGAGCCCGGCACCCAGGAGGTTGCCGAGGGCGTGACCGGCGGCCGCCACCGGCCGGTCGGCGTCGACGAGCGCGACCACGTCGACGCTGAACGACGCGAACGTGGTGAACGCGCCACACGCGCCCGTGCCGAACAACAGCATGATGTCGGCGTCGGCCGCGGCGAACGTGAGTGCGGCGAGCACGAACGACCCGACGACGTTCACCACGAGCGTGCCCGCGGGGTACTCCGTGGTGGGCGTGGCGGCGACGACGCGCCACCGGAGCACCGCGCCGAGCGCGCCGCCGGCGGCGACGAGCACCGCCGGCGGAACCACCGGGCCGGTCATCGCCGATCACCCCGCGCTGTGGCGGCGATTGCGCGCCCAACGAGCACGCCCGCGAACCCGAGGGCGTATGTCGTGGCGACGTTCGCGGCCATCCAGCGCGGCGCGAGGCCTGCGGTCTGGACGGCGAACGTGCTGTACGTCGTGAACGCCGACAGGCAGCCGGTCCCAAGCAGCGTGTGGGCGTCGGCGGAGAGCGCGCTGTCGGTGGCGGCGGCCTCGTAGGCCAGCGCGCCGAGCGCGAGGCTCCCGGCGGCGTTCGCGGCGAGCGTACCCAGCGGGCCGGCGATCGCCTGCGCGACGGTGTACCGGAGCACTGCGCCGACGGCCCCGCCAACGGCGACGAGCGCTGTCGACCGCGCGTCGATCCGGAGTGGGATCCCCATCGTGGTCCGATTGCGGGTGGGCGCGCGTGTAGCTGTCGAAGCGCCGCGCCGCCAGCGCAACGTCCAAACGGCCCGGCACCGTAGGGGCGGCCAATGGACGAGATCGCCGGTGAGTTCGAGTCTCACGGTCGGTTCCGGGCGGTGGCGGAGGGATCGTTTGCGCCGACGACGAACGACTGGGAGGCGGTGGTTGCCGTGGAGCCGCCGGGCGTCGAGATCGCGGTCGTGGTGCCGACGCTGGACGCGGCGACGACCGAGCAGGTCGCGGACGTGGTCAGCGACGGCTGGTACGAGACCTTCGAGCGCCGCGTGCGGGACGCTGACAGCGTCACGCGCGCCGAGGACGTGTCGGTGTCGGCGGTCACGCGGGCGGGCGGCGAGATCACGGTGACGTTGACGATGGCACCGCGCTCCGGGATGGCCGCCGACGACGCGCTGGCGCTGGTGAACTACGTGGAAGGAACGTGGTTCCAGGGGATCGTGCCGGGCTACGACTACATCGAGGCGGTGCAGGCGATGCGCGAGCAGGCCGCCCAGAACGCGCAGGAAGCCGGCGGAACGCCGCTGTAGGACGGGGTTGGCCGGCCTACATGGAGATGTAGGTTTCGGTGTCTTCGACGCCGCGGCGGTTCTGGATGGGGGCGGTGACGATTTCCTTGACGTCGGCGGGCGTGTCGACGTCGACTTTCGCGATGAGGTCGACGTCGCCGGCGACGATGTGGGCGTTGACGACGCCGTCGATGGTCGCGATCTCGTCGAGCAGTTCCTCCGCACGGCCGGTGTTGGCTTTCACGAGGACGTAAGCGACGACCATTCAGGCCACCTCCGTTGGCGGGGCGTTGCCGACGAGGATCTGGCGGACGCTGTCGAGGGTGTCGAACTCGGCGAGGACCGCGATCCGGTCGCCGGTCTCGAGCGTTTCGCTGGGCAGGGGTAACGCAAGCGAGGCGTCGTGTTTCCCGAACGCGAGCAGGCGCGCGCCCGCCGGGAGCTCCAGCTCGCTGATGCTGTAGCCACGCATGGGGGCGTCGTCGGTGACCGTGAGCTGGACGACCTGGAGGTGTTCGGCGAGGTCGGCGATGGCGGTGACGTTGCCGCCCAGAAGGGCGTTTTTCGCGCCGATCGCGCCGAGGCGCTCGGGGTAGACGATCTCGTCGACCTCGTCGGCGTATTTGCGGTAGATGTCCTCGCGGTAGTCCTCGTCGATCCGGAGGACGGTGCGGCAGTCGTGGTGGTTGCCCACCATGCAGGCGATGAAGTTCGTGTTGAGGTCGCTGGTGAGCGCGCCGATCGCGTCGGCGGTGTCGATGCCGGCGTCCAGCAGGGTGTCCTCGCTCGTGCCGTCGCCCTCGACGACGTCGAAGCCCTCGGTGCGGGCGCGCTCTGCCCTGTCGTAGTCCTGTTCGATGACGGTGACGGCGTGGTCCTCGTTCGTGACGACCCGGGCGGTCCGGGAGCCGACGCGCCCAGCCCCGACGATAACGATGTCCATGTGTTCCAGTACGATATGCCACAACAAATAAGTTTGTGTGATGGTCTCATGCAGCAATGCTTTTGGTGTGTGCCACGGTACAGAGAGGCATGACACGCGCATTCGTCATGGTGAGCGCCGGTGCAGGTGCTGTCGCGGACATCTGCGACGCAGTCACGACAATGGAGGGCGTGACCGATGCCCGCGTCGTGGCGGGCAACTACGACGTCATCGCGGAGGTCGGTGGCGAAGACGTCGTCGATCACATCCTACAGAACGTGTCGACGGAGATCGGGACGATAACCGGCGTGACGGACACGAAGACGTACATCACGCTGGCGACGGCGTGAGCGCGGCGGGCGCCGCGCTCAGAACTCCATCTCCTGTGGGTCGTGGGTCTCCAGCCACGACTCCAGCCACGCCTTCTGGTCGTCGATGCGGGGCGTGCGCTCGGCGTAGACGTGATCGAACAGTTCGTCGACGGCGGGCGCGCCGGCTGCTTCGGCGGTTTCGACGGCGTCGTCGATCTCGTCGGCGGCCGCGTCGAAACACTCCTCGACGAACCCGGCGTCGATGACGCCCTGGTCGTGGAGGTAGTCGGCGTACCGGTCGACCGGATCGGCGGTCCGCCACGCCGGCAGGTCCTCCTCCTCGGGGCGGTACCGGTCGGGGTCGTCGCTGGTCGTGTGTGCGCCCTGCCGGTAGGTCAGGCTCTCGACGAGAATCGGGGTGCCGTCGCGGGCACCAGCCAGCGCGTCGGTCACCGTCTCGTAGACGGCAAGCGGATCGTTGCCGTCGACCTGCACGCCCTCGAAGCCGTAGGCGTCGGCCTTCGCCGCGATGGAGTCGCTTGCCGTCTGGCGTTCCCGGGGCAGCGAGATCGCCCAGTTGTTGTTCTCACAGAAGAACACCACGGGCGCGTCGAACACGCCCGCGAAGTTCATCCCCTGGTGGAAATCCCCCTCGGAGGTTGCGCCGTCCCCGAAGTACGCCAGCGACGCCTGCCCGCTGTCGGTGTAGGACATCGCCATCCCCGCGCCGACCGCGTGCGGGATCTGGCTGGCGATCGGGACGGCCTGCGGGAAGACGTTGTGGTCGTGGTCGGAGTGGAACTCCGCGCGCCCCCGCCGGAAGAGCAACAGATCGCTTGCGGGGACGCCACGGGCGAGCTGCATGGCGTTGGAACGATACGTGGGGAACAGCCAGTCGTCGCCGGCGAGAGCGTGTGCCGCCCCGACCTGCGACCCTTCCTGTCCTTTGAACGGTGGGTACCCTGGCATCCAGCCGCGGCGTTGGAGGGCAAGCGCGCGCTCGTCGAAGTGCCGGGCGCGAACCATGTCCCGGAGAACAGCGCGCGCTTGCTCCTCACTCACGTCGACAGCGTGGAGATCACGGGCCCCGATGACGCGGTGCATATCCGGCCGGACTGTGGGCAGGTACTTACCGATAGCGAAAAGCCCCACGAGGCAGTACACCCGGTATGGTTTCGGCCGCCACCGCTGCCGGTGTTGCCCTCATCGTGGTCGTGCACGCGGCGATCGCGGCGTTCGCCGCGCGGTTCTTCCGCATCACGCTGAAGACGCGACTGGGGGCGGTGATCTACACGCTCGTACTCGTGCCCGTTGTCTACGTCGTCACGACGATCCTGTTCGGAGTGCTTGGGGTTGGCGCGGGCACGTTTTCGGATCCCGGATCGCTGATCGTCACCACGTGGGCGTTCCCGTTCTTCCTGGGGTGGTCGGTGCATTTGTTCTGGCTGCCGCCGGTCGAGGAGTTCAGCGACCGCCCGGAGAACACCCGACAGTAGGGCGGCGCACTCACGCCCAGGCGTCGTCCGGCAGCGCGTCGGCGAGCGCCGCTTCGGCGTCCGCGATCACGGCCTCCGGGGACTGTGTGGCGTCGATGCGGACGAACCGCTCGGGGGTGTAGTCGATGAGCTGCTCGTAGTTCGCCCGGACGTCGGCGAGGAACGCGGCGGTCTCGAACTTGTTGGTTGCGCCGGACCGCGCGGCCCCCGTGTCGGGGTCCACGTCGAAGTAGAGGGTCACGTCCGGGGGGCGCGTCCAGGGCTGGTGGATGCCCCGGACGTACTCCATGGCGCGCGGGACGGTGTCGGCCAGCGTCGCGCCCTGGTAGGCGTACCGGGAGTCCGAGTAGCGATCCGAGATCACGACATCCCCGCGGTCGAGCGCCGGAGAGACGACACGCGAGAGGTGGTCGGCGTGGTCGGCGGTGAACAGGAACAGCTCGGCGATCGGGTCGGCGTCGGCCGCGGATTCCGACCGCCGGACGGCCTGGCCGTACTGCGAGTCCGTCGGCTCGGCGGTGAACGTGACGCCGTCGTCGTGGGACGCTCGAAGCGACTCCCAGACCGTGGTCTTCCCGCTTCCGTCGAGTCCCTCAAGCGTGACGAGCATACCCGAGGTGACGGCCAGCGGCGTACAAACGCCCTTCGGATCGGCGGTCGGCGGCGTCGTTGCATACTTTTACGATGGCCGCGTGTGTGTGTGACAGTATGGACGTGTTGGTTACTGGCGGGACGGGGTTCATCGGCACACACCTCTGTCGAGAGTTGGACGATCGCGGCCACGACGTGACGGCGTTCGCACGGGAGCCGGCTGACGCGGCCCTCCCGGCGGACGTCACCCGCATCGTGGGCGATGTCACGGTCAAGGAGACAGTCGCGAACGCGATCGACGGCCACGATGCGGTGGTGAACCTGGTGGCGTTGTCGCCGCTGTTCAAGCCCTCCGGCGGCGACAGCCGCCACCTCGACGTGCATCTCGGCGGCACCGAGAACGTGGTTGCAGCGGCGTCGGAGGCCGGCGTGGAGTACGTCCTCCAGTTGTCAGCCCTCGACGCCGACCCCACGGGACCGACCGCGTACCTGCGGGCGAAGGGGCGCGCCGAGGAAGCGGTGCGGTCGTCGGATCTCCACTACACGATCGTGCGGCCGTCGGTCGTGTTCGGTGACGGCGGGGAGTTCGTCCCGTTCACGAAGCAGCTCACGACGCCCTACGTCACGGGACTGCCCGGCGGCGGCGCGTCGAAGTTCCAGCCGATCTGGGTCGGTGACCTCGTGCCGATGCTCGCGGACGCCCTCGGCACGGAGGCCCACTGGGGGGAGACCTACGACATCGGCGGCCCGGACGTGCTGACGCTGGCGGACGTGACCCGGATGGCGTATCGCGCGGCCGGGAAGTCGGTGCGCGTGCTTCCGGTGCCGATGCCGTTGGCTGCGGTGGGGCTGACGCTCGCGGACCCGCTGCCGTTCGTGCCCATGGGTGCCGACCAGTACCGGTCGCTGAAACTGGACAACACCACCAGCGCCAACGACGTGACCGCGTTCGACGTGGACCCGTCGACGCTGCGGACGCTGGCAGCGTACCTCGGTGTCGAATGATGGAAGGACAGTTACATGAATGCCGTCTGATGCGGGGCGACGGCGGGCGACCAGAACGGGCGTGTAGCGGGCGTACTGGGCGTCCAAGCGGGCGTCTGACGCTCGTCTGCAAAAGCCTTATACAGCCGTTGGCGCTTTACCTTGGCAAGGATTCCGCATGAAACTGGCAATGATCGGGTTCGGTCAGGCGGGCGGGAAAATACTCGACAAGTTCATCGAGTACGACGAGCGCCACGGGTCGGACATCGTGCGCGCCGCCGTCGCCGTCAACACCGCCAAGGCTGACCTCATGGGCTTGGAGCATATCCCCGAAGAGAACCGCGTGCTGATCGGGCAGTCGCGCGTCAAGGGACACGGGGTCGGAGCGGACAACGAACTCGGCGCGGAGATCGCCGAGGAGGACATCGACGAGGTACAGGGGGCCATCGACTCCATCCCCGTCCACGAGGTCGACGCGTTCCTCGTGATCTCGGGGCTGGGCGGCGGCACCGGCTCGGGTGGGTCGCCGGTCATCGCGAAACACCTCAAGCGCATTTACACGGAGCCAGTCTACGGGATCGGCGTGCTGCCCGGGAGCGACGAGGGTGGCATCTACACGCTGAACGCGGCGCGGTCGTTCCAGACGTTCGTGCGGGAGGTGGACAACCTCCTGGTGTTCGACAACGACGCCTGGCGGAAGTCCGGGGAGTCCGTGCAGGGCGGCTACGACGAGATCAACGAGGAGATCGTCACCCGGTTCGGCATCCTGTTCGGCGCGGGCGAGGTCGAGCAGGGCGGCGATGTCGCGGAGTCCGTCGTCGACTCCAGCGAGATCATCAACACGCTGGCCGGCGGCGGCGTGTCCACGATCGGCTACGCCTCCGAGACGGTGGACAACAACAGCGGCGGTGCCGGCAGCGGGCTGTTGTCCCGGTTCACCGGCGACGACGACGAACTCGAGGACACCGCCTCAACGACCAACCGCATCACCAGCCTCGTGCGGAAGGCCGCGCTGGGGCGGCTCACGCTGCCGTGTGAGATCGAGGGCAGCGAGCGCGCGCTGCTGGTCACGGCGGGCCCGCCGAAGTACCTGAACCGGAAAGGCATCGAGCGCGGGCGGAAGTGGCTCGAAGACCAGACCGGATCGATGGAAGTCCGGGGCGGCGACTACCCGGTGTCGAACTCCGATCAGGTGGCCTCCGTGGTGTTGTTGTCGGGCGTCAACGACGTCCCGCGCATCAAGGAGCTTCAGGAGGTCGCCATCGAGGCCCAGGACAACATCGACGAGATCCGAGAGGAAAGCGAAGATAACTTAGAAGAGTTAGTCGAAGACGACGAGGATGAGCTCGAGCCATTATTCTGAGCTCGGGGCTGTCCTCGCTGTCGTGGCGCTGCTTGCAGTGGCAGCGACACCGGCGGCTGCAGTGTCGGTCAGCGGGGACGAGCCGAGCACGGTGCAGGTCGGCGAACAGCAATCGACGACGTTCGAGGTCGCGGAGCCGTTCAGCGACTACGAGGAGTGGACGCTGCGCGCGGAGACCGACCTCGAAAACGTCACGTGGACGATCCAGACGTTCGACAACGCCGGCAATCAGGTCGACGAGGAGACGCTGACCGGACAGGCCATAGAGTACGACTTCGACGCCGCGACGGCGGTGACGCGTGCGGACGTCCAGATCGAGGGGACGACACCGGGAACGGAGACGTTCCAGTGGAGTTACGACCCCGAGCAGACGGTGACCTACGCGTCCTTCGAGCAGACCCAGCGCGGGGGCTCGACGAGCCAGATCGGATCGGCCTTCGAGACGCGGCCGTACACGACCGACAGCCGGGAGGCTCGCAGGGCGATCGATGACGCGGAGGCCGCGGTCGAGCGCGCGACCGACGCTGGCGGAAGCGTCACGGGCGCGGAACGCGACGTGCGCGACGCCATCGAGTTCTACAACGCCGGCGAGTTCAGCCAGGCGGTCACGAACGCCAACGAGGCCGAGAGCGCCGCGAGCAGCGCACAGAGTTCGGCCAAGCGCACCCGGCTGTTGATGTACGGCGGCGCTGCGGTTGTGGTGTTGCTGGTGCTCGGTGGGCTCGGCTACTGGTATCTCCAGCAGCGGGACACCTACGACAAGCTGGGGTGATGCGGACGGTCGTGCCGTTCGACCCTCGGGATCCGAAGTCGCGGCTTGCGGAGTTCTTTGCGGACGCCGAGGAGCGGCGTGGGTTCGCGTACGCAATGCTTGCAGACGTGCTTGGGGCGGTGCGGGACGCGGGCGGCGACCCGGTGGTGGTTGCGACGGCTCCGGTGTCGCGGCCCGTCGACGCGCCCGTGACCGTTGACGACCGCGCGCTGTCGACGGCGGTGGCGGCCGCGATCGCCGACGGGCCGCTCCCGACGGCGGTCGTGATGGCGGACCTCGCGCTCGCCACGCCGGACGCCATCCGGCGGGTGTTCGCCGCCAGCGGGGACGTGGTGCTCGCGCCCGGCAGCGGCGGCGGCACGAACGTGGTGCTCGCGCGGACGGCCGACGTGCCGGTGTCGTATCACGGCGTGTCGTTCCGGGATCACGTGACGGCGGCCGAGCGCGCCGGGTTGACCGTCACCACGGTTGATTCGTTCCGGCTGGCGGCCGACGTCGACGACGCGTCGGATCTCGTGGACGTGTTCGTGCACAACACGCGCCGGACCCGGGAGTGGTTGATCGCCGGCGGGTGGCGGCTCGCGGTGGACGACGGCACGCCAACCGTGGTCCGGGAACCCAACGACTAACCGCGCGACGGCCGGACGCGTTGGCATGAAGTGGCGTCTGGATGTGGGGGTGTGCCGTGACTGAGACACAGTTCGGCGGCGACGAGTACGACGTGTCAGTGTCGGTCTCCGAGGCCGCCGTGGAGCGCGCCCTCGACGTGCGTCCGGCGGACGTGGCGCCGGCGTCCAGTCTCACGTTCGCGCGCAACGTCTTCGTGCCGCTGACGACGGCGTGTCGGTACACGTGTACGTACTGCACGTACTACGACGTGCCCGGTGAGGCGTCGTTGTTGACGCCGGAGGAGATCCGCGAGCAGTGCCGTGTTGGGGCCGATGCGGGCTGCACCGAGGCGTTGTTCACGTTCGGCGACCAGCCCGACGACCGCTACACTGCGATCCACGAGCAGCTCGGCGAGTGGGGCTACGACTCCATCCACGAGTACCTGCGGGCGGCCTGTGAGATCGCGCTCGAAGCGGGGCTGTTGCCCCACGCCAACCCCGGCGATCAGACGCGCGCACAGATGGCCACCGTGGCCGACGTGAACGCGTCGATGGGGGTGATGTTGGAGACAACGGCGGACGTACAGGCCCACGGCGGCCCACGCGCGAAATCCCCCGAGCAGCGCCTGCACACGATCGACGTGGCGGGCGACCTGGGCGTGCCCTTCACCACGGGCATTCTCGTGGGGATCGGCGAGGACTGGCGGGACCGCGCCGAGAGCCTGCTCGCGATCCGGGCGCTGCACGAGCGCCACGACCACGTCCAGGAGGTGATCGTGCAGCCGGTGCGTCCGAACGCGCGCTGGCAGGGCGAGCCGCCGGGCGCGGAGACGATGCGTCGCGTGGTGGCGATGGCGCGGGCCGTGCTCCCGGCCGAGGTCGGGGTGCAGGTGCCGCCGAACCTGACGGACGTGCGCGGGCTGGTCGACTGCGGCGTGGATGATCTGGGCGGCGTTTCGCCCGTGACCAAAGACCACATCAACCCGGACTACGCGTGGCCGGCCCTCGACGAGCTGTCGGCCATCGCCGACCACGCGGGGGTGCCGTTGCGCGAGCGCCTGCCGGTGTACGAGCGGTTCTTGCCCGCCGACGGCGGGACCGCCGGTGACGGCTGGGTGAGCCAGCGCATCTGGCGCGCGATCGAGGACGGCGACCGGTACGAGGCGGTGCGCGCGGAGTGACGGCGGTTAGTCGCCGGCGCTGTGGGGTGGCGTGCCGGCGCGCTCGGACACCAGGGGCGTGCCGTCGGCGTTCGGTCCGACGTGGGGGCCGATGGTGTCCGCGTCGGGGTTGATGACGTGCCGAGTCGTGTAGTCCGTGGAGCGCTCGACCGGCGTGCGGCCGATGGCCGAGATCATCTCGGCGTAGTCGGCGACCGACCGGAACTCGCCGTGTTGGCCGCCGGCGCGCTTCGTGATTTCCTCGCTGAGGATCGTGCCCATGAAGTCGTCGGCGCCGCAGTTCAACAGCGCCAGTCCCTTCGCGTCCCCGAACTTCACCCACGACGACTGGATGTGGTCGATGTTGTCGAGGAACAGCCGCGAGACGGCGATCATGAGTTCGTCTTCGGCGTCGCTGGCGCCGCCGTCGACGACGCCGCGCTCGTAGAGGGGGGTCTGCTCGTGGATGAACGACAGCGGGACGAACTCCGTGATGTTGTGGGTGCGGTCCTGGAGGGCGCGGATCACGTCGAGGTGGTGGATGCGGTGGGCGGCGTTCTCGACGTGGCCGTACATGATGGTGGCGGTCGTTCCGAGGCCGGCGTCGGCGGCGGCTTCCATGGCGGCGACCCACTCGTCGGTCGTCATTTTGCCGGGACAGATGACGTCCCGGACTTCGTCGACGAGGATTTCGGCGGCGGTGCCGGGAACGGTGTCGAGGCCGGCGTCGGCCAGCGTCTCGTAGACCTCGTCGTAACCCCAACTCACCCCGCGCTGGGCGTGGTGGGCTTCCTCGGGCGTGATCGAGTGGACGTGTGCGCCGGCCTCGCTCATCGCCGCGATCTGCGCGGCGTACGTCGTCGGGTCCGTGTCGTACGCTTCGGGGGGCTTGTAGTTGTGGTCGGGGTCGTCGGGGTCGAGGGCGTCGCGGTGGGCCTCGTTCAGTCCGAACGCCGGGTGCAGCCCCGAGACCGACGTGACCTCGGAGACGCCGCGTTCGACGGCGTCCGCGACCGTGGCTTTCGATTCGGCGGGCGTCTTGGTGAAGCCGCCGTGAGCCGCCTCGTGCTCGGTTTCGAAGCGGTGGGCGGTGTCTTTGAAGTTGCAGAACAGGCAGCCGGTGTTGCAGGCCGTGGTGACGTTGTTGTTGAGGTTGGCGACGAACGTCACGTCGTCGCCGACCACGTCGGCCCGGCGGCGGTCGGCGGCCTCCAGGACGAGTTCCTTGCGTCGCGGGTCGATGCCGTCGGTGTCGGTGCCCGTGGTGATGAGTTCGATGCCGTCGGCGACGGTGAGGCGGCGGCCGTCACGGGCGTTCGCCAGCGCGTTCTCGAACGACTGGTCGGTGCTCGGGACCACGTCGAAGTCGAGAGCGCTGGCGTCGGTCATTGTCGATGGCACCGGTTGCACGGGCAAAAACCCTGCCACAGCGGCAGCCGGATCCGTACGCAAATTCGTGGACAGACTGCGCGCAGACGAGTGGCGTGTACGCACGCAAGTGAAAGATTGATGGGGTGGGGTCCCAGGCATAGTGGTATGGCGAGCGTCAAAGACCGCCGCGTCGAGTCACCAGCAACGGACACCGACCTCGGGCGGGGTGTCTTCGAGTTCAGCGACCGGTATTCGGTGTTCGACTGGGGGGAGATGCCCGACCACGTTCCGGGCAAGGGGGCCAGCCTCTGCACCATGGGGGCGTACACGTTCGAACAGCTCGCGGCCGCGGGCGTCCCCACACACTACCAGGGCGTGCGGACGCCGGGTGGGGAGACGGTGCGCCTGGCGGACGCCCCCGAGGCACCCACCCAGATGGTGATCGACCTCACGCAGGTGCCCACGCTCCCGTTCGAGGACGGGAACTACGACTACGACCGGTACCACGACGCCGGCGGCAGCAACTACCTCGTGCCCCTGGAGGTGGTGTTCCGGAACGCCGTGCCGGTCGGCTCCAGCCTCCGGACGCGGTGTGCCCCCGCGGACGTCGGGATCGACGCCGACGAATGGCCCCAGGGACCCGTCGAGTTGCCGGAGACGATCGTGGAGTTCTCGACGAAGTACGAGGAGCAAGACCGCTATCTGTCCCGGTCGATGGCCGACGAGATCGCGGGCGACGCCGACATCGCGGAGCTGGACGCGCTCGCGCGCCGCGTGAACGAAACCATCACCGACTGCGCGGCCGACGCCGGCTTCGTCCACGACGACGGCAAGCTCGAATGCGTATACGTCGACGGCGAGGTGCGGGTCGCGGACGTCGCCGGGACGTTCGACGAGAACCGCTTCCGGTTCGACGGCCGAGAGGTCTCCAAGGAGGCGGTGCGGCAGTTCTACAAGCGCTCGGCCCCCGAGTGGGTCGGCGCCCTCAAAGACGCCAAGCGGGCGGCAGACGAGCGCGGCGTCGCCGACTGGAAGTCCCTCTGTGAGCCGTCCCCCGACCCGCTGCCGCCGGAGATCCTGCAGGCCGCGGCGGACCTGTACGCCGCGGGCGCGAACCGCTACACGGCCCGCGAGTGGTTCGACGCGCCGCCGCTCGGCGACGCGCTCGACGCCTTCGAGTGATGCGGCGGCGGTCGTCGTGGTCGCGGTGTCCTGCATTCTGGCTGGCGGTTTGAACGGAACCTCTGTGAAACGAGTGTTGGAGACGCCTATCAGAATGTCTGAGCTAAACAGTTCCAGATCTCACCTACAGAATCATGATTGATGTTCCGATGAATTCAGAGCGGTTTCGAATTTGACACCCGGAAAAGTAAATCAGGAAAGGAAAGACAACATCAAAATATAGTGGAACATTTTGGCATTAAAGAACAAAAGAAGCCGAGGATGATTCTATTGTGATATTACCATTGTGCATGACGTGCATCTGTTTTCACCAGTATGTTCTGGTTGACGAAGAGCATCAAATAGCCCGGAGGACATAACAGACGAATCAAACGCCCGCCATTATTTACCCCACCAGCTATTCAAAGATTCGGACGTAAAATTTCAGCGATATGATTAATCATTAAGTCCTTTAGTGTATAGAATAAGACCCTCACGGCACCACTACCACTTTTTTATTGTCCAGCAGCGAGCAGAATATATGGTCGAATTGAACACTTGGTTGAAAAATAACCCCCTCTATGGGAGCCTAGTGTTTGGAGGGATGGTACTCATCAGCGTCTTCATCTGGAGTGTTATCGCCAATTATCCAGAGCCAGCAATGAAGACCGTTACCGACCCAGACACCCTAACTATTTCTCTAGCTGTAACAGTATTATCTTCAGCAACATACGTAATTTTCTCGTCTAAATACGGCTAATTACCAATAGAGGCGATATACCAGATCTACCCACAGACGAAGAGGAGAACTCTATTTACCGGCGACTTGGGTGCAATAAATGGGAGGAATCATGGATAGATACGCACATACAGTTCCACTTACGGGCTGTCTCGTTGTACGCTAATCATCACGAAAGCGGCACTCGGAGACAAGGCCGTACCGGGTTTCTCAAGCGACTAGAACGGATTAGCGACATTGTCCGAGAGTTCACCCGTCAATGTGACTTTGAATGCATCCTGATAGCCAGAGAATGTCAATCTGTACGACAGGAGTTGGCCTCCTTTCGCAGTAGACCGAGGAGGATGAAGAATAGGATACCACCCTGGTTAGTAAAACAATGAACAAGCCAGTTACCGCCGATATGAACCGGATGGATTAGACAAGGAGCTGAGAATATACAACGGAAGTGACTTTGGTGGACTGGAGAGGTCTTGAAGCACGCAACAGTCATCGACGCGGCCACCGGCCGGAGTTCGCGAATCGGCGTCCAGACGCCCGACGACGAGGACGACGAGGACGAGCAGCGGGCGCGCGGCGTCGGCTGGCTCCGGGCGGTCCGTCGTTGGTTCGGCGTCTGAAGCGCTCCGGTTCGTCGGTTTCCCGGGCGGACACCGACAGACGAAGCCGCTTTACGCCCGCGAGTCCTCGTCGCGGGCAATGAGCGAGCCGAGCGCGGACGTCTACGAGCAGGGGCGCGGGATGGACGCCCACAACAAGGTGATGCGGGAGTTGCGGGACGAGAAGGGCGCCAAAGACTACGACCCCCGGGAGCCGACGCGGGTCTGGCTGGACGAGGACAACACGCCGGACGGCGTCTACAACAGTCTCACGATCATCCTGAACACGGGCGGGTGTCGGTGGGCGCGGGCCGGCGGCTGCACGATGTGCGGGTACGTCGCCGAGTCCGTCGAGGGTGGCTCAGTTGCCCACGAGGACCTCCTGGCGCAGATCGACGAGTGCCTCGCCCACGAACGCGCGGAGGGCGACGAGCAGGCCGGGCTCATCAAGATCTACACCAGCGGGTCGTTCCTCGACGAGCGCGAGGTGCCCGCCGAAACCCGGCGGGCCATCGCCGAGACGTTCGCGGACCGCGAGCGCATCGTCGTCGAGAGCCTGCCGGATTTCGTGGATCGGGAGAAGATCACGGATTTCACCGCGGTCGGCCTGGAGACGGACGTGGCCGTCGGCCTGGAGACGGCGACCGATCGGGTGCGCCACGACTGCGTGAACAAGTACTTCGACTTCGAGGACTTCGAGGCCGCCTGCGCGGAGGCGCGCGCGGCGGACGCCGGCATCAAGGCGTACCTCCTGATGAAGCCGCCGTTCCTCGCCGAGTCGGAGGCGATCGCGGATATGCAGTCCTCGATCCGGCGGTGTGCGGCCGTCGATGGCTGTCACACGGTGTCGATGAACCCGACGAACGTCCAGCGGTACACGATGGTCGACCAGCTGCATTTCCGCGGTGGCTACCGGCCGCCGTGGCTCTGGAGCGTCGCCGAGGTCCTGGAGTCGACGGCGGACGTCGACGCCATCGTGGTCTCGGACCCGGTCGGTCACGGCAGCGACCGGGGGGCGCACAACTGCGGGGAGTGCGACGACCGCGTGCAGAAGGCCATCAAGGACTTCGACCTGCGCCAGGACCCGTCGGTGTTCTCGGAGGTCGCCTGCGAGTGCGAGGCCACGCACGAAGCGGTCGTTGAACGGGAGACGGCCTACAACCTCCCGCTGGCGGAGTGAGTGCGGTCAGAGTGACAGCGCCGACTCGCCGGCCAGCAGCCGGTAGCTCTCCAGGGTGCCCGCCATCGAGGGGGCGTCGTCGTCATCGTGCCGTTGCGTGCCGTAGTCCATCCACTGGCCACGCGTGTAGCTGTACATCTCGAAGCCCGTGGCCGTCTCAACGACGACGTCCACGACCGCGTCCGCGGGGGCGTCGTCGGGAACGACTGTGGAGCGGACGCCGTCATCGTGGTCCATCACCCAGACGGCGCGGGCGTCCGCGGTGTCGTCGAGGCGGGCGCGGGCTTCGTCGGGTGACAGCGGGCGGGCGGGCCAGTCGTCGCCGGCCGGTTGTGGGGCGTCCATGCGCGACCTACGTGGGGATGCCGTATCGGCGTTTCCCCGACGGCGTTACTCGGCGAAGTAGCTCGTGAAGAACCCCGAGAGGAACGCCGACACCGCGACGGCCAGCGTGACCTGTTCGAGGTCCCAGGGGCCGTCGTCGGCAGCGTACACGGTGGCGGCGACACTGACGACGAGCGAGACGATACCGTTCGTGACGTGTTTTTTGACTGCCATATGTGGTATTGGGGGGACCAGGGTCTACACTGTTTCGGTGGCGGGTGGAAGCGCTACGCGAACGCGCCGAGGATGCCCTGGCCGTCCGTGGCACCGAGCGCCGGGAGCGTCGCGCGCTCGGGGTGGGGCATCATGACCGCAACGTGGTCGCGGTCGCCCGTGACGCCGGCAACGGCGCCCGTCGATCCGTTCGGGTTCGCCGCCTCGGTGACCTCGCCGTCGGCGTTGCAGTACCGGAAGAGCACGCGGTCGTCGGCCACGAGGTCCGCGTAGGCGTCGTCGTCGATTTCGAAGCGTCCCTCGCCGTGCGCGATGGGGATTTCGAGGACGTCGCCCTCGCTGTAGGCGGCCGTCCACGGCGTGGTGGCGTTCTCGACGCGGAGGTGGACGCGCTCGCACTGGAAGCGCGCGCTGGCGTTCGTCGTGAACGCGCCCGGCGCGAGGCCGGCCTCGCAGCCGATCTGGGCGCCGTTGCAGACGCCGAGAACCGGGACGCCGTCGGCGGCGAGCGCGCGGACCTCCGCCACGACCGGCGACTGGGCGGCCATCGCACCCGCGCGGAGGTAGTCGCCGTACGAGAACCCGCCGGGGACGACGACGCCGTCGGTGTCAGCGGGAAGCCCGTCGTCGTGCCAGGCGACCGCGGCGTCGACGCCGAGGTGGGCGAGCGCCCGGACGGCGTCGCGGTCGCAGTTCGAGCCGCCGAAGCGAACGACTGCGACCGTCATTCGCGGGCTTCGACCGCCACGTCGTAGTCGTGGATGGTCGGGTTGGCGAGGAGTCGGTGGGCCATCTCGTCGGCGCGCTCGGCGGCCGCCTGTTCGTCGTCGGCGTCGAGGTCGATCTCGAAGCGGTCGGCCGACCGGAGCGCGTCGAGTTCGAACCCGAGGCGTTCGAGGGCTTGCTGGGTGGTTTCGGCCTCCGGGTCGAGGACGCCGTGTTGGAGTCGGACCGTCACCGTGGCGGTGTACGCGGTCATCACATCGGTGTGGACTTTCGTGTGCAATCACTCTTTTGGAACGCTACGATAATACACGTTCATGAGTTGCGAGAGGGCCACTCACGTGGGACACATCTATCCGTATCGACGACCTCCGGGCGTGTATGTCCAGCGAACAGCACTCCCGCAGTGTCGCCGAAAACGACTACACCGAAGTCACGGTGGTCGGAGCCGACCGCACCGGGATCGTCGCTGCGGTCACGGGACTGCTGTTCGAGCACGGCGCGAACATCGAAGACGTCGAGCAGACCGTCCGCGACGGCGTCTTCCGCATGACGCTGCTCGCGGATTGTGGGTTCGCAGACGGCGCGGAGCCGGTCACCGACCGCGCGGCCTTCCAGGCGGCGCTTGACGACACCGGTGACGAGCTCGGCGTCGACGTGCGGGTTCGGTTCCCCGACGAGCGCGACGACGGCATCGCGGTCCTCGTCACGAAAGAAGACCACTGCCTGCGCGCGCTCCTTGAGGCCGACCTGGGCGCGCCCGTGAACGTCGTCATCGGCAACCACGACACCCTCGAAGCGGTCGCCGACGAGCACGACGTCCCGTTTCACGACATCGGCGACGACACGGGCACCCCCGACGAGGAGCGCCTCCTGGAGTTGCTCGCGGCGTACGACACCGACCTCGTGGTGCTTGCGCGATACATGCGCATCCTCAGCCCGGACGTGGTGTTCCGGTACGCGGGCCACATCGTGAACGTCCATCCAAGCCTGCTGCCGGCGTTCCCGGGCGCACAGGCCTACCGGCAGGCCGTCGAGGCGGGCGTGCGTGTCGCCGGCGTCACCGCACACTACGTCACCACCGACCTCGACCAGGGGCCGATCCTCACCCAGCGCGCGTTCACCGTGCCGCCGAACGCGTCGGTCGCTGCGGTCAAGGACCGCGGCCAGCCCCTCGAAGCGGACGCGCTCGTGGCGGCGGTGCGCGCGCACCTCGCCGGCGACACGACGGTGCGGCGCGGCGCGGTCGCGGTCGACGGCCCACACGAGTACGGCGCGCTGGCCGACGACTGAGCCGCGGCCTTTCACAGCAATCTTATACGTTCCAGTCGTGGCTGCCGGCGTGAACAACGGAGACAGTGTGCTGCGGAGGGGACGATGATCTCGGACCTCGCGGCAGCCGCCCGCAGCCTCCGGTACGCCGGCTTCGACGCGGTCCGCGAGTTCGCCTCGCGGACGTACTACGGGCTACGATCACGCAGCACCCCGGACCCGATCCTGGACGCGGAATGGGACATGCTGGTCGTGTTGGACGCCTGTCGGGCGGACGTGTTCGCCGACGTCGTCGGCGGCGGGGAGTACGACTTCGACAGTGGCGGAACGGCGACATCGCCGGCAAGCACGTCGACGGAGTGGCTCACCGCGGTGCTCGGGAGCGCCAGCGACGACGCCCTTGCGGACGTCTCCTACGTGACCGGGAACCCGTACTCCTCGCGCACCATTGACACGAGCCGGCTGGGCGGCTACGAGGCGGTCTGGGAGTACGGCTGGGACGACGCCCAGGGTACCATCCCACCCGGCCCGGTGACCGACGCCGCGATCAGGGCGGGGCGCACCCACGACACCGACCGGCTGATCGTCCACTACATGCAGCCCCACTTCCCCACCGTCTTCGACGACGACAGTGGCGGAGTCGCCCTGGACGACTGGGGCGACCAGCCGATGTCCGTCTGGGAGCAACTGCGGTTCGGCCGGCGCTCCGTCGCGGACGCCTGGCGGGACTACGAGCGCAACCTCGAAGTCGTCTTAGAGGACGTCGCGGTGTTGCGCTCGAACGTCGACGCCGACAGGACCGTGCTCACCGCCGACCACGGGAACGCGTTCGGTGAACACGCCATCTACGGCCATCCCGGCGGCGTCGATGTTCCGGCGCTTCGGGAGGTGCCGTGGTGTGAGACCACCGCCAGCGACGAGCGGACGCGCGAACCCAGCGGTGGTCGTGGCGGGTCCGTGGAGGCGACCGACGCGTCGGTCGTCGACGATCGACTCGAACAGCTCGGCTACAAGACCTGACGCAGTCAGTCGGGCGTCTGCTCCCAGGCCGTGCGTTCGCGGAGCGCGTGCTCGGCGTCGGCGTCGAGGTGATCCCGGACACCAACCAGATCGGTAGTGGTGACGATGCCGACGAGGTCGAGGCCATCCGCGACCGGGAGGTGACTGACGCCGGCATCGCGGAGGGTGTGTGCAGCCCGGTTAGCGGTCGCAGACGGAGACACCGTCTCCAGGGGCCGGGACGCCGCGGCGTACACTGGGATTTCGTCGAACGGACGGTCGTGTTCGTGGCCGGCGGCGACGAAGTCGTGCTCGGTGAGGATGCCCGCGGGGTTGTCGTCGCGGGTGACGACGACGCTGCCAACACCGGTCGCAAGCATGCGGTCGGCGGCGTCGTGCAACGACGCGTCGGCCGGGACCGCCACGACGGCGGTGGTCATGATGTCGTCGACGCGCACACGCAAGGGTACAGCAGCCGGGAACTTGGTGATTACGTCACACACCCAACATTTGGGCGGGGGACGGTGTCACTCGACTTGGCGGGTGAGCGCTTGGACGTCGTGCATGTCGAATTTGCCGTCGCCGGTGACGTCGAAGGCAGTGGTGCCCTCCGGGACGGCGTTGCGGAGCGCCAACTGGTAGAGGAGTTCCACGTCGGCCATGTCAACGACGCCGTCGCCGTTGACGTCCTCGTAGACGCCGTCGTCGTCGGGGTCGGCGGGGTAATACGTGGTGCCGTCGAATTCGAGGCCGCCCGGGAACGGGATGGGCTTTTCGACGGCGCGTTGGATGTCGATGTGGCCCGCGCCGCGGAACGTCTCGGAGGCGTAGCGGTCTTCGAGGGTGCCGTTGTCGTACGTGTCCGGGGTGGTGTCGCCGGCGCTGAAGTAGTCGACCTGGTAGTCCGACCGGACGTGGGCGGCGGTGTGTTTGATGTGGGCGATGATCTGGCGCGTGGTCGCGCCGGGGTTCTGTGCCGCCACGACGGCGGCGAGGCCGGTGACGTGTGGTGCCGCCATGCTGGTTCCGTGCAGCGTGCCGTACATCCCGGAGCCGGCGTAAAGCCCCGAGCCGCCGCCGGGGCCGGTTCGCGCGAACCCGAACGAATCGACGGCCGGGGAGAGCGTGCTGAACACGCCGTCCCAGAGCGAGCCCGACGACCCGACGTTCCCGCCCGGGGCGCTGACGTCGACGGAGTCCGGGCCGTAGTTGGTGTAGACGGCGGGCGTGTGCGTGGGGCTGTTCGTGCCGAAGTCCGGGACACCGTCGCCGTCGGCGTCCGGGGGCTGGGCTTCGAGCGTGGGGACCGCGCTTCGTGGTCCGGTGCCCGAGACGGAGATCCATCCGGGGTGGCTGCCCTTTCCGGTGTTCGTTACCTGCGGTTCGAAGTCGTCGATGTTGGTGTCGGCGTTGCCGGCGGACTCGACGAGGACGGCGTCGTTGTCGACGGCGAGCTCGCCGATGCGCCGGTAGGCCTTGACGCTCAGGTGCTGGCTGACGCTCGGCGACACCGGGCTGGACGGCCCGAGACTCAGGTTCACTGCGTCCGCGCCCGCTCGGATCGCCGTTTCGGCGGCGTTGAGGATCGATGCGCTGGATTTGAACGGGAACACCTTCATGTCCAGGAGCGTCGCGTCGGGCGCGACGCCGACGGCGTATGGGCCGCCGCTGGACGCGCGGGCACCGGTAGCCGCCGAGATGCCGGCGCAGTGCGTGCCGTGACTGCTGTCGGCGCTGGTTCCCAGTGAGTCATCGAGGGAGAAGTTGCCCGAGCGGCTGGTGTCGACGGTGAGATCCGGGTGGCTGGCGTCGATCCCGGAGTCCACGATGGCGATGGTCGTGCCCTCGCCGGTGACGTCGTTGTCGTGGATGGCGGCGACGTTCTGCTCGGCTTTCGACCACTGGAGTGGGTGTGGCTGTGGGATGTCGTCGTCAGTGGTGTCGAAGGAAGCCGACTGTGCGCCGTCGGGGAGCTCGTCGGGCACGTCCGCGGGGGAGACGCCAGTGATCGTCGGCGGGTCGATGGAGAGTTCGAACTCCGGGGCGAAGTCCAGGCCGTAGCCGGTGAGGGCTTGCTCCGAGCCGGAGACCGACGCGAAACCGACGGACTGGGCTTCGTCGATGACGTCGACGGCCTCTCGCCAGGCGTCGCTGGTGGCCGACTGCGTGTCGACGAGGAACTGGTCGTCGCGGACGCGCTCGGCGGTGACGGGCTGTGTCGTGGCTGAGAGGCCGCCGATCGCTGCGGCGGCTGTCTTCATGAACGTTCGCCGGGTCTGTCTCATAGCATCCGTATATACTACCAGTATACAAATAACTACGCCATCTCCAGCCACCGAGCGCGCGGCGGCGCGGTTATCGCAGCCGGCCAGCCAGCAGCGCCGCCGCAGCCATGCCGCCCAGCGTGATGACGCCCCCGAACCCGGGGACGGTCCCGCTGGACGCGTCGTCCGTATCGCGTTCGGTTGTGGTCGTTGATGCTGTCGGTGCCGCCGTGCTCGTTGCCGTCGACGTGTCTGGCGTCGTGGTCGCTTGGGTGGTGGGTTGGGAAGTCGCCGTCGTCGTTGTCGGCGTTTGGGTCGCGGCGTTCACCGTCGTCGCGTCCTGGCTCGCGCTCCCGGCAGCGACACTGCCGCCGCCACCGCCGCCAGCACTGCCACCGCCACCGCCTCCGCCACCGCCTCCGCCACCCGCCTCGTCGCCACTGCCGCCGGTGTCGCCGTCTGTGCCACCACCACTGTCGGTGCCATCGTCAACGTCGCTGCCGCCCGACGGGCCGAGCGTGAACTCCACCTCCGTCGACCCGGCCGCGGTCCACTCGAACTGGGCGGACTGGTTGCGGGCGGTCACCGTCACGGACCGCCCCGCAGAGACGGCGTCAGCGGGGACGATCAGATCGTAGTATCCACTGTCAGCGGTGGTGTTCGAGGCGACAACGGAGCCGTTGTGTACCACCTCGACGGTGACGTTGCCGGCGGGGTGGCCGTCAGCATCACTGACAGTGCCGAAAAACCGGTGTGGCGGTGTCGGTGGCGACGACGCCGCGGCTGCGGTGCTGCCCGCAGCGGCCAGCGCTGCGATCACTGCGACGGCTGTGACGACGACTGCTGTTCGCCGGATCGTGGGTCGTATCGTGTCCATGGAATCAAACATCGCGTGGCGGAGGTGTGTTAGTTGTCGGCAGGCGCTGCGGTGTAGGCTTCGTCCTCACGGACGAAGACCCAGTAGCCCTCGCTGCGCTCCATCGTCTCGAAGTCGCCGGCGGAGTGGGAGGTGAACGCCACGCCGTCGGCGGTCTCGTCCTGTGCGAGGACGCTGTACACGGCACCCTCAGAGACCGAGGACAGCGCGGTGTCGACTGGCTGCTCGAAGGCCCGGTACTGGCCGACGAGGTTCCACCCCTCGCTGAGCGATTGGGCGGTCGGTGCCGGCGCGCTCGGGTCCGCGCCCGCGGCGGCGCCAGCGATGTTGTAGACGTTCACCGGAACGGTGGACGCGCGATCCATGACGAAGACGTAGCCCGCGCCGCCTTCGAGCGCGGTGAGGCTGTTCTCCCTGGCGTCCGGATCGTATGCGTCCCAGGCGTCGGCTGCGGCGTCGTAGGCGTAGATCGCGTCGACCGCCGACGTGTCGATCTCGGACAGCGGCACCGCGCCGCTGGTGGCCGGCACTGACACGTAGTTCTGGCCGCGATCCAGCCGGAGGACGTCCGTGTGCACGACGGTGCTGGCGCCGGTCGCGCCTTGCGTGCCGGTGCGGTCGGTGTAGCTGTCGCCGTCGATAGTCACTGCCGGGCTGGTGCCGGTCTGGATGTGGCCCTCGACGACGACGCTCACGCTGCCGAAGAGGCCGCCGTCTTGGACAGCCACGATCTCGCCGTCGAACCCGTCGATGGAAACGTCGCGGGGCGTGATGTCGCCGGCGTCGATTGGCTCGTTGAACAGCACGCGGACCCGGGTGGTGTTCAGCGCGTCGCCGGGTTGGGCCTCGCTCGTGACGGTGTGGAGCACGGCGTCGGTCGGGCGGGGTGGCGTCGTGTCGATCTCGGCGGTCCGCGAGAGCACCCGCCCATCGACCGTCCCCGACACCTCGTAGCGGCCGTCGGCGACGGCTCCGTCGGCGTGTGGGACCGTGACCGACGCCTCGTAGACGCCGGCGTTGATCTCGGTGAAGTCGTCGGGGCTGAGCGTCGCGGTGAACCGGTCGTCGAGGGTGAACTCCTCAAGCGACGCGAGCTCACGGGTGGCCTCGGTCACGGTGAGGCCGTTCCCGACGGCGGCCTCGATGTCGTTCAGCGTCGTGACCCGGAGCGTTATCGTGTCGCCAGCGGTGATGGTTGTGAGCCCGAGGTCGATGCCGAACGTCGTCGACGCCGCCGGCATCACGTTGCCGCTGGTGTCGACGACGCTGTCGGCGGTCACCGAAAGCGAGTCGTCGACCAGGTCGGCGGCGGTCAGCGCCTCGTCGAGCGTGATCTCGACCGTCTGTGGGTCGAGTTGGGTGGCGGCCGTGATGGTGCCTGCCGACGCGTTGTTCCCGTCCTCGAACGTGAAGTTGGCGGCGGTGAGGCCGCTGCCATCGGGTGCGCTAACGATCTCGTCGAATCGAACGGTCAGCGTGGTGGCCCCCGGCTCGGCGACCACCTCCTTGAAGCCGGGCGTGTGCTCGGGCGCTGCGGTGCCGGTCGTCTCCGTGTCCGCCAGCGGTGCCGCGTTCGCGACCGGGTGGCCGACGGTGTCGGTGACGCCGGGCGCGCGGACCTGTACGGACTCCGAGCCGATGGCGTCCACAGCGACCGACCGGTTCAACAACAGGACGGCCTCGTTGTCGGCGGTGAGGAACTCCGGGAGGACGTCGTCGATGGCGTAGTCGTCGCTGGTGATCGCGAGGTTCTGGGCGGAAACGGACGACCCGTCGACCGGCTCGGAGAACAGCACGGTCACGAGCCGCGTCTTCCCGCCGGCGTCCGGGCTCGCGCCGGGGTTCGCTGCGGCGGTCGTGATGGTCGGGACGACGGTGTCTTTCTGGACCGTTTTCGTGGTGGAAACCGTGTTCTCGGCGGCGTCGGTCAGGGTCACCGTGACGTCGACAGCGCCACGATCGAGCGCGGTCGCGTCGAACGTGAACGTCGCGTCCCCGGTGACGTCGGCGGCGGTCTTCGAGCGGGTGGTGCCGCCCGATCCGCGGAGGGTCACAGCGGCCTCAACGGGCTCGTCACCCGTCGTGATCGAGACGTCGTAGCTGCTGACGGTGCGGTTGTTGATCGGGCCGGCATCGGCGCTGCGAACGGTCGGCGCGGTGGTGTCGGCGACCACCGCCGAACTGGCGGGGACGGCGCGCGGATCAGCGTCGTCGGTGTCGGTGAACGCGTCGGCGCGAACGGAGACGGCGTCCGTGCCGATGTCGGCGGTCGTGACGGCGCTGTCGAGTGTCAGGTCGATGGATGCGGGGCCGCTGGCGGTGGCTGCCGTGATGGCGCCCGCGCCGTCGTTGGTGGCGTCCTGGTAGACGAACTCGTTCGGGCTGGGGTCGCCGTCGACGGCCGCGACGCGTTCACTGAACGTCGCGGTGACCGTCGTGCTCCCGGTGTCGGTTTCCACGCCGTCGAGGGTTGGCTGCGCGGCGTTCACGTCCAGGGTAGCACTGGCGACGGTGCCCTCGATGATCGGTGTGGCGCTCGTGTTGAGGTTCGTGAGTCCGCGTTCGTCGGTGGCGGTCACGTAGACGGTGTAGTTGCTGTTGTCCGTGACTTCGCGGACCCACCGGAGGTTCACGTCGACGCGCTGTTTGCCGGGGGCCATATCGATGTCCTTCGACACGCTGGCGGCCGACGCGTTGGCGAGGTCACCGGCGGTGAAGTTGCCAGCGTCGGCGGCGGCGACGAAGTGGACGGTGGCGCTGGTGGCGTTGGTTGCGTCGTCGTAGGTGTAGTTGACGGCGACGGTGTCGCGTGGTGAAACGTCCGTCGAGGCGTTCAGGGACACCGCCGAAACGTCCGGGGGTTCGTCGTCGATGACGACGACCGGATCGGTCGTCCGTGTGACGGGGCTGCCGGAGCCGTCGTCGACCGTGACCGACAGCGTGTACGCGCCGTCGGCCAGCGGGGCGTTCTCAGCCAAGTCCAGCGTGAGGCGCTGGGTCGCGTTCGCCACCAGTGGGCTGTCGGAGATGTCGAACGTGGCGGTTTCGGTGCTGTTGGCCGCTGCCAGCGTTATACTGACGTCGGCGCTGCCGCCGGAGACCGGCTGGTTGTAGCGGTACGCCACGTCCAGTGCGTCCGTGGACTGGTTGACCGTGCGGGTGGACGGTGTGACGACCACCAGTGGGGGTGTGTCGGTCGTGGCGTCGGCCGTGATGGCCATGCTGGCTGCGGATACGGTCGTGGGTGGTGAGTCGGTGGTGCGGAGCGCACCGGACTCGACGCCCACGGTGTCGACGCCGAGGTCGGCGGCGGTGACGCTCTCGTTCACCGAGACCGCGACCTGGGTGTCACCGTCGAGGTCGCGCACGGCGGTGACCGAGCGGTTGCCGGTGTCGTTGGCGTCGGTGTACGTGACGTTGGCGGCGGTGATGCCGCTGTCAGTCGCCACAACCGGCTGGCTGAACGTCAACACCACCGTTTGGTTGGTGGTGTCGCTGCCGTCGAGTTCGACGCTGTCGAGGCTGACCGTCTCGTTGTCAGTGGGAGCCGTGTCCGCGGCCAGGGTTTCGGGCGCGCCGTCGGTGGCGGGGTCAGTGGTGCCGGTGGTGTTGCCTTCGACCCAACTCGCGCGTGTGTCCAACGCCAAGGTGGCGTTGGACTGGGTTGCGTTGGCCGCGACCGTGGCCTGCACCCGGAGTTCGGTTGTGGTGTCGTCGGGGATGGTGCGGTTCGTGATGTCGAGTTGCTGTGGCGAGGTGAACGCCGCGGGGGCCGTGGTGCCCAACGACGTCCCGCTCCCGTCGAGGACCTCGATTTCGGAGATGTTCGATGCGGAGACGGTGTTGCTGGTGGCCCCCGAGAGGGTGAGCCCGGTCAGGACGGTGTCGGCGTCGTCGTCGCCACCGTCGGCGTCGCGTGCATCAATCGTCTGTACGACTGCGGTTTCGTTTGGCGTGAGGTCCCCGGCGTCGGTCGCTTGGTCCTGGAACGCCTCCGGGCCGGCGTTTGCGGCGGCGGCGGCAGCGCCGGTGAACGTGGTGGCACCGGCGAGCACGGAGAGAACCAGCAGCGCAGCGAGGGCGACCGCGCGCAACTTGGTGGTGGGGGTGTGGTCTGTCATGGTAGGATCGGCTGTGTCGTGGCGTGCAGTCGGCGGCGGCCCCAGCGGGGGGCGGATGCGGCGGCGCTGCCAACTACCCACATATACTGTCAGTATATACCAGTTGCCGTTAAATTAGTTACGGAGCACGGAACAGCGGAACCGACGGGCGGTATCGAAACACAGCACCGCAGCAGGACAGCGTGCGGGCCGAAAACGAGGCGGGGTTACGCGACGGTGGCTTCGACGCGCGCCTCGAAGTCGTCGTCGTCGTTCTCGTAGGCGTCCCGGTGGGTCAGCGCCGCCTGTCCTTTCGCCGTGATCGCGTACAGCCCGCTTTTCGGGGCGGGACCGATGCGCTCGACCAGGCCGTAGTCGGTGAGGATGGGCAGCCGGGTGTTGATGTACGCCCTGTTCTTGTCGAGGATATGCGAGAGGTTGACGGCGTTGTTGCGTTTTCCGTCGGAGAGCGCGTCGAGAATGTCGAAATCCGTCGGTACTGCGAGTTTCATGGCTGCTACCTCACGGCCGGATCTGATATATGCTAGGATATTGTCGTGTACTGGTAGTATATGCCATGGGTGGCAACGACTGGTTCGGGCGCACACCGGTGTCGGTGCACGACGGCACGCAGTCGCCGACGGCGGCGATCAGGGCAGGGCGGTCGGCAGTGGGGTCTGGCGGGCGTTACTGCTCGGCGTTCAGCTCGCTGATCGCGTCCCTCGCGAGCTCCAGTTCGGTGATCGTGCGGCGCTGGGTCTCGATGAGGTCATCGAGGTGCGCCGCGAGTGCGTCGGCAGGGAGGTCGTCGATGCGATCCGTCGCCGCGTACAGCATGACCGTTTCGAGCGCGTTCGTGGTGGCGGTGTTCGTCTCCAACAACGACTTGACCACTACCCACGTCGGATCCTCGATGTCGGCTGGCTGTCCGGCGGTACTGCCTGTCGGTTCGTGGACCGTGTTCCCGTTAACCATTATGTAGCCTATGTGCCAATGGCGAATGAGTAACTTTAAGCTACTGATATGCGTGAAATTTCTTTCGGTGTTGTGATACGAGTGCGAGACAGCACCACGACCCCGCGAAAACGTGACCGGAGACCGCCGGCTCAGCGGACCCAACGACGGGGTGTTATCGTTCGACGCAGTGCCGGACCTGCACCGCCATGCCGCGGGTGGCGTCGGCCATCGCCGGCCCGGGCATCCGTGCGCGCCCGACGGCGAACGCGGCCGGCCCCTCGATGACGACTTCGTCGCCGACCCGGATGTCGTCGCTGGCGTCGATCACCCCGGGCGCGAGCACGCTGCCCTGGGGCACGAAGCCGTCGATCTCGACGCGCTTGGTGGGCGCGTCGCTGGCGACCCACTGGCGGGCACCCGCCAGCGTGAACGACAGCGAGCCGTACTCGGGGACGAGCGCCGCGAGCTGGTCGCCGGTGTCGGCGTCCAGCGCCTGCAGCTTGGGATACCGGCCCTGCACCTCGATGTCCGCGAACACCGCGTCGCCCGCGCCGTCGCCCAGATAGTAGTCCGCGACCGCCTTCAGCGTGGCCGCCTCGCGCTCCTGCACCCAGATCTTGTCCTCGCCGGCGAGGGCGGCGTTCAGTTCGCCGAGGCTCTCGTCAGTCGTGGGATGGTCCGCGACGGTGAACTCGAAGGGCACGTCGACGTCGCCGGCGACGCGCTCGCAGATGTCGCGGTAGCCCTCCGGCGGGACGTGCGCGATCACGCGGGAGTAATCCGTGCGTTCGAGGTACCGGCGGAGCACGCGCGCGACGAAGTCCTTCTCCTCGGCGCTCCAGCGCCCCGTCACCACGGAGTCGTAATGCTGGGCGGGATACGTGAGTTCGAGTTCCTGGGGGACGACGCCGATGGGCGACGTGATCGACGCCACGTGCGCGCGGTAGCTGGCGGCGTCCTGGAACTGGCGGTGGCTCTGGGAGTCGCTGTAGGGTTTCCGCGCCGAACACGGCACGAGCAACAGCGGGTGGCCGTCCAGGCGCTTGCGGTACCGGCTGGTGACGCGGTCGGCGAACCGCTGGATCTCCACGCGGTGCAACGCGTCCTGGGTCGAGGACAACAGCAGCGAGTCCCGGAACGTCGGCGTCCGCTGTTCGACGTAGCCGTACTGCTGGTCGAGCTCGCGCATCGCGGCCGTGAGCCACGCCGTGTGGCGGGCCTGCCCCTCGACGTAGTCCCGCAGGCGGCCGTCCCGGATGCGGCGGCGGACCCGCGCCAGCTCGGCTTCGAGGGCGTTCACGTTGTGGTCGACGCAGTCGGTCCGGTCGAAGTCGGCGGCCGGCTGCTGGCAAGCGGGACACGAGCACGGCAGCTCGTCGAGGTCGGCGAGGTCGTAGGCCCCCTCGGTGGTGAGATAGCGCCCCTGCGTCCCGCGGACCACGGCGCGGTCGGCGTTCACGAGGTCGACGCCGGCGTAGACGAGCACGGCGACGTTCCGGGGCGTGGCGACCCCCGACAGGGAGAGCGCGGTGTCGTCCGGGATCGCGGCGCGGGCCTCGACGATGGCGTCCGCGAACGCCGACCCGTGCCCGACGATGCCGGGCGCGCCCGACAGCACGTAGGCGTCGGCACCGAAGTCCGCGGCCGTCGACGGCGACACGACGGCCGCGCTCGGGAACGCAACGTCCGGGTAGTCGGGGGCGAACGACGCCTGTACGTCGTCGGCGGTGCCCGACGGGAACCCGCGGTGGGGGAGCACTGTCAGCGCGGCGTCGTCGCCGTCGGGCGTCTCTCGGGGCTGTGTCCACCGGCTGCCCGCGTCCGCGATCACGTCGTCCGTGAGCGTCGGTGTCGTCACGGGCTCCGAGAGCCGGAGTTCGCCCACGCGCGCGGCGGCGTCGCGCTCGTGGATCTCGAAGTACTCAGTCATACTGCGCTGTGGGGGGCGCGCGCTCAATTGCCTTGCCTTTCGCCGACACCGCAGGTGGCGGGTCTACTCGCCGCGCACGGCGTTGTACAGCGAAACGCGCTGTGGCACCGCTTCGAGCGCGCTCTCGGGCCAGTCGTCGTGGGCGAGCGTGAACGCGGTGTCGGGGTTGGCCTCGGCGAGCCGGCACACGCCTTCGGCGGCCGCCTCGTAGCCCGCGCGATCCATCCGGGCGGGCGTTTCGGCGGTCAGCGGGTAGGTGGTGGCGAGCGCCGAGGGGTACGGGCCGAACGGCGGCAGGACGTTCCAGGACTCGTCGTAGCGGTGGTTGCTGTCGCCCTCGGTCAGCAGGACGTCGTCGCCGTCGACGTCCAACCGGTCGAGGCGCTGGTGGTGGCGGTGGACTTCGGGGCGGCGCGCGCTGCCCGCGCCCGTGTAGAAGAACGCGTCCTTGCTCGCGGGGTCGCTGGCTTCGAGTTGGTCGCTGTGATCGAGCAGGGCGCGGTAGCCGTCCAGCGTGCTGGGGTGGGCGTGGGCGCGCGCGGCGACCAACTCCATGAGCGTCCCGGACTTGATCGCCTGCTTGACCCGGCGGATCTCCCCGAACGAGACGTGGAGGTTGTGCTCGGCGAGCAGGCGCTCGCGGTCGCCGGCCGCCATCCCCCGGACGGCCTGGGGGCTGTGCTCGGCACAGACCGGACAGTCACAGGGGAAGTAGTGGAGGTCATCGAGGTGCTCCGTGCCCGACACGGTGAGGTAGCGGTCGTCGCGGGCGTAGATGGCGTAGGCCGCCGAGTCGAAGAGGTCACAGCCCAGCGCGGCGGCGAGCGCGAACATCATCGGGTGGCCCGCGCCGAAGAGGTGGACGGGCGCGTCGCGGCCGAGCCCGCGCTTGGCGGCGAGCACGGCCTCGGTCATGTCGTCGTAGCGGTACTGGTTCATCAGGGGGACGACCGCACCCACCGGGAACAGGTCGAGGGCCGTGCCGTAGGCGTGTGCGCCGGCCTGCTCGCGGAGGTCCGGCTGGGTCGCCCCCTGGACGGGTGCGTTCACCAGCATGTCGCCGACGTCGACCGTTTCGGCGAGCTCCAGGCGCTGTTGGGTGGTTTCGAGCTCGGCCGCGGCCTGCTCGCGGTCGGCGTCCGGCGGCGTCGGGATGTCCACGGGCGTCCCGATGTCGCTGCCGATGTCGTGTTGGAACCGGAGGATGGCCTCGGTGTCGGTGTCGATCTCGCCGTACTCCGCGAGCTGGAAGCTCCCCGAGTCGGTCATGATCGCGCCGTCGAACCCCAGCATCTCGTGGAGCCCCTCATCGAGCGCCCGCTCGCGGAGGTCGTCGTCGCTGTTGATGATGTAGGAGTTCGTGATGAGCAGTTCCGCGCCGAACTCGTCGACGAACCGGGACGGCTCGACGGTGATCAGGTTGGGGTTGACGACCGGCATCAGGGTCGGCGTCTCGACGGTGACACCCGCCCGTGGTACGTCGAGTTCGCCGATGCGCGCGAGGCCGTCCTGTGCGCCGACCTCGAAGACGTCTCTCATTGCACCGGCGTAGCGACCGTGCGCGCTTGAGGCTTGCCTTCGGCGCTCAGGACTCCTGCTCGACGTAGAACACGCGCTCCCGGGGGATGCGCCGAACCGTCCCGTCGCCGGTTTTCACGAGCCAGTGCTCGGTGGCCTCGTCGTACCGGAGTCGGTCGTCGTCGGTCGGCCACTCGGTGACATCCCCACGCGGATCGTCGTAGACGATGACGCCCATAGCGGCACGCAGGCCGGCAGTCCCAATAAACCTACGCGAGTTCGTGCTGGAGCACGCCCAGCGCGGTGCGGCCGTCCCGGATGTCGTCGTCCCGGACGGCCGCCACCAGATCGTCGTACGGCTCGGTGTCGACCCGGATCGTCTCGTCGTCGTCCAGGGCCTGGCTGGCGGTGGGCGTACAGTCCGTCGCGCGGAAGTAGTGGTGGACGGCGTCGCTGATGCCGTTGGCCGGCTCGTAGGTGGCGTACTGCTCGATCGTGGCGGGCTCGTAGCCGGTTTCCTCGCGGAACTCCCGGCGGGCGGCGGCCGCGAGGGATTCGCCGGGCTCGACGCTGCCGGCGGGGAGCGCGCGGTTCACGCGCCCGACGGCCTGCCGCCACTCCTCGATGAGCACCACCTCGTCGCCGTCGGGCGTGAACCCCAACACCACCACCGCCGGGCCGTCGTGGAGGTAGTCGTAGTCGGTTTCAGTGCCGTCGGGCAGCCGGGTTTCGTCGCGGCGGATCACGAACCCCGGGCAGTCGTAGGCGGTCGTCGTGGCGGTCGTCTCCCACGCGAGGTCGTCGGTCGGCATGCCTCCGATTGGGCGGCGGGAGCGAAAAAGGCTGGCGCGGCGGGCTCAGAGGAGGGCCACGAGTTGGCTGCGCGTGGCGTCGCGGTCGCCGGAGTTGTCGATGATCGCGTGGTCGTCGCCGGGAATGGGGTCGAACTCCTCGCGGAACTGCTGGTGGATGGCGAAATCCGCGTCGCTTTCGTCCCCCGAACGCGCCCGGATGCGGTCGCGAACGACCGCCTCGGTGCACTCCACTTTCACCAGCTCGAAGCGGACGCCGACGCTGTCGGCCAGCTGTCGCGCGGCCGCCCGGCGCGCGTGGTTCTTGAACGTGCCGTCGAGCACGACCGAGTCGCCGTCCCGGAGCGCCGCGCCCGCGCGGTCGAGCAGCGCGTCGTAGACGGCTGCGACCTCCGCCGGCGTGTAGTCGGGCTCGGGGAACAGGTCCGTGCGGACGACGTCGGTGCGCAGCAACTCGGCGTCGAGGGTCTCGGCGGCGTGTCCGGAGACGGTGGTTTTCCCGGTGCCTGGCAGCCCGCACACGACCACGAGTCGTTGCTCGGCCCCGTTCGTCGATCTGGTGTCTGAGACGGGCGTCCCGCTCACGGTAATCGAATGAGAGACGGCCCGCCGGCAATATGAACCTGTGGAATCGGCGCGCCGGCGGCTACGCCCGCGCTCGGAGCCGGCGGAACGCCGTCGGCGCGAACCGGACCGCAACACGGCTCGGGGGGCGGCCGGCCGAATCGGTGGTGGTGGCGCGCACGCGCTCGACGATGCCGTCGCCGGACAGCTCGTACAGCAGCCGCGTGACCGTGCTCTGGGACAGCGATACGCCGGGGGTGGCCGTGACCGCGTCGGCGGCCTCGGTGACCGACCCGTGGGTGGCGTCGGTGTCCAACAGCGCCGCCAGGACGCGCTGTTTGGCGTCCGAAACCGCGAGCGGACGCCCGAGCACGACGCCGCCGCGGGGCACGTCCTGGACGCCCGCCTCGATGTCGGCGTCGGTGAGCCGGCTGCGGCCGGCGCTGTCGGCGGCGTGGGCGGCGACGGCCAGCGCCGCCAGCGCGTCGTGGGCGTTGCCGTCGCTCCAGGCGGCGATGCGGCGCGCGTGCTGTTGGGTGAACGCGTGCTGGCCGAGGGCCAGGGACGCCCGCGTGGTCACAACCCCGACGAGCGTCTGGCGCTGGTAGGCGTCGATGCGGAGGTCGCGATCGGTGTGGGCGGTCAGCGCGGCGTCGGACGGCTCGGAACGCCCGACCGCGAGCCACCGGGCGCGATCCGGGAGGGCGGTCAGCAGTTCGGCCACGGGGGCGGCGGTCGTGGTGTGGTCGACGGCGACCACGACTCCCGTTGGGTGGGCGGCAACCGCGTCGGCGAGTCGGTCCCGGATCGCGGCCGTGCTCACGCCGTGGGTCGGCACCGACTCCGACACCAGCGCGTCGAGGACGGCGTGGGAGAACGCGAACGGGGTGGTGGCGGTCCGGCGATCGACGTAGACGAACGCCGGCATCGCCGACGCCGGGGTGGACGGCTGTGGGGTGCCGGCGCGCGTGCTCGTGTGGATGACCGCGTCCCCGGTGGCGTGGCGCGCGAGCCGCGCGAACAGCGCGGACACGACCGCCGATTTGCCCGCGCCGGGCGGCCCGTGGAGGTAGGCGTTCGGCGGGAGCGCGCCGTCGAAGGCGGGGCTGAAGTGGTCGAGCAGGCGCTCGAAGGCGGGGCCACGGTCGGAGGGCTCGGTGATGTGGGCGACCGGCGAGAGCGGCTCGAAGTCGGTGATGAGTGCGGCGTCGGTGCTGCGGCGCTGGCGGCGCGTGATTCTCGCGTCAAGGTCCATGCTGTAGTGGGGTTGTGTCGCGGTGAGTGGTGTGGCTGCCCCGCCTAAACGGCGGGCGGCGACAGCAACGCGGGCGTTACAGGCCGAGGTAGCTGCTGGTCGGCAGCAGTCCGAGCTGGAAGGCCCCGCCGATCACCAACATCAGGGTGGCGATCGCCATCGCGGGCGGGTCGACGTGGGTGCCGGAGTGCGAGTAGAGGATGCGTTCGCCACACTCGCCGACGAGCGCGCTCAGGACGCCGAAGCAGCCGGCGGCGACGACCGCCAGCAGGGGGCTTGCGAAGACGCTGAACCCGAGCACGCCGCCCACAGCGCCCAGCAGCGTGATGTGGTGTGTGACCGGGAAGTTGGGCACGTCGAACTGCAGGAAAACCAGGCTCGCGGCCGAGAGGCCGTACCCGAGGAAGACGCTGTCCGTTTGCAGCCAGAGGAACCCCGCGAGCACGCCGAAGATCGCGCCGATGAGCGTGACGCCGGTCCACGTGTACTGCTGGGGGAGCCAGGGCTCCGTGGCGGGGCGGCCGGCGTGTTCGGCGGCGCCGCCGTCGGCCGCTGGGTGTGGCTCGTCGCGCTCGAACGGTCCCATGTCGAGGAGGCCGGAGCCGGACGGCGACCCGACGATCGGGTAGCCGAACACGGGTCGGGCGATCAGGGCGGTCGCCACGACGGCCACGGCGATGTTGTCCGTGGGGATGCCGAGCGCCGTGACGACTTTGGCGATCAGCATGCCGAGCGCGCCGAAGACCGCGCCAACCGCCAGCACGTCGGGTTTGGTGCCGAACGCGTACTGGATGTTCTTCCCGAAGTGGTAGTCCCAGCCGTCGGGCGCGAGCTCCGGGTACCGCGTGCCGGCGTACGCGGAGGCGGCGACGCCGCCCGCGAACGCGATGTGGGGGCCGACGATCGGCCCGAACCCGATGGCGTTGGTGAGGCTCACGGGCAGGTCGCCCGGGAGCAGTGTGAGCGATTCGCCGATGAGGACGACGAATCCCGTGAAGATGAACGAGGGCAGCGCGCCGATGGCCGCGCCGAACGCGCCCCCGGCAAGCGCCGTCAGCAGGAGGACGGCGAACGGTTCGGGGGCCATGTCGACGACGGGGAGCGTGGCGAGAGTGAGTCCCGGCATCGTCAGTCCTCCGTGGCCCACGCCAGCGAGCGATCAACGGCGTCCTCCCAGCGGCCGTACTTGCTGTCGGCCTCGCTGGGGTCCATCTCCGGCTCGAACGACCGGTCGACACGCCAGTTCTCCCGGAGGTCGTCCAGGCTGTCCCAGTAGCCGACCGCGAGGCCGGCCGCGTAGGCCGCCCCGAGCGCGGTGGTCTCGTCGACCTCCGGGCGCGCGAGGTCGGTCTGGATGATGTCCGACTGCAGCTGGCAGAGGAAGTTGTTCTTGACCGCGCCGCCGTCGACGCGCAGCGTCGTGGTGGACACCCCGGAGTCGGCCTCCATCGCCGCCGCGATGTCGCGGGTCTGGTAGGCGATCGATTCGAGGGTCGCCCGAACGATGTGGGCTTTCCGCGTGCCCCGCGTCATGCCGACGAGGGTGCCGCGGGCGCGGCCGTCCCAGTGTGGCGCGCCCAGCCCGGTGAACGCGGGCACCATGTAGACGCCGTCGGTGGTGTCGACGGAGCTGGCGAGTTCCGCGGTCTGGGCGGCGTTGTTGATGAGGTCGACGTCTTCGAGCCACTCGATCGCCGCGCCCGTGACGAAGATCGATCCTTCGAGGGCGTACTGGACGGGCTCCCCGGAGAGCTGGAACCCGATCGTCGTGAGCAGGCCGTGCTCGGAGGAGACGGCGTCCTCGCCGGTGTTCATGAGGTAGAACGAGCCGGTGCCGTACGTGTTCTTGGCGTCGCCGGCGTCGAAACACGTCTGCCCGAAGAGGGCCGCCTGCTGGTCGCCCAGCGCGGCCGTGACGGGAACCGACGCGCCGAGGAAGCCGTCGGGGTCGGTGTGCCCGTAGACGGCCTCGTCAGAGGACGGCCGTACTTCCGGCAGCATCTCCCGGGGGATGTCGAACTCCTCCAGCAGCCAGTCGTCCCACTCCAGGTCGGTGATGTTGTACAGCATCGTCCGGGAGGCGTTCGACACGTCCGTGATGTGTTCGCCGGTGAGGTTGTAGATGAGCCAGGAGTCGATGGTGCCCATGAGCAACTCGCCGTCGCGGGCGCGATCCCGGAGGCTGCTGGCGCGCGCCGAGGAGAGCTTCAGCGGCTCGGCTTCGTCGAGCAGCCACTCGGTTTTGGTGGCCGAGAAGTAGGCGTCCGCCTCCAGGCCCGTTTTCTCGCGGATGCGCTCGATCTTGCCGCTTTCCTCCAGGGATTCGACGCGGCTGGTGGTGCGTCGGTCCTGCCAGACGAGGGCGTTGTGGATCGGGCGGCCGCTTGCGGCGTCCCAGACCACGGTGGTCTCGCGCTGGTTCGTGATGCCGATCGCGGCGAGGTCGTCGGCGTCCAGCCCGGCGGCCGAGAGCCCCGCCGTCACGACGCTTTTCGTGTTCTCCCAGATCTCCAGGGGGTCGTGTTCGACCCAGCCGGGCTCGGGGTAGTGCTGTTCGTGTTTCTCGTAGGTGTTCGCGACCACGTCGCCGTGTTGGTCGAATACGATGAACCGCGTGCCTGTCGTCCCTTGGTCGATCGCGCCGACGTATGCGTCTGTCATAGCTGTGTCAACCTCGTTGCGCGGTTGTCTTACCGTCAAGACCGCGTTACCGGTACACAATATCATAACCCGTAATAAAAATCCCTGAAACTCCGCGAAGAGCCCTGAATGTGTCCTTTCACGCCGGACGGAATGCCCCGACCGCCGACACGACCCGATTGTTTACGCGTCGCTGCGGGACCTTCGATGAGGTAAAGGCGGTCGCCGTGTAAGGCGTCGTATGGCGCAGGAACCGCACGTGGTTGTCGTTGGGGGTGGGTCGACCGGGGCCGGCGTCGCCCGCGACCTCGCGATGCGTGGCCTTGGGGTCACGCTCGTCGAGCAGGGCAACCTCACGCATGGCACGACTGGCCGGATGCACGGCCTCCTCCACTCAGGGGGCCGGTACGCAGTCAGCGACCAGGCCAGCGCGCGCGAGTGTATCATCGAGAACCGCGTGCTCAGAGAGATCGCAACGCACTGCGTTGACGAGACAGGCGGGTTGTTCGTGAAACGGCCCGAGGACAGCGAGCAGTACTTCCAGGAGAAACTCGCGGGCTGTGAGGCCTGCGACATTCCCACGAAGGTGCTCTCCGGGGCGGAAGCCCGGCAACTGGAGCCACATCTCGCCGACGACGTCGAGAAGGCCATCTGGGTGCCCGACGCTGCGATCGACCCGTTCCGCCTGGTGGTCGCAAACGCCGCGAGCGCCCAGGAGCACGGCGCGCGCATCGAGACGCACTCGACGGTCACGGACGTCGTCGTGGAGGACGGCGCGGTGGTCGGCGTGGAAGTCGAACACGCGACCGGCGCGGGCAAGCGCGTGCACGGCACCGAGGGCGGCACCGAGGTGATCCGCGCCGACCACGTCGTGAACGCCGCCGGCGCGTGGGCGGGCCGCCTCGGTGAGATGGCGGGCGTTGACGTCGAGGTCCGTCCGTCGAAGGGCGTGATGACCGTGATGAACACGCGACAGGTCGACACCGTGGTCAACCGGTGCCGGCCGAAAGGCGACGCCGACATCGTGGTGCCCCACGAGACCACCTGCATCCTGGGGACGACCGACGAGGAGGTCGCCGACCCCGAGGACTACCCCGAACAGCAGTGGGAGGTCGACATGGTGATCGACGAGTTGGCGGAGCTCATTCCGATGCTCGACGACGCCCGCACGGTGCGGTCGTTCTGGGGCGTGCGGCCGCTGTACGAGCCCCCGGACGTCGACAGCGACGACCCCACGGACATCACGCGGGACTACTTCCTGCTCGCGCACGACGACCGCGACGACCTGCCCGGGATGACGACCATCGTCGGGGGGAAGCTCACGACCTACCGGATGATGGCCGAGGAGATCACCGACCACGTCTGCGAGCGCCTCGGCGTCACCGCGGACTGTCGGACCGCGGACGTCGCGCTCCCCGGGAGCGCCGACAACACCGCGCTCGACGACTACATGACGGAGTTCGGGCTGCGGTCGCCGGTCGCCCAGCGCAGCGTCGACCGCCTCGGCTCGCGGGCCGGCAGCGTGCTTGACACGGACGACCCCAACCCCACGATCTGTGCCTGCGAGGCGGTCACGCGGGCGGAAATCCAGGACGCCATCGAGCAGTCCGGGACGGACTTGAACGCGGTGCGGATCCGCACGCGGGCGACCATGGGGAACTGCCAGGGCGGGTTCTGCGCGCACCGCCTGGCGAACGAACTCCACACCGCCGGCTACGACGACGCCACCGTGCGGGCGTCCTGGGACGAACTGCTCGCCGAGCGGTGGCGCGGCCAGCGCCACGCCCTCTGGGGCGACCAGCTCTCTCAGGCGATGTTGAGCTACGCGCTGCACGCGACCACGCAGAACCGCGGCCACGACCCGGCCGACGCGGACACTGAGATCGACTTCGGGGCGTTCGACGCGGGGCCGCTGGCGGCCGACGGCGGCCCGGAGGGCGCGCATGGCAATTGAATCCGAGGTGCTCGTGATCGGCGGCGGGCTGGCCGGCATCACGAGCGCGCTGGCGGCCGCCGACGCGGGCGCGGACACCCGACTGGTGTCGTACAAACAGAGCACGCTCCGGAACGCCAGCGGGCTCGTCGACGTGCTCGGCTACACGCCCGGCGGGGACGGTCCCGTGGTCGACCCCTTCGACGCCATCCCGTCGCTGCCCGACGCCCACCCGTATCGGACCGTCGGCGTCGACACGGTGCGCGACGCGATGGCGTTTTTCGACGCGCACGCGCCGCGCTATCAGGGGCACCACACCGACGCCAACGCGCTGGTGCCGACCCACGGCGGCACGGTGAAGCCGACCGCGCGCTATCCCGCCAGCGCCGCCGCCGGGCTGGCGAGCGACGACCGGGACACGCTGCTGGTCGGCTTCGAGACGCTGCCGGATTTCAACGCGGACCACGCGGCCGCCCACCTCGAATCGGCGGGCGTTCCCTTCGACGTGCACGGTGTGACCGTGCCGTTCCCGGGCGACCTCCGGGCGGGCGCGAAAGTCACCCGGTACGCGGGGCTGCTGGACGCGAACCCCCGGGTGTCGGTGGACGGCACCGAGCGCCCGCTCCGCCTGGCGCTTGCCACACGGGTCGCCGACGCGGCCGCCGACGCCGACCGCGTCGGCTTCCCGGCGGTGCTGGGCGACGACGACCCCGCGGGCGTGCGAGACGCGCTCGCGGACCACCTGGGGGCTGCGGTGTTCGAGGTGCCGATGGGACCGCCGTCGCTGCCCGGGCTGCGGCTGTCCGATCACCTGTTCGGCGCGCTGGAGGCGGCGGGCGTGCGCATCGAAACCGGCAACCCCGTGGTGGACGCCGACACGACCGCCGACGGCGTCGAGACCGTGTACGTGGAGAAAAACGGCGCGCGCATCCCGAACAGCGCCGACGAGTACGTGCTCGCGACCGGCGGGCTCGTGGGGAAAGGCATCGACTCCGACCGGGACGCGGTCTACGAACCGATCTTCGACTGCCGGATCGCGCACAGCGACGACCGGTACGCGTGGTTCGACGACGACGCGTTCGGCGACCACGCGTTCGCGCAGTTCGGCGTGCGGACCGACGACACACTGCGGCCACGCGACGACGACGGTGCCGCCGCCCACGCGAACCTGCGGGCGGCGGGCGCAGTGCTTGGCGGCTACAACTTCGCAGCGGAGCACTCCGGCAGCGGCGTCTCCATCGCAACGGGGTACGCGGCCGGAACGGCGGCAGCGGAGGCGATCCACGATGAGTGACTCAGAATCCGATTCCACGACGACCACCGCGGAGAATCGCTTCGAGCCAGCCACACCGAACGTGGGCGAGAAGTTCGACCCGGTGGCGCTCCACGACGACACCGACGACTTCGACCTGCGCCCCGAGTCGGACTCCTGCTATAAGTGCTCGACGTGTGACACCAACTGCCCGGTCGCGGAGGTCGACGACGACTTCCCCGGCCCGAAGTTCCAGGGCCCCGAGCAGTGGCGGCTCAAAGGGCAGTCCGACGACGAGGACCACGAGATCGACGACTCCATCACCGAGTGTTCGAACTGCATGCGGTGTGACTCGGCCTGTCCGTCGGGCGTGTCGCTGTCACAGATGCACAACACCGCGCGCGGCGAGTACGTCGACGACCAGATGTCCAAGCGCTCGCTGAAATACTGGCGCAACCGCATCCTCGCGAACTACCGCACGTCGGCGCGCATCGCCAGCACGCTCCCGCGGCTCGCGAACGCCGCGATGAACTTCGGGCCGGCGCGCTGGGTGATGGAGAAGACGCTGGGCGTGACCAGCGAACGCGAGTTCCCCGCGTTCGCGACCGAGACCTTCCGGGAGTGGTGGCAGGCGCGGGGCGGCGCGGCCGCCTCCAAGGAGCGCGCGCAAGCCCGCCGACGTGAACGCGGCGAGCCCGTGGACGCCGACAAGAAGGTGGCGTACTTCCATGGCTGCTACGCCAACTACAACACCCCCGAGGTCGGGCAGGCGATGGTGCGCGTCTACGAGCATTTCGGCTACGAGATCGTCGTCCCCAAACAGGGCTGTTCGGGCACCCCGATGTTCGCCAACGGCATGCTCGACGACGCCCGCCGCCACGCCGACATCACGGTGTCCTCGATGAGCGACCTCATCGAGGAGGGCTACGACGCCATCGCCTCGTGTACGTCGTGTTCGATGGCGCTCCGACAGGAGTACCCCGAACTGTTCGACATCGACGGCATCGAAACGGTGGCGTCGAACACCTTCGAGGCCGTCGAATACCTGCGCATCCACGAACCCCTCCGGGAGACCGTGCAGTCGGCCGACATCGACGGCGAGCTCGCCGACGAGTTCGCGTACCACGCCCCCTGCCACGCCCGCAGCCAGGGCCTAGACCGCCAGGCGGTGGAGCTGTTCGGCGACCTCGACGGCGTCGGCATCGACGACGTGGGCGACTCGTGTTCGGGGATCTCGGGCACCTACGGCTGGAAAGAAGAGAAATACGAGACCTCCATGGAGATCGGCGACGACATGTTCGATCACATGGAGTCCGCTGAGGGCGACACCGGCCTCACGGAGTGCCCGACGTGTGCGATGCAGATGGAGCACGGCACGGGCTACGAGGTGCGCCACCCCCTGGAGCTGCTGGAGGCCGCGCTCGTCGACTGACGGCGCGGTCATGGTGTGCGACCCGGGTTCAGTGGGTGACCTGGAAGCTACGATTTGACCCGAAAGACCCGCTCGTCAGTCCTGTCGTACTCGTCCAGGCCGTGTTTGAGTTTCTCTCTAGGCGATCCGTTGTTCACTCTGTCCCGCCAGATCTTCACGTACTGCCCGTAGTACCCTGGGGGTGCTTCGCTCGAAACGTTCCATTCGAGCTCCACGTCGCTCTTGGCACCGGGGCCAACGAACACCGCCTCGTCGGTCCGGTTCCCGTTTTCGAAGAGCCGCCCGTCGTTAGAGACGGAATACCCGACGTATACCGTCCTCCCGAGCGGTTCATAGTTTTTTATCGTGGCGTTCACTTCGACGGTTTCACCCCTTGTGTACACGTCCTTCGATGGGCCAGTTACTGATTCGAAGCGCACATCCGGATCGTTACCGTCCTCAGAGCTGGACTGGGCAGCAGCCGTCTTGGATAAAACGGTGGCTCCCGATACTGTCGATCCGATCGTTGCAATGTATGTTCTTCGATCCATGAGTTTGGTATTTCCTCCATCATGTATATGCTATGGAAGAAACAAATAATTTTTGTTAGTTGTTTTACCTTCGGGTGGGCGGGGTTCACTGGGCACTGAATGGGGACCAGTGATCAAAGCTCGGCGGACGCCGACCAGGGACAGCACCAATGCGGCAGGTGTGTGTGCGGTCGGACAGCGCCAATGCGGGTTCGTTCTCGGGAGACCAGCAATGCACCCACCGGCCGTACGGTGGCTGCTGGCGGTATCCCGGAACGGAGCGAAGCGTATTCACGCCCACACGACGAACAGTGATCCAGTCAGCCCACCAATGCGAGCAGCCACGCCAGTCACGGCCGTCGTTCTCATGGTCGTCGTCGTAGTGGTCCTTGCGGGGACAGTCGCGGTGTTCACCCTCGGGTCCACGGACACCATCAGCAGCCCCGCGCCGCTGATCGGGCAGTCGAGTGGCGAACTCGTCCGCGACACGGCCGGCGGCGGCGATCAGATCGTTCGACTCACCCACATCGCGGGCGACGATGTGGCGGTGTCCGACCTCGACGTCGTCGTGGATGCGACTGCCGCCTGCGGGAAGCGGGCCCGGATCGTGGACCTGCCCACGAGCACGCTGGGCCCAAGCACGTACGACGGCGACAAGCTGTTCGATTTCTACAGCCCGGACGGCGGGGCGTTCGACGCGAACACGGACGGCGTCTGGCGGCCCGGCGAGACGGCCACGTTCCGGATCGCAAACCGGGACTGCTCGCTCGACAGCGGCGACACCATCACGGTCCGGGTGGTGCACACGCCGTCGGAGACGGTTGTGATCGAGGACACGCTGACCGCCTCGTAGGCGGGTGGAGCCAACGAAGCGGCGGCCGGCGAGTGAGCGACGACTGTGGGGAGAAATGGGCTGGCGGGAATTAGTTTACTGACCCTTCAGGTACATCTCTCGCGCTGTACTCGCGGTTTGCTGTTGATGTTAGTCACCGGTGAGAGCGATGTTTTTGATGTGGTTGCAACGCTGTTCCGTCTGATGGCGGCGACGGCGCCAGATTTCCTCCTGCGAGAAATTGTCGTAGTGCTTCTCGATCAAGTGGTTAACTACCACTGCCAGCTGCTGCTAATTCAATGAGGCAGTCAGGACGACACCGCAGACAACGCATCCCATGTCTCCCGATTCAAAACGATCCGGGAATCAGGTCTTCAGCTTGCTCGCCAGCACAGGTTTGGCTGAGATATTTTCGAAGGGCGGATCAGCGTGACGACCTGGGGCCAGCGATATCTTGAAGACAGTAAACGTGGAGAATCAGCCGAGACCGCTCTCGGGCTAACTGATATATGTCATTGACTGTTTGTTTTGATAATTGAATTAAAACGACTTTACCCAAATTTTGGAATTGCCAGTGAAAATAGGTCATTTTGTGTTTGTGGGCTAGAAGTTTAAGTGTCAAGGACTACTTCTATTAACCAATGTCCGCCTCTTTTCCCGAGGAGATGTACACCTACGACGGTTGGTTGGTTTTCAACGGCCTCTTCTCCGTTGATGTCAAGGACGAGGACGAAACACCGGAAGACCTAGTTTCTGGTCTCTCGCAGTACACTGAGCCTGACCCTGGGGTTGAATCCCGAGGGTTTGAGCGAGCCGAGTTTGACGACCTTCTCCAGACCACGGGCGACCTCACGTGGAACCTTCAGCGTCTCGGAGATCGTCTCTACTCGTTCAACTACAAGCACACCCGCTGGGACACCCAATCGGGGTTCGATCGGAACACTGGCTCGAAGCGCACCATCCAGAAGAAGAAAGAAGACGGTGTAGAGATCCACTGGGATAGCAGAGAGGACCTGATGGTCTTCCGTGGGCAGAAAGCCGAGCTCGCGAAGAACAGGAGACGGCTTCGGGGAGGGCTTTCGGAAAAAGTAGAGCTTGAAGAGCTGAATTTCCATCACGATTTCCTGCTCTGGATTCTCTACCGGACGTTCAACGGTCAGGGCCTTAATTCCGAGCTGAGCATTCGGGAGGTCTCGACTGTAGGCACGACAAGCGACTCCATCGACAACACGGGACAGGGAGTGACCATTGAGGACTCGAAGAACGTCCTTCGTTCAGTGCCGGCAATCATCGCAATCCTAGATCAAAAGAAGCCGGAGAAGCTCAAGTGCCAGTTCGTGCTGGATAATCAAGTTGTGAAGGCTAAGATTGAGCAGGGCGGGAAAGTTCATGTCACGGTCACTGACAACGAGCTTGAAGAGTTGAGCCATCTCCGCCGGATGGCAGTCTCTCTTCAGTTCATCTTTGAACTCATTCACCAGTACGACATCTGGCGGAACCTCCCGTCGACGCAAAAGTACCCCCCAGAGTCGTTCTTCTACGATCTCGCGAAGCGAGCAGAGGAAGAGGGCTATGAGTATCAGGGTCAGCTGAGGAGAGTTCCGGAAGAGTACAAGCGGAAGCGCCAACGGCAGCCGGTAGACGACGATATGCGCGAGCCTGGCAAAGACGCTACATAAACCGTTATCCTGCGTAAGAAATACACGTCCTTCCGACAAAGGACCAAACACGGCTACACGCGGCTCCAACCAGATGTCGACCAAAAGACTTGGACGCATCGAAAACTTTGACAAGTTCCGGCGACAGACCCATCTGAGCACGTCTGAGTCTAGTGTTGATCTTGATGATATTGAACAGAGAACTGTTACAGGCCACAGGGAGATTGAAGACTATCCATACGAAGATCAGAATGTCTACTCCGGCGACCTAATTTATAATTTCACTGATTGGAAGGGTGAAAATCGGGCACAGAGTGCGTCATTCGAGTATCGCTCCCAATCCGGATTATTCCTATTAACACTGGAAAACGGGCGTGTTGATCCGGACGTGGTTCTTCGAGATCTTGACGACCAGTTTGAAGGCTCTAATGGTCTAAAAAGGTCCATCTCTGTCAAACGCGAGGCGCTCTGGAACTTCTTCGAGAGAGCGGATCAGTACGACTCCTTGACATTGACCGGGTCGGAAGGACGATTTGACTTCACTAATCTCAAGCGAGTCGCTAACAGCCTTTCGAATGATGATATTGACCCAGATGATGCTCTCTTGGATCCTAGTTTGAGGGATCAATTTGACGAGCCCGAACAGTTTGAGCAGATCCTTCCGATGCTGGAGAAAATTGATTTGAGTGGTGAGATCAGATCCCTTCGAGATCTCGGAATTCGCCGTGAGCAGTACATTATTGAGCGCGCTGAGGTTTACTTTGAGTTAACAGACAACGGTAATCCCGGTACGGAAGTGGTCTCTGTGACTTATGACCGTGGGAATATGCAGATAGGCGACGATGCACCCGACGATGGCCGTAGGTATGTAAAGCAGTTATTCGAGAAGGAAGTTGTCTATCCCTCATATGGCCGATAGTGTCTCTCGACTCGATTCAGGAATTTTGCCGGGCCGCATTTAGCATTCCAGTTGTTGTTCTAAGCACTCCGCTATGGATTGCACCAATTCCAGCGATTCGTCGAGTGTTCTCTGACCCGTCTGGATTCGTTCGTAATGTTAAGGAGTTTCTTCAGTCCTACACAGCACATCCTATATACCAACTTAGCTCGCTCATAGGTTCTATCCTCGTTGTCTTGATTGGTGTCTTCAATTGGGGGTTCCTCGGGCCAATCGCCGCTGTTCTGGTCATAGCACCGGCAGGATGGTTCTATACACAGAATCACCCGTTTGGACTCCGATGCAATTACAGTGCAATAGGTGAGGACAATGGGCACGAATGTACTCCTACCGATGATACGTACACGGTGGTACTCGATATGCGAGCTGGAGACGACGTAGACGATTATCGACTCGACGTTCACACTCCGTCAGGCGCTGATTTGGACCGTATTGACGGGAACATCACGCAGGTCGACGAACAAAGACACATATTATACGGAATGGTCCCGGACAATTTTTCTGGCCGAGAATATACAGAGGCACTCTACCTCGAGAAAACAGGGAGCATCGCCCCGGAAGGAGAGCTTGTCCTCATCAAGAGCCAAGCTAACGACTACACGATGGAGTGGATTAGACTGCTCCCGGAATAAGCACTGAGAGACAGGTCATAACTACCGAACGTTCTCTCGTCTAGTGCTGACCTTTCACTGAGTATTAGTCGAGATCGTGTTCGCAGAACGTATCTCAGTTCTCACAGCCGTCGTATTCCATGAATAGTCTGGAACCAATTTCGCGCTTGGACGACAGTGTGTCCCACGTTCTCCGGAGGTCGTGCGGGCTGAGGTACGTCCAGTTGTTGTGCTTCTCGGCTGATTGCACTTCTGAAGGGGCGAAGCGCTCAACTAGTATCGATAGCCGTCATGGTAAAGCAACACTCTGAATTTGTCATTACTACTACCGACTCTGTTAATTATTGTCCGGTAAGTTCAGGAATTGGGACAAAGGTAAGGGCCCTGGACGGAGCTGCATTGACCAAACAGCGATCAATAAAATTGTCAGACAGGTACGAAAAAGTAAGTGAATACGATGGGAAAACCACGGATTACGACGGTAAAGGCTCGCCTAGCGTTAATATGGACAAGATATATGAAAACGCGCAACCTAAGCCACCAGAAGCAGATTTAGGCTCGGTCGGGGACAACCAATAACGAGACTAGCCATTCTGTAGTCTCGGCGGATCATTTACAACCATGCGGTTTCACGCACTCAAACTCGATTCCGGTATGTGCACGCAAAGCCGCAAACCTCGTGTGCATAATTCGGTACTCGCACTCTCAAGGAGCCAATCAAGGCCGAGGTGATCGGGTGGATCATGCCGGATCCCGGCCGATTCACTCCGTTCAGTAGCTCAAAATCACTCACTTTTCGGAGTTATGGATCCCGATGTGAGGCTCTCGTGTCTCCTTGTGGCCGAACTCGCACCCACAAACCAGGCGCAGCCTTCGGGGTAGCCGTGCTCGTGGCTCCGGGAATACGCCTCAATCCAGAGCGGTTGTGTAACACCCCGCAAAGCGGCCACTAAGTGTTTGAAAATGCGGGAAACGGGGTAAGTGAGTAGTGGGCCGGCGCGAATTCGAATCGCGGTTACGGCCACCCTCAGGCGCTCTCTCGGGCGTTCATGGGCTTCGAAGTAACTATGTCCAAGCCAAACCGGAATCTCACGCCGACGACGCCAAAAGAAGCGCTCGACCTGTACCTACGGGAGCGGAGTACCGACGTGACCGAGAGTACCCTACAGGCTCATGAGTACCGTCTAAACCATTTTGTCCGATGGTGCGACGGCGAAGGAGACGTAGAGAACGTGAACAATCTCACCGGCCGCGACCTTCACCGCTACAAACTGTGGCGGAAGGAAGACGGCGACCTGAACAAAGTCAGTCTCAAATCCCAAATGGATACCCTTCGGGTGTTTATTCGGTTCTGTGAGACGGTGGACGCCGTCGAAAGTGACCTACACTCGAAAATAATCTCTCCGACGCTTGGGGACGGAACTGGTCAGCGGGACGTGAAACTCGACTCGGAGGAAGCCGAGGTGCTACTCGACTATCTCGAACGGTTCGAGTATGCTTCGTTCTCTCACACCGTTGTTCTCTTGCTATGGCGGACAGGTATGCGTATCGGGTCAATTCGTTCGCTCGACCTATCGGACTTCCACCCGGACGATCAATACCTTTCCGTTCGCCACCAGCCGGATACTGATACGCCGTTAAAGAACAAAGGGAACGGTGAGCGATACGTGGCTCTCACGACGGCTGTCTGTACTGTGGTCGAAGACTACGTCGATGTACACCGTCACGATGTTACCGACGAATACGGGCGTGACCCATTGCTGACCACCAAGCACGGACGACCCACCAACAACACTCTCCGACAAACGGTCTATCGGCGGACGCGCCCCTGTCGGTCTCAAAGAGACTGTCCGCATAGGAAAGAGAGAGAGAGACGAGTGCGAAGCCATTACTGAACGAGGGAGAGCGAGCAAGTATCTATCGTCTGTGTCACTCCACGTAATCTGGAGGGGAAGCATAACGCACCACCTAACCGAAGACGTACCGGAACGGGTAGTGTCCGACCCGATAAACGTGAGCCAAGGAGAACTCGACGCCCACTACGACCGACGCGACGAATAGGTGAATGTAGAACAGCGTCGTGACTGTCTTGACGGCGTGTAGAACGACGACCGACTGAAGGCTCCCTGAAAACGAGGCCGACCTGCTCGCCGAACTCGAAGACGGGCGTGGTCAGAAACTCACCGAGGAAGAGGCGAACTTGGCCGTCGCGCAAGCTCGTCTTATCGGTGATTTGTAGCAGGTAGCGTCTTGGGCTACCCTACTTAAATTATAAGAACATGGTACCACTTCTACATGCTATTTCGGCCCGATAATCGGACATTTAGAGAGGGACCGAGAGGTGGTCATAGGGCTGGAGAGATCAATAACCGAACGGTGGTTAAACCGTTCAAAACCAATTTATTTTGTATATTTGGCACTGAATTTTTTGTCACAGTTTTGACAGGCTACGTGAGTGTCTTTACCCGACCAGCTATCATTCTGTGCAACACGTTTGATTTTCGTCTTTTCATCAGGCACATTTACTAAAGTTTCATGGCCACAATGAGGGCATGCAGTATTTCTGACTGGCACAACAGCAGATGTGTGGCTGACAGGTAATATTTTTTTCTCTGCCCCGGTATCCCTAATGCTCGCGCCTTGGTGTCCCCACCTCACTCAAAGCTACAAGCGTCCCCATGTCTCACGGCGTCGTCAAGTGATCTCAGAGGTTCAGCCACACAACTCTCGTCACTGGCGAACGGGTGAGACGACCTGTCCCCCTGCCGTGATGGCACCCCCACAGAGGTTGTACTGACGAACGTTGCTGGCCATCGGCGTCGGTCGTGACAAATCGGTTTCCCCCTGTTCGGCAGGTGGGTTTCGAGCGGGGAATATCCGCAGAGAGTGCCAAACCGATTTTACCATTTTGGGGTTCAAAGGGTGACTGACTCAATATTCTCGCGGTCGGCTTGGCGGAGACAATGTTTCTCTCTCAGTAGTGGTTGAAGGCTCGTCAGTATAACGTTAGTCAACGTGTCTGACCCACAGCGGCGCTTGTGCTACCTCGGGCTGACTCTCATTCGCGGTGTTAGCTAGTGTTGCCGTCCCGTCGGTTAGACCAGCGCTTACAGCCGCAGAGCGAACGTCAAAAATATCGCCAATCTACTCGGTAGGGCTTCGACCGCACTCACGCGCCACTCACGACGCTCGCTCGGCTTGCTGGTGGCGACCATTAGCCGTATCATCTGAAGACAGGGCGCTGAATACTCAATGGTACAGAATCTATTCCGAAACAGGGGAACTGAAACGTCTACGACCCCTACGTATTCGTAGAAGTCCACGACGGCGTAGGGGCACGATTGAAGTGAAGAGCCGGGCTTCTAAGACGGTTTATGAACGCCGTTTAGTCAATCGAAAACGAGTGCGGGCAGAAATGGGCCGGCGCGAATTCGAATCGCGGTTACGGCCACCCGAAGGCCGAAGGATACCAAGCTACCCCACCGGCCCGCACGTGAGAGAATGGCCGTTGTGGATTTAACGGTTCCGGATCGGGGAGCAGGCGTGACCCGCCGGCTGCCGTGGCCGTCGCCGTCAGTACGCGTCGAACCCGGCGGTGTCGAGGTGGTTGTGCGCGACCGTGATGGCGTGGTCGGCGTGCAACACCGTCGGGCCGACGCGCACGCGGTGGTCGCTGGCGTCCGCGAGCAGGCTGGCCTCGGCGGCGGTGAAATCGCGGTGATCCGACAGCACGAACACGGGATCCGCAAGGGGGTCGACGGCGGCGAGCGCGTCGCCGTCCTCGTGTAGCGCCACGACGGGCCCCGAGACGGCGTCCAGCACGGCCTCGAAGCCACGCTTCGAGACGTGGATGCCCGGCGACGACGACGCCTCCTGGTGGCCGATGGCCTCGGTTTTCGCGTCGAGGGCTTGCTTCAGCAGTCCGGCGACGTTGCGCTCGTCGGGATGCATGTACTGGACCGCGCCGGCGTCGATGCGGACCGTCACCTCGTCGCCGAGGACGAGGAACACCTCGACGTCGTCGCGGATGCCATGCGAGACGAACAGCGCCGCACTCACGCACCGACAGAGGACGTCGAGCCGGCCGGCAGCGCCCGGCAGGTCGTCGAGCGGGAAGTCGGGGGTCGTCGGGGCGTCGTGCCCGAGGACGACGAACTGTCTCATGCGTGGGTAGTCGGGCGTGGGTGGCTTACGTGCATCGGGTTCGGGGCTGAGCGGCGAACCACTCCGACCGCCTCGGCGCGTGCAGTCCTCGGTGAGCCCGATGTGTCCGCCGGCCGACTGCGCCGACGAGATGAGGCGGGACGGGCTGCTCTCGACGCGCCGGTTGTTCGCGCCCGGGTGCCCGCGAGCGAGCGGCCACGCGGACGCCCCGTGACGGCTAGCGGGAGCGCGGACTGGCTCGGACGGCACTGGCGAGCGCCGCCGGGTCGGCGAGCGCGCTGAGGCGGACGTCGTCGCCGCTCTCGCGTTCGACGACGACGGGATACGTCTCGAACGGGAGCACGTGGACGAGGCCCAGGATCGTCCAGCCGAGCGGGTCGTCGCCGACCGAGACCGAACTGATGTCCTCGACCGGGACGACCCATTGCGGCTCGTCGAGCAGCGAGTCGTAGGCGACCAGCGCGTCGTCGTAGACCCGGTACTCCTCGTTGGCGTGCCCCAGCCAGACCACGGCGACCACGGTGAGGACGGCGACCGGCGGCGCCGCGAGGAGCGCTATCGCGACCGCCCACAGCGTGACGCGCAGCGACCCGGAGCCGAGAACCGCGACAGTCCCGAGGAATCCGGTCAACGAGGTGGCGAAGAGGACGGCGTACGAGAGGCCGTCGTGGACCGCCCACGCGCGGACGACGCCGCGGTCGTTCTGGACGGTCGCGCGCGGCGGTCCGTCCGGGACCGAGAGCGGGTCGAGTGTCGCGCCGCCCGCGGGGTCGAAGGTCAACGGCCACGGGCCGACCCCGCACTCGCGGCACTCGAAGGCGAACTTCGGGAGGCAGAACAGCGCCGTGGCCGCGGTCACCTGCGCGGGGTCCGGGGGCGTCCTGGAGAGCGACCAGACGGCGACGCAGGCGACGACAGTGCTGTAGACGATGTCGCGGCTCGGCCGAACAGTTCGCGGCGATGCGGTCGCGTACCGGCCGGCCGCAGCCCACGTCTGCACGATGCGGCCGTGTTTCGCCGCGACGAGGAGGACGGCCGGAAGCAGTGTCGGCCCGAGCCCGCCCTCGAACGGCTCCAGCGCGGTCCACGCGAGCACGACCACGGGGAACACGGCGAAGCAGACGACCCACTGGTCGACGACGTACGGGAGGTTCCGCGGTGACACCGACGGAAACCGGGCCGCGACCCGGACGCTCCCGCGTTTGTCCGCCACCATCTCGTACAGCGGTTCGAGGAACCGGAGCGGCGTCATCGCGGGCGGCGCTGTCGACGCCCGTTCGGCCGCGAGCCGTTCGTAGAGGAGGCGGGCGATGCCGGCGACCGCGTCGAGCGCGAACACCACCGCGATCGTGAGTGCGCGCTCCGAGAACAGCGCCCCGACGACCAGGGTCGCGTTCAGCGCGAGAACGACGCCGACGAGCCCGGCTGTCCCGCGTCGCATCCGAGGGTAGTTCCGGGAGGGTTCTCTTGAGTCTACTCATTACAGCGCAGGGTTCGCCCGAGCGCGGTCCGGCGCGTGTGGCCGGCGGCGCGCCGCCGGGAGCGGTCGCCTCCCGCCGGCCGCGGGGGTCGTGTGGCCGCGGACCGAAGAGTACGTACCACCGGCCGCCTACGAAACGCCCATGACCATCCTGGAGGATGCACGCGCGGTGCTGGCGGAAACCCCGGTGTGTGACGCCTGCCTGGGGCGGTGTTTCGCGGAACGGAGTTTCGGGCTGTCGAACGCCGAGCGCGGGCGGGCGCTGCGGACCGCCGTGGCGCTTGCCGACGACGAGCCCTACGAGGAGCCCGGGGAGCCGTGCTGGGTGTGCGAAGGGGCGTCCGGGCGGTTCGACGAGTTCGCGGACCTCGTGGTCGACGCCGTCGCGGACGCGTCGTTTGACACCTACCAGGTGGGGACGCAGGCGCCGCCGCTGGTCGAGGAGAACGAGGCGATGCTGCGGGACCTCGCCGGGCTGGCTGAGGACGCCGGCGAGCCGTTCAAATCCGAGTGCAACCGCGAGGTCGGGAAGCGCGTCGGCGATCGCACGGGCACTGAGGTGGACTTCGGGCGGCCGGACGTGCTCGCCGTGATCGACGTCGAAGCCGAAACCGTCGACGTGACGGTGAACTCGGCGTTCGTCTACGGCCGGTACCGCAAACTCGAACGCGGGATCCCCCAGACGAAGTGGCCGTGTTCGGACTGCAACGGCAGCGGGACGCTCGTGGATTCGCCGTGCCCGCACTGCGACGGCACGGGCTTTCTCTACCCGGAGAGCGTCGAGCAGCTCACCGCGCCGCCGGTCGTCGACGCGATGGGCGGCACGGAGGCGTCGTTCCACGGCGCGGGCCGGGAGGACATCGACGCGTTGATGCTGGGGACGGGGCGGCCGTTCGTCATCGAGGTCGCGGAGCCACAGGACCGCCACCCGGACGCCGACGCGCTGGCGGACGCGATCAACGACTTCGCGGACGGCAAAGCCGAGGTCGAGGGCGTCGCGGTCGCGGGCTACGAGATGGTCGAGCGCGTGAAGGAACTCGACGCCCGCAAGCGCTACCGGGCTGACGTGGAGTTCGACGCGCCGGTGGGCGACGACGACCTCCGGGACGCGATCGACGAACTCGACGGCGCGACCATCGAGCAGGAGACGCCGAACCGCGTCGACCACCGGCGCGCGCATCTCGTCCGCGAGCGCGACGTCTACGACATCACGGCCGACCGCGAGGACGACACGCACGCCACCGTCGAAATCGAGGGTGAGGGCGGGCTCTACATCAAGGAGCTCGTGTCCAGCGACGACGGCCGGACGAATCCGAGCCTCGCGGGCCTGCTCGGCGTCGGGGCCGTGGTGACGGCGCTTGACGTGGTCGCTGTAGCGGGCGAGACCGAGGCCTTCGAGGACACCGAGCATCTCCCCTGAGATGGCGCGGTTCGGCGTCGACGAGGCGGGGAAAGGGCCGGTCCTCGGGTCGATGTTCGCGGCGGCGGTGGCCGGCGACCCGGCCGCCGTTCCGGACGGGGTCGCGGATTCGAAGCGCCTCAGCGCCGACCGCCGGGCGGAGCTCGACGACCGCGTTCGGGCGTCGATGCGAGTGGGTGTCGCGGAGGTGCCCGTCGACCGCATCGACGACCCGGAGACGGACATGAACACGCTCACCGTGGCGGCCCAGGCGGACGCACTCGGGCGGGTGGTGGCCGACGGCATGGCGGGGTACGTTGACGCCGGCGACGTGAACGAACAGCGGTTCGGCCGCCGGGTGGCCAACCGGGTCGCGGCCGACGTGGCGGTGACCGCCGAACACGGGGCCGACGACGAGTACGATCTGGTGGCGGCGGCGAGCATCGTCGCGAAAGTCGCGCGGGACGCCCACGTCGACGCGCTCGCCGCGGCGTTCGACGCGGACATCGGGTCCGGATACCCCAGCGACTCGACGACGCGGGAGTTCCTGGCGGCGTACGTCCGCGAGCACGGCGAACTCCCGGAGTGCGCGCGCGCGAGCTGGCAGACCAGCCGCGACGCGCTCGGGGCGGCCGAGCAGTCCGCGCTGGACGAGTTTTAGTCGTCGGGGTCTGCGCTGGGGGTGCCCGACTGGACGGGGCTGATGTCGCGGCGTCTGGCGTCGAGCTCCGAGAGGGCGTAGACGAGGACAACGAGCGCGAGCGCGCCGACGGGCAGCAACACCCACGGCGTGATGCGGGTGACCCCCCAGACGGCGAGCAGCACCGCGGTGACGGCGATGACCGTGCCGGCGTAGTACAGCTGCGTGCGCACGTGGTCGATGAGGTCCGCGCCGGTGAACGTCGCCGACAGCACGGTTGTGTCGGAGATCGGGGAGGCGTGGTCGCCGAAGATGGCGCCCGAGAACACCACACCGACGACCGCGGACACCATGGTGTGGGTGCCGGCGAGGTTCCACGCGACCGGCACGGCGATGGGGGTGACGATGCTCATCGTCCCCCACGAGCTGCCCGTAGAGAACGCGACGAACGCGGCGGTGAACATCACGACAACCGGCAGCAGCGCCGGCGTGAGGAACAGCTTTGCGATGCCGCTGACGTACCTTGCAGTGCCGAGCGCGTCGACGACGTTGCCGATCGACCACGCCAACACGAGGATCGTCACGGCCGTGAGCATGATGCCGAAGCCGTCGACGGTCGTGTCGACGCTCTCACCCAGTGAGAGGATCCCGTACGTCAGGCCGAGGACGTACGTCGAGACGACCATCGCGAACGAGCCGACGATGAGCGCCACTGCGTAGTCCGCGCCCACAACCATGTCGTAGAGGGTCGTGTCGGGTCCGTAGCCGGTGTACAGTGCGGTGGCGATGGTGACAGCGATGAGGACGGCGACCGGGACGAAAAAGGAGACCAGCGAGGGGTTTTCCGCGCTGGGCTCCCCGAGTTCGCCCTTGACGTCCTGCATCGGGGTCGCGTCCTCGCTGGTGACCGCGCCGGTTGTCGTCGCGCGGTGTTCGGCGGTCAACATTGCCCCGTAGTCGCGGCGCGAAAGCACGATGATCGCCACCATCACCACGGCGAGAATCGAGTACATGTTGAACGGGATGGCCTGCAGGAAGATCTCGAAGTTCTGTGGGCGGTTGGCGGCGGACACGCCGGCGGTCTCGTAGCCCTTCTCGATCATGGAGAGTTGGAACGCGACCCACGAGGAGATGCCGAGTGTCGCCACGGGCGCGGCAGTGGAGTCGACGACGTACGACAGCTTCTCGCGGGAGAGGCCGAGGTGGTCGGAGACGTCTTTCATCGTGGAGCCGACGATGGCGGTGTTGGCGTAGTCGTCGAAGAACAACAGCACGCCCAGCAGCCACGCGACGACGCCCGCCGAGCGCTTGCTGTCGATGTGCGTGAGCGCCCAGTCGCGGACGGCGTGCGAGCCGCCGAGGCGCCAGATCATCGCGACCGATGAGCCAAGCAACAGCGTGAACACGATGATCTGGGCGTGGAACACCGACCCCTCGGCGTTGGGTTCGACTTGGGAGATCGACCGGACGACCCAGCTGAACGTCTGCTGGATGCCGAGGCCGCCTGTGTAGATGATCCCCCCCGACCACACGCCGAGGAACAGCGAGAGAATGGCTTTCCGCGTGATGATCGCCAGCGCGATTGCAAGTAACGGCGGGACAACGGAGAGGACGCCGAACTCCGACATACCGCCTGAATTCTGTCCCAGAGACTTAAACCCAGCTTCGCACCGGCGCGGTTCACACACGACGGAGCGCCGACAGGAACCACCGGGAAGTCGGGCGTTTAACCATCGCGGTGGCCTGCACACCCATAGAATGACAGTCGAGAGAGTGTCCGCGCCGACACCGGCGGCGTTCGTCGACGCGGCCAACGCGGCGTTCCGGAACGGCGCAGTGCTGAGCGTGCAAGCCCGCTGCGAGGTCGAATACAACGGGCGGACGAGTGGCTATCTCGGCGACGGTGATCGGCTGCTCGTCGCGAAACCCGACGGCACGTTTCTCGTGCATCAGCCCACGGGCCACAAGCCCGTCAACTGGATGCCCGGCGGCGGCACCGTCGAGGCGCGCACCAGCCAGGGCGACGCGGTGTTGCTGGCGCGCCGCAGTAACCCCACCGAGCGCGTCGAAACCAGGCTGCATGAGGTCTACGGTGTCACGCGGTTCGACGCCGAGGACGGCGCGACCTACGAGGAGTCCGGAACCGAGGCGGAGATGCACGAGTACATCGAGGCCAACCCCGACGCCCTCGAAACGGGGCTGCGCATCGTCGAGCACGAGCGCGAAACCAAATACGGGTTCATCGATTTCTACGCCGTTGACGGGGGCGGCACGCCGGTCGTGATCGAGGTCAAACGCATCCAGGCGACGCTGAATCACTTCGACCAGCTCAAGCGCTACGTCGACCGCTACGCGGAGACGAACGATGACGTGCGCGGGATGCTGGTCGCGCCGTCGGCGTCCGAGCGGGTGACCCGGGCGCTCCGGGACAACGGCCTGGAGTTCGTGGCGCTCGCCGAGTTCGGCCTGGACGCGAAGGGCGCGACCGAGGCGAAGCTCACGGACTTCTGAGGCCCGCTCAGGTGTCTGTCGTCAGCAGCCGCCGGAGCACGTCACCGTAGGCCGGCCGCGTGACGAGCACCCCGATGAGCACGCCCAGGATGGTGACCAGCGCGAACCCGCGGAGGTCGCCGAGACTCAGCACCGCAAGCGGGCTCATCGCGAGGATGGTGGTGGCGGCGGCGGCACCGATCACCCACAGCGCCTTCCGGAAGCGGCTCTGGAAGATGCGCGACGACGACACCTGCTCTGTCATCACCTCGTCGGCGATGATGACGAGGTCGTCCACCCCGGTTCCGATCACCGCGATGAACCCGGCGAGGTGTGAGAGGTCAAGCGCCAGCCCGGAGACGGAAGCGAACCCAAGCAGGATGACGACCTCCGCGAGCGCCGTGAACACCATCGGGATCGCGATCTTCGGCTCGCCGTACCGGAGCAACACCATGATCGCGACCGCGATCGCGGCCGCGAGCCCGGTCACCAGCGAGAGCGGTTTGTACTTCTGTGCGAAGCTCGGCGCGACGTAGTAGGAGTTCTGGACGGTGATCTCGGCGGGCAGCGCGCCGGCCTGCAGGTTCACCTGCAGGTTGCGGGCTGCCGTCATGGAGTCGGCCGTGATCCGGAACGACGGGCTGTTGACGAACTTCCCGGAGCTGAGGGTCCGCGCCAGCCCCGGCCCCATGCTGGCGTTGTACACTTCCTCACCGTCGAGTTTGGTCAGCAGACAGTATCCGCCGTTGGGGAACCGACAGTTGCTGATGCCCGCCTGGGAGGTGAACCCGTACTGGGTCATGTCGCCGGTGAACCGCTGGGCGGCCTCCGCCGAGAGCTGTACCGGGACGAACGGCCGGCCGTTCTGGTCGCGTTTGGGTTGGTCGACTTCGACGAGCTCGTCGCCGCGCAGAACGGTGGCGTTGATGTTCGTCCCGTTGGATCCCGGATAATACGCGTCGAGGGTGACCTGGCCGCGTCCCTGGATGAGCGACTGCACCTGGGAGGCGTTCTGGCCGGGCACTTCCACGACGATGTAGTGGGCCTGAGCGCCGGCGCTGGTTTCGATGTCTTTGACTTCCGCGCCGCCGAGCCCGGTGGCGTCGATCTTCGAGCCGATGATGGAGACGATGTTGTCCCGTGTGGCCTGCGTGACGCCGCGGCGAACCGAGTCCGGCGAGTAGCCAGCGTCCTCAAGCGTGGTGCGCAGGCTGCTGGTGGAGACGTTCTGGTAGACTTCGACGCTGCCGGTGGCCGGGCGGGCGCGGACGTTGCCACGCTCGACGTCGAGGGCGGTGCTGATGCGGGTGGCGATCTCGCCTTCGTTGTCCGGAGTGACCGACACGCCGTCAGCGGTGACACCGGTAACAGTCGTGCGGAGGCGGACCCCACCGGAGAGTTCGAGGCCGTAGTTGAGGTTCGTCGGGTCACCGGTTGCGGCCTGCTGGCCGCTGGTGTTGGCGCTCGCGCCGATGCCGGGCGCGAACAACGCGACGGAGCTGGCGACGACCAGGACGACGAGGGCTGCGATCCGCCAGTTCTCGCGGAACCAGCTCATTTCGCCACCCCCTCGAACTTGTACCAGCGAAGCAACGTGACGTTCAACATGTATGTGTTCATGAGATCAGTGACCAGCCCCATCACCAACACGAGGCCGATCGAGGACATCAGTGGGATGCCGAAGATGTAGGAGACGATCGTCATCACGACCATCGCGGCGATGGAGGTGAGTGTCATCGTGACACCGGTGTTCATCGCGCGGTCGACGCTCTCCCAGAACCCGCCCGACCGACGGAGGACGTGGTTGTTCAGGAGGATGTCGGAGTCGACGGAGTACCCGATCAACATCAGCAACGCAGCGACCGTTCCAAGCGAGAGCTTGATGCCGAAGACGTTCATCAGCGCCACGGGCACGACGATGTCGCTGAACGCTGAGACGACGACCGCGATGCTGGGGACGAACGTCCGGAACAGCGCGAACACGAGCACGCTCATGCCGAGGAATGCGGCCGCGACACCCAGCAGTGCCAGTCCCTGGGTCGAGGAGCCAAACGAGGGTGAGACTTCCTGGGACTGCACGATTTCGATGTCAGCGGTGTCCCCACTGATGCCGGGGGCGTTCTCACTCTGGAAGGTCGCGAGGTACCGGTTGCCGTCGGTGCCGACCGAGCGGAACGACGTCGGCTCGGCATCGAAGGCGGCTTTGACCTGTGCGGACGGCGCGCTTGATTGTGCGACCACTTCCGACCCGCCAGTGAACTCAATGCCGGGCGACACCGGCGCGCCCGTGGCGGCCATCCACCCACCGATGACCGCGAGGGCGACGACCAACACGGCAAGCGGCGGCGCAACGAGTTGCCGCATTGAGTACTGGCTGAGGTCAACGTCCGGGACCTCGAACCATGACATGCCTGGCGGTGGGATGCGACGCTGGTTAAGCCTTCTTATCCGGACGCCGTGGGTTCGAGAGCTGGTACAGCGGGACGCACTCACACGACGTGACCGCGCCGGTGGGGGCGCGACGGGAGGGCAGGCCCGGGGCTACGGCAGATATCGGACGCTGATGAAGTCCTCGCCCGCCCGCACCTCCACGCGATTGATGCCGATGCGGGCGGCCCGCGAGACGGTCTGGTCGTCCGCAACAACGTCATCGACGGCGTCTGAGACGTTGTCCGCGCCGACCGAGAGCACGTGGATTTCGCCGACGCCGGCGCGCTCGGCGGTCGCGAGCTCGCCGCGGGGGAGGTCGGCGGCCAGATCGCGAGCGTTCGGGGTGGGGGTTTCGTCGCTGACGGTCACCGGGATCTGGGTGTGTTCGGCGACGGACGCGACGCTGTACGTGACGTGCATCGGTGGGTCCGGCGTGATGGTTGCGTCCAGTACGTCGCCGGCCGAGAGCCCGGGGTTCTCCGAGAGGGTGTGCACCTGTGCGTCCGAGACGTCGGTGAGGATCGCGGAGTCCTCGCTGGCGTCACTGACGAAGAACGTCGCGGTCTTGGATCGGGCGTCGGTCATGCCCGCCCGTAGGCCGGCTCCCCGGTTCACTGTTACTGTTCGGCGGTTCACGCGCGCAGCCAGCGATGCGTGGCGTACACGAGCACCGCGCCGGCCAGCGGCACCACCGGCGAGAACTGCGGCGGGATGCCGTACAGCACGGCGATCAGGGGTGCAGCGACGCCGCTGGGTGGCGGTCGGGACGCGATCTCACCGGCGACCCGGTAGGTCGCCGGCATGGACGCCACCACGCCGAGGTACACTGACACCACGAACAGATAGCCGGCGCTCGAAACGCCGGCGTCGTAGGCGGGGCTCACGGACAGTGCGCGCCGGTGGCGGCGTGCGACGAACAACACGGGAGAGACCAACGGCAGGAACACGAACAGCCCGAGCACGACGTAGAACGTGCGGGACAGCGTCAGCGAGCCGCCGCTCCCGCCGGCAGTGTTGGAGATGAGCACGACGAGTGCGCCCGCCATCAGGAACGCGAACAGGCCACCGAGCACGGCGCTGACGACGGCGTAGCTTTTGAACAGCCGGGAGTCCGATTCGCGGAACGCGTACGGGAACGCCGACAGCAGCCCGGAGTAGCTATCGAACCGGCCCATTTGTGTGGCCTGCGGGCGCGGCGAGCAAAAGCCCGGCGACTCCGCGCCGACCCGGGGCTCGCGGAACTAGCCACCCTGAAGTGGCCGGCAGACCCCCCTCCGTGTATGCGAATCGACATCGGCGCTGCACTCGACGCGACCGCCACGCCGGGCGTGCCGCCGGACGCGCTGGACCGACTCGACGGCCGCGTCGCCCGCGCACACGATCGGATCACCGCCGGGATGGACGGCGACGAGTTCGGGTACGCGGCCCTGAACCTCCCGCGGACGGTTGACGTGGACGCGATCACGGCGGCCGCCGACGCGGTGGCGGACGCCGACACGCTGGTGACCGTCGGGATCGGCGGGAGCGCGCTCGGCGCGGCGACGCTCGTGGACGCGCTGGGCGACGACGACCTGGACTACCACGCGCTGGACAACGTCGACCCCGCGCACGTCACCCGGTTGCTGGACCGGATCGATCTCTCGACGACCGCCGTGCACGTGGTGTCGCGGTCGGGGACGACCGCCGAGACGCTCGCGAACTTCCTGGTTGTGCGGGACGCCATGGACGACGCGGGCGTGGACTGGACGGCGCGCACGCTCGTCACGACGGGCGACGACGGGCCGCTGCGGGCGCTCGCGGACACCCACGACCTGCCCGTGCTTGACGCCCCGAGGGGCGTTCCCGGCCGGTTCGCCGCGCTGTCGACGATCGCGCTGCCGGCCGCCGCGATCGCCGGCGTCGACGTCGGCGAGCTGGTGGCGGGCGCGGCCGACGGGCGGGCGGCGCTTGCCGGCTCCCTGGAGGACTGCCCCGCGTACGCGTACGGCGCGACCGCGTACGCCCTCGATCAGCGCGGGGCGGGCGTGAACGCGATGCTGCCGTACGCCGAGCGCCTGGAGACGTTCGCCGAGTGGTTCGCACAGCTCTGGGCGGAGAGCCTCGGGAAAGACGGCGTCGGGCAGACGCCGGCGCGGGCGCTGGGCGCGACCGACCAGCACAGCCAACTCCAGCTCTACCGCGCCGGCCCGCGGGACAAACTCGTGACCATGCTTCGGCCCGCGTCGCGGCCCGACTGTGCGATTCCGGAGGCGGAACTGGCTGACATCGACTATCTCACCGGCGGCGATCTCGGGGCGCTACTCGACGCCGAGTTCGAGGCGACGGCGGCCAGCCTCGCGGCGTCCGGTGTCCCCACTGTGCGCGTGGAGGTGCCGGCCGTCGACGCGCGGTCGGTGGGGCGGCTGCTGTTCGACTTCGAAGCCGCCTGCGTGCTCGCGGGCGAGCTCTACGGCGTCGAGACGTTCACCCAGCCCGCCGTCGAGTGGGGGAAGAACGCCGCCCGCGACCTGCTCCGCGGCGAAGACCCGCTTCCGGAGACGGAGACCCACATCGTGGAGTGAGCGCAGCCATGCCAACACCTCCTGTATCCGACCGGTACGCGTCGACTGTCGGGTTCGTCGTCGCGGGCGTCGGGCTGGCGGCGACGCTGCTCGACTGGGCGCCCGCCGCGGACACGGTGGCACACGCCGCCACCGCGTGCGCCGCCGTCGCCACGCTGGCGTTCGCGGGGCGTCGCCACGGCACCGGCCCCGCGTGGTTGTCCGGCGTGGGCACCGGGGCGGGCGGCGCGCTCTCGCTGACGGCGGCGGCGGCGCTGCTGTCCATGACCGGGCCGGTCACCGCCGGGCCGGCGGTGGCGCTGTTCGCGGGGATCAGCGTGATCGGGGCCGGGCTCGCCGCGGTCGCCGGCGTGGATGCCGACGGCGTGCGCGCCCGGGAGCGGGCGGTCGGCGTTGCTGTGGTCGTGTCCGCCGGCGCGCTCGTCGCGAGCAGCCTGCTTGCAGCCATCGCCGCGGGCATCGCGCCGGACGCGCCGACGGTCGCGTACCCGGTGCGGGCTGCGGTGTCAAGCGTTGGGTTGGGGATCATGGGCGTCGTGTTCGTGCGGGCGTCGGACGTTGCCGGGATCGACACCCCCACCGTCACCCGGCGTGACGTGGGCGTTGCGGCTGGCGGTGTGGGCGCGATCTTCGCGTTGCATCTGGGGTTGAACGTGGTCGTGACGGCGCTCTCGCTGCCACAGACCCAACACGGCCTCATCGAAGCTGCCCGGAAGACCCCCGCGATGCTAGTGCCGTTGGCGGTTGTCTCCCTGGTGTTCGTCGCGCCGGGCGAGGAGCTGCTCGCGCGCAACGCCGTGCAGAAATACCTCTACGACGCGTATTCGCGGCGCAGCGCCGTGGTCGTCGCGTCGTTCGTGTTCGCGGCCAGCCACCTGCTGGCGTACGCCGGGACAGCCGCCCCGGGTGCCGTGATGGTCGCGCTCGCGCGCGTGTTCGTCGTCAGCCTGGTGCTCGGCGTCGCCTACGAGCGCACCGACAACCTGCTGGCACCGATCGTCATCCACGGCGTCTACGACGCGGTCCAGTTCGGGCTCGCGTACTGGCAGTTCACGTAGCCTACGACGGGTTCTTGCGTTCGAGGGGGCTGCCACAGACGGGACAGCGGTCGTGGTCGGTGTCGTCGAACTCGCGGCCACACCCCTGGCATTGGAGTCGCCAGTCGCGGCGCTCGGTGATGCCGTCCTGGGAGATCGACTCGACCGTGACGGCGAGCTCGGCGGCGACGTTCTGCATCGCGTAGTCGTCGCTGACCAGCGTCCCGTCGAGTTCGTGGGCGGTCGCCAACAGCCGGCGGTCGGTCTCGGAGAGCACGTCGGCGTCGCCGGTCGTGGCCGCGGCCTGGCGCACGGCCTCGCGGGCGTCCTGTGCGGGGACGTGCACCCGCATGCCGCTGCCCGCGGCCGCGTCGAACCGGAACGCCGCGGCGTCGGTGAGCTCGTCGCGGACCTCGGGGACCGAGGCGGTCGGGTCCGGGGCGTCGTACTCGTCGATGAACGCGGTGGCGTCGAGGACGTGCACTATCGGCGAACGACGATGTAGTCTTTGACTGCTTGCACGCGACTCACCGGAACGCGGTACCGGCCGTCGTCGCCGATCGGGAAGTCAGCGGCGACGGACTCCTCGGTCTGCTCGACGAGCAGGTGCTCCAGCGTGCCGGATTTGAGGTCCATCGTGATGTTGTACAGCATGCCAAGCTCCGTGCCGTCCGACCCCATCACGGCCTTCCCGGAGAGGTTTTCGGCGAGGATGTCGGCCATACCCGGTTTCACTGTCGGGATTCACATAAACCCCGGGGGGATGTCCGACGGGCGTGCGACAGCGAAACCACCACACAGCGAGTCGACAGCGCCACACGCGACGCCGGCCGAACGCGGTCGGCCCATCGGCGTCGCCGTCGCCGCCGTGACGATGGAATTATAGGCTACCGCGCGCTCCATTGGGGTAACGACCGTTCTCTCGGAGGATTCTACTATGCCCGACGCAGACACCACCGACGACCCCGGGGACTTGCGAACGCCGATCGTGGCCGTGCTCGGCCACGTCGACCACGGCAAGACTAGCCTGCTGGATAAGATCCGCGGCTCGGCCGTCATCGAAGGCGAAGCCGGCGCGATCACCCAACACATCGGCGCGACAGCGGTCCCGCTGGACACCGTCTCGGAGGTCGCCGGCAGCCTCGTCGACCCCACCGAGTTCGACCTGCCGGGGCTGTTGTTCATCGACACGCCCGGCCACCACTCCTTCTCGACGCTGCGCTCGCGGGGCGGCGCGCTCGCGGACATCGCCATCCTCGTGGTGGACGTCAACGACGGCTTCCAGCCACAGACGGAGGAAGCGATCCGCATCCTGAAGGACACGGGGACGCCGTTCGTCGTCGCCGCGAACAAGATCGACACGACGCCGGGGTGGAACCCGAACCCGGACGCGCCCGTGCAGGGCACTTACGACGACCAAAGCGACCGCGTGCGCTCGGACCTCGACGACGCGCTGTACGAACTCATCGGCGAGATGTCCGACGCGGGGTTCTCCTCGGACCTCTACTGGCGGGTGCAGAACTTCCAGAAGAACGTCGGGGTCATCCCCGTCTCGGCGGAGACCGGTGAGGGCGTCCCGGATCTGCTGACGGTGCTGATGGGGCTGGCCCAGCGGTACATGAAATCCGAGATGGAGGTCACCATCGACGGCCCCGGCGCGGGCACCGTCCTCGAAGTCAAAGACGAGCAGGGCTTCGGGACGACCGTCGACGTGATCCTCTACGACGGCACCATCCGGTCGGGGGACACCGTCGTGGTCGGCGCGCAGCCCGAGCCCATCGTCACGGACGTCCGCGCGCTGTTGAAGCCCGGCGACCTCGCGGAGATGCGGACGGAGAAACGCTTCGGGAACGTCGACCGAATGCAGGCCGCCGCCGGCCTGAAAGTCGCCGCGCCGGACCTCGACGACGCGATGGCCGGCGCGCCGATCCGCGTGGTCGGCGATCGTGACGTCGCGGACGTCGTCACCGAGGTGGAGGCGGAGCTGGCGGAGGTCGCGGTCGAAACCGGCGAGGAGGGGATCGTGGTGAAAGCGGACACGCTGGGCAGCCTGGAGGCGCTCGTGAGCGCGCTCGAAGAGGCCGAGATCCCCGTGATGTCGGCAGAAGTCGGCGATGTCGCGCCGCGGGACGTGGCGATGGCGACCACCGTCGACAGCGAGAAACACCGCGTGCTCCTGGGGTTCAACGTCGACGTGCTGCCGGCCGCCGCGGAGAACGCCGAACGCGAGTCCGTGCGCGTGTTCAACAGCGACGTGATCTACCAGCTCGTCGAGGACTACGAGGCGTTCGTCGACGCCCAGGAGCGCGAGCAGAAAGAAGCCGTCTTCGACAACATCGTGCGCCCGGCGCGGTTCCGCATCCTGAAAGACCACGTGTTCCGCCAGAACGACCCCGCGGTCGTCGGCGTTGAGGTGGTGTCGGGCACGCTCAAGCGGAACACGCCGGTCGGCGGTATCGAGGGCAACGACCTCGACCGCGCGGGCATCGTCAAGGGCATCCAGGATCAGGGTGAGGACGTCGACGAAGCCCGTGCGGGCAACCGCGTCAGCGTCTCCATCGACGGCCCGACGGTCGGCCGCGACATCAAGGAGGGCGACGAACTCTGGGTTGACCTGCCCGAAAAGCACGCGAAGGTCCTGGACCAAGAGCTCACGTCTGACCTGCCCGCCGACGAGCGCGAGGCGCTGAAATCCTATCTGGACATCATGCGCAAACGCGACCCCTTCTGGGGGAAGTAGGCGGTTTAACCCACCCAACTGTGCACACAAATTAGGTGGGTTCATCCCTCGAACGCGCCAGACCACTCTAACGGACTGATATGTAGGCGACGCGCCACGTCTCCCACCACGTCCGTAACCGCATGACAGCGGTCGAATCTCTCCCGCCCCGTCAAGATTGGCGCGACGCGGGTCCCATGCACACGGAGGTATGTGGTGGATTTGAGCGCGCCGAACGTTATCCAAAGTCCATATTCTCAGGATTAAGGGGTATCATAGCCGCGGCATCGTCCTCCGTTATAGGGTCGCCTATGCGGCTATGTTTTTCACCACGCTCAAGCGATTGCTCAAACGTCAAGTCCTTATTGAGTGGAATATCTGAATAACTCTCCACATGCATCCCGTACTGCTCCCCCACTACGTCAGTAAAGAAAATGTATAGGTCAAAATCGATGTATTCTGTATTATTCCACTCCCGAGCAAGCCTTTGCATTACTTTAGAGAACGGGGCTTCGTAGGGTTCGGACCCCCCGCTGAAGGGTTTGAGTTTGACCACATCGTCAAGGAGAACCTTCATTTCTCCCGCCCCTACTGTGCTTTCACCAACCTTGTCCGTGTCTGGCGGTTTATTGTTATGCATAGAAGTGGTAGGTTTGCGAACCATAGGGTTTAGCGCAGAGCTGACGACGGTTCCAGCCCCTTGATATCCAGCCCTAAATTCGGGTCCGACGCCTCTCCCTCACTATAACCGTACTCACAAGTACCCTGTTTAAGTAAAATCAGAACCGCGAGCCAGGACCGACTTTAATTATCGTCGTTACGATATTTTCGGTCATTTCTATCAATCAAATCTTGTTCAGACTCATGCTGATTTACCTTCGCAGAAACCTCGTCACTCACACCGACAGTTTCGGTAACACTCCTCTTTTCGAGTTTTGTGATTAGAATACCGAGGAGAATCAACAATAGTACACCAACTATCGAAGGTATGGGGACAGCCACTGCTATCACTGTAAGGAGAATATCCGTGACAACCAACAACCTCTTTATACATTTTGCAAGTCGATAGTACGATTCGTTCTGGAAACCTATTCCAATTCGATAACCTCGTCGGTACACTCCCATACGCAGAAATAAACTGCGTTGGGTAAAACAGTTTGACCCCTATTCTTTTACTTAAGTACCTATCTTTAACGTACATGGTATAGGGAAGTAGTGGCGGGGCGGTGAGGACAGCGGTGTGAGAGGTTCAAGGAGATTTGTAGGTCATTCCCGTGGCGGGCGTCTGTGGACGGCTCAGACGCTTTTACGTCACCTTTCGCGTGCTACCAATATGAGAACACTACTCCGCTGTCCGCCCGTGTGGCGTCCGACGTTTCGCGTGGGACGTGAATGGTGTCGCCAGTCTTTGCGAAAGCCGTCAAACCAGCGACTTTTCCGCCTATATACGGGCGATTTACCCCACATTTGGTGAGTGAGAATGCCCGTCTGTCCCCAGTGCGGCGACCACTTCCCCTCATTACCAGGGGTGTCCCACTGTTCGACAGGGTTAGGGTCGTCGGAGCGGTGAATCTGAAAGAACTTCGAGATAGCGCCAGTAGCGTTCTTAATGGTCCCTTCGGAGTAGCCGACGGGTTCCCCACCTTCGAGAGACGCGCCACAGTCGGAACAGTCGTCCTCAAAAGGGTCCGCCTTGTGCTCACACTCGGGGCACTTCACTATTTCATGGCTTCTGAGGGAAGTAGGCGGCCTGGGGCCGGCAGCGGATACGGCTGTAAGCTCTAGTTGACTACCGAATTTGGCCCGTGAGAACCGGCTGAACTATCGCGCTGTTTCGGGAACGTCGTCGCCGAGGGCGTGTTTGACCTGCAGCGCCGCACTGGCGGCGAGCCCGCGAGCGACCTCCTCGCGGTCCTCGGTGGGGATCAGGTCGTCGTCGGCGAGATCCTCGAACTCTGGCGTGAAACCGGCGCTGACCGGGTTGCCGGCGGGCGGGCGAACCGCAACCGTGACCTGCACGCCGCTGGACCCGTTCGTGACCTCCGAGCCGACCACGTACTCGTCGGGCAGGAACTCGCGGGTCCGGGACGCGATCTGCGCGATGCTCGTCTGGAGCGCGCGACGTTGCTCGCCACTGAGGTCGCCAGTGGCGTCCGCCGGCCCGCTGTACGGCGCGTTTCCATGCATGACACACGGGTACGTGGTGGGAACGTATAACCCTTCTACTGTCGGGTGATCTTACTGGTCGAAAACGGGGTCGCTGTCGCCGTAGGCCGCGATGACGACGGCCGCGGCGTGCTCGCCGGCGTCGGCGGTGACCGTCTCGGTCCGCACGGACGGCTCCACGCCGTCCCAGTCGCGCACCTCCATGCCGGCCGTGATGCCGGTGGTGACGCGGTCGGCGACGTCGTCGGGGGTGGTCTCGTCGGCGGCTTCGTAGAAGAGTCCGGGCGCGCCGTCGCGGGGTGCCCACGCCAGCCCGGCGCTTGCCTGCCCCGGCCCCGCTGTTTGGCCGCGGGCTTCCACGACGGTGAGCGTGTTCCCCGCCGGCCCGAGGTCGGGCGCGGTGTCGACCGGGGAGACGGTTGCGTCGGCAGGAATGACCGACGAGACGCGAATCAGGTTGTAGTTGTGGACGTTGGCGTCCGCGAGCGCGGCGTCGTAGGCGGCCATCTCCGTCGGGGCGACACCGCTCCCCCACGCGATTCGGATGCGAGGCATACGGTCGGCGTACGCCGTCCGGCGTCCTATACTTACTGAATGTAGCTCGGGTACCGCGGGCCGCTGGACTCGGTGTCCCCCTCGGCGACGAGTTTCTCGTAGGCGTCGTCGAAGTCCTGGCGGTGGACCTCGTCGCGGTCGTCGCGGATGGCGAACATCCCGGCTTCCGTGGCGAGGCTGGCGAGCTGCGCACCGGAGAACTCCGCGGTGTCGGCGGCGAGATCCGAGAAGTCGACGCTGTCGGCGACGTTCATCTCGCCGGCGTGGATCTCCAGGATGCGCTCGCGGGCGTCCGGGTTCGGGTTGGGGACTTCGATGAGGCGGTCGAAGCGGCCGGGCCGCAGGATCGCGGAGTCCAGCATGTCGAAGCGGTTGGTGGCGGCGATGATGCGGATGTCGCCGCGCTCGTCGAAGCCGTCCATCTCCGAGAGCAACTGCATCATCGTGCGCTGGACCTCGGCGTCCCCGCTGGTCTTCGAATCCGTGCGCTTGGCGGCGACGGCGTCGATCTCGTCGATGAAGATGATCGCGGGGTCTTTCTGTTCGGCGAGCTCGAAGAGATCCCGGACCAGCCGGGAGCCCTCGCCGATGAACTTCCGCACGAGCTCGCTGCCGGCCATCTTGATGAAGCTGGCGTCCGTCTGGTTCGCGACGGCTTTCGCGAGCATCGTCTTGCCGGTGCCGGGCGGCCCGTGCAACAACACCCCACTCGGGGGTTCGACGCCGACCGCGTCGAACTTCTCGGGGTTGACCAGCGGGTCCTCGACGGCTTCCCGGACTTCCCGGAGCTGGTCGTCGAGGCCGCCGATGTCAGCGTACGTGACCGACGGCGACTCGTCGACTTCCATGGCCTGCGCGCGGGCGTCGGTCTCGTCGTCGAGCACGCGCTGCACGCTGAACGAGTCGTTGATCGCGACCCGGTCGCCGACCTCCAGGGTGTCCGCGAGTCGCGGCGACAGCTCGGTGAGGACCTCCTGGTTGTTGCCGTGCTGTTTGATCACGGCGCTGCCGTCTTCGGGCAGGTCTTCGACGGTCGCCAGGTACAGCGACGCCGTTTTCAGCGTCTCGTTCTCGCGCTGGAGGCGGTTGACCTCCTCGCGGAGTTCTTCGCGGCGGGCTTCGACATCGTCGAGTTGCGCCTGCAGCTCTCCGTTGACCGCCACGATATCCACGTAGTGGTCTTGGAGCGCGTTGAGGCGTTCCGCCGGCGTCGACTCGGGATCGACGTCGAGCGTCGGCCGGTCCGGCAATGAGGGGCTACGCGACATTCGTTGCCGTCCATAGGGGCCGCGCGTAGAAGTTCCTTTGGGTAGGCTACACTGTCCGTGCGCGGGACGCCAAACGGGGGTGTGGCGGCGCGGCGTTAGACGAGGTCGTCGGCCTCGTCGAGGTAGTGGTCGTAGACGCCGATCGCGCGCTCGATGGGGGCGCTCGTGGACATGTCGACGCCGGCGTCCTGGAGGAGTTCGATCGGGTACGCGCTGGACCCGCGGGTGAGGAACTCCCGGTAGCGGGCGGCGGCGTCGGGCTGGTCGTCGTCGAGGATGTCCTCGACGAGCGCGACCGCCGCGGAGATGCCGGTGGCGTACTGGAAGACGTAGAAGTTGTAGTAGAAATGCGGGATGCGCATCCACTCCCGTTCGATGTGGTCGTCGATGGTGGCGTTCGCGTAGTACGCGCGCTTGCGGTCGCCGTACACCTCGTCGATGCGGTCGGGCGTGAGCGCCTCCCCCGCCCGGGTGAGCTCGTGGAGGCGCTGTTCGACGTCCGCGAACAGCGTCTGGCGGTAGAGCGTCGACCGGAAGCGTTCGAGGTACTCGTTGAGGATGTGCCGCCGGAAGTGGTCGTCCTCGACCGTGTCGAGCAGGTGGTTGACCAGCAGCGCCTCGTTGACCGTGGACGCGACTTCCGCCACGAAGATCTCGTAGTTCGAGTAGACGTAGGGCTGGTGTTCGCTGGTGTACTGGCTGTGGAGGCTGTGCCCGAGTTCGTGGGCGAGCGTGAACATCGAGGAGATGTCGTCCTGGTAGTTCATCAGGATGAACGGCTGGGTGTCGTAGGTCCCCCCGGAGTACGCGCCCGAGCGCTTCCCGCGGTTCTCGTAGACGTCCACCCAGTTCGAATCCAGGCCGTCGGCGACACGCTGCTGGTAGTCCTCGCCGAGCGGCGCGACCGCCTCGATGACGTGCTCGCGGGCGTCGGCGTACTCGATATCGGGGCCTTCGGAGTCCACGATGGGCATGTAGAGGTCCCACATCTCCAGGTCGTCGACGCCGAGGGCGCGCCGCTTCAGGTCGGCGTGGCGCTGGAGCGTGCCGAGGTTGTCGTCGACCGTGTCGACGAGCGTGTCGTACACCTCGACGGGGATGTTGCCGCTGTCCAGGGCGGCCTGCCGGGCGGTGTCGTAGTTGCGCGCCTCGGCGAGTTTCACGTCCCGTTTCATCTGGGTTTTCATCGTCGACCCGATGGTGTTCCGGACGCCGCTGATGGTGTCGTAGAACTGCTCGTGGACGGTCTGTCGGAACGCCCGGTCCGGGGTCTTCAGGAGGTTCGTGAAGTTCGACTGCGAGATCTCGACGGCATCGCCGGCGGGGTCTTCGACGGTGGGGAACTCCAGGTCGGCGTCGGTGAGCATGTTGTACGCGTCGCTTGGCGCGCCGAACACCTCGCCGAGCTCGCTCAGGAGCCCCTCGACCTCCGCCGAACGCGTGTGCGGTTTCATCCGCAACACGTCGTCGAAGTAATGCTCGTACACCGCAAGCTCGGGCGTCTCCTCGATCATCGACTGCAGTTGCTCGCGGGTGCAGGCCTGGAGCTCGGGGTCGAAAAAGGACGTCGCCGAGGACACGTCGGTCATGAGGCTCGCGCCGCGCGCCTGCAGCGCCTGGGACTCCTGGTCGCGGGTGTCTTCGTCCGACCGCATGCGGGCGTACGCGGACACCATCTCGGCGTCCCGGTAGACCGCATCGCGCAACTCCAGGGCCGCCAGCAGCGTCTCGCCGTCCTCGGTGAGCCGCCCCTCGTAGTCGTTGAGCGCGTCAAGCTCGGCTTGGACGTCCTCGAAGGCCGCCTCCCACTCGTCGTCGGTCTCGTAGATGGACGCCAGCGCCCATTTGTACTCGTCCGCCACGTCCGCCCGGTCGGGGACACTGCTCATATGCCCCAGCGTTCGCGTGCGTCCGGTTAAACGTTCGCAAACAACCGGGTGATTGCCGGCGACGGCCCCCGAAATTAACCCGGTGCCCGACGTAGCGGGCGGCATGGACGCTGTGCCGCGGGCGCTCGGACAGGCATGGACCGATGACACGCCGTGGGACGTGCTTACGGCGCTCACGGCGCTCGACTCCCGGATGGCGGGCCACGCCGGCGACCGCCGGGCCGCCGAACACGTCGTGGACGCGCTGGGCGAGGCCGGGGTTCGTGACGTGACCACTGAGCCGTTCCCCCTCCCGGTGTGGACGCGGGGGGACTGCGCGCTGCGCGTGACCGCGCCCGACGAGCGGGCGTTCAACGCCATCGCGTTGCCGTATGCGCCCGCCGGCACGGCGACCGGGCGACTGGTCTCGGCGGGATACGGCGCGCCGGCCGGTTTCGACGGGGTCGACGTCGAGGGCGCGGTCGTGGTTGCGTCGACGGGCAGCCCGCCGGGGGGCGATCGCGTCCACCGCATGGAGAAGTACGGCCGGGCGGTGGCGGGCGGGGCAGCGGGGTTCGTGTTCCACAACCAGCGCGACGGCCAACTCCCCCAAACGGGTGCACTCCGCGGTGGCCGCGTGGGCGAGCGCCCCGCCGCCAGCGTCTCCGGGGAGGTGGGGTCGTGGCTGGAGGCGTACGCCGAGCGGGGCGGGGCGGCCGAGCTGACCGTCGACGCGCACACCGAGCCAGGGACGGGCGTCAACACGCACGGCGTGCTCGGGCCGGACACGCCCACGGAGGTGGTCGTGATCGCGCACCACGACGCCCACGACATCGGCGAGGGCGCACTCGACAACGGCTGTGGCGTGGCCACCCTGGTGGCGGCCGCGCGCGTGCTGGCCGCGATGGAGTCCGTCCTGGAGACGCGCGTGCGGCTGGGCACGGTCAGCGGGGAGGAAGTCGGGCTCGTGGGCGCGAGCGCGCTCGCGGACGGCCTCGACACCGACGCCGTGCGCGCGGTGGTGAACCTCGACGGGGCGGGCCGGTATCGGACGCTGCGGGCGTTCCTGCACGCCACCCCGGCGTTCGCGGACGTGCTGGCGGCGGTCGAGGACGCGACCGGGCACCCGATCGACGTGGTCGACACGCTGCACCCGTACAGCGACCACTGGCCGTTCCTCCGGGCGGGCGTCCCCGCGGTGCAGTTGCATTCGGTCACCCCCGAGCGGGGCCGCGGCTGGGGACACACGCAGGCCGACACCCGTGACAAAGTCGACGCGCGGACGCTGCGCGAGCACGGCATGCTCGCCGCGCTGCTCGTCCGCGAACTCGCGCGCGAGGACACGACCATCCCCCGTGCCAGCCAGGCAACGCTCCGCCAGCGCCTCGTCGATGCGGGCATGCGGTCGGGGATGGTGGCCGCGGACGTCTGGCCGGCCGCCTGGGACTAGATCGAGGCGAGGTGGCCGGCGACGCGGGCGCGCTCGTGGTGGTCCGCGCGGGCTGCGCGGAACGTGGTTCGCGCGCGCTCGGCGGCGTCCTCGTCGACGGTGAACGAGAGGCCGTCGTAGGCGACGGCGTGAAGCACCAGGGGGTGTGGGTCAGCGGGCGGCACGCCGTCCGGGCCGGCAACCGGCTCGTCGCCCAGCACGGTGTCGATCCGGTCGGTGTCACCGGTCTCGGTGACGAGCTGGACGAGCGAGACGACGCGGCGAACGAGCTCCCGACAGAACCCGCCGGCACGGACGGTGATGACGCGAAACGCCCCGTCGCGGTCCAGAGTGGCGTCCAACTCGCGGACGGTGTTGGTGGTGTTGGGGGTGAGGTTGTGGAAGTCGTGTGTCCCGGTGAGCCGGTCGAGCGCCCCGGCGGCGCGGTCGTCAGTGGCCCGACTGTCGGGGGCGTACCAGTAGTAAACGTAGGTGCGCGCGACCGCGTCGTGGGTGGCGTGGAACTCCGGCGGCGCGTCGGCGTGCGCCCACACCTGGATGGGGTCCGGAAGCGCGCCGGTGAACGCGTCGGGGGTCAGCCACGCCGGCGCGTCGAAGGCGACCGTCTGGGCGCGCGCGGACACGCCGGCGTCCGTCCGCCCGGCGGCGGCGTACCCCGGCGGTTTCGCGCCGTCGAAGACGTCCAGGCGGCGCAGCGCGCCGAACAGCTCGCCGGCCACCGTGGAGACGTCGGGCTGGCGCTGGAAGCCGTGGTATGGGCGGCCGTCGTAGGCGACCCGGAACGCGCGACGCGGCATCCGGTTACGCGAAGTCCTCGACCCGCGGCGCGTCGTGCGCGCCGGGGAACGCCGCGATCGGGGCGGTCGTCTGCTCGCCGGACGCCATGTTCTTGATGGTGACGTTGCCGTCAGCGAGGTCCTGCTCGCCGACGATCACGACGGTGTCCGCGCCGACGTTGTCGGCGTAGTTCATCTGCGCGCCGAAGCTGCGCCCGGTGATGTCGGTGTCGACGCGGTTGCCGCGCTCGCGCAGCGCGCTCGCGACGTCGGCGGCTTCGGCGTCGGTGTCCCCGACCTGGAGCACGTAGTAGTCGGGCGTGAACTCGTCGTCGGGGAGCACGCCGGCGTTCTCCAACAGGAGGTTGAGGGTGGCGTGGCCGGGCGCGACGCCGACCGCCGGCGTGGGCTGCCCGCCGAAGCGCTCGATGAGGTCGTCGTACCGGCCGCCGCCGAACACCGCGCGCCCGACGTCGCCCGTGGAGTCGAAGCACTCGAACACCACGCCCGTGTAGTAATCCAGGCCGCGGGCGGTCGTCAGCGACACGTCACAGTACTGGCGGACGCCGAGGGTTTCGGCCGCATCGAGGACGTTCCGGAGGTTCGCGACCGCGTCCCGGACCCGGTCGGTGCCCGCGAACGACACGAGCGCGTCGAGGTCGTCGCCGTCCAGGAGGTCGTCGAATTGCTCGGCCTGATCGTATGACAGCCCCGCCGCCGCCAGGTCATCGAGGTACGCCGCGCGCTCGATTTTCTCGCGTTTGTCGACGGTGCGGATCGCCGCCTCGGTGTCCACCGTGGCGTCGAACGCGGCCAGCAGGCCGCCGAGGATGTCCCGGTGGCTCACCCGGAACTCGAAATCCGCGCCCGTGAGCCCGAGCGACGTGAGACCGTCGGCGGCGACCGCGAGCACCTCGGCGTCGGCGCGCGGATCGCTCGTGCCGAAGATGTCGAGGTTGGTCTGGTAGAACTCCCGGAACCGCCCCTGCTGGGGCTCCTCGTAGCGCCAGAACGGCCGCGAGGAGTACCACTTGATCGGCTTCGAGAGGGCCTGCTGTTTGGCCACCACCATGCGCGCGACGGTCGGCGTCAGCTCCGGGGTGAGCGCCACGTCCCGCCCGCCCTGGTCGGTGAACGAGTACAGCTCGTCGACGATTTCCGCGCCGGACTTGTCGACGTACATCTCGGTGCGCTCCATGGCGGGCGTGCCAACCTCACGGAACCCGTAGCTGGCGGCGGCGTCCTCGATCGCGTCGATCGCCGCGCGCCGCGGCCCCATCTCCGCGGGGTAGAAGTCACGAAACCCCTTGAGTCGGTCGTACATGGAGTGCGGTTGTCGCGTCCGGCGCTTCAAAGCTTCCGTTCGACGCCCACCCTAGTTGCGGAGCCCGTGCACGTACGTCTGGTCGTGCTCGGGGAACACGTCGCTGATCGCGGTGTCGTCGCGGTCGGCCGCCAGCAGCGCCCGCAGCTCCGCCTCGTAGTCCGCGCGCGGGATCTCCTCGCTCGGGCCGGTTTCGACGTCGAGTTCGGCGGCCACCAGTCGGTCGATCGCGCCGCGTCCGAACCCCGACAGCGGGGAGACGTAATCCACGCCGTGGCGGTCTTCGAGGCTCTGGGCGTGCGCCCGCGACACCGTCGGCACGCGGTCGTCGCGGCGCGTGCCGTCCGCGACCGCGTCGAAGCGCTCCGCGACCGCCTCCAGGGCGTGCTCGTGGACGTGCTGGATGCCGTTTCGCGGATAGCCGTCCTCGACCATCAGCGCCACCGCGTCGTCGGCGACCCCGCGGTCCAACTGCAGTGCCTCGAAGTCGAAGTCGGTCTCAGCCGCCGCAGCGCGGGCGTGGGCGTGCTCGTCGGTGATGCCGAAATGCACGGTGACGAGCGTGATGTCGTAGAACCGATCGAGAACGAGGGCGGCCAGCGTGGAGTCTTTCCCGCCGCTGTAAAGCAGGCCCAGTTCCATCGCTTATCGGCGATTGATGTTGAAGCTCTGGGAGTCGGGCTTGAGTTCGCGGAGGATCTCTTTCATCTGATCCTCGTCGATGCGGCCCTGCACGCGTCCGGACTGGGCCAGTGCGAGGACCTGCTGTTCGGCCTGCTCGGCGAACTCCGGCTTGCTCATGCGGATCGTGTTCAGGCGCTTGCGCGCGCCGTCGGTGAGGTTCTGCTTGAGCATCGCCTGCTTTTGCTGTTCGGCCTGCTGGGCCTGCTGCTGTTGGGCCTCACGCTCCGCGTCGCCGCCCTGCTGTTGTTGCTTGAGCTGCTCTTTCTTTCGCTGGCGAAGCTCCTCTAGTCGGTCGTCGTCAGGGTTCCCACTCATACTGGATGACAGTTGGCCGCGAGTCGTGTTAATTGTTGTGCACAGCGTCGACTGCTGCCGGCGCTACCCGAACGAGAAGTGGCGGCGTCGCGTCGGCGAGCGTTACGCGTAGCGTTCGAGCTCCGGGCGATCGAGGGATTCGATCACGTCGCCGGCGGTCTCGTCGAGGAGGCTGCGGCCGTCACCGGTGACGACGCGGCCGTGGTCGTGTTGTTGCTCGACGAGGCCCTCGGCTTCGAGTTGCTGGAGGATCGTGCGCACGATGTTCCGGGAGCCGGCGGTCGTCGTCGACGGCGCGACGACGTAGCGGTTCGAGCCCGAGGTCGTGGAGCCGTAGGCCTCCGAGAGGCGCTTGACACCGATCGGGCCGTCGATGGCGACCTTCCGCAGGAGGCTGGCCGCACGGGTCGCCCAGAAGTCAGACTGCTCGGGGGGAAGCTCGCGGCCCGCGCCCGTCTTCGCGTAGTTCGCCCAGTCCGGCTCGTCGAGTCGCGTTTCGAGGTCCGCGGCGAGCTCGTCGATGAGCTCGTCCACGGGGGCGTCGTAGAGAGTTGCCATTGCAGGCACGTCGTCCCTGATTCGTTTAAAGGCATCGTTAGGCGGCGCGAGGCGGCCACACCGGCGTGCGTGACCGCCACCCCGGCGGCAGCGGCCGGGTGCCGTGGCGGCTTTCCGGGGGCTTATCACCGGTGGTTGCCAACCGCGTGGTATGGATGAGCGTGCGGCCCTGGAGCTTGTCGGCGGGCTCGTCTCACGCGCCGGCGACGACGCCGCAGTCGTCGGTGACACCGCCCTCACGATCGACATGCTCCACGACGCGACGGACTTCCCGTCGGGCACCACCAGGTACACCGCGGGCTGGCGGTCGGTCGGCGCGTCGCTGTCGGACGTCGCCGCGACGGGCGCGACCGCGACCGCCGCAGTGGCCGCCTACGGCGCGCCGGGCTTCGACGACGACGAGCTGGCCGCGTTCGTGACCGGTGCACGCGACGTCTGTACGGCCGTCGGCGCGGAGTACGTGGGCGGCGACCTGGACGGGCACAGCGAGTTCACGGTGGCGACGGCGGCGATCGGTGACGCCGACCACCGCGTCGCGCGCAGCGGTGCCCGGCCGGGTGACAGCGTGGTCGTGACCGGGTCGCTGGGGCGCAGCGCGGCCGCGATGGCGCTGTTCGACGCCGGCGACACTGACCGCGCCAACGACCTGTTCCAGTTCATGCCCCGGGTGGCCGCCGGGCAGGTGCTCGGCGCGCACGCGACCGCGATGATGGACGCAAGCGACGGGCTGGCGCGGTCGTTGCACCAGCTCGCGGCGGCCAGCGACTGCGGAATGGCGGTCGACAGCGGCCGCCTCCCGGTGGCGGACGCGCTCGCGGAGGTGACCACCGACCCCGTCGAGCGCGCGGTGTCCTTCGGCGGTGACTTCGAGTTGGTGGCGGCCGTGCCGCCCGAGCGCGTGGAGGCGGCGCGGGCGGCGGTCCCCGGGTCGCTGTCGGTCGTCGGGCGCGTCACCGCGGCGGCCGACGGCGTGTGCCTCGACGGCGACGCGCTGGCCGACGACGGCTGGACGCATTAGCCGAGTTGGATGGGGACCGGCATGAAACACAGCGCGCCGAGGACGAACGTCACCACGCCCAGCGCGACGCGCCGGCGGTCGAGTGGCCGGTCGTCGACCGGCGTGACGGTGCCGGACAGCGACACCACCGACGCCAGAACACCCCACAGCAGCCAGATGCCGGCGGCGTTCCCGGCGTCTCGGACGATCCAGAGGTAGGCCCCCAGCGAGAGCAACGCGGTCGGCACGAGCGGCGCGAAGCGACCGGCGGTCTCGCCGACCAGCGACCGGAGGATGTGCCCGCCGTCGAGCTGGCCGACCGGCAGCAGGTTCAGGAACGTGACGAACATGCCGATCCAGCCGCCCATCACGACGGGGTTGACGGCTGTGCGTGGGTCCGCGTACGCGAACTGCTCGCCGAGCACGGCCGCGATCCCGCGCAGCAACAGCGGGTAGCCGAAGTCCACGTGAACGGCGCTGGCCGAGTTCGCGACCCCCGGGGGCACCGTCACCGGCGGCAACACGAGCCCGATCACGGAAACGACGACGGCAGCGACGAGACCCGCCAGCGGCCCGGCTGCGCCGATGTCGAAGAGGGCGTTGCGGCTGGGCATTCGGCCGCGCATCCGGATGACCGCGCCCATCGTGCCGAACAGCGACGGGAACGGGATGAAGTACGGCAGCGTCGCGTCGACGTCGTGGTGTTTGCTCATCACGTAGTGGCCGAGCTCGTGGGTGCCCAGCACGCCCATGACCGCGAGCGTGAACGGGATCGCGCGCACGACGGCGGGCGAGAACGGGTCGACGTAATACCAGTTCGCGCCCACGAACAGCGTCGAGGCGAGCGTCGCCAGGAACAACGCGACGTTCGTCCACGGCACCCCGGTGTCGGTGTCAGCGGCGTCGGCTGGCGTGGCGACGAGCACGCGCTCGCCGGTGCGGTCGGTGAGCCTGACGTCGTAGCCGTGCTCGCGGAACAGCGGCCAGAGTTCGCGCTCGATCGTGGCTCGGTCGGCACCGGGCTGCCCGAAGTAGAGGAGTTCGTCGTCCCGGTGTTGGACGTCGTACACGTCGAAGCGGTCGCCGAAGGCGGCCGGGGAGGGCGCGTCCGCTGGCGATTCAGGCGGCATTGAAGCGTGGTAGCGGCTACAGCCGCTTAACCACTATGGGTGTTGCACGGCGAAAACGGGGACGCAGTGGCGGGGGAGGGGTGTTATGCGGGCTGGACGCGCCACGTGGTGGCGCTGGTGTACGACCACTTCTCGACGGTGATGTCGGTGGCGGACTTCGAGAGTTTCACCATCAGAGCGCCGATCTCCTTGGGGGAGAGATCGACATCGTCGGCGATGAACTTGCTCTTGAAGTAGAGCTCGCCGTCGTCGGCCTTCTCGCGGAGGTAGGACTTCAGGCGCGTTTCCTTGTCCTGCGACTCGGCCTCACTGGAGGGGGAGTTGGGTGCGCTCATGGTGTCTGGCCTCGCTTTCGTGTACCGCCCAGGATGGGTTATAACAGAAGGAACGTTCGGGCTGATTTCGGCCGTTTCACCCCGTGAACTGAGGGGGTACGTACAGTTTATAACGTGCTTAGAGCCAATTAGACAGTTTATACTCGTGTTTCAGAGTTTATTTTGGGTGGGAGACGACAGCATCTCCTAGGCCGGGTGACAGCGGGGGCTGTCATCGACACGTCAGACGATCGGGAGGTGACAGTGCCGGCAGTCGTGGCGCGCGCACCGGAGCCAGGCGGCCCCGAACGTCGCAGGAGTGTTTCTTCCGGCCGTCTAACGGCTGCACGCGCGATCAGTTGACAACCCTTAAGCACGCCACCGGGCTACCGGGCTGTAGTATGCGAGTGGTGGTTTCTATCGGCGGCAGCGTGCTCGCGCCCGGCTTGGACGCCGACCAAGTCGACGCCCACGCCGACGCCATCAACGAGTTGACCGACGCCGGCTGTGAGGTCGGGGCCGTGGTCGGTGGCGGCGGCGTCGCACGGGACTACATCGGAACAGCGCGCGAGCTCGGCGCCAACGAGATCGAGCTCGATGACATCGGCGTCGACGTGACGCGGCTCAACGCCCGGCTGCTCATCGCCGCATTGGGCGGTGACGCAGCGCCCAGCCCGGCCGAAGACTACGAGGACGCCGGGGAGGCGATGCGGCGCGGCGACATCGCGGTGATGGGGGGCGTGGTCGCCGGGCAGACGACCGACGCCGTGAGCGCCGCGCTCGCGGAGTACACCGACGCCGACCTGCTGTTGTACGCGACCAGTGTGCCCGGCGTGTTCTCCGCGGACCCCAACGAGGACGCCGACGCCGAGCACTTCACGCGGATGACGGCGGGCGAGCTCGTGGACATCATCGCGGACATCGAGATGAACGCCGGATCGTCGGCACCCGTGGACTTGCTGGCGGCGAAGCTCATCGAGCGCTCCGGCGTCCGCACCATCGTGCTCGACGGGACCGACCCCCGCCGCATCGTGGACGCGGTGCGCTTCGGCGAGCACGACGGCACCGACGTGATCCCCGACGGCACCGACAACCAGATGACGTACTGGGCCGACAACCAGGAGTAAGACCATGCATCCTGACGACGACCCGTACGCAGACGACGGCAGCGGTCGCCTGTTCTGGGCTGACGCCGCCGCCGACCGCGTGCTCGACGGCGACCCCGAGGAACCGATCGTGATCAAGGGCGGGATCTCGCCGTCCGGCGTGCCACACCTCGGCAACATGAACGAGATCATGCGCGGGTATTTCGTGGCGGCGGTGTTGCGCGAGCGCGGCCACGAGGTACGCCAGGTGTTCACCAGCGACGACCGCGACCCGCTGCGGGGGCTGCCCCGGAAGCTCGCCGACCTGGACGGGGAGGTCGTTGCTCTCGGGGACGTGAACGCGGGCGCGCTCGGGCAGAACCTCGGCGCGCCCTACACCGAGATCCCCGACCCCTTCGGGTGCTGTAACTCCTACGGCGCGCACTTCTCGAACCTCATTCAGTCCTCGGCGGACCGCCTGGGCGTGGACGTCGAGATGGTCTCGAACACGGAGACCTACGCCAACGGCGGGTTCGAAGAGGTCACGCGGTACCTCCTGGAGCACGTCACGGCGGCCCGCGACGTGCTGGGTGAATACCAGGACAAAGTCGACGAGGAGTACGTGCCGTTCAATCCCATCTGTGAGGCGTGCGGGAAGGTGACCGAGACGGTCACCGACGTCGACGCCGACGCCGGCACCGTCGAGTACGTCTGCACCGACATGGACGCCGGCGACCAGACCATCGAGGGGTGTGGTCACGAGGGCACGGCGACCCTCCGCGAGGGGAAGCTGCCGTGGCGCTTCGAGTGGCCGGCGCAGTGGCGCACGCTGGGCGTGGACTACGAGCCGTTCGGGAAAGACCACGCCGAAGGGTCGTGGCCCTCCGGGACGGACATCTCCCGGAACGTGCTCGGCGACGAGCCACCGACCCCCATGGTGTACGAGTGGTTCACGCTCGACGGGGAGCCGTTCAGCTCGTCGGCCGGCCACGTCATCCTCGTCCAGGACGTGCTCGCGTTGCTGGAGCTGCCGGTGGTGCGGTACTTCTTCAGCAAGGACCCCCGCCGCGCGCGGGACTTCTCCATCGAGCACCTCGACCAGCTCGTCGACGAGTTCGATCGCATGGAGCGCGTGTACTTCGGCGAGGCGGCCGACGCCAGCGAGGACGAACGCGAGCGCGCCGCCCGCGTGTACCCGCTGCTCGTCGACGACATCGACGCGGATCGCGTGCGCATCCCGTTCACGTTCGCGGCGGTGCTGGGGATGACCGAGGACTCCGCTCTGCGCGAGGAGATCGCGCGCCGCGAGGGCCACATTCCCGCGGACGCTGACGCCGACACCGTCGCGGACGCGCTCACGCGCGTTGAGCGCGCCCGGGAGTGGGCGCGCCGCACGAACAACGAGTTCAACTACCGGCTCGCGCGCGCCGAGATCCCCGCACACGACTTCGACGACGCCACGGCGGCGGCGCTGGACGAGTTGGCGGCGTTCCTCGACAGCGAGGACCCCGACGGGGAGGCGCTGCAGGGCGAGATCTACGAGGCCGCCAAGCGCCACGACATCGACATCGGCGCGTTCTTCGCGGCGGGCTACCGGCTGTTCTTCGACGAGGACCAGGGCCCGAAGCTGGGGCCGTTCCTCGCGAAGCTCGACCGCGAGTTCGTGGTCACGCGGCTCCGCCGCGAGGGCTGAACGCCGCCCCGTGGACGGCGGTGGAGCGGGCGATCCATCCCCGAACTCCTTTTGACCTAGACCCCCGAAGCAACGGACAATGGAAACCTGGCAGCTGCTGTTGGTCGGGCTGCTCGCGTACTGGGCGGCGGTGTCGTGGGCGCAGAGCCGCGGCCTGCTGCCGTCGTTCGTGCACACCAGCGGCCCGATAACGACCCTCCACACGAAGCGCGGGAAGCGGTTTCTCGACTGGATGGCGACCCCCAAGCGGCTGTGGCGCGCGTGGGGGAACTTCGGGTTGGGGCTGGCGTCGGTCGTGCTGGTCGGCGTGCTGATCGCGCTCGTCCTGGTGGCCATCACGACGCTGCTGAATCCGCCGGAGCCAACGAGCATCAGCCAGCCGTCGAACGTGCTGGTGATCCCGGGGGTCAACGACTTCCTGCCGTTGTCGGTTGCGCCGGAGATCATCGCCGGGCTGTTCATCGGGATCGTCATCCACGAGTTCGGCCACGGGCTGATGTGTCGCGTCGAGGGCATCGACGTCGAGTCCATGGGCGTGGCGCTGCTGGCGGTGTTGCCCGTGGGCGCGTTCGTCGAACCGGACCAGGACAGCCAGGCGGACGCCGACCGCGGGTCGAAGTCCCGGATGTTCGCTGCCGGCGTCACGAACAACTTCCTCGTTGTGGTGGTGACGCTGGCGTTGCTGTTCGGGCCGGTTGCGGGCGCGGTCGCGGTTTCGGACGGCGGCCTCGTCGGGGAGGTCCACGACGGGACGGCGGCCGCCGCCGCCGGGTTCTCCGGGGGGGACCGCATCACCGCGGTGGGTGGCGCGCCGGTGGCGAACAACACGGCGTTCAGGCAGGCCCTCGACGAGTACGACGACCCCACGGTGCCGGTGACCCTCGCCAGCAACGAGACGGTGCGCGTCGAGCGGCAGCTGTCGGTGGTCGCGAACGCGTCGAACTCGCCGCTGTCGATCACCACGAACGACACCATCACGGCCGTCAACGGCACGACGGTCAGCACCGAATCGGAGCTGCGGGCGGCGCTCGCCGACCGCGAGGTCGCGGCGTTCGAACTGAACGACGGCGCGGCGACCGCGACCGGGCCGGCGGGCGCGCTCGTGACGACGATCCCCGACGCGCCGGCCGCCATGGACGGCCTGTCGGCGGGCACCAACGCGGTCGTGGTTTCGGTCAACGGAACACGGGTGCCCACGTACGACGCGCTCAGCGGCGAGCTCGACGCCCGCGACCCCGGTGACACGATCAGCGTCGGGGCGTACGTCAACGGGAGTCGGACCACCACCGAGATCACGCTGGGCGAGCAGTCCGACGGCTCCAGCTACATGGGGATCGCGCCCGCACGCGGCGTCAGCGGGGTGGCCGTCGACGGCTTCGGGGCGACACTGTATCCGGCCGACACCTACCGCGGACTGCTCTCCGGGGAGACGTCCGGGTCGGCGTACCTCAGCACGCTGTTCGGCGGCGCAGACGACCCCATCACGGGCTTCCTGCAGGCGGTCGTGATCGCGCTGTACCTGCCGCTGATCGGGCTCGTGGATCCGACCCTCGGGTTCAACTTCGCGGGGATCGCGGGGATGAACGCGAGCTTCTATCACGTCACCGGCGTGCTGGGCGTGTTCCCGGACTGGGTGACGTTCGGCGCGGCGAACGTGTTGCTGTGGACCGGCTGGGTGAACCTCAACCTCGCGCTGTTCAACTGCATCCCGGCGTTCCCGCTTGACGGCGGCCACCTGCTGCGGTCGGCCGCGGAGGCGGTGACGGTGCGACTGCCCTTCGAGAGCCCGGAGACGGCGACGCGCGCGATCACGACCGGGATCGGGTTGCTGATGCTGTGCAGCCTGTTGTTGATGCTGTTCGGGCCGGAGCTGCTGTCCTAGTCGTCGGGGCCGTCGATGCCCATGCGGTCGGCGAACTCCGCGGGGGTGTCGGGGACGCGCTCGAACTCCGAGAAGTAATGTTCGTGGTGGCGCACCACCTGTTCGACGATCCACGCCGAGAACGCCTCGTCAAAGCGCCACCCGGTGCCTTCCGGTGGGTTTTCGACGTCGAAGCGGTCGTCGGTGCCGAGCACCGCGAACATGTGATAGAACCCCAGGATGACATCGAAGAGGTCCGTGCCCGCCGTGCCGACTTCCTCGCGTTTCGCGGCGAGTTCCTCGCGGCCGGCGTCGGTCAACTCGAAGTATTTCCGGTCGGGTTCGTCCTCGACGTCGAGGCGCTCGGCGTACCCGTTCTCCTCGAACTTGTAGAGGATGGGGTAGACCGACCCGTAGGACGGCTCCCAGTGGCCCCCGGAGAGGGATTCGATCTCCTTGAGGATCTCGTAGCCGTACCGGGGTTGTTCGTCAAGCAACTCCAACACCAGGTAGGAGACGAGCCCCTTCGGCGGCCCACTCTTTCGCATCTGCGTCCACCTTCCGGGGGTCGCAGTGAAAGGGTTTCGGTCGGTGGGCCGCCGTCACACTGCGGGCTGCTTTGGGAAAACCCTTCTACGCCCGGTTCGAACGCCGATGTATGGCAGACGCTCCGCCGACAGACGAGGGATGGTTCGTGCTCCACGACTGCTACACCGTGGACTGGGATGCATGGCGTGACGCGCCGGAGCGGGATCGGACGGCGGCCCTCGACGACGCGGCGTCGTTCCTCGCGGACCGCGAGGCGCTTGCGGACGCCGACGAGGGCGAGTCGGGCGTGTTCTCGATCACCGGACAGAAAGCGGACCTGCTGTTCGTGCACTTCCGGGAGAGCCTCGACGAACTGGATCGGATCCAGCGGGCCTTCGAGCAGACCGCGTTCGCCGAGTACACCGAGCGCGCGCACTCGTACGTCTCCGTGGTCGAGATCTCGGGGTACACCGCGCCCGACTACTTCGAGGACCCCGACTCCGTCGACGACGGGCTCCGGCAGTACTTCGAGAGCAAGCTCACGCCGGAGATCCCCGACGACACGTACGTCTCGTTTTACCCGATGAGCAAGCGCCGCCAGCCCGAGCAGAACTGGTACGACCTGCCCATCGAGGAGCGCGCGGAGATGATGGACGTCCACGGCGACCTGGGCAAGCAGTACGCCGGGAAGGTCAGCCAGGTCATCGCGTCCTCGGTGGGCCTCGACGACATGGAGTGGGGGGTGACGCTGTTCGCCGACGACCTCACCGACATCAAGGACATCGTCTACGAGATGCGCTTCGACGAAGTGTCCGCGAAGTACGGCGCGTTCGGCGACTTCTTCGTCGGCCGCCGGTTCCCGCCCGCGGATCTGCCGGCGTTCATGGCCGGCGAGAGAGTGCCCGCCCCCGAGGGCGGGGCGGACGCCCACGGTGAGGGCGAGCGTACGCACCACCACGGTGACTCCGACCACCACGACGGCGACGACGGCGAACAGCACCACCACAGCACCGGCGACGAGGCCGACGACGGCATCCGCGGCGAACTCGCCGACGAGGACATCTACGCCGGCCAGCCCCACGGCGAGGACGTCTACGCGACGGTGCTGTACTCGGAAGCCGGCGCCGACGACCTCTTCGAGGAGGTCGAGGGGCTGCGGGGGAACTTCGAGCATTACGACACGCACGTGAAAACCGCCGTCTACGACGGCCACGAGGCCGACCGGCGCGCAGTGGTCTCCATCTGGGACACCGCCAGCGCCGCCGACACCGCCGCCGGCTTCCTCGCCGACCTGCCCGAGGTCGTCGAGCGCGCCGGCGAGGAGTCCGGGTTCGGCACGATGGGCATGTTCTACGAGACCAAGCCCGAACACACCGCGGAGTTCGTCGAGAAGTTCGACACCGTCGCCGGCGTGCTCGCGGACATGGACGGCCACTTCGACACCGATCTGATGGTGAACGTCGAGAACGACGACGACATGTTCATCGCCAGCCAGTGGCGCTCCCAGGAGGACGCCATGGCGTTCTTCCGCAGCGACGACTTCGGGGACACCGTTGACTGGGGTCGCGACGTGCTCGCGGACCGCCCGCGCCACGTCTTCCTCGCGTAAGGAACCGCGCACCCCGACCACTGTCCGGGTGGTACCCACGGGAGCACTCGACAGCGAGCGTCAGGAGACGATCCGGTGGAGACCGATCACCAACAGCATGTTGACCGCGACCGTGCCGGCCGGCAGGAGGTCCAGGCCCGCACTCACGTAGAGGAGCACGAGGGCACCGAGGGCCAGCCGGTCGGCGGCGGACAGCGACCGCGGTGTGACTTGGTCGGTGGAGTCAGGCACACCGGGCGTTCAGTCCCACACAGAATATAGGTTGGGATCAGTCGGCCGATCCGAGGATGCCTGCGTCCCGGAGATCGTCGCCGTCGACGCTCGTGCGGTAGTCTTCTTTCTCCATGCCGTCGAAGCGGTCGACGCCGAAGTTGTCCGCGTAGAGCTCCGCGACGCGCTCGCGCTCCGCGTCGCTGATCGCGGGCGTCTCGGAGGCGCTCGCCCACGCCTCGATGTCTGCTTTCGAGCGGAACGTCGGCGTGACGGTCGCGACCTCGTCGAAGCTCAGCAGCCACTGGATGGCCGCCTGCCCCATGGTGCGCTCGCCGTCGCGTTCGAGGAAGCGCAGCGCGTCGACTTTCTCCCAGCCGGTCTCGTACCACTCCTCCGGGCGGAACCCGCGGTGGTCGCCCTCGCCGAGTTCCGTGTCGGGGGTGACCTGCTCGTTCAGGAGGCCCGACGAGTGCGGGACGCGGGGGATCAAGGACGTGGCCGCGCCCTGCTCCCGGACGGAGTCGACGAAGTGGTTGTGGACGTCCTGTTCGAGGACGTTGCCGACGTACTGCACGGAGTCGAAGGCCGCCTCGATGGCGTGATCGCCCTCGGCGAGCCAGCCGATCGAGGGGCCGAGCGCGACGCCGATGGCGTCGGCACGGCCGTCCGCGCGGAGGTCGTCAAGCAGATCCAGGACATCGGGCGTGAGTTCGTCGACGTCCGGGTTGTGCAGCTGCAGTACGTCGACGTGGTCGACGCCGAGGCGGTCCATGGACTTCTCGACGGCGTCCCGGAGGTAGTCGACGCCCATCTCCTTGGGGAGTTCGCCGTGGCCGGCCTGCGGGTTGTTGTAGAAGTCGTAGCCGACCTTGGTGGCGACGGTCATCTCGTCGCCGTGCTCGGCCAGCGCCTCCCCGAGCAGCTCCTCGCTGCGGCCGTGGCCGTAGACGTCGCCCGTGTCGAAGTACGTGATGCCGTGGTCGAGGGCGTACTCGACCATCTCCAGGGCGTCGTCCTCGTCGCGGTCGCCCCACCAGTCCGTGCCGACGACCCATGCGCCGAACCCGACTTCACTGACCTCAACGCCGGAGTCACCGAGCTCCCGATGTTGCATGTGTCAGGGTTGGGTGTTGTGCCACTTAGCGCCGACGGTTCCAGCGACAGGGATACGGTTTCGTCGCGTGAATTCGACAGCCACGAGCATGGACGACGCCCTCCAACGCAGGCTGGACCGACTGACGGTGCTGGGAGTAGGACCGCTCGTCGCGGTGGTCTCGCTCGGACTCACGACGGCCGGGGAGGAGTCCCTCGTGTCGCTGGTCAGCGTGCTCGCGGTCGCCGGCGTCGCCGCGGTGCTGCTGTCGTCAGCCACCGACTGGCTCCCAGCGAGACCCGTCGCGGCGGCAGCTTTCGGGACGAAAACCACTATGCCGCTGGCGGCCCACGGAACGGCATGACCAAGCGACACGTCTCGCTGCCCGCGGACGCCAAGGACGTTCGTCGGGCGTTCGTGTCGGGCGTCGACGAGCGGCTGTCCGCCGCGGAGACGCCCGACGAGCTGGCCACGGCCGTCACGGGGACGCTCGCGGACCTCCGCGGCGAGCGGGACGCCTACGAGGCCTGGCGGGACGGCGACGACGTCCGGCCGGCCGCGACGGCGCGGCTGGCAACCCTCGACCCCCGGAACGCCAGCCTCGAATCGGAGTATTACGCCGAGAAAGACGAGGCGGCGTTCGCGCGCTCGAAACCCCTGCAGTGGCTGTGGCGGCAGTTCGACACCACGCCGCTGGCGGACAACGTCGACGTCGCGCTCCCGTTCCGCCGGATGCTCGCGGGCCACCTGTTCGCCGGCGTCGGCGAGGACGTGCGGCTGTTCAAGGGCATCACGATGACCTACGGCCACAACATCGAACTCGGTGACAACGTGGTCGTTCACGACGGCGTGCACCTCGACGACCGCGGCGAGGTCGTGGTCGGGGCGCGGGCCAGCGTGAGCGACGGCGCACACCTCTACACGCACGACCACGACGTGGTCGACCAGACCGACGTGACGAACTACCGCACCGAGATCGGTGCCGACGCGCGGGTGACCCAGGGCGCGCTCGTGCGGGCGGGGGTCCGCGTTGGGGAGAACGCGCTCGTCGGCTCCCGGTCGGTCGTACAGGGCGACGTGCCGGCCCACCACATTGCGGTCGGGAGCCCCGCGGAGAGCGTGCGCGTGAAGCCGGGGTGGGAGCCGGTCGCCGCGCCCCTGGATGCGGGCGGCGAACGCCGGCAGGCCGAGCGCCGACTCGACGACGCGGTGCCGGCCGACGCCGCCGTGTACGACGAGTTCCAGCGGGACCGCTCGCCACCGGGCGAACGCTAAAGAGCCTGGCCGTGGTAGCACGGCGCATGGAGTGGGCGCCATTCCTGCTCGCGATGGTCGTGGTTGCGGTGCTCCAGATCGCGGTGTGGCGGCGCATCCAGCGCGGCGACATCGGTGTCACCGAGGTGGCACCACAACCCCCGGACCGGGACGCCAACCAGCGCGCGGACGACGACCCGACCCCGACCGCGGCGACGTGTCCGGCTTGCGGCACGGAAAACGACTCCGGATACGACTTCTGTCGGCGCTGCGTGCGGTCACTACAGCCGTGACCACAGGAGTCGCGATCAACGTCGCCGCGAACACGAACCAGCCGGGGTTCCGCGGGCCGCTGCGAGCCGACGGCTCGTTCGTCTACGTTCCCATCCCCGAGCCCGAACCGACCGCCGGCTCGGTGCCGACGTACGCCGACCTCGATCTCCCGATCACGGTCCCGCCCGACCTGCAGGATACGCCCGTGCACCTCGATCCGTCGTTCGCCGAGTACCCGTGCTGTGAGCGGTACACCTACGGCGACCCGCATGACCTGAAAGCCCGGCCGCTGCTGGAACTGTCGGCCGGCGACGACGTCTACTTCTACGGCACGCTGGACACCCCCGACGACCCCGCCGCCTGGATGGCGTCCGACTGGGGGGCGTACCTCATCGGCGAGTTCGCGCTCGCCCGCGACCCGCTGCCCGGCGACGAGTACGCAGCCCTGTCGGCCGACGAGCGGGCGGCGTTCGCGGGGAACGCTCACTGCTACCGTGACCCCTTCGACGCCGCGGTCCTGCTCGCTGGCGACCCCGACGCCTCGCGACTGTACGACACTGCGGTCCCGTTGAGCGGGGCGCAGGGCACTGAAGCGAACCGAGCGGTCACCGAGTGGTCGGCGGACTCCGGGCGGGGGCCGTGGTGGCGTCGCCCCCTTCGATACGACACCGCCGGAGCCAGCCGCCTCCGCGAGTGGATCGAGCGTGACACGTATCCCGCGGTGCGGTGATCGCCCCCAGTCTCGGCTGCCCCACGGCAGCCGTGCGCGGCTACCTGACGGACGCCTCGACGGCCACCCCGTCGCGGCGCTCGTAGCGGTTCGCGTCGGTGAGCGCGAACACCCGCAGTTCGACGACCAACCGGCCGGCGTCGAGTGTCGCCCGCAACACCGGGCCGCGGCCCGTCACGACGACGTACGGCGGTGCTGCCACCGGCTCCGCTGGCAGCTCGCCGCCGGCCGCCGCCACGGCCGCGGCAAGCACCCCGGGCAGCGACGCAAGCACGCCGCGGTCGGTGAGCCGCGACTCCAGGGCCGCGCCGAGTTGGGGGCCACTGGACGCGGCGGCTGCGTCGACGGCGTCCGCAGCGGCCCCGACGGCCGCGAGCACGTCGGCGTGAGCGGTGCACACGTGCTCGCGGGCAGCGCTGGCGTCAACTGCCATGGTGATCCTCCCAGCGCCCGCGACAAGAGGGTTCCGGCGTGGGCGACCGCCACAGCCACAGCTATCGGGTGTCAGTCGGCGCCCGGCAGAACCGGGCGCGTGAAGGATGCGCTGGCCGGGAATTGAACCCGGGCTATGAGCTTGGGAAGCTCATGTCCTACCACTAGACCACCAGCGCGCGCCGCGCTCGAACAGCGGTGATCCATCGTTGACTGTGGTGGCACTTCAACGTAGCGTTTGGCGGACGCCGGCGTGTGGACGAGTGACTAGCCGCGGGGATTTTACTGCTCGGGCCAAACCTAGAGACGATGAGCGCCCCAGACACCGTTTCGCCACTCGACCTGCGGTTCTCCGCGGCCGAGCTCGCCGAGCGCCGCGACCGCATCCAGTCGTTCATCCGAGACACCGTCGCGGCGGCGGGCGCCGAGCGCTGCGTGCTCGGGCTGTCCGGCGGCATCGACTCGACGACCGTTGCACACCTCACCGTCGACGAACTCGGTGCCGACGCCCTCCACGGGCTCGTGATGCCGGGCGCGGTGTCCCGCGACCAGAACATGAGCGACGCCGAGCGGGTCGCCGAGGACCTCGGCATCGAGTACGACGTCGTGGAGATCGATCCGTTCGTGACCCAGCTGACCGACGTGTTCCCGGACGCGGCCGGCGACGAAGTCGCGGTCGGGAACGCGCGAGCGCGGACGCGCGCCGTGATCAACTACTTCGTCGCGAACCACGGCGACGGTGTCGTACTCGGGACGGGCAACCGCGCGGAGGCGATGACCGGCTACTACACCAAGTACGGCGACCAGGCCGTGGACTGCAACCCCATCGGGAACCTCTACAAGATGCAGGTGCGGCAGCTCGCCCGCGACCTGGGCGTGCCCGAGGACCTCGTGACGAAAGCCCCGACCGCGGAGCTGTGGGCCGACCAGACCGACGCAGGGGAGCTCGGCGTTGACTACGACACCATCGACGCCGTGCTCGCGGTGCACGTCGACGGCGGCCTCCCAGCGAGCGCGACGGCCACCCACCTCGACATCGACCCGTCGGTGGTCGAGACCGTCCGGGACCTCTACGGGGCCAGCAAACACAAGCGCGCGATGCCGCCGGCCCCCTAACGCGGCTCCGCGTGGAGTCGGCCGAACGCCGCGGCCTCCCGTTCGTCGGTCGCCGCTTGGCTGCCGTTCTGGCCCAGCAGTGCCTGCAGCGCCCGCAGCGCGTCGGGGTCGTTGGCGGCGATCTCGTCGGCGACCGCGCGCGGGTCCTCGACGATCCGGGACACCAACCCCATCGCACGGGCGTCGGTGGCGTCGACGGTGCGCCCGGACAGCGAGAGGTCGGCGGCGTGCGTGGTGCCGACCGCCTGCCGGAGGCGTCGCGTGCCGCCCCACGCGCCGAACAGCCCGAGCGTCACGCCGGTCTCGGCGAACGACGCGGCCGGCGTGCAGACGCGCACATCACAGGCGAGCGCGAGCTCCACACCGCCCCCGCGGGCTGGACCGTCGACCCCCGCGACAACCACGGCGTCGGCGTCCACGATGGCGTTCATGGTTCGCTGGCCGCGGCGGGCGAACGCCGCCCCCGTGTCGCCGTCGAGGTCCGCGACGACATCGAGGTCCGCGCCCGCGCAGAACGCCGTGCCGGCTCCATGCAGGTAGACCACCGGCTGGGAGGCCGCGGTCACTGCGTCGGCCAGCGCCGTCACCCCCTGGCGGGTGAGCGCGTTCCTGGCGTCGGGCCGGTCGAGTGTGATCTCGCGGACGGCGTCGCCGTCGGTGATCGAGAGCATGCCAATACGTGGTAGTACTTTCCAAAGGTCTTTGCCGTTCGCTCCGCTAGGCGGGTGTGATGGAGGAGGCCGAACAGGCACGTGCAGCCGCCAGAGAGGCCATTACTGACGTTACGCCGGACGGGCTCCAAACAGTCATCGACGACCACGTGGTGTCGTCGTCGATGCTTCCCGGGGTGTTGACGCTGCTGAGCGCGCGTGTCGTCGACGGCGCTGTCGACGAGCACGCCATCGCCCAGCGCGCGGCCGGCGTGCAGCTCATCTACGACGGCCTCCGGGTGACGCGAGGCCTCGTGAGCGCGGAGCCGTGGACGGCGGCCGACGCACCCGACGACCCCGGCGACGACCTCGACATTCTCGCCGCGGACGTGCTGGTCGCCCGGGGCTTCCGGCTGCTGGCGCGCACGGAGGCCGCCGACCAGGCGGTCGAAACAGTGCGGGCGTTCGGCCGCGAGCAGACCGACAGGCACGCCGACCGCGCGCCCACCGACCGCTGCCTGGAGGCCAACGTCTTCGAGTTGGCGGCCATCGCGGGCGGGTCCGCGACGGGCAGCGACCCGCCGGTGGCGCTCCGGCAGTATCTCGTCGGCCTCGCGGACAACCACGGCGAGCCGCTGCCGGCGGCCGCGGACGCGCTCCCCGAGCGCGTCGCGGAGATCATGGCGCGCGTCGGCTCCGTGCAGTCCGACGATCGTGTCGGCACGCCGCCAGGTATCGAGCGCTGAATCGAAACGCATAAAGTCACTTCCGGACCTTCAATCGTAATGCGTGCCTGGGTAGCTTAGCGGTAAAGCGCGTCCTTGGTAAGGACGAGACCCCGGATTCAAATTCCGGCCTAGGCTTTTCCTGCGGGCGACGAAGCGAGTGCGTAGCCGTGGCTCTGGACCCACCGGCTCCGGGGACGACGTGCAGGTCTGGGACCTCGTGAGGTGACACGCCGTCGTTGAACGCTCAAGTGTGGGGCTGACGTACCCTCGGATATGGACGCCGAAACTGTCGAAGCCTACAACGGGAACACGGTGGAGATCGCGCCCCAGCGGCCCCTGGAGTCCGGCGGCGCGCGCGTCGAGGTGACCGACGCGGACGGCACCGAGTGGGAGCTGGACGTCGAGCGCGACGGCAGCTACGAGGTGGTGGCGTCGTGGAACGCGGACGGCGACCTCGCGGACGTGGCGGTGCCGGCGTACGTCGAGGATCTGCTGTCGCGGCTCGGCTAGAAGAGGCGCGCGAACTCGTCGCCCAGCGCGTCGGTGGACGTGCCGGCGGCGTCGAGTGCCGCGTCGGCGGCCTCCGACAGCGTGGCTTTGCGCTCGCGGAGGCGCTGGTATTCGTCGTTGTCCGCGAGCGCGCGCTCCGAGAGCTGGGCTTCCAGGGTGGCGAGTTTCTGCGTGACGCGGTAGAGTTCGTCGATGGAGTCGTCGTACTGGTTGAGCGTGCGCAGGCGCGCAACCACGTCGTGGAGGGTGTCGCCGTCGACGGGCTTCTGGATGTACTCGTCGAAGGGCATCTCGACGATGTCGAAGTCGGGGTCGATGCCGGTCACCATCGCCACGCGGATGTCCAGGGCGCGCTCGCGGAGCGCGGCGAGCACTTCGTCGCCGGTCATGGTGGGCATCTGGCGGTCCAGCAACGCGACCGAAACGTCGCCGTCGGCGGCCTCCAGTGCGGCCGCTCCGCTGGTGGCTGTGCGGACCTCGTAGTCGTCTTCGAGCCAGAGCGCGAAGGCTTCGGCGACGCGTGGTTCGTCGTCGACAACGAGGACGACGGGCTCGGTCGAGCGCATCTCGGACTGGTCGGGGTGTGTCTCGGTCATTGTGTGTGGATCGTGAATCGCGCGCCGCCGCTGTCGCTGGTGGTTGCGTCGATCGTCCAGCCGTGTGCGGTGGCGATGTCGCGGACGATGCTGAGGCCGAAGCCGGTGCCGTCGGTGTCGGTCGTGTATCCGTAGTCGAACAGCTGTGCGGTGTCGGTGTCACCGAAGCCGTCGCCGTCGTCGGCGACGAAGAACCCGCCGCTGTCAGCGCCGGTGAGCGCGCCGACCGTGACCGTGACGTCGTCGCCGCCGTGTGCGACGGCGTTCCCGAAGAGGTTCTCGAAGAGCGTGCGCAGGCGCTCGGGGTCGGCGTTGAGCGTCGGCAGATCCGGGGCCGTCGACAGTGACGCGGTGGGTGCGCCGGCCGTCGACCACGCGTCGGCGGCGACCGACGCGACGGGGACGGGTTCGGTTTCGCCGACCGTCTGGCCGTGTTTCGCGAGCGTGAGTACGTCCGCGATGAGCGCGTCCATGCGGTCGAGGGCGGCGGTGAGATCCGTCAGCGCGTCGTCGTCGCCGGCCTTTGCGAGTGCGACCGTGGCGCGGGCGGTCTGGAGTGGATCCCGGAGGTCGTGGGAGACGATGCTGGCGAACCGTTCGAGCTGTTCGTTCTGCCGTTCGCGTTCGGCTTCGCGCGTGGCGCGTTCGAGTGCGGCTTGGGTGTTCGCGGCGAGCAGTTCGATGAGGCGGCTGGTGTGGTCGTCGAACGCCACGTCGTCGGTGTCCCCGACGAGGAGGACGCCGTGCTCGCCGAGCGGGGCGGCGTACTCGGCGGTCATGGGGCCGTCGGGGTCGTGGACGGGGGTGGTGGCGTCCGCGTCGGCGTGGTAGACCGCCGAGTCGTTGGTCTCGAAGGCGTGCCAGGCGAGCGAGCCCGCTGAGAGGGCGGGTGGGTCCGCGAACAGCGCCGCCGCGGCGTCGCTTTGCGCGACCGGTCGGAGCACGCCGGTGGCGTCGTCACACCGGTACAGGGACGCCACCGGGAAGCCGATGATGTCGACGGCGGCTCCGACCACGTGGTCGCCGATGGCACCGGGGGTGCGGGCCTGCATGAGGGTGTGCGTGATGTCTTGGAGCGATTCGAGCGTGGCTGCGTAGGCTTTCTGGCGGGAGACGTCGCGCATGATCCCGGAGAACGCGCGGACCCCGTTGTGGACGTGTTCTTCGAACGTGATGGACAGCTGGATCTCGTGGCCGTCGGCGTGCTGGCCGGGCATTTCGATGGCGTTCCAGTCGAGTCGGCGATCCCCCGTTTCGAGGTAGTGGTCGACGGCGTCGAAGTGGGCGTCGTGGAACCGCGGTGGCATGATGGTCGTGAGCGAGTCCCCGATCAGGTCGTCGGGGCGGTAGCCGAGGACGCGGTGGACGCCCTGGTTGGCGTACCGGATGGTGCTGTCGTCGTCGATGGTGACGATCGCGTCCGAGCCGTGTTCGACCAGCGAGCGAAAAAACCCGGCGTCGTCGACGAGCGCGTCGAGACCGGTATCAGTGTCGGCGGACGGCCCGGGGGCGGCCATGGGTGGAGTGGGTGCTGGATGGTTGTAAAGTTACGGACAGCGGTGCGTGTCGATGCAGTCGTCGCCAAAAGCGGGAGTGGGAGAGTGTTGGACGCGCGGGGGGAGGGAGGGGGTCGCGCGTCCGCTTGAGTCCTACACTGCGACCCCCCATAAATCCACGTCAGACAGACGACAGCCCAGAGTCTGAAATACGCGAAATACGGGAAGACAGCCGCGTGAGAACGTCAGCGATCGGACTGGAAATACGACGAAATGTAACTAAACGTATGTATCGGTGGGTGATCGTAATGTACAGCCACACCGGCAGCTAAACTGGCCACAACATGCATACAGCCGAACCCCCGACGCGGTGTATGCATCGTCGCAGCTTCATCGGGGGAGTGAGCGCTGCCGGGCTGGGCATCCTGGGGGGATGTTCGGCTGCGGTGGGGACCGTCGCGCCGCCGGACGTGTCGAGCGACGCCTTGGACGCGGGCGGCTGGGAGCGTGCCGACCGCAGCGAAGAGACCGTGTTCTCGGAGTCGTACGGCCCGGTCGAGGTGGCGGGGAAGGCGGTCACGCTGACGTACCGGAACGCCGAACTCGCGGCCGCCGTCGCCGAGGACACCGGCGGGCGGGTCGACGCCACGCTCGGCGTCTTCACCGCATCACACATCAACTTCGACCCGCCACTGAACGACTTGCCGGGGAACGTCGGCCGCGCGGAAGTCCTCGACAAAACCACGGCACAGGCCCGCAGCCAGTTCCGCCGGCGCATGCGCGACCGCGGCGTGACGAACATCACCGAGACCGGCGTGGAGACGCTGACGACCGCAACCGGTCGAGAGCCGGCGATGGCGACGTTCCAGGGCGACTACCGGGTCGGTGACATCGAGTACGAGACCGGCGGCGACACCGTCACCATCGACGCCGGAGGCATCGCGGTTGCTGGGGACCTCGCGGTGTGGAACGAGGGCGACGACGTCGTCGTTGCCGGGGGCGCGTACCCCGCGCAGAACTACACCAAGACGGCGACCCGAGAGCTCTCGGACGCAATCACTATCACCATCGACATCGATCTGGGATTAACGCCCGCCGACTACCGGGCGAACGTGCGACAGCTGATGGCCACAACACAATGACAGCCTGGCAGACCCTCTTCGAGCGCGGCGCCGACGCCGACGTATCGCGCGCTGACATCCACGCGGAACTCGACGCACGCCGTGGCGAGTAACCCCGACCCCGCGGCGGTCGCCGCCGACGCGGACGTGCTCGCCGCGGACGTGTTCGTCGACGGGCACGCGCGCGCCGCGCTGGACGTGGTGCGCGCCCACGACTGGGTGACACTGGTCGCCAGCACGCCCCTCTTGGACGACGCCCAGGCGGTGATCGCGGCCCTGGGTAGTGACGCGCTCGCGGCCGACTGGCGGGGCCGCATCGCCGACCGCGTCACCACCGTCGAACACCCCGAGGGCGACCAGCCCGCGCTCGCGGCCGCCATGCGCGGCGGCGCCGCCCACGTGCTCACCCACGACGACGACCTCCAGTCGGCGGCCACCGGCGCGGCGCTCGCCGGCCGCGTCTCCGTGAGCGTGAAATCACCGCGGGCGTTCGCCCGCCTGTTCGATCCGGCGTCGCTGTACCCGGTGGTCGTGGGCGGCGACTACCCCGGTCCCGACCGCGACCCACGCGCGTAGTCCGCCCGCCCGGCTCAGTCAGCCCGCTCGGCGAGCCAGTCGGCGAACGTCGCGAGCGCGCGCCCGCGGTGGCTGAGCGCGTTCTTCCGGTCCGTGGGCATCTCCGCGAACGTCGTCCCGTCGTGTTCGAAGATCGGATCGTAACCGAAGCCGCCGTCGCCCCGCGGCGCAACCATCGTCCCCTGGACGGCCCCGGTGAACGTCTCCACGGTGTCGCCGTCGGTGTACGCCACCACGCACCGGAACGCGGCGTGCCGGTCGTCGAGATCGCTGGCGAGTTCCCACACGCGCTCGATACCGAGCGTGTCCTCGACGTACGCCGAATACGGCCCGGGGAACCCCGACAGACCGCGCACGAACAGCCCCGCGTCGTCGACGATAACCGGGGTGTCGTCGTCGGTCTCCCGGTAGGCCTCTCGGGCGCCGTGCGTGGCGATCGCCGCCAGGTCATCGGACTGGAGTTCCGCGTAATCGTAGTCGAGTTGCTCGACCCGCCGGAGGCCGTCGAGGTAGGACGCGGCTTCCTGTACCTTCCCGCTGTTCGTCGTGACGAACCGGAGCGTAGACATGTACGCCAGCGGTGGGGCTGCGGGGAGAAGATGGCGTCGGTTAGTCGTCGACCACGACTTCGACGGCGTCGTCGACGGCCGACTCGGCGTCCTCACTGGCGGCGTCGCTGCCCTGCTGTTGCCACAGCAGAACGCCCGCGACGCCGAGCACGATCCACGACCGCCAGTTCGCGAGGTTCAACGTGTACCCGATCCCGAACGGCTTCTCGACGAGCATGCCCTCGCCGGGCTGCCAGTACGCCGACAGCATCGCGGAGAGTTTCGGACGCTCGAAGTTGTACGGCACACCGAACAGGCTGCCGCTGGTGGGTTTCTCGACCATACGCCGTCTTCGGCGGCGGCGGACATATCAGTTTGGGAGCGCCCGGACTACGCCGTCTCGGGGTCGTCCTGGTAACGCCCCCGGCCCTCGACGGCGCGCAGCTGGTCGAGCACGCGCCCGCTGGCGGCGGCCTCCTCGTAGGCGTCCTCGAAGGCCGCAACGAGGGCGTCGGCGTCGGCGGCGGTGCCGACGAGGCTCTGCTCGAAGACGTGGCAGTCCATGGCGTAGTCCTCGACGGCGTCGGTGTAATACCCCAGCCCGAAGTCGATGAGGAACGTGCGCTCGGCGCCGACGCGCACGTTGCGCGTGGTCGGGTCGCCGTGCACGAACCCGCCGTCGTGGATGGTCGCGAGATGCCGGCCGACGGCGCGAACGCGGGCGGGCGAGAGCGCGTCCCGGAGGTCGGCGTCCCCGACGTGCTGGAGCGTGATCGTCGCCGCGGGCACGTCGACGTCGCGGACGAGCGGCGTCGGAACGCCCTGCCGGCGGGCGTCGCTGGTCAGTCTGGCCTCCAGGACGGTGCGGTCTCGGCGCAGGCGGTCGTCGAGGCGGTCGTGACGGTAGGCCTTCGGCGCGCGCTCCTTGATCACGGCGTCGTCGGCGAACGTGACGGTGGCTTCGGCGCCCTGGCGCACGGCGTCGGCCCCCGGGTCGCGTGCCGGCGACTCGGGGTCGCGCCACGTCACCGACACCTCGTCGGGGCGGAACTGGGAGTTGATCGCGGAGTCGGCCACGGGGATCGTCGCCCCGGCGGCCGCCATCTTCGCGCCGAGCACCGCGATCATGCCCGCGTTGTCCCGCAGGAACCGCGGCTCGGGCGCGTGAAACGACGCCCCGCGGGCCGCACACATCGCTTCGAGCATCCCCCGCAGCCGGTCGTTCTGGCCGACGCCGCCGCCCAACACGAGTTCGTCCCGGCCGGTGAGCGCGAGCGCGCGCTCCGCGACCTCGGTCAGCATCGCGAACATGGTCTCCTCCAACCCCCGGCAGACGTCGGCCACCGGCACGCCGTCGTCGACGGCGTCTTTGGCGGCGCTCATGATCCCGGAAAACGAGAAGTCCATGCCCTTCACCACGTAGGGCAACGCGGTGTACTCGCCGTCCCGGGCGTGCGTTTCGACTTTCGGCCCGCCGGGGTGCTGCCAGCCGACGTGGCGCGTGAACTTGTCGATGGCGTTCCCGACGCCGGTGTCCATCGTCTCCCCGAGCACGCGATACCGGCCGTTGCGGTACGCCAACACGTGGGCGTTCGCGCCGCTTGCGTTCAGGCAGACGGGCTGCTGGAACCCAGACTGGTGGCGGCCGATTTCGAGGTGCGCAACCATGTGGTTGACGCCCACGAGGGGCACGTCGAGAGCCTGAGCGAGCGCGCGCGCCGCCGATCCGACGATGCGCAGACACGGCCCCAGGCCCGGCCCGCGGGAGAACGCGACCGCGTCGATGTCGCCGTCGGCCGCCCCGAGCACCGTCTCGATGACTGCGGGGATCGCCTCCCGCATGTGTTCGGCGGCCTCGCGGGGATGAATGCCGCCGCTGTCGGGCTGGTACGCGTCGGATTCGATGACGACAGAATCAGCAGCAGCGTCGGCGTCGTACAGCGCCGCGCTCGCACACCACGCTGTCCCTTCGACGCCGAGCACGCGCATCTATACCGTTACTCCCACTCGGTGTACCCGCAGCGCCCACACACCTGGCGGTCGTCGTGGGCCGCGAGGAACGTGTCCCCGCAGCGCGGGCACATCTCCTTGTCCGTCGTGCCGTCGTCGCTGTAGTAGTCACCGCGCGCCATTTTACTCGGCCTCCTCGGCGTCGGCGTCGTCGGCGCCGATCTTGTTTCGTTCGAGCATGTGATCGTGTTCGACCTCGGCGGCCTGGGCCGGCGAGTCGTACACCTTCGCCCGGCCACGCGTCTTCCGCATGCCGAACTTCGTGTCGAGCTCGTGCACGACGACTTCCTCGGAGTCTTTGTCGAGCTTCGCCGCGAGACTGTCGCGCACGGACAGCCGCGACGGAGTGGCGTCGTCGTGCACGATCTTGAACTGGACGTCCGTCCGGTGAAGCAGGGGATTGTCCTCCTGCCCCAGAATCTCGATTTCCATGGTCAGTTAACACGTACTTGCGCGGGAAATCTGTAAAAGCATTTCGAACGCCGCATCAGTCCACGAGTCGCCAGAACGCCGCCGTCGTCTCCAGGCGGTCGGCGCGCTCGCGCATCTCCGCGCGCCCCGCGTCGGTCACGGGCACCCGCACCATTCCCTCGCCGGGCTGGCCGTACACCACGGTGGCGTCGGCGGGCGCCGCCAGCACTGCGGGGACAACAGCGAGATCCTCCTCGCCGTCGACGGACACCACGGTGGCGTCGGCGTCCGCGATGGCGTCGACGAGCGCGCGCACCAGCGACACCGACACCGTCCCCGGCTCGCTGGCCACGGTGAGATCGGGCTCCGGGATCGCGTCCCGAACGGCGGGCCGAACGGCGTCACGCTCGGTGCGCCCGTCGACGACCGCCACGGCCGGCGTCTGCCCGGCATCGACGAGGTGGTACGTCACCACGTCACCGACCGCAATGATCGGGGGCGTGGCGTCCGCCAGCAGCGCCGCCGCGTCCGTGTACACGGGCCCGATGGGGGATTTGAACGCGTCCCGAGCGTCGGCCGGCAGCGTCGCCGCTGCGTCCGTCTCCGACACCGTCCTCACCGAACCTTCAGCGCGAACTCGCCGGCCTCATGCACTTCCATCTTGTCCGCGATCTCCGAGGTGTCGGGGTGGGTGATCACCACGTAGCCCGCCCAGTCCTCGGTGAGACTGTTCGACGAGCAGTACGGACACATCTCCTCGTCGGGCTCGACGATCCGGTGGCAGTCGTGGCACGCGAGGCGATTCGACGCCATCTACTCGCCCTCGCTTGCCGCGTCGGCCTGCTCGCGGTCGGCCTGCAGCCAGCCGTGCTTTCCGAGGCCGGGCTGTTTCGCTGTCAGGCCGATCTTCGACTCCCGGGGGTTGCGCTCGTCGATGCTCTTCGTGACGATGCGCGCCCGCACCGAATCACCCGTTCCGAGCACCTGATTCGACTCCCGGGACGCCAGCTGCTGGTTCTCCTCGTCGAACGCGAGGTATTCGTCGCTGATCTGGGAGACGTGCAACAGCCCGTCGACCGGGCCGATGCCGACGAACGCCCCGAAGCTGACGACTTCGACGACCTCGCCGTCGACGACCTCCTGCATCTCGGGTTCGAACGTCACCGCGTCGAACTCCGCCTCGTAGTAGACGCCCGGACGGTTCGGCAACACCGCGCCCTCACCGAGGTCGTGGACCTCAGTGACGGTGACGATGCTGCCGACGTCTTCGTCCATGCGTCCTTCGAGTTTGTCCTGTAGTAGCCGCTTCACCAGGTCCGGACCGACAGCCCCGAGATACTCGGGGGGGACCTCTATCGTGTCTTTCAGCCGTGCTCGCTTGTACATCTTCTATGGTCGAGTGATGGTGAGTTGCGTCCGGCCCCGTAAATGAATTACCGGTGTGCCCGCGTCGAGCACGCGCTCTTTCAGGGGGCCGTCGTTCGTCACGACCGCGTCCACGTCCTCACTCACCGCAAGCGCGTGGAGCGCGTCGTCCGCATACGATACGTCTGTCCGGAGCGTGCCACACCGGTCGGTCGCCAGATCCACGCCGACGCTGGCCGCCGACGCCGTCTCTCCCGCGCCCGCCGCGAGCGCCACGAGCTCGTCGTGGACCGCCTGGGGGACAACGGCGTCGTAGTCGCCGAGCAGCCGGTCGAGCTCCTCGAAGAGCCGGAGCGGCTGCGTGGCCGGCAACAACAACGCGTTGGTGTCGATGGCGACCGCCTGCATGCGTCTACTCGGACTCCGTCAGCGTCCCGACGCCGATGAGTCGCCAGCGCGCGCCGACGCGACGGTTGATCGCGATCTTCGCGCCGGCGGGCGCACAGACGGGCCGCTTGAGTGCGACCTCGCACTCGCCGTCGCGCGCGCTCGTCACCGAGCCGACGGTGGTGGCGGTGCCGACCGTGAGCATCAGCGGCTCACCCGTCGAGATGTCGTCGATCTGCTCGCCGTCGGCCGCGCCGACGAGCCGCTCGAGCAGATCCACGTCCATCTCGAAGGACTCCCACGTCGGCGGCAGGCTGCCGGGCGGCCCGGCGACCTGGCCGGCGAGCGCGTCGCCTTTCGTCAGGCTCGGGTCGAGGCCCGTGCCCACGCCCAGGAGGCCACCGGGGCTGGCGCTGTCGACGTCCTCGCCGCCGGCCTGGAGGCTGCGGACGTCCGTGGTGACCGGCCGCCACTCCGTCTTCCCGCCTTCCTCGACCTCGCGGCCGGGCCGGAGTTCGAGTTCGTCGCCGGCTTCCAGTTCGCCGTCCACGAGGCTGCCGCCGATGACGCCGCCGAGGAGGCCGCCCCACTCGGTTCCGGGGCGGTTGATGTCGAACGATCGCGCGGCGTACAGCAGGGGATCGGCGCTCGGGTCGCGGTCGGGGGTCGCGATCTCCGTCTGGAGGGCGTCGATAACGAGATCGACGTTGATCTCCTGTTCGGCGGAGACCGGGACGACCGGCGCGTCCTCCGCGACGGTCCCCTCGACGAACGCCTGGATCTCCTCGTAGTTCTGTCGGGCCTCCTCGGCGTCGACGAGGTCGACTTTGTTCTGTGCGATGACGATGTTCTCGATGCCGATGATGTCAAGCGCCATGAGGTGCTCCTCGGTCTGGGGCTGGGGCACCGGCTCGTTGGCACCGACGACGAGCACCGCGCCGTCCATCAGTGCGGCGCCCGACAGCATCGTCGCCATCAGCGTCTCGTGGCCGGGGGCGTCAACGAACGAGACTGTGCGCTCGATTTCGGTGGCGGTGTCGTGCTCGGGGCACGTCTCCGCGACCGTGTAACACTCCGGTTCGTCGCAGTCAGGGCACCGACGCAGCGTGGCGTCGGCGTACCCGAGGCGGATGGAGATCCCGCGTTTCATCTCCTCGGAGTGCTGGTCAGTCCACTCACCGCTGAGTGCGCGGACCAGGGTCGTCTTGCCGTGGTCGACGTGGCCGACCAGTCCGATGTTCACCTCCGGTTGACGGTGTTCGTCTGCCATGTTCACAGAGTAATCTTGCGTGAATTTCGCCCCGAGCGACTGATAAACCTACTGTTACGGAGTCGTCGCCGGAACCCCATGGGCAACGGTTTCCCGAACGGGTGCCGTACGCGGGGGTAGCCGTGCGAGAGTACGCCTTCGAACTGCGGCTGTGCGCGCACCTCGAAGCCGACGGAGTGCCCGGCGTGGGGGAGGCGGGCGTCGTCGCCCGGCAACTCGGGACGAGCGTGCACGCCACCGGCGGGCGCATCGTGGACGCCGTCTGCGTGCTGCCGGGGCCGGCGTTCGACGCCCGGATGGCGCTCACCAGCGACACCATCCCGCGTGCGGTGCTCGACGCGCCCGTCCCCGTCGGGACGTACGAACGCGTGACACGGGTGTTCGACGGCCCGCCGGAGCGCGCGCGAGCGGTCGCCGACGCGGGCGCCGAAACCGGGTTCCTGGACGTGACACGCCGGGACGGCCAGCAGGTCGTCCGCCAGCCCACACGCTACCCGGAGTGGATCGGCGGCCTGGTCGGCGTGGAGAACAAACCCGACCTGGGGCGGCCGGGCGGCCTGTCCCGCCAGCTGCGCCACGACGCCAGCCTCGGCGTGCTCGACTACGCCGTGGTGGCGACCGAATCACACGTCACTGGCGCGCACCTGAACCGGCTGCCCGACGCGGTGGGGGTGTGGCGCGTGGATTTCGACCGCGAGCGGCCGATCCGGATCGTCCGGGAGCCCGAGCGCCTCGACGCCGCCGGCCCGGGCCTGGAGGTGCTCGACGAGCACGCGGCGCGCACCGACGTGCGGCCCGTGAGTGGCGCGGCGAAGGCGCGCCAGCGGCGACAGATCGCCGAGCGCGCGCACGGCAAGGGGTGGCGGACGTTCGACCTGCCGGGCTGCGCCCGTGCGTCGACCGGCGACGGCGATGTCACGCTGCCGTACTGCGAGCACTTCGGTCGGGTGGTCGACCCGGCACGCGAGTGTGGCACCGACTGCCCGGGGTTCGCCGACGCGGATCCGCCGGCGGTCGCCCTCGACGCCGAGCGCGAGCGCCGAACGCGCTGGGAGCGCGACGCCGGTGGCCGCCACCGGCAGGCCGGCCTCGACCAGTTCTGAGCCGGTCAGAGGCGGATCGTCTCGCCGTCGACCGCGATCTCGTCGGCGAACGCTTCCTCGACGGGGTAGTAGTGGGCGGCGTGGACGACCCGCGTCCGGTCGGCGTCGAGGTCGTCGCCGAGCGCGAGCGCGCCCTCTCTGGTCATGTGTTTCGTGCCGAACGTCCGTGGGACGCCGTCGGCGTCGGGATGGCGGCCGCCTTTCGGGTGGTGGTGGGTGAGGTGTGCCGGCACGATGCCGTCGGCCACCAGCAGGTCGGGGTCGCGCATCGCGTCCCGGGACGCCTCGGGGATCGCGTACGTGGTGTCCCCGGAGACCGCGAGTTTCGCGCCGGCGCGCTCGACGACGACCCCGTAGCAGAGCAGGGGCGGGTGGTCGACCGGAACCAGCGTGACGTCGAAGCCGGCGGCCGCAAACGAGCGGCGTGGGGCGACGCCACGGAGGGCGATGCTGTCGAGGTAGTCGTACTTCCCGGCGACCGTCTCGGCGACCGACTCGCCGGTGGTGGGGTCGGTGTCGGTGGCGGCGTACACTGGGAGGTCGTCGAACAGCCGGTAGGCGTTCCCGAGGCCGTCGAGGTGGTCGAAGTGCACGTGCGTGACGACGCCCGCGTCGGGCAGCGACGGGGCGTCCGTGCGGAGGAACTGGGCGCGGAAGTCCGGGCTGAAATCGATCAGCAACGCGTCCCCGGACGCCTCGTCGGCGACGTGAACGGAAAACCGGGTGCGTTCGACGCCGCGCTCGCGGGCGGCCTGACAGGTCGCGCAGTCACAGCCCGGCGTCGGCGTGCCCGTGGTGTCACCGGTCCCCAGCAGCGTCACCTTCATTCCGGATTGGGAGCTGGATGGTCGTCGTGGGTGTGGTCGCTGTGGGTGTCGTCGAGGGCGTCTTCGAGGGTGTCGAGGTTGCGGAGGTGGTCGCGGTCCTCGAACTCAGAGATGGCGGCCATGAGGTCGTCCTGTGTGAGTTCCGTGCGGTCCTCGACGAGCGCGTCGAGGACGGCTTCCCGGAGCACCAGCCGGAGGTCGCTGCCGGTGAGGCCACTGGTTTCGGCGGCGAGCGCGGCGGGGTCGAAGTCGGCGATGTCCACCTCGCTGGTGACCAGCGAGATGATGTCCGCGCGCATCCCCTCGTCGGGCCGCGGGAACGAGAGGATCTCGTCGAAGCGCCGCCACGCCGCCGCGTCGAGCTCGTCGGGGTGGTTGGTCGCGCCGATGAGCAACACGTCATCGGTGACGAGGCTGATCTCGTCGATGGACTTCAGCAGCGTGTTGACCGCGCGCTTGATGGCGTTGTGCTCGTCGCCGGTCCGCGTGGTGGCGACGAAGTCGAACTCGTCCATGAAGAGGATGCACGGCGACAGCCGTTTGGCCACCTCGAAGACTTTCTCGACGTTTTTCGCGGTTTCGCCGAGATACTGGCTGGTGATCATCGAGAGTTTGACCTCGACGAACGGCAGGTCGAGTTGGTGGGCGAGCCCGCGGGCGGTCGAGGTTTTCCCGGTGCCGGGCGGCCCCACGAACAGCAGCTTTCCGACCTCGTTGAGGCCGATCGTCGCCAGGTAGTCGCGGTGCTCGATGGCCTTCGCGACCTTCGACATCTCCGCTTCCTGGTCGTCGGTGAGCACGATGTCGTCGAGGGACACCGTGAGTTCCGCCGGCGACCGCACGTCCACGAGGTCGAGCATCTCCTCGTCGTCCTCGTCGAAATACTCCTCGAGCAGCCCGTCGATCCACTGCGGGTCGGCCTGAACCGGCCGGTTGGCGTCGCGGGCGGTCTCGTAGTCGACGCCGAACTCGTCGCCGAGCACGAACGCCAACACGGGGTTGGCGCTGATGCGGTCGGCGGCCGCGCGGTCGACGAACCAGTCGATCGCCATGTCGTCGTCGACCAGCGTGATGCTGCCGGCGAACGCGTCCCGGTCGGTGAACATGAGCTCGGACACCGCCTCCCAGGGGTCGGCGATGCCGGTGGCGTCGCGGGTTGCGTCCTCGGTGGTTTGTGGCGGTCGGGGGACGCCGTCGTCCCCCCAGAGCGCGATCCGGTGCGCCGGTGGCAGGTCGTTCTCGTCTAAGTCCTGGTGGCGGTCGTAGACGCGGGCCGTCAGCAGGAACTCCACGACATCGAGAGCCTCGGTCACTACCCAAGAACTACCGTCGCATCCCGTTTAAGCGCGTCGCAGTCGGGCCGAGATGTGGGGGCCGCGCGGTCACTGCTGGGCGGCCGGGACCGCGGTCGTGTCGACGTATATCACGAGCGTGTTGTGGCCGTCCGTGAGATACCGGGGGTAGGTGTGGCGCTCGTAGTGGCTGTTGTCCGCGGCCGCGAGCAGCGCCGCGAAGTCGTCTTCTTCGCTGACCACCGAGATGACGACCGGCGGCGGCGTGTCGGGGACTTCGGCGGCGGTCTGGACGGTGGTTGCGTTCGCGCCCACCTGTGAGAGATACCAGGGGAACGGCAGGCGGTCGTGCCACCCCGACGGCGGGCCGGTGGTGAGGTTGAACGTGCCGTCGCCGGCGTCGCTGAATTCGAGGCCGTCGTCGGCGGTGTCGTTGCTGTCACCGTAGTACAGCACGTCGAGGCCGCTCGTGGCGGTGGCGGCCCGCTGGATGTCGTCGATGGTGGGCTGCATGGTGCCGCCGGGCTGGGCGTACTGCACGAGCGGGTTGCTGGGGGACTGTGGGTGTGCGTAGGTGGTTTCGGCGGCGACGGCACCCATACCGGCGGCCGAAACGACGAGCACGGTGACCGCGAGCCGGACGGCGGCGGTGTCGCCGGCCGCGGCGCCGCGGCGGCCGTATCTGACGACGGCACCGACGCCGACGGCCGCCGGGATGGCGAGCGGGACGAGGGCGTTGACCGCCGTCCAGGCGGCGGCGATGTCCACGACCGCGGGGTATCCGAGCACCGAGAACACGCCCCAGTAGAACGCGAACGACACCAGCGGGCGTGGCGTCTCGGTTGCGTAACGGTTCGCGAGGTAGCCGACGACTGCGGCGACGGAGACGACGGTCCCGCAGGCGACCAGCACGCTCAGGTCGTGGCTGAGGAACGCGACGTAGGAGTGGGCGACCGTGCTCGTGGACGCCCAGAGGGCGGCGAACTCGTGGTAGGTGCCGATCGTCGCGGCTTCGAGGACGGCGGGCGCGCGGCCGGGCTGCTCGAAGAGGCGGTAGAGGTCGGGCTTGGGCGCGTAAAACGAGACGACGATGACGGCGGCGGTCAGCGCGCTGCCGGCGAGTGCGGCCTTCGCGCGCCAGGCGCGGTGGCGGATGCGGGCGGCGGCGCGACGGGCGACGGCGAGCCGGCTGGTGTCGGTCGCGCCCGCGACGGCCATGCGGTCGTCGGTCACGAGCGCGAGCGCGCCGAGCCAACAGAGCGGATACAGCAGGCTGTTCTCCTTGGTGGTGAACGCCAGCGCGAACGGGATGGCGCTGGCATAGAGGTATCGCGCACGATGAGTGTCCAGGAACCGAACGAACAGCCCGACGGCGGTGAACATGAACCCCGCGAGCAGGAGGTCGTTGCGCATGAACCGCGAGTAGTACAGCACCACCGGGTTGGCCGCGAGCAACACCGCCAGCGCGCCGACTTCGACGTCCGAGAGGCGGGTCCGGTAGAGCCACGCCGTCAGCGGGAGGAGGCCGCCGACGACCGCGACCACCAGTCGCATGGTGAAGTCGGTCGCGCCGAACACGTCGAAGACCACGCCGTTGACGTGTGGGAGGAACGGCCCGTGGATGATGGGGCGGTACTGCCACGCCCCGAGGTCCATGTACTGCAGGGTCCAGTCGGCGACCCGGGCTTCGTCCTGGTGGGCGACCCGCCAGCCCAGCGCCCACAGGCGGGCGAGGAGAGCGGCGGCTGTGACGGCCACGACGGCGGCCGCGACGCGGGGGGACGAGTCGTCGCGGGAGCGACGCATGTACACGCGGTTGCGGGGACGGGAGTAAACGCTTTCTGGATGCGGGCTGCGGGATCGCGGCCAGTAAACCGCTGGCTGGATGTCGGCCGTTGTGGGAGCTTTAAGGAGCGGGGCGCGCTCGCGTTTGGTATGGCAGCCACCACCACTCCGGTCATCGCTGCGGCCTACCGCACCCCACAGGGAAAGGACGGCGGCGTGTACGCCGACACGCGCAGCGAGGACCTCTCGGTGACGGTCATCGACCACATCCTCGCCGAGACGGGGTTGACCGGCGACCACATCGACGACCTCCAGTGGGGGGTCGCCCAGCAGCGCACCGAGCAGGACAACAACGTCGCGCGCGTCATCGCGTTGCTCTCCGAGCTCGGTGAGAACGTGCCGGCGGCGTCGATCAACCGCTGGTGTGCGTCCTCCATGGAGGCCATCATGCGGGCCGCGGACGCGGTGCGGGCGGGCCAGCGGGACGCCATCATCGCGGGCGGCGTCGAGAACATGAGCCGGGTGCCGATGGACGGCGACTCGTACGCCCACCTGCATCCGGGGCTGAGCGAGCAGTACAACGTCCCCGAACTCGAGATGGGGATGACCGCCGAGGAGGTCGCCGAGCGCCACGGCATCACGCGCGCCGAGCAGGACGAGTACGCCCTCCAGAGCCAGCGGCGGGCAGCCGAGGCGACCGACGCCGGGCGCTTCGACGACGAGATCGTGCCCGTACAGACGGACAGCGGCCTCGTCGAGGAGGACGAGGGCATCCGCCCGGACACCACGCTGGAGGCGCTCGGGGAGCTCCCCACGGTGTTCAAAAGCGACGGGTCGGTGACGCCCGGGAACGCCAGCCAGATCTCCGACGGGGCGGCGGCGACGCTCGTGACGAGCGAGGCGTTTGCGCGCGACCACGGCCTCGACGTGCTGGCGCGCGTCGGCGACCACAACGTCGCGGGCGTCAACCCCGAAGTGATGGGGATCGGGCCGGTGCCGGCCACCCGCGGCCTGCTCGACCGCACCGGCGAGGACATCGACGAGTTCGACCTCGTGGAGTTGAACGAGGCGTTCGCCTCCCAGACGCTCTACTCGCGGGACGAACTCGGCATCGACAACGACCGGTTCAACGTCAACGGCGGCGCGATCGCCGTTGGCCACCCGCTCGGTGCCAGCGGCGCGCGCCTCCCGGTCACCCTGATTCACGAGATGAACAAACGCGACGCCGGCAAGGCGCTGGCGACGCTGTGTGTCGGCTTCGGGCAGGGCGCAGCGATCTCCTTCGAGCGATAACCACCCGGTGCGGTGGCGTGGTGGACCGAAACCACGAAACTGATACCACCGTCCCGTGTTCGTCCGGGTAATGACCTCCGTCGGCATCGTCGTCCCGGCCTACGATCCCGACATCGACCGCCTCACGGCGTACCTCGACGCCCTCCGAGAGACGTTCGACCCCGCCGCGCTCCGCGTTGAACTGGACGCCGCCGGCCCCGGGGTCGCCGACCGCATTCGGGACGCCGGGGTGACGGTCGCCGAGAGCGCCGGCCGCCGCGGGAAGGGCGCGGCCATCACCGCGGGGTTCGAAGCGCTCGACACCGACGTGGTGGCGTTCGCGGACGCCGACGGCGCGACGCCCGCGGGCTCGCTGGCCGAGGTCGTCGCCCGGGTGACAGACGGCGACGCGGACCTCGCAGTGGGTTCGCGGCGGCATCCGGACGCCACCGTCGAGAGCCACCAGACGGTCGTCCGGCGACTGCTCGGCGACGGGTTCGCGTGGCTCGCGGGCACCCTGCTGGCGGTGGACCTCCACGACTACCAGTGTGGGGCCAAGGCGCTCACCGCCGCGGCCTGGGAGCGCGTCCGCGAACACCTCTACGAGGCGGGGTTCGCCTGGGACGTGGAACTGGTCGCGGTCGGGGGCGCGCTGGGCTGTCGGGTTGCGGAGGTCCCCATCACGTGGGAGGACCAGCCCGGATCGACGGTGTCGACGGTGCGCGCGCCGGTGGGGCTGCTCGGGGCGCTGGTGCGGGCGCGCCACCGCGCCAAGCGGCTTGGCGACAGCCGCCTGCACGCGGCGCTGGCGGCGCGTGGCAGCGATGATCGTGCGCTGATCGACCGACCGGGCAGCCATGAGTGAGCGCCGCGACCGCATCCGGGCGGCGGTGCCGGCACGGATCAGCGCGCTGGCGTCGCGCGCCCGGTTCGGGAAGTTCGTCTCCGTGGGTGCCGTCGGCGCGGTCGTCGACGTGACGACGCTGCTGGTGTTGACCGAGGCTGCGGGCGTGTGGGCGGCCGCCGCGAACGTCGCCAGCATCGAAGCGGCGATCCTCGTGATGTTCGCGGTGAACGACCGGTGGACGTTCGCGGACGCGGGCAGCGGCTCCGTGGGGCGGCGGCTGGTGCGGTCACACGTCGTGCGGGCGGGCGGGTCGACGCTGCAGTACGCGCTGTTCGTCGGTGTGTTCTACGGGGTCACCGTCGACGCCACCGTCTTCGGGGTTGACTGCTGGCTGATCGCCGTGAAAGGCGGCGCGATCGCGGTGGCGATGCTCGTGAACTACGTCTTCGAGAGCCTGTTCACCTGGCACGTCCAGGAGTGAGCGGGCGCGACTACCCGTCGTCGGGGTGACACCAGTTGAGGGCGTCACGGACCGCCTCCTTGCGGCCGAGGAACGTGAGGTGGTCGCCGTGCTGGATGGTGAACTCGGGGTTGGGAACCTGGTTGTCGCCGTCGCGGCCGGCGAGCGCGATGATGACGCCCCCGGGGAGGTCGTCGTCGAGGTCGGCGATCGTCAGCCCGACGAGCTCCTCGGAGGTGACTTCGACCTCTTGGACGTCGCCGCTGCGGCCGATTTCGGTCATCCAGTTCGAGAGCGCGGGGCGCTCGATGATGTTGTCGATGCCCCACGCGGTCGCCAGCGACGACGAAACCGTGCTCACGCCGAGGTCCTCGAAGGCGTCGATGTTGTCCGGGTTGTTCGCGCGGGCGATGATGGTGTCGATGTCGAACTTGGAGTCCGCGAGCTGTGCGACCAGGAGGTTGACGTCGTCGTCACCGGTGGCCGCGGTCAGGATCTTGGCGTTCTCGGCGCCGGCCGCCCGGAGTTCGTCGGTGTCGGAGCCGTCGCCGCTGTGAACGGTGTACCCTTCGTTGCGGGCGCGCTCGACGGCTTCGGGGTCGTCTTCGACCAGCACCACGTTCTCCCCGCGGTCTTCGAGGCGTTCGGCGAGCGCGCGACCCACGGTGCCGCCGCCGACGATGATGACTCGCATGGGAATCACGTCGAGCGCCTGGGCGATGTGTCTGGCGAAACCGCCCTCGAAGACGACCGTCAGCAGGATCGTGAGAAACACCGTGCCGACGAGGACGTTTGCGGCCTGGGGCATGCCGTAGCCCTGGAGTTCGACGGCGAACAGGGTCGCGACCGACGCGGGGATGATGCCGCGCGGCCCGACGGCGCTCATGAACACGCGCTCGGCGGACGTGTACCGCGAGCGGGCGGTGGACGCGAACACCGCAAGCGGGCGGATGACCAGCGCCACCAGGACCGCGACCGCAAGCCCCGCGACGCCGAGATCGAGCAGCGTCTGGAAGGACAGCAGCGCCGCCAGCCCGATGAAGACGAACGACAACACGACGAGCGTGACGTCGCCTTTGAACGCCTCGATCTCCTTCTCGTAGGGGAGGTCGGCGTTCCCCAGGAGGACGCCCGCGGTGGCGACGGCGGCGATCCCGGCTTCGCTGTAGAGGGTGTCCGCGGCCCCGTACGCGACGAGCGCGCCGGCGAGTACGACCAGGCGCGCGTTCTGTGGCGCGTTGCCCTTCGAGAGATCGATCCGGCGGAGGATATACCAGACAACGGCGGCGACGACCAGCCCGACGAGGACGCCGGTGCCGAGTCGCGTCACGAAGTCCTGGAGCACCACGTCGACGGAGCGCTGGGGGTTCTCGACGACGCGAAACACGACGATGGCGAGGATGGCGGCGGTCACGTCGTTGACCACGCCCTCGGTTTCGAGGGCGGCGCCGACGCGGTCGCGGACCGGCACCACGCTCAGGATGGGCGTGATGACCGTGGGGCCGGTGGCGACGAGCAGGCTGCCGATGAGGAACGCGACATCCCAGCCGGTCCCGAGCAGAACGCGCACGACGATGGCCGTGCCGAACAGCGCGATGGCTGCGCCGACGGTCACCAGCCGGAGCCACGCGCCGGGGGCTTCCCGGAGCTTCTCCAGTTTGAGGTGGAACGCCCCCTCGAAGACGATGACGGCCACCGAGAGCCCGACGATCCCGGCCAGCGTGTCGATGCCGCCGAACGACGACAGCGTCACGACGCCGAGGACTTCGGGGCCGACGACGATGCCGGCCAGGATGAGGAACAGAACGCTGGGGACTTGGAGCTTGTCGGCGACGACCTGGGAGAGAACGCCGAGTGCGATGATTGTCGCAACGACGGGGATGATTCCGGAGCTCATTGCGCAGCCTCCAGTCGTATCACGTCTTGCTCGTTGTCGCGCGAGCATAAATCACCATGGGTATCGGCCGAAACGACAGCGTCGGCGGTGTGTTAGGTGCTGAATTCGGAGTCGTCGTAGACGTCGCCGACCGCGTCCGCGAACCGGTCACGGATGTGGTGGCGTTTCTTCTTCATCGTGGGTGTGAGGAGGTCGTTCGCTTCCGTGAACTCGGTCGCGACGAGGCGGAACTGCTTGATCCGCTCGTAGGGCTCGAAGCCGGTGTTGACGTCGTCGACCGCCGACTGGATGCGGGCGCGGACGCGCTCGTCGCGGCAGATCGCGTCGCGGTCGTCGGGGAGCGCGATCTCCTGGCTGGCGGCCCACTCGGAGACCGCGTCGAAGTTCGGAACCAGGATCGCGGAGACGAACTTCTGGCCGTCCCCGACGACCATGGCCTGTGCGACCAGCGGGCTGGCGGCGAACGCGTCCTCGATGGGGCCGGGGGCGACGTTCTTGCCCGTCGAGAGGGTCAGCAGTTGCTTGGCGCGTTCGAGGAACCGCACGTAGCCGTCGGGGCGGAGTTCGACCACGTCACCGGTGCGGAACCACTCTTTGCCCTCGCGGGTGACGAACGCGGCGTCGGTGGCATCGGGCAGCCCCCAGTAGCCGTCGAACACTTGTGGGCCGCGCGCGAGCAGCTCGCCGGCGGCCCCGTCACAGCGCTGGCGTTGCTCGGGGCTGGCGATGGTCTCATCGACGGTCAGCTCGGTGTCCGTGACCGGCGGGCCGATGGTGCCGACGATGGGGTCCTCGTAGGGGTTGACCGCGAGCACCGGGCTGGTCTCGGTGAGGCCGTAGCCTTCGAGGATGGGCAGCCCCATGCCGTGGAACAGCGCACACAGCTCCGGGGACAGCGAGCCGCCGCCGGAGATGAAAAACTCGATCTCCCCCCCGAGGGCGTCCCGGATGTCCGAGAACACGAGCGTGTCCGCGAGGGCGTGTGCGGCGCGCAGCCCGATCCCGGGGTCGTCGGTGGTGTGGGCGGCGCGGCCGACGCGGGTCGCCCACTCGAAGACGCGCTCGGAGACCGGGGAGTCGGCGGCCTGCTCGCGGATGGTGTCGTAGAGCTTCTCGTAGACGCGGGGGACGCTGGTGGCGCTGGTGGGTTCGAAGAGGCCGAAATCCTCCCGGAGCGTGTCCGGGGATTCGGCGTAGCAGACCTGCGCGCCCGACGCCAGCGGCAGGAAATGCCCCGAGAGCCGCTCAAGCACGTGTGCGAGCGGGAGAAACGAGAGGTGGCGGCTGTCGCTGGTGACCGCGGGGGCGTCGCCGCGGTCGGGCCGGGGTCCGAATCGCCGCCGGGACTGGTTGAGGTTCGCGTGGAAGTTCCGGTGTGTGAGGGCGACGCCCTTGGGCGTTCCCGTGGTGCCGGAGGTGTAGATGAGGCTCGCCAGGTCGTCGGGATCGCGGTCGTCGATCCAGCCCTGGTAGGCGTCCGGGTCGAAGGCGTCGCGGCCGCGGTCGTAGACCGCTGACAGCGGGCGCGTGTCGTCGCTGGGGGTGTCCATCGTGGCGACGAACTCGAGGTCGTCGAGGTCGGATTCGACCTCGCGGACGCGCTGGCGGAGGGTGTCGTTCTCGACGACGACGCCGACGGCGCCGCTGTCGCCGAGGAGGTGGGCGATCTGCGCCGGGCTGGAGCTGGCGTAGACGGTGGTAACCGCGCCGCCGGCGGCGAGCACGGCGAGGTCGCATTGCGCCCACTCCATGCGGGTGTGCGCGAAGACGCCGACGCGGTCGCCGGCCGTGACGCCGAGGTCCCGGAAGCCGGCGGCGAGCGTGCGAACGATGTCGCGGAGGGCGTCGTAGCTGAGCGTTTCGACGCCGCCGTCGGGCGCGGGGTCGACCACCTCGGGGGCCAGGCTGCGGTCGTAGACGCCGCCCTTGTACGCCTGGGCGGGGCTGTCGGCGTGGCGTTCGGCGGCGTCCTCGAACGTGCGTGAAAGTGTCTGGCGTGCGATGACGTGGTCGTCGTACTCGCGTTCGGCGTCGCGGGGGTCCATGTCGGCTACTCTCAGGCCCGGGTGTTAAGATACCGGAGAACGCCACGAACGTTCATTTTGGTTTCCGCGCGGGCCTTGTGCTCGCCCCAGACGTCCTCGACGGTCGTCGTGGCGGCGAAGTGGTCGATGGCGGCCGCCTCGCTGTGGCGCTCGATGACCTCGCGTTTGACCGCCGCAACCCAGTCTCGGAGCACGTGCTCGTACTCTTTGAGGACGGCGTCGGTGTCCGCAGGCCCTGGGCCGAAATGCGCGTACAGCAGCGTCTCGGGGTCGAGGCGGCGGATCATCTCGACGTCGTCGATGCACTGTTCGAGGTCGAAATCCGTCGGCGGGCTGGTCTCGCGCACGCGGTCCTGGGCGCGGACCCAGATGCCGGCGGCGTCGGCGGTGAACACCGCATCACAGGAGTGATCCTCGAACACCACCTGGTGGGGTGTGTGTCCGGGGGCGTGGTGTGCGGTGAGCGTGCGGCTCCCGAGGTCGACGGTGTCGCCGTCGGTGAGCTCTACGACCCGGTCTTCGGGGACGGGCGTCGGCTCGACGTAATACTGCCACTGGTCGCCGACCGCCTGTTTGGTGCCCTCGACGAGCCGCTCGGGGTCGACGACGTGGCGCGCGCCGAGCTCGTGGACGTACACGTCGGCGTTCGGGCACGCCTCGGCGAGCAGGCCAGCGCCGCCCGCGTGGTCGAGGTGGACGTGGGTCAGCAGGACGGCCTGGAGGTCTGCGGGCTGGATGCCGTGCTCTTCGAGGGCGTCGAGGATGCGCTCGTAGTTCGTGCCGGTGCCGGTGTCGACGACGGCGGGCCGGTCGGCGTCGATGACGTAGACCGAACCGTACTCGGCGGTGTCGTACATGCCAGTGTCGACGAACGAGATGCCGGGACAGCCGGACACGTCGAAGACGTCGCCTGCGCTCATACACGAACGGGGAACGGCAGCCGGGAAAAGCGTTGGCGTGGCAGCGACACCGCCCGGCGTGACTGCATCACAGGGATGCGATACGTTCTTGCCGCGGCCCGGCGAACCCGGACGCAAATGCTGTCCCGACAATTCGTCCGCGAGCACCCCGAGAAAGTGCGGGACGCCCTCGATGCGAAGGGCGTGGACGCGGACCTCGACCGGATCCTGGAGGTTGACGAGGAGTGGCGCGAACTGAAAGCGCGGGGCGACGAGCTCCGCCACGACCGCAACGAGGTGTCCTCGAAGATCGGCGAGCTCAAGCAGGCCGGCGACGAGGACGCCGCCCAGGCGGCCATCGAGCGCTCGCAGGCGCTCAAAGACGAGTTGGCGGACGTCGAGGCGCGCGCCGACGACCTGGAGGCGGAGCTCGAACGCCTGCTGTTGACGCTGCCGATGGTGCCCGACGAGGACGCGCCGGTCGGCGACAGCGAGGCCGAGAACGTCGAGCGCCGCCGCGAGGGGTTCGACGACCGCCGCGATCTGCCCGAGTCGGTGGTGCCACATTACGACCTCGGCGAGGAGTTGGACATCCTGGATTTCGAGCGCGGCGCGAAGGTCTCCGGCGGCGGGTTCTACTTCTCGAAGGGGGCGGGCGCGCGCCTGGAACACGCCCTCGTGCAGTTCATGCTCGACGTGCACCGCGAACAGGGTTACGAGGACGTGTTCCCACCGATGCCGGTGTCGGCGCGGTCGATGGAGGGCACCGGGCAGTTCCCGAAGTTCGTCGAGGACGCCTACCGCATCGGCGGCGAGAACGACGCGGACTACGACGACGACGATCTCTGGCTGCTGCCGACCGCGGAGGTCCCGGTGACGAACATGTACCGGGACGAGATCCTGCTGGACGACGACCTCCCGGTGAAACACCAGGCGTACTCGCCGAACTTCCGCCGGGAGGCCGGCGAGCACGGCACGGAGACCCGGGGGATCGTGCGCGTCCACCAGTTCAACAAGGTCGAGCTCGTGAACTTCGTGCGCCCGGAGGACTCCGCCGAGCGGTTCCACGGCCTGCTGGACGAGGCGGAGGCGGTGTTGCGGCGGCTCGATCTGCCGTACCGCGTCCTGGAGATGTGCACCGGTGACATGGGGTTCACGCAGGCCAAAAAGTACGACATCGAGGTGTGGGCACCCGGCGACGACATGGACGACGGCCCCGAAATGGGGGGCCGGTGGCTGGAGGTGTCGTCGGTGTCGAACTTCAAGGACTTCCAGGCGCGGCGGGCCGACATCCAGTACCGGCCCGAGCGCCACGAGTCCGCCGAGCATCTGCACACCCTGAACGGATCGGGGGTGGCGGTGCCCCGCGTGCTGGTGGCGATCCTGGAGTACTACCAGAACGACGACGGCACCGTAACGGTACCGGAGGCGCTGCAGCCGTACATGAACGGCCAGACGCGCATCGAGGGCTCCCGGAAGGTCGGCGAGTCCGCGCTGGGCGACGGCGACCGCGAGGCGTGAACGCAGTGAGCCGCGAGCGCCCGCGGGCAGCAGTCAGTCGACGTACGATCGGAGGCGACTGACGCGCCCGGCGGCGGTCAGCTCGAAGACATCGACGAACGCGAACATCGGTCCCTCGGGCGCGACGAGGCGGCCGCGGGCGGCGACACCGCGGGCTGGGCCGGCGTAGACGCCGTCGAGGACGTGGCAGGTGTCCACCCGGGGGCGGTCGTCGCGCATGAACGAGACGAACGCGTCCGGGGAGTCGTGTGTCATGTCCGGGCGCTCCTGGGTGAAGTCGTCGGCGAGCACGCCACGCAGTGCGTCGTAGTCGCCGTCGTCGATGGCGTCGTAGTACGTCTGGACGGGGTCGGTGGCGTCCATGGCGTGGTGGTTGGCGCGCGCGGTGAAGAAACCACAGGGCGAGTGGCTTTTGCCGGCGACCGCCGAACGGCATGATGACACCGTGGAGTTACACGTCCGGTACGAGGGCGACGACGACCCCGAGAAGTGTACGGCGCGGAAGCTCGCGCGCTTCGATCTGGCGGCGCTGCATCGGACCGGCCGCGAGACGCCGGCCGGCGTGGTGTTGAACCCGCACGCCGAGCGGGCGCTGTCGCCGGCCGACGACACAGACATGCTAGTCGCACTGGACTGCTCGTGGGAGACGGCTGGCCGCGCGATGTTCGAGATCGACGGCGAGCACCGCGCGCTGCCGTTCCTGGTGGCTGCGAACCCCGTCAACTACGGGCAGCCGTTCCAGTTGAACACCGTGGAGGCGTTCGCCGGCGCGCTCGCCATTCTGGGGCGCTGGGAGCGCGCCGAGGAACTGCTGTCGAAGTTCACGTGGGGGCATACGTTCCTCGAATTGAACGAGGAGCCGCTCCGGCGGTACGCCGACTGCGAGGACTCCAGTGAGGTGGTGGCCGTCCAGCAGGCGTACCTCGACGCCGGCGAAGACTGACCGGCGTTCCGAACCGCTTAAACGCGGTGGCGCCGAACCCGGGTGCATGAGCGAGACCATTGAGGACCGACTGCTGAACAAGCAGGTCTGCATGCGGTGTAACGCACGGAACCCGACGGACGCCGAGAGCTGCCGGAAGTGCGGGTACAAGAACCTCCGCACGAAGGCCTCCGAGCGTCGCTCCGCATAACTGACCGGCGGTCTTCTGCAGCACGCTCACGGCCGACAGCGGCGGCTGTGTCGCTGACAGCAGTGGGTCAGGTGACTTCGACGCCGTCGCCGTGGCGGGCGTGTGCGATCCAGTCGTCGCTGGGGTGGAGGTCGGTGGGGTACTCGCCGGGCTCGAAGAAGTCGACGGCAGTCGTCTCGTCGCCGTCCGGTTCGGGGTCGCCGTCGACCCACGCACAGCGGAAGACGTGCGCGAGATACTGCATGGGGCCGTCCGGGGTGTCGAACAGTTGCGTGGCCGGGTCGGTGTAGACGCCGGTGAGTTCAACGTCAGGGGCAACGACCAGCCCCGCTTCCTCGCGGACCTCCCGGCGGACGGCGTCCGTGACCGACTCACCGGGTTCGACGCGTCCCATGGGGAGCAGCCACCGGTCGCGTTTCGTGTCCTGGACGAGACACACGCGTCCCTCGTCGTCGGTGACGACGGCGACGACGGCGGGCACGAGCTCGGGTGGCGTCACTGGTTGCGCCACTCGGATTCGAGGACGCCGTAGCAGTGCACGTCCAGGTACTCGCCGTGCAGGAACATCGCGTCGCGGTGGGTGCCTTCGCGTTCGAACCCGAGGCGCTCCCGGACGCGCATCGAGGCCTGGTTGTCCTCGAAGACGCGGGCGAAAACGCGGTGGCGTCGGTGCTGATCGAAGGCGTACGTGGTGGCGAGCCGACCCGCCTCGGTGCCGTACCCCTCGCCCCAGTGGTCCTCGGCGAGGAAGACGCCGAGCTCGGCGCTCCCGTTCGTGTCGTCGACGCCGTGCACGCCGAGACTGCCGATCGGAGCGCCGTCGACGGCGACGACGAAGTTGACCGTGCCGTTGTCCGCGCTGGCCTGCTCCTCGTACCACTCGCGTTCCTCGCGCTCGGTGACGGGCGTGCGAGCGCCCACCGGGGGCCAGACGGCGGGGTCGTTGATCGTGTCGTGGAGGAAATCGACGTCGTCCTCGCTGACCGGGCAGAGGTCGACGCGCTCGCCGGAGATGAACGGACGGCCGGGCATACCCGACGGTTCGACGCCGCGAAAATAAGCGTTGTCGTGGTGTGGCAAGCCCGCGCACTACTGGTCGTCCGGGTACTTCGGGTCGCGGCGCTGGGCGCGGTCGAGCGCGCGCTCGGCGACCGCCCGAACGTCGCCCTCGAAGACGCCGCCGTGCCCGGCGTAGAGCTCCGAGACCGAGTCGGGCATGCGGGCCAGCAACTCCCGGAGGCTGCCGATGAGGCGCTCCCGCGACTGCCCCGGCATGTCGGTGCGGCCGAAGCTGCCGTCGTCGAAAGCGCCGTCGTCGTGAACCACGACGTCCCCGGCGAACAGCGCCGTCTCGGTGACCAGCGAGACGTGGTCGGGGGCGTGGCCGGGCGTGAACACCACGTCGGCGGCCTGGTCGCCGACCCGGATTGTGTCGCCGTCGGCGAGAGCGTGGGTGCGCAGCGGGTGGTCGGCGTAGGCGTACACGTCGGGGCCCTCGAAGGCGTCGACGACGGCGTCCAGCTGCTGGACGTGATCCGTGTGCTGGTGGGTGATCACGACCTGATCGAGGGCGTCGACGTGCGCGCGGATCTCGTCGGCGACGCCGTCGTACGCACCCGCGTCGACGAGCGTGGTGGTGTCCCCGACGACCAGGAAGGCGTTGCAGGTGAACGACGCCGCACCGCTGGTGACGACTCGGACGGACATACACGCCCACACGGGTGGTTCGCACCTAAACCCGGCGAGAAATTTTAGTGGCGCAGTCGCCTACACTCACTCGCTTATGGGCTTCGGGAGCTACGACGAGTCCGAGCAAGACACCCAGTCCATCGACTCCGAGGACGTCGCTGCCGCGGACGAAATGGACACGGCCGAACACGAGCACGACGGCGGCGTAGATTACGAGATCGGCGCGTCGAACGACGAGCTGCTGGATCGATTGCAGGAGATCAAAGACCAGTCCTCGTGAAGCGCGGCACGCGCGCGCTCGGGGTTGCGGTCTCGAACCGCGGTGACGGCGGTCACGCGACGGTCGGAGGGGCGGTGGTGCGCGCCGCTCGGGTCGTCGACGGCGTCTCGTTTTCGGCGTGCACGGTCGGCGGGCTGGACAGCACCGCCGCCGTGAGTCGGTGTTACGAGCGCCTCAACCGCGAGGACGTCCAGTACGTGCTGCTCGCGGGGATCGCGCCCGCGTGGTTCAACGTCATCGACGTGCGGGCCGTCCACGAGCGCGTCGACCGTCCGGTGCTCGCGGTGTCCTTCGAGGAGAGCCCCGGGCTGGACGAGCCGATCAACCGCGAGTTCACGGGGCGCGAGCGCGACGCCCGGCTGGCGATCTACGAGTCGCTGCCGGAGCGCACGCCGGTCACGGTGAACGACCACCGCGTGTTCGTGCGCAGCGTCGGCTGCGATCGGGCCGCTGCTGTGGTGCGCGCGTTCACGCCCGTGGGCGGCCGTCCCGAACCCCTGCGGGTTGCGCGGCTGGCGGCACGGGCCGGCGACGACTACGCTTAACACGGCGCGGGCCCGTCAGGTCAGGGCATGGACGAGCCCAGCCAACGGGACGACACCATGGACGGGGCGGCTGTGACGGCGTGTTGCACGCGGTGTGACGCGCTCGTGGAGTCACGCAGTCAGGTCGTGAACGGCGACGGCCCCAGCGACGCCGACGTGTTGTTCATCGGGGAGGCGCCGGGCGCAACCGAGGACGACACCGGCGTGCCGTTCGTCGGGCGCAGCGGCGACGTTCTGGACGACGAGCTCGCGGCCGCCGGGCTCGCCCGTGAAGACGTCCGCATCACGAACTGCGTCCGGTGTCGGCCGCCGGACAACCGCGACCCGCACAGCGAGGAGCTCGCGAACTGTCGGTCACATCTCGTGGCCGAAGTCGACAGCGTCGACCCCGCGGTGATCGTGACGCTCGGCAAAGTCCCCAGCGAGCACGTGCTCGAACGGTCGGTCGCCGTCACCGGCGAGGCGGGCAGCGTCGAACGGGTGTCGCTGGGCGGCACCGCCCGGGATGTGGTGGTGTGTCTGCATCCGGCTGCAACCCTCTACGACGCGAGCCAGCGGCCGGCGTTCCGGGAGACAATCGAGCAGGCCGCGACGATGGCGGGCGCGGACGGCGGGCAGGCCCGGCTCGGCGACTACTGACCGTTACGTGAGCGCCTCCCGGGTTTTCGACGGGAACTGCTTGATCGTCCGCACGAACAGCCGGAGGACGCTCGTGCTCTCGTTGCCCCGGATGCGGGAGCGGATGCGCTGGCTGAGCATTTCGACTGACACCACCAGCACGAAGATGACGATGATGGTGGCCATCATGTTGTGCCAGCTGCGGGTCTGGCGCTGCAACATCAGGATCTCGCCGATCCCACCGGCGTTGATGAGGCCCATGGTGACCGCCACCCGCACGTTGATTTCGAGGATGTACATCGACCACGCGATGAACGGCCGCACCATCTGTGAGAGCATCCCGAAGAGGATGACCTGGGGCCGTGACGCGCCGGTCGACTCGACGCCCTCGATGGGGCCGTCCTCGACTTCTTCGAGGGCGTCCGTGAACAGCCGCCCGAGGTTCCCGATGGTGTCCGTGCCGATGGCCAGCGTCGCCGTGAACGGGCTGAGACCGCCAAGCGGGATGAAGATGAGCGCCCACACGAGCGCGGGGATCGACCGGATCGAGCTCATCACGCCACGGAACAGGAAGTTGAGCGGGAACGGCGTGACGCGCTCGCTGCCGAGCACGCCGAACGTCAGCGCCAGCGGCGCGCCGAGCACCGTGCCGGCGAACGCGATGCCGAGCGTCTCAACCGCCGCAAGCGGAATCGAGGGGTTTTCGTGGGCCGCCAAAAACGAGTAATACTGGCCCACGTCGACGAACGGCACCACGCCGAACAGCGATGTCAGCGGGAAGAAGTCCCGAAGCGACCCGACGAACTGCGACCAGTACGCCGAGATTTCGAGCAGCGAGAAGTTGACCAGTTCCAGCGCAACCTCGAACAGCACGAGAAAGGCGATCAGGGCGAGCGCCCAGATGATGCGGTTTTTCGTTCGGTTGCGCTTGATCCGGTAGAGTTGCGCTTCGTATTTGTCGTCCGGGTCGACACCGAAGCCAAAGCGGGCCAACAGCCCCTCGTTCGGTTTCGTGCTCATGACAGATGTGGGTCGGATGCGGGTTGTTGGTCGGGGCCGCCGGCGGCGTCGGTCCCGCCGTCGCTGCTGGTCGTGGGGGCCACGTCAGCGTTGGCGTCGTCCTCGTCGTCGCCGGTGCGGATGGCGTCGGTCTGGATGTTGCCGTAGATGTCGTCGATGACGTCGAACGTGAGGTCGTCGCGGTAGCCGTCGAAGATGACGCGGCCGTCTTTCATGCCGATGAATCGCTGGCCGAACTCGCGGGCCAGATTCACCTGGTGGAGGCTCGCGAGCGTCGTGAGGTCGTGCTGGTCGGCGGCGTCCTTGATGTACCCCATGACTGATTCGGCGCTCGCCGGGTCGAGGCTGGCAACGGGTTCGTCGGCGAGCAGCAGGTTCGGGTCCTGCACGAGCGCGCGCGAGATGCCGACGCGTTGTTGCTGGCCGCCGCTCATGCGGCCGGCGCGCTGTTCGGCGTCGTCGAGCAGGCCGACGGTGTCGAGCGCGCGGAGCGCGTCGAGTTTCTCCTCGCGGTCGTTCCACTGGAAGAGGCTGCGCACCAGCGAGGTGCGGTTGAGCGACCCCGAGAGGGCGTTCGTGTACGCCGTCATTTCTTCGATGATGTTGTGCTGTTGGAAGATCATCCCGACGTCGTCGCGCGGGCCGTTGACCGGCTCACCGTCGATCTTCACGGAGCCGGTGGTGGGTTCTGTGAGGCCGTTGAGACACCGGAGGAGCGTCGACTTCCCCGCTCCGGACTCGCCGAGGATGACGACGAACTCGCCGTCGAGGATCTCGAAGGAAACGTCCTCGAGGGCGTCGACGTCGCCGTACGATTTGTGCAGGTTGGTGACCGTTATGTTGCTCATCTGTCTTGGGTGCCGTTGCCGGCGGTGGGTGCGTCGAAGGGAGTGATTCGATGCCTAAAACAACTCGGAATCACGGCTGCTGGCCGGCTAGTTCCCAAACTCGAGGCCGAGCGTGTTCTTGACGTTCCGGACCGGCTCGTAGTCGTCGATGGTGGCCTCCGCGACGCCGGTGAACCAGAGTTCGTCGCTGGCGTTGCTGCCCTTGAGGTCGGACTCCGTGGCGTCGAGCAGCGCCGTCTGCACGTCGGAGCGCACGCTGCCCTCCCAGCTGCGCCGCGAGAGCAGCGGGGCGCGCGGGATCGGATCGGAGGCAGCCAGCAACTGGAGCTCGGGGTCCTCGGTGCCGGCGGTGTCGGCGTCCGAGGAGATGTTCATGACCTGCTCGGGGAGCTGTGACTGCGGGACGTGTGGGAGGGAGACGAACGCGCCGGTGCCGGCGGCCATGTACTCGTCGCGTTCGAGCAGCTGCTCGATGGCGGTGTTGTGGTCGTTGGACCACTTCCCGGTGAAGCCGGTGACCTCGCCCTCGGGAGCGTCGCCGACGTCGAGGCCGGCATCGGCGAGCATCTTCAGCGGGAACAGGGAGCCGGACGTGGAGAGGCGGGCGCCGAAGACAACCGTTTCGTCCGCGAGATCCGACAGCGAGTCGATGGGGCTGTCGGGCTGGGTGGTGATCGTCGAGAAGTACCGCGATGCGCCGTACGCAACGCGGATGCCGACGACGTCGGTGACGCCGGCGTTGTCGCCGACGACCGCGAGCGTCGGCGAGGCGTCGGCGATGTCGGCCTGGTCGTTCTCCAGGGCCTGCAGTACGGCCTGGTGGTCGGCGGCCACCTTGGGTTCGATCGACGCGCCGGTCTCGGATTCGAGGTAGTCGAAGACGCCGGCGTACTGTTCTTTGACGTTCACGTCGGATTCGGCCGGCGTCAGCACGAACCGGACATCGGCGTCTTCGCCGCCGCCACCGAGGACTCCCAGGCAGCCCGAGAGGCCGCTGATCCCGATGGTTCCGGCTGCGCCCGCGGTTTTGAGGAAGTTGCGTCGGTCCATTGGTGTACGGGTTACAGTTCCATTATTGAATCAAAAAGGATTTTTCATTCTATTCGCGGAGACGGACCACAGCGGGCGTTTGCGCGTGCGTTGCGGCGGGGCACCGGTGGAGACGAAAAAGGCCTTTGGCGTCGGTGGCGAACGGGCGGCCATGGATACGACGGGCACCGGGCAGCGTGGGGCGTCGATCGTGGTCGTGGACTACGGCCTGGGGAACCTGCGGAGTGTCACGCGGGGGTTGGAGCGCGCGAACGCCGACGTTTCGATCGTCGAGGACCCGGGCGCGTTGGACGACGCCGACGGCATCGTGTTGCCGGGAGTCGGCGCGTTCGGCGACGGCATGGAGAACGCCGGGCCGTTCCGGGACGCACTCACCGACGCGGCCGGCGAGGGGCGGCCCCTGTTCGGCATCTGTCTGGGGATGCAGATGCTGTTGTCTTCGAGCGAGGAGGCCGACCACGAGGGCCAAGGCGACGCCAGGGGGCTGGACCTCATTCCGGGCAGGAACGTCCGGTTCACCGGCACGGTGAAAGTCCCGCATATGGGCTGGAACGAGCTCGCTGTCACTCGCGACCACCCGCTCGTCGGGGGCGTCGACGGCGAGTACGCCTACTTCGTGCACTCCTACTACGCCGCGCCGGACGACCCCGGTCACGTCGTCGCGGAGACCGACTACGGCGAGCGGTTCCCCGCGGTCGTCGCCAACGACGCCGGCAACGTCTTCGGGACGCAGTTCCACCCCGAGAAGTCCGGGGCAACCGGGCTGCGCATCCTCCGGAACTTCGTCGACTACTGCGCCGACCAGTAGCCGACGCCGCGTCCTCGACGCGCCTCGGCGACGCGGCCGCCGTCTCTGGCGGCCCGGCTGCCGGCGGCCGAGCGCAAGCGCGGCGGCTCAGACGAACTCGCGGACGTCGCTGTAGAACATGTCGTGGTGGTCGACGGCGCCGACGCGGGCGGCGATGGCGGCGGCGAGGGCGTGCCAACAGGATTCGTCGGGGCCGAGGTTGTACCGGGCGTCCTGGCAGTTGCAGGCACCGCCTTCGATGATGTACTCGTCGCCGTGACCGACGACGACCGTGAAGTCGGTGTACTGTTTGACGCGGCCTTCGCTGGCGGCTTCGATGGCGCGGCGGCCGCGGTCGCCGTGCGCGTCGAGGATGCGACGCGTGATCTCGGGGGTGAGCGCCCCCGTCTCGGCGAGGGTCTCCTGCCAGCCGGTGCTGTTGGGGCCTCCGTCGTCGGGCACGTGCTGTGCTTAGGGGGCGGGCGGTTTAGCAGTTCGGTTGCGCGGGTGGCGAGTCCGGGTCGTTTTTGCCGTGTGGCCGCCGACGGAGCGTATGGACGTATCTGAGGGGGGTGTGACGGTTTCGGTGCCGACCGCGTCGGGCGGCGGTGAGGGTGCCGCCGACGACGTGTTCTTCAACGCGACCCAGGAGTTGAACCGGGATCTGACCGTGGCGACGCTGGCGGCGTTCCGGGAACGTGAGCCGCGGGCGGCGTCGTATTTGGACGCGATGACCGCCAGCGGCATCCGCGGCGTGCGGGCGGCGGACGCGGGCTGGGACGTGACGATGGCGGACGTCGACGCCGACGCCGTCGAGTTGGCGACATCGAACCTGGCGCGCAACGGCCTGGACGGCGAGGTCGTCGCGCGGGACGCCAACAGCCTGCTGCACGACCACGACCGCGTGCTCGACGTGGTTGACATCGACCCGTTCGGGTCGCCGATGCCGTTCGCGGACGCGGCGTTCGCGAACGCGCGCAACCTCGTGTGTGTGACCGCGACGGACACCGCGCCGCTGTGTGGCGCGCATTTCGAGTCCGGCGTGCGGAAGTATTCGGCGACCCCCCGGAACACGAACTACCACGCGGAGATGGGGCTGCGGATCCTGCTGGGGGCGTTGGCGCGGACGGCGGCCCGGTATGACGTCGGCGTGACGCCGATCCTGAGCCACGTCAGCGACCACTACGTGCGGACGTACCTCGAACTGGATCACCGGGCGACCGACGCGAACGCGGCGGTCGAGCAGGTCGGGCACGTGTATCACTGCCAGCAGTGTCTGTCCCGCGACCACGAGTACGGCCTCGTGGCCGCCCCGCGGGCGGAGTGTCCACGGTGTGGCGGCCACCAGGTGTTGACCGCCGGGCCGCTGTGGCTCGGGCCGGCCCACGAGGAGGCGTTCGCGGCGAGCGTGCGCGAGCAGTTGACCCGGGAGATGGGGGAGGCCTCGCAGGCGTTCCACCTGCTGCAGACCATCGAGGGCGAGCTCCACGAGCCGACCCACTACGACCAACACCGGCTGTACAGCCAGTGGGGCGAACCCGCAGTGGGGATGGCGGAGTTCCTCGATCAGTTGCGGGACGCGGGCTTGCGGGCGTCTCGGACGCATTTCGGCGGCACGACGTTCAAGACCGACGGCGGGCTCGCGGAGGTCGAGGCGGCGGTCCTGTAGCGTGGCGGCATCGTTATGACAGTTGGGGCGGTACTCAACGCCGTGCCGTCGGGACGAACTGACAACGAGAGCGACGAGGAGACGCGAGCACCGCCCTCGGAAGCGCCGGACGTAGCGGCCCTCGGAGCCGAGGTCGAGGCGCTCCGCGAGGACCTCGATGCCAAGACCGTCAGCCGAGCGGATCTTGAAGCCGAGCTGAAACAGTACGTGCGCGCCCGCCAGCGCCGCGGAAAAGCACGGGGATGGGGGCCGTACCTGGTGTTGTTGTACGGCACCGTGATGACGCTGGGGGCGTTCGCGTCCCTCTCCGGGGGGTGGGCGATCCTGGCGATGATCGTGGTGTGGCTCTCAACGCTGGGGCTGTACGCGCTGATGGTCGTGGTCGGCGTGGGTGCGAGCGCGCTGGGCGCGCCGGGCCGGCTGGTCGACCGCGTGCGGTCCTGGCGGGGGCCGTGACGGGGCGGGGCGTCGGCGTCACCGACGCGATCGCGGGGAGCGTGCCGGACCCGCTGGTCGGGGCGGTCGTGGTGCTGACAACGCTCGGTAGTGGGTACGTCGTCGCAGGCGCACCGCCAGTGGCCGCCGTGCTCGGCGCGCGCGCTGGCGTGCTCGGGCGGCGTGACGGGGCGCGGTTGCTGGCCATGGTGGGCGTCGGACTGGCGGCCATCGTGCTCCTGAAAGGCGTGTTCGCCGCGCCGCGGCCGCCCGCGTCGGTGGCCCACGTGACGGCCCACGGAACCGGCTTTCCGAGCGGGCACGCCATCGGGTCGGCCGTGCTGTACGGCGGGCTGGCGGCGCTGCTCGATGTCGGCGGGCGGCGACAGCGGTACGCGGCCGGCGCGGCGATGGTGGTGGTCGTGTCGGCCACGCGGCTCGCGCTGGGCGTCCATTACCTCGTGGACGTCGTGGCTGGGGCGGGCGTGGGCGTCGCAGTGGTGGGCGGAGTGCTGGCGGTGACGCGGCAGCGCGTCAGCTACGGGTTCGGACTGGCTGTGATGCTGGCTGCGGGGGCGGTCGCCGTGGCCGGGCCGACGACCGACGCCGTGGCGGCGCTCGGCGGGGCGGCCGGCGGGCTGGTGGGGTGGTGGATCGTAGCCGCGCGTGGCGCAGTCGGACGCGGGACCCGCCCGATGGCTGGCGCGGGCGCGGTGGTCGTCGCCGGGGGTGTGGCCGCGGCGTCGGTCGGCGTGGGTGCCGGGGCGATACCGGTGTTCGGCGCGCACGCTGCCGCCGGCGCGGTGTTCGTCGGGCTACCCGCGGCTCAGAACTTCTCGAGGTAGCGGTCGGTCTCCCACTCCGAAACGGACGCCTTGTACTCGGCGTACTCGTGGCGTTTGGCCTCCGCGAACTTCTCGCAGACGTGCTCGCCGAGCGCGTCCTGCATCACGGGGTCGGATTCCAGGGCCGTCACCGCGTCGCCGAGGTGGCCCGGGAGCGTGTCGATGCCGTAGGCGTCGCGTTTGTCCTCGTCGAACTCGTAGATGTCCTCGCGGACGGCGTCGCCGGGATCGGCGTCGGTGTCGATGCCGTCGAGGCCGGCGGCGATGACGGCGGCGAGCGCGAGGTAGGGGTTACACGAGGGGTCCGGCGACCGGATCTCGAAGCGCGCGGAGACGCCAGCGGCGTCGGGCACGCGGATGAGCGCCGACCGGTTCACGCCGCTCCACGCGATGTAGACGGGCGCTTCGTAGCCCGGGACGAGGCGCTTGTAGGAGTTCACCGTGGGGTTGGTGACGGCGGTGAACGCGGGGGCGTGTTCGAGCACGCCGCCCATGAAGTGGTAGGCCGTCTCCGAGAGGTTGAACTCGTCGTCGTTGTCGGCGAAGACGTTCTCGCCGTCCTCGTCGAACAGCGAGATGTGGCTGTGCATGCCCGAGCCGTTGATCTCGCCGATGGGCTTGGGCATGAACGTGGCGTGCACGTCGTGTTGTTCGGCGACGGCGCGCACGACCGCGCGGAACGTCGCGATGTTGTCGGCGGTGGTGAGCGCGTCGTCGTACTTGAAGTTGATCTCGTGTTGGCCGCGCGCGACCTCGTGGTGGCTGGCTTCGATCTCGAAGCCCATCGCTTCGAGCGTGAAGATGATCTCGCGGCGGATGTCCGACGCGAGGTCCTTCGGTGCGAGGTCGAAGTAGCCGCCCTGGTCGTGGGCGGTCGTGGTCGCGTTCCCGTCGTCGTCCTTCTCGAAGAGGAAGAACTCCGGCTCGGGGCCGATGCTGACGGAGTACCCCATGTCGTCGGCGCGCGCGAGCACGTTCTTCAGGACCTGCCGGGGACCGCCGGCGAAGGCGTTGCCCTCGCGGTCAACGACGTCACAGATGAGGCGGGCGCTGCCGCCGTCGCCGTTCGACCGCCACGGGAGCACGGCGAACGTCTCGGGGTCGGGGTCGAGTCGCATGTCCGACTCCTGGATGCGCACGAACCCCTCGATCGAGGAGCCGTCGAAGTAGATCCCCTCGGTGAACGCCTTTTCGGCCTGGTGGGCCGGAATGGAGACGTTTTTGACTGTGCCGAGGATGTCGGTGAACTGGAGGCGGAGGAAGTCAATGCCCTGCGCCTCGATGTCGTCCAGTACGGCCCGCTCGTTGTCGGTGAGCGCGCTCGATGAAGAATCTCCGTTCGTCATTTCGATGTACGGTACGTGTTGTTCCCTCCATGGATAAATGAGTATCGCTCGGTGTAAGTGATTGCGATGCGAGACAGAATTGGACGTTCGTAAACTTCTATACGGTGGAGACGGTAGCCGGACGCATGACCTACGAGAACCTCGACGTGAAACTGGTCAACGAGCTACTCGGAGACGGCCGCGCGAGCCTCCGGAGCCTCGCCGACGACCTCGACGTGTCGGTCACCACGGTCTCGAATCACCTCCAAACCCTCGAAGACGAGGGCGCTGTCAACGGCTACACGCCGGTCGTCGACTACGAACGCCTCGGATACGACGTGACGGCCATCCTCCAGTTGAAAGTCGACGGCACCGCGCTCCCTGAAATCACTGGGACGCTGCGGGGCCACAAGCAGATGGTGTCCGTCTACGAGATCACCGGGGACTACGACGTCCTCGCCATCGGGAAGTTCACCGACACCGACGACATGAACACGCTCATCAAGGAGTTGCTGGCGGACGCCGACATCAACGAAAGCAGCACCAGTGTCGTGCTCAACGCGGCCGCCGAAAACGAACAGTTCGAACTCGACCTCGACGGCGACGCGTAACCACCACTCCGGGAACGCGACCGGGCACAGCCGTGGTCGCCGGCGGCACCGCTGGCGCGGTGGAGATCGCGCGCAAAGAACGTCGGCGTCGGTCAGCGAGCGGTGCATGCGGGGTGTGGTGACGGCCGGGCTTACATCATGCCGCCCATGCCACCGCCCATACCGCCGCCCATGCCGCCGGCACCGCCGTCGTCGTCGCCCTTGTCCGTCGAGAGATCGCCGGCCGAGATGATGTCGTCGATCTTGAGCACGAGGTTCGCGGCCTCACTGGCAGAGGTCACGGCCTGCTCTTTGGCGTGTGCGGGTTCGACGACGCCGGCCTCGAAGGTGTCTTCGAGGTCGCCGGAGAGGACGTTCAGCCCGATGTGTTCGTCGTCGTCGTTCTCGTGGGCCGACCGGAGGTCGACGAGCGTGTCGATGGAGTCCAGGCCGGCGTTCTCCGCGAGGACGCGGGGCACGAGCTCCAGGGAGTCGGCGAACGCCTCGACGGCGAGCTGTTCGCGCCCGGAGACGGAGTCCGCGAAGTCACGCAGGCGGCTGGCGACTTCGACCTCGGTGGCGCCGCCACCGGGGAGGACGCGGCCGTCCGAGAGCGTCTGGGCGGACACGTCGAGCGCGTCGGAGACGCCGCGTTCGAGCTCGTCGACGACGTGGTCGGTCGAGCCACGCAGCAGGAGCGTGACGCCGTGGGCCTGCTCGCTCTCGCCCTCGACGTAGAACAGTTCGTCGTCGCTGTCGCGCGTGACCGAGCCCGCGACCACGTCAGCCTCGGAGGCGGCGTCGAGGTCCGTGACGACCGACGCGTCGAGGACGTTCGTGAGGAACTCGATGTCGGATTTCTTCGTGCGGCGGACCGCGAGGATGCCCTCCTTGGCGAGGTAGTGTTGGGCCATGTCGTCGATGCCCTTCTGGCAGAAGACGACGTTCGCGCCGGTGTCGGCGATCTGCTGGACCTTCTCCTTGAGCTGCTTTTCCTCCTGGTCGAGGAACGACTGGAGCTGGTCGGGGCTCTCGATGTTGACCGAGGTGTCGGCTTCGGCTTCCTCGACTTCGATGGCCTCGTTCAGCAGGAGGACGTCGGCGTCCTCGACTGCGGCGGGCATCTGGTCGTGGACGGGGTCCTTGCTGATGGCGGCACCGCGGAGCAGCTGGGACTCGTTGACGCCGTGGCCGGTCTGGGTCTCGATGTTGATGTTGGCGGCGTCGACGACGATCCCGCCGTCGTTGGTTTCGACGGCGACCTGGTTGACCGCGTCGTAGATGATGCTCGAAAGGAGCTCCTTGTCGAGTTCCGCGCCCTTGCCGGTCATCGAGGTCTCGGCGACGCTGCGGATGAGGTCCTTGTCGTCGGGGTCGACATCAACGGCGACGTTGTCGACTTCCTCGCGGGCCTGTTCGGCGGCGAGGTTGTAGCCCTTGATGATGGCTGTCGGGTGGATGTCCCGCTCGAGGAGGTCCTCGGCGTTCTTGAGGAGTTCGCCCGCAATGGCGACCGCGGTCGTGGTGCCGTCGCCGGCTTCGTCTTCCTGGGTTTCGGCGACTTCCACGATCATCTCGGCGGTCGGGTTGTCGATGTCCATCTCCTGGAGGATGGTGACGCCGTCGTTGGTGACGGTGACGTCGCCCATCGAGGAGACGAGCATCTTGTCCATGCCCTTCGGGCCGAGCGTCGAGCGTACTGCGTCGGCGACCGCGCGGGCGGCCGAGATGTTGTGTTCCTGGGCGTCGCGGTCTTTCACGCGCTGTGCGTCGTCGCCCATGATGATCATCGGCTGTCCCTGCATTCGCTGTTGCTGAGCCATGTTCAGTAGATAGATTGATTGCCATTCTATATAAATCCTTCTAAATCGTCTCGGATCGGAGGGCAGCGAAACGGCCGCGACACGCCCGGACGGCAGCCCACACCACAGTATACACGAGCCACTGTGCCGTACAGACACACGACGAGCCGGACATAGGCCTGGGTTTAAGTTCCGACTGACGCCACGGCACCAACAACTTTTAGCAGCCGCCACGACGGTGACAACGCATCCGCCGCGTCGCGGACACGCCACACACATGACCACCAAAGGCTCCCCGACGGCACCCACGGACCGCATCATCGGGCTGGACGCGCTCCGTGGCGTGGCGTTGCTGGGCATCCTCGTCATCAACGTCCGCGCGTTCTCCATGCCCGAAGTCGTGCTGTTGAACCCCACTGCGTACGGCGACTTCACCGGCATGAACTACTGGGCGTGGCTGGCCGGCCACCTCCTCGTGAAACAGAAGTTCATCACCGTGTTCACGCTGCTGTTCGGCACCGGGGTGGCGATGTTCGTTCGCAACCGCGAGCGCGACGGCGACCCGGCGGTCACGCTGCACGTCCGGCGGTCGCTGTGGCTGATCGCGTTCGGCCTCGTACACGCCTACGTGCTCTGGTACGGCGACATCCTGGTGGCGTACGGCGTCACCGCGCTGTTCGTCGTTGCCGCCCGCAACTGGGAGACACGGGACCTCCTGCTCGCCGGCACCGCGCTGCTCGCCGTGCCCACGCTGTTGACCCTGTTGTCGGCGCTGGTCGCCGATCCCGGTGTCTTCGCGAGCAGCTGGCAGCCCGCCGATGGCGCGCTGCAGGCGCAGATCGAGGCCTACCGCGGGGGCTGGAGCGCCCAACTCGCCCACCGCGTCGACTCCGCGCTCGGCCGCCAGACCACCGGCTACATCGCCAACACCGGCTGGCGGACCGCGGGCCTGATGCTGTACGGGATGGCGCTGTTCCACACCGGCGTCACCACCAACGACAGATCCCGGGCGTTCTACCGGCGGCTGGTCGCCGTCGGCGGCACCGTCGGGCTGGCCGTGACCGCCGCCGGCGTCTGGTATATCACGGCCGCCGACTGGGCCGCGTCCGCCGGGCTGCTCTGGGGGCAGTTCAACTACTGGGGCAGCGTTCCCCTGGCCGGCGCCTACCTCGGAGCCGTGATGCTGGTCGCCAAGCGCTGGCCAACGGGCGTCGTCACGCGCGGGCTGGCCGCCGTCGGCCGCACCGCGTTCAGCAACTACATCCTCCAGACCGTCGTCGCCACGGCGATCTTCTACGGGCACGGCCTCGGGCTGTTCGGCCGGGTCTCCCGGGTGGCGGCGCTGGGTATCGTGGCCGCCGTGTGGGTGGGACAGATCGCGCTGTCGGTGCTCTGGGTGCGGTACTTCCAGTATGGCCCCCTGGAGTGGCTGTGGCGCGCGCTCACCTACCGAACCCGGCCGCCGATGCGCGCCACGGACTGAGGCGGGGCGACGACGCCGCCGCTGGGCGCTCGAAACTATCGCGAGAAACGCCGGGACAGGGATTTGAACCCTGAACCCCGTAAGGGGACACGCTTTCCAGGCGTGCGCTTTGCCATTCGGCCATCCCGGCCCAGTCCTCCGTACCGGGGTCGTGCGTTTAAACCCTTCTGTTCGGGTCAGTCGCCGACTCGGACCCGCGCAGCGCGGCCGGTGGCGGCGCCGACGGCGAACACGACGAGTGCAACCCCGAACAGCGGGGCCAACGGAACGGCAGCGCCGGTCGCCAGCACGTACGCCTGCGCGAGCACGAGGAACGCGAGCGCGGCGATGCAACCCCACAGCAGGGTGTCGGTCGTGCGGGCGGCGACCATGCCTCAGTCGCGCTGTGCGGCGATGGCTTCGATCTCGACGCCGACGCCCTTCGGGAGGGCGGCGACTTCGACGGCGGAGCGCGCGGGCGGGTTGTCCTGGAAGTACTCCTTGTACGCGGCGTTCATGGCGTCGAAGTCGTCCATGTCGTCCATGAACACGGACACCTTGAGCACGTCCTGCATGTTCAGCCCCTCCGCTTCGAGGATGGCTTTGACGTTTTCGAGGCTCTGGCGGGTCTGGACGTCGATGGGCTCGTCGGCGATGAGCTCGCCGTCGGGCGTCATCGGGATCTGACCGGCGGTGAACACGACGTCACCGTCGGTGGCTGCCTGACTGTACGCGCCGACCGCGGCGGGCGCATCAGCGGTTTCAATCGGGCGCTTCATGCTCGTGACGTGGCACCCCCACGTCTTAAACCTACGAGGTCCGGGCCGCGTCACTCGCTGACGATCTGGGGGCCGTTGAGCACCGTGACGTCGAAGCCCTCGTCCTGGATCCGGGTGAGCAGCCGGTCGACGTGTTCGGGGCCTCGCGTTTCGAGGTCGAGTTCGACCTCGGTGGCGTTCATCGCGATGTCGCGGTTGGTGCGGTCGTGCTGGATGGCGTAGATGTTCGCGCGCTCCTCGGCGGCGGTCGCCAGCAGGTCGTTGAGGCTGCCCGGGCTGTCCTTGAGCACGGTGCGGATCTTGACGTAGCGGCCCTGGTCGACGAGCCCGCGAACGATCACCGTGGTGAGGAGGTTGAGGTCGATGTTGCCCCCACAGAGCGCGGGCACGATGGTTTCGCCGTCCGCGTACTCGAATTTGTCCTCCAGGACGGCCGCGAGCGCGGTGGCGCCGGCACCCTCAACGAGGGTTTTCCCGCGCTCCAGCAGCAACACGAGCGCGGTGGCGATCTCGTCGTCGGAGACGGTGACGACCTCGTCGACGTGCTCCTGGATGACGGGGAACGTCTGCGCCCCGACCTGTCGGACGGCGATACCGTCGGCGATGGTGTCGACGTGATCGACGGCCTGTGGCTGGCCCTTGTCGAGGGACCGCGCGACCGTCGAGGCCCCCTCGGCCTGCACGCCGATGACGCGCACGTCGTCGAGTTCGCCCTTGAGCGCGGTGGCGACGCCGGAGATGAGGCCACCGCCACCGATGGGGACAACGACGGTGTCAACCGTCGGACAGTCCGCGGCGATTTCGAGGCCCAGGGTGCCCTGGCCGGCCATGATGTACTCGTCGTCGAAGGCGTGGACGTACGTGCGGCCTTCGGCGGCTTCGAGTTCGTGGGCGTGGGCCTGTGCGTCGTCGTAGTCGGCGCCGTGGAGGACGACTTCGGCGCCGTAGCTCTTGGTGGCCTTGATCTTCGAGATGGGCGCGGACTCCGGCATCACCACCTTCGAGTCGACGCCCGACCGGGAGGCCGCGAGCGCGACGCCCTGGGCGTGGTTGCCGGCCGACGCGGTGACCACGCCGGCGTCCTGCTGGTCGGCGGAGAGCGTGCGGATGCGGTTGGTCGCGCCGCGGATCTTGAACGAGCCGGTGCGCTGGAAACACTCCAGCTTCGGGCGGACGTCCGCGCCGGTGAGATCGGAGAACGTATGCGAGTACTCAAGCGGTGTGTGGCGGGCGGTTTCGGAGACGCGCTCGCGGGCGTCCCGAATGTCGGACAGCGAGAGCATACTCGCTGGTATGCGTGGTCCGGGTTTAACCGTTGGTGGTGAGCGGCGAAGAACGCGAGAACGGAGCGTGTGACAGCTATCGGTAGGACGCGCATCAATATAAAACCGATCGAAGCGGAGTGAAAGTGAAACTGCGAGTGGGGGCTTGGTTAGACGGGGCACGCGTGTGCCAGTTCCGCAGTCGCGACTGCGAATCAGGTGGTCGATCGTGCCGTGAGGGATCGGTCTACGCAGCACAGGACACCGAGAAAGCATTTACCCGATCGGGGAGCACACGCAGCCATGTCCAGGGCCCGGACCCGGCGGCGCTTGCTTTCGAGTGTGGCGCTCGCCGTCGCCGCAGGACTCACCGGCTGTTCGACGCACAGACAGTCGGACACAGCACCGAACGGAACGTCACTGACGGATTCAACGGCCAAAGAACGGGCGCTCGCTGCCGAAGCGGAGTATCTTCGGTCCGAACTGGCCGGCGCGAGGTGCCTCGACAGCTGGGGAACCAGTGCGACGGCGGTTCGAAAGAACGCGACGGTCACCAACCGGACAGCGGACGGCGTTCGCGTTGCGGTGGTTCATCCGTACTGGAGCACGGAATCGTGGACCGAACCAGCGTCGAACAGGTCGCATAAGACACACACGGACGGTGGCTCACACGCCCACTACCTCGTGACGCCGGCGACCGTCGAGCGTGTCGACGGCGACCCGCTGGCTCCGTGCTGAGTGTGCAGCCGGGGTGGCTCCGAGCGGAGCAGCCGAGCGAACAGTGACAGTTACCGCTCGTCGAGGGGCGTGCTGTCGCGGTCCTCGGCACCCACGTATCGCGCGCGCGGTCGGATGAGGCGATTGTCGTCGTACTGTTCGAGGACGTGGCCGACCCAGCCGCCGACGCGGGACATGGCGAAGATCGGCGTGTAGATGTCGACCGGGATCCCCATCTGGTAGTACGTCGACGCCGAGTAGAAATCAACGTTCGGCGCGAGGCCCTTCTCATCAGCCATGTAGTCCTCGATGGCGACGCTCATCTCGTACCATTTGGTGTCGCCGGCGGCCGCACCGAGCTCCTCGCTGCGCTCGCTGAGGATGCGCGCCCGGGGGTCTTTGACGTTGTAGACGCGGTGGCCGAACCCCATCACGCGCTCGCCGTTCGCCAGGGCGTCCTGGACCCAGGACAGCGGGTCCTTGTCGCTGTCGTCGACCTCCTTGAGCATCCGCATGACGTTGGCGTTCGCGCCGCCGTGGAGGCTGCCCGAGAGCGTGCCGATCGCGGACGTGACCGCGGCGTGGACGTCCGCCAGCGTGCTTGCCGTGACCATCCCGGAGAACGTGGACGCGTTCAGGCCGTGGTCGGCGTGCAACACCAGCGCCTGGTCGAAGACGTCCGCGAGCACGTCGTCGGGCGCCTCGCCGTTCAGCATGTACAGGAAGTTCGCGGCGTGGCCGAGGTCGTCGCGGGGCGCGACCACGTCGTCGCCGTTCCGGAGGCGCGTGAACGCCGCGACGATGGTGGGGAGTTTCGCGGTGATGCGTTTCCCTGACTCGCGGGCGTCGTCGGGATCCGAGCTGCCGGCGGTGTCGTCGTGCGCGGACAGCGCCGAGGCGGCGGTTCGGAGCGCGGCCATCGGGTCGGCGTCGGCGGCCGCGAGGTTCTCGACGAGCGCGAGGACGTCGTCGTCGATCTCGCGGTGGCTCGCCATGTCCGCCCGGAAGGCGTCGAGTTCGGATCGCGTCGGGAGGTCGCCGTGCCAAAGCAGGTACAACACTTCCTCGTAGCTGGCGGTGCGCGCGAGGTCCTCGATGGCGTATCCGCAGTACACGAGCTTGCCGGCGTCGCCGTCGATGAAGCTCAGGTCGGATTCGGCCACGAGCACGTCTTCGAGCCCCTTCTTGAGTTCGTCGGACATGCTATAGGCTCACCCACGCCGGTCCTAATGGGTATCGGTTTTTTGTGTGAAATAATCGCTCGGGGCCGAGTACGCCAACGTTTAACGCAACCGGGGGCGAAGCCGGGCGTATGGGTGGCCGCGTCGAGTACGAGCCGGCGAGCGCGAAAGACCTCCTCGTGGAGCTGAAAGACACCGCCGAGTTGCTCGTCGACCTGTCGTTTTCGGCGGTGTTGCACGGCAGCAACAACGTCGCCGACGAGGTGCTCCGCCTGGAGAAGCGCATGGACGTGCTCCAGTTGCGCGCGCGAATGACGCTACTGTTGGCGGCACGCAGCCCCGCTGACGCCGAGTCGCTTGCCCCCGTCTTGGGGGTGGTGGCGGCGACCGAGAAGATGAGCGACGCCGCGGGCGACATCGCGAAAGTCGTTCGCGAGGACGTGGGGCTGCCCGACGCGATGCAGGGCGCGCTGCCCGACGCCGCGGAGTCACTGGTCCGGGGGCGGTTGGTGGCCGACTCGCGGTACGCCGACCGGACGCTTGGCGACGTGGACCTGGAGACGAACACCGGCGTGCGGGTGATCGCCGTCCGCCGCGGCGACGGCGACGCGGGCGACTGGCTGCCGAACCCGGGGCCCGAGACGACGCTGCGGCCCGCGGACGTGCTCCTGCTCCGGGGTCCCACGACCGGCGTCGAGGGCGTCTACGAGACGGTGACGGGGACGGCGTACGACCCGCCGGCGCCCAGCGAGCCGGCGGTCGCGGACCTCGGGCGCGCGGTCACGTCGGTGGCGTTGATGAAGAACATGAGCGAGCTCGCCGTCGATCTGGCGTACGGCGCGGTGCTGTTCGACGACGACGGGCTGGCCGAGGAGGTCGTCGAGTTGGAGGCGGAAGTGGACGCCCTGAAATCCCGGTTCGAGGCGTGGACGCTGCGCGCCGCCACGGACATCGCCGATCCCGTGTCGCTGCGCGGGCTGATGCAGATCGCCACGGCGACGGAGGTCATCAGCGACGCCGCCGTCGAGATCAGCGAGGGGGTGCTCCGTGGGCTTGACACCCACATCGTCGTCCAGGAGGCCGTCGAGGCCTCCGACGAGGTGGTGGTGCGGGTGCCAGTGGGCGCGGGCGGCGAGCTTCCGGGGACGACACTCGGCGACCAGCGCGTGAAAACCAGGACCGGAATGCGAATCATCGCGGTTCGACGGGGTGCCACACCGGACACCGGTGACGTGGCGGCGGCGGGCAGCCGGGACGGACACCGCAGCCCCGAGGACGCGTGGGTGATCGAGCCGGGGCCGGAGACCACTGTCCGGGCGGGTGACGTGTTGCTCGCGAAGGGGACGCGCAGCGGCGCACAGAAGCTGCGGGAGCTGGCCGGCGCTTAATCGGAGTCCGGGATGTCGACCGTCTTCGAGACGCGGTAGGCAGCGCCCAGCGTGAACACGGCGGTTGCGAACATCGCGACCGTGAACGCCAACACGAGCCCCATGCCGGCCAGATACGGGGTGGGGTAGGCGGAGCCGCCGGCTGACACCACGAACAGCCAGTAGGTTCCGATCGCGACGAGCGCGCCGACGACGGCGCCGCGTTTGACCTGCGTGGCCACGTTCAGCGCGTCCAGGAGGTTCTGTACGCCGGGCCGTTCTGGCATAGGCGGGTGTTGTGGCGGCCGGGCTTTAGCCCCGTTGGTTCGGCGACCGAATCGCTGAAGGGACGGCCGGTGGAACCGACACACAATGACCAGCCTTGGCACCGCGTCGGCCGCACCCGGGGAGTTCGACAGTGGCCGCCTCACGGTCGGCGAGACGCGCGACGGCACCACGCTTGGGTTGCCGGTCGCGGTCGTGAACGGCGCGCGGGACGGCAAGACGCTGTACATGCAGGCCGCAAGCGACGGCGACGAACTCAACGGCGTGGGTGTGGTGCGACGCGTCGTCCCGCAACTCGACCCCGCGGAGATCGCGGGGGAGATCCTGATCGTGGGCATCGCGAACCTGCCCGCGTTCCGGGTGGCCGAACACCGCAACCCCATCGACGACACCAAGCTGAACCGCGCGTACCCCGGGACGGCCGATGGATCGTCGAGCGAGCGCATCGCGCATGCGACGTTCACGGCCGCCGAGAGCGCCGATCTCGTCGTCGACCTCCACCAGGGGTCGACCTCCCGGATGATCAACGAGGTGCGCGTGCGGTGTGGCCGCCACCACCGCCTGCACTCGCAGTGCCTGGAGCTCGCGAAGGTGTTTGGCACCGGCCACGTGCTCGATCAGAAGGGGCCCGACGGGCAGCTCGCGCGCGCCGGACCGAACACGGGCGTGCCCACCATCGACCCCGAACTCGGCGGGTGTGTCGGGTGGGACGCCGACTCCATCGAGTACGGCGTCACCGGCGTGTTCAACGTGTTGCGGCATTACGGCTTCCTGGATGGGGACGTGGACACGACCGAGCAGGTGCGCGCGCGCGAGTTCGACCGGTATGGGTCGCCGGCCGGCGGGCTCGTGGACTACGCCGTGGAGCTCGGGGATCGCGTCGACGCCGGGGACGCGCTGTTCGACGTGACCGATCCGTTCGGGATGCTGAAAGCGACGGTGACCGCCGACCGCAACGGGATCTTCTGGCGGTCCCGCCGCAAACCCCAGGTGGCGACCGGCGAGTACGTGTGTTCGGTGGGGGCGCGGGTGGACACGTACTAGCGCGACACCGCTGGGCTGACGTGGCGGGGCGGCGATGAACACCGTATGCTTGTGTGCCGGTCGTGTGGCGCGACGTACGAGACGGGTCCCGAGGAGCCGTGGCGCTGCCGGGCGTGTGAGCACGCCGTTGATTTCGCCGAGCGCCCACGGGCGACCGGGGACCCGACGGCGGTCGATCCGACGGCGGGGCTGTGGGCGTTCTCGGAGTTCCTGCCGGTGGCCGCCGACGATGCCGTGTCGCTGGGGGAAGGGTGGACGCCGTTGGTGTCGGCGTCCGAGTGGGACGCCGAGTTCAAACTCGATTACGTGTGTCCGTCGGGCAGCTACAAGGACCGCGGCGCGGCGGTGCTGATGACGCGGGCGGCGGCGCTGGGTGTGGATCGCGTCGTCGAGGACTCGTCGGGGAACGCCGGGGCGGCGGTCGCGCAGTACGCCGCGCGGGCGGGCATCGACGCGGAGATCTACGTGCCAGCGGACGCCCCGGCGGCGAAGCTGGACGCGATGGAGGCCGCCGGCGCGACGACCGTGCCGGTGGCGGGCGGACGGCGTGCGGTGACCGAGGCGTGCGTCAGCGAGGCCGTCGGGAGCGACGCGTGGTACGCCAGCCACGCGTGGTCGCCGTCGTTCTACGCCGGGACGGCGACGGTCGCCTACGAGATCGCCGCCCAGCGGGGGTGGCGTGCGCCGGACGCGGTGGTGGTGCCCGTCGGCCACGGCACGCTGCTGTTGGGCGCGTACCGGGGGTTTCGGGCGCTCGCCGCGGGCGGCTGGATCGAATCGATGCCACGACTGCTGGGCGTGCAGGCGGCGGGCGTGGAGCCGGTCGCCGCGGCGGTCAACGGGTCGGCATCGGACGAAGACGCGGTCAACGAGGCGGCCGACGGGATTCAGATCCGGTCGCCGGCCCGCCTGGATCAGGTGGCGGCTGCGGTGGCGGCGACCGACGGCGACGTGGTGGCGTGTGACGAGTCAGCGACCACGGACGCGCTGGCGTCGCTGCACGAGGCCGGGCTGTACGTCGAGCCGACGAGTGCGGTGGCTGTCGCGGGGCTTGCGGCGTACCGAGCCCGCGGCGTGGTCGGTGACAGCGATGACGTGGTCGTTGCGTTGACCGGCAGCGGCCTGAAGAAGCCCTAACGCCACTCCGAGAGGGCGGTGAACGCGTCGTCGGCGGCGGTGATCCACGTCGTGACGAGCGTGTCCGGGTCGGCGTCCGCGGGGAACAGCGTGCACTCCTCGTGGCCGTCGGTGGCCGTTTCAACCCGAGCGAGCACTCGGCCGGACGCAGCGCTCGTCGGCTGTTCGTCCGGCGTTACGGCGTCGTCGTCACGGTGAGTGCGACTGCCCGGTGACATACGCGGAGTTTCGACAACGAGACGGTAAAATGTGGGGGTGGGCTACGGCTGCACGAAAATCGCCGTAAAACACTTATCTATCGCTCCGGATGAACCGCCGCGTCCCAGTCACCGCGGACCAGTGGCTGTGCGATGTGGCGGCGCGCGCACGGCGGCACCTCGTACCAGCCGGGGTCAAGCGCGCGCTCGATGAGCCGGTGGGCGGTCCCGGGGGCGGTCGTCGAGCAGTCCCGGCACCGGTAGCCTTGGGTTGCGCCCGCGCTCTCCATGGTCGTCCCGCAGTCCGGACACACCGGGGTCGTCGGCGTGGTGCGTGTGAGGCCGCGCACGGCGAACTTCTCCAGTTTGAGCGTGCCGTCGGCGACCTCCCCGCAGGCGGTGATGCGGTCGCCGGGGCGGAGGTTGCGGACGTGGTCGCGGAACCGCTTGGTGGGTTCGAACGCCACACAGGCCAGCGTCGCCTCGCCGTCGGTGATCGGCACGAACACGTGGCCGCCCTCCCGGGTTTCGGGGTGGTCGGCAACGACGCCCTCGACGCGGTAGCCGCGGCCGTCGCGGGCGTCCGCAAGCGGTGCGTCGGCGAGGTGGGCGTCGGTGCCCTGGTTGGTGACGAACAGCTCGCGCGCGTGGGGCGGCTCGCTGTCGATGTCGGCGGCGACGGCCTGGACCGCGTCGGCGTCGTCGCCCCGGATGCCGTAGAGGATCGGCCCCGGCGTGTGTGGCACGCAGACGAGGTCGTCCTCGACGTGGTCGACGGTGTCCCAGGCGGCGGGGTAGGCGTCGTCGGCGGCAGCGAACACGCTGTCGGCGTCGACACGCCGGGTGGTTCCCCAGCGGTCGCGGGGGCGATACTGGATGCACTCGTAGGTCCAGTCGGAGAACGCCGTCCACGCGCCGACGGCGGCCAGCGCGCCCACGACGCCGCGGCCGGTCCCCCAGCCGGCGGTTCGGTAGCCGTGGGCGGCCGCCAGCGCCGCGGCGTCGGCGGGGTCGATGTCGGCGCGGAGCGCGCGGTGGGCGAACGCGGCGACCGGAGCCGGCGCGTCGGCGTCGTGAGCGACGACGACCCCGGGGTTGGTGCGGTCGTCGTCGGTCTCGGCGTGCGCGTCGACGATCCGTCGCGCGGTGTCGAAGCCGACCTGCGGGTCCACGTCGGCGTGCACGGCGAGGGCGGCGTTCCCGCGGGTCTTGTACGCGACCGCGGGGTTCAGGCGCACGAGGAGCACGCGGTGGACGGTGCAGCCGGCGGCCCGGAGTTCCTCGGCGACGAGGTGGGCGGCGTACGTCGTACACATCCCCGCGGTCCGGGAGTCCGTGTCGTCCAGCGCCACGACGGTCATGGCGCGCCCTACGCGGGTGGCCGTCTTCGACGTTGCGGTCACGGCGGCCGAACCGAGCGCGGAGTAGAAACAGGGCCAGCGGCGCTGGCACCGTCACAACGCATATATGGTGGCAAAGACCTATCACCGTGGTATGTCACGGTCGGCTCTCATCGAGAACGTCACCGCGATGCTCGCAGACGCGGGCTTTTCGGTGAGCGACCGGTGTGCGACGCGGCCCAAGAGCTTCGACGTCGCCGCGCGGCGCGGCAGCGACGTGGTGTTGATGAAGGTCCTCGTGAACATCGACGCCTTCGACGCTGAGACGGGCGCCGAGATGCGGCGGCTGGGAACGTATCTCCACGCGACGCCACTGGTCGTGGGACTGCGAACGCGCGACGAAGACCTCGATCCGGGGGTGGTGTACTTCCGCCACGGCGTCCCCGTGTTCAACCCCGATACGGCGATGGAACTGTTCGTCGACGGGATCCCGCCGCTCGTGTACGCGGCACCCGGCGGGCTGTACGTGAACATCGACGGCGACGTGCTCGCGGACCGCCGCGAGGACGAACGGTTGAGCCTCGGCCAGCTCGCCAGCGAGCTCGGCGTGTCACGGCGCACGGTCTCGAAATACGAGGACGGAATGAACGCGAGCATCGAGGTGGCGATGCGCCTGGAGGACCTCTTCGGGGGTGAGCTCACGGCACCGGTCGACGTGATGGACGGCGCCGAAGACGTCCGGGACACGGATCCGACCCCGGACGATCCGGAGGCGGCCCCCGAGGACGTGCCCGTGTTGTCCGTGCTCGCGCGAGTGGGGTTCGAAGTGCATCCGACGGTGCAAGCGCCGTTCAAAGCGGTCGGGGAGGCGGGCGCGGGCCACGACCGGCTGCTGACCGGGCACTCGGCGTTCACCGAGGCCGCCGTCAAGCGCGCCCGCATCATGAGCTCCGTCGGCGAGGTCACGCACACGCGGGCGGTGTACGTCGTCGACGAGGCCGGCCGGGAGTCCGTCGACGACACCGCGATCGTGGAGCGCGAGGAGCTGGCGAACGTCGACGACTCCGAGGACCTCCGGGATCTGCTGGCCGACCGCGGCGACCTCCAGGAGGCCTAAGCCTGGAGGCTGTCGTCCTCGGTGAGGAGCTGGCGGTGGGGGTACGGGATGTCGATGTCGGCGTCGTCGAGGGCTGTTTTCACCGCGCGCACGACCGCCGCGGTTGCCATGCTGCGTTTGGCGGGACTCGGGTGGGTGATCCAGAACCGACACTCCAGGACGATCGCGGAGTCACCGAGCGCCGTCGGCACGACCTGCGGGGCCGGCGTATCGAGGATCCGCGACACGTCGGTGATCGCGTCCTCGATGACGTCCTCGGCGGTTTCGATGTCGGCGTCGTAGTCGACGCCGACGGCAACGGAGAGCCGAAGCCGGTCGAGGCTCGTGCGGTTCGTGATCGTCGCGTTCAACACGTTCTCGTTGGGGATCACCACCTCCTCGCCGCTGGGGTTGCGGACGCGGGTGTTGACCACGGTGATGTCGGTGACGGTGCCCTCGGCGTCGGCGAGCGCGATCCAGTCGCCGATCTCGAAGGGGCGCGCGACCATCAACACGAGCCCGGCGATGAGCGAGCCGATGGTGGTGCGGGCGGCGGTGCCGATGACGATCCCGAGGAACCCCGCGCCGACGAGGAGGCCACTGGGATCGACCCCCCAGATCGTGAGCGCGGCGATCCCGGCGGCGACGAGCACGGTGATCTGTAACACGCGGAATACGACGCCCTGTTGGTGTTGGGTGAGGGTGTCGGAGGCCTCGGCGTAGGCGGTGATGCGTGCGTCGACCACGTCGAGAGTGACCAGGGCGGCTCCGGCGATCCCGATCGTGACCGCGAGCCGGACGGCCACGGGCAGCAGGTCGGCGAGGCTCGCCACCGCCAGCATGACGAGGTCGACGTACCCCCAGACGAGAAGCGCCAGCAGCGCGGCGGCCGCGAGCAGCACCGCCTGAGTCAGTCTGACGACGATCCCGGTCGGGAAGTCGATCGAGAACGCCGTGGGGTCGCCGGGGATGCGGTCGTCGGTGAGCACGCGAGCGGTGAGCTGGCGGTGGACGCCGCGAATGATGCGGGGGGCGACCAGCCACGCGGCACCGACCGCGACGACGGCGAGCGCCGCGGTGACGGCGAAGCGTGCCTGTGTCGATGCCAACGCGTCGATGATCGACTGCACTCGGTGAGCCACGCGCACGGATGTGCCGATTGACGCGCGCGGTGCTCAAAAAGTCAGTGGCACCTGCCAGCGGGCAGTTACTCGGCGTAGTGCTGTTCGAGGTGGGCGACGATGTCGTCGCTTTCGGGCATGCCGTCGATGTCGTGGTCGGGGTCGACGAGCACCGGCACGCCGGTCTGTCCGCTGACCGATTCGACGGCGTCACGGTCGCTGTGCGAGCTGGGGACCTCGTGTTCGACGTAGTCGAGGCCGAGCTCGTCGAGTTTCGTTTCGACTTTCGCGCAGTACGGGCAGCCCGGGAGCTTGTAGAGTTCCAGCGACATACACCAGTATACGGGGCAGCGAGTGAAGAGTGCGGTGGACCGAGCAGGAACAGCCGGTTCGCGGATCAGACGGCGGCGGCGAGGACGCCGCTGGTGCGGACGTAGAAGTAGACGATGAACGCGGCGGCCAGCAGCCACTGGCCGATGGCGACCTCGTCGGCGTCGCCGGTGGCGACCTTGACGACGGGGTAGGAGACGATGCCGGCGGCGATGCCGTACGCGATGGAGTACGTGAACGGCATCACGATGATGGTGAGGCCGGCGGGAATGGAGTGCGTGATGTCATCCCAGTCGATCGCCGTGACGTTCGCGAGCATCAGCAACGCGACGACGACGAGCGCGATGTGGCTGGCGTACTGGGGGATGGCGGCGGCAAGCGGGACGACCAGCAGCGACAGGAAAAACAGGACGGCGACGACGAGCGCGACCATGCCGGTGCGGCCGCCTTCCTCGACGCCGGTCGCGGATTCGATGTAGGTGGTGACCGTGGAGGTGCCGATGATCGCGCCGAAGGTGGTGCCGATGGCGTCAGCCATCAGCGGTTCGTCGGCGTCGGGGAGGTTGCCGTCGGTGTTCAGGAAGCCGCCGGCTTGGCCGACGCCGACGAGCGTGCCGGCGGTGTCGAAGAAGTCCACGAAGAAGAACGTGAACACGATGAGCGCGAAGCTGAACGCGTCGATGTCCTGGAAGCCGGCGAGGAACGCGCCGACGAGCGGCGTGATGTCGTATTGGGCGTGTGGGAGGCGCTGGGTGGCGATGCCGCCGGTGCGGACGAAGTCCCCGATGAGGACGCCGGGGTCGACGACGCCGGCGAACGTGAGCACGCCGCCGGTGGCGGCGGTCGCGATGATGCCCAGGACGATGCTGCCGGTGACGCCGCGGGCGTGGAGCGCGATGGTGAAAAACAGGCCCAGAATGGAGACGACGGCGACGGGGTTCTGCGCGAGGTTGCCGAGCGCGAGGATGGTGCCGGCGTCGCCGACGACGATGCCCATGGCTTCGAGGCCGATGATCGCGAGGTACAGCCCGATGCCGGTTCCGACCGCGAGCTTGACCGGTTCGGGGAACAGTGTGATGACGTATTCGCGCGCGCCGACGGCCGTGAGCACGATGAACAGCAGCCCCTCGGTGAAGACGGCGGCGAGCGCGGTCTGCCAGGGGACGCCGAGCGTGCCGACGACGGTGAACGCGAAGAAGGCGTTGAGGCCCAGGCCGGGCGCGAGCGCGAACGGGCGGTTGGCGTAGAACGCCATGACGAGCATGGCGACGCCGGACGCCAGGAGCGTGACGACCGCCAGCATTTGGACGGTTTGGTCGTGGCTGTAGTTCGCCAGCGCGATGCCGGGTTTGACGACCTCGCCGGCCGTCGTGCGTTGTGTCATGACGACGGGGTTGACCAGGACGATGTACGACATCGCCAGAAACGTGGTCAGCCCGGCGACGAGTTCCGTCCGCAGGTCGGTGTCGTGGTCGTCGAATCCGAAGTACTCAGCGAGCCCCATGATGCACGTGTGGCCACATCCCCAGGACGTACTTGAGCCTTGTTGTACACGTTCGACGTTCGTGGTTGCTTATGGGAGTTTGTGGTGAAAATAATGCACAATTACGGATAGAATCCGGCTAGAGGTCGTCCAGATCGGTGAGCGCGCCGACCGGGGCGTCGGTGCGTTCCCGGGCACGGTCGACGCCGGTTTCCCCGGCGGCGATGAGCGCGAACACGCCGGTCACGTCCGCGCCGGCGGCGTCGGCGATGTCCAACAGCAGCTCCTGGGTCTCCCCCGATCGGATGAGGTCGTCGACGACGAGCACGGTGTCACCGTCGTCGAGCGCCGACGCCGGCAGATAGTACGTGAACTCGATGCCGGATTCGAGGCGTTGGCGGGCTTCGACGAACTCCTCGACGGCGGTTTCCTTGGACTGCTTGGCGTACGCGCAGTCGGCGCCGTAGTAGCCAGCCAGCGCCGCCGCCAGCGTGATCCCGTCGGTGGCGGCCGTCAGCACCACGTCGGGCGCGTCGAAGTCGAACGTTTCGGCGGCGACGGGCGCGACCAGTTCGAGAAACGACTGGTCGAAGACGATCCCGGAGTTGTCAACGTAGCCGTCGTCGTCGACGTGCACGCGGGCCGCGAGTTCCGCCTGGAGGAGGTCCGCGCCGGCGTTCTGGACGACCTCACGGGCGCGGTCGGCGCTTGGCAACACGTGGCCGTTGACGTAGCGGTTCAGGTCGCCGGCGGGGAGTCCGGTGTCGGCGGACAGCTCGTCGTAGGTGCGGGTCTCCTTGAGGGTGCGGAGAACGTCGACTGCCTGCAGTTGGAGAGTGGCTTTCTCAGCTCGGTTCATACCGACCCACACGGTTCCACAAACTTGAATACCGCGAAGCGGGGCGCAGGCGGACCGTGCTCAACCCTGACAGCCGGGTTACTCGGCGTCCAAGAGGTCGCTGGCGGTGACGAGTGCCGCCATTTCCACGCCGTGCTCGGCCAACAGTTCGCGCCCGCCCTCCTCGCGGTCCACGACGATGAGCGCGCGGTTCACGGTCGCGCCGGCGTCCCGGAGGGCGTCGACGGCGTCGACGGCCGACTGGCCCGTGGTCGCGATGTCCTCGACGACCACGACCTCCTCGCCGTCCTCGAGCCGGCCCTCGATGCGGTTGGCGGTGCCGTACTCTTTGGCCTGCTTGCGCGCGATGACGTACGGTACGCCGGCCTCGGTGGCGGTCGCGGCGGCCAGGGGCACGCCGCCCAGCGCGACGCCCGCGAGTGTCGTGTCCTCGTCGATGCGGTCGGCGAACGCCGCGGCGATGGCCGACAGACACTCGGGGTCGGTCTCGAAGAGATATTTGTCGACGTAGTACTCCGACGTGCCGCCGTGTGAGAGCTCGAACTCGCCGAACTGCACCGCGTCCGCGGCCCGGAGTGCGGACACGAGGTCGTCAGTTGCACTCATCGACGCAAACGGGGTGCCGGCGGGACAAAAGCCCCCCGGTCCGGGCGGCGGCCCGCTACCAGGGTTCGTCCTTGACGCCGAGGGCGTACGCGATGCCGTTGGTGAGGAGATGGAGGGCCGGCGTGAGGACGGCGACGGTGACGAGCACGGGCAGCCCGAAGGTGTCGCCGACCCACGCGGGGACCGCAAGCGCGGTGAGCGCGAGCGCGACGACGACGAAGTCCAGCTGGTCGACGACCGGGAAGGCGGCCCCGCGCTGGCGGCCGGTGCGGCGCTTCAGGAAGGAGGCGGCGATGTCGCCGACCATCGCCCCGAACGCGAGCGTGCCCATCGCCGCGGGCGGGAACGCGGGCAGCACGACGCCGAGGGCGTCGGCGGCGGCCGGCCGGAGCGCGTTGAGCGCGACGGCGAGCGCGACGCCGGCGGCGGTGCCGACGGCGGTGCCACGCCACGTTTTCCCGTCGCCGAGGAGGCGGCGGCCACCGAGGCTGCGCCCGCCGTCGATGGGGCGGCCGCCGCCCGCGAGCACGGCGGCGTTGTTCGGGACGTACGCGGGCAACATCGCCCACACGGCGACGACAACGGTGCCGACCAGGTCCATGCGGGTCGGTGGTCGCGCGCCCGGCAAAAAGCCGCGGATTCCGAGAGGCCGGGTGTTTAAGACATGTGGAGAACGAGAGGTTGGTATGATACCACCCATCGCGAACCGGTTCGTCGCGGGGGAGACGCCGGCCGAAGCCATCGAGTACGCCGCGGACCTGAACGATCGCGGCGTGACGGCGATCCTGAACCTGCTGGGCGAGCATTACCACGAGCGCCCGCCGGCCGACGAGGACGCGGCGGCCTACCGGCGACTCGTGGCCGACGTCGGTGACAGCGACGTGGATGCCTGTGTGTCGGTGAAGCCGTCCCAGATCGGACTAGACGTCGGCCCCGAGGTGTTTGCGGAGAACCTCGAAACCATCGCGGCGGCGGCCGCCGACCACGACGTGTTCGCGTGGGTCGACATGGAGGACCACGAGACGACGGACGCGACGATGGACACCTTCGAGTCGCTGGCCCGGACCCACGCCGGGAACATGGGGTTGTGTGTGCAGGCGAACTTAAAGCGCACCGAGCAGGACCTCGACCGGCTGGCGGACGTGCCGGGGAAGGTGCGGCTCGTGAAGGGCGCATACGACGAGCCCGACGACGTAGCCTACCAGGACAAACCCGATGTCAACGAGGCGTACCGGACACACCTGGAGTTCATGTTCCGGGAGTTCGACGACGGCGTGGCGGTGGGCAGCCACGATCCGGCGATGATCTCGTACGCCGCCGAGCTCCACGAGGAGTACGGCACCGACTACGAGGTGCAGATGCTGATGGGGATCCGGGAGGACGCACAGACGGAGTTGGCTGCCACGGGGGTCCCCACCTACCAGTACGTGCCCTACGGTGGCAAGTGGTTCTCGTATTTCTATCGGCGAGCCATGGAGCGCAAGGAAAACCTGGTGTTCGCGCTCCGTGCGGTCCTCGGACGGTAGTTTAGTGGGGGTTTAGCGGCGCTGTGACGCCTCGAAATCACTATACGTGACCGGTTTCTGAACTATACTATATGGGTTCCTGGAAGCGGGACTTCGCAAGCGGGCTGATCGTTCTCGTTCCGATCGTGGTGACGCTGTACGTGATCTACTGGCTGTTCGGATTGCTCTCGAACATCACCCTGTTTACGCAGTTGACCGACACGCAGTACCAGGCGGTCGCCGCGACGCTTGCGGTGTTCGTGCTGATCGTGTTCTCGGTGGGATACCTGATGCGGACGGCCGCGGGCAGCATTCTGGAGGCACTCATCGATTACGTGATGAACCGGCTGCCGGTGTTGCGGATCGTGTACAACGCCTCGAAGATGGCCGTCGAGACCGTGTTGTCCGACGGTACCGGGGAGTTCCAGCAGCCGGTGCGCGTGGAGCCGTGGCCGGGGATGCGACTGACCGCGTTCAAGACCGGCAAGAAAGCCCCGGACGGCCGGGAGGTGGTGTTCATGCCGACCGCGCCGAACATCACCACGGGGTTCGTGATGGAAGTCGAGCCCGAGGACCTGGAGGAGACGGACGAAGGCGTCGAGGACGCGTTGACGCGCGTGCTGAGCGCCGGGTTCGGCGAGAACGACGACAGCGAGGTGGCGATCGACGAGCTGCTCCCGGAGGACGACGACGACGAAAACGAGGAATGATCGCGGCGGTCGGTTCAGGCGGGTCCCGCTGGCGGCTTCAGACGTAGTGGAACCACTCCTCGCGGTCGCCGGCCTCCACGAGGTCGAAGAACGCGGTCTGGAGCTCTTCGGTGACCGGGCCGCGGGTTCCGGAGCCGATTTCGACGTTGTCGACTTGCTTGATCGGCGTGACTTCGGCGGCGGAGCCGGTGAAGAAGAGCTCGTCGGCGGTGTGGAGTTCGCCACGCGAGATCGAGACGTCGTCGTGGACGGTGTAGCCGCGCTCCTCGGCGAGCGTGATGACGGTGTCGCGGGTGATGCCGTCGAGGATGCTCTCGGAGAGGCCGGGCGTGAAGAGTTCGCCGTCGCGCACGAGGAAGATGTTCTCGCCGGGGCCTTCCGCGACGTTGCCCTCTTTGTTGAGGACGATGGCTTCGGTGAAGCCGTTGCGCCGGGCTTCCTCGCCGGCGAGCATGCTGTTGACGTAGAGGCCGGTGGTTTTGGCGTTCGTCGGGATCTGGCTGGAGGCGTGCTTGCGCCACGTCGACACCATCACGTCGACGCCGTTTTCGAGGGCGTCGTCGCCGAGGTACGCGCCCCACGGCCAGGCGGCGATGGCGACGTCGGTCGGGCAGTCGCCGGGGGAGACGCCGAGTGATTCGTAGCCGTAGTACGCCAGCGGGCGGATGTAACAGGACCCGAGGTCTTGGCGCTGGATGAGCTCGACGGTGGCGTCGGTGAGTTCGTCGGGCGTGAACTCGATGTCGAGGTCGTAGGGTTTCGCCGATTCGTAGAACCGCTGGAGGTGGTCGTCCCACCGGAAGATCGCGGGGCCGTTGTCGGTGTCGTAGACACGGACCCCCTCGAAGATGCCGGACCCGTAGTGAAGTGCGTGGGTGAGGACGTGTACTTGTGCGTCCTCCCAGTCGACGAACTCGCCGTCCATCCAGATGGTGTCGACGTCCATCTCACTGAAACTGGGCATGTGCGGACTGACGAACTGATCGGTGATAAAACCACGAGTGACGGATCCCCGACGCGTCTGGACACCGGCAAGAATGTCCTGAGATAATCTAACCGTAGAGCTTAATTACCGATGTGAATTATCGGTGGGTGATGAGCGACTTCACGCCGCTTGCCTACGAGGACATCGACGACGCACGGAAACCGACGCTGACCGAGGCGCTGGTTCCCGTCCTGGTTGTCGTCGTCTCGCTGGGCGTCGGCTCGGGCTACCTCGGGCTTGCGCCACACGCGCCGCTCCTCTGGAGCATCACGTTCACCGGGCTGTTCGCGCGCTACCACCTGGGCTACGACTGGGAACGCGTCTCCGACGCCGCGCTGGCCGGCCTCAGGATGGGGCTGCAAGCCATCCTGATCCTGTTCGTCATCTACGGGCTCATCGCGACGTGGACCAGCGCCGGCACCATCCCCGGGTTGATGTACTACGGCCTGGGGGCGCTCACGCCCGCCGTCTTCCTCCCGGTGACGGCGATCCTCGCCGCCGTCGTCGCGTTCGCCATCGGCTCCTCGTGGACCACCGTGGGTACGCTCGGCGTCGCGTTCGTCGGCATCGGCTCCGGGCTGGGCATCCCGCTACCAATGACCGCCGGCGCGATCGTCTCCGGGGCCTACGCCGGCGACAAACAGAGCCCGCTGTCGGACACCACGAACCTCGCCGCGGCCGTCACGAACGCCGACCTCTACGACCACATCAACGGCATGCGACTCGGGACCGCCATCGCGTTCGGCCTCTCCGTGCTCGCGTACGCGGTGCTGGGCGTGCTCATCGTCGATGGCGGTGCCGCGAACGTCACCGCGATCAGCGGCCCCCTCGCCGGCAGTTACGCGCTCGGCCCGCTGGTGTTCCTGCCGCTGGTCGTCACGTTCGGCCTGGCGTTCCGCGGCTACCCGGCGCTCCCCTCGCTGGTCGCGGGCGTGTTCGCCGGCGCGCTCACCACGATCGCCGTCCAAGGCGCCTCGTTCACCGCCGCGTGGGACATCTTCCTCAACGGCACCACCCCCGAGACCGGGAGTGAACTGGTCAACAACTTGCTCACCACGGGCGGCATCGCCGGGTCCGCGTGGACGATCGCGGTCGTCGTCGCGGCGCTCTCGCTCGGCGGCCTGCTCGAACGCACCGGCGTCCTCCCGACGCTCACCCACCACCTGACGCGCGCCATCTGGTCGCCCGAATCGCTGGTTGCCGGCACCGGTGTCGCCGCCATCGCGACGAACGCGTTCTCCGCCCAACAGTACATGAGCATCGTCGTTCCGAGCGTCAGCCTCCGCACGCTTTATGACGAATACGACCTCAACGAGCGCGACCTCTCACGGGCGGTCGAGGCCGCCGGCACACCCACGGGGCCGTTCTTCCCGTGGCACGCCGGTGCCGTGTTCATGACGGGCGCGCTCTACACCAGCCAGCCCGGAGCCATCTCGTGGTGGTGGGCGCCGTACTACTTCTTCGGCATCCTCTCGCCGCTGGTGCTGTTCGGGCTGGTGCTTGCGGGCCGCGGCTACGACCGCGCGGGTTCGGCCACGCAGCCCGCCGCCCCGACCGCCAACGCGGCCGCAACTGACGACGACTGACCTACCCGCCCAGCGCCGCGAACACGAACACTAAGGACAGATACAACACGACGATGCCGACGGCGGCCACCGGCACGAGAGAGAGGTAGTCGTAGCTCGTGGCGGCGGCGGGCAGCGAGAGAGTGCCGTTGGCGGCCGCCTCGCGGTCCGCCTCGTCGACGGCGTCGGCCCGCGGCATCACCTCGGGCAGTCCCTTCCGGCGGGTGTCGAGTTTGTTCAACACCACGACAGCGCCGAGCGTGAGCACGGTCGCAAGCGGGAGCGCGACCACGGGTGACCGCAGGCCGACCGCGTACAACACCAACATCACGATGGTCACGCCCGCGGCCGTCGCCGCGAACGGGATCTGGGTGGTGACGTGGTCGATGTGGTCCGACCCCGCGAAGATCGACGACATCACCGTGGTGTCGCTGATCGGGGAGGAGTGATCGCCCCAGATCGCGCCGCCGAACAGCACGCCGACGAGGACCGGCAACACCGCCGCGCCCGCGAGGTTGTATCCCAGCGGGATCGCGACCGGCGTCAGGATGGCCATCGTCCCCCACGAGGTGCCGGTGGTGAACGCGACGAACATCGCGGCGAGGAACACGAGCAACGGGAGGAAGCCCGCCGGCACGCCGCTGCCGACCAGCGTGGTGACGATGAAGTCAGCGGTCCCCACCTTCTCGGCTGCCATCCCGATCCCCCACGCCAGCACGATGATCGCGAGCGCGATGTTCATCGTCTTGAACCCATCGACGATGGTGTCCGTCGCGCCTTCGAGGTCCATCGTGCCGTACGCCAGCGCACCGACGAAGCCCGAGACCATGAACGCGAACGCGCCATGGAGCAGCCCCATCGCGACGTCGGTCTCCTGGAGGGCGGTGGCGATGTCGACGCCCGGCTTGTAGCCACCGCCGAGATACCACATCGACCCCAGACCGACGGCCAACAACACGGCGATCGGCCCGAAGAAGTTCAACAACGAGGGGTTCGCCGTGCTGGGGTCGCCGACGTCGTTGGAGACGTCAGACAGCGGCGTTGCGCCGTCGGCGATGGTGTCACCGGTGGTGCGGGCGCGCCACTCGGCGTCCAGCATCGGCCCGAAGAACCGCTGGGTGATGGTGATGAACCCCACCATGAAAAACGCCATGAAGCAGTAGATGTTCCACGGGATCGACTGCAAGAACAGCCCGAACGGAGTGGTCCCAAGCTCGGCCGCGGAGACCCGAGCCGCCTCCAGGCCCGCGATGATCATCGACACCTGGTAGCCGATCCAGTTCGACACCGGCCCGAACGTCGTCACGGGCGCTGTCGTGGAGTCGAGCACGTAGGCGTGCATCTCGCGGGAGGAGTCGGCGTCCTGGGCGAGCTCCCGGGTGGCGTTGCCGGTGACGACCGTGCTCGTGTACGAGTCGAAGAAGATGAACACGCCGATCAGCCAGGTCAGGATCTGTGACTCGCGTGCGGTCGAGATGCGGCTGCCGATCCAGCGTTCGAGCGCGAGGATCCCCCCGGAGCGGTAGATGAACGCCGCTCCCGCACCCATGAACAGGATGAGCACGATGAATTTCGTGTTGAACGGCGTTCGAACGACCGCGACCAGCCAGTCCATCGTCAGTGCGGTCGCAGCAATCGGGTTCCACTGTGCGACGACCAACGCGCCGGCCCAGACGCCAGCGAACAGCGACACCAACACCTGTCGGGTGGTCATCGCGAGCACGATCGCGAGCAGCGGCGGAACAAGCGCCAACACGCCGTACGATGCCATGGGTGTACGTAGCCCGATGATGGGGTGATAAGCGTGCTGGGATCAACTGCGAGTGCCACACCGGATCGTGGCGGTGCTACTGAAACGCGGCTACCAGATCGCTGCCCTCGACGTACGGGATGTCGTGGCGGCTGGCGTACCGTTTGGCGTCGGCGACCGAGCGCGCGCCGCCGGTGTCGGCGTCGAGCATCTCGCAGACGACGACGGCCGGCGGGACGCCGGCCGCACCGGCGAGCGCGATGCCGAGCTCGGTGTGGCCCTGGCGAGCGGACAGCGACGGCGCGGCGCGGAGCACGTGTACGTGCCCGGGCGCGCGAAACGTCGCCGGGAAGTCGACGGCCGCGGGGTCGGCGGCAGCCTGGCCGAGTTCCGCGATGGTGAGCGCGCGGTCGTCGTCGGTGATCCCGGTGTAGGTGTCGCGGTGGTTGACTGTCAGGGAGAACGACGACCGGTCGTCGTAGCCGAGGTGGCCGTGGTCGGCGGCGGGGTGATCGAGTTCGTCGGCGATGAACGGGAGCGCGAACGCGTCGGCGACGGCGTCGCCGAGCGCCACGCAGATGAGGCCGCCGGCGTCGGTGCGCATGCGTGCGACGGCGTCGGCGGTGACCGCGGGGGCCGGATAGATCAGGTCGACTTCGCCCTCGCGGTCGGCGGCGTCGTGGACCAGCACGGGCTGGCCGTCCCGGAACGCGTCGACAGCCCGACCGACGCCTGGAGCGTGGGCCGCGTTGCTATGCCTCGACACGGATGGTCACCTCGTCGTCGTCGAGCAGGCCGAGTCGCTCCCGGAGCTTGACCGGGGCGATGATTTCGAGTTGGTCGTCGTCGTGGTGGGTGCGGTCGGGGATGATGACGTGTGCGCCGTCGAAGTCGGTGCCGTCACCCACGACGGTGCAGGCGTAGCAGGTGGCCGACCCGTAGGTGCGGTCTTCGTCCTCCCAGGCGTCGATGTCGACGCCGTCTAGGGCTTGTATGCCGGCGCGTGCGCGCTGACCGTCCGGGGGGAGATCGACGTTGAGCGTGCCCGGGTACGGCTCGTAGCCGAGCTTCTCGGCGAACTGGCGGTTGTACCCGGGGAGGCTGATGTAGTGGCGGCCTTCGCCCATGCCGCTGGTGACTGTCCCCGCCAGCGCGAGCTCGCCGGGGTCCTCGAAGATGCGGCGGTAGTCCTCGTATTCGTGTTTGAGGGCGTGTCGGCCCGCGTCGGTGACGGTGATCCACTGGCCGTCGCTGACGAGGTCACGGGTGACGTAGTCGGCGTCGTCGAGTGCTTGCAGCCGCCGGGAGGCGGTCTGGCTGGAGGCGTCGAGGCGGCTTGCGAGGTCGCCACACGACACTTTCACCTCGCCGCGGTGTGCGCCGTCGAGCGCGAGCAGTTTGAGCACGGCGAGTTCGTCGTACCCGACGTCGCCGGTGCTCGTGGCTCCTGACATGGCTGGGGGTTGGCCCGCGCCCCGCATAAGGATACCGAAAGTGGAACGCGTCTCGGAATTGAGCTAGTCCGCGGTGGGGCGAGCGCCCTCGGTCCAGAACGCCGACTCCGGCCGCAGGTCCTCCACCCACGTGTCCTCATCGCGGGCGAGCAGCGCCACCCGCGAGGCGGGCTGCTCCCGGAGCACCGAATGCGGCAGGTGTGTTTTGACCGCGCGAGCGAACGCGAGGACGTCCTCGTGGTCGGGCATCGCCGCCCGCCCCAGGCGGTCCCGGCTATCCCCGACGTGCATGTACGCCTTGAGCTCCACGAAGTCGGGGGCCGCGCGCTCGAAGAACCCGGCGTACCAGTCCGGGTTCGCCATGTTCTGGCCGCCGACCAGCGTCGTCCGCAACACGGTCCTGGTGTCGTCTTTCGCGTGCAGCACGTCCATCGTGTCCACGAGGCGCTCCCAGGCGTCGTCCTCGGTCGCCCCCACCACGTCGTCGAACGTCGCGCGCTCGGGCGCATCGACGGAGACGTACAGCTGCGTCGGATCGCACTCCCGGAGCACCGCCGGGCGGGTGCCGTTGGACACCAGGAACGTCGTCAACCCCCGGTCGTGGAACGCCTCGATGAGTTCGGGCAGGTGGGGGTACAGCGTCGGCTCGCCGTCCAGGGAGATGGCGACGTGGCGGGGCTCCATCGCCTCCTCGAAGCGCTCTCTGGGCACCTCATCGTTGCCGCCGAACCCCGACAGCAGCTTCCGCTGGAGGCGGATCGAGGCGTCCACCACGGCCTCCGGGTCGTCCCACGCCACGCCGTCGAGCTCGTAGGTGTGCCCGGAGTGGTCCCGCCAGCAGAACACGCACCGCTCGTTGCACCGCACCACCGGCGTCATCTGGATGCACCGGTGGGACCGGATCCCGTAGAACGCGTGCTTGTAACACGTGCCCTCGCCGCGCATCGCGTTCGCAGTCCAGCCACACGTCTGGGCGGCCGTGTGGTTCTCGTGGTGGTAGTCCGGGTCGTCCACCTGTTTCGGACCGTCCGACTCGCTCATTACCGATGGGGTCGGACGTGACACGCATAACACCACGGAACTGGACCGCCACCGGAGGGCAGTCCAACCCACCGACCGGAAGCGAGTCCGGCGGTGGCGGCGTGGGCTCAACTATCGGCGGTCTCGTGGGTGCGATGGGGGCGTGCCTCTGTCGAGTCCTTCTGGAGGGCGGGTGACGGACAAACAGTGTGGAGTCGCCGGCTACAGCGGCGCGCCGACGTACGCGAGCACGCCGTACGTGACCCCGAGCACGACCAGCACGTAGAGCAGCAGCCATCCAGTTGACATTGAATCGCGTTCCGTTGGCATACCTGAGTGTCGGAGGACGCTGTCGCTTAACGCTTCCCGTTCGACCCGAGCAACCCACCGGTGAGCCGCCACAGGATCGAGGCGTCCCGTGTCTGGTCGTCGCCGGTCGCCGCGCCGGCACCGCTGCCGTCGTCAGTGGGCGCTCCGGACGGCGCGGATGCAGCCATCAGCCCCGAGGCGGCGTCACCGCTGGCGTCCCCGTCACGGAACGACACCGGCAACGGCTCGTCGAGCAGCGTGTACGCGAGCTCGCGGTACGCCTGGGCGGCGGGGCCCTCCGGGGCGAGCGAGACAAGGGGGGTGCCGGCGCGCTCGCTGTCGGCGACGCGGCTGTCCTCGGGAATCAACCCCAGGATGTCCGTCTGGAGCGTGGCGGCGGCGGCGTCCCCGTGGCCGGCGTCGGCGCCACCGGCGTCGTCGGTGACCCGCGTCACGACAGCGCCGGCGACGTGGCCGCCGACCCGCTCGACGAGGGCGCGGGTTTTCGCGGTGTTGGCCAGGGCGGCCGTCTGGCGCGTGGACACAAGCACTGTCTCGTCGGCCAGGCCCAGCGGCACGGTCGTGTCGTGGCTGAGTCCGCCGCCGGTGTCGACGATCACGCAGTCGTAGCGGTCACGAAGCGTCGCCGCGACGTCCGGGAGTGCGGACGGATCCGCGCGCCCGAAATCCGTGATCGTGGTGCCGCCGACGATCACGTCGAAGCCGGCGGGGGCGGCCGCGGTCGCGTCCGTGAGCGCGGCGTCGTCCGCGAGCACGTCGTGGAGGGTTGCAGTCGCTGACTCGTCGCACGCCACCACGTGATCGACGTTCGCCATCCCCAGGTCGGCGTCCACGAGCACCACCGACCGATCGGCTTCCGCCATCACCGCGGCGACGTTTACCGCAGTCGTCGTCTTTCCGACGCCACCCTTCCCGGAGGCGACGGCGAACACACGGCCACTCATATGGTTCCATCTTCGCACACCGTCACATAAAGCGTTTGGCGGTGCCGGATGCCCCAGCCACGGCGCTCTACAGGGTCAAAGCTTACTTACCGGCCGGTCGGCTACGTCAATGCAATGAGCGAGCAGGACGAGGTACCGTCCGAGGACCGACGCAAGTACGAGTTCCGCAAGGTCATCGAGGAGCTCAAAGACTACGAGGGCAGCGGCACCCAACTGGTCACCATCTACATCCCCCCGGACAAGCAGATCTCGGACGTCGTGGCCCACGTCACCCAGGAGCACTCCGAGGCCTCCAACATCAAATCCAAGCAGACACGCACCAACGTCCAGGACGCCCTCACGTCGATCAAAGACCGACTGCGCTACTACGACACGTTCCCCCCGGACAACGGGATGGTCGTGTTCTCGGGCGCGGTCGACTCCGGCGGCGGCCGCACGGACATGGTCACGGAAGTCCTGGAGTCGCCACCCCAGCCCATCGAGTCGTTCCGCTACCACTGCGACTCGGCGTTCCTCACCGAACCCCTCGCGGAGATGCTCGGCGACAAGGGCCTCTACGGGCTGATCGTCCTCGATCGCCGCGAGTCGAACGTCGGCTGGCTGAAGGGCAAGCGGGTCCAACCGGTGAAATCCGCGGAGTCCCTGGTGCCCGGGAAACAGCGCAAGGGCGGCCAGTCCGCCCAGCGGTTCGCCCGGCTGCGCCTGGAAGCCATCGACAACTTCTACCAGGAGGTCGCGGGCATGGCCGACGATCTCTTCGTGCCGAAGCGCCACGAGATCGACGGCATCCTCGTGGGCGGCCCGTCACCAACGAAAGACGAGTTCCTCGACGGGGATTACCTCCACCACGAGCTCCAGGACAAGGTCCTGGGGAAATTCGACGTGTCGTACACCGACGAGTCCGGGCTGTCGGATCTGGTCGACGCGGGGCAGGCGGCGCTGGCGGAAGCCGACCTGATGGACGACAAATCCGACATGGAGGAGTTCTTCGAGGAGCTCAACGGCGGCAAGCTCGCCACCTACGGGTTCGAGCAGACGCGCCGAAACCTCATCATGGGCTCGGTCGACCGCCTGCTGGTCTCCGAGGACCTCCGCGAGGACGTCGTCATCTACGAGTGCCCCAACGACCACGAGGAGTACGAAACCATCGACCGCCGGAACACCAGCCCCGAGCACACGTGTTCGGACTGCGGCGAGGAGGCCACCGAGGTCGACCGCGAGGACGCCATCGACCACCTCATGTCGATCGCCGACCAGCGCGGCACGGAGACGCATTTCATCTCCACGGACTTCGAGAAGGGCGAGCAATTGCTGACCGCGTTCGGCGGGTACGCCGGGATTTTGCGGTACTCGACCGGCGTGTAGGCCGCCACACCGGTCGGTTAGTCGTCGACGTGTGCCTGCTCGAAGGGATACGGCGGCAGCCGGAGTTCCGCCAACCCCGGCAGGTGTTTGACGTTGTAGACGACGCGCAGCTCCGGCGACAGCGGGACCCCGTTGCAGGACAGCCGGAACCCCTGGTCGATGAGATCGGCAGTGAGGATGTGGTCGGTGGGCATCGACAGCGCCCCGTCGGTGACGGCGACCGCGCAGTTCGCACACGCACCACCCCGGCAGGCGTACGGCCACCGCCACCCACGGCGTTCGGCGGCCTCAAGCAGTGATTCGCCTGGCTCGACGGTGAACTCGCCGTGGTCGACGGGGTCGAGGTCGGCGGCCGCGGCGTTCGCGAACAGGTCGTCGTCGTCGAGCGCCCAGCCCGCGTCCGCCGCGACCGCGTAGTTCAGGTATTCGACGGTCGTTTCCGCGGATTCCGGCGCGCGCTCGAAACCCCCGTCGCCGGGATCGGTGTCGACGTCGGCCTCATCGAACCCATCGGCGTCGCCGGCTTCGATGGCGTCGTAGGCGGCCCGCACCAGCTGGAAGCGTTCCCGGGAGCCGCCCTGGTCGGGATGCGTTTCGACGACGCGGCGGCGGTACGCGCGTTCGATGGCCGCCTCGTCCGCGTCAGGGGACACGCCGAGAACTTCGAACGGGGAGTCCACATCCCGTGTTGGGCGTAGAGCATCAAAAGTCTCCCCGCCGGCGTGGATGTCGCCGGGGACTCGCGGCCGGCGGCGCTCAGATGAGCTGTGCCAACTGTGTGCGCCGCCGGCTCACGTCCACCGCCGGGGTGACGGCTGTGTCGGCTGCGAGGCGGTCCAAGAACAACAACACGTCGACGCCGTGGCGTTCGGCGACCCCGGCAACGGCGTCGGCGTCCGCGCGGTGGAGCGCGAGCCGATCCACGAGCGCGAGCAAGCACGCAAGCACCGCGGCGGTCTCGCCGTCGGCGGGGAAGGCGTCGCTCGCGCGGGCGAAATCGGGGTAGTCGTCGGGCGGGTCATCGGTGGGCGCAACGCGCAGACACTGCGTGCAGAGCACGGCTCCGGGCCGGTCGTCGGGGAGGCAGTCGCTGACCGACGCTGGGATCGGAAACGACACCACCGGACACCCGCAGTTCGGACACGTCATGGCTCAGTCGACGGCTACGCGCCCGTCGACTCCGCGGCCGCGGCCTCGTCGGCCGCCTCCTCTTGGGCTTCTTTCTTGTCTTTGACCTTCTTCATCCGGAACATCTCCTCGCGTTCCTTCTCTTCGAGTTTCTGGTCGATGTACTCTTTGCCCTCGTGGAGTTCGGGCAGCAGCTTGAACTCCAGTGCGTTCACGCGGCGCTTGGTCGTCTCGATCTCGGTGAGCATCTTCTTCATCGCCGTCTCGACCTCCGCGGCGAGCACGATCGACTCCAACAGCTCCTCGTAGGCGTCTGCGGCCTCGTCGATGCGCGCGCTCGTGCCGAGGATGCCGTAGCCCCGCTTGTCGAAGGATTTCTTGACTTTCGTCGATTCGATCTGGGGGACGACGACGCCCATGATGTTCATCGACTCGACGGTGATCTCGGGGTACTCTTCGAGCGCCGCGGCGGCCCCGCTGACCGCGACATCGCCCTCCATGGCGCGCGCCATGTTGATCTTCTGCTGTGCGGTCTCGTAGTCGCCTTCCAGACCCGACCGGACGTCCTGTGACTGATCCAGGATGTCCATGAACTCCATGATGAGTCCGTCACGCTTCTGTTCGAGCGTGTCGTGGCCGCGCTCCGAGAGGTCGATGCGGTCCTCGATCTCCATGAGGTTCTTTCGGGTGGGCTTGATGTCCTGAGCCATGCGGGGTTCTTAGCCCGGTGTTCGGTCTCCGGGGAGGTAAACGTTTCCAGTCGGGCTCAGAGGACGCCCTGCACGCGGTCCATCCACGTGACCACGGCGACGTGTGGCAGGGTGAGCACGGCGATCAACACGAGGTAGAGTGCGGCCCCGGATTCGAGCGTGGTCGGCGGGTTGGGTACCGCCCACCACAGCACGCCGCCCAACGCGAGCGCGGCCGCCGTCATCGGCGCGGCCTCCACGCCGAACCGGGCCAGCGGTCCGAGGATGTCGCCCGCGCGCAGCGACGGGTGGACCGAGCCGTCGACGGCGATGGCGCGCGCGACGTGCCGGACCGAGTGCCAGACGCAGAAGTAGACGCCGACGGCGAACACCGGCGGCACGACGAAGAAGAACACCCACAACAGGAGGGTTTCGGCGGCGTCGACGCGCCACGCGCCGGGGGAGTGGGTGCGGCGTCTGCCCGCCGCGAGCACCGCGACGGTCGCGGCTGCGAACGCGACGCCCAGCCACAGGCGGACGCGCGGGTCGAACACCGCGAGGTCGCCGACGGAGCCGCCGAACGGCGCGGCGAACGCGTCGACGACGCTGCGGTACCGCTCCGGGAACCCGAGCAGCGGCACGAGCATCGGGAGGCCACCCCGGATCAGGACCGTCGCCGCGCGCCGCGGGCGCGTATCGAGGTAGTCGACGTCGAGGAAGTCGAGCAGCGGGTAGAGGTCGCCCTGCCCCCAGTGCAGCCACGTGATCGCGACGAACGCGAACGCAGCGGGAACGGGCGCGAAAAACCACGCGGCGGCGTAGCCACCACCGAGCACGAGGTAGAGGACGCCGACGACCGCCAGCCACCGCACGGTGACGGTGCCCGTGACCGCGCGGGGCAACGCGAGGTAGTCGATCGCGCCGTGTGGCATGCCGAACACCACCGCGCTGGCGACCAGCGGGGCGTACCGTGCGGTCGGCGAAAGCGACACGCCGGTGATCGCGGGCAGGGCAGCGATGCTGATCGCCACCCAGCCCAAAGCCAGCGCCGGACGGGCCAGCGTGCGACGCGCCCGCGCCGTGAGTGGGGTCAACGCCACCGGGCTAGCACCCACGCGTACAGGATGAGGCCCTGGCTCACGAACACGTTCGTCACGAAGAAAAACGCGCCCTCCTCGATGGGCAGCCCGAGCACCGTGATTCCGGTAGTGTACTGGCCGGCCAGGATCCAGATGCCGTCCGCGATGGCGTACCGGTCGGCCGCCGACAGGAACAGCGTCGGCACCAGCACGGCCGCGGCGAACACCCGGCGGCGGCGCCACAGATACCGCCAGCCGACCGCCCACTGGAGCGCGAGCACGGGTGCCGCCCACGCGATGATCGCGCCGATGTAGAACGTCGCGTCGACGGTGAGCAGCACAGCGCCCCCACACCCGACGAGCACGCCCGCGAGCGCGCCCAGCACGGCGTCACGCCGGGTCGGCGAGAAGCCGGCGGTCGGGCGCAGCGGGAGGGCTTGCACCCAGAGCCCGGTGAGCAGCGTCTGCGTGATGACGAACAGATACTCCTCGATGGGCATCTGCCAGAGCCGCCCCACGACGGTGCCCTCGCCGTACCACCAGACGCCCGTTGCGATCAGGTAGTTGTCCCAGGGGGTCGTGTATAACAGCGCCAACGCCAGCAGGATGCCGACGCCGGCCGCCCGGGCGCGGTCGCCGTCCCAGCGAGCCGCGCGCACCACGCCCAGCGCAACCAGCGGCGGGCCGACGGCGACAGCCAGGAACGTGAGGTAGCTCGTCGTCACGCCGTCTCCCCCCGAGAGTGCGCCGTGTGGGCGGCGCGAGCCGCGGGCTGTCCGACCGAGCGCGCCCCACAGCCCGCGGTGTCGAGTCGGACACGCCACAGCAGCACCGACGGCGAGCCCAACGGGTGCCCAGCAGCCACGTTGTGTATGCCATTTTGCTGCCCGTACGTAACTGTGGGGGGCAACACACGCGGTGTCCGGGCGGCGGCATGTGACAGGCACACAGCCCACTGGCTGGTGGTGCGAGCGCCGCGGAGTGCAGCGAAAAAGACCGTCGCAGCCGGACGGCGCTAGTCGGCCGTGGCTTCGTCGGCGACGTCCTCGACGTAGTGGTCCTCGATGAGGTCCTCGTCGACGCGGTTCAGCTCGGTCTTCGGGAACATCGACAACAGTTCCCAGCCGAGATCCAGCGTCTCCTCGATGTCGCGGTTGGTCTTGAACCCCTGGTCGATGAACTCCGCCTCGAAGCGATCCGCGAAGTCCAGGTAGCGGTTGTCCCGCTCGCTCAGGGCCTCGCGGCCGACGATGTTCACCAGGTCACGCAGCTCCTCGCCCTCCGCGTAGGCGGCGTACAGCTGGTCGGACACGTCACCGTGGTCCGCGCGCGTGAGGCCTTCGCCGATGCCGTCGTCCATCAGCCGGGAGAGGCTCGGCAACACGTTCACCGGCGGTGTGACGCCCTGGCTGTTCAGATCACGGTTCATCATGATCTGGCCCTCAGTGATGTACCCGGTGAGGTCCGGGATCGGGTGTGTGTCGTCGTCGCCCGGCATCGTGAGAATGGGGATCTGGGTGACAGAGCCCTCCTTGCCCTCGATGCGGCCGGCGCGCTCGTAGAGCTGCGCCAGGTCCGTGTACATGTACCCGGGGTAGCCACGCCGACCGGGCACCTCCTCGCGGGCCGCGCCGATCTGGCGGAGCGCCTCACAGTAGTTCGTCATGTCCGTCAGGATGACGAGCACGTGGTAGTCCTTCTCGAAGGCGAGGTACTCCGCCGTGGTCAGCGCCATCCGCGGCGTCACCGTTCGCTCGACGGCGGGGTCGTCGGCGAGGTTCATGAACACCACCGAGCGCTCCAGCGCGCCGGTGCGCTCGAAGTCGTCCATGAACTCGTTGGCTTCCTCGGCCGTGATCCCCATCGCGCCGAAGACGACGGCGAACTCGCTGCCCTCGTCGTCGTCGTCGTCGGTCTCCGCTTCTTCCTCGGGCACCGACGCCTGGCGGGCGATCTGGAGCGCCAGATCGCTGTGTGGCAGGCCGGAGCCGGAGAAGATCGGGAGTTTCTGGCCCCGCACCAGCGTGTTCATGCCGTCGATGCCGGACACGCCGGTCTGGATGAACTCCTCGGGGTACTCGCGGGCGTGGGGGTTGATCGCCTCCCCGACGATGTCGACGCGGTCGTCGGGCACGATGTCCGGCCCGCCGTCGATCGGGTTGCCGGAGCCGTCCAGCACGCGACCGAGCAGGTCCTCGGTCACGGGCATCTTCAGGGTCTCACCGAGGAACCGCACCGAGGCGTCCTTCCCGACGCCCTCGGTCCCCTCGAACACCTGGATGGCGACGAACCCGTCGCTTGACTCCAGCACCTGTCCGCGCTTCACGTCGCCGTTCGGCGTCTCGATCTCGACGATCTCGTCGTACCCGATCGGCTCGTCGGTTTCGACGTACACCAGCGGGCCGCTGACTTCAGTGATCGTCTGGTACTCTTTCATTGTAGTCAGTAGAGCTCCCGAAGCTGCTCGGTAATCTGCTGTTTGATCTCCGCGACCTCCGCCTCGTGCTCGTCGTCGGGCGTCGTGCCGAGACGATTCAGGCGCGGCGCGGCGTCGATCGACGTGATCTCCTCGACTGGCACACCGGCGTCCAACGCCTCAAAGGACTCCTCGTGAAGCGTCTTGATGCCGGAGAGGATGGCGTACGTCTTCTCGGGCGGGCAGTAGCGATCCACGTCGTGGAGCGCGTTCTGCTGGAGCCACGCCTCGCGGATGTACCGCGCGACTTCCAGCGTGAGCTGCTGGTCCTCGGGCAGCGCGTCCTTCCCGACGAGCTGCACGATCTCTTCGAGTTCGGATTCCTCGTCGAGGATGTCGACCGCCCACTGGCGCTGCTCGGCCCAGTCGTCGACGACGTTGTCCGTGAACCACGGGTCGAGTTGGTCCTTGTAGAGGCTGTAGGACTCGTCCCAGTTGATCGCCGGGAAGTGCCGGCGCTCGGCGAGGTCCGAGTCAAGCGCCCAGAACGTCTTCACGATGCGCAGCGTGTTCTGGGTGACCGGCTCGGAGAAGTCCCCGCCGGGCGGCGACACCGCACCGATGACCGAGATGGAGCCCTCGGTCCCGTTGAAGTTCTCGAAGTAGCCGGCGCGCTCGTAGAACTCCGAGAGGCGCGCGGCCAGGTACGCGGGATACCCCTCCTCGCCGGGCATCTCCTCGAGTCGCGAGGAGATCTCCCGCATGGCCTCCGCCCACCGCGAGGTGGAGTCGGCCATCAGCGCCACGTCGTAGCCCATGTCGCGGTAGTACTCCGCGATGGTGATCCCCGTGTAAATGCAGGACTCACGCGCCGCAACCGGCATGTTCGACGTGTTCGCGATGAGCGTGGTGCGGGCCATCAGCGGGTTCCCGGTCTGGGGGTCGGGCAGCTCCGGGAAGTCCTCGATGACCTCCGTCATCTCGTTGCCGCGCTCACCACAGCCGATGTAGACAACGATGTCCGCGTCGGCGAACTTCGCGAGGGACTGCTGGGTGACCGTCTTCCCGGACCCGAACGGCCCCGGGATCGCGGCCGTCCCGCCTTTCGCGATCGGGAACAGGCCGTCGAGGATGCGCTGGCCGGACACCAGCGGCTCCGTCGGCGTCTGCTTGTCGACGGTGGGGCGCTGGCGGCGGACCGGCCACTCCTGGTGCATCTGGATCTCCTCGCCGGTGTCCAACTCGACGACCGTGTCGTCGACGGTGAACGTGCCGGATTCGACGGCGACGACTTCGCCGCCGTCACTGCGGGGGGGCACCAGGACCTTGTGTTCGATGCTGACCGTTTCGTCGACGGTGCCGACGACATCGCCGGCCGCGACCTCGTCGCCCGCCTCGACGGTGGGCTCGAACTCCCAGTCGGTGTCGAGGTCGATGCCGGGTGCGTCAACACCGCGATCGAGGAACGCCCCCATCTCGTCTTCGAGGACGTCCAGTGGACGCTGCACACCATCGTAGATGGAGTCCAGCATCCCCGGGCCCAGGTCCACGGTGAGCGGTTCGCCCGTGTTGTCGACGGGCTGGCCCGGCCCGATGCCGGACGTCTCCTCGTAGACCTGGATGGTGGTTACGTCGCCTTCGATCTCGATGACCTCGCCCATCAGACCCTCGTCGCCCACGTAGACGACGTCGTTCATCTGCGCGTCGAGGCCCGTGGCGGTCACGACCGGACCGCTCACGCTCTCGATTTCGCCGGTGTCAGTGATTGCTTCAGCTTGACTCATTCGAATTAGTCACCTGCCTCCGTGTCGGCAGCACTTGCATCGTCGTCGTCGTCCATCAGGTCGATGCCGATGGCGCGCTTGATCTGGTCTCGGAGTCCGCTTGCACCGCTTGCACCGCCACCGATGGTCACGAACGTCGGCTCCACGCTGGCCTCGACGGACTGCCGAACGCCCCGTGAGAGGTGCGCGAGGTCGTCGTCGTGCATCACAGCGATGCCGACGTCCTCGTCGGCGAGCACTGCTTCGACGGCGGCGTCCAGGTCATCGTCTTTCTCGTCGTCGGCGACGTTCTCGACTTTCCGGACGCCCGCAAGCTGGAACCCCGTCGTGAACGCGGGACTGCCGATGACAGCGATCTCCTGGCTCATAGCATGACCAGCTCCGCCTGGATTTCGTCCTCGCTCATGCCGGCTTCCCGGCCGCGAGCGATGGCGCGAATGTTGTCTACTTCGCGTTCCTTCGCGAGCACGTACGCCAACACCGGACACACAGACGTGGGGTAGACGTACGAGAGGTGATCCGAGTACGACAGCAACGCACGGTCGAGGGCGTGCTCGAATCCGATCAGTGAGTCGGACTCCTCGAGGGCGGTCAACGCGGTGGACAGCTCGTCGCCGTACGTGCTGTCCTGGATCCGGGAGACGAGATCGGATTGGCGTTCGACCAGCGTCGTCATCTCCGAGGCCTCGAACAGCGTGCCACCCTCGATGAAGTACGCCGCCGGATCAACGGAGACGCCCGAGCGCGCGAGCCGCAACGCGTTTCTGGCGTTCCGGAAGTCGATCTCGGCGGTCAGGAACTCCGCGTACAGCGCTTCGGGGCTGTCCTGTGCCGCCGTCGCCGGCTGCGACGGGTTCAGGTTCTCGTAGTACGCGCGGTCGACGGCGTTCTCCAGTGGCACGAGCGAGTCTTCGGCCTCGTAGTCCGCGAACGCGGGTTCGAGGTACGTATCGAAGATCGTGCCGGAGAGCGCGTCGACGACCGTCTCGACGGAGTCCGCCGAGAGCAACTCGTCGAGGAACGCCGCGTCGAACTCGCCGGCGTCGACGAGGTCAGCGCGGATGGCGTCGGTGTCGGCGTGCGAGTACAGCCCGCGGAACACTGTCTTGACGTTCCACGCGTCGAACTTCCGGAGGTATTTAGCGAGCTGATCGTACAGCCGCCCTTCGCTCCAGGAGAGCAGCGCGTCGAACTCCGCGGCCAGCCCCTCGTTGAGCGCGTACTCCACGAGGTCCATCCCACGGTGCCGTGAGGCGAGCGAGTCCACGGCGTCCTTGTACGTCGAGTCCTCCATGAAGCGCGCGATCTCGCCGGTGCCCATGCGGAGGAGCTTCCGGTACTCGTCGTCGCCGAAGAGGCCGGCGCGGCGGTGGCGGATCCGGGCGACCACGTACTCGTAGTTGGCCGGTCCGGACGCGCTCATTGCTCCTCGTCGAACAGCCGGGCGCTGATTGCTTTCAAGTTGTTCTCCCAGGCGTCCGCGAGGATCGAGTCGAACGTGTTGTTCACGCGGATCCGGGACGCATCGCTTTCAACCACGACGCCGCCGAGACAGTCGTACTCGCCGGCGTACTCGTAGCCGTCGTAATCGTCGAGGATCTCCGAGATGAGGGCCTCGTCGTCCGCGCGGCCGAACACGCGGACCGTGTCGGCACCGTCGAACTCCGTGCTGGCGGCGTCGAGCAGCTCACGGGTGAGCTCCTCGCGCTCGTCGCCGTCGAGGGCAACGATGCGATCCTCGACGGCCGATCGCACGGATTGGAGCGCGTCCCGGCGTGCTTCGAGGCGCATCTGCTTGGCCTCGAGTTCCGCGCTGGAGAGTTGCTGCTCGCGCTCCTGGTCGATTTCGGCGGTGACCTCGGCCTCGGCGTCGGCGATGATGTCGTCGGCGTCGGCTTCCGCCTCGGCGACGATCTCATCGGCGCGCTCGTCGGCGTCGGCGCGAATCTCCTTCGCGCGCTCGCGGGCCTCGTCTCGAATATCCTCAACTACTGTTTCCAGACTCATAAGTGAAGGCTGCGGGGGGTGATTAGAACGGAGTCGGGACGACGAAGACAACGACCAGCGCGAGGATGACCAGTGTCTCCGGGAGAACGGTCAGGATGAGCCCGGTTCCGAAGAGGTCGGGGTCTTCGGCGATCGCACCGACCGCTGCGGACCCGATCCCACGCTCGGCGTACCCGGCGGCGAGGGCTGCGAGGCCGACCGCGAGCGCCGCGGCGGCTTTCGGGGTGATTGCGGGCATATTGCTACCGGTCTCTGCCAGGATCGTGGACAGCTGGGTGAAAGTTTCGAACATTTTAATTTTACTTAATCCTCAGTGGTGTAGTTTCGTGTGTAACCGAACGGGTTGTACTTCTCTCCACCGCCTTCATAAAACTTGTTAAAGAATTCCACGTATTCGAGGCGCAGCGCCTGTAAGCCCGCGGATGTGACGCCAAGCGCGAGCACCAGCGCGTGGCCAACAAGCAGGACCAACACGCCGATCAGGATGCCGGCCGCACCCATATGCATCAGGCCGGGGAACAGCACTTCCCCGTGGGCCTCGCCGCTGAACAGCATGAAGTGTGTCTCATGCTCGATGGTCGTGGAGAACAGCCCGAACATGTAGTCGATCGTCTCGGGGTGTTCGAGGTGGGTTTCGTACGCGCCGAATACGAGCAGGTTCACGACGTACGCCATGCCGGCTTTCGCGAGCAGGACGGCGGCGATTCGGGTGTACGAGACGGTGTTGACGAGCGCGTACGTCGGGCTCTCGAGGAACCCGGCGGCGCCCTCGCCGAGGGTGACCAACACGAGCCCGACGACTGCAGCCGCCAGGCCCGCCTTGCCGACGATCGGCGGCAGCGCAACGACGCTGTACAGCAGTTCGGGGCGAGGGCCGCCGCCGGACTGCATATGCGTGCTGAACAGCCACACGCCGACGCCGGCCATCAACAACAGCTGGCCGCCGCTCTCCAGGGCGGCGTCTTTCAGGCCGTGGGAGCGCGATTCGTTGACGAAGCCGAACACGTAGCCGATGGCGAGGTGCGCGATCCCGAACACCAGGCTCGCCGCGAGCCAGAGTTCGGCGAACGCGCTGACGTGCAGGCCCTTCTTGAGGGGCGCGTCGGCGAGTCCGAGCGCGCCGTGCCAGAGGTATTCGGTGACCAGATGCAGGCCGAACACCTCACCGTACAGCACGCCGAACAGCGCCGTGAACCCGCCAGCCCACATGGCGACGCCGCCGAGCTTCGAGATCATCTCGCTGTCGAAGCTGCGGGACAGCCAGAACCCGAGGAGCGCGTACAGGACCCCGTACCCGAGGTCGCCGATCATGAACCCGTAGAACGCAGGGAACGTCAGGAACAGGACGACCGTGGGGTCGATCTCGGTGTACTGCGGGCGATTGATGACTTCCGTGAGCGATTCGAACGACGACACCGGCCCGGGGTTGTCTTGGATGACCGGCGGGCTGTCGGTTTCGTCGAACGACGCGGTGGTGCCGCCGTCAGTGGCGGCGTCCGCGCCGTCGTCGGCGGGCACGTGCTGGTCGTGGCCCGTCGGCTCGTAGTCAGCGCGTTCGAGCTCCTCGACGAGTACGTGGTCGCCGACGGCCGACTCGATGGCGTCGGTGAACGCGTCGTACTCGCTGGTCGGCAGCCAGCCTTCCGCGACGAACGCGTGGCTGGTGCTGGCGAACTGCAGCGGTGCTTCGGACTTCTGGACGTCGATGGCGAGGCGCTCCTCGGCCGCCAGCAGGAAGCCGGCGTGCTCGTCCCGGAACGCGGCCAGTTCGTCGTCGACGTCCTCGATCTCGGCCTGGATCGTGTCGCGCCGTTCGCGAAGCTCCGAGACGTACTGCTCGGGGCTTCCATCCGCGTCGGGGACCTCAAGGCGCGTGAACGGAACGCCGACGAGGGCGTCGTCCAGTGCCGCGTCGTCGGCCGAATGGGCGAAAACGCCGATGGTCTCCGTCCCGCTGAACGTCTCGAAGGCGGTGACGCGTTCGGACGCCGCGAGCGCCGCGTCGATGGCGGACTGGTCGCCGGTGCCGACCGCGACCTGCAGGGAGTCGTACCCCGACAGCAGATCGAGGTCGATGCCGAGGTCGGCGAACGGTTCGGCGGCGTCGATGCGCTCGGTGACCGCCCGGAGATCGTCGGTGAGCTCGCTGCGGCGGTCGTCGAGATCGGTGGCTTCGACGCGGATGGATTCGAGTTCGGTGTCGAGAGCGTCGTCGGTGACGATGCGTGTCGGACCCGCGTCCCCCTCGGAAACGTCGAGGAGGGACTTCAGCGACCGCACGGTCACCAGCTTCTCGGCGGCCTCGTCGGCTCCCGTCATCGGGTCGCCGTTGTCGAACCCGTCGATGCCACCGTCGTAGTCCGAGAGGTGGACCAACTCGGCGTCGTGGACCGCTTCGATGACGGGCGTCAACACGTGTGTGGACCCCGCCACCGAGACCTTGCTCATCTGCTCAGGTCTGAGCATGTACCGCCTCCATGAACCGGTCGAGCGCGAACGCCACGGCGTCGTCCTCGTTGGCGTCGGCGTCGGCGAGCAGCGCCTCGCGATCGGACTCGCCGTCCGCGAGCACGGCGTCGCGCTCGGAGTCGATCTGTTCTCGTGCGTCGGAGAGCTGTTCGTCTTTCAGTTCGCGGGCCGCGTCCTCCGCGTCGGCGCGGATTTCGTCGGCCCGGGTGCGGGCGTCAGAGAGCCGCTGCTCGCGGTCCTCCTCGGCCTCGGCCACGATGTCGTCGGCGTCTGACTCTGCCGATTTGATGTCTTCGAGAACCTCTGGCCTTGGCATACGCTCTAACCAGGTGGGGGTTAGCGGACGTGCTATATGGTAGTTGCGAAGTCCCTGGGCCATCGGAAGCTATTATGCGTGTTCAGGCCAACAGTCGGTCGATGGGAGTCCTCGAAGACAAGGCGCGGGCCCGCACGTTTTACAAGTACCTCTCGAAGGTGTACGACCGCGTCAACACGTTCATTTGGACCGAGGAAATGCGCGCGGAGGCGCTGTCGATGCTTGACATCGACGCCGAGGATCGCGTGCTCGACGTGGGCTGTGGCACGGGGTTCGGCACGGAGGGGCTGTTGAAGCACACGGAGCACGTCTACGGCCTCGATCAGAGCCCCCACCAGCTCACGAAGGCCTGGGAGAAGTTCGGGAAACACGATCCGGTGGCGTTTCACTTCGGGGACGCCGAGCGCCTGCCGTTCAAGCCCGACAGCTTCGACGTGGTGTGGTCGTCGGGGTCCATCGAGTACTGGCCACACCCCGTGCAGGGGTTGCGGGAGCTGCGGCGCGTCGCCAAACCCGGCAGCCAGGTGCTCGTCGTGGGGCCGGACTACCCCGCCTCAACGGTCTTCCGGAAGCTCGCGGACGCCATCATGCTGTTCTACGACGAGGACGAGGCCGACCGGATGTTCCGGGAGGCGGGCTACGAGGAGATCCAGCACCGCGTGCTCCGGAAGGAGCCAAACAGCCCGCCGGCGATCGTGACCGTGGCGCGCGCACCGGCGGCCGACGACTAGGCCGGCGTTGCCGTGGTGTCGGCGACAGCGACGACGTGGCCGCGGACGGCCAGCGTGACGCGGACCGGGTCGCCGGCCGCCGGCAGTGGATCGTTCGTCGGGGCGATCACGAGCGTCGTGGTGGTGCCGACACGCCAGCGGCCGGCGCTGGCGGCGTTGAACGCGCCGGTCGGCCCGCTGTAGAAGCCGGTGGCGGAGAAAAACGGCACGGGGGGCTGGTGGGCGAGGTCGGTGCCGGCCACGCGAACCCGCAGTGACACCGCCGCCGGGTCGATCGGCGGCCCGGAAAGCAGTGTCACGGCGACAGTGCCGTCGGCGGCGGCCGAAACGCTGACCCCGCGCTGTGGCGGCGGGGGTGTCGTCACCGACGGCGCGACAGCGAACACGGCGGCCCCGGCCAGGACCGTGATCGCAACGACGGCCACCACGGCCACGACGGGGGCGGAGCCACGCGGCACACGGCCAGGTGGCTGGGGCCTCCGGTAAGAACGTTCGGGGGTGTCTACCGGGGCAGCGTGGTGGTTGTGTTCCCGCCGGGAGCGGGCGGGTGTGGGTCCGCAGTGACGGTCGTCGTGACCCTGTCGCCGCCGACCGTCGCCGCGACGGTGTACTCGCCGGCGGGGCTGACGAACCAGCGGTCGCCGCTGTCGCCGGTCGCGCCGACGGCCCTGCCGTCGACGCTGATCGACGCGTCGACCGGCGTGCCGGTCGCGGTTTCGACGCGCACGTTCACCGGGCCGCCGGCGTACGGCTCCGAAACGCTGAGCGTGGTCGTGTCGGTGGCGTTCACGGTGGTGTACGAGGCGGGCGTCTGTGGGAGGCGGCGGGTTTGGCGCTCCACGAAGACGTGGGTCGTGGAGGGGTCGTAGTACAGCGACAGCTCGCCGTGGTCGTGGCTCGCGGAGAACAGGACGGCGTACTGGCCGAGCAGCGAGTACGAGACACCACGGGAGTGGTTTTTCGTCCACGGGTAGGTGGCACCGATGAACGCGATGGGGTCGCCGTAGTCGGCGGTCGTGGCGGCGTCGAGGTTGCCCGGGACGACCGTCTCGCGGACGTAGGTATCGCCGTCGCGGGTGGCAAGCATGACCCCGTCGCCGACGGTGACGTGGACGCGGACGGCGTCACGGTCACCGTCGACGACGGCAGCCAGGCGCTCGCGGACCGGGCCCTGAACGGTCTGGAGGCGGGTGTTGACCTGGCTGATCCGCGTGGTGAGGTTGCTGTAGGAGTCCGCGAGCGTGTACAGCGCGCGGTTGTCGTCGGGACCGCCGAGGAACCCTTCGATGCGTGTGGCGGCGGCGTGAACGGAGCCGACGATGGTGAGGAACTCGGTTGTGGTGATGGTGCCGGCGGCGTAGGCGTCCCTGGCGTCGCGTTCGCGCTGGACGAGCGCGGTCGTTCGGTTCGTCGCCCAGTCGAGTTCGGTGCGGATGCGCGCGCGGCGCTCGGCGTCCGTGTTGGCGACGGACAGCGCGGTGTCGAGGCGTTCGAGGCGGTAGGCTGTGGAGATGCCGGTGGCACCCGCGGCGAGCGTGCCGGTGACCGAGAGGGCGGGCGTCCCGAAGGCGGCGGCGTCGGCGCTGGTGAGCCGGAGGACGCGCGTCGTGTCGGGGGAGGGGCCGACCGCGGGGGACTGCTGTGAGGCGGTGGGCGGTCCCGGGGCGGCGAGCCCGGTCGCCGCCATGGCGGTGGCGACAACCACGAGGGCGGCGACGGCGAGGGGAGCGCGGGACATGCCCCATGGTTTGCGGAGGGTCGTCAAAAACGATGTGGAGCGCTCGCAGTGCCGACCCGTGGGATAGAAAGGACTTTGCCCGAGCGTCGACCACGAACGGTGTATGCGGCAGGCCCTCCTCCTCCTGGTCGCGCTGGCGTGTCTGGTCGCGGTCCCGGTTGGAGCCGGGGGCAGTGGGCACGGGCCCGCGCCGACAGCCGAGACCACGGCGATGCCGGCAGCCACCGGTAGCGGCCCACAGAGCACGGTCGATATCACGGTGGAGGTCACGGACACCGGGGATGCACACTGGAACGTGTCCGCGACCTACCCGCTGGGGGACGGCAACGGGTCAGTGGCGTTCGACCGGGTTTCGACGGCGTTCGAGGCCGGTGAGACCTCCCCTGGGTTCTCCGCGGAGACGTTCAAGGCGGCTGTGCCCGGGGCGAGCGCGCGTGTCGGCCGTGAGATGTCGGTCACGGACGTCCGCCGGGCGTCCCGGATCGTCGAGCACGACGGGAACGAGACGGGTGTGCTCACGCTGCGGTTCACGTGGACGAACTTCGCGGCGGTCGACAACGAGACCATAACCGTCGACGCGTTCTCCGGGTCGTGGTTCGGTGACCTGCGTGCCGGGCAGCAGTTGCGGGTTCGCCCACCGGAGAACTACCAGGCTGACGACGTATCCCCGAACACGAACGTCGTCGGGGGAGCGTACCAGTGGGAGGGCGGCCAAGCGTTTGCGGCCGACGAGCCGTCGCTGGTGTTCGTGCCGTCGCCGGGCCTGTCGGGGACGGGGATCCCGGCGACGACTGTGGGGGCGGCGGCGGTCGTTCTGGGGGCGGCGGGCGTGACCGCGTGGGCGTACAGCCGCTCGACGCTGACGCTGCCGGGCACCGGCGGTGACGACAGCGAGGGGGCCACGGGACCGGCGGTCGACGCCGGCGATGGCGGTGAGTCGCCCGCGCCGACAGCCGACGATCCGGAGCCCGATGACGGCGGCGGCGACAGCGCGGCCGAACGCGAGGACGAGCGCATCGACCCGGAGCTGTTGAGCGACGAGGAGCGCGTCGAGCGGCTGCTCACGGACAACGGCGGGCGGATGAAGCAGTCCCGGATCGTGGAGGAAACGCGGTGGTCGACGGCGAAGGTCTCGCAGGTGTTGTCCGGGATGGACGAGGACGGCCGCGTGGAGAAGCTGCGGATCGGCCGCGAGAACCTGATCTCGCTGCCCGGCGAGGGCGTCGACAGCGACACGCTGGCCGGCGAACACGACGAGGCGGAGTGAGGACAACCCCCAACACCGGGCGTACGGTTCCGAAAACGTTTACGTACAGGGGGCTCGATTCCTCGGGTGATGAAGGTTCTCGTCACCGTCAAGGAGGTGGCTGCCGTCGAGGACGACTTCGAGATCTCGGGAACGGAGATCGAGAGTACGTACCTGGATTACGACCTCAACGAGTGGGACGACTACGCCGTCGAGGAGGCCGTCCAGCTGGCTGAGGCCGGCGACGACGTCGAGGTCGTCGCGGTCACCATCGGCCCGGAGCGCGCCGAGGAGACGATCCGGATGGCGCTGGCGAAGGGCGCGGACCGCGCGGTCCGGGTCTGGGACGACGCCATCGAGGAGACCGAGCTGCTCGACGTGGAGACGAAGGCCCGGCTGCTGGCGGCCGTCGTCGAGGACGAAGACCCCGAGCTGGTGTTTTCCGGGGTGCAGGCCAACGACGACAGCTTCGGCGCGACCGGGATCGCGCTGGCCGAGACGCTCGGCGTCCAGTGGGCGGCGGTCGTGAACGACCTCGACACCGCGGGCGTGCTCGACGAGGGCGTGGCGTCGGTGCGCCGCGAACTGGAGGGCGGCGTCGAGGAGCTCACCGACGTGGAGCTGCCGGCGGTGCTCACCATCCAGACGGGGATCAACGAGCCGCGGTACGCGAGCCTGCGTGGCATCCGGCAGGCGCAGTCCAAGGAGATCGCGCCGAAGAGCCTCGACGACCTCGGGCTGGACGCGGACGTCGTTGCGTCCAGCCTCGACATCACCGCGATGTACGAGCCCGAGACCGAGAGCGACGCCGAGTACATCGAGGGCGACGCCGGCGAACAGGCCAGTGGCGTGGCTGACGTGCTCCGCGACGCGGGGGTGGTCGGCGAATGAGCGTGCTCGCCGTCGCCGATCACCGCCGGGGCGAGCTGCGGGGCGTGAGCTTCGAGTTGCTGACCGCGGGCCGGGAGCTGGCGGACGCGATGGACACCGAGCTTCACGCCGCGGTGGTGTCCGGGGACACCGACGGGTTCGCCGACGAGTTGAACCGGGCGGGCGTCGATCACGTCCACGCCGTCGAGCACGGCGCGGAGTTCAACCACGACGTCTACGTGCAGGCCGTGGCGGCGCTGGCCGGCGATCTCGACGCGGCGGTCGTGCTCACGCCGAACAGCGTGAACGGGCTGGACTACGCGCCCGCGGTGGCGACCCGGACGGGACGCACGTACGTCTCGGACGCCATCGGCCTGGATCACGGCGACACCCTGGAGGTCACGCGGGAGATGTACGGCTCGAAAGTCGAGACCACGGTGGAAGTGAGCGACGGCCCGTACGTCGTCTCCATCCGGGGCGCGGAGTGGCCGGCCGCCGAGGGCGTCGGCGACGCCGAGATCTCGACGTTCGACGCCGACATCGACGAGGACGCCATCGGGGCCACGGTGAACGGCTTCGAGGAGGTCGGCGGCGGCGACGTCGACATCGCGGACGCGGAGTTCCTCGTGTCCGTCGGGCGCGGCATCGAGGAGGAGGAGAACATCGCGTTGATCGAGGCGCTGGCCGAGACGACGGGTGCGACGCTGTCCTCGTCGCGGCCCATCGTGGACAACGGCTGGCTGGCGAAAAACCGCCAGGTCGGGCAGTCCGGCAAGCAGGTGACGCCGGACGTCTACCTCGCGGTCGGCATCTCCGGGGCCGTCCAGCACGTCGCCGGGATGAAGGGCGCGGACACCATCATCGCGGTGAACACGGACCCGAACGCACCGATCTTCGACATCGCCGACTACGGCATCGTCGGCGACCTCTTCGACGTCGTCCCGGCGCTCATCGAGGAGTTCGGCGGCGAAGCGCCGAGCGTCTGAGCGCGGACGCGAGCGGCACGCAGTTACGGCGCGTGTGACCCGACCAGCTGGGTCGCCGCGAGCACGTGGCCGCGCACGGCGTTGCCGACGGTCCGCTCGGTGGCGTCCTGGGGGAGTATGAGGGTGGTGTCGAGGGCGTACAGTTTGAACCGGTAGAGGTGGGTGTCGTCGGGGGGTGCCGGGCCGCCGTAGTCGCGCTCACCGAAGTCGTTGGTGCCGACCGTTGGCTCCGTGGGCGTCCAGGCGGCCGGGATCCGGGTTCTGGAGGCGGGGATGTTCCACACCAGCCAATGCAGCCACACCTCGCCAGCGGGGTCGACGGCGTCCGGGTCGTCGACGACCAGCACGAGCGTGGCGGCGTCCTCGGGGACGCCGGCGATCGACAGCGGCGGGTTCACGTCCGCGCCGCTGCGGGTGTACCGGTCGGGGATAGCCGCGCCGTCGGCGAAGGCGCTGCTCGCCAGTCCGAGCCCGCCGAAATCGGGCGATGGGCCCGCGATCGGGATGTCGTCGGTGGCCGTGGGCGTCGGTTGTGCCTCCGATCGGGGCGTCGGTTCGGGTGTGGTTGTCGTGGCGTCGCCGTCGGTGGTGTCGGTGCAGCCGGCGAGTGCGGACACGGCACCGCCACCCACGAGCGCGAGGACTGACCGGCGGTGAACGGGTTGGCCGCGCATGTGCGGGTCGTGCGACCGCGGGCGGTATAACTACCGGGGTGTGCGGGCAGACTGGTGGAAACCGCCCGGTGGCGGCTGTTCGCCGTGGGATGCCGTCAGGTACTTGCCCGGGAAACCCCGACTGAGTGGTGATGGAGTACGTGGAGGCGCGCCGGGCCGCCATCGAGCAGCGCATCACCGAGGCGGTCGGCGGTGTCGAGCCGACGGAGCTCGGCGACCAACTCGAACACGTCGTGTTGGCCGGCGGCAAGCGCGTCCGACCGACGCTCACGGTGCTCGTGTGTGAGGCCGCCGGCGGTGCCGTCTGGACGGGGGCCGACGAAGCCGCCGCGGTCCGGGAGAACGCGACGCTGTCGGCCGGCGGGGAGGACGCACTCGATTACGCCGTCGGCGTCGAGTTGGTGCACAACGCCTCGCTGGTCGTCGACGACATCATCGATCGGTCGGAGCTGCGCCGGGGCTCGGCGAGCGCGTGGGCGGAGTACGGCTACGGACCGGGGATCGTCGCGTCCGACGGCCTGCTGGGGGAGGCGTTCGCGCTGTTCTCGCGTGACCCGCGCGCGATGGAGTGTGTGACCGATTCGCTGGTGGAGCTCGGCGAGGGGGAGGCCATCGAGCTCGTGGCCCGGCCGGAGACCGAGCGCGAGTACATGGAACTCGCGCGTCGGAAGACCGGAGCGCTGTTCCGCGCGGCGGCGGAGCTGGGCGCGATCGCAGCGGACGCCGACGGGCGGGCCGTCGAGCGCTTCGGCGAGTACGCCGAGCGCGTCGGCGTGGCGTTCCAGATCCGGGACGACGTGCTGGACGCGACCGCGGACAGCGACGCGCTGGGAAAGCCCGCGGGGGTCGACGAGGCCTTGGACCGCCCCAGCATCGTGCAGGTCACGGACCGGTCGCCGGACGCGTTGAACCGGTTGGCGGGCGAGCAGTCCGAGCGCGCGCTGGGGGCGCTGGCGGAGCTGGAGCTGCCGGACGGCGAGGCCAAAGACTACTTGCAGTATCTCGCGGAGTTCGTCGTCGAGCGGGACGCGTAGCTCAGGACCCCTCGGGGGTGGCGCGCCACGATTCGACGACCGCGAGCGCCAGCGTCGACAGCACGCTCACCAGCGTGCCGGCCGTGAGCACCGCGGCGAGTTCGGTGAGCGTGACGTACTCCAGGAAGAACCCCGACAGCGTGTACAGAACGGCGGCGATCGAGAGCACGTAGAACGGCGCGTTCAGATACCGCCAGCGGAACCGGTCGGCGAGGTATTCGTCGGTGACCTGGCCGAGGCTGGTCGTGAGACCGGCGGCAGCGAACCACCGGACTGCGCCGTAGGTGAGGGCGGCGACGACGGTGCTTGGGGCGAGCGCGCCGTCGGCGTGTGCGCGCACCGCGTCCAGTCGTGCGGCGCCTTCGACGCCGCCGATGACGAGCAGCGCGGCCGCGACGACGTACGTGATGAGTGTGACGCGGCCGGTGTAGAGGCCGTCACGGAGGCGGTTGACGGCGTCGTCGGCGACGCGTTCGAGGCCGAGCCCGCGGAACAGGGCGTAGAGGCCGACGGCAGCCGACGACACCCCGAGCACCGCGCCGGGGAGCCCGAGCACGTCGGCCAGCACCGCCAGCGGGTAGATCAACAACAGGATGCCCAGCGGAACCAGGATCGTGCCCCGCGTCTCGGGATCGTTCATCACCTGCTTGAGCGTATAGTACATCGACTCCAAGTCCTGGGCTTGCCGGACGACGACGCGTTTGAGCGCCTCGATGGGGACCCGCGAGCGGATCACCGGCACCACTGATTCGTCCTGCGCGCCGTCGGTGACGACGACGGCGCGCACGGGGTCGGTGGGCGACAGCGACGCCAGGACTTCGTCGACTTCCCGGCCGACTGCGCGGTTGGCGGCCACGTCCCCGCGGTCGACGCCGGTGACCGCCGCCACCACGACGTCCTCGTCGTCGCTGTACCGGTCGTGGAGGTGGACGCCCTCGAAGAGCACGTTCACGTCGCTGTCCTCGGGGTCGGCTTCGGCCAGCGAGACGGCGGCGTGCTCGACGTCGTTGCGCCCGACGACAGGTGTCGGGACGCCCGTTTTCCGGCCGAGGTCGTCGTCGAGGTCCACGCACAGGACCAACAACATCTAGGCGGTGGTATGCGACCCCCCCATATTTGTCTTCGGGGGGAGGCAGCGCTCACAGAAACACCGGTGGCGGTTGCGTTCCGCACGGTTTTTGAGGCTTCACGCGGTACTGATGTGTCACCAGATGATCTCAAAGGGCTGCGAGCAGTGCGCGGAAGGGGGAAAGATGGTCCTCTTCGTGTATGGGTACTGTGACCAGCGTGACTGTTTCTACTGTCCGCTCGGCGAGAACCGGAAGAACGTCCAGCAGGTGTACGCCAACGAGCGCCCCGTCGAGGACGACGAGGACATCATCAGCGAGGCGAAGCTGATGGACGCGCTTGGCACCTCGATCACGGGCGGGGAGCCCCAGGAAGTGCTCGACCGCACCTGTCGGTATCTGCGCCTGCTGAAAGACGAGTTCGGCGAGGACCACCACACGCACCTCTACACGGGGATCACGGGCGGCCGCGAGAACATGCGTCGGCTGAGCGAGGCGGGCCTCGACGAGATCCGCTTCCATCCGCCCTACGAGCTGTGGGGGGATATGCACGGCACCGAGTGGGAGGAAATCCTCTACATCGCCCGCGAGGAGGGACTGACCCCCGCCTTCGAGATCCCCGGGATTCGGGCCGAGGACGAGTTCCTGGAGTTCCTCGACGAGGGCGCGGCGGACTTCTGTAACATCAACGAGTTCGAGATGAGCGACGGGAACTACGAGCGCATGCAGGAGGCGGGCTACGAGCTCCAGGAGGGCCACATGAGCGCCGTCGACGGCTCGAAGGACGCCATCCTCTCGGAGATGGCCGACCACGAGCAGGTGTACTTCTGTACGAGCGTGTTCAAGGACGCCGCCCAGCACCGCTCGCGGCTCAAGCGCATGGCGCGCAACGTCCGCCGGGAGTTCGACGAGATCACCGACGACGGCACGCTCGTCTACGGGAAGACCACGGTCGGCGCGGGCCGCATCCGCGAGTTGGGCGTTCCCGAGGAGTACTACACCGTGAAGTCCGACCACGTCGAGGTGGCGTGGTGGCTCCTCGAAGAGATGATCGACGACGGCGACATCGACGACGGGGAGATCGTCGAGCAGTATCCGACCTACGACGGGCAGGTCGTCGAGCGGACGCCGCTGGCGTAGCCGCGGTTTTTGCGTCACGAACACCGTGTACGGGGCGCGTGCCAGCAGCCAGGTTACTCCGTGGTGGCGGTGAACACCACAACAGTGCGGTCGCCGATGTCGTCGAGAGCGTGTGTCTCGCGCTCGTAGCCAGCACCGATGGCGGCCCCGACCTGTGATTCCAGCGCCGGGGTCGTGATCACGACGGGCGGCGGGGTGTCACCGACCGCCGTGGGGTCGTCGACGCTTGCGACGTCTGCGTCCAGGGATTCAGTGTACCAGGGGAGCGGCATGCGGGCGTGCCACGCGCCGGTTGCCGGCGGGCGGTCGACGCGTGATTCGGTCATCGCGAGGGGGGCGCCGACGTAGAGGACGTCCGTGTCCGAGCCACTGCTGGCGGCCGCGCGTTCGATGTCGGTGACGACCGTGCGGAGGTCCGCGGGCGCTTGTGCGTAGTAGATCACGTCGCTGCCGGGGTCCCCTCGCGGGCTCTCGTGGGGGGCCTGGTAGCTCGTCTCGGTCAGGGTTGCGCCGCCGGCGGCGACAGCCGACAGGAGGACGGCTGCGGCGAGCACTGCTCGGACGGCGTGCATCGGGGTGTGTTCGCTGAGGATCGTGGGTTCGCGGGCGGGAAGACGGCTGCGGCCCCAGCGGTAGACGACGGCGGCGCCGACGGCCGCGGGAACGGTCAGCGGCACGATGGCGTGGACCGTCGACCACGGAACCGGGAAGTTGTTCGCGAGGGGGTACCCGACGAGTGCGGCGACCCCACAGTAGAAGTTGAACGCAACCAGCCCCCGGGGGTGGGCGCCGGCGTAGCGATCCCAGAGGAACCCCACGACGGCGAACGCGGCGACCCCGGACGCGCCCGCGATGACGGTGTCAGCGGTGTCCGTGAAGTACGGGAGGTAGGCGTGGCGCTGGATGCTCCCCGTTGCCCAGTAGTCGATGGCCTTGTGCAGCGATCCCAGGGTGGCCTCGCCGACGACGGCGGGGAGGGTGGCGAAGTCACCGGTGAGGGCGCGCCAGAGCCCGATCTCCTGGCCGGGGCCGCCACGGGGGGCGTAGAAGTACACGACGACACTGAGGAAGACGGCGGCCGCGAGAACGCCGTGGTGCCACCAGTCGCGTGCGCCCGCGACGGCACGGCGGAGCAGCGATCGGAGGGCCCCGAGAGCGTCGCCGTCGGTGTCGCGGGCGCGCAGGAGGTGGCGATCGAGCACGAGCACGCTCGCCCCGAGCCACGTCACCATCCAGAGGAGGACGCTCTCCTTCGTGGCGAACGCGACCCCGAGCGTGACGGCGCTGGCGTAGAGGTAGCGCGGTCGGCGGGTGTCGGACGCGCGAGCGAGGAGACCGAGCGTGAGCAGCATGCACGCCGCCAGCGGGAGGTCTTTGCGCATGAACCGCGAGTAGTAGACGAGCACGGGGTTGCACGCGAGGGCGGCGCCGAGCGCGATGAGTTCGGCGTCGCGGAGGCGGGTGCGGAACAGCCACGCCGCAAGCGGGAGCAACGCGCCCGTGAGCGCGACGACGAGGCGTGCGGTGGCGTCGGTTGCGCCGACCACGCCGAAAACCAGCGAGTTGACGCGCGCGAACAGCGGCCCGTGGAGGATGGGGCGGTACTCCCAGGCGCCGTGTTCCATGCCGCGGAGGACCCAGTAGCCGAACCATGCTTCGTCGTAGTAGAAGACGCGGTCGCCGAGCGCCAGCAGGCGGGCGACAAGGCCGATGACGGTGACCGAGAGGAGTGCACTCGGTACGCGGTGGACCGAGAGGGCGTCGCGGATCGTCACGGGCCGACAGACCGCCGGTGTTAGTAAATCCCTTGTGATGGATGGGTGATTGGAGGCGTCGGGGCTGGTGAGAGTAATGCAGAGGGAATGCTTTTAGAGCGGCCGCCACCAGTAGGGAGTATGGCCGACTGCCCCATCGCCGACGAGTGCCCCAGCTTCCAGGAACAGATCGAGGGAATGGGGTGCCAGCATTACGGCGACCGCGGCGGGATGGAGTGGTGCCAGCATTACAGCCAGCCGATCGAGGACCTGCAGACCGCGCCCGTGGTGCCCGGCGAGGAGGTCGTCATCGAGGTGGACGACATGCACGAGAGCGGGGCTGGCGTTGGCCGCCAGGAGGAGTCGGGGTTCATCGTGATGGTCGACGGCGTGTTGCCGCCGGCCCGCGTGAAAGCCGAGGTGTCGACGGTGAAGCCCAACTACGCGCGTGCGGAGTTGATCGAGAAGCTCCCCGACGAGCCGGCGGACGCCGACGACGACGACGCTGCGGGGGGCGACGACGAGGACGCCGACGACGGCGGGCACGACGACCGCGAGCGGTTGGGCAGCCGGGACAACTTCTGGGGGAGCTGACGGGGCGGCTGCGAAGCAGCTTCCCCGGTGCGGTGCGAAGGCGTCGGTATGGAACTCGGACTCGATGGGGACGTGGCGGTTGTGACGGCGTCGTCGAGCGGGCTTGGAAAGGCGAGTGCGGCGGCGCTGGCGCGCGAGGGGGCCGACGTGGTGGTGTGTTCGCGCGACGAAGAGCGCGTTGTGGCGGCGGCCGAGGAGATCGGCGCGGACGCCGCCGGCTCGGTGCGTGGGGTCCCTGCGGACATCACCGACGGGGCGGACGTTACGGCAGTGGTAGAGACAGCCGTCGAGACGTTCGGCGGCCTCGATCACGTCGTCACATCCGCCGGCGGCGTGCCCAGCGGGCAGTTCACCGCGGTCACCGACGACGACTGGACGGACGCCTTCGAGTTGCTCGTGATGAGTGTCGTGCGGACGCTTGACGCCGCCCACGAGCACCTGGTGGCGGGCGACGGCGGCACCGTGACGTGTATCACCTCGACCAGCGTGAGCGAGCCGATCGAGGGGTTGGTGTTGTCGAACGCGGTGCGGCGTGGTGTCGTCGGGCTGGCGAAGACCGTCGCCCGCGAGTGGGCACCGGACGTGCGCGCGAACGTCGTCCAGCCGGGGCCACACGAGACCGCGCGCATCGAGGAGTTGGTGTCGGCGGCCGTTGCGCGCGGGGAGGCTGACAGCTACGAGGCGGGGCTGGCGGGGTGGAGCGAGGAGGTCCCCTTGGATCGGCTCGGGGAGCCGAGTGAGCTCGGCGACGTGGTGGCGTTTCTCGCCAGCGACCGCGCGAGCTTCGTGACCGGTGCCAGCGTGCCCGTCGACGGCGGCCGGCTGTGGGGGTAGTGGCCGGCGCTCAAAACGGGGCGTCGAGGGCCGCAACCACCTCGCGGACGCGCTGGGCGTCCGCTCTCGGGACGACGAGCACGCGGTCGTCGTAGGCCGCGACCACGAGGTCGTCGACGCCGACGACCGAGACGTGTTTGTCGTCGCTTGCGAGCACGTTCCCGGTGGCGTCGATGGTGGTGGCGTCGCCGAGCACGGCGTTCTCGCCGTCGAGCAGGCGGCCGAGGGCGTTCCACGCACCGAGGTCGTCCCAGTCGAAGGCGGCGGGGACGACGCGCACGTCGGCGGCGCGTTCGAGGACGGCGTAGTCGACGCTCACGGGGTCGACGCGCTCGAAGGCGGTGGCCGGATCGGCGTCCGTTGCGAGGGCGTCCACGAGGGGGTCGAGTGGGCCGCTGCGGGCGGCGTCGAGGAAGGCCGTGGGCGTCCACGCGAACATCCCGGCGTTCCAGAGACAGCCGCGGTCGACGAGCCGGCTGGCAGTCTCGGCGTCCGGCTTCTCGCGGAAGACCGCGACCCCGCGGTGGTCGCCGTGGTCGTCGCCGGGTTCGATATACCCGTAGCCGGTGGCCGGGCGGTCCGGCTCAACGCCGATCGTGACGAGGCCGTCGGTGCGGGCGGCGACATCGACGGCGGTCTCAGCCGTCTCCTGGAAGCCGTCGCCGACGACGTGGTCGCTGGGCAGACAGAGCATGACGGCGTCCTCGCCGAACCGCGCCCGCACCTCGCTGGCGGCGTACGCGAGCGCCGGCCCCGTGTCCTTGCCCGCCGGCTCCACGAGGACGGTGGCCTCGGGGACCTCGTCGCGGACGCGGTCCGCGTACGCCTCGCGGGTGACCGCCAGCAGGTCGTCGGCGAAGGCCGCGCGGTCTGCGGTCCGGCGGAGCAGGCTGCGGTCGTCATCGCCGAGCGCGAGCAGCTGCTTGGGGCGGTGGCTGCGGCTCGCGGGATACAGCCGGGTGCCGGTGCCGCCGGCGAGCAGGACGGCAGCGACAGTGTGTGTCACGGCGCGCTCACCCGGAGGGTGGAGTGCATGCCGGCGGGTTCGACGCCGCGGCCCAAATGCCTGTCTCCGGGGGGCGAGCGACCGCGTTCACCCCGGGTGCGGAGATTTAAAGGGGGTTGGGAGCAAACACCGATACGTCTCCCATCGAAACACACGCGGAGACGGATACACGACCATGAGCGACCTTTCAGACACGGCTCAGGAGGTCCACGACGACCTCTCGGAGCACGTCGACGCGACCGTCGACGACGTGGAAGCACGGCTGGAGAAACTGGTTTCTGAGTACAAAGTCCCGGTCGACGAGGCCCGCCGCAGCGTCGAGAACCACTACCTCGACGAGGCCGGCCTCGACCGCGACGACCTCGCCGGCGGTGGCGGCAACGACACCGTCGAAGTCGAGGACGTCGACGAGGCCGAGCAGTGGGTGGACATCACGGCGAAAGTCGTGGAACTGTGGGAGCCCCGCTCGGACTCCGTCGGGCAGGTCGGCCTGCTGGGCGACCCGACCGGCACGATCAAGTTCACGAAGTGGGCGAAGTCGGACCTCGAAACCCTCGACGAGGGCCAAGTCTATCGCCTCGGGAACGTCGTCACCGACGAGTACCAGGGCCGATACTCGGTGAAGCTGAACAAGACAACGTCCATCGAGGCGGTCGACGAGGAGTTCGAGGTCGGCGACAACGAGGACGAGGTCGCGGGCGCGCTCGTGGACGTACAGTCCGGCAGCGGGCTGATCAAGCGCTGCCCCGAGGAGGACTGCACGCGCGTCCTCCAGAACGGCCGTTGCAACGAGCACGGCGAAGGCGACGGGGAGTTCGACCTCCGCATCAAGGGGGTGCTCGACGACGGCACCGACGTCCACGAGGTCATCTTCGACGAGGAGGCCACGGAAGCCCTCACTGGCATCGGCCTAGAGGAGGCCAAGCAGATGGCCAAAGACGCCCTCGACACGACCGTCGTTGCCGACGAGATGCGCGCCACGATCCTCGGGAAGTACTATCGGGTGACGGGGCCGACGTTCGGTCGGTACGTGCTCGCCAACGACACCGAGTTGCTTACCACCCGGCCGGACACTGAATCCGTGCTGATCCGCGCGAGGTCGATCTGAAATGAGCGGCGCACCCACCCGAGAAGTCGCACGCCGCGTCTTCGCAGCCGAGTTCAACGACGCCACGTTCACGTTCAAGGAGTCCGACGACGAGCGCGCGCCGCTGTACGCGTTGCTCCCGACCGGCGAGCGCGCGAACCGCGTGTTCGTCACCGGGACGCTCACCGAGACCGAGGACATCGGCGAGGACGCGGAGTACTGGCGGGGCCGCGTCGTCGACCCGACGGGGACGTTTTTCGTCTACGCGGGCCAGTACCAGCCGGAAGCGGCGGCGGCACTGCGGGACGCCGAGACGCCGACGTACGTCGCCGTGGTCGGGAAGCCACGGACCTACGAGACCGACGACGGGTCCGTGAACGTCTCCCTGCGGCCGGAGTCGATCACGATGGTCGAGGAGAGCGTTCGTGACCGCTGGGTGGTCGAGGCCGCCGAGCGCACGCTCGACCGCATCGAGGCCTTCAACGAGGAGGGCAACGAGTACGCCGAGCGCGCCCGCGCCGAGTACGGCGCGGATACCTCGGCGTACCGGCAGGCGGTCGTCGACGCGCTGGCGGAGTTCGACGCGCCGGAGTGAGGGCGACAAACGCTTAAGCTGCTCCGGGCGCGACTGTCCGGTACATGGGGAACAAGAACAAGACCATCTCGTTCCGGGTGAACGAGGAGGCGTTTGACGCGCTCAGCGAGATCGCCGAGGAGCGCAACATCTCCCTGTCGGCGGTGTTCCGTGATTACGTTGACTCGCTTGTGACCCACGACGGGAAGGTCCGGGTCGTGCCCGAGGACAGCACGAGAGCGCGAGACGGCGACGACGACGACTTCCCGCCGACCGTCGAGGTGTCGAAGAGCTTCGTGCGCGAACACGAGCGCCTCGAACTGGAAGCCGAACACCTCCGCGAGCAGCTGGACGAGCAGAAGGCGTACATCGACCACCTCCGGAGTCAGACCGACAGCGAAGACGAGATCGGTGACGTGGTCAAGTTGGAGGAACTGGATGACGACGACGAACCCTACCAGCTCGGGTAGGCGGCAGCGGCGCTACCGACTGAGTTCGCGCTTCTTCCGGCTGGCGCGGTCGGCCTCCTCTGGGCGGCCGTCCACGTCGGCGAGCTCTTCGACGGCTTCCAGGGTGCGGATGGCGTCGTCGAGGAACGAGTAGAGGTCGCCGGGGTAGGCGTACACCATGTAGTCGTCGGTCATCACGTCCACCATCGACTCCGGGTCGAGGCCCTGCGCGCGGAGGTCCAGCAGGTACTCGACGAACTTCTCCTCGGGGTGGCCACAGTAGGGGTTCGAGTCGCAGTCGCAGTCCAGGAAGTCCTCGGCGAACTCCAGGACGGTGTCACGGGTGGCGTCGTTCAGCGCCGAGAGATCCCCCGTGAACAGGATGTCGAGGGTCGCGCCGCTGAACGCCGACTTGGGGAATCGGGTGTCGAGCTGGGAGGCGATCTGGCGGTGGTTCTTGACGTAGATTTTGTCCGTGATGGCCACAGTCACCCCGTGATACGGCGGGTTAGTGGAAAAGCGTATCGTCTGCCCGAGGTCGTAACGTATTTGTCTGCGAGCACGCTACGACAGGATGCAGTGTCCGGGGTAGGGTAGTGGACTATCCTTCAGCCTTGTGGAGGCTGAGACGCGGGTTCGATTCTCGCCCCTGGACCTTTTCGCGACGACCGAAGTGCGAAGCGGGAGGTCCGTCCCGGCGAGCGCTGCCGGTCACGGCACCCGAGCACAGCGAGGGTGACCGCTGGCGCTGGTTCAATGCTCCCGTCTGGCCCGTCGCCGAGACTCGAACCGCGAGCAACACGTAGGAATTAATAAGGGACGCGAGCGGAGAGCACGACGTATGCACCGACGAGCCCTCCTTGGCGGCGTCGCGGCTGCGGCGGCAGCGTCACTGACCGGCTGTATGGGGGCCCAGTCCGACGACCAGTACGAGGAGACGCGGGATGTCGAGTTCGACCTGCCCGCCGAGGACACGGCCGTGAGCGTCAGCGGCAAGCACGGCGACGTGGCGGTATCGACACACGACAGCGAGCAGGTGGCGGTAACGGCACGGCTGTCGGGCCCCAGCGAGGAGCGCGTCGACGGCGCCGAGGTCGCCGGGCAAACCGGCGCCGATGGGCTTTCGGTCGCGCTCGCGGGAACCACCGACGGCGTGAGCGCGGCGTTCGACGTGCAGGTGCCGGCCGGGACGGCGGTGGGCGAGCTTGAGACGAGCAACGGCGACATCGACGTCCAGGATGTCGCGGGCGTCGAGTCCGCGACCACGGACAACGGCGACGTGACAGTGCAGTCGGCCGGCCCGGTGTCGGCGGCGGAGACGACCAACGGTGCGGTCACCATCGACGAGCCAGCGCCGTTGTCCGGTGACGTGACCGCCGTGTCGAACAACGGGGACGTGAGCGTGTCACTGTCCCCGGACGCCGACGCCGAGGTGGTGGCACGGACCGACAACGGCGAAACCGGCATCGAGGACCTCGAGCTGTCTGACCTGCGTCGCGACGGCGACGACGGCATGGTGCGTGGCGTGCTCGGCGAGGGGACGCACGAGGTGGTCGCGGAGTCGGACAACGGTGACGTCGAGTTCGACGCGCTCTAGGCGTCCCCGTCGTCGGTCCGGGTGACGCCGTCGAGGTCGGTGACGAAGTCGGCGCCGAAGGCGGTCGCGGGCGTCTGGTAGCCGGGCGGGGTGTCGCCGTCGAGAGTGCGCTCGGCGGCGGTGGTGGCGGCGTCGACGGTGAACGCGTAGGTCTCGGGCGTGACAAGCCGGGAGACCGCCGTCTCGCCGGTGGCGTCGGAGCTGACTTCACCCCAGATGTGTGCGCGGCCGGTTGCGCGTTCGTCCGCGTCGGGACCGTCGACGAACCGCGTGATGAGCGATCGGAGGGTGTCTTGGACGGGCGCGGCGTCGAAAAGCGGCGCGAGGTGCCCGGACGCGCGCAGCGCGCGGCGCGCAGCCGACGGCATGGGGATGTACACCTCGACGTTCGGGATGCCGGTCGACCGGAAGGCGGTGGCGACGTCGCCCCAGGGGAACGTGACCGCGGTCCGGGTGCCGGTGCCGAAGTCGATGCGGCGCTGGCGGTGGGCGGGCGGCACTGAGAGCAGGCGGCCGTCGCGGCGGACGGCACCACCGTCGCCGAGTTGCCCGACCGCGGTGGCGGCCGTGCCCGGCGAGATGCCGCCGTGTGGCTCGAAGCCGAGCGCGAGGTGGGTGGCGTCGGGGAGCCGCTGGGCGAGGTGGGCGGCGAGGCAGTCGGTCGGCACCACGTCGAAGCCGACGCCCGGGAGCAGCGTCGCGTCGGCGTCGCGTGCGTCGTCGTCGCGGCGCGCGAGCGTCTCGAAGACCGGGATCTCGCCGGTGATGTCGAGGTAGTCGACGCCGGCGTCCAGGCAGGCGTCGGCCAGCGGGGTGGCGGTCTCGGTGAACGGGCCCGCACAGTTCAGGACGACGTCGACGCCGTCGAGGTGGGCGGCGGCGGCCCCGACGGGGAACGCGCGCGTGTCGCAGCCCAGGCGGGTGCCGATGCGGTCGAGTTTCGTGGCGTTCCGGCCGGCCAGCACCGGGTCGTGGCCGCGCGCACAGAGTTCCGCGGCGACCAGTTCACCGGTGTAGCCGTACGCACCGTAGACGAGCAGGGCAGTCACGCACTCGTGTAGCACGCCCGGGGTCTTGGCTGTGGAGGTCGCGGCGAGGGTTAGCGGCGGTTGAACAGCCTGGCGTCGGCGTGGTCGGCGAGCGTGTCGTAGAGGTCGGCGTATACGTCTGCGCAGCTCGCTGCGGGGCTGCGGTGGCTGGCCGGGTCGGTGAGCGTCGCCCAGTCGCCGACCAGCGAGAGGTGGCGGCGGGCGCGTGTGAGCGCGACGTTCAGCCGGCGTGGTCCCGCCGCTGGGTGTTCGAGGAAGCCCGCGTCGTGGGCGTCGTTGCTGCGCGCGAACGAGACGACGACGGCGTCGCGTTCGCCACCCTGGAAGGAGTCGACGGTGTCGACGGTGAGCGCCGGGCGGTCGAGCCCCCGGTCGGCGAGCACGCCCCGGATCGCCGAGACGTGGTCGCTGTACGCGGCGATGACGCCCAGATCGCCGGGCTCGACGCCGGCACGGCGGATCGTGTCGACGCGGTCGGCGACGACCGACGCTTCGGCGGCGTTCCGGACGCTCGCGCCGCGTTCGTCGCGGCGTTCCTGGCCGGCCACGTCGACGACGGCGACCGGCGGAAGGCCGTCGACGGCGCGGTCGGCGGCCACCGCCGCGGTTTCGAGGCGGCCGCCGTAGAACGCCTCGTTGGGGAAGCCCGCGATGGCGTCGTGCATCCGGTACTGGCGCGCGAGCAGAACGGCAACGTCGTCACCGTAGCGGTCGATCAGCGTCTCGAACAGCGACGGCCGCATCTCGCCCGCCCCGCCCTCCCGGACGCCGTACGGCGGGAGTTGGCGGTGGTCGCCGGCGAGCACCAGCGTGCCGGCGGCGTTCACGGCGATGGCGGTGGCGGCCCGGGAGGCCTGTGTGGCCTCGTCGACGACCGCGAGGTCGAAGGCGTTCTGGTCGAAGGTGGCGGCGCCGTTCGTCGTCGCGGCAACGACGTCCGCGGCGTCGACCCCGCGCTGGCGGTAGTGGTCGTCGACGACGCGGTTCCGGGAGTGGCGGCCGTGGCGTGCGATGTCCACCGTGGGGTCGTCGCCGAGCACGCCGTGCAGGGAGCCGTCGTCGGCGGCGTCGAGCGTGCTGTCGCCGACGAGGAGGGTGTCGACGGCCTGGTTGGAGTGGGCGGTCACGAGCACGCGCTCGCCGCGGGCGACCGACTCGGCGACGACCGCGGCCAGCGTCCGCGTTTTCCCGGTGCCCGGTGGGCCGTGGATGCAGGCCACGTCGTCGGCGGCGACCGCCCACGCGAGCGCGCGCTGCTGGTGGTCGTCGAGCGCGAGGTCGGCGCGCCGGCGGTTCGGCGGTCGCGAGAACGACAGGGGGCGCTGGCCGGTGAGCAGCCGGCGCTTCGCGGGCGTCTCCCAGACCGCGTCGATGGCGTCCAGGCGGCGGGTGTACGGCACGGGGTTGAGGAGGCCACGCAGCCAGAACGGGTCGGCGTCCGCGAGCGTCGCGGCGACGCCCTCGGGGTCGGTGACGCGCTCCCAGGTCGGCTGGAGGGTCACCAGCGAGCCGTCGACGCTCGCGACGCGCGCGGGGAACGGGAGGGCGTCGTGGAACGCGTCCACGAGCACGCGGTTGTCCGGGTAGAGGTCAAAGGCGGCGACGAGGTCGATGTCCGCCGGTGCGCCGTCGTCGGGGGCGTACTGGACGCGGACGTCCGCCGGCCGGTCGGAGTGGGCGGTCGTCGACACGAGCACGAACGGCCCGTCGACGGCGTGCTCGTCGACGAGTCGGCCGAGATCGGCGTCGGCGTGCGCGTCGCGGGTTTGGTCGCGTTCGGCGGCCCGTTCACCCCGGACCGTGTCCCGGAGGGTGTCGAAGAACGCCCGGCGGTCGCGGCCGGCGAGCGGGTCCGTTGGGGGAACGCCGTCGGGCACGGTGGCGGCTGCAAGCGGGCCGTCCGGGTCGGTGTCGCCGCCGGGAGCGCGCGCCGGGTGCCAGAACCGCACCCGGTGGGCGATGGCCGTGGCGACCACGTCGTCGAGGGGGACGCGGCTGTGCGCGCCGCTGATGCCGAAGCCCTCGTCGAAGTAGCCGACGGCGTCGCTGTCCGGGTCCCAGACGACGTACTCGTCGGTCGGCTCGGGTGTGTCCGGGGCGTGCAGCGGCACAACCGTCCCGCGGCCGTCCTCGGCGGGCACGTCGACCACGTCGGCGGCCTGCGTCAGGCACGCGCGGAGGTCGTCGTGTTCGAGGCCGAGGTAGCGGCTGCGCGCGCGCAGGTCGCCGGTGGCGTACCGGTCGGCGCCGTGCAGCGACCACGCCTCGTAGAGGGGCGTGACATCGGGGGCGTCACCGTCGGGCATCGTGGACGAGCCGATAGCGCGAGCACGGCGAAGAACGTACCGGTCGACAGTCAGGGGCGGCTGGGGAGATCGAGTGACTCCCGGGAGACCGCCGCCCCGGTGGATTGGATGATGCCGAAGGCGTCCATGAGGTCGCTGCGGGTGATGAGCCCCACCATCTCGCCGTCGGCGTCGACGACGAGCAGGCGCCCGACGCTGTGTTCCTGGAGGGCGTCGAGGGCGTCGGTGGCGTCGGCGGAGCCGGGGATGGTGTAGACGTCGTCGCTCATCACGTCCGCGACGCGCATCGCGTCGCGCTCGACGGCGCGCACGGACCGGGCGTCGTCGAGGGTCACCATTCCGACGGCGGTGGCGTCCCGGAACACCGGGTAGCCGGTGTGGCGGTGTTCGAGCATGCTGTCCATGAGGTCGGCGACGGAGGCCGTGGCAGCGACCGTGTGCACGTCGCTTGCGGGCGTCATCACGTCGGCGACCGTCACACCCTCGAAGGCGGCGTTCATGGCCGTGCGCTGGGCTTCCCCGGCGGCACCGATGTAGATGAAAAACGCCACCCCGATGAGGATGACGTTGAACGAGAGCAGGCCGGCGATCCCCAGCACGAACGCGAACAGCTTCCCGACTTCGGCGGCGATCTTGGTGGCGCGGGCGAACGTCCGGGTGCGGGCCAGCAGCGCGCGCAACACGCGGCCGCCGTCCATCGGGAACCCCGGGAGCAGGTTGAACGCGGCGAGCGCGAGGTTCATCAGCGCGAGGTAGCCGAACACGAACCGCACGGTGTCGAGCGACGACGGGAGCACGACAAGCATTCCGTAGGCGACGGCCGCGAGCGCGACGCTGACGGCGGGACCGGCGAGCGCGATGCAGAGCTCCTGGTCCCACTCCTCGGGCTGGTCGGTGAGGCTGGCGACGCCGCCGAGCACCCACAGCGTGATGGCGTCGATGGTGAAGTCGTACCGCATCGCGACGACGGAGTGGCCGAGTTCGTGGAGCACGACGCCGACGAACAGCCCGACTGCGGCGGCGGCACCGAGCACCCACCGGACGGAGCCGGCGGTCAGCGCTGTGGCGTCCAGGCCGGCGGCGAACGGCGCGCCGTTCAGCGTCGAGACCCACACCTCCAGTTGGGTGCCGATCAGGTAGGCGAACACCGGGAGCACGAGCAGGAACGTGACGTCGAGCTTGATCGGGATGCCGAACACACGCCCGATGCGGAACCCTCGCATAGTGGAGCGTACCGGAGGGTGCGTGTTAAGTCCACGGCCACCCGGGTCGAAACCGGCTACCAGGCGGCGTCGAGGATTTCAGTGGCGTCGGCGCGCGTGAGCGGGACGCCGTCCGGCGCGTTGTCCACGAACGGGTCGGCGATAGCAGCGGCGGCGACCGCCTGAAGCTCGCTGCGGGCCGGGCCGTCGGTGTCGCGGAGGCGGGCCGGCAGCCCGAGGGCGTCGCGCACCGCCGTGACGGCGTCGATGACGGCGGACGCGGGGTCGGGATCGTCGCCGACGTCCAGGGCGGCGGCGAGCCGGTCGCGGCGGCCGTCGGTGCTGTCGAAGAGGTGCGCGAGCACGTGGGGTGTGACGACGGCGTGGGCGACGCCCTGTTGGATGGGGCTGGCGCGGGACAGCGCGTGGCCGAAGGCGTGGGTCAGCGAGAGCGTGGTGGCGTCGGGCCGCGAGATGCCGTACTCCACCAGCAACAACCCCCGCAGGATGGGGGCCATCGTCTCCGGCGTGGGATCAGCGGTCCCGAGCGCTCGGAGGCCGGCGGCGAGCGTGCCGACGCCGTGGCTCGCAGTGGCGTCGGTGATCGGCGTGGCGGTGGCGGCGTAGAGCGTCTCGATGCCCTTGTTGAGGCCGTTCATCGCCGACCCCGCGAGCACGGATCTGGGTGTGGTTGCGGCGAGCACGGGATCGGCGACGACGCTGGCGGGCATCAGGCGGCGGTCGTCGGCGACGGCGCTGTGGGTGTCGTCCACGACCCCGGCGTCGGGGTGGGCGGCGATGCCCGCGCCCTGTGAGATGTCGGCACCGGCGAGCGTCGTGGGGACGACAACGATCGGTGGCAGCGCGCCGTCGGGGATCGGGACCGTCGCGGTGTCCCGGACGGTCCGGGCGACCGCCGCGCGCGACTGCGTGGTGCCCGTGAGGGCGGCGGCGACAGTGGCCACGTCGATGCTGCTCCCGCCGCCGACAGCGACGATCGCGTCGGCGTCCGTGGCGGCGACCCGCTCGGCGGCGTCGAACGCGGTTGTGAGGCGTTTCTCGCCGGTGGTCTCCGCGAACACGCCGGCCAGCCGGTCACCGAGCCCGTCACGCACGGGGTCCATGACGGCTGGGGTGGTGCCGACCGTGGAGCCGGTGACGACGAGCGCGGTGTCGGCGTCGTGGGCGTCGAGGCTGGCGTCGAGGTCGCGCACGCTGTCGGGACCGAACCGGAGCGCGGGCGACTCGTAGTCGAAGCGAAACGCCGCAGGGGACTGTGGCATGGACGCGGATAGCCCGGCCACGTCCCTATGTCTGTGCGCTCCGGCACCGCCGGCCGCGACTCCACGGGGATGGCCGAGCCAGTTATGTGGCGGGTGGGCGTGGTGGTGGCCATGGGACAACAGCCGACGCCGCTGGTTCGGCGCGCCAGCGAGATCGACTACGCGGACGTGAGCGCCGGCGATGGCACCAGGAAGGGCGTGCTGATCGACGGCGAGGACGGCGCGCCGCATTTCGCGATGCGCCGGTTCGAACTCGACCCGGGGGCACACGTGCCCGAGCACACGAACGCGGTCGAACACGAGCAGTACGTCCTCGCCGGCGAGTACACCGTCGGCATCGAGGGCGACACCCACGAGGTCAGCGCCGGCGACAGCCTCCTGATTCCGGCCGGTGCCGTCCACTGGTACGAGAACGACGGCGACGAGCCGGGGGCGTTCATCTGCGTGGTGCCGAACGGCGACGACGACATCCAGTTGGTCGCGGACGAAGCGTAGCGGGCCTCAGGCCTCGAACTCGCCGTCGACGATGCTCGCCGTGACCGCCGCCGTGTAGTCCAGCAGCGGCTCCCAGTCGGTGGGCTCGCCGGCCGCGACCCGGCGGGCGTGGCTGTCCTCCCAGACGGCGGCGAGCCCGAGCGCGGCGTGTGCCCGGTAGAACCGGCCGTGGTCGAAGGCGAGCCCAGTCCGTGCCTCGTAGCGCTCGACCAACTCGCGACGGCTGGGGCTGCCCGGCCGGTTCGCGTACCGGTAGAAGCCGTGCTCGGCCGCCGCCGCCACTTCCGCAACGGCGTCCGGGTGGTCGTCACCGTAGCGCGCTCGGATGGCGTCGAGGCCCGGCGTTGGGTCGCCGTCGTCCCGCCAGTAGAACAGGAGATACCCGAGCTCCGTCCGGGGCTCGCCGAGCGCCGCGGTCTCCCAGTCGAGGACGCCCGTGATCTCGGGCGGCGTGCCGTCGGCGAAACAGACGTTCCCGGTACCGTGAGACACTGCCAGCGCGCGCTGGCGGTGGCATCGGGAAGCCAAGCGAACGGCTGAAATACCGGCGTCCTGTATGTGTGGTCGTGTCTGAGCAGGTCCAGCGCGTGGACACGTTGTTCCTCCACGAGACGGGCGACGACTACCTCGCGGTGGCCAACCGCGACGGCGACCGGCTGTTCCGCGCGAAACTAGAGGTCGCGGAGAAAAGCGCCGGGCCCCGTCCGGCCCGGTTTCGGCGGAAGACCGACGGCGGCGAGGAGCCACGCAACCCCGAGGAGTTCGTGGAGATCGCGCGCCGCGCCGGCCGCATCCGCATCAGCCAGCAGACGACGGCCGCGGGCCGCGAGGAGGTCCAGGCCATGCTGGACGCCTACCAGCTCGCCGCGAAGGTGGTGCGGACGTGTCGGTACTGCGCGGGCCGCGGGCGGTACTCCCCGCTCACCGCGGAGACCGCCATCGAGGCCGACGGCGAGTTCATCTGCCGGGACTGCGCGGTCGAGGAGCTGGAGCGCGAGCTCTCCTTTTCGGGGGCGGTGTCGGGGGCCGCACAGGACCGCCTCGAAGAGCTGCTGTTCGCCGAGCAGGACCTCGAAAAGGTCACCGGGCTGCTGGGTGGCGAGCTCGACCCCGACCTGACGAAATACGACGAAGTGTCGGCGACCACCGACGACGTCGACCCCGTGGCCGTCTCGGAGTTGGACCTGCATCCGGACGTCCAGGGGCTCTTCGAGGACCGCTTCGAGGAACTGCTGCCCGTCCAGAGTCTCGCCGTCGAGAACGGGCTCGTCGAGGGCGACGACCAGATGGTGGTGTCGGCGACGGCGACCGGGAAGACGCTGGTCGGCGAGATCGCGGGCCTCCACCGGCTGCAGTCCGGCAACGGCAAGCTGCTGTTTCTCGTCCCGCTGGTGGCGCTGGCCAACCAGAAACACGAGGACTTCCAGGACGAATACGGCCACCTCGCGAACGTCACCATCCGCGTGGGGTCCTCGCGGATCCGGGACGACGGCCACGCCTTCGACCCCGCCGCGGACATCATCGTCGGCACCTACGAGGGCATCGACCACGCGCTGCGGACGGGCCGCGACCTGGGCGACATCGGCACGGTCGTCATCGACGAGGTGCACACGCTCAAAGAGGACGACCGCGGCCACCGCCTCGACGGCCTCATCTCGCGGCTGAAATACTACTGCGAGCAGCGCCGCGAGGAGCGCGCGGGCTACGACGGCGCCCAGTGGGTGTATCTCTCCGCGACCGTCGGCAACCCCGGCGAGCTGGCGGGGAAGCTGCGCGCGAACCTCGTGGAGTTCGAGGAGCGCCCCGTGCCCATCGAGCGCCACGTCACGTTCGCCGACGGCGCCGAGAAGCCCGACATCGAGAACACGCTCGTCCGCCGGGAGTTCGACCAGGAGTCCTCGATGGGGTACCGCGGGCAGACCATCATCTTCACCAACTCGCGGCGGCGCTGCAACGAGATCTCGCGCAAACTCGACTACCCCTCGCGGCCGTACCACGCCGGCCTCGACTACGGCGAACGCAAATCCGTCGAGCGACAGTTCGGCGACCAGGACCTCGCGGCCGTCGTGACGACGGCGGCGCTCGCGGCGGGCGTCGACTTCCCCGCCAACCAGGTCATCTTCGACACGCTGGCGATGGGCATCGAATGGCTCTCCGTCCAGGAGTTCGAGCAGATGCTCGGCCGCGCCGGCCGTCCCGACTACCACGACCGCGGGAAGGTGTACGTGCTCGTCGAACCCGACGCGTCGTATCACTCCTCGATGGAGGGCACCGAGGAGGAAATCGCGTTCACGCTCCTGAAAGGCGACATGGAGAACGTGGTCACGCATTACGACGAGGACGCCGCCGTCGAGGAGACGCTGGCGAACGTCACCGTCGGCGGCACGGCCGCCAAACGCCTCAACGACCGCATGGTCGGGGACATCCCCACGAAACACGCCCTGGGGAAGCTACTGGAGTACGAGTTCATCGACGGCCTGGAGCCGACGGACCGCGGGCGCGCGGTCACCACGCACTTCCTGGATCCGGACAGCGCGTTCCGCATCCTCGACGGCGTGCGCAAGGGCCACGCGCCCGGCCGCATCATCGCGACCCTGGAACTCCGCGAGGACGACCAGTAGGGGCGATCGAACGAAACGCTTACCACCACCACCACAGTAGGTGGTGATACGGGACTGTAGGGTAGCTTGGTATCCTTCGGGCCTTGGGTGCCCGTGACCCCGATTCAAATTCGGGCGGTCCCACTTCTCGGATAGCCGGCTTCCAGCATACGCTAACAGGGAGCGATGCATCCAGGTCGAAAGGCTCCCGGCGACGCTACTAAATATACCCCGGGACAGTTCTCGACCGCGTGGGCTTGAAACCGAAATCGACCAGCGCGCCGGTCGGCCCGAGCGTGACCCGAACTATAGCCCTCTAGTTATGTCGTTGAGAAAGTCTCTACAATCGAGTTGGCCAGTTCACTGATCGGCAACCGGCTATAGATCCGTCGACCGAACGCCGTGGCGTAGCTGGCGTGAAAGTTCGGCTTCGGGTCGAAAGGGCCGAGGTGGATGCGACGCTGGCAGGCGTCGGCGAGTTCAGCGACATCGAGGATGCGTTTGCCGAGTTGGCTGACGCCCGGGCGGACTACTCGATGTTTCGACGGCGGTGGAGCGCGACAGCGACCGCAAAGGGGACGAGTGCCCAGAGGAGGACTGCGATCAGGGCAACGAACGGGTGGAGGTACCAGACGGGTACATCAGCGCCGTACTGGAGTCGTACGACAATCAGATTGGAGAACACGTTCGGCTGTAAGTCACCGAGAACGCTGGTCGCGGGGCCTGCGGAGTTGGGAACGCCGATGATCGCGTTCGTCACGACGAACGGGAGCCGGAGCGGTGGGAGCCAGCGAGCGACCAAGTAGAGTGGATTGGTCGGCGGAGAAAACCCAGAGACAGCCGTGCCGGAGAGCGCCCCGTAGAGCGTGTTCGAGATCTGGAACCACGTGATGTGAACGAAGGCGTAGGCGAGGATCACGAATCCAGCGGCCGTTTGGCTCCGGAAGATCGTCGACAGCGAGACGCCGATTGCAGCGATTACAACGAGGAACAACAGTGTGTACGCAAGGAAGACGGCGAGCGTATCGAGGGGAACGACGCCATAGCGTGGAACCGCAGCGAAGCAGGTGAACGCGGCTGCGAGAACCAATGGAACAGCAAATGCGGCTGCACGGCCGAGCGTGAAGCCAACGAGCGTTTCTGTGCGTGAGATCGCGGTTCCGGCAGTGGAGCGAATCGTACCCGTGTCCCGCTCGCGAATCACAGCCCGGAACGTCCCGAAGAGCACGCCGAATCCGCCAATGAGATACAGCGGGGTCTGGAGGGCCGCAAGCGGGACTCGCGAGCCGAGTGCGTCCTGAACGTGCGTGGGTTGTGGGAGGCTGAGGAAGGCACCGACAAACACGAGGCCGCCGACGAGCCAGACAATCGGGCTGCGAGCGAGCCGGCGAAATTCACGGCGGGCAAGCGGCTGCCACGATCCGGGCAGTGAATCAGCGGCACGGCTCCATTCTGGGAGCCGGTTGAACTGTCGGCCACCGGCCTGGGGAAGAAATGAAGCTGCGTCGATGAGTCGGCGGAATGGTCCGGCGCGGCTACGCGGGGCGAGGTCGCCGCGCTGGAATATCGTGATACCGCCCGCGAGCGCAAGCGCCGGCCACGCTAGCAGGAACCCCAACGCCCACCACCAAGAAACCGGGGGCGGTGTTGGCGCAAACACCGCTGATTGGCGTAGCGCATCGGCAACCCCAGTGACGGCAACATCGGGACCGATGGGGACGCCGAACAGCCAGTTTGTGAGGACGACAAACGCATGGGTGGGTGAGAGCCAACGAGCGACCTCGAACGCCTCGGGGTGTGCGAGCTCGCGTCCGGGAACAAAACCAGTCGTGAACTGCCACAAGGTCGGGAGCGTGAGGCCCTTCCAGAGCACGAAGCCGAGGGTTACGGTGGTCCCGAGGATGGCTGCGCGGGTCGTCGATGACGTGACAGCCGAGAGACCGATAGTTAGTCCGGTCCACGCGAACACGTACACTGTCGAAAGCGCGAGAAATGCGAGGAACAACAGCGGAGAGAACTGTCCGTACCGAAGTATGTCGTGGCCGACAACGAGGACGGTGGCCGTGAGGATCGGAACGAGGAGTGCGGTGCCGCGTCCAAGGACCATTCCCAGGATGAGACGAGGTCGGGTGGTTCTGGTGCTGAGGAGGATGCGGGCGGTGCCGGACTCGCGTTCGCCGATAATCGATCGGAAGCCGAGGGCGGCAGCAGCAAACGGAACGGTAAATGTGGTTGCAGACTGGGCGTTAACGAGTGAGATCGCGTTGCCGATGATTCGAGCGGCCTCCGGATCTGGACGGGTTGCGATTCGACTCAAGACGAGGAACGCCAGGGCAGCAAGCCACGGGGACTTTCTACGAAGATGCTGCCGACATTGCGTTCGTGCGATTGTGGTGGTGGGCACGTTTCTGGAGTTGTGTTGTATATGGGTATCTTGTTGGTGGCTAGTGGATTGCGGGAGTACTGTTACAGAAACCGCACTCTGGTAGTGCTACCGGCCTGTGGAGGGCACACGTAACTATTGGACCGTGCATCACAATAATAGTTCATCATTTTGGCAACTGGATGAAATAGGCAGAATATCTAGTGTAGGCCAAAGGAAGCACTGAAGATGTTGATCGGAATTTGGATCAGAGAGATCTGCGCGCCGAACCTGCGGCGCTCAACTGACAGTATCGATGCCGGAAATATACCCAGAAACGTGTTCAGGTATGAGCTGCAGTCCGTTTGTGATTGTTAGCGTGTCCAGCGTCTCACGTTTCGCGACCGGGGTTGATGGTGGTCTGGACGTGTTCTTCTTCTAACGGACGAGTGTCGCGGGCGCGGCTACGACACGTCGCCGACCGCGTCGTAGACGCCGGCGAGTTCGGTGGCGGTGACCTGCGTGGTGAACTCGTCGTCCTCCGGCACGGCGTCGTCGGCGACGACAGTGATGGCTTCGATGGGGTCCCGGCGGAGGAACGCGAGCAGCCGCTGGATACGGGTCGGGGTGCCGCCCTTCCGGCAGACGAGGATGTAGCGGTCGGCGGCCAGTGATTCGAGCGCCGGCTCCAGGTCGGCGTCGGCGTGTTCCTCCGGCGGCAGGGCGTGAATGACACTCGCGGTCAGTGTCTCGGGCACACCGTCGTGTGTGGGTGCCGGGGGGTTGAGTGTTGCGCGTCGGGGACGTGGCAAGATAGCACACGGCCAACAAGGCCATATACATACGTGGGCCGAAGGTAGGGTGCATATGGCCCGGGCGCCGTCCGACGAGCGCGCAACATCCCCAGCCACTGGTGTGGCGGTGATGTTCGTGCTTGCGGTGCTGATCGCCGCCGCGGTCGGCGTCGGTGCGTTCACGAACAACGAGGAGGTGACCGCAACGGTGCAGGTCGCGGCGACGGACGGCGGGGCGACCGTGCTGTGGACCGATCAGGGCACGGCCAACTACATCGAGGTGACGACGGGCAACGCCCTGGGGAACACGACCATCACCGAGGTCGGCGGGACGGCGGAACTCCCGAAGGACGTGGGGCGAACGGGGGAGACAACGCTCGTCGTGCGCGCGGTGAACAACGAGAGCGACCGCGTCATCGAAGAGCAGGACGTCGAGTTGCGCTAGGGGTCGGTGAGCGCGATGGGCGCGGGATCGGTCGTGATTTCGAGGCGCACGCCGTCCTCGTAGTCGGGATCGACGCTGACCGTCCAGCCGTGGACGCGGGCCAGCGTCTGGACGTTCGGCAGATGCATCCCGGCTTCGGTCGTGGGCACGGCGTCGCCGTAGTCGAAGAACCGCGTGGTGTCAGTGACCGACGGCGTGGCGCCGTTGTCCGCGATGGAGAAGCCGTCGTCGTGGATGGCGACGGTGACGGCGGTGGCGTTGTTGTCGGTGGTGAACGCGAACGCGGATTCGAAGAGGTCTTCGAGGCGCACGCGGTCGGCGGAGACCGTCGTGTCCCCGGTGACGGTGAGCTCGCAGTCGCCGGTGTCGGTGGTCTGCCAGCCGGCGCGGGCGGCCGCCGCCACGTCGACGGTGGTGGTGTCCCGGAGGGTCCGGCCGTGGCGGGCGAGCGTGGACAGGTCGTTGACGCGGTCGGCCATGCGGTCGACGGCGTCGGAGACGCGGGCCAGTGATTGCTGGGCGTCGGTGACGTTCTCGGATTCCAGCGCGCTGGCGGCCTGCGCGGTGTAGCCGGACGCGACCTGGATGGCGTTGCGGAGCTCGTGGTTGACGCCGGCGGCGAACCCTTCGAGTTGGGCGTTGTGGCGTTCGACCTCGCGGCGGTGGCGTTCGGTTTCGGTGACCTCCGTGAAGACGATGACGCGGCCGAGGTTGCTGGCACCCAGCGAGAACGTGGATTCGGCGACGAGGTAGTATTCGGTGTCGTCGCTGTGGCGCAACGCGAGCACGTCGTCGTCGCCGTCGACGTGCTCGGCGATCGCTGGCGCGGCGGTGGACAGCGGGACGCCGGTGGCGTCCCGGAGAGTGGGGAAGCGCGACCGGGCGGTGTCGTTGACCGCGCGCACGCGGTCGTCCTCGTCGAGCAACGCGACCGGCTCGGCGATGTCACCGGTGAGTTGCACCGCCAGGAACCGGTCTTCGTGGATGAACAGGACGCCGACGGCGAACACGGCGACGCCGAGCGGCGAGTGGATCAGGTCGACGAGCGTCGAGCTGGCGAAGCTGTAGACGTCTAAGATCGCCGGCAGCGCCATCACGGCGACGAGTCCCGCCAGCGGCCGGGTGCCGTAGTCGGCTTCGCGGAACAGCTCGAACAGCATGAACATGCCGATGGCGGCCAGCGCGTACGACAGGCCCGTGACCGCCCAATGGAAGATGCCGTGCTCGACGACGACGGCGGGGAAGCTGGCGGGCTGGTAGGTGGCGCGGTAGTAGAGGTGATGGAAGGGGTTGGTGAGTTTCACCGCGACGACCGAGAGGTACGCGAGGATGCTGCCGCGGACGACCCAGGTGTCCCGGTGGAGGACGCGGCCGGTGTACGCCGAGCAGAAGTAGAGCCACGCCCACACGGTCGAGAACCCCAGGATGAGGCCCGCGAGGTACGCGACGTTGGCGATCAGCTGTGATGGTGCCAGCAGCGTCACGACGTGCGTGACCGACCAGCCGCTGGCGGTTGCCAGCAGCGCGATCAGTCCGTGGCGTGTCTCGCGGTCTTCGATGCGGGTTGCCTGCAGGATGCTGGCGGCTGTCAGGACGGCCCCCAGAACGAACAGTCCCGCGTACAGCGAGTCAATCAGCGTGAGCCCGAGAACAGTCTCGGGCACTACGCACCCTCCCTCATGCAGACTCAATACAGTCCTGAAGACTCCTAAGCGTTGGCTTCTCGGACAGCAGCGTGTGTGTGATGGCGACGGCGGGCCGGCCTGTGTGGCGGTGGTTTGCGAAGGTTCTTACGCCAGCGAGCAGTATTCTGGAAGGACAGAATGGCCCAGGCCGCCAACCAGGAGCTCGTTGACCAGTTCGAGGAGTTCTACCGGCGATACTACAGCGACGAGATCGGGAACCTCGCACGCCAGTATCCCCGCGAATCGAAGTCCCTCGAGTTGCACTGGCGGGATCTCTACCAGATGGATCCGGACCTGGCCGACGATTACATCAGCCATCCCGACCAGCTCCAGGAAGCCGCCGAGGAGGCGTTGCGGGTGTACGATCTGCCCGTCGACGTGAGCCTCGGGCAGGCACACGTTCGCGTGCACGGGCTGGCCGAGCACACGGACATCCGGGCGATCCGCGCCGAACACCTCAACACGATGGTTTCGATCCAGGGGATGGTGCGGAAGGCCACCGACGTGATGCCGAAGATCCAGCGTGCGGTGTTCGTCTGCCAGCGCTGTGGCACCGACACGGAGGTGCCACAGGGGGATGCGGGGTTCCAGGAGCCGTATCAGTGTGAGTCCTGCGAGCGCCAGGGACCGTTCAAGCTCGACCCGGATCGGTCGGAGTTCGTGGACTCCCAGAAGCTGCGCATCCAGGAGTCACCCGAGGGGTTGGGCGGCGGGGAGACGCCACAGAGCATCGACGTCCACGTCGAGGACGACGCCACCGGCAACGTCACGCCGGGCGATCACGTCACCGTCACCGGCGTCCTCCGGCTCGATCAAAGCGAGGAGGCCACCGACTCGCCGGTGTTCGAACATTACATGGAAGGGTCGTCGGTCGTCATCGAGGACGCCGAGTTCGACGAGTTGAACATCTCCGAGGCGGACAAAGAGGAGATCGTCGCGCTCTCGGACCACGAGGAGATCCACGAGGAGATGGTGGATTCGATGGCGCCGGCGATCTACGGCCACCGCGAGGCCAAGCTCGCGATGATGCTGCAGTTGTTCTCGGGCGTCACCAAACACCTCCCCGATAAGTCCCGCATTCGGGGCGACCTCCACATGCTGCTCATCGGTGACCCGGGAACCGGGAAGTGCGTGCGGGGCGACACCACGGTGGCGCTCGCCGACGGCAGCGAGCGCGAGATCCGGGACCTCGTCGAAGCGAACCTCAACGACCCGCGGCCCGTCGATGACGGCGTCTGGGACGATGTGGACGTGGCCGTCCCGTCGCTTGCAGCCGACGGCAGGCTCGTGCAGCGCCGCGCGACGAAGGTCTGGAAGCGCGAAGCCCCCGAGACGATGTACCGCGTGCGGACGGCGGCCGGTCACCGGCTCACCGTCACGCCGAGCCACCCGCTGTTCGTCGCCGGGTCGCACGGCCCGGACGCGGTCCGAACCGAGGATCTGGAGGTCGGACAGCTCGTCGGGGTCGCCCCGGACGGCGACGGCTCCGGGCAGGTCGCACCCGACGGGGGCGTCATCCGGGACGCACAACCAGCGCCGGTGGGGGACGCCGAAACCGTCGCGTGGAGCGCCATCGAATCGATTACCGAAGTCGAACCCGACGAGGAGTGGGTGTACGACCTCGAAGTCGAGGGGACCCACAGTTACCTCACCGACGGCGTGGTCTCGCACAACTCCCAGATGATCTCCTACGTGCAGAACATCGCGCCCCGGTCGGTGTACACCTCCGGGAAGGGGTCGAGTGCGGCGGGGTTGACCGCCGCGGCCGTTCGCGACGACTTCGGTGACGGCCAGCAGTGGAGCTTGGAGGCGGGCGCGCTGGTGCTTGCGGACAACGGCGTGGCGGCCGTCGACGAGTTGGACAAGATGGCCGACGACGACCGGTCGGCGATGCACGAGGCGCTCGAACAGCAGAAGATCTCCGTCTCGAAGGCGGGCATCAACGCGACGCTGAAGGCGCGGTGTTCGCTGTTGGGCGCGGCGAACCCGAAGTACGGGCGGTTCGACCAGTACGAGCCGATCGGCGAGCAGATCGACCTGGAGCCGGCGTTGATCTCGCGGTTCGACCTGATTTTCACCGTGACCGATCAGCCCGACCCCGAGGAGGACGCGGCGCTGGCGGATCACATCCTGCAGACCAACTACGCCGGGGAGTTGAACACGCAAAACGAGGAACTCGCGAACGCGAACTACTCGGAGGCGGAGATCGAGAGCCAGACCGAGGACGTTGCGCCGGCGATCGAGCCGGGGTTGTTGCGGAAGTACATCGCGTACGCTCGGCGGACGTGTTTCCCGACGATGACCCCGGACGCGCGCCAGGCCATCGAGGAGTTCTACGTGGATCTGCGGTCGAAGGGCGCGGACGAGGACGCGCCGGTGCCGGTGACCGCGCGCCAGCTGGAGGCGATCGTGCGGTTGGCGGAGGCGTCGGCGCGGCTCCGGTTGTCGGATTCCGTGGAGAAAAGCGACGCCGACCGCGTGATCGGGATCGTGCAGTCGTGTCTCCAGGACATCGGCGTGGACCCCGAAACAGGCGAGTTCGACGCCGACGTGGTCGAGACCGGGCAGTCGAAGACCCAGCGGGATCGTGTGAAGAACATCAAGGCACTGATCGGGGAGATCGAAGAGGAGTTCGACGACGGCGCGCCGGTCGAGGAGGTCCTCGATCGTGCCGAGGAGATCGGGATGGACGCCGGGAAGGCCGAACACGAGATCGAGAAGCTCAAGGAACGCGGGGAGCTCTATCAGCCGAACACGGACCACTTGCGCTCGATCTAGCCGACGGCCGGGCCCGGGGGTTGTTCGAACCGGAACGCCTTTTTTTGGGGCGCGTTGGAATGTCAACGTAATGTTGTTAGCAGTGGCGTATTCGCGGGCGGCTCGCCGGCAGTTGTGGAACACCTGTGACGCCCATCCGGGGTGTGTCGTGGACCGGTTCGGGCGGGCTGTGCTGTTCCGGGAGACGGAGTTCAGCGCGTTGCAGGTGTTGCGGCTGCGGGCGCGACACGGCGGCCACGTGGCCGTCAAGCAGACGGCACCGTTCAACGAGTTCAAGGAGGTGCCCGAGCGGATCAGGACCGCTGCGGAGGCGTACGAGGGCCGGGCGTCGCGGAGCACACCGTATCGGAAGTTCGCGTCGGGGACCGAGCATCCGGATCCCGAGGGGTTGCGTGGCGTGCCGCTATGAGGGTGGCGTTCGGCGAGCGCGTGCGGCGCGGGCGCGCCGTCGACCTCCGGAACGAGGGCGTGCCCGCGTCGGCGGTGGTGGCGGCGATCACCGACCCGGATGACGGCCGTGTGCGCGGACAGCGGCCGGCCGCGGTCCACGAGCACGTGGGCGTGCTGTGCGAGGGGACGACGCTGCGGGTGGGGGTGGCACTGGCGGCGGCGGCGCGGAGTCGGGGCGCGCGGACGGCACACGACGACGAGCTGGCGGCGGTGACAAGACAGCTCGCGGGGTTGTCGACACCGGACGTGGATCTGGCGGCGGCGCGGGAACGGGTCGCGGCGGCTGAGGTGGCGGTCGGTCACATGCGCGAGCGTGCGGCACGGGTCCAAGGGCGGACCCAGCCGGGGGATGGGGAGCCGGTGGTGGCCGTGACCAGGGCGCTGACGGCGGTGGAGACGGAGTGGCACGCCGCCAAAGAGCGGTTGCGGCGGGCGCAGGCCGCGTGGGGGGACGCCCGCCGCCGGCTCACCCTCGAAGACCGGCGGGCGAACCTGGAGCAGGCCGCCCGGGACGCGTTGGTGGCGCGCTGGAGTGACCGGTTTCGGCGGGCAATGGACGCGCTGGCGGTGCCGGCGAGCGTCCCGCCGTCACAGCCCCCACGGCGGTTCAGCGGGCCGCCGTGGGCTGGCGCGGCCGCGATCGCCAGGCTGGCCGCGCCGGGCGCACCCCTGGTTGTGAGCGCGGCGGTGTGCGCGGACGCGCTGGCGGCGAGTGCGGCGCTGGATGCGCCGGTCGTGGTGGTGGCTGATTAGGCGTCAGTGAGGTTCTGGTAGGTCGCGCGCAGCGTCACCGGCGTGACGTCGGCGACGGCCGCGGCGGCCGACTGCGTGACGGCGTGGTCGGTGTCGGTTGCGGCGGTGTAGAGGCAGCCGGCGGCGACGCCGCTGGGGTTTCGGCCGGCGACCAGGCCGTCGGTTTCGAGTGCGGCGACGAGTTCGCGGGCCTGGCGCTCGATGCGGGCCGGCAGGGAGAGGGCGTCGGCGTATCGTGGGAGGTATTCGCGGGGGTCGATGGGGCCGGTCGGCAGCCCGAGATCACGGTTCATGGCGTCGTAGGCGGTGGTGAGCTCGGGGCGGGTGGCGCGGGCGGCGGCGGCGATTTCGTCGAGGGTGCGGGTGACCCCGTTGGTCCGACAGGTGGCGTAGACGCCGGCGGCCGCGAACCCCTCGATGGTGCGGCCGTGGAGCAGGCCCGCCGTTTGGGCGGACGCGAACAGCGTGCAGGCCTGGTCGCGGAGCCCGGTGCCGATGCCGAACGTGCCGATGAGGCGGCGGATCTCCGTGAACCCGTAGATCCGGTTGTAGTCGGCTTTCGAGGGGATCGTGGCGCGCTTGTGTTGACGGCGGAGCCGTGCGAACTTGCGGCGTTTGCGGCCCGTGAGCCGTGCGCTGTAGCCGATCTCGGTCGAGAGGCCGCGGTCGTGGCGGGAGCGGGTGAGCGGCGCGCCGGTACGCTCGGGTGCGTGATCGGGGTCGTCGGAGAACGTCCGCCACTCGGGCCCGTGGTCGATGGGCGCGTCCGTGACGACGAGCCCGCAGTCGGCACAGACGTGTTCGGTGTCGGTTTCGCGGATGGTGCCGTCGCATTCAGGGCAGCGGTGTGGGTGCTGCATTGCGTGTGTGCGTAGGGGCCAGAGGAGTGTGTAAGCACCGGCGAGCGAGCGTCGAGACGGGGCGAGGCGGACGCGAACGGGTGGATAGTCGATACGTTCGCTGGGGTCGGCGGGGACTGTGGCGGCAGCGAGTGCGTACATTTAGGTTCGAGAGGGGTGCCATCGCGGCGCATGGGATTGGCGGAGATCGCCGACGGCATCACGACGACAACCACACAGCAGCGGGAACGCGGGGTGGCGAGCGTGGACCACACGCGGGCACCGCTGGCCGACCGATTGGGGACGTACGCCGACCGGCTGCCGTGTACGGCGGCGCAGGCGGCGGCCGTCGCCAAGCAACACGCCAGTGGCGCCGGCGAGCAGGCAGTGAGCGACACCGTCGGCGTCCCGCCGACGACGGTGGCGAAATGCCTGCATCTGCTTGGCTTCGACGACGTGATGCCGCTATCGGAGCGACAGCGCGAGCCGGTGGCGGCGTGGCTCAAGGGGCAGCGAACGCGGGTCGATGCGGTGGCGGCGGCCGACGGAACCGAACGCGAATGCATGCTGGCCGCGTACATCATGACCCACGACAGCCTGCCCGGCGCTGCGGACGTGGTGGTGAGCGCACTGTCCCCCCAGCAGGACGCGATGGTGGCAAAACGGGACGCGCTGGCGGCGACGCTGCCGGGATCAGGTGAGGCGGGCGTGGACGGCGTCTAGGACCGACCCGGTGGAAAGCGACGCGGCGACCGCGGTGTCGAAGACGGCGTCGGCGAGGGCGGCAACCGCGGCGGTGAACGCGCCGGTGCCCGAAAGCGGGACTGGTGTGTCGGGGACGCCGGTGGTGGCGTGAGTCGGCACCGCGTGTGTGGCCGCCCGCGGTGTGTCGGCGGCGCGGTTGGCGACGACGTGGGTGCAGTCAGTGCCGATGTCGGCGAGCCGACCGCGGGCACGCTGGAGGGTGTCGACGCCGCGGTCACCGGGCGGAACGACCGCGACGACGGCGTCGGTGGCCGTGACGGCGGCGACCGCCTGGTTGGCGGCGATCGGCGGGGTGTCGACGAGCACGTAGTCGTGTGCGTCCGCGAGCGTGTCGACGACGCTGCCGAGGCGGGCGGCCGCCGCGGGTGTTTTCGCGGCGGCGATGCGCTCGAAGGCGGCGAACGCGGGGTAGGCCGTGAGGGCGGCGTCGGCGTCCGGAGCGATGGCGTACCGGGCGGCCGCCGGGGCCGCGTCTGTGGTGATGACGCGCGTGATGTCGGTCGTGATGCGGCCGGGAACGTGCTGTGCGAGGCCTTGGGTGGCGAACGCGGCGTCGAGAACCGCGACGTTTGCGCCAGTGCGTGCGAGGACAGCCCCCGTGGCGACGGCGAGCCGGGTGGCACCTGCGCCGCCGGCGGTTGCGGTCAGTGCGGCCGTCCTGGCTGGTGAGTCGGACACGGCCGGGACTGCCGCGCCATCGCATAAGAATGTCAGCGGGGGTCAGGCCAGGCGGTCGGTGATGTCCGCGGCGGTGGCGTCGAGGTCCGCGTCGGAGACGTCCGGACGGGTGCCCGCGGCGACGTGCAGCGGGCCGCCGTCGTCGTCGGCGAACCGCGGGATGATGTGGCCGTGGACGTGGGGAACCTCCTGGCCGGCGGCCGTGCCGTTGTTGAACCCGATCGTCGTGGCGTCGGCATCGACCGCGGCTTCGACCGTGGGCGCGAGCGCGTGCAGCGTCTCGAACACCGCGGTGGCGTCGTCGCCGGGCGTGTCCGCGAGCGTGGCGGCGTGGGTTTTCGGGATGACGAGCGTGTGGCCGGGCGCCATCGGCGTGGCGTCGAGGAACGCCAGCGTGTCGGCGTCCTCGTGGACGACGCGGGCGGGGATCTCGCCGGCGATGATCTGGCAGAAAACGCAGTCGTCGGACATGGCTGGTCGGACGCGCGGCACCCTCTTAAGGGTACGCGAGGTGTTACTCGATCAGCGGCAGCAGGATGCCGAACAGGAACGGGCAGACGACGATGCCGAGCACGCCGAGGATCTCCAGGTCGAACAGCATGGACGCCTCCCAGCCGGAAACCACGCCGGAGCCGAGGACCGTGCCCGCCGCCCCGACGCAGATCATCGCCGCGCTCGCCGCCGTCCCGTACTTCGCGAGGTCCGGGTAGTCGATGTTCGCTGTGTTACTCATACCGGGGGTGGGGCGTGGCCGGTCGTAAGTCTTCCGTGTCGAACGGAAGGCATACAACGCGCAACTTCCTCACGGCGTGTATGATTGAATCCGTGCCGGAGCTGTTCGACCTCGTGACCGCACCGCTGTTGACGCTCGCGGGCACGACGCTGGTCGGTGGGGGGCTGTTCGCGGAGCTACAGAGCGCCACGGCGCTGGCCGGCGACGGCGGCAGCATGGTGTTCGGGCTGTGGCTCGCCGTGATGGGCGCAGTGGGCGTCATCGGCGGGGCGAAGGTCGTGCGCGACGCCGTCACCGGGCAGCTGTCGTAACCGGGACTGTACAACCGATTGTTCTTTGAGGTGCGAGCGGGACGGTACCCGTATGAGTGGATTCGGTGACGTGCCCGACCAGTACGATCCCGCGGGCGTCGAGGAGCGGGTGTTCTCGTACTGGGAGGCCGTCGACGCGTACGAGCAGACGGTGGATCATCGCGCCGACGCGGAGACGTTCTTCTTCGTTGACGGCCCGCCGTACACCAGCGGCGCGGCGCACATGGGCACCACCTGGAACAAGACGCTGAAGGACGCCTACATCCGCTACCACCGGATGCAGGGCTACGACGTGACCGATCGGCCGGGCTACGACATGCACGGCCTCCCGATCGAGACGAAAGTCGAGGAACAGCTGGGCTTCGAGTCGAAAAAGGACATCCAGGAGTTCGGCGAGGAGGCGTTCATCGAGGAGTGCAAGCGGTTCGCCGACGACAACCTCGACGGGCTGCAGTCGGACTTCCAGAGTTTCGGCGTCTGGATGGACTGGGACAACCCCTACAAGACCGTCGACCCGTCGTACATGGAGGCGGCGTGGTGGGCGTTCAGCGAGGTCCACGACAACGGCCTCGTCGAGCGCGGACAGCGCTCGATCAGCCAGTGCCCGCGCTGTGAGACCGCCATCGCGAACAACGAAGTGGAGTACGAGGACGTCACCGACCCCTCGATCTACGTCAGGTTCGACCTCGACGACCGCGAGGGCAGCCTGGTGGTGTGGACGACGACGCCGTGGACGATCCCCGCGAACCAGTTCGTCGCCGTCGACGAGGACGGCGACTACCAGCAGGTGCGTGCGACGACGCCGGACGGCGAGACGGACGTCCTCTACGTCGCGTCGGAGTGCGTCGAGGACGTGCTGTCGGCGGGCGGCTACAGTGACCACGAGGTCGTGGCCGACCACTCGGGCAGCGACCTGATCGGGTGGTCGTACACGCCGCCGCTGGCGGACGCGGTGCCGGCGAACCCGACCGACGCCGACGGCACCCACGAGGTCTACCACGGCGACTGGGTGGAGGCCGACCGCACCGGCTTAGTGCATTCCGCGCCCGGCCACGGCGAGGAGGACTTCGAGCGCGGGGCGGAACTGGACCTGCCGGTGTTCTGTCCGGTCGGCGAGGACGGCGTCTACACCGACGCGGGAGGCAAGTACGCGGGGGCGTTCGTGCGGGACGCCAACGACGACATCATCGCGGACCTCGAAGCGCGGGACGCGATGCTCGCCAGTCAGACCGTCGAGCACAGCTACGGCCACTGCTGGCGGTGTGACACCGGCATCATCCAGATCGTCACCGACCAGTGGTTCATCACGATCACGGACGTCAAAGACGAGTTGCTGGCGAACATGGACACCTCCGAGTGGCACCCCGAGTGGGCGCGCGACAACCGATTCCGGGATTTCGTGGAGAACGCCCCGGACTGGAACGTCAGCCGGCAGCGCTACTGGGGGATTCCGGTCCCCATCTGGACGCCCGAGGACTGGAGCGGCGACGCCGAGGACGTGCTCGTGGTCGGCACCCGCGAGGAGCTCGCGGCGCTCGCCGACCAGGACGTCGACCCCGCGTCCGTGGACCTCCACAAGCCGACCGTCGACGACATCACGATCACCGAGGATGGCACCGAGTACACGCGCGTGCCGGACGTCTTCGACGTGTGGCTTGACTCCTCGGTGGCGTCCTGGGGTACCCTGAACTACCCCGAGCAGGAGGACGACTTCGACGAGCTGTGGCCGGCCGACCTCATCATGGAAGCCCACGATCAGACCCGCGGGTGGTTCTGGAGCCAACTGGGCATGGGGACCGCCGCGCTCGGCGACGTGCCCTACGAGGAGGTGTTGATGCACGGCTACGCGAACATGCCCGACGGCCGCGGCATGTCCAAATCGAAGGGCATCACGATCGAACCGAACGAGGTCATCGACGAGTACGGCGCGGACCCCATGCGGATGTTCCTGCTGTCGGTGACCCCGCAGGGCGACGACATGAGCTTCTCGTGGGACGAGACCGAGAACATGCAGCGGGACCTCAACATCCTCTGGAACGTGTTCCGGTTCCCCCGCCCGTACATGGCGCTCGACGACTTCGACGCCAACGTGCCGGCTGCGTTCGGCGGCGACGACGCCGGTGTCGGGATCGCCGACGCCGACCTGGAGACCGTCGACGAGTGGCTGCTGTCCCGGCTCCAGCACGTGAAAGCCGACGCCACCGCCCACTGGGAGGACTTCGAGCAACACCGCGCGCTGGACGCCGTCCTGGAGTTCGTCGTCGAAGACCTCTCACGGTATTACGTCCAGGTGGTGCGCGAACGCATGTGGGAGGACGACGCGTCGGCGTCGAAGACCGCGGCGTACGCCACCATGCAGCGCGTCCTGCTCGAAGTCGTGGCGCTGCTCGCGCCGTACGCGCCGTTCGTCACCGAGGAGCTGTACAGCCACCTCACCGGCGATCGGGGCTACGATACGGTGCATATGGCCGACTGGCCGACCGTCGAGGAGTCGCTGCGCGCGCCGGCCCTGGAGGCCGACGTGGCAGTGCTGCGCGCCGCCGAGGAGGCGGGCAGTCACGCCCGCCAGCAGGCCGGCCGGAAGCTGCGCTGGCCGGTCACGCGCGTCGTCGTGGACGCCGCCGAGGACAGCGTCGTGGACGCGCTCGACGCCCACGGCGACCTGCTCGCGGACCGCCTCAACACGCGCGCGATCGAGGTCGTCGAACCCGGGGCGACCTGGGACGAGCTGGCGTACAGCGCCCGCGCGGACATGAGCGAGCTCGGGCCGGCGTTCGGCGACGACGCCGGCGCGGTGATGAACGCGCTCAACGACGCCCACGTCACCGACAGGGACATCGACGCGCTCGCCGAGCAGGTCGCCGCCGACCTCGGGAGGGACGACATCGAGTTGACCACGGAGATGGTCGAGTTCGTCGAAGAAACGCCCGAGCACGTCGCCGGCGCGGCGTTCGAGACGGAGACGGCGGCGGGAACGGTCTACGTCGACACCGAGTTGAACGAGGACGTCGAGAGCGAGGGGTACGCTCGGGAGGTCGTGCGCCGCGTCCAGGAGATGCGCAAGGAGATGGACCTGGCGATGGACGCCGAGATCCGCCTGGACGTGCTCGTGTTCGACGAGCGCGTGGGCGAGCTGGTCGCGCGCCACGAGCCCCTCATCACAGCGGAGACGCGCGCCCGGGAGCTCGGGGAGGTCGAGGACGGCCACCGCGAGGAGTGGGACGTGGAAGGAACCACGATGATCCTGGAAGTCGAGGCGGTGTAGGCGGCCGCTCTTACCGTTTGACCGGAACGTTGCCGAACCGGACCGTGTGGCGAGTGAGCCGTTCGCCGCCGCCGTCGACGTAGTCGACGCCGACGATGGTCATCGTCGCGGGTGTTTCGCCGTCCGGCAGCGCGTACGTCGCCGACAGGGTGGCTGACTCGCCGACGCCGAGGCGGTCGGTGGCCGCGGTGCCGTCCACGCGGCTGCCGTTCTGGGTCGTGACGGTGCCCAACCGGAGTTCGTAGGGTCGGTCGCCGGTGTTTTCGACGGCGACCGTGAGTGCGAACCGCCAGCCGTCGGTGGCGGCGTGCACGGTGGCGTCCGAGAGCGTGGCGCTGCGGGCGGACGCCGCCAACAGGTCGTCGCCAGTGCCGACGGGTGGCGGCCCGGAGGTGGTTGCGGTCGGGCCGGTGATCGTGGCGGCGTCGTCGCCGTCACCGTCACCGAACAGCCCCGATTTGAGGAGGCCGACGAGCGTGCCGCCTTCGATGACCACCGGGATGCCGAACCCGATGCCGACGAGCGCGCGGATCAGCCAGCGCCGCGGGACGCCGTCGTCGGTGTTGTCGGTGTCTGAATCAGCCATGAGTGAACAGGTGGGTGTGGGTTACACCGGGAAGCCGGGGCTGCCGGGGGCGAGAACGCCGTCGGCGAGCATGCCGTACAGCGGGAGCCCGTACGCGATGATCACGAGGACGACCGCGATGGCCGTCCAAACCTTGAGGTTGTCGAGGATGCGGGGGCTGTCGGCGGGGCCGGATAACGCCGACGGGATCGAGCCGTTGACCGAGAGCCGCCCCATGCCGGGTCGTGACAGCCACGTGCCCACCATCACGGCCAGGAACAGCGCCAGCGAGACGAACAGCAGCGTGCCGCCGATCGCGATCTGGAGTTGCATCTCGCTGATGGTGCCGACCACCGGATCGAAGGGGGCCGCCCCCTCACCGCGGAACAGCGGCTTGGCGGTGCGCCGTGGCAGCCCGGCGAGGCCGCCGCGGTGCATGGCGTTCGACATCAGCGTCATGCCGATCACCCAGACGAACGGCTGGATGGCCGCCAGCGTCCGGTGTTGGAGGCGTTTGCCGGTGATCTGGGGGACCAGCCAGTACGCGACGCCCATCATGGTCAGGGCGAACGCGGTGCCGACGGTGAGGTGGAAGTGGCCGGGCACCCAGATGGTGTTGTGGATGAGGTAGTTGATGTTCATGCCGGCGTTGATCATGCCGGAGAACCCGCCGGCGGCGAACACGAGCCCGGCGAGCGCCATCGCCGAGAACGACGGCTTGCCCCAGGGGAGCGCGCGCAGCCAGCCGATGTAGCCGCTGCCGCCGCGCTGGCGGGCGCCGTGTTCCAGGGACGCCACGACCGTGAACGCGGTCAGCAGCGACGGTAACAGCAGCATGAAGGTGTTCGTCATCGCGATGAATTTGAACCCTTCAGCGATCCCGGGGTCGGTGTACTGGTGGTGGAAGCCGACCGGCGTCGACAGCAACACGAACAGCACGAAGACGACGCGTGCCAGCGGATCACTGAACAGTTTGCCGCCGGCGAGCTTCGGGAGGATGGTGTACCACGCCAGGTAGGCGGGCAGCAGCCAGAAGTAGACGACGGGGTGGCCGAAGTACCAGAACAGCGTGCGGGTCAACAGCGGGTCGACCTGGCTGATCCACCCCATCGACCACGGGATCAGGAACGCGACGACTTCGACGGCCACGCCGGCCGAGGAGAGATACCACATGACGAACGTCGCGAGCACCATGAACGTCTGGAGTGGGATGCGCTCGTCGGGGTTGTCCGCGCGCCACGCGCGATACGTCAGGAAGTAGTCGGCGCCGACGATCCAGGAGCCGACGATGAGCAGCGCCGCCCCGACGTAGAAGGCGGGGTGGGCTTGCAGCGGCGGGTAGAACGTGTACAGCACGTTCGCGGAGCCAAAGGGCAGCTCCGGCGCGAACCCGTTGAGGATGGTGATGGCGGCCAGCGTGGTGCCGACGACCATCGAGATGAACCCCGTCCAGACGAGCCGTGGGTGCGAAAGCGGGCGGTCGAGGCTGCGTGTGACCGCCCACACGAAGAACCCACAGATCAGGAACGTGGTGAACACGAGCGCCAGCAGCACGCCGTGGCCGGTCAACACCGTGTAGTACTGGGCGGCGTTGATCGGGAGCAGCGACCGGAGGTGCCCGGTGCGGTAGAGCGCTTGCACGAGGCCGAACAGGCCGCCGATGGCGAGCGCGACGAACCCAACGCCGAAATGCCATCTGACGAGCTTCGCTTCGGTCGGGAACTTGTCGATGAACGTCACGTATCAGTCACCTCGGATTGGTCGGCAGCCGCCTGCTGTGGGGGTGTGAACTCCGACTGCGGGACGACTTCGATGGAGCCCTCCATGGCGTGGTGGGCTGGCCCACAGTACTCGTGGCAGACGATGTGGTGTGTGCGGGCTTCGTCGAAGTTGACCGTGAGCTGTGCGACCTGCCCCGGGATCACCATGGTGTTGACGTTCGTGCCGACCAGCTCGAAGCCATGGGTGACGTCGCCGCTGGTGACGTGGAACGTCACGTTCGTGTCCGCGGGCACGCGGATCGGCTCGCTCGTGCCGGGGGAGAACGCGAACTGTCTGGCTTCGACGTACACGTCGTAGCTGTCGTCGTCGGCCTGGTAGACGCCGGGGTCGCGGAAGTTGTCCGCGGCAGTCGGGTTGTCCGGGTTGACTGTGCCGCCGTCGTCGCCGACCATCGCAACGCCCGGGCCGAGTGAGCCGTAGACGATGGTTGCGATGAACGCAACGATGAGTACGAACGCCGCGCCGAGCCAGAGTTTTTCGAATCTGTGAATCCTCACGTGAGTCACCCCATGATCGTCGGTCCGTTCCCGAGGAACTCGATGAAGTACGTGAACGCCCACATCCCCACGAGAATGAGGAAGTAGACCGCAACGATGGAGAGCGTTCCAACCGGGTCGTACTCGTCGTGCCCGAGTTCGGTGTCGGGTTCGAAGGCGTCGGCCTCGGGGATCGCAGGTTGGTCGTCCGTGTCGCCGCCCGGCTCGTAGTCGAACGCCCCCGACGAGTCCGGGGCGGGCGTGCGCCGGTAGTAGCTCACCGCAACCGGGACCAGCATCGCAACCCCGACCGCGCCGGCGAACACGGCGGTCCAGAGGGTGCTGGCCGGAGAGACGCTGCTGCCGGCCGCCCCGCCGCCACCACCGCCAGTGGTGCCACCCGGGGGCGCGCCGACGACGATGGCGCCTTTCATCCCCATCGTGAGATGGGGGTTGCAGTAGTACGTGTACACGCCCGCCGTCTCGAACGTATGCGTGTGGGTGAACCCCTCGTTCTCGATGGGTTCGTGGCCGCCCCAGTCGGCGCCGTCGGGCTGGGATTGGACCAACACGTTGTGCGTGTTCGACGTCCACTTGAACGTCACCGTCGTGCCCGGATCGACCCGCACGGCTGCCGGCCCGAACCCGTACGTGCCGCCGTTGGCGTCAGCGCCGACCTCGACGGTCACCTCGTCGGTGCCGGTTTTGTCCGTGGTGTCGCCGGTGTAGTTCCCGGTCGCGCCGCCGTCGGCGCTTTTCGTGAACCAGTCGCCGTAGTCGGCCGCGACGGTCGGCTGATCGGAGCCGCCGCCACCGCCGCCGCCGCTGTCGCCGCCGACGACGATCGCGCCTTTCATCCCCATCGTGAGATGGGGGTTACAGTAGTACGTGTACACACCCTCGGTGTCGAACGTGTGGGTGTGCGTGAACCCCGTGTTCTCGATGGGGTCGTGGCCGCCCCAGTCGGCGCCGTCGGGCTGGGCGTCAATCAGGATGTTGTGCGTGTTCGACACCCACTCGAAGGACACCGTCGTGCCCGGGTCGACCCGCACGGCTGCCGGCCCGAACCCGTACGTGCCGCCGTTGGCGTCCACCCCAACGTCGATCGTGACCTCGTCAGTGCCGGTCCGGTCAACAGTCGTTCCGTCGTAGTTGCCGACGGCGCCGCCCTTGGCGTCGCCGGAGAACCATCCATCGTACGCTTGAGCCGCGGCCGCCCCGATCGCCGCCGTGCCGGCCGCGACCGCCGTCGCAGTGCCGGCAGCGGCGCGCAGGACGCCGCGGCGTGAGAGCGCTGTGTCATCTAGTCTGGTCATCGTATGCACCTCGCGTTGGTCCCGTCACCGCCACAGGCGGCAACGAGAGTGCGTTGGCACCGGGCAGCAGCCGTGGGACCGTGGCCGCCCTCCCCGTGTCCGTCCACGTCCCCGTATTTCGAAGGTGTCCTTTAGCAACGCTCGGTGATTCCAAGCGCGTAGGAATTCGTCAAAGCGTTTAGGGGCAGCGCTGGCAACGAGCGCGTATGAACGTGCGACCACAGGTTATTGCGACCGTGATGCCGCTGTTATCGCTGGTGCCGGTGGCATTGTACGCGGCCGGACAGAAAGCGATCGCGGCCGTCGCGCTCGGGAACGTTCTCATCGTCGCGGGGTGTCTGTACTACATGTTCTCGACCGCGGAAGCCGACGACGCCGGGCACGGCGTCGCACACTGACCGCACACCATGCCGGGCGCGGCCGTGGGCTGGTCCGCCGGCAGCATCGCCGAGACCGGAGCGGCGGCCACGCCCGACGCGGGGGTGGTCGTGTTCTTCGTGGTTGGGCTGCTCGGGGGCGCACACTGTCTGGGGATGTGTGGGCCGCTAGTGACGATGTACGCCGACCGCATCGGCACCGACGACCAGCGAGGCCCCTCGACGCGGGCGCTGCGCCAGCACGCCCTGTTCAACGGCGGCCGCACGGTGAGCTACGCGGCCGTCGGCGGCCTCATGGGTGCAGTTGGGGGCGTGCTCGTGGACGCCGGCGGGGTGCTTGCGGTGGCCCACCTCGTCCGGGGGGTGGCCGGCGTCGTCGCCGGCGCGGCCATCGTGGCCGCGGGCGTGGGGTACGCGGCCGGCGGCGGGTCGCGGCTGGCTGCGGGGGCGGTGCCCGGGCTGGGACGGGCGTTCAGCGCCGTTACCGGCCGCCTCACCGACCACGTCGACGACTGGGCGACCGGCCCCCGGATCGCGGTGTTGGGGGCTGCCCACGGCGCGCTGCCGTGTCCGCTGATCTACCCGGGATACGTGTACGCCGTTGCCACCGCCAGCCCCGTCGAGGGCGCGGCGGCGCTGGGCGCGCTGGGGCTCGGAACGTTCCCCACGCTGTTCGCGTACGGCACCGCCGTGGACGCCGTGAGCGCGACGACGCGGCGGCGGGTCCACCGCGCGCTCGGCGTCGCGTTCGTGGTCGCCGGCACCATCCCGCTGGCGAAGGGGTTGGCCGCGCTCGGCTGGCCGGTCCCGCAGGTGCCGTTGCCGATGCCGCCGCTGCCAACATAGCATGACACGAGACAGTTGCACGTTGTGTGGGTTGCCCACGCCGGAGCCGCCGGTCACCGGCGGAGACGACGTCGACGGCGCGTTCTGCTGTCGGGGCTGCATGGAGGTCGCGCGCACGCTCGAGGACCCGGCGGCCATGGACGCCGCCGGGGCCGCCGACAGCCTCGACACTGGCGCGGACACGACGGACGTGGACGGCGAGGCGGCGTTTCTCTCCGTGTCGGGGATGCATTGTGCGACCTGCGAGGCGTTCGTGGAGGCCCAGGCGACCGACACCGAGGGTGTGCGGGCGGCGTCCGCGAGCTACCCGACGGAGACGCTGAAAGTCACCTACGACCCCGAGACGGTCGACCGCGAGGCCGTCCGGGCGGCGGTCGACGGACTGGGATACAGCGCCACCGAGCGCGACGGCGACGCCGCCGCCGACGACGACGAGTCGGAAGTGGGGCGGCTGCTGGTCGGGGGCTTTTTCGGGATGATGACGATGCTGTGGTACGTCCTGTTCCTGTACCCCGCGTATCTGGACGTGCCGTCGGCCGCCCAGCTGCTCGACCTCGGGGGGCTGGCTGGCAGTTATCTGCTGGCGAACGTGTGGCTGATGGCGACCGTGGTGTTGGCGTACACCGGCTACCCGCTGTTCCGGGGGGCGTACGTGAGCCTGCGCGCCGGCCACCCGAACATGGATCTGCTGGTGGGGATCGCGGCGGGCGCGGCGTACGTCTTCAGCACGGCCACGATCCTGACCGGCGGCCGCGAGGTGTACTTCGACGTCGCCATCGTCGTGGTGCTTGCAGTCACCGTCGGGGATTACTACGAGGGGCGGGTGAAGCGCGCGGCCGCGGGCCGGCTGGCGGACCTCACCGAGGAGCGCGTCGACGACGCCACCCGCCGGCGCGCCGACGGCACCACGGAGACGGTCGCCATCGAGGAGCTCCAGGCGGGCGACGAAGTGGTGGTCGGCACCGGCGAGCGCATCCCCGTCGACGGCGTCGTCACGTCCGGGTCGGCGACCGTCGACGAGTCGCTGGTGACCGGGGAGTCGACGCCCGTCGGGGCGACGCCGGGCGACGACGCCGTCGGCGGGGCTGTGGTCACCGACGGCCGCCTCGTCGTCGCGGTCGGCGACGACGCCGCGAGCACGCTCGACCGCGTCGTGCGCGTGCTCTGGGACGTGCAGAGCGCGCGGCCGGGCGTCCAGCGCCTCGTCGACCGCGTCGCCGCGGTGTTCGTGCCGCTGGTGGTTGTGCTCGCGGGGGTGGCCGGCGGCTGGCACCTGCTCGCGGGTGGCGCGGCGGCGAACGAGGCGTTGCTCGTCGGGCTGTCCGTGCTCGTGGTGTCGTGTCCGTGCGCGCTCGGGCTGGCGACCCCGCTGGCGGTCGCTCGTGGCGTCCAGGAGGCACTCGACGGTGGCGTCGTGGTGACGGACGTGTCGGCGTTCGAGGCCGCGCCGGCGGTCGATACGGTGGTCTTCGACAAGACGGGAACGCTCACCACCGGCGAGATGCGCGTGCGGGACGTCGTCGGCGACGACGGCGTGCTCGCGCGGGCGGCCGCCGTCGAACAGTACGCCGACCACCCGGTGGCCGCCGCGATCACCGACGACGCCACGCCCGCCGGCGACATCGACGACTTCGAGCGCGTGCCCGGCCGCGGGGTCGCCGGCAGCCTGGCGGTTCGGCCCGACGGGGCGGCCGCGGCGGCGGACGCGCCCCGGGTGGTGGCCGGGAACCGCGCGCTGTTCGACGACCGCGGCTGGCGGGTCCCCGAGGCGTACGCCGAGCGCGCCGGCGACGCGCGGGCGAACGGCAACGTGCCCGTGTTCGTCGGGTGGGACGGCGAAGCCCGCGGGGTCGTGGTGGCCGGCGACCGGCCCCGCGACGAGTGGACGGACGTTGTCTCCACCCTGGACGCCGACGGCCGTGACGTGGTGGTTGTGACCGGCGACGACCCCGAAGCGGCCGCGCGGTTCCGCGACCACGACGCGATCGCGGCGGTGTTCGCGGGCGTCCCGCCGGAGGGCAAAACGGAGGCGGTGCGGTCGCTGCGGGCCGACGGCGACACCGTGGCGATGGTGGGCGACGGCGTCAACGACGCGCCCGCGCTGGCGGCGGCCGATCTGGGGGTGGCGCTGGACCACGCGGCGCTCGCCGCCGACGCCGCCGACGCCGTCGTGACCACCGAGGACCTCGGGGCCGTCCCACGGGTGTTCGCGCTGACGGACGCGACCAACGGCCGCATTCGCCAGAACCTCGCGTGGGCGTTCTGCTACAACGCCATCGCGGTCCCGCTGGCGGTTGCGGGCGTGTTGAACCCGCTGTTCGCGGCGGGCGCGATGACGGTGTCAAGTCTGCTGGTCGTCGGGAACTCCACGCGCTCGCTGCTGGACGACGGGGTGGCTGGCCCGTGAGCGGCGCGCTCACGGCCCGGCCGCGTCGCGGGACGGTCGGCGTGCTCGCAGCGCTCACGCTCGCTGAGCTCGCGGCGCTGGCGGCGTACCTGGCGTCGGTGCCGGTGGCGATCACCAGCAGCCGGTACCTCCTGTACCCGTTCGTGTGGCTGAACGTCGGCGCGATCGCCGTCTGGCGGGTTTCGCCCGGGCCGGCCGGCCGGCGGCGGCGCTGGCTCGCCGCGGGTGCCGGCGCGGCGTATTTCCTCGGGCTGGCGGCCGTCAGCGGCGTCGTGGCGGTGGGGACGGGCAGCGGCGTGACCGTCCACTGGGCGCTGCCGCCGGGGTGGGGACCGATGGTGATGGGGTACGTCGGCCCGCTACGGGTCGCCGCCGCCCCCTACCGGATCGGGGGGTATCTGGCGCTGGCGTATCTCGTGTACGCCACGCTGGCCGACGCCGAGGCGTCGCTTGTGGGCGGGCTCGTCGGGGTGTTCACCTGCGTGAGCTGCACGCTACCGGTGGTCGCGGCGGTCGTGTCCTCGCTCGCGGGCGGCGCGGTCGCGGTCGGCACGGCGTCGGCGCTGTCGTCCGACGCCGCGACGGCGGTGTTCGTGCTCGCGGTCGGGCTGCTCGCGTGGCGGCCGGACGCCGCCGTAGGGCGGTGGCTGCGCTGAGCGGGCGCGCTCAGAGGGCGTCAGCGATGGCGGGCGCGGCGGACACCTCGGAGACGGCGCACTCGATGGTGTCGGTGCCGTAGACGGCTTCGACGCCGGCGCGCGCGAGCTTCAGGCGGGCGTTGCCGGCGAGCAGCGGGTGGACGGTGGCGACGAACACGCGGGCGGGGTCGTCGAGCGCGGTGATGGCTTCGCTCATCGTGGTGCCGGTGGCGACGATGTCGTCGGTGACGACGACGTCGCGGCCGGCGGTCTGGATCTCACTGGGTTCGACGGTGACATCGCTACCGGAGTGTCTGACCTTCTGGAAGTGATCGGTGACGCCGGTGCCATAGGCGTCCCGAACGCTGGTGGCGAGATCGGTCGCGCCGTGGTCGGGGGAGAGGAACACGGGGTCGGTGAGATCCGCGGGCAGCGGCGCGGCGAGCTGTGGCGCGGCGTCGACGCCCGCGGCAGGCACGTCGAAACACTCCAGGACGCCGTCCTCGTGTGGGTTGACCGTGAGCACGCGGTCGGTGCCCGTGGAGATGGCGCGAGCGACCGCGCGCGCCGACACCGGCTGGCCGGGGTCGAAGGCGTCGTCCTGGCGGGCGTACCCCATGTACGGCAGGACGGTGATGATCTCGGACGCGCCGGCGTCGCGGGCGGCGTCCTGGAGTTGCAGCACCTCGATGTGGGCGTCGCTGGTCGGCGTGGACGCCACGATGACCGCGCGCTCGCCGTCGACGGCCGGGGGAACGGTCACCAGCTGCTCGCCGTCCGGGAACGAGTCGTAGGTCACATCGCCGAGCCGCTCGCCGGTTGCGGCGGCGAGCGCGGCCGCGAGTGACTGACTCGAGGACCCGCTGAGTAACATACGCGAGTGGACTCGGGCCGGCGGCTTACACGTTTCCTTTGGCTGCCTGCACGACCGCCGGGCGCGGGCTGCGCCGCGGTGTCGGTGCTTCGGCGTGGGTCTCTAATGGCGCGCTTGCCCCCCATGCGTTTCGGATCAGAAAACCGCGAACGAGCGGAGAGTAGTAGAACGTGGTACTCGTATGGGCGCGGAGGAAACGCGCGCGATCGTCGGAACCTGATGGTTGCGTCTGCCAGCGGCTGTGAACGTGCTTGAGCGAGATAGAGTAAGCGCAGCAAAAACGACAGCGTCGCTAATAACCGCACGTATGACAGAATCGCGGAGCCGTTCTCTTACGAAGGCGAGGAACGGGCCAACTCTGTTCGGGAGACTGGTGAGAGAACAACGAGCAGAGTGCGCTCGATACCGTAGACCATATCTTTGATGCGCGAGCAGATCAAATTGATGACTGAATTAACAAGGGTAGAGGCGTCATTTTCGGGTATCGGGATTCCGAAACGAAAGTAGGAAACTAGAATTTTTACTCGTATGTCATCAGAGAAAACTCTCGATATTATCGCCACCCTGAGTGTGTTGGCGATGGTGGCTACGTGGGCGCTTGAGGGGAAAGATTTGCTCCTGCTAGTAGCAGTAGCCTCTCTTATATTAGGCCACATTACACGTAAATTTCGGACCCAGGGCCCTGATAAGTGAGCGACACGATCCCCAATTAGGATATCATAACTGGATTCGCGGCCGAGAGTAGGGGATTGGCTGAAACGTCTCGGATAGCCCCCGGAAAACGTACCTGATCGTCGGAACCTGATGATTGCGTCCCGACCCTCACCGGTCGGGAGTGTGCCCGACGACCGTGACGGCGGCGGCGTCGGGCAGCCCGAGGCTGCGGTGGCGGGCGTCGCCGTCGCCGTCCACGACGATCAGCGTCCCGGCTGCGGTGAGCAGGATCGTCGTGTCGACGGCGTACGTGGCGTCGACGACCCGGGCGGCGTCCGAGGGCGCGATGTCGCGACAGGGCTGCCATGCGTCGGTGCGGTGTTCGAAGCAGGCTTCGGGGGTGGCGGCGTGGGCGACGCCGGTCGCGCCCGGCGCGGCGGAGGCGGGGTCGGCGGCGACCGTGCGGAACGCCCCGGTGGCGGCTTCCCGCCAGCCGTTGCCCAGCGCGAACAACCCCTCGCTGGTGGCCGCGTGTGGCACGCCCGGGGCGGACACGTCGTATGCGTCGTCCAGGCCGGCGTCGGCGAGACCGGCGTCGGTGAGCCGGTGGACGCCGTCGGTGGCGGCCACGAGGTCGGCGTCGAGCGCGCGAACGGTGGCGTCCGTGAGGACCGCGCGGTCGGTCCACGCGCCGGCGTCGGGGTGGTACTGGGCGATCCGGCCGTCCTCGTCGGCCGCCAGGACGGTGCCGTCGAAGCCGGTGACCGCGACGGCGGCGGGGAACCCGATGTCGGCGAACGCGCTGTCCGGCGGTGCCGTCGACAGCACCACGCCGTCGGCGGTGGCGGCGGCCACGCCGAGCCGGGTGGCGGCGACGTCGCGGGCGTCACACCGGTGTTCGAGCGCGAACTCGCCGACAGTGCTGGCGCCGATGTGGGCCGCGGTGATGCCGAGGCCGGCGGCGATGTACGCCACGTGGGCGTCGGTGTCCTCGACGAACACGTGGTCGTCGCGAATGGCGGGCATGCGTACAGCCGGGTCGGCTGCACGCTAAGTGGTTGCGGTTCTCTCGAAAGCGCTTTGCAAGCCCGGGGGGACTACTGACGTATGCGACGACGAACAGTGCTTGTGGGCGTCACCGGCGCGCTGTTCGGGGTGGGCGGCGGCTGTCTGACGATGGGAGCCGACGAGACCGCTCGCGTCCGCGCGAAGCGCCCGTCGGAGTCCGCTGGGGACGGTGAGACACACGTGTGCACGCTCTCGGAGGCGTTCGTGACCAACCACCAACCCCTGGAGCGCGTGGCGTCGGCGACGGTGGAGAACGCACCCCGCGGCGAGTGGGTGACCGAGGACGTCACCCGGGAGGCCGGCGACGCCCTCGCCGACGACCTCCGGGAGCACTGTGATGCCACGGAGGGGCCCTACCGCTACCAGGACACGACGCTGGTCGTGGAGGTTCGCGTGCTCGACGACGACGGGAACGTGGGTGACCCGCTGTTCCCCGTGAACGTGACGCGTTCGGAAGCGATTAGAGGCGGCCGCACGCAGGAGGATGCATGAACGTCTTCGGGTCGAGCGGAACGCGGGGCGTGGCCAACGAGGAGCTCACACCGGGGTTCGTGTTGCGCGTCGCGAAGGCGGCCGGCTCGGTGTGGCGCGCCGACCGCGTCGCGGTCGCACGGGACACCCGAACCACCGGCCGCATGCTCGAAAACGCGGCCGTCGCGGGCCTCCAGAGCATCGGCGTGGACGTCGACCGGCTCGGGGTGGTTCCGACGCCGGCCACGCAAGCGTACGCGGAGCGCGCCGGCGTCCCGGCGGTGATGGTGACCGCGAGTCACAACCCCAGCCAGTACAACGGCGTCAAGCTCGTCGGCAGCGACGGCGTCGAGCTGGCGGTTGCCGACCTGGAGCGCGTGGAGCGCGCGTTCACCACCGAGCAGTTCGACAACGCCGCCTGGGACGGTGTGGGAGCCGACCGGGAGGTGGCGTCCGCGGGCCGCGACTACCGCGCACAGCTGACCGACGCCGTCGACCGGGCGGCGATCGCGGCCGCCGACCTGACGGTCGCCCTGGACCCGGGCCACGGTGCGGGCGCGCTCACCAGCCCGACGTTCTACCGCGAACTCGGGTGTGACGTCGTCACCGTGAACGCCCAACCGGACGGCCACTTCCCCGGCCGGGAGCCCGAGCCGGTGCGCGAACACCTCGGCGACCTCGGCGCACTCGTGCGCGCGGCCGACGCCGACGTGGGGATCGCCCACGACGGCGACGCCGACCGTGCCATCTTCGTCGACGAGACCGGCGAGTACATCGAGGGCGACGCCACGCTCGCGGCGCTTGCGGAGGCCGAGCTCGACGCCGGCGACACCACAGTGTCCGCGGTGAACGTCAGCCAGCGCCTCGTGGACGTCTGCGATCGCACTGGAGCGACGCTTGAGCTCACGCCCATCGGCTCCACGCAGATCATGACCCGGATCCGCGAGCTGGAAGCCGAGGGCGACCACGTCCCGGTGGCCGGCGAGGGCAACGGCGGGATCATCTTCCCGGAGTACCGCATGACCCGCGACGGCGCGTACACTGGCGCACGGTTCCTCGAACTGCTGGCCGACGGCACGCCCGCAAGCGAGGTCGTCGCGCCGTACGACGACTACCACAACGTCCGCGTGAACGTCGACTACGACACGGAAGCACAACGGGGGGCGCTCCTCGACGCGGCGGAGGCGCGCGCGCTGGACGCGGACGCCGACCGCACCACCATCGACGGCTACCGGCTGGACTACGGCGACGCCTGGGTGCTCGTGCGGCCGTCGGGCACGGAGCCGGTCGTCCGCATCTACGCGGAGTCCACCGACCACGAGCGGGCCGAATCCCTCGCGGAGGCGTTCGCCGCGGATCTGCGCGCGGCGCGAGCCGACGCCTAATACTCGTCGAGCGCGTCACGCAAGCGCTGTTCGCGGGCTCGCGCCCGCTGAAGGTCGTCGGCGACGCCGGCCGCGATGCGCTGTTTCTCGTCGGCGGTCAGCTCGTGGGTCGCGACGGCGGCGTCCCGCAGGCGGTCGTAGTCGTCGCCGCGCACCCGCCGCCGGACCGCGTGCAGCGGTTCGAGCACGTCGTCGCCGGCGAACCGCGCGACGACCGACACCAGTTCATCGAGCCGGTACTGGAGCGCCGCGGCGGGCGCTGGCGGCCACCCCACGAGGAGTGGATCGGCGTCGAGGCGTTCGAGGTACGTGCGGTTCCCGCCGACGGCGCGCTTCAGCGTGCGCGGCGCGGCGACGTAGTGGTCCAGCTTCGACGGCGAGTAGCCGGCGTACTCGAGCAACTGGGGGATCGGCTCCGTGCCGGCCGCGCGGTCGGCGACGAAGTCAGCGAGCCCCTCGGGCGCGGGCTCGAACCCCACGAGCGGGTAGGCCTCGGTGGTCCGGACGAACGCGATGACCTCGCGGGCGGGCGCGTCGCGGCGGAACGACTCGAACGCCGACCGGACGGCGTCGTCGTAGGCGTCGATGGGCTGGCGGAGGGTCTCGACGGGCGCGTCGAGGTCGGCGTTCCCAAGCCGTCGGAGGCGCTCCAGTTCGGCGACTGTGTCGGCGGCGGCGTCGGCGGCGTCGGCCACCCGCGAGCGCGCCGCCCGGTAGTCGTCGTGGGCGTCGGCGCGGTCGTCGAGGCGGCCGACGAGGTCGCGGGCGTCCTGGAGGCGACGCCGCGCCGTCGCGAAGTCGTCGGCGGACAGGCGGCGCTTCTTGAACAGTTCCAGCAGCGACTCGAAGGTGTCGCGCTCGGGCAGGTCGTCGTCGAACCCGTCGACGAGCGCGACGAGGTCGTCCTGGAAGTCCAGATACGACTGGAAATCACCGGTGCCGGTGGCGTCGCCCTCGTACTGGTCGAACAGCCGGTTGAGATCCGCCAGCGCGGTTCGGAGCGCTCGAAGCCGATCAACGCCGTACGTTTCGACGGCGGCGTCGGCGTCGGCGGCCGCGTCGGCGGCGTCCCGGAGCGCACCGACCAGCGCGTCTGGATCCGCCTCCGGTGCGGGCTGCGCGTCGGACATACGCGACAGAACGAGTGACCGCGGGATAGGCCTTCTGTCACCCCACCCGGACTACACGCGCGCCGAGTCCAGGTCGATGTCCAGCTCCGCGAGCACGTCACGGGCCGCCTCGCGGTTTTCCTGGTGGGTTTCGAGGAACTGTGCCATCAGGTCGGCGGCCTGCTCCTTGCAGCCGCCACAGAGCCGGTCGCCGTTGGCGCACTCGGCGTAGACCTCCTCCGCGAGGGCGTCGTCATCGCCCGCGAGCAGGTAGGCGTACAGCTCGTACACCGGGCAGTCGTCGGGCTCGCCGCCGCGCTCGCGCTGCTCGGCGGCGGTGTCGCGGCCGCCGGTGGTGGCGGCCGCGACCTTGTCGGCACCCGTCTCGGGGTCGTCGAGCAGGCTGATGTGGCTGGCCGGCTCCGAGGACGACATCTTCCCGCCGGTCAGCCCCGTCATGAAGCGGTGGTAGACCGACGACGGCGGCACGAACCCGTAGCCGCCGTGGTCGACCTCGACGGCGAGCGCGAGGTCCCTGGCGGTCTCGGCGGACAGCTCGAAGGCGTCGACGTGCCCCTCGAAGACGCGCTTCTCGCCGGCGATCTCGTCGATGAGCGCCGTGAACGCCTCGTCTGTGGCCTGCCGGTCGAAGAACCGAACCCGGGGACGCAGCGGCTCCATGCCCGCGTTCTCCAGTTTCTGAACCACCGATTCGGCGGTGGCCGCATCGACGCCGTCGGCGGCCGCGGGCTCGGCCGCGAGCCAGTCGGCGGCCTCCGTACACCGGGGCTGGTCGGTGTCCGCGGCGTACTGGCTGCGGGCGTCGTAGGCGGCGCGGACGAGCGGGCGCTCGTCGTCGTCGAACGCCACGCTGGCGAACGCCTCGGTGACCTTGAAGTAGCGCGTGCGCTCGGCGAGGTCGCGGGCGAACCGCACGTGGGGGTCCTGGTCCGGGCCGACCGGGATGACCGTCGGTTTCGGCGCGTCGAGTTGCGGGTAGAGGATGTCGGCCATCTGCGTGACGACGCTTTGCATGTGGGACACGTCGGTGTCGCCGCCGAACCCGTAGATGGCTTCGAACTCCGAGGTGTTGGCTTCGATGCCGAGCTCGAACGCGAGGTCCTGGAGTTCGCGGTTCGTGGACTGGCGGTAGAGCTCGCCCTCGTCGGCGTCGAAGCCGAGCGCGAGCAGGCTCAGCAGGTAGTCCTCGGCGTGCTCGTCGATCTCCGCCCAGTCCAAGCCCCGGGCGGAGTGTGCCTCCAGGTCGGCGATGAGCGCGTACGCGTCCCCGCCCTGTTGTTGGTGCCAGATGAGCTCGTCGAACACCATCTTGTGGCCGATGTGTGGGTCCCCGGTGGGCATGAACCCGGACAGCGCCGCGAACGGCTCGTCGTTGCGCATCGCCGCCGCCACCCGGCGGTAGTCGCGGTGTCCGAAGATGATCGCGCGCCGCATCAGCGAGTGGGGTGTGGGCACGCCGTCGAGGACGTCCTCGAAGGCTTCGATGCCGAACTCGTCGAAGAGCGCGCGGTAGTCCGAGATGGTTGCCGACCCCCAGGGGTCGAGTGCAACGTCGTCAGCACCGGCCGTGTCGTCTGTGTCGTCGGATGTCATGGCGTCAATCGACTCACCGAAAGCCAGCGAATCGTGTCGTCTGTGTCGTCGGTAGCCGCAAAAACCATTCGCTTGCGGACGCCGTGGGCCAGTCGCACGTCGAGCGAGAGGTCCCCCGGGGAGAACACGTGGGTGTCGGTGATCACGCGCACCAGCAGCTCCGAGTGCCCGAGGTCGTCGACCGACGACACCGCCGAGTACACGCGGAAATCGGCGCCGAACTTGAACCCGGTTTTCGGGACCGCGCCGGCGTCACGGAGCGCGCGATAGACGGCCAGCCGGCAGTCGAAATGCTCGCCCTCACCGAGCCGCCCGCGGGCACGAACGTCGTCGATGGTGGCGTCGGTGAGCGTCAACACGCCGGCGTCGATGAGGTACGCCGCCTCCACGAGCGACAACTGGAGGGCGTCGTGGTCGGCGGCGCGCCCGCCGAGGGGCTGGCCGTAGAAGCCGGCGTTGTGCAGGCGCTGTGGGGGCTCCCAGACGAGCACGCGGTCGTCCAACAACACCCCCGGGACGTCGGTGGGGCGGTCAAGCGTCGTCTCCCCGGTGGGGGTTTCGGGGGCGATGTCGAGGTAGGTGATCTCGCTTTCCTCGTCGACGACCGCCAGCACCGACTCCGAGAGCCCGTCGACGGGGAGGGTCGTGCGCTCGTCGACCACGCGCACCCGGTGTTTCACGACGCCGTCGCGGCGCGTGTTCCCGCGCGGGAACACCACGAAATCGCCGTCGCCGGGGTCGCGCCACCACGGGTCGCGGTCCGGCACCAGGTAGAACCCCCGATCCCGGAGGTCGACGTAGACCAGAAACCGGGCGGCGAACCCCGCCTCGCGGTCCGTGAGAAACGCCCGAAACCCCATGCCGTCGACGGAATCGAGGTCGCCACGGAACAGGAGGTGGGCGGCCTCCACGAGCGACACCGCGATGTCGTTGCCGCCCAGCGGGTAGCCGTACCCGCGTGCGTCGTGGAATCGCTGGCGGGCGTCGCCACCGATATGCACTGTATCCCCGCGCAGATCGCCGTCCATACCCCACGGACACGGCCAGCACTCAAAGCGACTGCGGTGCGCGCTCGCAGTCGCCGTCCAGACACCGAACGCCGGTGGCGGTCCTGATCGCGGGCAACCCACACCCACAGTCGCCGGCGGTCGTCCCGTGGGGAAGCCGGAACCGCGCCCCGCAGGACTCGCAGGCGGCGTGCAGTCCACGCTCGGACGCCACCCCGAGCGCCGCCCCGCAGCGACACGTCCAGTCGATGGCGTCGGCGACCGCGGCCGCGATCGGCTCGCAGTCGCGGTCCACGCAGGCGGTCACCGTCACGCCACGCGCCACCCGGATCCGCGGCAGCCCGCAGGCCGCACACGCGTCGTCGACGACCGCCACGTCGCGCGGGATCGAATACTGGTCGCGGCAGTCCACACACACCACGCGGCCGCCGTCGCGGACGAACGCGCCGCCACACTCACAGCGCCCCACGGGCGGCCCCGCGGGCGACACCGGATAATGGGCGTCGCCGTGCTCGGTCGCGCTCTCGACGACGAGGCGCTCGTCGCCGTCGGCGGCGTCGATGCGGAACCCGCTGGCGTCGCGCGTGTACCGCACGACACCGGGCCTGGTGAGCCACGCCGCCGGCTGGTAGCCGTCGGCGTCGTGCACCAACACGGTGTCGTCGGGTTTCACCACGACCACCACGTCGCCGCGCAGCACGCGGTCGGTGGACGCGTCGTTCTCGTAGCGCACCGCACACTCCCCGGCCAGCACTCGGATGGCGTCCTGCATGCGTGTGGGTGGCCGCGGTCTCCGGTTTCAATCCTCGGCTACACCACGTCGACGGTGCGGGTCTCGGTCACCGGTGGGAGGGGTAACTCCGCGAACGCGACCGTGACCTCGAACGTGAGCGTGTCCGCGTCGGGCGCGCCGAACACGCCCACCGGCACCGACAGCGCGCCGTCCAGGTAGCTGGTTTCGGTGGTCATCTCGACGCCGTTGACCGTGACCGTGACGCCGGCGTTGGCCCCGCCGCCGTGGTTGCGGACGGTGACCTCACGGAGGTCGTTGTCACCGGCGGGAACGGAGTCCGGGAAGTCGCCCCAGTCGACGGCGACAGCCGGTAGGCCGGCGGCCTGCTCGTGGACGCTCTCGGCGACGCCCGGCGCGAGACCGGCGTCCACGAGCCCGGGAACGCCCGCATCACGGACATCCCCGGGGGTGTCGATGCCCTCGTCGTGGAGTTTGTGCGCGCGCCCAGCGGCGACGCCCTCGATGGCTGTCAGGCCAACGGCGGCCTCGGGGACGCCGGTGTCGATGCGGGCCTCCAACCGGGCCGCAGCGTTCGCACCCAGGGGGTCGTCGTACCGGTCGAAAAACGCCCCCAGCGCCGCCAGCAGCCGGAGCGCGTTCTGCGTGATCACCCACGCGTCCGAGCGGAGTTCCGAGGGGACTGCGCCCCGCATGCTCGCGCGCAGGATCGCGTACACCTTCCGCGGGCCGTCGGCCATCTCGTCGCCGCTGTGGCCCAGGACGGTGTGGATCGCGTCCTGCTCGGAGTGGCGGGCGCTCACGGAGTCGAACTCGCCGGCGGCAGCCACCGCGCGCAGGATGGCGCGGTCGTCGGCGGCGTCGTCGATGACGGCGCGGAACTCGCGGGCGGTGTCCAGGCGGAGGTAGTACGTCGACGCCAACACCCCCAGCCGGGTCGCCGACAGCCCGAGATCCGCGTCGGTCTCCACGAACCCCTGGTCGATGAGATCGTCGAGGGTCGCCCGGACGCGATCGCGAAGCGTCGAGAACTCGTAGGCGTCGGGCGCGGACTGCGCGCGCTGGTAGTAGAACGTCGTTTCGAGCCACGCCATCACGTCGCCGAGGTCACGGATCGTCCCCATCGCGATCTCGGCGTTCAGATGCTCGGCGAGGTTGCCGTCGAGTCGGCTCTCGATCTCGTGGCCCTCGTCCAGCAGCGTCCGATAGGTGTCGGCGTCGCTGGTGTCACACACCACCCAGCCGTAGCCCACGTCGTCGTAGCCGGGGCGGCCCGCGCGACCCAGCATCTGGAGGACGTCCAGGGGGCTCATGTCGACCTCTCCCTCCAGGGGGTCGTGGAGTTTCGTGTCCCGGATCACCACGCAGCGCGCCGGCAGGTTCACGCCCCACGCCAGCGTGGACGTGGAGAACAACACCCGGATCTTGCCCTCGCGGAACCACTGCTCGACGTGGTTTTTGTCGGTGGTCGACAGCCCCGCGTGGTGGAACGCCACCCCGTCGAGCACGGACTTCCGCAGCGTCTCGTTGTCGAGCGCCTCGGTGGCCGTGTGGAAGTCGTAGTCGCCCCGCGACCCCACCGGGATGTCCCGCTGTGCGATCTCGTCTCTGGTCTTCTTGGCTGCCTGCACGGTGTCCTGGCGGGACGCCACGAACACCAGCGACTGGCCGTCCTCCCGGAGGTGTGGCTCGGCCAGATCGAGCGCCGTGAACAGCCGCCGGTACTTGTCCGCGAACGGGTTGTCACCGTGGTCGTAGGTGCGAACGCCGGCGTGGAGGTCCACCGGCCGGTAGTCGTCGTCGAACTCGAAGGTGGTGTCGGGGGTGGCGTCCAGCCAGTCCGCGACGTCGCCGATGTTCGGCATGGTCGCCGACAGCGCGACCACTCGGGGGTCACAGAGCCGCCGCAGCCGCGAGACCACGACTTCGAGGACGCTCCCCCGGGTCTCCGAATCCAGCAGGTGGACTTCGTCGATGACCACGCACTCCACGTCGGTCACGAACGCGTACCGCGGGGAGTCGTGTTTGCGGGTGGCGGAGTCGGCCTTCTCGGGGGTCATCACGAGCACGTCGGCGCGCTCGGCGCGCCGCGGGTTCAGGTCGCGCTCGCCGGTGACCACGTACACGGAGTATCCGAGCGCCTCGAAGCGCTCCCACTCGTCTTCTTTCTCGTTGGTGAGCGCGCGCAGCGGCGCGACGAACAGCGCCGTCCCGCCGTCGGCGAGCGTCTGGCAGATCGCGAGCTCCGCGAGCGCCGTCTTCCCGCTGCCGGTGGGCGCGGACGCCACCACGTTCGCGTCGGATTCCAGCAGCGCCGGCACCGCCTCCCGCTGCATCGCGTTGAACTCGTCGAAGGGAAACGCCTCGGCGAACTCCGGAACGACCTCGGCGACATCCATCGCTGAAGCGGAGGGGCGGCCGGCGGATAGGCGTTTCTAGTCCGACGCGGCGGCGGTCGCGGCGCGCTCGATCAGGCCCGTCGCGCCGCTGGTCTGCGCCCAGAAGTAGGCCGTGACGCCGACCGCGCACGCGACGTTCGAGGCGGTGATCGCCCAGAACGCGGCGTGGACTGGCACCGAGAACACCACCACGTACGCGCCGAGGGCGGCCACGGGGAGCCGCACCCCCCAGTACTGCAGCAGCGTGGCGACCATCGAGACGGTGGTCTTGCCCGCGCCGTTGAACCCGCCCTGGATCGGGTAGATGAGGCCGAACGCCCAGTAGCCGACGGCGAGTATCTGGAGGTACGCGACGGTGTACGTCAGTTCGATGCCGGAGAACGTGGGCGCAAACACCGACACGATGGTGGCGGGACTGCTGTACTGGGCGACGCCGAGGACCGCCATCCCGGCGGTGGTGGCCCCGGCGGCCAGCCAGGTCGCGCGCGTCGCCCGATCGGGGTTGCCCGCGCCGACGTTCTGCCCGACGATGCTCGACACCGCGCTCCCGACGGCCGCCGCGGGGACGAACGCGACGGTGGCGATGCGCGCGCCGATGGTGTACGCCGCCAACCCCGCGCTGCCGGCGACGCCGGCGACGATGGCGACAACCAGCAGGCGCGCGATCTGGCGGCCGGCCTCCTGGCCGGCGTGGGGGACGCCGACCGAGAGCAGGCTGCGAACGGTGTCACGGCTGACCCCCAGGTCGGCGCGGCGGATGGTGAAACTGGTGCTGTCGACGCCGAGCCCGGCGACTGCGACGGTGAACCCGGCGACGTAGCCGATCGCGGTGGCGAGCGCGGCGCCGAAGATGCCGTAGCCGGCGAACCCCGGAAGCTGCCAGCCGACGACCAGAAACGGGTCGAGGACGACGTTGGTGAGCACGGCGACGACGTTGATGAGCATCGACATCCGGGAGTCACCCCAGCCGACGAACCCGGACTCGATGGTGTCGCTCATGCCGCCGAAGACGCGGCCGACGGTGGTGACAGTGAGATAGGTGGCGCCGAGTTGTATGACCGCCTCGTCGGAGAGCAGGACCCCAACGAGGTCCGGTGCCAGCCAGAGAACCACCACAGCCAACAGGAGGTTGGCAGCGCCGACGAGCACGGTCGCATGGAACCCGGTGCTGCGGGCCGCCGCGGCGTCGTCAGCGCCGACGTGTTGGGCGACGAGCACCCGGCAGCCGATCGTGGCGACGCTGGTGGCGAGGGCGAGTAATCCGATGAGCGGCGCGACCAGACCAACGGCGCTGACGGCGTTGCGGCTGACCCGCCCGAGCCAGAACACGTCGACGATCTGCTGGACGACGACGACGTACTGCTGGACGACGAGGGGGGCAGTGAGCACCAGTAGCGCGCGCGGGAGTGACCCGCCGGTGATCTCGTCACGTGAGAGATCAAACATGAGTGGGGTGTGTTACCGATTGGTTTTCCAGCGCCGTGGCATTAATCTATGTGTCTGTGCGGCGTATTGCCGGGGCAACAATCCCCAGCATTTTTGCGGCTGGTCCCGAAGGAACTGGCATGAGTAGCCGCCGGAAGCCGGAGTGGCTAAAGATGCGGCCGCCGTCCGGGGAGCGGTTCACGGACATCAAGGAGACGCTCCGCGACAACGACCTCCACACGGTCTGCGAGGAGGCGTCGTGTCCCAACATGGGGGAGTGTTGGAGCGGCCGTGACGGCCCCGGCACGGCGACGTTCATGCTGATGGGGGATCGCTGCTCGCGTGGCTGCAACTTCTGTGACGTGAAAACCGGCGGCATGGAGCCCCTAGATCCCGATGAGCCGGCGAACGTCGCGGAGTCCGTGGCGGAGATCGGGCTGGACTACGTGGTGTTGACGTCCGTCGACCGCGACGACCTCGACGACCAGGGGGCCGGCCACTTCGCGCGGACGATCCGGGAGATCAAAGAGCGCGACCCCTCGATCCTGGTGGAAGTGCTGATTCCGGATTTCCAGGGCGAGAAATCGCTGGTTCAGAAGATCATCGACGCGGGGCCGGACGTGATCGCGCACAACATCGAAACCGTCGCGCGCCGGCAGGTCCCCGTGCGGGACCGGCGCGCGGGCTACGAGCAGTCCCTGTCGGTGCTGGAGTACGTGACCCGGGAGTCGGACATCTACACCAAGACGAGCATCATGCTGGGAGTCGGCGAGTACGACCACGAGGTCTACCAGACGCTTGGAGACCTCCGGGAGGCCGGCGTGGACGTGGTGACCCTGGGGCAGTATCTCCAGCCGTCGCGGTCACACCTCGACGTCGCGGACTACGTCCACCCCCAGAAGTTCGAGACGTGGCAGCGCGTGGCCGAATCCGAGTTCGGGTTCCTGTACTGCGCGTCGGGACCGATGGTGCGGTCCTCGTACAAGGCCGGCGAGCTGTTCGTGGACGCCGTGCTGCGGGAGGGCAAAAGCGTCCAGGAGGCCCGCCGGAACGCGCGGCGTGCGGCGTCGGAGTGAGGTCACTGGCGGCGATCACCGTCCGACCGGTCGACGACGACGTCCGGGCGGCGTCGGTTCGATTTCGTATTTTTCCCGGGAATGGCGCTCGTTCTACCCAATCAGTCCACTGAGACTGGACAGTGGGTTGAAATTCGATGGCAGCGATCCCCATGGAAACGATTGTTACGAAAATCATATAGTCGCAGGGGTAGATCCTCCGCACATGTCAGGACGGGGGTACCCGTGACCGAGACCATTCATCGAGCACCCGACGACACCTACCGGGTGCTGGACGAGAACGGCGAGCTGGTCGACGGCGCGGAGGTACCGGACCTCACCGACGACGAGCTCGTGGAGATGTACCGCTACATGAAGCTCGCGCGGCGCTTCGACGAGCGCGCGGTGAGCCTCCAACGGCAGGGTCGGATCGGCACCTACCCGCCGCTGTCCGGCCAGGAGGGCGCACAGATCGCGTCCGCGATGGCGCTTGCCGACGACGACTGGATCGTGCCCAGCTACCGCGAGCACGGCGCCAGCCTGGTTCGCGGCCTCCCACTGAAAGACACCCTGCTGTACTGGATGGGTGACGAGCGTGGGAACGCGATCCCGACCGAGGAGAACATCTTCACGGTCGCGGTGCCGATCGCCAGCCAGATCCCCCACGCCACCGGGATGGGGTGGGCGTCGCAGCTCAAAGACGAATCCGACACGGCGTTCATGTGTTACTTCGGGGACGGCGCGACCTCCGAGGGTGACTTCCACGAAGGCCTGAACTTCGCGGGCGTCTACGACACGCCGAACGTGTTCTTCTGCAACAACAACCAGTGGGCGATCAGCGTCCCGCGCGAACAGCAGACAGCGACGGACACGCTCGCCCAGAAGGCCGCCGCCTACGGCTTCGAGGGCGTGCAGGTCGACGGGATGGACCCGCTTGCGGTCTACCAGGTGGCACACGACGCCATCGAGAAAGCGAAAGATCCCGACGAGGACGAAATGCGGCCGACGCTCATCGAGGCCGTGCAGTACCGGTTCGGCGCGCACACCACCGCCGACGACCCGTCGGTCTACCGCGAGGAGTCCGAGGTCGAGGCCTGGAAGGACAAGGACCCGATCCCGCGTCTGGAGACGTTCCTCGTGGAGACCGACCGCCTCGACGAGGCGGCCATCGAGTCCATCGAGGCCGACATCGAGGACGCGGTCGCCGACGCCATCGAGGCCGCCGAGGAGACGCCGCGGCCCGACCCCGCATCGATGTTCGAGAACGTCTACGCGGAGATGCCACAGCGCCTAGAACAGCAACTGGAGTATTTCCAGTCGATCCGAGACGAGTACGGCGACGAGGCGCTCCTGGAGGACTAACGATATGAGCGAGAATCTGACGCTAGTGCAGGCGGTACGGGACGGCCTCCACGACGGGATGGCCGAGGACGACGACGTGCTCGTGATGGGCGAGGACGTCGGGCAGAACGGCGGTGTGTTCCGGGCGACCGAGGGCCTCTACGAGGAGTTCGGCGACGACCGGGTCATCGACACGCCGTTGGCGGAGTCGGGGATCATCGGGTCGGCGGTCGGCATGGCCGCCTACGGCCTGAAGCCGGTGCCGGAGATCCAGTTCTCCGGGTTCATGTACCCGGGCTTCGACCAGGTGGTGAGCCACATGTCGCGGCTGCGAACGCGCTCCCGCGGCCGGTTCACGCTCCCGATGGTGCTGCGTGCGCCGATGGGCGGCGGGATCCGCGCGCCCGAACACCACTCCGAGTCCAAGGAGGCGTTTTACGCCCACGAGGCCGGGCTGAAGGTCGCGATGCCCAGCACGCCGTACGACGCCAAGGGGATGCTCATCGCGTCCATCCGGGACCCGGACCCCGTGGTGTTCCTCGAACCGAAGAAGATCTACCGGGCGTTCCGCGAGGACGTGCCCGACGACCCCTACGAGGTCGAACTCGGCGACGCGGCCGTCCGCACGGAGGGTACGGACGTGTCGGTGTTCACCTGGGGGGCGATGACCCAGCCCACCGTTGAGGCCGCCGAGAACCTCGATCGGATCGACGTCGAGGTCGTGGATTTGCGGAGTCTGAGCCCCATCGACTTCGACACGATCATCGAGTCGTTCAAGAAGACCGGGCGCGCCGCGATCGTCCACGAAGCCCCGAACACGGGCGGCCTGGGCGCGGAGATCACGGCGACCATCCAGGAGGAGGCGTTGCTGTACCAGGAGGCCCCCGTCGAGCGCATCACCGGCTTCGACGTGCCGTTCCCGCTGGCGGCCCTGGAGGACTACTACCTGCCCGAGCCCGCGCGCATCGCGGCCGGCATCGAGGAGGCGTTCGACTTCTAAGATGGCCCGCGAATTCACGCTACCTGACGTCGGAGAGGGCGTCGCGGAGGGCGAACTCGTGCGGTGGCTCGTCGACGAGGGCGACACCGTCACCGAGGATCAGCCGGTCGCGGAGGTCGAAACGGACAAAGCCCAGGTCGAGGTGCCCGCGCCGGTCGACGGCACGGTCCAGGAACTCCACTGGGCGGAAGGCGACGTGGTGCCGGTCGGCGATCTCTTCGTGACGTTCGACGTTGACGGCGAGGCGTCGGCCACCGCGGACGACGGCGACGAAAGCGGCGACGAGGCCGCGTCGGCGACCAGCGAGGCCAGCGGCCGGACGTTCGCGCCGCCGAGCGTTCGCACGCTCGCCCGCGAGCTGGGCGTCGACCTCGACAGCGTCGAGGGGAGCGGGCCGTCGGGGCGCATCACCGACGGCGACGTGCGCGCCGCCGCGGAGGGCGGCGAGGACACCACGGAGCCGGCCACCGAGGCCACGTCCGCGACGGAACGCGTCGACGAGGACGACACCGCGGCGAGCGCCGGCAGCCAAGAGCCGGCGGGCCGCGAGAAGACGCTTGCGGCACCCGCGACCCGCGGGGTCGCCCGTGAACTGGGCGTCGACATCAACGACGTGCCGGCGGTCGAACAGCGCGACGGCGAGGCGTTCGTCACCGCGGAGGCGGTCCAGGCGTACGCCGAGGGCGGGCAGGCCGCGCAGGGCGAGGCGGGCGGCGCAGCCACCCGCGAGTTCGTCGCCGGCGGTGAGACCACCGAGCCCTACCGGGGCATCCGCCGCACCATCGGCGAGCAGATGGCCGAGTCGAAGTACACGGCGCCACACGTCACCCACCACGACACCGCCGTCATCGACAGCCTCGTGGAGACGCGTTCGAAGCTGAAGGCGCGCGCCGAGGCCGAGGACGTGAAGCTGACGTACATGCCGTTCGTGATGAAGGCGGTCGTCGCGGCGCTCAAGGAGTTCCCCGTGTTGAACTCCGAGCTCCGCGAGGACGACGAGGAGATCGCGCTCAAGCAGGATTACAACATCGGCGTGGCGGTCGCGACCGACGCCGGGCTGATGGTGCCGGTCGTCGAGCACGTCGACCAGAAGTCGATGCTTGAGATCTCCACGGAGATGAACGACCTCGTCGAGCAGGCCCGCGAGCGCTCGATCGCGCCCGCGGACATGGACGGCGGAACGTTCACGATCACGAACTTCGGCGCGATCGGCGGCGAGTACGCGACCCCGATCATCAACTACCCCGAGACGGCGATCCTGGGGCTGGGCGCGATCGACGAGCGCCCGGTCGCCGAGGACGGCGACGTGCGGGCGGCCCAGACGCTGCCGTTGTCGCTGTCGATCGACCACCGCGTCATCGACGGCGCGGAGGCCGCACAGTTCACGAACCGCGTGATGGAGTATCTGACTGACCCCGAACTACTACTACTCGAATAATCATGGTTGTCGGAGACATCTCGACTGGGACGGACGTCGCGGTCGTTGGCGCTGGCCCCGGTGGCTACGTGGCGGCGATCCGCGCGGGACAGCTCGGCCTCGACGTGACGCTCGTCGAGAAGGACGCCTACGGCGGCACCTGCTTGAACTACGGCTGCATCCCGTCGAAGGCGATGATCACGGCGTCGGGCGTCGCCCACGAGGCGGGCCACGCCGAGGAGATGGGCGTGTACGCCGACCCCGACGTGGACGTGGCGGAGATGGTCGACTGGAAGGACGGCGTCGTCGACCAGCTCACGGGCGGCGTGGAGAAGCTCTGCAAGGCCAACGGCGTGAACCTCATCGAGGGGCGCGCGGAGTTCGCGGGCAGCGACAAGCTGCGGGTCGTGCACGGCGGCGACGGCCAGGGCTCGGAGACCATCGAGTACGAGCACGCCATCGTGTCGACGGGCTCTCGGCCCATCGAGGTGCCGGGCTTCGACTTCGGCGACGACCCCGTGTTGGATTCGCGGCAGGCGCTGGCGATGGCGGAGCTGCCGGCGTCGATGGTGATCGTCGGCGGCGGCTACATCGGCATGGAGCTGTCGACGGTGTTCGCGAAGCTCGGCGTGGACGTGACCGTCGTGGAGATGCTGGATGGCATCCTGCCACAGTACGGCGACGACATCGCGCGCCCCGTGAGACAGCGCGCCGAGGAACTCGGCATCGACTTCCACTTCGGCCTCGCGGCCGACAGCTGGACGGACACCGACGACGGTATCGTGGTCACCGCCGCCGACGAGGACGGCGAGGAGACCGAGTTCGAGACCGAGAAGGTGCTCGTGGCGGTCGGCCGCCAGCCGGTCACCGACACGCTGAACCTGGACGCCGTCGGCCTCGAACCGAACGACGACGGCCGCCTGGAGACCGACCACGAGGCCCGCACCGACGTCGAGAACGTCTTCGCGATCGGCGACGTCGCGCCCGGCCCGATGCTCGCGCACAAGGCCAGCAAGGAGGGCGAGGTCGCCGCGGAAGTCATCGCGGGCGAGCCGGCGGCCCTGGACTACCAGGCTGTGCCGGCGGCGGTGTTCACCGACCCCGAGATCGGGACCGTCGGGCTCACCGAGGACGACGCCGCCGCGCAGGGCTTCGACCCGGTCGTCGGGACGTTCCCGTTCAACGCCAGCGGGCGCGCGCTCACCACGGGCCACGACGACGGCTTCGTGGAGGTCGTCGCCGACGAGGAGTCGGGGTTCCTGCTGGGCGCACAGATCGTCGGCCCGGAGGCCAGCGAGCTCGTCGCCGAGCTCGGCCTCGCGATCGAGATGGGGGCCACCCTGGAGGACGTCGCGTCCACCATCCACACGCATCCGACGCTGTCCGAGGCCACGATGGAGGCCGCCGAGCACGCGCTCGGCCACGCCGTCCACACGCTGAACCGGTAACCCACACACCCCCGACGTGTTTTTCCCGTCGCCGTGGGTATCCGCGGACATGGATACGGTGACGCTGGGGCCGTCGGGGACGTACTCACACCGCGCCGCGAGCGCTGTTTCTGCCGGCGACGTGTCGTTCATGGAGTCCGTGCGCGACATCGTCGATGCGGTTGCAGTGGGTGACGCCGACCGCGGCGTCGTGCCCATCGAGAACAGCATCCAGGGGTCGGTGACCGAAACGCTCGACGCGCTCGCGGACACCGACGGCCTGGCGGTCGTCCGGGAGGTGGTGACGCCGATCCGGCACGCGCTGCTCGCCCAGGACGACGGGTTCGACGCGGTCGCCAGCCACGCGCAGGCGCTCGCGCAGTGTCGGGAGTACCTCGACGCCACCCATCCGGCGGTCGACCGCCGGGCCGTCGCGTCGACCGCGCGCGGCGTCGGGGTGGCGCGCAACGACGAGACCACGGCCGCGATCGCGCACCCGGACTCCGCCGACGGCACGGACCTTGACGTGCATGGCTCCGGGATTCAGGATCGCGCCAGCAACGAGACGCGGTTTTTCGTGGTGGGGCCGGCGCGCGAGCGCACGCCGGCCGGCGGGAAGTCCTCGATCATCGTCTACCCGAACGCGAACCACCCCGGGCTGCTGTTGGAGCTGCTGGAGCCGTTCGCCGACCGCAACATCAACCTGTCGCGGGTCGAATCCCGGCCGTCGGGGGAGCGGCTGGGCGACTACGTCTTCCACGTGGACATCGCGAGCGGGTGTTACGAGGAGCGCACCCGGAACGCGGTCGCGGACGTGGCGGAGATCGCGGCAGCCGGCTGGGTGCGGCGGCTGGGGTCGTACGACACCGAGCACGTGGCGTGAGTGTCAGTCGTCGGCTTCGTCGACGTGGATCGCCGGCCGCCCCGGTTCGGCCTTGTTCGCGACGCTGTCGGCGGCGTCTTCGGCGGCGAGCACGCGCACCGGCGCGTCGAACTCTGCTTCGAGCAGCCACACGGCGCGCCCGAGCGCGTCGCGTTCGCCGTCCGGTCCGAGCACGTCCGGGAACGCGGGCGCTTGGGCGGCCAGGTCCTTGGCGTAGTCGGCGGCGTCCTCGCCGTGCTGCTGGAGGGACTGGTCGCTCATCACGGAGCCGACGACGTTCCCGTCGGCGGCTTTCGCGCGGGCGAGCACGTCGTACATCCACTCGGGGGCCGTGACGACGTCGACGCCGGTGGGGTTCTCGATGCCCGCGGTGTCGACGATGTCGCGGACGTCCTCGCGGGTCTGCTCGATCAGGCTGGTCGCGCGGTCGTGGTCGCTGACGTCGCGGTCGGGGGTGGGCCACGCGGCCTCGGCGACGAACCCGTCGCCGCCCAGCGCCGTCCAACACTCCTCGGCGACGTGGGGAGCGATGGGCGCAAGCAGCTTCACGGCGGCCGTGACGCCGCGCGCGACGACCGCGGGCGCGGCGTCGTCGCGGTCCCGGTACCGCACCAGCAGCGACACCAGCTCGTCGACCGCCTGCACGGCGCGGTTGAACTCCATGTCGTCGAAGTGCGTGGTGGCGGCCTGAACGGTCGCGGCGGTCTCGCGGGCGACGTACTCGGCGGCGGGATCGAGGTCACCGTCGGCGGTCGCGTCGGCGTCGACCGCCCGCGCCATCGAGAGCAAGCGCTCAAGGAAGGTGTGACTAGAGCGAACGCCCTCCTCGCTCCACGGGAAGTCCTTTGACGGGCGGGCCGCGCGCAGCGTGAACAGCCGCGCGGTGTCGGCGCCGTACTCGTCGACGATGCGCTCGGGGGCGACGCCGTTGTCCTTGGATTTGGACATCTTCGTGCCGTCCTCGCCCAACACCATGCCCTGTGTGGTCAGGCCGGCGAACGGCTCGCGGTGCTCAAGCATGTCGAGGTCCGCGAACGCCTTCGTCACGAACCGCGAGTACAGCAGATGCATGACGGCGTGCTCGTCGCCGCCGACGTACTCGTCGACGGGCAGCCAGTCGTTGGCGCGCTGGGTGTCGAAGGGCGCGTCGTCGAACGCCGGGGAAGCGAACCGCAGGAAGTACCACGAGGAGTCCAGGAACGTGTCCATCGTGTCGGTCTCTCGGACGGCGGGCGCGCCGCAGTCGGGGCACGTGGTCTGCTTCCAGTCCTCGGCGGCGTCGAGCGGGTTCCCAGTGGTGTGGACGAACTCCGGGAGCTCCACGGGCAGGTCGTCGTCGGGGACGGAGACCGGCCCACACGACTCGCAGTGAACGATCGGGATCGGGGTGCCCCAGTAGCGCTGCCGGGAGACCCCCCAGTCGCGGAGCTGATACTGGACGGCGGACGCGGCGCCGTCGATGTCCGCGGTCAGCTCCTCACGGGCGGTTTCGCTGTCCAGGCCCGTGTAGTCGCCGGCATTGACGAGCACGCCGTCCGCGGTGTAGGCGGCGGCCTCGACGTCGGCGTCCTCGTCGCCCGCGGGCGCGACGACCTGCCGAACCGGGAGGTCGTGGGCCTGGGCGAACTCGTGGTCGCGGTCGTCGTGGGCGGGCACCGCCATCAGCGCGCCGGTGCCGACGTCGGACAGCACGAAGTCCGCGACGACGACGGGGATCTCCGCACCCGTCGCGGGGTTCGTGGCGGTGAACTCCGTCTCGACGCCCTGTGGCTCGTCGCCGTCGGGATCGGCGACCTCCTCGACGAAGTGTGCCACGTCGTCGTCGCGGTCGGCCGCGGCCTCCGCCAGCGGGTGATCCGGTGCCAGCGCGAAATACGTCGCGCCGTGGATGGTATCCACCCGCGTCGTGAACGCCACCACGTCCTCGTCGCCGTCGGGCGTGTGCACGGTGAACGGTACTTCGACGCCGTCCGTGCGGCCGACCCAGTTGCGCTGCATGTCCCGGACGTTCGACGGCCAGCCGTCCAACTCGTCGAGGCCATCGAGCAGTTCGTCGGCGTACGCGGTGGTCTCGAAGAACCACTGGTCGAGGTCGCGCTCGGTGACCGGCGTGTCACACCGCCAGCACAGCTCGTCGTCGCCCTCGACTTGCTCGTCTGCCAGCACCGTCTCACAGGACGGACACCAGTTCACCGTGGCGGCCCGGCGGTCCACGAGCCCGGCGTCGCGGAACTCGGTGAACAGCCACTGGTTCCACTTGTAGTAGTCGGGGTCACAGGTGGTGATCTCGCGCTCCCAGTCGTAGCCAAAGCCCAGCGCCTCGAACTGGTCGCGCATCTGGTCGATGCAGCGCTCGGTCCACTCCCGGGGGTTGGTGTCGCGCTCGTTGGCGGCGTTCTCCGCGGGCAGCCCGAACGAATCCCAGCCCATCGGATGCAACACGTCCTCACCGTCCATCCGGCGGTAGCGGGCGAACGCGTCGGTGATGGCGTAGTTCCGCACGTGGCCCATGTGGAGCTGGCCGGACGTGTACGGGAACATCGCCAACACGTACTCCGGGTCGTCGGCGTCGTCGGGCACCCGGAAGACGTCGGCGTCGTCCCACTCGCGTTGCCAGTGTTGCTCGATGGCGTGGTGGTCGTAGGTGGCTTGCTCTCCCATGTGTCTCTCTTGGCGGACACTGCGTGACCGACCGACAAATGCCTTTCAGTACGGCAGTCCCCCCGACTCGGGCACGAGCGACCGCCCACCGTGCGGGTGATGGGTGTCGAAGTAGCGCAGCAAAACGCCGCTAGACGCCGAGCAGATCGAACTCGTAGCCGTTGTCGTGCTCGCTGGCGTGCTCGTAGACGACGTGGGCGGCGGCGACGTCCTGGATCGCAAGCCCCGTCGAATCGAAGACGGTGACGCCGTCGCTGTCGGTGCGGCCGTCGGCGTTCCCGACGACGATTTCACCGATCTCGGCGTCGATGTCGTCGTCCGCAAGCGTGTCCTCGTGGTACGGGACGTTGATCTCCCCGGAGTGGGTGGTCTGGGCGTGGTCGTCGATGACGAGCGTGCCGGCAAGCAGGATGTCGTCGGCGAGCTCGTGTTTCCCTTCGGCGTCGGCACCCATGGCGTTGATGTGCGTGTGGTCGCCGACGTCCTCGGCGGTCACGATGGGGTCCTCGACGGGCGTGACCGTCGAGAGGATGTCGCAGTGGCCGGCCTCGCTGATGGAGCCACCGCGCACGTCGAAGCGGTCCGAGAAGTGATCGACGTACTGCTGGACGGCGTCGTCGCTGACGTCGCTGACGACGACCTCCTCGATGTCCCGGATCTTCGAGATGGCCTCCAGTTGGGTGTACGCCTGCACGCCGGCACCGACGACGCCGAACGAACTGGCGTCCGCGACGGCGAGGTGGTCAGTGGCGACCGCGGCCGCCGCGCCCGTGCGCTTCATCGTGAGTTCGGTGCCGTCCATGAGCGCCAGCGGGAACGCGGTCTCGGGGTCGGAGTAAACCATCGTGCCCATGACCGTCGGGAGGTCGTGGTCCGCGGGGTTGTCGGGGTGGACGTTCACCCACTTGATGCCGGCGGCGTCCCAGTCGCCGGCGTCCATGTACGCGGGCATCGAGCGGAAGTCGCCGTTGTACTGGGGGAGGTCGACGTAGGACTTCGCGGGCATCTGGGCGTCGCCCGTCTCGTAGGCGGCGAACGCGTCCTCGATGGCCGAAATGAGGTCCGCCATCGGGGTGTTCTCGTCCACGTCGTCCTTGTTGAGTAGCAGCGTCTCCATACACGCGATCATGTCGCGTGACACTTAGACCCTCCTTTTACTGGCTGAACACGCCGAAATGGTTGAATTGAACACAGTTGTGGCGGCGCTGCCGCTGGGCGGTGGGGCGTCGAAAGAAACGTGTCGGATGGTGAGCGAGCGGTGCAGACTGGCTGGAGTGGTGTCGTGTGGCCGAGCTTACATCGCGCCGCCCATGCCACCCATACCGCCCATGCCGCCCATGCCGCCGCCCATGCCGCCAGGGCCGCCAGCGGGGCCGTCGTCGCCGTCGTCGTCGCCGACCTGGCCGCCGGCCAGGTCGCCCGCGGCGATGACGTCGTCGATGCGCAGGATCATCGTCGCCGCCTCGGTGGCGGACTCGATGGCCTGCGTTTTCACGCGCAGCGGCTCGACGATGCCCTCGGACTCCATGTCGATGACGTCGCCGTTGTAGGCGTCGAGGCCCGCTTCGGTGTCGCCGCCGTCGTGCTGACTGCGGAGATCGACCAGGGAGTCGATCGGGTCGTGGCCCGCGTTCTCGGCGAGGGTGCGCGGGATGACTTCGAGCGCGTCCGCGAACGCTTCGACGGCGAGCTGTTCGCGCCCACCGACGGAGTCCGCGAAGTCCCGAAGCTGCATCGCGAGCTCGGTCTCCGGGGCGCCGCCGCCGGGCATGACCTGGCCGTCTTCGAGAGTGACGCGCACGACGCCGAGGGAGTCCTCGATGGCGCGTTCGACCTCATCGACGACGTGCTCGGTCCCGCCGCGGAGGATGAGGGTGACGCTTTTGGCTTCCTCGACGTCCTCGACGAAGATGCGCTCGTCGCCGCCGATGTCCTTCTGGGCGACGCTGCCGGCTGCGCCGAGGTCCGCGGCCTCGATGTCGTTGACGTTCGAGACCGGGGTTGCGCCCGTGGCGCGGGAGAGTCGCGTGAAGTCGTCGGATTTCGCGCGACGGACCGCGAGGATGCCCTCCTTGGCGAGGTAATGCTGGGCCATGTCGTCGATGCCGGAGTCGGCGAAGACGACGTTGGCGCCGGCGTCCTTGAGCGCGTCGACCATCTCTTTGAGCTGCTCTTCTTCCTGGTCGAGGAAGTTCTGGAGCTGGTCGGGGTCGGTGACGTTGACCTCGGTGTCGATCTCGGTCTCCTGAACCTCCAGGCCGTCGTCGACGAGCGCGATGTTGGCGTCCTCGACGGCGTACGGCATGTTCTCGCTGACGCGTTCCTTGTCGACGATGACGCCTTCGATGAGCTCGGAGTTCTCGATTGCGCCGCCGGTGACCTTCTCGACTTTGACGTTGTCCGTGTCGACGTCGTTGTCGTCGGCGACCGACTGAACGGCGCGCACGACGAGATCCGAGAGGACGCCCTTGGCGTTCTCCGCGCCCTTGCCGGTCATCGCGGTCGCGGCGATCTTCTCGAGGGTCTCCGTGTCGTCGGCGGAGACGTCGATCGCGGCGTCGTCGAGCAGCTCCTTGGCTTTCTCGGCGGCCTGTCGGTACCCCTGTGCGAGCGTGGTGGCGTGGATGTCCTGCTCGAGGAGGGTTTCGGCCTCGGAGAGCAGCTCGCCGGAGACGACGACCGATGTCGTGGTTCCGTCGCCGACCTCGGTCTCCTGTGTTTCGGCGACTTCGACGATCATGTTGGCCGCCGGGTGCTCGATGTCCATCTCCTTGAGGATGGTGACGCCGTCGTTGGTGACGACGACTTCGCCCGAGGAGTCAACGAGCATCTTGTCCATGCCTTTCGGGCCGAGCGTGGTGCGAACGGATTCGGCGACGGCCTTGCCGGCGGTGATGTTCATCGACTGTGCGTCCTCGCCTGAGGTGCGCTGACTGTCCTCGGAGAGTACAATCAGCGGCTGGTTACCCATCTGCTGCGCCATAATCACTCTTTGATTGAATGCGATTCTATTTAAAACTTGTGTGCCAAGTAGTACCATGTGTGGCGAGCAGGCCCGAACCGCCGCCCCACGGCCGAGCTCGAAACCCCTCCCCGGCTACTTATGTACGTGAATTGCTGTCACAGAAAACCACCGGTGTCGCCACACGCTCCGAAGCGGCGTTACCCGGGGAACTCGTGGTACTCCATGCCCTGCTGTTTCAGCTCCTCGCTGCGCTTGCGTTCGAGGAACGAGTACACCGACCCGTGGGGTGCCCCGTCGAGCAGCATCTCCGCCGCCGACCGCGCCACGTCAACCTCGGAGGGCTGGCCGATGACGCCGAACGTCGACCCGTAGATGACAACGGACGCACCGGTGAGTTCCTCCATCAGCTCCCGTGTGCGGCCGTTCTCCCCGATGAGTCGGCCCTTCTTCCGGCGGAGGTCGTTGTCGTTGCGGGCGGCGCGCCCGATGTCGATGGTGTCGAACATCCGCATGTCGTCGTCCAGCAGCGTCAGCGCCTCGTCGGGCTTGAACCCGCGGCCGATGGCCTGCACGATCTCCGGTGCCTGCATCCCCCGCACGGGGTCGCCCGTGCGCTCGATGGCGACCGCACCGTCCTGGGAGTCGACATCGATGTCGACCTCGGCGGCGGCCTCGATGCGGCGCAGCGTCTCGCCCCCGTCGCCGATGAGCACCCCGATCCGGTCGGTCGGAATCTTCACGTGTTTCATGCTGCAGTCTATTTGTCGCTCGCGTAAAAGCCTTCGTCACCTGCGTCAGTCGGTCTGCGCCCGATCCACGGCAGTGACGGCGAGGTCGTCGGTGACGGTCACCCGGAGGCGCTCGTCGTCGAGTCTGACCTCGACGGTCGCGCGGTCGCCCGCCGCTCCGTCGACCCACTCGGCGTCCGCCAGCCAGTCGAGGTGCCACAGCGCGGTGTCCCGCACGCTCCGGTCGTGGTCGTCGTAGAACGACAGCACTGCGGGGTGGTCGACGGCGACCCACGCCGCCAGCCCGGAGAAGGAAATGCCACAGCGCTCGCAGTTCACGACGGCCTGCGGGCCGTAGTCGTTCTCCGCCAGATGACCCGCCGTCGGGCCGCTGCAGGTCGGACAGAAGCCGTCGAGGAGCGACCGGGACGTCGTTCGCACGTAGCCGTCGATGGCGGCCGCGAGGTCGTCCTCCCGACCGTCGACGAACGCCGGCGGGACCCCGGTCTGGATGATCGTCACCTCACAGTCCGTGCAGTCGACCTTCCCGACCTGGTCCTCGTAGACGGCTTCGAGGTCACTGCCGCAGAGGACACACGTTCCGTCGACGGACTGAGGGCCGACCATGCCGCCGGTCTCCGTGTACACTCCCGAGTGCAGGCTGCCGACGAGCTTCCGACCGGCGAACCGAAGGTCGTAGCCGTCCTCGGTCTGCTCCACGAACAGTCCGCGGAGCTCGCCGAGGTGGTAGTTGAACCGCCCCGAGTCCTGGACATCGACACGCTCGCGCAGTTCGGAAAAGGAGAGTGGGTCGTCGGCGTCCCAGAGCTCGCGGAGGATGCGCACGCGGAGTTCGTCCGCGACCGCCGAGAAGGCCGCCTCTGCGTCGTCGGTCATAGCCGAGTGGACGGCGAGGGGGAACTTAGGCTTGGGCCTAGTCGAGCGTGTCGATGTCGCCGACTGGCGGGAGCGTGCGGAGCGCGGGGACGGCCAGCCAGTACGCGGCGAGCAGGAGCGCCGCGCCGGCGAGCACGTAGATGGCGGCGACTGGACCGAACGCGCCCGCGACGGCACCGCCCGCGAGCGTGCCGAACGGGATGGCGAACTGGGAGGCGGACCCGACCAGGCTGGACACGCGGCCGAGCTTGGACTCGGGAACGGCGGCCTGCACGACTGACGAGAGGAGGACGTTTCCGACGCCGACGGGGATGAACGCGAGGGCGAACAGCGCAACCACGACGAGGAGAGGTGCGCCAGCGGTGGCGGCGACTGCGGCGGCGGCGACGAGTGTGCCGTTGACCGCGAACACGGCGACGTTCAGTTTCCCGAACGGAAGGTGGTCGAGGCGCGACGCGACGAGTGCGCCGCCGAGGTTCCCGGCGGCGAAGCCCGCCATCAGGGTGCCGTAGGCGCCCGCGCCGCCGACGGTGTCCGCGAACGCGGGCAGCGACGCCATGGTCGCGCCGGAGGCGAAGTTGACGACCGCGGCCCCGGCGAGCACGAGCACGAGGAAGGACCCTCGGAGGACGGTGAGGCCAGCGCGGAGGTCCGCGAGGTATCCGTCGGGAGCGGTGCCAGTGGTTGCATCGTCGACGGTCCCGGTGGCCGCGTCGTCGTCAGCCGACGACTCACCGCCGTCGGTGGCGGCCACGTCAGCGGGCGGGTCGCCCGCACCGTCGGTGCCGGCGGTCGGCTGCTCGTCGGCGGCGACCGGGATGTGCACGCCGGCGAAGAGGAGCGCGGCGGCGACGAACGTGAGCGAGTCGACGGCGTACAGCGCGACGGCACCGGCGAGCGCGACGACAGCGCCAGCGGCGGCGTTGAACACGAGGTCAACACCTTGGTAAGCGAGGCTGAACGCGGAGTTGGCGTCCACGAGGTCCGCCTGGTCGACGATGCGCGGGAGGGCGGCGCTCTGCGCGGGATAGACAAGCTGGTTGGCGAGCGCGAGCAGCGGCATCACCGCGAGCACGACCCATACGGAGAGGTGGCCGGTGTAGGCGGCCAGCGGGATGGCGAGCACGAGCACAGCTTGGAATGCCTGGGTGCCAATGAGGACGCGACGGAGCGGCCAGCGGTCGACGAGCGGTCCGAAGAGGAACTGGAGTGCGCTCGGCCCCATGGTGAGGAAGCCGGCGACCCCCGAGTAGAATGGGTCGTGGGTGAGCTCCCAGACGAGCCACATCGCGGCGACGTAGTAGAGGCTGTCCCCGGCGTTCGTGACGAGGCGGCCGGTGAACAGTCGACGGAAGTTCGTGTCGGTGAGCAAGTGGCGCATGCACTGTCACAGGCCGGATGTCGACATAAGTGATTCCAGAATGATGGTTCTGTCCGGTTCGGGACAGAAGTTCGGTTCTGTCAGTACCCGAACCCGACCGCGTCGCGGGCGCGCTGGCGCTCGTCGTCGGTGAGCCGGAACGCGTCGAGTGCCTCGGTGACATCGCCGAGTGCCGCGCGCCGCCGCTGGTGGGCCGCGAGGAACTCGGTGATGCGGTCGGCGGCGAGGTCTTTCAACTCCCCGGAGAGCAGGTTCCCGGCCCGGTACTCGCGCTCGATGCGCGCGAGTTCGGCGTCGTCGGGCTCGAAGAACGCCGAGAGGTACTGGAAGGGCACGTCCTCCGCGGGGACGCCGCCCTTCGCCCGGTGTTCCTCGACGCTCGCGCGGCCGCCGGTGTAGGCGTGCGTGCGAACCTTCTCGCGGACCGTGTCGGGGCTGTCTGTGAGACGAATCGAGACGCCCGCCGAGCTGCTCATCTTCCCGGGGCCCGCCAGCGACGGCAGGAACTGCATCAGGAGCGCCCCGGGCTTCCGGACCGGGTAGCGGGCTTTCGCAGCGACATCCCGGCTCACCCGCACGTGGGGGTCCTGGTCGACGGCGATGGGGACCAGCGTCTCGTGTTCGCCGTGGACGAGCTGCGGGAGCAGGAGGTGGGCGGTCTGGACGGCCGGGTAGAACGCCTGCCCGACGTTGTCCGGCTCGCCGTAGACGTTCTGGAGCGTCGCGTGCCGCACGTCCCCCGCGAACGCGGTCGCCAGCGGGTAGAGCACGTCCGCGTCCCGCGTGTCGACGACGATGCGCGTCAACTCGGGGTCGAACCCGACCGCGAGCAGGTCACGGAGGTTCGCTCGCAGATAGTCGCCCGTCTCCGCGGGCGTCTGGTCTTTGAACCAGTACTTCTCGTCGTCGGAGAGCGGAACGTAGACCCGGGCGCCGAACTCGTCCTGCAGGCGTCTCGCGAAGTAGAACACCATTGCGTGTCCGAGGTGCATCGGCCCCGACGGCCCGACGCCGGTGACGATGGACTGTTTACCGGCCGTCAGGAAGTCGTCGACGTCCCGGCCGGCGTAGAACAGCCCCCGGTTCACCAGTGGGTGGTCGGGGAACCGGGCGCGCTGGTCGTCGGTCAGTTCGTCGGCGCCGAAGCGAGCGAGCAGTTTCTCGTAGTCGAGGTCGTCGCTCTCGACGGCGTACGGCGTCACGTCGTTTCCGTCGGCTGTCATGTGTGTTGGTGTGGGTGCGTGGCTGGTGGTCGACGCGCAGTACGGGAGAACGGCGGGACCGGAGTGAGCCACGCCCCCGACCCGGGCGGGTGACGCCCGTCAGGCCGCGGCGGCGAAACTGTCCGCTCCCCGGACGCGCCAGCGCCAGCCACAGGGAGCAGACTGCATACGCGTGAGTGCGGCGACCACGTTCAAAACAGTTTCTGTCCGGTCCGTTCAGGCGTCGTCGGCGTCGCTGCCCCGGTCGAGACTCCCCTCGGTGCCGTCGCGGTCGCCCGCCGCCGTGTCCGCCTCGGCGCGCGGGGTCGCGTGCTCGTGGACGTACGACAGCAGGTCGTCGGGGTCGGCGTCCGCGCCCTGCCGCGCGAAGAAGTTCGCGACGTTCCGGCAGTCCCGTTCGAGGAAGGTCGCGCTGTTGGGGTGGTGAATGGTCACCGCCTGGCCCACGTCGATGACGACCAGTTCGCCCTCGTAGACCACAACGTTGTACTCCGAGAGGTCGCCGTGCACGAGGCCGGCGTCGTACAGCCGGCGCACGTACTCGCGGACGACCTCGTAGGCCATCTGGGGGTTCTCGATGTCCACGTCGCTGAGCGTCGGCGCGGCGTCGCCCTCGCGGCCGATGAGCTCCATCACCAGCACGTTGCGCTGGACCGCCAGCGGCGCCGGCACCCGCACGCCGGCCGCCTTCGCGCGGCGCAGGTTCGAGAACTCCTTGCGCGTCCAGGACAGCACGACCGCCTTCTTGTCGCCGCGCAACCCCTCGAAGCGCGGGTCGCCCTCCAGGTACGCCCGCATCTGCTGGAAGTTCGACGCGTTGATTCGGTAGACTTTCAGCGCCACGTCGCCGCCCTCGGCGTCCAACGCCTCGTAGACGTTGGCCTCCTTGCCCGTGGAAATGGGGCCGCCCATCGCGCCCACGTGGTCGTCCTCGACGAGCTTGTAGATGGCCGCGTACGTCGCGTCGTCGAACGCCCCGTCGTCGAGCTTGAACTGCTCGGTGTCCTTCAGGCGCTTGCGGAACTCCGCGAACTCGCGGTCTTTCGTGCGCGCGATCTTGTCGGCTTCCGTGTCCCTGACGTCGATTTCCTCGAACTCGTCGCCGGGCGCGCCCGCCGTCTCCTCGGTCAATCCGTACTCGTCGTCGGTCACTGCCGGCCCACCGCAATCATTCGATGTGCCCTTCCTCGCGGAGCTGGTCGGCGTCGCTTTTCTCGTAGCGCCACGTCACGTCGGCCTTGTCGTCCTGCCAGTCCCAGGGCTCCACGAGCACGATGTCGTCCTCGCGGATCCAGATGCGCTTTTGCATCCGGCCGGGGATGCGCGCCGTCCGCTCCTCGCCGTCCGCACACCGCACCTGCACGCGGTTCGCGCCGAGCATGTCCGTGACCTCCGCGAACACCTCGTCGTCCTCGGGCATTCGCAAGTTCTTGCGTCCGCCGCCGTCGTCGCTCATACGCCGCGGTTGAACAGCGAACTGTTTAAACCCCACCACTCCACGGCACTCGACCGCCGACCAGCAGGCTTACTACGGCCGCTGAGCGTGCCTGCGATATGTTCGACAAACTCGGGCTGTCGGGAGTCTTCGGACTGGTGTTGATGGTCGTCGGCGTCGCCGTCGTCGCGTGGAAAGCGCCGGTCGTCGCCGCTGGCCTCACGGCTGTCCTCGTCGGCCTCGCGCTCGTCGCCCGTGGCGCCATCCAGTCCGTCATGGGCGTGTTCGGGATGGCGTAATCGCGTCCACAACACGCAGCGGGAACGCAGGCCCGCGGCAGGACGCGAAGGTAGTTGTCGGCGACCCGCTCCGTCCCGGCCACCTTGCCGTGCTCGTCCAGCGCCACGCGGAGCGCCGTCTCGGCATCCCCGGTGGCGTCGTTACTCGCCGCGGATCTCTCGGAGCCGCTGCCGCCCTGGCTCGATGAGTTCGTCCAGGGCGGCGGCGAGCGCGCCCTTCGCGTCCGCCGGGTGGAGCTCCCCCGACTCCAGGTCGTCGGCGAGGTCCTCGTAGGACTCGTAGACGAGGTCGCCGCCGTACTCGTCGGGGCGCTGTACGACGACCTCGTCGAACCGCGGGAAGACGTGGTACTGGAACAGCTCCAGCACCGGGTTGACCGTCTCGCCCTCGGGGTCGCGGGTCTGGGGGCAGAACGCCCCGGTGACCTTCTCCTCGATGTCCGCCGTGGAATCCTCCATCGAGATGGTGACGCCCTCGCTGGAGGACATCTTCCCGTCGCCAGTCCCGAGGTCACCGATGATGGGCGTGTGCAACACCGGGCGCTTCTCGTAACCGACGCTCGGCAGTTCCTCGCGAGCGAGCATGTGGACCTTCCGCTGGTCCATCCCGCCGATGGCGAGGTCCAAATCGAGGTACTCGATGTCCAACGCCTGCATCAGCGGGTAGACGACGTGGCTGACCTTCGGCGTCTCCCCGCTCTGAATCTCGGCCATCGCGCGCTGAGCGCGCTTCAGGGAGGTCTCGACCTGCATCGCGTGCAGGTCGAGTTCGTAGTCCTCGTCGAGCTGGAACGACGACCCGAGGACGAACTCGGTCTGATCCTCGTCGAGGCCGTACGCGAGGAACTGTGCTTTCATCTGGTCGGCGGTCGCCCGGATCTCCTCGAAGCTCCCCTTGTCGTTGAGGTAGGCGTGGACGTCCGCCAGCAGCACCACGACCTCCATCCCCGCGTCCTGGAGGTCCATCAGCTTGTTCGCCGTCAGCAGGTGTCCGAGGTGGAGCACGCCGGAGGGCTCGTAGCCGACGTACACCCGCTTGCCCTCGGGGTCCTCGGCCAGTTCCCGCACCTCCTCCTCGGTCACGACCTCCGCCGTGTTCCGAGTGATGCGCTCGTACGCGTTCATACGCTCGGAGACTCGGGCCGCGGGGTTAAGCGGTGCGGTCGGCCACGCGTCGGCGAAGCGGCCGCCTCACCCCCGGTCCGCGCGGTGCTCGCTGATGATGGAGTCGACCATCGTCTCCTTCTGTTCGCGTTCGCGCTCTTCTTTGCGCTGCGCCCAGTCCTCGATTACGGCCTCGACTTCGGACTCGTTGGCGATGGCGAGTTCGTCGACTTCGCGGATGGTGACGCCGTCGGCGGGGCCGACGGGAATCTCGTGGTCGAACAGCACCTCGTCGGCGGCGTCAGAGAGGCCGCCCGACCGCAGGACGACGCGGGGGTCGAAGCCGGCGAGGAGTTCGGCAGTGCGGCGGCCCGCGCCGGAGGCGTCGCGGAGGTAGACGACATCGCCGCTGGCGATGCCGTACTCGTCGTCGGCCGTCTCGATGGCGTCGACCGTGAACTGGTCGACGGGCTTGACGGCGACGAGATCGCGGCCCTCGCCGCCGACGTCGCCGAGGTTCGAGTGGTCGAGCTTCCAGAGGTCTTTCAGGCGCTCCAGTTTGGCTTCGAGTTCGTCCGCGCGCTCCCGTTGCTCCTCCAGTTCGGTCTCCAGGCGGTCGTTCTCCCACTCCAGTTGGGTGACTTCGCGGCGCTCGCGGGCTTCCTGGCGTTCCTCGCGGCGGGCCTCCGAGAGCTCGTCCTCGTACTCCTCGATCGTGGCGTCTTTCGCGTCGAGTTCGGCGTCGAGATCGGAGACGTGGGCCTGCAGGCGCTCGACCTGGGCTTCGAGGTCTTTGATGCGGCGCTCGTCGTCGGTGAGCTCGCGGGGGTCGTGGGTGGGCTCGTCGGGTTCGGGGTCGTCGGTCTCTTCGAGGTCCGAAAGGACGGCCTGAAGGGGTTCCCCGTCGAGCACCCGCGCTGCCACGTCGCCCTCGTCGAGGGTCGGCGGCGTCTCCCGGGTGGCGCGCTCGATGGTTTCTCGGTAGTGGTCGTAGGCGTACAGCGCGGCCGCCATCGCGTCCCGCTGGTGGTCGTCGTCGTAGCCCTCCTCGCGGGTGCGGTGTTGTTTCTCGTCGACCGGGAGGTCGGTGTCCGGGTCCCACGTCGGTGCGTCGAAGCTGGCCGCGATCTTCTCGACGGTGTCGGGCATCGGCGTGACGTCGGCGGCCACCAGCGCCGGGCGGCCGTGCTCGATGATCCACTCGATGACATCGCCGGTGTCGGCGGTGCGCGTGCTCATCACGTCGAGCACGTGGCCGTCCAGCCCGACGAGCGCGACGGCCGTCGTGGTCCCCGGGTCGATGCCAACGAGCACGCGGTCCCGGCGGCGCGCCAGCGGCCGGAACTCGATGCCGTCGCGGCGCACGGGCTCGACTTCCACCCGGGTGTCGCCGGCGCGGTGCTCGCTCACGGGGATGTTCTCGGGGCGGGCCTGCACCGTGAACACGGCGTTGGCGTAGCCGCCGTACTTCTCGGTGACCTCCCGGTCGTAGTCGAGACCGGCGTCGTCGAGCGTTGATTCGACGGTGCGGGTTTCCCGCTTGACCGAGCCGTGGATGCGCCGCGTGAAGCGATCCGCGCTCCAGCCACCACCGCCACCCGTGGACCGCCCACGGGCGACCTTGAGCTCGGTTTCGTCGGTGAACGCCGACACCTCGTAGCCGACGTTGTGGGCGGCCAGTCGGGCGGCGGCCTCCGCTTCCTCCATCGCGGGTTTGCCGTACGGGACGCCGTGGCGTTTGGCCACCCTGGAGAGGGGTTCGGGGCGTTCGTCGCCGGTCACCTGCACGAGCGTGGTGGAGTCGGGCAGCCGCCGCAGCAGGTGAACGAGTTGGTCCTTGTCGGCGGCGAGCTCGTACATGTTGTCGGTGGCGACGATGGCGGGCTCGCGGTCGGCCACCAACCGCAACAGCTTCCGGCGCGTGACAACGTCGCGCTCGACGGTCTCGCCGTCAAAGCTCACAAGCGCGTAGGAGGGTGCGTCACCGCGCACGTCACCGCTTTGCACGTCGACGCCGAACACGAGAGCGTCGAGGGCGCTCGTGCGTGTACTCACGCCCGAACGTACGACGTGAGCACGCATAAGTGCACGGCGGCGCGGTCAGTCGGCGTCCGGGAACGGGATTTCGTGGGTCAGGCCGTCGTGGGCGACGAACGCCTCCCCGTCGAAGCCCGACGCGCCCGCACTGATTTCGCTGGCGTCGCCCGCATACCGCGAGGAGACGTGCGTGAGCGCGAGCGCCTTCGCGCCCGCCTCCGTCGCTACGTCCGCGGCCTCGCCGGCCGTCGAGTGGCCCGTCTCGGCGGCGCGCTCGCTGGCGTCGTTGGCGAACGTCGCGTCGTGGATCAGGAGGTCCGCGTCTTCGGCGGCCGACACCACGGGGTCGTGGGGCCGGGTGTCGCCCGTGTAGACGAGTGTGCGGCCCGGCCGCGGGTCGCCCACGACCTGCTCGGGGCTGACAACGGTGCCGTCGTCGAGTTCGACCGGCTGGCCGTCGTGGAGCGTGGAGAACTTGGGGCCGACCGGGACGCCGAGTTCCTCGGCGCGCGCCCGGTCGAAGCGACCCGTCCGGTCGTCCTCCACGAGCGCGTACCCGACGGAGGCGGTGCTGTGCGCCGTCTCGAACGCCCGCACCTCGTAGTCGTCGTGGGAGCGCACGACCGCGCCGGGGGTGGCCTCGGTGATCCGGACCGGATAGCCGACGTCGCCGCCGGCCGAGAACACGAGGTCCTCGATGTCGCCGCGCAGGCCGCGTGGCACGTGGATCGTCAGGGAGTCCGTGCGGTCGTTGAAGTCCCAGGTGTGAACGAGCCCCGGCAGCCCGAAGACGTGGTCGCCGTGGCCGTGCGTGATGAACACGTCGGAAACCCCAAACCCGGTCTTGTACCGCATCATCTGGCGCTGCGTGGCTTCGCCGGCGTCGAAGAGGAACGCGTCGCCGTTGCGGCGCACGAACACGGAACTGGGGTTGCGTTCGGTCGTGGGGACGGCGCCACTCGTCCCGAGGAAGGTGACCTCCAGAGTCATGCCCGAACCTGGGCGGGCCGCGCGCAAAACCTCACCGATGCGGTGGAGGCGCGCCGGCGACCGGCCCTTTCTTTGTGCCGTGGCGGGTAGCAGCGGGTAGCAATGGACGAGCCGCTGTGGATCGACGAGCACGCGCCGTCGCTGGCCGACCTCCCGCAGGCGAGCGTGCGCGACCGGCTCCGGGACGCCGTCGACGAACCCGTGAACCTCGTGATGTACGGGCCGTCGGGCGCGGGGAAGACCGCCGCCGTTCGCGCGCTCGCAGCGGCCGCCCACGACGATCCGGAGACGGATCTCGTGGAGGTGAACGTCGCGGACGTCTTCGGGATGACGAAAACGGAGATCAGCGAGGACCCCCGGTTCGCGTCGTTCATCGACGCCAAGCGCCGCCGGAACTCCTCGAAGGCCGACCTCGTGAACCACGTCCTGAAAGAGACCGCGAGCTACTCGCCGGTTTCGGGCGGCTACAACACCATCCTGCTGGACAACGCCGAGGCCATCCGGGAGGACTTCCAGCAGGCGCTGCGGCGGGTGATGGAGCGCCACCACGAGGCCACGCAGTTCATCATCGCGACCCGCCAGCCGTCGAAGCTGATCCCGCCGATTCACTCGCGGTGTTTCCCCGTCTCAGTGCGCGCGCCGACCGACGACGAGGTCGTCGACGTGCTCCGGGAGATCGTGGCCGCCGAGGGCGTCGACTACGAGCCGGACGGCCTGGAGTTCGTCGCGGGGTACGCGGAGGGCGACCTCCGGGAGGCCGTGTTGGGCGCGCAGACGACCGCCGAGCAGGAGGGCGAGGTGACGATGAACGCCGCCTACGAGGCGCTGCAGGACGTCGGCAGCGACGCCGCCGTGGAGTCGATGCTCGACGACGCCGAGGCCGGCGCGTTCACCGACGCACGGTCGACGCTGGACGACCTGCTGGTGGACGAGGGGATGAGCGGCGGCGAGGTGCTCGATGACCTGCTGGAGGTCGCGCGCTCGCGGTATTCCGGCGACGACGTGGCGGAGCTGTACGCGCTTGCGGGCGACGTGGAGTTCGATCTCACGCGGGGCACCAGCGACCGCGTGCAGCTCGGGCGGCTGCTCGCGGAGCTTGGCCGGTAGGCTTTTATCGGGATGCGGGTTCGGTCAGAGCATGGAGCTTGCGGAGTACTTCGAACGCGCCGGCATCGTTGTCGGGTCGATGTTGATGGTGTCGCTGCCCGCGTCGCTGGTGCTGTGGGTGGTGACCGGCCCGGCGACGCCGTGGTGGGAGACGGTGGCGCAGCTCGCACCCGGCTTCGTGATCGGATGGTGGGTGGCTGTCGGGCGAGCGCCGGTCGAGTACGCGACCGTCTGGTTCACCAGCCTGTTCGGATACCTGCTGGCGTCGGCGGTGATGGCCGCCCTGAACGTCCGCCCGGTCGGTGCCAACCGGGTGTGGGCACTGATCGCGGTCATCGGGTCGCTGGCGGTCGTCGGGCTCGTCGACCACTACCGGTCGTGACTACACCAACACGAGGATGTGGCGGACGAGCGACCGGTGGACGCGGCGCTGGAAGCGTGCGTCGACGGTCCAGCCCGCGGCGGTGGCTTCGGCGCGCCAGTCGCGGTCGGCGACGAGCACGCACCGGCCGGCGGTGACGCGGGCGAGCTCGTCGAGTGCCCCCCCGACCAGGTCGGCGAGGTCGTGGGTGGCGATCTTCGACTGGCGGCCGTAGGGGGCGTCGAGGACGGCGGCGTCGATGCTGTCGGAGGGCAACGGCAGCGCGGTGGCGTCGGCACGCCCCGTGGTGGCGTCATCGACGTAGTGGGTGAGGTTGCGGCGCGCGCCTGCCGCCATTTTCGCCTGGGCGTCCGTGCCGATGGGGTGTGCGCCGAGCAGCCCGGCTTCGATGAGCACGCCGCCGGTGCCACACATCGGATCGAGGACGCGGTCGCCGGGGGTGACGCGGGCGAGGTTGCAGGCCGCGCGCGCCAACAGCGGGTCCATGCTGCCCGGCTGGAAGAACGGGCGGTCGGTGGGTTTGCGGGTGCCGTAGTCGCGGACGGAGTCGGCGACGTGCCACCCCAGAAAGCAGTCGTCGGCGGTGAACAGCGCGCGCAGTTCGTGGTCGGGGGCGTCGAGGTCCACGTCGAAGCCGGCGTCCACGAGGACGGCGCCGAGGTCGCGTTCGGCGCGCTGGGTGTCCACGCCGGTCGTGTGGCGCACGTCGCGGGCGCGCACGGCGACCGACCCCGTGCGGTCGAGGGGCGCGTCCCGGAGCGCGGCGACGGCCGCGGGGACGGTGGCGGCGGCGGTTGTGAGGTGGTCGGCGGCGCGGTGCGTGTACGCTAACCCGGCTAGCGCGTCGGTGTCGAGGCTGCTGGCGGTGGCGACACCGGGCGCGACCACGGTGGCGTCGGGGGCTGCAGTGCGGGCTTCGGCGGCGGCGAACGCGTCGGCGTCGTCCCCGCCGAGTTCGAGCACGAACACGCACGACCTGGACGCCCGCCGGCAATCAGGCTGCCGGTGACGCTGGGTATTTGAGGCACCACTCCCCGGACTACCAATCTTTATAAAGGTTAAATACGTGGTTTAAGTCGAACGATGACCGACCCCAAGGAAACCATCAACATTGAAAACGTGGTCGCCTCCACCGGCATCGGGCAGGAGCTCGATCTCCAGAGCGTGGCGATGGACCTCGAGGGCGCTGACTACGACCCCGAGCAGTTCCCCGGCCTGGTCTACCGCACGCAGGACCCGAAAAGCGCCGCACTCATCTTCCGCTCGGGCAAGATCGTCTGCACGGGCGCGAAATCAACCGACGACGTACACGAGAGCCTCCGCATCGTCTTCGACAAGCTCCGCGAGCTCTCGATCAAGGTCGAAGACGACCCCGAGATCGTCGTCCAGAACATCGTCACGTCCGCTGACCTCGGCCGCCAGCTGAACCTCAACGCCATCGCCATCGGGCTGGGCCTCGAGAACATCGAGTACGAGCCCGAGCAGTTCCCCGGGCTCGTCTACCGTCTCGACGACCCCGAGGTCGTGGCGCTGCTGTTCGGCTCCGGGAAGCTCGTCATCACCGGCGGCAAAGAGCCAAAGGACGCCGAGCACGCCGTCGACAAGATCACGTCCCGGCTCGAGGAGCTGGGGCTCCTCGACTAGGCGGGCATGGTGGCGACCGTCGAACCGGTCGCGGGCACGCCGCTGCAGTATCTCGCCACGTTCGTCGGTGGCTGGCTGCTGTTCGGGTTCACGGCCCACGCGGCCGCGACGTACATCCTCGGGGAGGTCCCCTGGAAGCGTGGCTTCCTCGTCGGCGTCGCGCCGGCCGTGGTGACGCTCGTGCTCGTGCGGTTCAACCCGCTGCTCATCGTCGCCGTCGGGCTGGCTGCCGACGCTGCCGCCGTGCGCGCCGTATACCGGGTTCGCTACCGGACGACGGTGTTCGTCGTGGTGATGCATTACACCGTGTCGCTGGCGGTGGTGTTGCTGGTTGCGAACCTGCTGGCGGTGTTGTCGACGGCGCCCGGCTGACGGTCGCAGCCGGAGAGAACGCGCACCGCGATTTTTACCCATGGGCCGTGCAGTGACGCGCATGGACGAGTACGACCAGCGCGCACTGCGCGCCAGCGTGATGGCGCTTGGCGCGGCGGTGCTCGCGTACGCCGCCACCTACGTCCACCGGCCGGGGCCGGACGTTGCTGCGGTGTTCGGCCTCGGTGCCGTGGTGTCGCTGGCGGCCTACTACATGCTGGGTCGGCCAGCGTCGCTTGCCGACCGGTGGCTCGCGCCGGCCGGCGGGGCCGCCGTTTCGCTGGCCACGACCACCATCGGGGAGATGCGGATCGCGGCGATCGGGCTTGCGGCCGCGGGCGTCGTGGGCACGATGGCCTACCCCGCCGGCGGGACGGCGGTCCGACTCGTGGTCCGCGCGACCCGCCAGGTGGCCGGCGCGGAGGAGTGAGGTCAGTCCACGAGGCGTTCGATTTCGGTGACGAGGATGCCGGACGCGCCGACGGCTTTGAGCTCCGAGATCGCCTCGAAGACGTCGCGCTCGGGGACGACGGCGTGCACCGCAACCGTCCCCGGTTCGTCGACATCGAGCACCGTCGGGCCGCCAAGCCCCGGCAGCACTGCCTTCACGTCGTCGAGGCGGTCGGCGGGCGCGTTCAGCATCACGTAGCGCTTCCCGTGGGCGTCGAGCACGGATCGGAGCGCGGTTTCGACCTGCTGGACTTTGGGGTCGTCGTGGACGTCCTCGTGGGCGAACAGCCGCACTGACGACGACAACACCTCGTCGACGACCTGGAGGCGGTTGACGCGGAGCGTCGTGCCCGTGGACGTGATGTCGACGATGGCGTCGGCCATCTCGACGTGGGGCGTGAGTTCGGTCGCGCCGGTCACCTCCACGATCTCCGGGGTGGCGGTGGTGTCCGCGAAGTACGCGCGGGTGATCGTCGGGAACTCGGTGGCGACGGTCGCCCCGTCGAGGTCGGCGGGGGCGGTGACGTCGCCGTCCTCGGGGGCGGCAAGCACCAGTCGGCACGACCCGTAGTTGAGATCGAGGCGCTCCTCGACGCAGTCGACGCCGGACTCCCGGAGTTGGTCGTGGCCCGTGATCCCCGCGTCCGCCGCGCCGTCGGCGACGTACTCGGGGATGTCGGCGGCGCGCGCGTACAGCACCGTGAGCGCCGGGTCGACGGTGTCGGCGTACAGTTGGCGGTCGGCGCCGTCTTCGACGCCGATGCCGGCGCGGTCGAGCAGCGCCAGGGTCGGGTCGTGGAGGCGTCCCTTGTTCGGAACGGCGATGCGCATGCCAGCCGGTTCACCGGGGGTGCGGAACTAGCTTTGGGTGGCGGCGGCGGGGCGGGGTTTGAAGCACGCGGGCGTCCCACCGGAGGGTATGCTAGATCGGACCCGGGAGTACGCGCCCGTCGGGTTGGTACCGCTGGCGTGGGGGTTCACCGCTGCCGCCCACCTCGGATACGTCGGGTCGCACGCGCTGTTCGTCGCCCACGTCGTGATCGTGGGGCTGCTGGTTGCGTTCGGGGCGGTGTCCTGGACGGAGATGGACGCGGGCGCGCTGCGGGCGTGGCGCGGCGTCATCGTTGCGGGCGTCGGCGTGACGCTGCTCGGCGTGGCGTCGTTCCGGGTGCCCGCCGTGCCGGGCGGCGTGTTGCGCGCGGCGACCGTGGTCGGGTGGATGTTGCTCCCCGTGCGGGCGCTGGCCGTGACCGCGCGCCGAACGCCGGCCCCGGGGCTGGCGCGGGTCTACCTCGGCGCGGCCATGGCGTCGGTGGCTGGCGGTGCGGTGACGGTGGTGGGGCTTGCGGCACCGCTGTCGGCGGCGTCGGGGTGGCTCGTGCTGGCGGGCATCGGGGCCGTGGGCGTGGGCCAGACCGCGAGCATCGCGGCGGCCGCCTGGGAGTCGTCGCGTCCCGACAGCTTTTCGCCCGGGTCGGGCGAACACGCGATATGAGCGACACGCTGCGGGTTGCCGGCGGCGCGGTACTGCATCCTGACTTCACCGTGAGCGACGGCGACGTGCTGGTTGATCGGGACGCCGGGGAGATCATCGCGGTCGGGGACACGCCCGCGGGCGACGAGACGGTGGACGCGGCGGGCTGTCTGGTGATGCCGGGGCTGGTGAACGCCCACTGTCACGTGGCGATGACGCTGCTGCGCGGGTACGCCGACGACAAGCAACTGGACGCGTGGCTCCAGGAGGACATCTGGCCGGCGGAGGCGGAGTTGGCGGACGGCGACATCCGCGCGGGGGCCCGGCTCGGGCTCGTGGAGATGATCCGCGCGGGCACGACGGCGTTCGCGGACATGTACTTCGAGGTGCCGGAGGTGGTCGACGCGATCACCGAGGCGGGGCTGCGTGCGCGGGTGGGCCACGGCGTGGTCACCGTCGGGAAGGACGACGCCGACGCGGTCGCGGACAACGAGGAGGCGCTGTCGGTCGCCCGCGAGTTCAACGACGCCGCCGACGGCCGCATCACGAGCGCGTACATGCCCCACAGCCTCACGACGGTCGGCGAGGAGTATCTCCGCGAGTTCGTCGCGGCGGCCCGTGAGGCCGACGTGCCGGTGCATTTCCACGCCAACGAGACCGAGCAGGAGGTCGAGCCGATCGTCGACGAGCACGGCAGCCGTCCCCTGGAGTACGCCGCCGACGTGGGGCTGCTTGCGGAGGATGACTTCCTGGCGCACGGCGTGCACACCACGGCCGGCGAGATCGAGTTGCTCGCGGAGTCGGGGGCAAGCGTCGTGCACTGCCCGGCGTCGAACATGAAGCTGGCGTCCGGGATGGCGCCCGTCCAGGCGATGCGGGAGGCCGGCGTGACCGTTGCGCTCGGGACGGACGGGGCGGCGTCGAACAACGACCTCGACGTGTTCGACGAGCTGCGGGACGCGGCGATGCTGGGGAAGCTACAGACCGGCGCGGCCGACGCCGTGCCGGCCCGGGCGGCCGTCGAGATGGCGACCGCGGGCGGGGCGGCCGCCCTGGGGTTCGACTCGGGGCGCATCGAAGTGGGCGCCAACGCGGACCTCGCGGTCGTGGATTTCGACGCGCCACACCTCACACCGGTCCACGATCACGTCTCGCATCTGGCGTACGCGGCGACCGGCCAGGACGTGCGGCACACGATCTGTGACGGCGCGGTCCTGATGCGGGACCGGGAGGTGCTGCCGTTCGACGAGGCCGCGGTGCGGGAGCAGGCCGCACAGCGCGCGAGCGAGCTGGCAGCGCGCGCCGGCGAGTAGCGCGGCGTGCCTGGTGGTGCCACGGGGACGCGTGTGGCGGCTCCGGTAGCGTTTTGAGGTCGGTGCCCGTGGGTTCTGGTATGACAACTGCACCGGCGATCAGCAGCCGGCTCGATGATCCCGAGTCGGCGCGCGAGACGGGGCGCGCGAAGATCGATTGGGCGTTCGAGCATATGCCGATCCTGTCCGCGCTCCGCGAGGAGTTCGACGCCAACCAGCCGCTGGCCGGCGAAACCATCGGGATGGCGATGCACGTCGAGGCCAAGACGGCGGCGCTGGTCGAGACGATGGCCGACGCCGGGGCCGAGATCGCGATCACGGGCTGCAACCCGTTGTCGACACACGACGGCGTGAGCGCGGCGCTCGACGCCCACGAGTCGATCACCTCGTACGCCGAGCGCGGCGCGGAGGGGGAGGCGTACTACGACGCCATCGACGCCGTGCTGGCCCACGAGCCGACGGTCACGGTCGACGACGGCGGCGACCTCGTGTTCCGTGTACACGAGGACCACCCCGAGCTCATCGACACCATCATCGGCGGCACCGAGGAGACCACCACGGGCGTCCACCGGCTGCGCGCGATGGACGACGACGACGCCCTGGAGTATCCCGTGTTCGCGGTGAACGACACCCCGATGAAGCGGCTGTTCGACAACGTCCACGGCACCGGGGAGTCCGCGCTGGCGAACATCGCCATGACCACGAACCTCTCGTGGGCGGGCAAGGACGTCGTCGTCGCGGGCTACGGGGACTGCGGCCGCGGCGTCGCGAAGAAGGCCGCCGGCCAGAACGCGAACGTCATCGTGACCGAGGTCGAGCCGCGGCGCGCCCTGGAGGCGCACATGGAGGGCTACGACGTGATGCCGATGGCCGAGGCGGCCGAGGTCGGTGACGTGTTCCTCACCACGACCGGGAACAAGAACGTCATCACGCGAGCGCACTTCGAGCGCATGGACGACGGCGTGGTGCTGGCCAACGCCGGCCACTTCGACGTGGAGGTCAACCTCGATCACCTCTCGGAGCTCGCCGTCTCCGAGCGCGAGGCCCGCGAGGGCGTCCGCGAGTACGAGCTGGCCGACGGCCGCCGCCTGAACGTGCTGGCGGAGGGCCGCCTGGTCAACCTCGCGTCGCCCATCGGGTTGGGCCACCCCGTCGGCGTGATGGATCAGAGCTTCGGCGTGCAGGCGGTCTGCGTGCGCGAACTCGTGGCGAACCGCGAGGAGTACGCGGCCGGCGTCCACAACGTGCCCGACGAGCTAGACATCGAGATCGCGGAGATCAAGCTGGCGGCCGAGGGCGTCGAGTACGACGCCCTCACCGACGATCAGGCGGAGTACATGGACTCCTGGCAGCACGGCACGTAAGCCGGCAGCGCCACCGGACTGTGGCACAACGCACTAACCGGCCGGCGGCCTACCGTGGCGCATGATCGCGACGCAGGGCGCTGGCGTGCACGGGGGCATCCACCATGGCTAACTCCAACGCCAAGGGCAACCGGCGCGAGCGCGAGCTCGTGAACGCGCTCGACGAGACGGGGTTCGCCGTGATGCGCGCGCCGGCGTCGGGGGCGGCGACCAAGCGCGACCTCCCCGACGTGCTGGCGGGCAACGGCGAGGAGTTCTACGCCATCGAGGCGAAATCCTCGGCGGGCGACCCCATCTACCTGGACGGCGAGGAGGTGGAGTCACTGGTGTACTTCGCGCGGAACTTCGGCGCGAAGCCACGCATCGGCGCGCGCTTCGACCGGGAGAACTGGTATTTCTTCCACCCGGCGGACCTCCACACCACCGACGCGGGGAGCTACCGCGTCAAAAAGCAGACCGCGCTGGCCGACGGCACCGAGTTGGAGACGCTCGCCGGCGGCCCCGAGCGGACCGGCCTCGACGACTACTAGCGTCCTCGGTCGGACGTCGGCTGCTTCGAAGCGCTTTTCCAGTGGCCCGTGGAATCGCAAGCCATGTCAGACGCGCTCGACGCCCGCGTGGAGGCCGGCATCGCCGTCCTCGCGGTGCTTGTTTTCATCGCTGTGCTCGTCGCCGCAGTGTCGGTGGGAGCCGGCGGGTTCGGAGCCACGTCCGGGTACGCAGTGGTCGCTGCGATAGTCATTTTCATCCTGTTGATGGCGGGGATCGGCTACTGGATGTCGGGCAAGCAGGGCTAATCGGGGCTGTCGTCGTCCTCGCGGTCCCGCCAGTCGGCGAGGTCGTCGTCGTCGCCGTCGTCGAGTTTCACCTCGTAGTAGGACAGCGGGTGGTTGATGGCGTCACAGAGGTCGTCGGGGTTCACGCAGTTCCCGTAGGCTTTCATCGTCGCACACGACGGCGCGGTGTACTCGGTGGGGCTTGAGTCGCCCTGAATGTGGTCGGTCTGGTAGCGCGTCATCTCCTCGCCGAACCCGGGATTGACCTCGTAGATGTCCACGATCTCGTCCGTCGACAGCCCGACGTTCGAGAGGAACGACGTGATGGCAAAGCGGGCGTGGTGTGGGAGGTGGTCGCCGCGTTGCACCTGGTCGAGGAGGTGTTTCATGCACGGCGGGAACAGCTCCGGCACGACGGTGTCGATCTCGCGGGTGAGATCCAGGTCCGCGAGGGCGTCCTGGATGGCGGCCACCGGCTCGTCGAGGGCGTCGGCGATCTGGTCGGGGACCGAGAGGGGCAGGCCGTCCGCGACGCGTTCGCGGATGGCTTCCCGGATGAGGGTGTCGAGCTCGGCGTCGGTGACCGGCACGCGACCGTCGTCGAGCGCGCGGTTGACCAGCCGCCAGTCGTCGTCGCGAAGCGATGACGCGAGCAACAGGTACGTCGGCACGTCCACCGTGTGGGCGTCCGGTGTGGCGTGAACGTGTGTCCTGAGATCGAACTCACTGAGGAGCGTGTCACGGGAGACGCGTGTGGTGTCGGAGACGCTTTTCAGGTCGGTGTCGGTGGACTCGTCGGCGGTGAACCGGTCGTAGGCCGCGTCGGCTTCGGCCGTGGCGTACTTGCGCACGAGCACGGATTCGTCGACGATGGACACCAGCACGCGGGCGACCGGATAGGACAGCACTTCGACGCGGGTGCTGACCGTGGCGGCCGGCTCGCCGATCGTGCCGTCCGTGAGCGCGCTGACGACGCGCTCGCGGGCGCGCTCGACGACGGCGTCGTCCTCGGTAACGACGCGAGCGAGGTCCACGCCAGCTTCCTCGACGGCGTCGCGGGCGTCCCCCAGGAAGGGATAGCGGGCGTGGCGGGCGTTCATGCTGGCCCGTGTTTGCGAGCGGACGCCGATAAGCACCCCGGCTTGGACCGACACGCTCACACGCCTTGCCCCCGACGCGTCGAGTGTGCTTGCGCGCGGCCCCTGGACGTGGAAGTACGCCCTGCCGCCCGCAGTCGTCGGTGTGGCGGCTCTCGCGGCGTCGTCGCCGTGGGGCGTCGTCGGCGTCGCGCTGGCCGCGTTCGTGGTGTGGTTCCATCGCGACCCGGATCGCAGCCCGAACGGCGCGGGCGTGGTTGTGCCCGCCGACGGCACGGTGTCGGTGATCCGAACGCGCGACGACGGACGGGTTCGCGTGGGCGTGTTCATGAACGTACACAACGTCCACGTGAACCGCGTGCCGGTGGCGGGGCGCGTCGAGAGCGTCGTCCACGAGCCGGGCGGCCACCGGCCCGCGTTCAGCAAGGAGTCCGCGCACAACGAGCGCGTCCGTATCGAGACGGCGGAGTGGACGGTGGTGCTCATCGCGGGCGCGTTCGCCCGACGCATCCATCCCTACGTCGAGGCGGGTGAGGACCTCGCGCGTGGCGACCGCCTCGGCCACATCTCGTTCGGGAGTCGCGCCGACGTGGTGCTTCCGCCGGCGTACGACCGCGGGGACGTCGTCGTGGAGTCCGGGCAGACGGTGCGGGCCGGCGAGACAGTCCTGGCCCGGTGACCGCTCGGAGGGCACGAGCCGGCGGCTGGACGGGTCCGGACGCGATCAGAAACGGAGCGGGCGGTGGCGTCAGTTGGACTGGATGCGCGGGGCCAGCATGTACGTGACGTGGCCTTGTGCGTCGGCGATGTCGAAGTGCAGCTTGATGGGGAACTCGTCGCCGAGTTCGAGTTCGACCTCCGCGGTCGTCGGGATGGCCTTGTTCATGTCCTTGAGGTAGTCGAGGCTGAACAGGCTGTGGGCGTCGCCGGCGTCGAGGTCGATGAGCTGGTCGGGCGCGAGTTCGAGGTGGACGTCGTCGGTGTCGCCTTCGGCGTTGACGTAGAACAGGTCGTCGCCGGTGTCGACGCCGAGCGCGATGTGGTCGGAGACCATGTCGGCGGCGGTGACCGCGCGGTCGATGTCGCGGCCTTCGATGGCGACGTGCGCGGGCAGATCGAGGTCCGGGATGTCCGGTTCCTGGCGGATCGAGTCGGGGTCGATGAGCGCAAGCGTGTATTCGAGGCCGTCGATCTGGATGTGGAGCTTGCGGGTTTCCTCGTCGAGTTCCAGTTGGATGAGCTGGCCGGCGTCGGCCATGCCCGCGATGTCCTCCAGCCGGGAGAGATTGACGCCGATGAGGCCGCCGTCGGCTTCATAGGATTCGAACGCAGTGGCGGCGAGATCGAGGTCGACCATGCCGACGCTGGCGGGGTCGACTGCGCGAATGGAGAGGGTGTCGTCGTCGAGGTGGATCTTGCACTCGTCCACCAGCACGCTCACGGAGTCGAGTGTCTCCTGGAGCGTGTCGGCGCTTACTATCGCCTTGAACATTATTGCAGACGGCTACGCAAGCCGCCCGTAAAAAGCCCCCGCTACGGGCGCGCGCGTGGGCGCCGGCATTGGCGGCGATCACACCCGAATCAGCCCGACGACCCCGAGTGTTTCCCCGATGATCCAGGCCACGAAGCCGAGGTATGCAACGAGGAGGGCGTACGACTCGGCGTCGGTGAGCGACAGCCCCGTGCGGAGCACGGTGAACAGCAGGACAGTGGCGAGCGTGAGCACACCCATCAGGGGGGCTGCGACGGCGAACGACACGGGGGCGCGCCCGGCGATGAGGACGCCGATCGGGATCGCAACCAGGAGATCGAACGTGTTCGACCCGAGGACGTTCCCGAGGCTGGTGACGCCGTGGCCGCTGCGCGCGGCCCGAACGCTCACCAGCGCGTCCGGGAGGCTGGTGGCGGCGGCCAGAATGGTCACGCCGGCGAGAAACGACGGGATGTCGAACGTGGCTGCCAGTCCCGTGACCGCGCCGACAAGCAGTTCGACGGCCACCGAGATGGCGGCCAGCCCGGCCGCGAGGCGCGCCCATGCCCGGGGCACGTCCACGTCAGTGGTGTCCGTGGTGGGGTCGTGGTCGCCCACGTCCTGCCACTGGATGAACAGGTACAGCCCGTAGAGGAGCAGCGGGACGAGCGCCAGCGGGCGCGTGACAGCGCCGTCGAGCGGGTCACCACCCGGGATGGGGGCGTAGATGACTGCCAGCGCGAACGTGAGCAGCAGCGTGGAAACCGCCAGCATGTAGAACTGGGCTTCCTTGTAGACGACCGTCCGGGTGGCGTCCAGCGGCTGGGTGGTGGTGATGCCGGCCAGCCCGGGCACCACGAGGATGTTGAAGATCGCCGACCCGACGATGGCGCCGACACCCAGTCCGAACGAGCCGTCGAGGGCGGTGACGAGCACGCTCAGCAGCTCCGGGAAGCTGGAGCCGATGGCGACGACGATCGACCCCTGCACGACGGCGGGCAGTCCGTAATGCGCCGACAGCTGTTCGGCGGCGGCTTCGAGCCACGAGCTGCCGGCCCAGATCAGCAGGGTGGCGACGACGACGACCGCGACGTGGCCGGGGGTGGAGCCGACAAGAGCAGACGCCGCCCCCATCACGGACTCCCCCGCAGGGGTGTCCTAGCGGCTGCGGTTGGAGGGGCGGTGGCGACCGGGGGCGTGGGCGTCCGGTGGTGGGTGAGCACGCGTGTCGGCGGCGACGGCAACGAGGTGGAAACTGGTTTCGGTTGCTGTGAGCGGGCGTGAACACAGCTGAATTGCCGGCCGGTTTTTTGGGGTGCGGTCACGTACCACGTCACATGGTCGACGTGCCGCGACTGATGAGCACGCAACATCCGGACAACGCCACACTCCCGTTCTTCACCGCCGGCGACGTGATCGAGGGCGAGGACGAAATACAGGAGGCCTACTACGTGTACTCGCATCTGGGCTGCGACGAACAGATGTGGGACTTCGAGGGCAAGGAGGGCGACGAGTACGCCGTCAAGAAGCTGCTCTCGCGGTACGACGAGTTCTTCGCGGACCACCAGTTGGGGACGGACGTGCGGCTGACCGTTCGCGGCCCGAACCCCGACGTGGAGGGGTCCGAGGCGAAGATCCTGCTGGAGATCCTGGAGAGCATCCCGCGGTCGTTCGACGCCGCGCGGCGCTTCGCCGGCGAGTACGGGCTGGAGACGACCGCGCCGATCTTCGAGGTCATCGTGCCGATGGTGACCGACGCCGACCAGCTCAACGCCGTCCACGAGTATTACGAGCGGTTCGTGACCGGGAAGGCCGACGAGGCGGTCTGGGACGGCAGAACGGTCGAGGAGTGGGTGGGGGAGTTCGATCCGGCGTCGATCACGGTCATCCCGTTGATCGAGGAGCGGGAGGCGATGCTGGCGGCCGACGACATCGTCCGCGAGTACGCGACCGCCCACGACCAGGACGCCGTCCGGGTGTTTCTCGCGCGCTCGGACCCCGCGTTGAACTACGGCTGTCTGGCCGCCGACCTCATCAACAAGGTCGCTCTGCAGCGCCTCTACGAGATGAGCGAAGCCACCGGCGTCGACGTCCACCCGATCCTGGGCGCGGGGTCGGCGCCGTTCCGCGGGAACCTCACCCCGGAGCGCGCGGCCGCGACCGCCGACGCCTACAGCGAGGTGGAGACGTTCACCGTGCAGTCGGCGTTCAAATACGACTATCCCGTGGAGACGGTCCGCGACGGGGTCGCCACGCTCCGTGACGCGGACCTGGGTGCGCCCCCGTTCCCCATCGACGAGGCGCGCGCGCTGGCCGTCATCGACCGGACCGCGGACGCGTACGCCGACCAGGTGGACGCCATCGCGGGGACGGTCAACCGGCTGTCGTCGTACGTGCCCGACCGGCGCGCCCGCAAGCTCCACGTCGGGCTGTTCGGCTACGCCCGCGAGGTCGGGGAGAACGCGCTCCCGCGGGCCATCGGCTACACGGCGTCGCTGTACGCGGTGGGCTGCCCGCCGACGCTGCTGGGCGCGCACGCGCTCACCGACGACGACGCGGCGTTCGTGCGCGAGGCGTTCCCGGCGTACTTCGACCACCTCGCGGACGCCGCGCGGTATTTCAACCCACGGTGTACGGACGTGCTCGACCTCGACGACGACACGCTGGCGGCCGCCGTCGAGCGCGTGGACGTCACCCCGAACAGCGAGCACCGCGCCGCCACCGACGACGCCATCGACGCCCTCCAGCGCGGCGACGACGACGCCCTGCGGTCGGCGATCCGGCGGGGGGCGCGTGAGCGACAGTTCCTCGGGTGAGCGGCTACTCGTTGGTGGGCTCGGTGGGCCGCGAGCACACCAGACAGAGGGTGCTGTCGGCGACCCAGTTGACGTGGCGGGAGCCACACGCCGGGCACTCGTGGTGGTCGGTGGCGTACTCGGTTGTCCCCCGTGGCGCGGCGAGGTGGCCGTCGTCGACCGCCGCCTCGACGAGCCCGGGGAGGCGCTGGCGTTTGTACGTCGCGCGGTGTGCGAGAAACGCCCCCGGGTCGCCGGGGTCCCCGCCGTGGAGGTCGTCCCAGGACACCGCGATCTCGCCGTCGGCCTGCCCGCGGGCGAGCTGCTTGACGGGGACGGCTGCGGCCTCGAACAGCGGCGTCGTCGCGAGCGCTTGCGGGGACGCAACCGATCCGGCGGCCTCGCGGTGGGCGGCGGCGGCGTCCTCGTAGGCGTCGCCGACGCCGTCCAGGCCGCCGAGCGCGTGGAAGTCAGCGATGAACTCGTCGAAGCACGCCGCCCGCGCGGGATGGGTGTCGGCGTACGCGCGCCGGAGGTCGCGGGCGGCCGCGACGCCGTGGACGGCGCGGTCGGTCGCCCGGGCGGGCGTGCCGGCAACCCGGGCGGCCGCGGTGCTGGCTGCGAGGTGCGCCAGCCCCGAGCCAACCCATCCTTTCTCTCCGGGGTCGAACGGTGCAACGTCGGGGTCGTTGCGGGGCGCTGACAGCACCCGCCAGCCCGCGCGAGCGTACGCATCGCTGGCGTGGTGGTAGTCACGGGCCGCCAGCGCGGTGACCGCCTCGGCGCGGAAGCCGCCGTCGGTGGTGCGCATATCCGACCCAGGAGCGCCAGTGACTCAAGCGTTCCCGTCGACCCCACCACCACAAGTAGCGGGCGGCCGAACGGGGAAGGATGCAGCCCGACGACAGGGTTTGTGTGGTGGCGGTGCGGCCGGCGACGTTCGAGCGCTGCCAGGGGCGCGGCCTGTACCCGATTCCCGCGGGGTACAGCCGCGCGACGGCGGCCTACGACCACCTCGCGATCTATCGGCCGGCACCGGTGTCGGCGGTGACGCACGTCACGCCCGTGATGGACCGCGTCGAGCAGACGCGCGGCGGCCCCGGACCGATGCGGGCGGGTGACTGGGCGGCGACCGTTGAGCCGTTCGCGGACACCGACCGGGTGACCGTCCTGGAGCTCGGCGACCTCGTGGCGCTGGCGGACCCGGTGGTGGCCGACGGAACCGGCGTCCGGGGGGCGTGGTACTGCACGATCGCGGACCTGCGCGCCGCCGACACGACCGCCGCACTGGCCGCTCGCGCCGGCGACTGAGCGGATCACGGCTCGCCGGCCAGCCAGTCCGCAACGGTCGAGGCGACCGCCCGGTGGCCCGTGGGCGTCGGGTGGACGCCGTCGCGGGTGCGGTCGCGCCACGCGTCGATCGGGCGGGCGACCGGGAGATGGGTGTCGACAGCGGCCGCCAGCGCGTCGTCGAACGCCAGCGCGCGCTGGGGCTGGGCGGCGCTGAAGCCGACGCCGCCCGCGACGTCGAGCAGCGGGAGCAACCCGACGAAGGCGTGGCTGGTGACCCGGTCGGCGGCACTGAGGGCGGCGTCGAGGCGGGCGGCCGCCGCCCGGAACGCGTCGGCGGAGACGCGCGGGTCGCCGTCGCCGCCCACCTGTGCGTCGTTGTGGCCGGCGTGAACGAGGACGGTCACCTCGCCCGAGTCGCCGGCTGTGGCGGTGTCGGCTGCGTGGTCGGTGAGCGTCGTGCCGACGCCGCCACGGACGGTCACGGACACCGATTCCCCTGGGGCGTCGGCGATCCGGTGGGGCCACGCGGGGCTGTCGTCGGTGCCGTACCCGGCTGCGACGCTGTCACCGAGGACGCGGATGGAACGGGACACACCCACCGAGACGGGCTGCTGGTCCGTGAGTGGACGGGCTGACACCGGCGAACGACGAAACTATCCGTTCCGGTGCCCTCGCTGTCGACACCATGGGGAACCGGAAGGACCACTACTACAACAAGTCCAAGCAGGAAGGCTACCGGTCGCGGGCGGCCTACAAGCTCCAACAGCTCGACGACCGATTCGACGTGCTGTTCGGGGGTGCATCAGTCGTGGACCTGGGCGCGGCACCCGGGGGCTGGCTGCAGGTGGCCGCCGAGCGCGCCGGGGCACGCGGGAAGGTCGTCGGCGTCGACTTCCAGAGCATCACGCAGTTCGAGACGGACGCCGGCCTGGAGACGGTGCGCGGGGACATGACCGAGGACGAAACCAGACAGCGCGTCCGGGACGCCGCCAACGGCAGCGCCGACGTCGTGGTGTCGGACATGGCCCCGGACATGACCGGTGAGTACGACCTCGACCACGCGCGGTCCGTGCATCTCGCCCGCCAGGCCCTGGAGACGGCCCGCGAGCTGCTGGACGCGGGCGGCCACTTCGTCGTGAAGGTGTTCGACGGCCGGGACTTCCAGGACTTGCTGGCGGACATCGAGGACGAGTTCGCGTTCGTCGCGACGCACAGCCCGGACGCCTCCCGGGACGCCTCCTCCGAGCTGTACGTGGTGGGCAAAAACCACATCGTTGCCCCCATCGCGGAGGGCGACGAGCACACCGTCGAGATCGTCGACACGGGCGACGAGGGCGACGGGATCGCGCGCATCGAGGGGTACACCCTGTTCGTGGATGACGCCGCCGAGGGCGACACCGTGGACGTGACGGTGACCGACCTGAAGCCGAACTACGGGTTCGCCGAGCGCCGCGACGGCGCGTAACCGTTGGGTCAGTCAGCTGCGGGTGCCGGCGCGCCGAGCCCGCGCGAGCGGGCCGCGGCCACGACGGCGTAGACGAACGGCGTGTCGCCGACGGCGATGGCGAGTTTCAGGAGGTACTGGCCGACGATCAACGCGAGCAGCTGTGCGGGGGTTCTGGGTTGGCCCACGCCCAACAGCACCGGTGCCGCCCAGAACGCGACGGTCACGAAGATCACGGTGTCGATGATCTGGCTGGTCGCCGTGGAGCCAATGTTGCGCAGCCAGAGGTGGCTGGCACCGGTGCGGTCGCGGATGGCGTGGAACGCGATCACGTCCCAGTTCTGGCTGACGACGTACGCCAGCAGCGACCCGGCGACGACGTTCCCCGCGGACAACAGGACCGTCGCGAAGGCGTCCTGGCCGACTCCGGAGAACGGCGCGATGGGCGCGCGAACGGTGCTGTACACCAACGCGAGCAACACGAGGTTCATCACGAACCCGACGTTCACCATCACCTGTGCGTCCCGCCGGCCGTACAGCTCGGCGTAGCAGTCCGACGCGAAAAACGTCACGGCGTACGCCAGCGCCGCCCCCGGGAGCACGAGCGCTGCGCCGGTGACGGGCAGCGACACCGGCAGCTCGAACAACAGGAGCTTCGACGCCGTCAGCTGGGCGGTGACCAGCGCGGTCACGAACAGCCCGATGAGCGCGACCTGGGTCACGGGGGTGTCGTTACGCGTCATCGGCTGTGGCGGCGTCCTGGAGGCGGCCGTGGCGCGCGTCGATGTCGTCGAGCACGTCGAGGGTTTTCCGGATGGACGCGCGGACGGCGTCGCTCCGGTTCACGAACTTGCCGTCGTCGCCGACGTGCTCGTCGAGATCGTCCAACAGCTCCTGGGGCATCTCAACGCTGATCTTGGGCATACTAACGGATGCGAGCCGTCGAGTATAAGCTGCGCGGGTTGGGTGGCCGCTCAGCCAGCGAGTTACGTCGGCGTGGACCGCGAGTCGCCGCCGCGTCGACCGCCCAGCGTGAGGGCGTAGAGGATGGCGAGCCCGAGGCCGTACATCGTGGCCACCGGAAGGGCCACGATGAACATCGTGTAGAGGCTGTCCGGCGTCGCCAGCGCGGCGAAGAAGAACGTGGCGAGCACGGGCACCCGCCAGCGCCGCCGCATGGTGTCGAACGAGACAATGTTCCCGTGGTTGAACAGCACCATCGTCACCGGGATGCTGGCGAGCAGGCCGATCCCGACGGTCAACAGGAAGACCAGCCAGGCGAACGTGCCGATGGTGTAGCTGATGACCATGCCCGCCTGCAGCGCGTCGCCGACGAGAAACGAGATGACTGCGGGCGCGATGTAGGCGTACCCGAGGTAGCTGCCGCCGACGAGGGTGACCGCGAGGCTGCCACCCCAAGCAAGGATGGTGCTGCGGTCGCCGGTCACCAGGCCGCGCTCGGAGAGCGACGGCCACAGGTAGTAGACGAGCAGCGGCACCACGGCGACGGCGGCGATCACGACCGAGAGCTTCACTTGGAACACCAGCGCCTCGACGGGGTGCAGCGTGATCGGCCAGGAGTTGGCGTCGGGTTGGATCTCCTGGGGGATGCGCGTGATGAAGTCGTAGCGCAGGGTTGCCAGGCCGCCGTAGTACAGCCAGCCGAACACGCCGACCATGACGAGCATGAACCCGCCGACGATGCGGAACGCCCGCGACCGGAGGCTGTCGAAGATGAACCGGAGGTCGTGGTAGTAGCCGCCGATGTCGTCCTCGGTGGTGTCGTCCTCGGTGAAGGCGTCCATCATGCCGGCGGCCGTGCGCTGCATGGTGGCTGACGACTCCGCGTCGGGGTTGTCGGCCTCGGACCCCGTGTCGTCGTCGTCGGCAGCGGCGGCGTCGAAGCGGTCGAGGACGAGTTCGGCTTTCCGGTCGTCGCCGTCGTCCATGGCTTGGGAGGCCGTTGCGAGCGCGTCGTCCTCGCTGAGTGCGGCGAACGCTTCCGGGGGGGCGGCCTCGATGCCGGCGGCGTCGAGAGCGTTCAGGTCGATGTCGGCGGGGTCGGGCCGGCGACTGCGGGGGCCGTTGCGGGCGGCCGCGCGGTCGACGGCGACGTAGAGGTAGTACAGCGTCGCCGCGAGCACCGCAAGCGCCGCGAACGCGGCGCCGAGCACGAGCACGGCGGTGTCGGTCGGGACGCCGAGTGCGCGCTCGACGGTCGGGACGCGGACCCCGGACCCGAGCGCCGCCAGCCCGTCGTTAAACAGCTGGATGCCGTTGTACTGTTCGACTGCGTATCCCGCCCCGAACCCGAGGACGACGACCCCGAGGATGCGGTTCCAGGCGGCGCGGAACACACCCCGCACGTCGATGTCGTCGCGGCCGCGTTTGACCGTCACGACGATCTTCGAGACGTAGAGGCTGAGCCCGTACAGCAACACCAGTGGGGTGGCCCAGAGGATCTGCGTGAACGGGTCCGGGGGGGAGAACAGCGCGCCGAAGGTCGCGATGGCGACGATCGCGTACCGCCACTTGTCGCGGAACGTCTCGTAGGCGACGATGCCCGAGTACGACAGCCCGGACATCAACAGCGGGAGCTGTGCGGCAAGCGAGAAGGACAGCGACAGGAACAGGATGAACTCGGTCCACTTGACGATGGAGTATTTCGGCGAGAGGCCGACCGTGTCGGCGTTCCCGGCGAGGAACTGGAACATCAGCGGGAAGAACGCGAAGTACGCGTAGAGCACGCCCAGCGCGGCCAGGCCGGCGGCGATCACGAGCACGCCGCCGAGCTGCCAGCGCGTGACGCTGATCGGCGGGACGATGTCGCGGTCCTGGAGGGGGCGTTTGGCGTGGTACGCCAACACCGGGAGCGCCGCCAAAACGCCGGCGAACAGCCCGATTTTCACCTGCATGAGGATGACCTCGAAGGGCGTCTGGGCGATGACTTCGGCGTTGGCTGGCAGCAGATCGGCCTCCAGGGTGGGCCAGATGAACAGCCGCATCACGAAGATGCCGGCCAGCAGCCCGACGACGAACGCGATGAAGACGTGTTGCAGGCGGTCCTGAGCCGTCGAAAGCAGGACGCCAATGGATTCTCGGCCGGAGTCGATTGCGCGGGCGGTGCCCGGGCTGACGAGATCCGAGCCGGAGCCACTCATTGCTACGCGATAGCCCGCTCGGAGTTATCAATCTTCTTGTCGGACGGTAAAAGAAAGCCTATAACGGCGCGGCCGCGAAGGATCGGACGAATGGCTGAGGACTCAGACGGCCGCCACGACGCCGCCTCCGAGGGCCCGCCGTGGGACGGCCTGCAGTCCGCCGTGCGTCGCGTCGGTGGCGGCGAGTCTGAGGGGGGTGAGTTCACGCGCGTCGACGACGACGAGCAGCCCTCGGCGGAGGCGTCCGAGCCGGAGTTGCTCCCGGAGGACCGCCACCAGACGGCCACGCCGCGCGACCACGAAGCCGGCGGTCCAACGGCGGCCACGCAGCCGACGCCGGGCGGCGTGGCGGCGGGCGCGAGCAGCGATCCCGACGCCGCCGGTGGCGGCATCGGGATGGACGCGCCGGAGTCCGACGAGGAGGCACCGCTGGGCGAGCACATCGAGGAGATGGTGACCCGTTTGGGGATCGTTGTCGCCATCGCGGCGCTGGTGAGCATCGTCGTGTTCCCGGTGACGAAACCGCTCATCACGTGGATGTGGAACTACGTGCTGCCGGGCGGCGAAGCGATCGATCCGCGGGTGTATCAGCCCTTGGAGCTCATCATCACCCAGGTCAAGGTGGCGAGCCTGGCGGGCCTCGTGGTGGCGCTGCCGGCGTTCGTCTACGAGTCGTACGTGTTCATGCGGCCGGGGTTGTACAGGAACGAGCGGCGGTATTATCTGGCGTCGGTGCCGACCAGCCTGGTGTTGTCCGTGGTTGGCGTGTTGTTCGCGTTTTTCATCGTGCTCCCGTACACGATGGGGTATTTCCAGAGCTACACCGAACCCACGGCCGACGTCGCGTTCGCGCTCGGCACCACGTTCAATCTGTTGTTGCTCGTGATGGGGTATCTGGCGGTCGTCTTCCAGATCCCGCTGTTCATCATGCTCGCGATCATGCTCGGGGTCACGACCCGGGAGTGGTTGGAGAGCCGGCGGCTGCTGTTCTGGGGGGCTTTCGCGGGGATCGCGTTCACGTTCAGCGCCATCGACCCGACCGGGATCGTGCCGGTGATCGTGGCGATCACGATGGTCGTGCTGTTCGAGGGGACGCTTGCGTTGTTGCGGTGGACCGGAAACTAGGGGGACCGCGAAAGCTCTTTGCGTGCGGGTGCGCACACCTCTCCCGATGGACCTGCAGGCGATCCCAGGTGTGGGCGCGAAGACCGCCGACGCGCTCGGGAGCCTCGACGACCCGGAGGGCGCGCTGGAGCGCGGGGACGTGGCGGCGGTGGCCGGCGCGCCCGGCGTGAGCGAGGGGCGGGCGGCCCGGATCGTGCGCAACGCGATCCGGGTGCGCCACGACGACCCCGGCGGGTTTCTGGCGACCGATCGGGCCGCGGAGATCCACGAGCGGGTGCTCGGGTTGCTCCAGGAGCGTGCCGTCACCGAGTACGCGCGCCAGCGGCTGCGGACGTTCTATCCGAGCGCGGCCGACTCGCGGATCGCGGAGGTCAACGCGTTCGTCGCCGATGCCATGCAGCGGACGCCACGCGACGACGTTCTGGAGGCGTTGGCGGGCGTGGAGCCGCTGTCAGCGCCGTCCGGCGTGTCCGTGCGAGAGCGCTGCGTGGCGACGACCGACGCCGAGACGTACAGCGACGCGGCGGCGGCGTTCCCGGAGCTATCCGTGGAGATCGTGGAGGACGCCCGCGACCTGGCGGAGTTGGCGCGCGGGTACACGACGGTGGTGGCACTCGATGAGGCGTTCGTGGGCGTGGAGGTCGAGGGGGACGTGCGCGTGGAGCCCGACGCCATGGAGCGCCCGGCGGAGGTGGTGCCCGAGCGCGTGCTGTCGTTTTTCGCGGCGAACCGGGACCGCATCCGGGCGGCGGTCAGCGTGCACGAGGCCGCCGGCATCGACACCGACGTGGATTTGGACGCGTTGGACGGCGCGCTGGCGCACCTGGAGGGCGACGGGTCGGTGGCTGGCGACGACGAGTTGGATCGGCTGACGCGCGCGGTGAACGACCTCGATGCGGCGGTCAGCGACGCCGAGTCGGTGGCCAACGACCGGCTCCGGGAGGCGATCGGGGAGCAGGACGTGACCATCGAGGGGGCGGACTTGTTGAGCCTCGTCGAGCGGGGCGCGGGGGTGGACAGCCTGCTGGGCAGAGAGCTCGCCGACGAGTACGATGACGCCGTCGGGGCGGCCCGGGACGCGCTCGAAGAGCAGTTGGGGCTGCGGGGCGAGGCGGCGAAGCTGGCACGGCGGGTGTTCGGTGACGAGCCGACGTTCCCCGTGGCGCGCGACGACGACGCCATGGCGCGGGTGCGCGAATCGCTGACGGCGGCCAGGGATCGGCGGGCCGCCGAGCGCAAACGGGAGTTGGCGGCGACGCTGGCGGATCTGCGAGCGCCGACTGAGGCGCTGGTCCACGACGCCCTGGAGGTTGACGTGGCGCTTGCCGTGGCGCGGTTCGCGGCGGATTTCGACTGCGTGCTGGCCGAGCGCGGCGGCCGCGGGTTCCGCATCGAAGGCGGGCGCAATCCGCTGTTGGACGTTGCCTTCGCGGAGACCGAGCCGGTGGAGTACGGCGTCGACGGGGTGGCGTTGTTGTCGGGCGTGAACTCCGGGGGGAAAACGAGCACGCTCGATCTGGTGGCGGTGGTGGTGGTGCTTGCGCACATGGGGCTGCCGGTTCCGGCCGAGGCGGCGCGCGTGCCGGCGATCGCGGAGCTGCATTACTACGCGAAGTCCCAGGGCACGCTTGATGCGGGGGCGTTCGAGGCGACGCTGCGGGATTTCGCGAGCCTGACCGAGCGCGTGGCCGACGATGAGGGGAGCGAGGAGAGCGCGGCCAGCCGGCTGGTGCTCGTCGACGAGTTGGAGTCGATCACGGAGCCGGGAGCGTCGGCGAAGATCATCGCGGGGATCCTGGAGGCGTTGCACGAGGCGGGGGCGTCGGGCGTGTTCGTCTCCCATCTGGCGGGCGAAATCCGGGATCAGTGTGGGTTCGGCGTGACCGTCGACGGCATCCACGCGGCGGGATTGGAGGACGGCGAACTGGTCGTTGAGCGGTCGCCGGTGAAAGACCATCTCGCGCGGTCGACGCCGGAGCTCATCGTGGAGAAGCTGGCCGAGGCGGACGGGGCGGTGGGTGAGGGGTTCTACGAGCGGCTGCTGGAGAAGTTCTGACCCCGGTCAGCGGATCGCCGGGTTCGCGGGGTGTGCGGGCGTTTGCCAGCGGGTGGCGGGCCGTGGCGAACCGTTAAGTGGCTGCCAGGGCGTGGTGGATGTGATGGATGAGGACCCCGAAGAGGGGCTGCTGGGGTGGGGTGAGACCGTGTTCCGGGACGAGCACGTCTTCGAGATCGATTACGTCCCGGAGGTGTTCCGACACCGGGAGTCACAGCTGCAGACGCTGCAGTACGCGCTCCGGCCGGCCGTGCGTGGGTCCCGGCCGTTGAACGTGGTTGCGCGCGGGCCGCCGGGCACCGGGAAGACGACAGCCGTCCAGAAGCTGTTCGGCGAGCTCAGCGGTCAGCCCGGGGTGCAGACGGTGCGGGTGAACTGCCAGGTCGACTCCACGCGGTACGCGGTGTTCTCGCGGGTGTTCGAGGAGATCTTCGACTACGAGCCGCCGTCGTCGGGGATCTCGTTCAAGAAGCTGTTCGGACAGGTGGCCGAGCGGATCGCCGACGACGACGAGGTGTTGGTGGTGGCCTTGGACGACGTGAACTACCTGTTCTACGAGGACGAAGCCGGTGACACGCTGTACTCGCTGTTGCGGGCCCACGAGACCCAGCCGGGCGCGAAGGTCGGTGTCGTGGTGGTGTCGTCGGACCTGGAGTTGGACGTGATCGAGGCCTTGGACGGGCGCGTGCAGTCGGTGTTTCGGCCCGAGGAGGCGTATTTCTCGGCGTACGACCGGGCGGAGATCACGGACATCCTGCGGGATCGTGTGGAGGTCGGGTTCCGGGAGGGCGCGGTCGCGGAGCCGGTGCTGGATGCCGTGGGCGGGCGCACCGACGAGGCGGGCGATCTGCGGGTGGGGATCGACGTGTTGCGGCGAGCGGGGCTGCACGCCGAGTCCCGCGCGAGCAAGACCGTCGAGATGGAGGACGTCGACGCCGTCTACGAGGACGCGAAGCACGTGCATCTGTCGCGGACGCTGGCGGCGCTGTCGGACAACGAGCGCGCGCTGGTGCGGACGGTGGCCGAGCAGGAGGGCGACCGGGCGGGCGACGTGTACGACGTGTTCAACGACCGCACCGACCTGGGGTATACGCGGTACACGGAGATCGTGAACAAACTCGACGAGCTCGGCGTGATCGACGCGGCGTACGAGCAGCGGTCGGGGCGCGGGCGGTCGCGGACGCTGCGGCTCACGCACGACTCGGAGGCGGTCCTGGAGCGCCTGTAGGGAGTGCGGGTGGCTTTTTAGGTGGTGGCGTGCGAGCGTGTGCTATGAAACAGGCTGGCGGGAGCGCCGAGCAAAAGCGGCGGGCCGCGGAGGCGGCGGTGGCCGAGGAAGTGACCGAGGGGGCGGTCGTGGGGCTCGGAACCGGGAGCACGGTGGCGCACGCGATCCGCGCGCTGGGTGCGGAAGCGTCGGACGTCTCGGGGGTAGCGACGTCGTTCGAGTCCCGACGGCGCGCCGTCGACGCCGGGGTGACGGTAACGAGTCTAGAGGCGGCGTCGGTGGACGTCGCGATCGACGGCGCCGATCAGGTGGCCGACGGCGTGCTGGTGAAAGGTGGCGGGGCGGCCCACACGCGCGAGAAATACGTGGCGGCCAGCGCCGACCGCTTCGTGGTGGTCGCCGATCCGTCCAAGGAGAGCGACGTGGTGGACGTGCCGGTGCCGGTGGCGGTGGTGCCTGACGCCTGGCCGGTGGTCGTCGATCGGGTTGAGGCGCTGGGCGGGACGGCGACGCTGCGGGACGCCGAGCGGAAGGACGGGCCGGTGGTTACGGACGCCGGGAGCCTCGTGGTGGACTGCGATTTCGGGGCCATCGAGACCCCCGAGGCGGTGGCGGCGTCGCTGTCGGCGGTTCCGGGCGTCGTCGAGCACGGGCTGTTCGTGGGGATGGCTGACGCCGTCTACGTGGGAACCGACGACGGCGTCCGCGTGCGGGACCCGTAAGCGGGGTGGTGGTGCACGCGGGGCTGTGCGGTGTGAAAAACTGAGAGAAGCGAGTGCCGAATTACAGGTCGCGGGGCTGCACCGTCTTGCGACCGTTGGCCTCGGCGCGTTCCGCGGCGTCGGCGAGGAGGTCGTCGACTTCCTCGTCGAGGGCCTCGTAGAAGTCGGAGGCAACGTTCTTGTCGTCGAGTGCTTCCTTCACAGCGGCCTTGACGATGAGGTCTGCCATACACGCTGGGTTTTCACTCCCCCGCTTATAAGGCTTCCCATAATCGGGCGCGTAACGGCCCGGTTACGGCGTGTACGTGGCGAACTCCATGTGACCAACCACCGCTCCACATGAAACGAACGTGGCCACTCGACGGCAGGTACGAACGAACAGAGATTCAGACTCTCGGAAAGTATGTTGGGGATTGGGGAAACTATTTTATTCGTGTATGGACTATACTGGGATGCCGACGCCAAGTCGGCAGCACCCCAATGCCTCGTTGCACTCACTGTGACGGCCACGTTTCCGATGATTTCGTTCGCGTGTTCGCGGGCGAAGACGGACAGGTACGCGCGTGCCCGAACTGCTCGGCGAACGCGGGGATCGCTGAGGTATCCCGCGAGCGGGGCCGCCACGCCTGACCGAAAGTCCAGTATCCAACCCGCCGTTTCGTTCTCGCATGCATCACGTGTACGTCATCGAATGCAGTGACGGCACCTACTACACCGGCTACACGACCGACGTCCAGCGACGGGTCGCCGAGCACAACGCCGGCGACGGCGCGAAGTACACGCGGGGGCGCACGCCGGTGACGCTCAGACACACCGAATCGTTCGACTCGAAGTCCGAGGCGATGCGCCGCGAGTACCGGATCAAGCAGCTCTCGCGGGCGCAAAAAGAGGCGCTGTTCTGACCATCCCCCACGGACACCAGCAACCGGAGGGCCTTTGACGAGTCGCGGCGACGACCGGGCATGGACGAGGTCATCAGTTTCGGCACGGACGGCTGGCGTGCACCCTTATCCGAGTTCACCAGCGACCGCGTGCGCATCGTCGCACAGGGGGTTGCCGACCACCTCGCGGCCGACGGCGGCGCGGGGGACACGGTCGCCGTCGGATACGACGCCCGCGACACGTCCGCGGGGTTCGCCGCGGACGCCGCGGACGTGCTGGCGGCCAACGGCTTCGACGTGGTGCTGCCCGAGCGGGACTGCCCGACGCCCGCGGTCTCACACGCCATCGTCGAACGCGACCTGGCCGGGGCGGTGGTCATCACGGCCTCGCACAACCCCCCCGAGTACAACGGCGTGAAGTTCATTCCCGCTGACGGGGCCGGCGCGCTCCCCAGCGACACCGACGGGATCATGGCGAACCTCGGGACGCCGGCGGCTGGCGACCCCACCGGCGAGATCCGGCGGGTGGACTTCACCGGCCCGCACGTCGCGCACTGCCGCCGCCTCGTGGACGCGTCGCTGGACGGGCTGACGGTCGTGTACGACGCGATGCACGGCAGTGGCCGCGGCGTCACCGGTGACGCGCTGGAAGCGGCGGGCGCGGACGTGATCCGGCGGCGCTGCACCCAGGACGCCGCGTTCGGCGGCACCCCACCGGAGCCGACGCCCGAACACCTCGCCGGCCTCGCCGACGCCGTCGACGAACACGACGCCGACCTCGGCATCGCCAACGACGGGGACGCCGACCGCGTGGCGGCTGTCACGCCCGAGCGCGGCGTGCTCGACGGGAACTGGTTCTACGTGCTGGCCTACGACTACCTGCTGGAGTCCGGGACCGGTCCCGCGGTCCGCACCGTCTCCACGACCGGCCACGTGGACGCGGTGGCCGCCGCCCACGACTGCGAGGTGGTCGAAGTCCCGGTCGGGTTCAAGTGGGTGGCGGCGGCCGTCGACGACCACGACGCCCTGTTCGGCGGCGAGGAGTCCGGCGGCTACACGATGCGCGGGCACGTCCGCCAGAAGGACGGCGTGCTGATGGGGCTGCTCGCCGCCGCGGCGGCGAGCGAAACCGCGCTTGACGACCGTATCGACGCCATCGAGGACGCCCACGGCGAGATCCACCAGGACAAGACGAGCGTCGACTGCCCGGACGACCGCAAACAGGCGGTGCTCGACGGGCTCGACGCCGCACTCCCGGACAGCGTCGCGGGCGTCGCCGTCGACAGCGTCAACGACACGGACGGGTTCAAGATCGTGCTCGCGGACGGGTCGTGGCTGCTGGTTCGGCCGTCGGGCACCGAGCCGAAGATGCGGGTGTACGCGGAGGCGGGCAGCGCCGCCCGCGTCGCGGCGCTGCTGGACGCCGGACGCGAACTCGTCGCGCCCGTCGTCTGAGGCGGTGGCCCGGGCTATCCGAGGACGCCCCGATAGCGCTCGCCGCGGCGCTCGCAGTCGAAGCCCAGGCCGTCGTAGAACGGCTTCACGCCGGGGTCGAAGTTCGCCGTGAGGGGACGCCAGCGGATCGTCGCCGCCCCGACGAGCCGGGAGCCGATGCCCTGGCCACGGCGACGCCGCCGAACAGCGACCGCTTCGACGTGCGCGCCCGTCTCGTGTCGGGGGACGGCGACGAGCGCGCCGACGATGCGGTTGTCGTGGTCGGCGACCACGACGGTCCCCGCTTCGATGCGATTCGCAACGGTGGCGGCGTCCACAGCCAGGTTCGCGCCGTCGAGCACCCGCATCACGCCGAGGTGGTCGCGTGGCCCCGCCGTCCGGACGACGGGCGTGGTGGTGTGGTCGGCCACCTCACCCACCCTGGATGAGGCGAAGCACGCGCACGAAATCCGCGTCCACGGGGTGGTCTTCGGGGACGGGCGAACCGTCAACCATCACTGCGACCTCGTGGGGGCTCAACCCCACGTCGGCGAGCAGGTCGGCGTACGTCGTTGGCGGCCCGGGTTCGGTGTCGGCGGCCGTGGTGACGGTGAACTCGTGGGTGTCCCCGCCGACCACGGACAGAGTCACGCGCATACTGGCGGTACTGCTGTGGCTGCCTTCAGCCCCGCGGTCGTCAGGTCGGGGCGGCGTCACGCGGCGGTTCGTCGCCGTGGTACTGCCCCCAGGCGACGCCCAGCAGGTGGACGCTGCGGTGGTGACGTTCCCACCGGGCCGCGCGCTGTCGGCAGTGAGCGCGTGCGTGGGGCTGTCTGTGGCTGCCGTCGCGCCGGAGCTGTCCGGGCGACAACACCCACGGTGCGCGTTCGCAGCGCCAGCAACCGGATGGGTGGGTCTCGCGGCGTTTAAGTCCCACACGCTCGTGGTGGCGAGCATGACCGACGCCGCGGGCGGCCGCCAGGAGATCTGGGTTGAGAAGTACCGGCCCGAACGCCTCGAAGACGTGGTTGGCCACCCCGACATCACCGAGCGCCTGCAGAGCTACGTCGACCGCGACGACCTCCCCCACCTCCTGTTTGCGGGGCCGGCGGGCACCGGAAAAACGGCGTCCTCGGTGTCGATTGCCAAGGAACTCTACGGCGACGACTGGCAGGACAACTTCCTGGAGTTGAACGCCAGCGACGAACGCGGCATCGACGTGGTCCGGGACCGCATCAAGGACTTCGCGCGGTCGTCGTTCGGCGGCCACAACTACCGCGTCATCTTCCTGGACGAGGCGGACGCGCTCACCGACGACGCCCAGTCGGCGCTGCGCCGCACGATGGAGCAGTTCTCGAACAACACCCGGTTCATCCTCTCGTGTAACTACTCCTCGAAGATCATCGACCCGATCCAGTCCCGGTGTGCGGTGTTCCGGTTCGCGCAGCTCGGCGACGACGCGGTCGCCGCCCACCTCCGTGAGATCGCCGAGACGGAGGGCCTGGAACACACCGACGACGGCATCGACGCGCTGGTGTACGCCGCGGACGGCGACATGCGCCGCGCGATCAACGCCCTCCAGGCGGCTTCGGCGACCGGCGACAGCGTCAACGAGGAGACCGTCTACGCGATCACCGCGACCGCCCGTCCCGAGGAGATCGAGACGATGGTGACCGAGGCACTGGGCGGCGACTTCGCGGCCGCGCGAGCCACGCTGGACGACCTCCTCACGAACCGGGGGTTGGCGGGCGGCGACATCATCGACCAGGTGCACCGCTCGGTCTGGGAGTTCGATGTCGAGGAGGCGGCCGCAGTGCGGCTGCTGGACCGCCTCGGGGAGGCCGACTACCGCATCGCGGAGGGCGCAAACGAGCGCGTGCAACTGGAGGCGCTGTTGGCGTCCGTCGCACTGAACGCCGAATAAGTGGCTGGCTACTGGTCGAGCGCGGCGGGCGGCCCGCCCGGCAACTCGTCGCGGTCGTGGGGCGCGAAGAACGCCGGGTTCGGGCCCGTCGGGACGAGGCGCTTGGGGTTGAGGTGGCCGTGGCTGCGGTAGTAGTGCTGCTTGACGTGCTCCATGTAGAGGGTGTCCGCGACGCCGGGGAGCTGGCAGAGCTCCCGAAGGTACGGCCAGAGGTTGTCGTAGTCGCTGATGCGCTTGCGGTTGCACTTGAAGTGCGTGTGGTAGACCTCGTCGAAGCGGTACAGGGTCGTGAACATCGCCACGTCGGCCTCCGTGAGCACGTCGCCGGCGAGGTAGCGCTGCTCCGCGAGCACGTCGTCGTAGTGCGCGAGCGCCTCGAAGAGGTCGTCGACGGCGTTGTCGTACGCGCGCTGGCTGTCCGCGAAGCCGGCGCGGTAGACGCCGTTGTTGATGGGGTCGTAGATGTCCTCGATGAGGCGGTCCACCTCGTCCCGGTAGCCCTCGGGGTAGAGGTCCACGTCGCGTGCGGCGTGGTCGTCGAAGGCCACGTCCAGCATCCGCATGATTTCCTCGCTTTCGTTGTTCACGATGGTGTCCGCGTCCGTGTCGTACAGCACGGGCACCGTGACGCGGCCCGTGTATTCGGGGTCGGCTTCGGTGTAGACGTCCCGGAGGTGGGTGCCGCCGAAGACGTGGTCTGGCGTGCAGCCGGGTTTCTCCGGGTCGAACGTCCAACCCTGATCGTAGCGCACGGGGTCGACGACGCTGACCGAGATCGCGTCTTCGAGGCCCAAGAGCGCGCGCACGAGGAGCGTGCGGTGGGCCCACGGGCAGGCGTAGGAGACGTAGAGGTGGTAGCGCCCGGCCGCCGGGGGTACGTCGTCGCCGACCCAGTTCCGGAAGCTGGTGGTGTCGCGCTCGAAGGCACCGTCGTCGCTGTGTTCGTTCATGTCCGCCTCAGTGCGCCAGTCACCGTCGATCATGCGGCCCATGCCCGTCGGTACGCGAGCCAGCGGCTTAGCAGTGGGGGCGGGGTTTGATTCCACGGGGTATTTGACCGGCGACACCGAAACGCAGGCCATGCCACACAGACGGCGCGTGCTCACGGCGACGGCAGCGGCGGCGAGCCTGTCGCTTGCCGGCTGTCTCTCGAACGACGGCGGCGGCGACAGCCAGGCGTCCAGTTCCACGGACGCCGAGACGACCGGCGACGCAGCGTCGCTGGCCGACCACCCGGCGGCGGCGGGGCTGGACGCCCAGCCCGTGCTCGGCCCGGACCCGCTGTCGGCCGACACCACGGTGGTGGTGTTCTCCGATCCGTCGTGTCCGCACTGCCAGGACTTCGAGGCGGACGTGTTCCCGAAGCTGAACGCGAACTTCATCGAGCCGGGGTCGCTGTCGTACGTCTACCGGAACATGGCGTTCGTCGCGCCGTGGGCGACAGGCGCTGTGCACGCCTTCGAGGAGACCTACGAGCGAAACGCGGACGCGTTCTGGGCGCTCCGCGAGTGGGTGTACAGCAACCCCGACCAGGTCGCCGACGATCCCGGCGAAACCATCAAATCGTACCTGGCGTCGGAGACCGACATCGAGGACCCCGAGGCGGTCCGGACGGCGGCCGCCGAGCGCACGCAGAGCGCGCAGGTCTCCCAGGACGAAACCGCCGCGAAGAACGCCGGGATCAAGTCGACGCCCGGGTTCGTGGTGGCTGCCGACGGCGTCGTCACCACGTCGTTCACCGGCGCGAAGCCCTACGACGAGTTCGTCGAGTTGGCTGGGCTGAGCGAGTAGCGCGTGGGGTGCGGTAGCGCTCCCGGAACTGTTTTACTCGCTCGCCGGCCACCTACGTCCAATGAGCGACCTCGAATCTGCCTACCGCCTCGAATACTTCGAGGAGGAGGGGTTTCACCGCCGGGAATGCGTGTCGTGTGGCGCGCACTTCTGGACGCGCGACGGCGACCGCGAGACGTGCGGTGAGCCGCCCTGCGAGGACTACCAGTTCATCGACAACCCCGGCTTCGATGCGTCGTACTCGCTGACCGAGATGCGGTCGGCGATGGTGTCGTACTTCGAGCGCGCGGGCCACGACAGCATCGACCCGTATCCGGTGGCGGCGAACCGGTGGCGCGACGACGTGCTGTTGACCCAGGCGTCGATCTATGACTTCCAGCCCCACGTCACGAGCGGGGCGTCACCGCCACCGGCGAACCCGCTGGTGGTGAGCCAGCCCTGCATTCGGATGCAGGACATCGACAACGTGGGGAAGACCGGGCGGCACACGATGGCGTTCGAGATGCTGGGCCATCACGCGTTCAACGCCGACGAGGGCACCGACTACGCCTACGACGGGGAGGTGTACTGGAAGGACACGGCCGTCGAGCACTGCGAGGGGTTGCTGGCGGACGTGGGGGTGTCCCTCGACGAGGTGACGTTCATCGAGGATCCCTGGGTCGGCGGCGGGAACGCCGGCGCGGCGTTCGAGGTCATCTATCGGGGCTTGGAGTTGGCGACGCTGGTGTTCATGAGCCTCGAACGGGATCCGGACGGCGAGTACGAGATGAAAGACGGGCACACGTACGCGGAGATGGACCGCCGCGTCGTGGACACCGGCTACGGCGTCGAGCGCTGGACGTGGATGAGCCAGGGCACGCCGACCGTCTACGAGGCGGTCTACCCCGACACCATCGACTTCCTCAAAGAGCAGGCGGGCATCGAGCACACCGACGAGGAGGCCGAACTCGTGCACCGTGCGTCGAAGCACGCGGGGAACCTCGATATCGACGAGGTGGCCGACATCGAGGACGCGCGCGCCGGGATCGCCGCTGAGCTGGGTGTCGACGCCGAGCGCCTCACCGAGCTTGTGGCGCCCCTGGAGGACATCTACGCGATCGCCGACCACTCCCGGGTGTTGGCGTACATGTTCGGCGACGGGATCGTGCCGTCGAACGTCGGCACGGGCTATCTGGCGCGGATGGTGCTGCGCCGCACCAAGCGCTTGGTGGATGACATCGGTGCCGACGTGCCCCTCGACGAGCTCGTCGACATGCAGGCCGACCGGCTGGGGTACGAGAACCGCGACACGATCCGGAGCATCGTGCGGTCGGAGGTCGAGAAGTACGGGGAGACCCTCGAACGTGGGGGGCGTCGCGTCGAGCAGCTGGCCGAGGAGTACGCCGACCGCGGGGAGCCGGTTCCGACCGACGAGCTGATCGAGCTGTACGACTCACACGGCATCCAGCCGGGGATGGTCGCCGACATCGCCGCCGACGTCGGGGCGACCGTCGACGCGCCCGACGACTTCTATTCGCTGGTGGCGGCCCGCCACGACGACGGCGACAGCGGGGCGGCGGGCGGCGACGGCGGCGGCGACGACCGGCTGGCGGATCTGCCCGAGACGGAGACGCTGTACTACGACGACGCGTACGGGTCTGAGTTCGAGGCCGTTGTCCTCGACGTCTTCGAGCGGGAGGGCGAGGACGGCGACGGTGCCTTCGACGTGGTGCTCGATCAGACGATGTTCTACCCGGAGGGCGGCGGGCAGCCGGCGGACACGGGCGTGTTGACCGGTGATGACCACACCGTGGACGTGATCGACGTCCAGGAGCGCGACGGCGTGGTGTTGCATCGCACCACCGACAACCCCGGGAAGGGGGAGTTCGTGCGCGGGCAGATCGACACCGAGCGCCGCCGCCGGCTGATGGCCCACCACACGGCGACGCATATCGTGGTGTACGCCGCCCGGCAGGTGCTGGGCGAGCACGTCCGGCAGGCCGGCGCGCAGAAGGGCGTCGACTCCTCGCGCATCGACGTCACGCACTACGAGCGCGTGGACAGGGAGACCGTCAAGGAGATCGAGCGCGTGGCGAACGAGATCGTGCGCGCGAACACGAGCGTGCAGTGCGAGTGGCCCGACCGCCACGAGGCCGAGGCGGAGTACGGGTTCGACCTCTATCAGGGCGGCATCCCGGCGGGAGAGCAGATCCGGCTCGTGCACGTCGACGACGACGTGCAGGCCTGCGGGGGGACCCACGTGGCTCGCACTGGTGAGATCGGGTCGATCAAGATCCTGAACGCCGAGCGCGTGCAGGACGGCGTCGAGCGGCTGACGTTCGCCGCCGGCGCGGCCGCCGTCGAGCACGTGCAGGGGCAGGAAGACGATCTGCGGGCGGCCGCCGAGGTGCTCGATGTGACGCCGTCGGAGGTTCCGGAGACCGCCGAGCGGTTTTTCACCGAGTGGAAGGACCGCGGGAAGACCATCGACGACCTCAAAGAGCAGCTCGCGGAGGCGCGGGCGTCCGGCGGCGGTGCCGGCGAAGAGGTCGACGTCGCCGGCACGACGGCCGTCGTGCAGCGCGTGGACGGCGACATGGACGAGTTGCAAGCGACCGCGAACGCGCTGGTCGACGGCGGGCAGGTCGCGGTCGTCGGCTCCGGTGCCGACGGCGCGCAGTTCGTCGTGGGCGTCCCCGACGGTGTGCCCGTGAACGCCGGCGAGGTCGTCGGCGAGCTCGCGGCCATGGTGGGGGGCGGTGGCGGTGGGCCGCCGGACTTCGCGCAGGGCGGGGGACCGGACGCGGAGCGCCTCGACGACGCACTGTCGCGGGCGGCCGACGTGCTCGGTGACGCCGCGAGCGCGGAGTAACGCCGGATCGGCGGCTCAGTACGCGTCGTCCGGGTCGAAGACCTGGTCGCCGACGGTGTCGCCGTCGAGCGTGCGGTGGAAGCAGGATTCGTGGCCGGTGTGGCAGGCGCCGCCGGTCTGGGCGACGAGATACAGCAGGGCGTCGCCGTCGCAGTCGACGCGGATCTCGTCGACGGATTGGGTGTTGCCGCTGGTTGCGCCTTTCTCCCAGAGTTCGTCGCGGGACCGCGAGTAGTAGTGCGCCCGCCCGGTGGTGGCGGTTTTCGCGACCGCCTCGCGGGTGGCGTACGCGAGCATGAGTACGTCGCGGCTGTCGGCGTCCTGGGCGATCACGGCGACGAGGCCGTCGCCGTCGTCGGTGTGGCCGGCACCGCCGAAGTCGAGGTCGACGTCGAACTCCTCCATACTGGCGACTGGGTGCCCGGGGGGTTAGTGGTTGTGCGTGGCGGGTCAGGCCGCCGCGAACCCCAGGGCGTCCAGCACGTAGAACAGCACGTCGCCGAACGTGAGCGCGACGACGAGGCCGGCGAACAGCGGCAGGAGGAACGGGACGCCGGGGGTGACCCAGACGTCGTCGTGGTCGGTGATGAGGTCGAGGCCGTCGCGGAGCTGGGCTGGGGTGGTGCCGTACGCGGAGTGGTCGATGTCCGCGAGGAACGCGGCGGCACCCCAGGGGTCGCCGCTGCCGTCGGTGGCGACTGCGCCGTCGGTCGGGTCGCCGGGGGTATCAGGGAGCGTGTCCGGGTGTCGGAGGCCGGGGTCCGAGCGGAGGTCCGCGAGCGTGCAGTCACGCCATCGGAGATACATCCGGAGGGCGTCCAGGTCGAGGCCGCTGCGCGTGAACCCGCCGGCCGAGGATTCCAGCAGGCTGCCGTGAACCGTGGCGAGGTCGTCGGCGGCGACCCGCCGGCCGACGAACATGACCACGGAGACGTTCCCGGTGAGGGCGTTCCGGGCGCCGAGCACGAGCGGGTACGCGAGTGCGAACAGCACCGTGTTCGTGAGGACGGTCAGCGAGAAGACGCCGAGCGTGGTGGAGACACCGGGGAGTGCGTAGCCCGCGAACTCATAGGCGGGGTAGGTGGGGAAGAGGACGGCGAGCACCATGAACGCGCGGGCGTCCGCGCCGCCGAAGCCGCCGATATACCAGAAGCCGTACGCCAGCGGGATGACGAACAGGAGGCTGAACGCGGTTCGGATGGCGAACGGCGTGAGCCCGCCGGGGATGCCGAGTGCGACGAAGCCGTCCCACAGCAGGAGGAGCACGCCGAGGAGCGCCAGTGGCCCCCAGAGGGTGTTCGAGACGCGGCGCGTGTGTATGTCGCGGACGGCGGCCCAGCCGAGCGCTGGCACTGCAACGAGCCGGAGGAGATCCGGTATCGAGGCGTCGACCACTACCGGGTGAGGGACCTACGGTTGCTTAGCTGTTTTGCACGTGGTCGGCCGGGCTGTGTGGACACCCGCGAATAAGTAATGGACTTTTATGAAGGATGGGGGCGGAGCGTTCGACACGGATGCTCCCCCGACAGCCCGGATCGGCCCGCACAGCGTCGTTGTTTCAGATCCCTGTAATCGCCAATACGTTTATTGTCGATGTCTGTTTCGACTACTAACGAACAATGAGCGCCACAGATCCAACCGTCGTCCTCGGAACGATCGGTTCAGACGCCCACGCGGTCGGCATCACGCTGCTGGATCACGCGTTGCGGGAGGCTGGGTTCACCGTCCACAACCTCGGCGCACAGACGGCCAAAACGGAGTTCGCGGCGGCGGCCGCTGACCACGACGCCGACGCGGTGTTGGTGTCCTCGCTGTACGGTCACGCCCAGCAGGACTGTGCGGGGCTCCACGATCAGTTGGCGGCGGCGGGCGTGGACGCGACGACTGTCGTGGGCGGGAACCTCGCGGTCGGCCAGACCGACTTCGAGACGGTCAAACAGCGCTTCGAGGAGATGGGCTTCGACAGGGTGTTCAGCGCCCAAACCGGCTTCGAGGCGGTCGTCGATGCGGTCAAGACGGAACTGGACGTGGACGAACGCAGCCCGACAACCACCACCCTCGGCGCGTAACCCCCGATGATCGAAGACAAGCGACTCACCGACACCGAACTGGAGGCCATCACGGACCGGATAACCGGCGACTGGGTATCGAGGGCGGCCGTGGACTTCGCGGACGCCGTGGCGTTCCACGAGTCACTGCCGCCCCACAAGCGGTTCGCGGCGGTGCTTGAGAACGCCGAGGCGGTGTTGTGCCAGCCCCGCGCCGGCGTGCCCCGCCTCGACGAGCACGTCGAGTTGCTCCAGCACCTCGACGAGGAAGGCGGCGCGGACCTCCTGCCGACCACCATCGACTCGTACACCCGGGACAACGCCTACGAGAAGGCCGCCGAGGGGCTGGCGCGCTCCCGGGAGGCCGACAGCAGCGAGCTCAACGGCTTTCCCGCCGTCAACCACGGCGTTGAGGGCTGCCGGGAGGTCGTGCGCCGGGTCGACGCACCCGTGCAGGTCAGACACGGCACCCCCGACGCGCGCCTGCTGGCGGCGGTCACGCTTGCGGGCGGGTTCCAGAGCTTCGAGGGCGGGCCGATCACGTACAACCTCCCGTACACGAGTGCCTACGATCTAGAGACGACCATCGAGTACTGGCAGTACGTCGACCGGCTCTGTGGGGCGTACACGGAGCGCGGGGTCACGATCAACCGCGAGCCGTTCGGTCCGCTGACGGGGACGCTCGTCCCGCCGTCGATCGCCATCGCGATCGTCACCATCGAGGGGCTGCTGGCGGCAACCCAGGGCGTCCGCAGCGTCACGCTGGGGTACGGCCAGGTCGGCAACCTCGTCCAAGACGTCGCTGCGGTGCGCGCGATGGCGGCCATCGGGGCGGAGTACCTGCCCGACTCGGTGACCGTCACGACAGTGCTCCACCAGTGGATGGGGGGGTTCCCGCGCGACGAGGCGCGGGCCCACGGCGTCATCGGGCTGGCCGGCGCGACCGCTGCGCTCGTCGAACCCACGAAGGTCATCACCAAATCCCCCCAGGAGGCGGTGGGCGTGCCGACGGCGGAATCGAACGCCGCGGGCCTGCGCACGACCGAGCAGGTGCTGCGGATGCTCGACGAGCAGTCGATCACGCTGGACGGCGTCGACAGGGAGCAGGCGTTGATCGAGCGGTCGGTGCGATCACTGCTCGATGCGGTGTACGAGGCCGGCGACGGCGACATCGCGCGTGGCACGGTGCGGGCGTTCGACGCGGGGACGCTTGACATCCCGTTCCCGCCCAGCGACGCGGCGGCGGGTGACGTGCTCCCGGCCCGCGACGACGACGGTCGGGTTCGCCTGCTGAAGTTCGGGGCGGTGGCGCTGGACGACGAAACGAAGCGAATCCACCGCGCGCGACTGGACCGCCGCGCGGACACCGAAGGCCGGGAGCTCTCGTTCCGGATGGTGGCCGACGACGTGTCGGCGGTCAGCGATGGGCGGCTCATCGGCCGCCCGGGGGACGACTGATGCGGATCGAACGCGTCACCGCGACGCCGGGGGTCGCGGGGTTTTTCTTCGACGATCAGGCCGCGATCACCGCCGGCGCCGACGCCGACGGGATGGCGTACGCGGGCAGCCCGCGGACGGACGGCTACGAGCGCATCCGCGAACCCGGGGAGGCGCTCGTGGTCGAGGTGGTGTTGAGCGACGGGCGACGGGTGCGCGGGGACTGCGCGGCCGTCCAGTATTCCGGCGCGGGCGACCGTGATCCGCTGTTCCGGGCGGCCGACCACAGGGCCGTCGTGGAGGGCGCGGTGGCCGAGGCGCTCGTGGGCCGGGATGCGGCGTGTGTCGCGGACAACGCGGCGGTCGTCGAGTCACTCGCCGACGAGCGAGGGCTGCACACCGCGGTCCGGTACGGCGTCTCGCAGGCGCTGGTGGCCGCCGCCAGCGCCGCGCGCGCGACCACGCAGACGCGGGTCCTCGCGGACGCCCTGGGGACTGAGCCGGCGACGGAGCCGGTGCCCGTGTTCGGGCAGTCCGGCGAGCAGCGCCGCCGCGGCGCGGAGGCGATGCTGCTAAAGCGGGTCGGCGTGTTGCCCCACGGGCTGTTCAACAGCGTCGAGGCGGTCGGCCCCGACGGCGTCCGACTCGTCGAGTACCTCGACTGGCTGTCCGAGCGCGCCGCCACCCTGGGCGGCGACGGCTATCGGCCGCGGTTCCACGTCGACGTGTACGGGATGCTCGGGGAGCTGTTCGGGCCGCCGTACGACCGCGCGGCGGTCACGGGGTACGTCCGCGAGCTGCGGGCGGCGGCCGCCCCGTACCCGCTGCAGATCGAGGGGCCAATGGACGCCGGGAGCCGCGAGGCGCAGATCGACGCGATGGCGGAGCTCCGGGACGGCCTCGCGGACGCCGGCGTGGCCGTCGACATCGTCGCCGACGAGTGGTGTGACAGCCGCGCGGACGTCGAGGCGTTCGTGGACGCCGGCGCGGCGGACGTCGTCCAGGTGAAGACCCCGGACGTGGGGGGCCTCCTGGAGAGTGGGCGGGCAGCCAGATACTGCGCGGGCACCGACACCCGGGCGTACGTCGGCGGGACGTGCAACGAGACGACGGTGTCGGCGCGGCGGTGCGCGCACGTCGCGCTGGCGACCGACGCCGCACAGGTGCTTGCGAAGCCCGGCATGGGGTTCGACGCGGGGTACGCGGCGGTCAGCAACGAGATGCGACGCACGCTCGCGCGCCACCGGGCGGCAGTGGGTCCTGGTGACGCGGCATAGGCGGCGTGCGGGCGGACTCGGGGAATCGCCAACCGAACACCGACACACAGCCACAACGATGCCACAGGACACGACGAACCCGTCTACGGGAACGGCCGAGCAGCGCACAGCAACCGACACGACCGTCCAGCTCCGGGCGGGCTGGCAGGGGCGGTTCTACGAGGATTTCGCGGTCGGCGACGTGTACAAACACCCCTACGGCCGGACGGTCACGGAGACCGACAACGTGTGGTTCACGAACCTCACGATGAACGCGAACCCGATGCATTTCAACGCGGCGTACGCGTCCGGAACCGAGTTCGACGAACGCCTCGTGAACGGGCTGTTCGTGATCGCGCTCTCGGTGGGGATGAGCGTGGTGGACGTGTCCGCGAACGCGACCGCGAACCTCGGGTACGACGACATCCAACACCACGCGCCGGTGTTCCACGGCGACACGCTGTTCGCCGAGAGCGAGGTGCTCAGCAAGCGCGAATCGGAGTCCCGGCCCCGCGTCGGGATGGTGACCACGGAGCTGCGGACGTACACCCAGGACGGCGAGTTGGTGTTGTCCCTGGAGCGCACGCCGATGGTGCGCAAGCGTGGGGCCGCGGACCCGTCGGCCGCCCGGCCACCGGGATGGCCCGCGGGGGTCGGCACGCAACCGGACGCCGAGCGCACGGTCCCGGACGGGGAGTCACGATGACGGCACCGCGGACGGCCGGCGTGGCGGGGCGCGTGAACGGCGACTGTCCGGTCAAAGACGCCGCCACCGTGGCGGCCGGCATCGCCGACGACGCGACGCTCGCGGTGTCGGGGTTCGGGAGCGTCGGCGACCCGAAGGCGGTGCCACGGGCGCTGGCCGCGGCCGCGCGCGACGGCCGCGACCTCGCGCTCACCGTCGTCTCCGGCGGGAGCGTCGGCGACCCACTGGACACCGATCTCGTGGCGGCGGGCGGCGTCGCGCGGCGGTACCCGTATCAGGCGACGACGGCCGCGCGGACGGCCGCGAACGAGCGGGAGTTGGCGTTCGCGGATCGCGGGATCGCCGGGCTGAGCGACGAGGTGCGGTTCGGGCGGCTGGTGGACCCCGACGTGGCGGTCGTGGAGGCGGTGGCGGTCGGGCCGGGGTGGCTGATCCCCTCGACGTCCGTGGGGCAGACGCCGGCGTACGTGCGGGCGGCCGACGAGGTGGTGGTGGAGGTCAACGACGCCCAGCCGATGGGGCTGTCGGCGTTCCACGACGTGGTGGTGCGTGACCCGCCGCCCGACCGGGGGCCGCTGGCGGTGTCCGCGCCGGGCGAGCGGGTGGGCGAGTCGGCCGTGCGATTCGACCCCGAGAAGCTGCGCGCGGTCGTGCGCACGGACCGCCGTGATGATCCCTACGAGTTCCGTGACCCGACCGCGACTGACCGCCGCATCGCCGACAACGTCTTGACCGTGTTGGAGCGCGCCGTCGACCGTGATCCGGTGATCGGGGCGGCACCGACGCTCCAGTTCGGCGTCGGCAGCCTCGGGAACGCGTTGATGGGCGCGCTGTCGGGGTCGTCGCTCGCCGACGGTGAGCTGCGGTATTACGGCGAGGTGATCCAGGACGGCCTGTTGGACCTGCTTGCGGACGGCGACCTGGCGGTGGCGAGCGCGACCTCGCTGGCGCTCTCAGTGGACGGACAGGATCGCGTGTTCGACGCGCCCGAGCGGTACGCCGAGGACGTGGTGCTCCGCCCGTCGAACGTCTCGAACGCGCCGTCGCTGATCGACCGGTTCGGGGTGGTCGCGGTCAACAGCGCGGTCGGCGTGGATCTCTACGGACACGTCAACTCCACACACGTCTCAGGGGCGCGGCTCATCAACGGCATCGGCGGCAGCGTCGATTTCAATCGGAACGCCCACCTCACTGTGGTGGCGCTGCCCGCGACCGCGGCCGGCGGGGACGTGTCGACGGTCGTGCCGCTGGCGAGCCACGTCGACCACACCGAACACGACACCGACGTGGTGGTGACCGAGCACGGCGTCGCGGACCTGCGCGGGAAGCCACCCGTCGCGCGCGCCGAGGCGATCATCGAGTGCGCCGCCCCCGCGTTCAGGCCGGATCTGCGGGCGTACCTGGATCGCGCCCGGGAGTCATCGGGGCACCTCCCACACGACTTGTCGACGGCGTTCGACTGGCAGTCGTAGCCCGGCCACGAACACCACCGGCGGCCGGTCAGTCGCCGCTGGCTGCGGTGTGGGCGGTGGTGAGTGGAACGTGGCGGCCCGCGGTGTGGATGGTGCACCACACGAGTACCGCCGAAAGGCCGAGGAGGGGAACGGAGGCAACGGACAAGACGGGGGCGACGACAGCGAGGACGGCGTGGCTGGCTGTCGACGGTGCGCCGAGTGACGCCAGGCCGGCCGCGACGTGGGCGGGCTGGACGGGGAACGCCATGGCGGCGGTGCCTGCGAGCAGCAGCCAGCGCTCGCGGCCGCCGGGATCGAGGTACAGCAGACACACCAGCGGGAAGTAGGCGTACACCACGTAGAGGGCGTTCGACGCGGGTGAGACGAGCAGCATGCCCGCGACGACGGCGAGGTACGTCGTCAGTCGGTCGGTGAGGGTGTGCTCCCGGCGAGCGACGAACCACACCGCGGGTGCGACCGCCAGGAGTGCCAGCGGGCCGTACAACCGGGGGTCGACGGTGCCCAGGAGCTGCGAGAGCGGCCGGTACAGCGACATCGCGAAGAAATCCGGGGAGACGGTGCCGGCGAACTCAGACACCCGGCTGCGGGCGGCCAGCACGTGGACGTACCGGATGTAGGCGTCGACCCCGAACCAGAGCCCGCCGGCCACGAGCGCGCCGGTCGCCGTGGCCACCGCGACCCCGATCGCGTGCCAGGCCCGCCGGAACACGAGCCACAGTCCGAGGACGACCGGGAACACCTTCACCAGGGCGGCGGCGGCGATGACGACGCCGGCGATCCCCTGGTGGTCGCGTTCGAGCGCGACGAACGTGCCCGCGAGCGCGAGCGCGATCAGGGTGTCGACCTGCCCCAGGCCGAGCGCGGACAGGACTGGCGCGCTGGCGACGCAGAACCCAACGACGAGCAGCCGGTCGATGTCGTCGAGTCGGCCGCGCCGGGCTTCGATGGTACGAACTGCCAGGGCTGCAAGCCCCAGCGCCGCTGCGACGTTGCACGCCGACTGGATCGCGAACGCGGTCTGCCAGCCGCCGGCGGCCGCTTGGGGCACGAACAGCGCGACCGCGACCGGTGGGTAGACGTATGAGACGCCCGGCAGCCCGGTTTCGATGCCGACGAACGGGTCGCCGTGGAGCGCGGCTTCCGCGGCCGCGTGGTAGGCGCGGTAGTCCCAGGCGAGGTGCGAAACGTCCGCGAGCACGAGGAAGTAGACGGGAACCAGCACGCCGGCAACAGCGCTCCAGAACAGCACGAGGCGGCGGGCGTCAAGGCCGGCCGGCAGCCACGACGGTCGAATGGCTGACAACCGCAGGGTGCGCGACATTGCCACCGGCTTCTCGGTTGGGTGGTTTAGTGTAAAGGGAGTAGTTTCACAACGAGAGAATGCGCCGAGGCGGAACGCACAGGGCGGCCAGTAGTGGGCCGGCGCGGCAGGCAGGCTGGCGGAGCCGGGGCTGCGTGGCGTGTGCGCGAAGAATCGGGTGAGCTAGCGGCGCGTCACGGGCTGTCCCGGACCGGGCGCGGGGCCAGTTCAGATGACGCGGTTCTGCAGGTAGTCGAGGTGCTTGGCGTTGTAGACGATCTTGACCTCGTCGGCTGCGGGCGAGCCGATGCAGGTCAGGCGCACGTCCTTCTCCTCGACTTCCTCGTCGCTGAGGATCTGCTGCATGTCCATGTCGATTTCGCCCTCCTTGACGATGGACGCGCAGTTCGCACAGGCACCGGCGCGACACGAGAACGGCCAGTCGTAGCCCTGCGCTTCAGCGGCTTCGAGGATGTACTCGCCCTCCGCGACCTCCATCGTGCCGTAGTCTTCGCCGTCGAGACCGGCGTCGGCGGCCTTCTCGAAGAGGTCGTCGTCGTCCATGTCCCAGCCCTGGTCGTCCAGCGTTTCGTAGTTGAGGTATTCTACCGTCGGCATCACTGCAGAGTTCGGCTTCCGAACGCATAGTAGTTGCTGTTCGGGCCAGCGTACTGCCACGAAAGCCCGGGTGTGACCGCCATCACGACGCTGCCCGCGGCGTCAACGAGGGGTTTTATCCACGGCAGCCCATGGTGGGGGTATGACATTCGAGTCGTTCACGGTGCTGCCGGCCGTCGACATGCAGGACGGACAGGTGGTGCAGCTCGTGCAGGGGGAGCGTGGGACCGAGCGCACGTACGGCGACCCCGTGGACGCCGCGACCGACTGGGTGGCCGCGGGCGCCGAGGCGTTGCACCTCGTGGACTTGGACGGCGCCTTCGAGGGTGCGCGCGCGAACGCCACCGCCGTCGAGGACATCCTCGACGCGACCGACGTGTCAGTGCAGGTCGGTGGCGGCATTCGGAGCGCCGAGGACGCCACGGCCCTGCTCGACCGGGGCGTCGACCGTGTCATCCTCGGCACCGCCGCCATCGAAACCCCCGACATCGTCGGGGAGATCGCGGCCGCGTACAGCGACGGCGTGCTCGTGAGCCTGGACGCCAAGGACGGCGAGGTGGTCGTGGAAGGCTGGACCGAGGGCACCGGCATGGACCCGGTGGCGGCCGCCCAGCGGTACGCCGACCTGGGGGCGGCGGGCATCCTGTTCACCGACGTGGACGTAGAGGGGAAACAGGAGGGCGTGCGAACCGGCCCCGTTCGAGACCTCGTTGACAGCGTCGACATCCCGGTGATCGCCAGCGGCGGCGTTGCCACTGTCGACGACGTGCGCGCACTCGAAGCCGCGGGGGCGGCCGGCGCGGTCGTCGGGACCGCGCTCTACGAGGGGAATTTCACGCTTGCGGACGCGCAGGCGGCCGTCGAGGACTGAGCGCCGCCGGGAGCACAACGACCATGTGGGCGGCGCGCCACTACCGCGGTGATGACAGACCGGACAGCCGCAGTGACGCGGGAGACGGCCGAAACCGACGTGGCGGTCACGCTGGACCTCGACGGCGACGGCGAGCACACCGTCGACACCGGGATCGGGTTCTTCGATCACATGCTGGCGGCGTTCGCGAAACACGGGCTGTTCGACGTGACCGTGCGCTGTGACGGCGATCTCGACGTTGACGACCACCACACCGTCGAGGACGTGGGGATCGCGCTCGGGGCGGCGTTCAGCGAGGCGGTCGGCGAGAAGCGCGGCATCCAGCGGTTCGCCGACCGCCGGGTGCCCCTGGACGAGGCGGTGGCGTCCGTGGTCGTGGACGTGTCGGGGCGCGCCGTCTACGAGTTCGACGGTGGGTTCAGCCAGCCGACGGTCGGCGGGCTGACGAGCCGGATGGCGGCGCACTTCTGGCGGACGTTCGCGACGCACGCCGCGGTCACGCTGCACTGCGGGGTCGACGGCGAGAACGCCCACCACGAGATCGAGGCGCTGTTCAAGGGGGTCGGGCGGGCGGTGGACGACGCGACCCGCATCGACCAGCGCCGGGCGGGGGAGACGCCCTCGACGAAGGGCGACCTCTGAGCGGGGCGGCGCTGGCGTGGGAGCCGACCTATGTGCGGCGCAGTCCGTCGCCGTCGGCGGCCACGTCGCCGTTCTCGATGGCGGCGTCGACGGCGGTCTGGAAGGAGTCCGCAGTCAGCCCGTAGGCGTTCGTCGCGAGCGCGCGCAGGTCGCCGCGTGGCATGTCGTCGTCGCGGTTCTCCAGCAGCCGCAGGACTTGGGCGTAGCCGTCGGGCCGCGAAGCGGCGGCGTCGTCGGTGGAGTCCTCGATGGTGATGCCGGCGGCGTCGCTGCTGGCGGCTTGCGGGGACGTCGGCGGGGTGGCGGGAGAATCGGCGGCCGGGTCGGAGCCGGAGTGGTCGGTGTCCGTGGCCGCCCCGTCGTGGTCGTCGGCACCACGGAGCGGGTCGGTGACCGTCTCCAGCGTGGTTTTGCAGCCGTCACAGAGCGCGAGCCGTACCGGACCGCTGGGGTTGGCCGCGGGGACGACCTCGAAGACCCCATCCGGGGCGTCGCCACAGAAGTCACAGGTGTCTACTTGACGCATACGTTCCTGGCTGTGGCTGGCAGCCCCAAAAGCCTGCTCGGTGTTGGGCTGGGTGGCCGGACACCGGCTGGCGGGGTGACTGGGACGCGAACGGTTTTCAGGCGCGTCCACCTGGCTTGGACCATAATGTTCGACGAGATCATGCAGAAGTTCGAGGGGAGTCCCGGACAGCAGGCGGTGATTCGGCTGTTGCTCGAACGCGGGTTCTCGGTGAACGACGGCGGCCGCGTGGTCTCCGGGGGGATCGAGATCCCGTACACGCAGGTCGCCCAGGAGGCGGGCGTCGACCGGCGGGTGGTCGATTCCACGACGGAGGCGATCCTCGATGACGGCGAGCTGACGCGCATCTTCCAGAACATCAGTCAGATCCCGAGCCTGATGGATCTGGCACCCGTGCTTGACCTGCACGTGGTGACGGTGGCCGTTCAGGACGCCGACGAGCCGGGGATCGTGGCCGCGGTGACGGGACTGCTGGCCGACCACGGGATCCCGATCCGGCAGACGATCAGCGAGGACCCGGAGTTCACCGACGAACCGCGGCTGTACGTCGTGACCGACGAGGAGTTGCCGGGGGCGGTGTTCACGGCGCTGGCGGAGATGTCGGCGGTGCGATCGGTGGAGCTGTCCTAATCCCGGAAGAGCACACTCGCCAGGATGAACACGTAGCCGACCGTTGTCAGCGCGTAGTTCACCGTGAGCAGGAGGATGGCGTTCTCGAAGTCCTGTGCGAACGCCGAAACGGTGGTGGCGATCGCGGCCGCAACGACGACACAGAACCCCAACGCGAGGTACAGCATTTCCCGGCGTTCGGTTTGGAGGAACGCGTTGGCGGCGAACGCGACCATCGCGATGCCGGAAAGCGAGAGCAGGGCGCTGGCGGCGGCGTACAGCAGTTCGAGGTCAGTGAGTCCGGCGAGCTGGCCCGGGAACGAAGGGGTGAGTCGGGAGAGCGTGAACAACAGGTCGCCGGTCGTCAACGCAACCATCTGTCCCGGGTTTGCGCCGACGAATGCATAACCCTTGTGGGCAGAACCGCAAGCGGCAACCCCCTGCTCGACCAACGAGCGCGTGTGACCGACGCCTACCGCACGCTTGCGGGCTCGGGGCGGGACAGCTTCGAGGTCCGGGGGTCTGAGTTCATCGGGTATGCGGGGCCGGCAAACACCGTTGCGGCGGCCGAAGCGTTCATCCAGGAGGTCCGGGAGCGCCACGCGGATGCCACCCACAACGTGCCGTGGTATCGGGTGCGCGTGACCGGTGGTGGCCCGGGCGGTGGGCATCTGTTGCGGGAGTACCAGAGCGACGACGGCGAGCCGACTGGGTCCGCCGGGAAGCCGGCGTTGAACGTCGTCCAGCAGCGCGACGTCGAGAACGTGGTGGGTGTCGTCACGCGCTATTACGGGGGGACAAACCTGGGCGTTGGGGGGTTGGCGCGGGCGTATTCGACGGCGGTCAAGGACGCCGTGGATGCGGCCGGCGTGGTCACCCAGCGCCCGCAGGCGCGGCTCGTGGTGACGGTTGCATACGATGATTCGGGCACCGTGCGGGGGATTCTGGAGAGCGCCGAGTGTTCGTTCGACGCCGACTACGAGGCCGACGTGACGTTCGAGGTGACGGTGGCTGTGGCCGACGCCGACGCGCTCCGGGAGCGCATCGCGGACGCAACGAGCGGCCGGGCGGAGATCTCGTAGCTCCGGCGGAAAACCGAAGCGCACAAGTAGTTTTAGGCTGGCCTAAAACCATGCGAACGCGCAGACAGTTCCTCGCCACAACCACGAGCCTCACAACCGTCGGGCTGCTCGCGGGCTGTGCGCGCAGCCCCGACAACACCGACGAACGCGGCGCCGAGAACACGTACACCGCCTCGATCGCGCCCGTCGGGGATGTCGCGTTCGACGGCGAACTGTTCGACCGCCAGCGCGTCGCAGACATCGTCGCGGGGGCGATCTGACGTGCCCGAACCGATGCCCACCCAGGACGGCGAGCGCCGTGATGTCGTCATCGTCGGCGGCGGCCCCGCGGGCTGCGCTGCGGGCGTGTTCACCGCGCGCTACGGCCTCGATACGGTCGTCTTCGACCGCGGGAACGCCGCGCTCCCGCGCTGTGCGTTCGTCGAGAACTACCCCGGGTTCCCGGGCGGGATCGACGTGCCGACGCTGCGAGGGCTGTTCCACGACCACGCCGAGACCGCGGGCTGTGACCTGATCGCGGACACCGTCGAATCGGTCGACCGGCCGAGCGACGACGACACCGGGTTCGTCGTCGAAACGCAGGACGGCCGTCGGGTGTACACCGACACCGTGCTCGCCGCGGCGTGGTACGACGGCTCGTACCTCCGGCCGGTCGTCGGCGACAGCGCCTTCGAAACCCACGACCACCACGGCGAGTCGCGCGAGCGCTTCGACGACGCGTACGCCGACGCCGACGGCCGCACGCCCGTCGACGGCCTCTACGTCGCGTCCCCGGGCGGCCAGCGCAGCGCACAGGCCGTGATCGCGGCGGGCAACGGCGCGCACGTCGCGCGCTGTCTGCTGGCGGACCGAAAGCGCGCCCGGGGATACCCCGAGGGCGTGGCCCCACACTACGACTGGAAGCGCCGCGAGTCGGATCTCAGTGGGGAGTGGGCCGACCGCGACCGCTGGCGGGAGTGGTTCGCCGCCGAGGCCGGCGACGACCACGACCTCGACGACGACGAGTTCGCGGCGCTGCGGGCGGCGCACCTCGATCGCACGTTCGACGCGACGCTGTCCGCGGACGCGATCGAGGAGCGCGCCGAAGCGGGAGCACACCGGCTGCTCGATCACATCGACGACGACCACATCGAGTCGTACCGCGAGCAACGGGACTGACTGGCGGCAGACAGCCACGGGGGGTACCCGAACCGTTTTGCGAGCGCCGGGCGACCCCCCACTATGCAGCCAGTCGAAGCCAGCGATTACTGGGAGCTGGCGCGGCTCAGCCAGCCGGCGGTCTCCCCGACCGGCGACCGCGTGGCGTACGTCCGAACGACCGCTGAGCGCGACGGCGACACCGGCCAGGAGACCGCGTCAGTCCACGTCGCGCCGGTCGGCGGTGGCGGTTCGCGGCGTTTCACCGCCGCCGATGGCACCGACGCCGAGCCGGCGTGGAGCCCCACCGGGGACCGTCTGGCGTTCGTCTCCACCCGCGGCGACGCTGGCGGGGGTCGCCCCCAGCTGTGGGTGGTGCCCGTGGACGGCGGGGAGGCAACGCGAATCACCGACGTGATCGGCGGCGTCTCGAACATCGCGTGGGGACCCGACGGCGACCGGGTGGCGTTCCTGCAGGCGGTGCGGCCGGCGGAGCGAGCCGAGGAGCTGGACCGCGAGCACGACGGCGAGTACGAGCGCGACACCCCCGATCCGCGCGTGATCGACCGGCAGATGTACCGCGGCCACACGAGCTACCGGGACGGCGCGCGCCGGCACGTGTACGTCGCGGACCTCGCTGCGGGGCGCGTCGACCGAGTGACCGCGGGTGTCGCCGAATGCGGCGGCCCTGCGTGGGGCGACGACGGCACGCTGTACTATCCGATCCGGCGCGGGCTGGACGCCGACGACCGCCTGGAGTGGGCGATCGAAGCCGCGACGCCGGCGGATTCGGCTGACAGCACCGTTGTGACGACCGTCGAGGGGATGGGGCCGACGCTGGCCGTCCACGGCTCCCGGGTCGCGTACACGACGACGCCGGCCGACGACCCGACGCTGACGCAGACGGCCGTCGAGGTCTTCGACCGCGACACCGGGGCGACCGACCGCCTCACGGACGGGGTCGACCGCACAGTCGCCGAGCGGACTGCGGGGCACGCCCCGGAGTGGGGGCCCGACGGCGAGCACCTGTACGTCTGCACGCCCGACGAGGGCGGGTACGTCCTGCGGCGGGTGGCCGCCGACACCGGCGACGACCGCGTGGTGCTTGCCGGCGACCGCCACGTCCACGCGTTCTCGGTGTCCGTGGACGCGGTGGCCGTCGTGCAGTCCGAATGGGACCACCCCGGCGAGGTCGTGGCGGCGACCCCGATGGGTGGTGAGGAGGTCACGCTAACGCGCGCGAACCGCGACTACCTCGACGAGCGCGCCGTCTCCAAGCCCGAGTCGGTGTGGATCGATGGTCCCGCGGGCGACATCCAGGGGTGGGTGCTCACGCCCCCGGAGTTCGACCCCGAGGAGACGTATCCGCTGGTCGTGAACGTCCACGGCGGCCCGCACCTGATGTGGTCGGCGGCCGGGACGATGTGGCACGAGTTCCAGACGCTTGCGGCCCGCGGGTACGTGGTGTTCTGGTGTAACCCCCGGGGCTCGACGGGGTACGGCCAGGAGTGGCTGCGTGCCGTCGAACGCGACTGGGGCGCGGTCACGCTCGCGGACGTCATGGCCGGCGTGGCGGCGGTCACCGACCGCGACTACGTGGACGCCGACAACGCGTTCATCACGGGGGGGAGCTTCGGCGGGTTCATGACCGGCTGGGCGGTCGGCCACACCGACGCGTTCGCCGGCGCGGTCGCGCAGCGCGGCGTCTACGACCTCACGGGGTTCTACGGCACGACGGACGCCTACGCGCTCGTTGAGGGTGAGTTCGACACCGACCCCGTGCGGGACAACGCGTTCCTGTGGGCGCAGTCCCCGGCGGCGCACACCGACGCCGTCGACACCCCCACGCTGCTCGTGCACTCGGAGGCCGACTACCGGACGCCGGCGAACACCGCGGAGCTGTTCTACCGGCTGCTGAAGAAACACGGCGTTGACACCCGGCTGGTTCGGTATCCCGGCGAGGGCCACGATCTCTCCCGGTCCGGTGATCCGGGCCACGTGGTCGACCGCATCGAGCGCATCGCTGCCTGGTTCGACGGCTACAGCGACCACCACGAGGCGGCCCCGGTGCTGGAGACCGACCGCCCCGGGGCGGCCGCCGACGAGTAACCCCCCTGCGGTCAGTCGACGATGATGTCGGTGCCGCCGTCCTCGCCGTCGGCCGCCGCGGCTGCGTCGTCGTGTCCGGTGTCGGCGCGCATCTCCGTCTCGTAGCGATCCACCCATTCGGCGAAGCACTCGGGACAGAGGCGCTGGCTGTCGATCTGGGAGCGGTCGACGGAGACGCGAACCGTCCGCGATAACGGGTTCGCAACCGCGTCGCCACACCAATCACAGGGCTCCGCGTCGGCGTCGCTCATACGCGCTGCCTTGCGGGCGAGCGTCTTGAACGTGGCGGGGCCGCCGTCAGGTCGTGCGGAACGCGCGGTCGCCGGCGTCCCCGAGTCCGGGCACGATGTAGCCGTCGTCGGTGAGCGTGTCGTCGATGGCGACCGTCAGCAGGTCCGCGTCCGGGAACTGGTCGCCGACCCGCAGCAGGCCGTCCGGGGCGCTCACGGCCGACAGCACGAACAGGTCCTCGACGCCCGCGGCGGGCATCTCGTCGGTGACGTGGTCGAGGACGGTGCACATCGTCGATCCGGTGGCGAGCATCGGGTCGGCGACGATGACGGTGTCGCCCTCCGAGATGTCCGGGAGTTTCACGTAGTCGACGGTGATCGGGAACTCGCCGTCGGCGTCCATGCCGGCGTCCTCGTCGCGGCCCGCGCTGATGACGCCCTGTTTCGCTCGCGGGAACGCCTTCAGCAGCCCCTCGACGAACGGGGTTGCCGCACGGAGCACGTTGATGATGACGACGTCGTCCAGGCCGGTGACGCGCTCGCCGGTCGTCTCGGTGAGCGGCGTTTCGAAGGCCGTGAACTCCGTCTCCATCGCGCCGTCGATGATCTCGTAGCCCGAGATGCGGCCGAGTTTCACCAGCCCCTTCCGGAAGCTCACCTGCTCGGTGGTGGTGTCCCGGAGCCGGGAGAGGGTGTGTTTGGCGAGCGAATGCGTGATCACGTGTGCGTCGCCGCGGTCCTCGATGGTCATACGTGAGGTGGGACTGCGCGTCGGCTTGAAACCTACTATGACACGCCGGTATCGACAAGAGGTTTATGCGATGCGGGCCTAGATCGGGCAGCTATGGAGGAGAGCGTCGCGGGGTTCAAGCAGCGGGGCACGTGGGGCGACGTGGTCGAACACGGCGAACGCATCACGACCGCGCTGCGGGAAGCCGGTGCCGACGAGGCGTTTGCGGACGCGTTCGCGGAGTGGGACGACTGGCGGCCGAAGTCACACGAGCGCATCGGTGACGAGGTCAACGAGAAGACCGCCGATCAGGCCAGCGTCGCGGAGGGCAAAGGCGAGAAGGCCGGCGCGTCCGCCGACGAGGACCTACAGAAGGCCGGCGAGCAGCTGTCGGCGTCCTACGAGAAGCTCGGCGACGGCGACGGCGGTGACGCCGTCGAGAAGTGGCAGTCGTCCCTGGACCACGTCAAGCGGGCGGCGGACACGGCCGGCCGGAAGGCCATCCGGAAAGTCGAGGACGCGGTGTACCGGAACGTGATGACGCGGATCGCGCCGTACTACTTCGACAACGCGTTGGTGTCCGCGAACATCCAGCGCGTCCGCAGCCAGGAGGAGTTCGTCTTCGAGGTGAACATCAACGACGACGATCTCAAGTCGGCGGTCCAAGACCACCTCTCGTCGTTCGAAGCGCTCGACCGCTGGCACGTGGACACGGAACGCGAAACCGACGTCGCGGAGGCCGCCGAGGGCGTCGACCCGCCGAAACAACGCGAGGACGCCAAATCGACCACGAACTGAGCCCGGCTGGGCGACGCGTGCCGGCAGCCTCTTTGCACCGCCGCGCGGATAGTGACTAACGAATGGTTGGTGCTGAAGCAGCGACGTTCGTGGTGGCGGCGGTAGCGAGCCTGTTCATGGCGTGGGCGATCGGTGCCGGGTCGTCGGGATCGACGCCGTTTGCACCAGCCGTTGGCGCGAACGCGATCACGGTGATGCGTGCGGGGTTCGTCGTCGGGATCCTCGGGCTCGCGGGCGCGGTGTTCCAGGGTGCGAACGTCTCGGAGGCGGTCGGCGGCGATCTCATCGTGGGGATGCCGCTGTCGCCGCTGGCGGCGACGATAGCGCTGTCGACGGCGGCGCTGCTGGTCGCGGCGGGCGTGTTCGCCGGATACCCGATCGCGACCGCGTTCACCGTCACGGGCGCGGTTGTCGGTACCGGGCTGGCGATGGGGGGTGGGCCGGCGTGGCCGAAATACCAGCAGATAGCGACGCTGTGGGTGCTGACGCCGTTCGTCGGCGGCGGCACGGCGTACGTGACCGCGCGGAGCCTCCGGGACACCGCCCACGAGCGCGTGCTCGTGCCGGCGCTTGCGGGCGGCGTGGGTGCGATCACCGCCAACATCGAGTTCGCGTTTCTCGGCGGCCCCGACGCCGCACGGTCGATCGCGTGGTCGCTCGCGAGCGTGGCCGGCACGCCGTCACTGGTGGGGCGTGGGGCCGCGACGCTGGCGGTGGCGGCGGCGGTCGCGGGCGCGCTCTACTGTGACAGCGCGGGCAACGCCAGCCGCGGGCAGCGCCACTTCCTGCTGGCGCTGGGCGGACTGGTGGCGTTCTCCGCCGGCGGGAGTCAGGTCGGCCTCGCTGTGGGGCCGCTGTTGCCGCTCATCGGCGGTGAGATCCCCCTGCCGTACGTGTTGTCGGGTGGCGGCGTTGGACTGCTCGTTGGGTCCTGGACGGGCGCGCCGCGGATGATCAAGGCGCTCTCACAGGACTACTCCTCGCTGGGGCCGCGGCGGTCGATCGCCGCGCTCATCCCGAGTTTCGCCATCGCGCAGTCGGCGGTGTTCTTCGGCATCCCGGTGTCGTTCAACGAGATCATCGTCTCCGCGATCATCGGCTCGGGGTACGCCGCCGCGGGCGGCGGCGGTGGCGGCGTCAGCGGCCGGAAAATGGTGGTGACGGTGCTGGCGTGGGTGGCGTCGCTGGTGGTCGCGTTCGCAGCCAGCTACGGCGTGTTCGCGGCCGTCAGCGCGGTCATGTAGGCGGTGGGAACGCGCTACGCGCCGTTCCCGGTGGAGTCCGCGGTCAACACTTCGGCGTTGGCGTCGGCCTCGGCCGCCGAGTCGAGGCGCTGCACGCGGGCCTTCATGATGCGCGTGTTCTCGACGTGCTCGACGGTGAGTTCGATGTCCTCGAAGCGGAACGCCTCGCCCTCCTCGACGAGCCGGCCGGCGCGGTTGAAGATGAACCCCGCGATGGTTTCGAACTCCTCGCCCTCCGGCAGGTCGATGTTCAGGGCCTCGTTGACCTCCTCGATGTTCACCTCGCCGCGCACGCGGACGGTGTCCTCGTCGACGGAGTCGATCGGGAGGTCCTCGCCGCCGTCCAGGATCTCGCCGACGATCTCCTCGGTGATGTCCTCGGCGGTGAGCAGCCCCTCCGTGGTGCCGAACTCGTCGATGACGACGACCAACTGCACGCGTTCGTCCTGCATCTCCTGGAGGAGGTCGTCGACGTTCTTGGACTCGGGGACGTGGAGGGTCGGCTCGATGAGGTCGTCCAGCTCGGCGTCCTCGGTCTCCCCGTAGAGGGATTCGCGGACGAGATCCTCGAGGCTGACCACGCCGATGACGTTGTCGAGTTCGCCGTCGTAGACGGGCACGCGCTCGTGGCCGGCCTGCGTGCACGTCTGGATGGCCGCCTCGATGGTGTCGGTCTTCGAGACCGCAACGATGTCGAGGCGCGGCGTCATGACCTCCTTGGCGATGGTGTTGTTGAACCGGAAGATGCGCTGGAGCATCTCCCGTTCGTCCTCCTCGATGACGCCCTCGCGCTCCCCGGTCTTGATCATGTCCTGGATCTCGGAGCGCGTGACGTAGCTGGATTCGATGGCCGCCCGACCGCCGGTGAACTGGTTGACCGCGCGCGTGAGGTAGTCGAACAGGACGACCAGCGGATACAGGAATCGCTCGCTCCACTGCAGGGGTTTCGCGATGGACAGCGCCCAGGATTCGGAGTTCTCGACGGCGTAGGACTTCGGCGCGCTCTCCCCGAACAGCAAGACGAGGGCGGTGACGCCGAAGGTGGCCGCGAGCACGGCCTTGCCCTGCGACATGGAGGTGGCGAACAGGCCGGTGGCGATCGAGGACATCGCGATGTTCACGAGGTTGTTCCCGACCAGGATGGTGATGAGCAGCCGGTGGGGATCGCTTTTCAGCGCTGCGACTGCGTCAGCGCCCGAACGCCCCTCCTCGACGAGTGCGTCGATGCGGTGGCGCGGGATCGAGAACATGGCGATCTCCGAGGAGGAGAAAAACGCCGACAGTACCATCAGGACGGCCAGCGTCGCGACTCCGGCGCCGATGAAGGCGTTTCCGGAAACGTCGGTCCCGAACGCCGACACAGCAGTCAGAGGCGGTGAGATGCCCATTCAGATGTTGTCTTACTCCGCACTCCTTTTAATTCTTTGCTGACCGAAGCTGCGACAGCCGCCGCGGGCGAAGCGTTTACCCGGGATTCCGCCGAACACCTCGTACATGAGTGCTCCCGCAGCGCCACCACGGCCGCCGCACAGTGACGCCCACATCACGCTGTATCGGCTGCAGGCGTGTCCGTTCTGCGAGCGCGTCGTGAACCGCCTGGAGGAGCTCGGGCTGGCGTATCAGTCGCGGTACGTGGAGCCGATGCACTCCGAGCGCGACGCCGTCAAGCGCATCGTCGGCGCGCGCACCGTGCCCGCCATCGTGGACGACGAGACCGGCGTGGCGATGGCCGAGAGCGCGAACATCGTCGCGTATCTCGACGCCACCTACGGGGGTGGGGAGTGATGGAACTGGACTTCGACGTCGTCGACCTCCCGGCGGCGGACCACGTGGCGGCGGGCGACGACGCCCCCGACTTCATCCGCCCGCTGGTGACCGACGAGTACTGGGCGGACGTGGCGCTGGCGGACCTGCTGGCGGAGGGCCCGGTCGTGCTGGTGTTCACGCCGATGGACGGCGCGTTCCCCGCGACGGACATGTACTCCGAGCTGCGGGAGCGCGGCGTCCACGAGCGCGCCCAGGTGGTCGGCGTCTCCATCTCGACGCCGTACGAACACAAGACCACCATCGAGGACCGCGGCATCCAGGAGTTCACCGGCCTCTTCAGCGACCCGCAAGCGGGCGTCGCCGAGGCGTACGGCGTCAAGCACGACCCCGACGGCATGGCGGGTGTCGTCGAGCACCGTCCGGCGACGGTCGTCATCGACGCGGATGGCACCGTCGAGTACGCGTGGGTGGCCCAGCAGTGGCCGGAGTTCCCCGCGTACGACGAGTTGGAGGCTGCGCTAGACGAACTGTAGTCGCATCCGGTGTCGCGCGGTTCGTGGCTCCGGGGTTCGCTTAGCGCGGTCAAAAGTTCCTTTTCGAGCAAGCGTGTAGTCCCGCTATGAGTACGGACGACGCCCTGGCCGAGGCCGCCGAAGCGCTCCGTGAGGGCGGGCTGGTGGTTTTCCCGACCGAGACGGTGTACGGACTCGCCGCGGACGCCCTCGATCCGGACGCCATCGAGGCCGCCTTCGAGGCGAAACGGCGGCCCCGCGAGAAGCCGCTGTCGTTCGCGTTCCCGGACGTCGAAGCCGCCGTCGAGCACGTCGCCGTCGGCGAGACCGAGCGGGCGTTCATGGCCGAGTTCCTGCCCGGCCCCGTCACGGTGGTCTGCGAGAAGCGCGATTCGGTCCCCGACGTGCTGACCGGCGGCCGGGACCGCGTCGGGGTGCGGGTGCCCGACAGCGAGGTGGCGGTGGCGCTGCTGGAGCGGGTCGCGCCGCTGACGGCGACGAGCGCGAACGTCTCCGGGGAGCCAAGCGTCACGAACCCGGCGGCTCTCGACCCCGCGTTCCGGGCGCGCGTCGACGCCGTGGTGGACGCCGGGGAGTCGCCGGGGGGGACTGGGAGTACAGTGGTCGACGTGGCGCGCGGCGAGATACTGCGCGCGGGCGCGGTCGGCGACGCCGTCCGGGAGTGGCTGGCCGAGCACGCCTGACTACGCGTCGTCGAACGACAGCAGCGATCGGAGGCTGCGGGTTTCGGTGCCACACGCCTCGCGGTAGTCGCAGGCCCCGCATTTGGCGTCGTCGTGCAGCCGTGGCGGCGGGCCGTCCAGCGAGCGCGCGGTGCGGAGCGCGCGCTGGTAGGCCGCTTTCTTCCGGGTGGTGAGGGCGACGCGCCGGATCACGCCGTGGCGGGCGTACTCCACGAAGGCGTGGTCGACGGGCGTCTGCTCGCGCCACGACAGGGCTTTCGCGGCGGCGACCGCCCGGACTGCCTGCGGTTCCCAGACCCCGGCTTCGGGTGGGCTCCCTGGGGTCACGAGCGAGGGGGCGAATGGGTCGTGGTGGACTTTCGCCGCCGTGCCGTGTGCGTCCTTCCCACGCAGGTAGACGGCGGTTTCGGCGGGGTCAGAAACGGAGTGGACGGCGAGGCTGGCGGCGAGGTTCGACTGGAACTCAGGGGGTGAAACGGCGAGGTCGTGGGCGGCCAGGGTCGACGCATCGGCGGTCGAAAGCGCGCCGTACTGGGCCGCGAGTTCGCGGGCGGCGTCGTGTGCTGGGGGCGGGTCCCGGTCGTCGCGGCGTGCGTAGTAGAGCTGGCGGGGACAGTACGCGGCGGTCGCGAGATCGCTGAACGGGACGCGGTCGTCGGCGGTCACGGGCCGGGGTGGGCGCGGCCTCGTATGTGAACGTTGGCGTGCTACTGGCGCGAGCGCCACCAGGCCGCGACGACTTCGGCGACGCCCGTGAGGTGGGCCTGCCCGAAGACGGCGACCACGAGCGCGCCCAGGGAGTTGTACATGAAGTCGTGCATCGTGTCCGCGAGGCCGTGTTGGGCCAGCGGCATCGCCAGTCCGGTGGCTGTGGCGAGTTCGTCGAGGCCGAACTCCAGGAGCTCCCAGACGACGCCGAACGCGAGCACGACGACGAAGATGTAGACGAACGCGATCTCGCGTGGCACGGTGATGTCGTCGTGGTGGCAGTCGACGGCGCGCGCGACCGTGTATCCGGCACCCGCGACCAGGGACGCCGACAGCGCGTGCGTGACGTGATCCCACCAGGGGATGGAAACGTACAGTCCGGACGATCCCAGCGAGTGGAGGAACGCCGCCGCGGTGATCCAGAGCACGAGCCACGGGTCCATGGGGAGGCCGTAGTTGCGTTCGAGCGCGCCCGGCACGAGCGTGATGAGCAGTGTAACGGTGCCGTTGACGACGGCCTTGGAGTTGCCGTCGAGGAGGCCGAAAGCCACCATCCCGACGAGCACAGCCTGCATGGCGCGTGTGAGCAGGCGCTGTGTTGCTGCCGACGGCCGGGGGAGCAGCGTCACCGCTCGGTCACCCGGCTGGTGGCGCGGCGCAGCCAGCGGGTTCGCCGTCGGAGCGCGAGGGCGAACAGGACGCCGGCGGCGAGGCCCGCAAGCGTCACCCAGACGAACTCGGTCATCAACGCGTGGTTGGTGGTGAGGTATGCGGTGCCGAAATGCTGGTCGGCGGTCCAGCGGAAGACCGCCCACACCGCCCCCGAGGCCAGCGTCACCAACACGACCAGCACGGCGGCGAACCAGTGCGTGACCGCCAGCGACGTGAACGTGTGCAGTTCGCCGACGACGACGAGTGCAACGGCGGCCAGCGAGACGTAGACGGCGAACGTGCCGACGGTGCCGCCGAACAGCCCCCGCACCAGGATGGGCAACAGTCCGACACACAGCAGTTCCCAGGGCAGCATCGTGCGCCACGACCGGAAGACGACCGGCGGCACGGCGACGATCACGCCGACAGCGCCGGTGAACACCAGCCACCGGAGATCGACGTCGAGGGCGCTGTCCAGGACGACGCCGCCGAGCACGGCGACCGCCAGCCACGCGATGACGGCGTTGACGGTGCTGTTCCGGAACAGGAAGGCGAACGCGTCGTCGACAGCGGCGGGGATGTCGGGGTCGAGAGGGCCGTCGCCGCGGCTACCGCGTGCCATTGACTGACGTCTCGGGGGGCACAGTGAAAGGGGATTCGATGGGGACCGCGGGTCGGCGCTGGCGCGTCAGAGGTCGACGTCGGTCTCCTGGCCGTCGGTGGCGTCGTCGAGGCCGTCCTCGTGGACGGTCGCGGTGAGGCGTTCGGTGAGCGCGCGGTCGCGGAGAACGTTCTCGAACTCGGCGCGGTAGCGGTCGTTGGAGCGCTGAATGGCTGTTTTCGCGCGGAGCACGTCGCAGGCGGCGGCTGCGTCCTCGGGGGCGGCGTCGAGGGCGTCCGCGACGGCGTCGGGGTCGGGGTCAGTGGGGTCGGCGACGGCGTCACGAACGGCGTCCAGGGGCAGCGGTGTGTCCGCGTCGTCGTCGCGGACGAGGTGGAGGTCGAGACGGGCGTGGCGGACCGTCCGGGCGTCGATGTCGGCGGCGGCGGCGATGGCGTCGTCGGCGTCCCCGGCGTAGAACTGGCGGACAACCGTGACGAGGGTCGCGGTGTCGAGGTCGGTGTGGAACGCGAGGCGGTCCCGCATCGTGGTGATGGTGTCGCGGAGCGTCTCCTCGACGGCTGGTTCGGCGGTGAGCGAGCCGTGGGTGTCGGCCTGTGATTCCGTGATGGTGTCGTTGTCGGTGACACTCTGGAAGATGTCACGGAGTTCCTCGGTCTTCTCGTCCATTGGGGTACTGTGAGAGTCTGTGTGCCCGTGGTGAAATGTCTGCTGGCTCCCAGCGCCGTCGTAAACCAGGCGTTTGAATACAGTTGACGACACACGGAACGCAAGCATGCAAACCGAAACAGACGGCGTCGAGCTGGTCGGCGACCAGACCGTCGAGAACATCGCGCGAGCCGCCGTGTTCGCGGCGCTGACCGGAGCGATGGCGTACGTGTCGTTCCAGAACCCCGTCTCGCCGGCACCGGTGACCCTGCAGGTGCTGGGGGTCTTCCTCGCGGGACTCTACCTCGGGCCCGTCTGGGGCGGCGCGTCCATGGTGCTGTACCTGATCGCGGGCGGCGTCGGCGCACCCGTGTTTGCCGGCGGCGGGAGCGGGCTCGGCACGTTCGTCGCGCCGACCGGCGGCTACCTCCTGTCGTACCCGTTCGCGGCGGCTCTGACCGGGCTCGTCGCACACGGCACCACCGAACTCGCGGACCCACGGGACGTGGGGGTGGCGAAACTCGTCGCCGCGATGGTCGCGGCCACCGTCGTCATCTACGCCGCCGGCACGGTCGGGTTCGCCATCGTACAGCGCCCCAGCCTCGCGGCCGCGTTCGCTCCGTCCGCGCTCGTGGACGCGTTCCTCGTCGCGGGCGCGGCGTTCATCCCCGCTGAGGCGTTCAAGATCGCGGCCGCGATCGGCATCACGCGCAGCGACCAGCTGAACGCCGCCTGATGCTGTCGGTCCGGAACCTCGTTCACCGCTACGGCGACACCGTCGCCGTCGACGGCGTCAGCCTCGACGTCGCTGACGGCGAATGCGTGGTGGTGACGGGCGCGAACGGCTCCGGGAAGACGACGCTCGTCCGGCACTGCAACGGCCTTCTCGAACCGGACGACGGCGAGGTGCTCGTGAACGGCACCCCCGTTGGTGAGGATCTCGTGGCCGCCCGCGCGAGCGTCGGGATGGTGTTCCAGAACCCGAGGGACGGCTTCGTCGGCGCGACGGTGGGCGCGGACGTGGCGTTCGGCCCGGAGAACCTCGGCCGCCCCCGCGAGGAGATCGACGCCCGCGTCGCGGACGCGCTGGACGCCGTCGAGCTCGGCGGGCGACGCGACGAGCGCGTCGCGGACCTCTCGGGGGGCGAACAGGAGCGGGTGGCCATCGCGGCGGCGCTGGCGATGCGCCCCGACCACCTCGTGCTCGACGAGCCGTTCACGGGCCTGGACTGGCCCGCACGGCAGTCCGTCCTCGACCGGCTGCGGGCGCTACACGCCGCGGGAACGAGTCTGATCGTCGTCACCCACGACCTCCGGGACGTCTGGACGCTGGCCGACCGCGTGGTGGCGATGCGGGACGGCGAGATCGCGCTCCGGGGCGACCCCGCGGACGTCCGGGGCGCGCTCCCCGACGCGGGGGTGCGGCCGCCGTGACGCTGGCGTACCGGCCCGGCGGCGGCGTCCTCCACCGCCTGGATCCGCGGGCGAAGCTCGCGCTCCAGGCGGGGTTCGCCGCCGCGGCGTTCGCGCACACGACGGTCCTCGGGCTGGCGGCGCTCACGCCGGTTGCGGTGGTGGTGCCGCGACTCGCGGGGGCGTCCGTGCGGGACGTGCTCGGCGAGTTCCGGGCGGTCGCGCCGTTCCTGCTGGCCGCGCCGGCCGTGGCGGGACTCACGCTCGGCGAGCCGTGGTTCCGGATCGCCCCCGCCGCCCGCGTCGCGCTCGCGTCGTACCGCGTGCTGTTGGTGTTGCTCGTCGCGGCCACCTACGTCTACAGCACGCCCGTGCGGGACTCCCGGGCGGCCGTCCGCTGGCTCCTGCCCGGGAAGCTCGGGGCCGCGACGGGCATCGGCGTCGCGCTCGTGTTCCGGTTCCTGCCGGTGTTGCAGGGCGATCTCACCGCCCGCCGGGACGCCGTGAACGCGCGGCTCGGCGGCGAGCGGTCGATCCGGGAACGCATCCGGCTCGTCGCGGTGGGTGGGCTGGGGCGCGCGCTCTCGCGGGCCGACCGCCTCGCCGTCGCGCTGCGCGCCCGGTGTTTCGCCTGGAACCCGACGAGCCCGCCGCTGGCGTACGCCCGCCGCGACTGGCTGGCGACCGCCGCCGCCGCCGGACTCGCCGGAACCGTGCTCGTGTGACCACCCCGGATGCGGTGGTCGCATGGTTGACAACCTTTATCTGGATCCTGTCCCGGAATACTGGTATGTATTCGACCGTGCTGGCGCAAACGGGGGGCGAGACCACACGCCCCACGTTCTGGCGCATCAGCCACGTCGGCGAGGCCATGTTCTACGGGCTCGCCGCGATGGCCGTCGCGATCTTCCTGTACGGCGTCTACCAGCGGTTCGCCACCTACGCCCGCGGCAGCGAGGACCCGACCGAGCGGCTGTCGAACCTCCCCGGACGCGTGGTGTCGGCCGCGAAGCTCGTCGCGTCCAACGAAAAGCAGTTCGACCGCGACCTGGTCGCGGGCCTGATGCATACGTTCATCCTGTGGGGGTTTCTGACGCTGCTCATCGGCACCACCATCCTCGCGATCGATATGGACGTCTGGACGAAAGCGCTGGGCCAGTCGTCGTTTTTCGTGGGTGAGTTCTACCTCTCGTACTCGCTGGTGATGGACGCCATGGGGCTGTTGTTCGTCGTCGGCGTCGGGGTCGCCATCTACCGGCGGTACTGGGTGCGCAACCAGCGCCTCTGGGGGAAACACACCAGCCGCGAGGACGACGCGTTCGTGTGGGCGCTGTTCCTGCTTGGGGTCGGCGGCTACGTCACGGAGGGCGTTCGCATCCTCGGCACCGGCTTCCCCAGCTTCGAGACCGTCTCGTTCGTCGGCTGGTTCGTCGCGGACGTGCTGTCGGCCGCCGGCGTCGACGGATCACTGGCGGCCGCGGCCTACCCCGTCATCTGGTGGAGTCACTCGATCCTGGCGCTGGGGTTCGTCGCCGCGGTCCCGTACGCCAAGCCGTTCCACATGATCTCCAGTTACGCCAACCTCGTCGCCCGCGACGCGGACGCCGGCCGCCGGCTCCCCCGCGTCCCCGCGGACGCCAGCCCCGAGGAGATCGGCCCGTCGGAGATCGAGGACTTCTCCTGGAAGCAGCTGCTCGACCACGACGCCTGCACGAAGTGTGGCCGCTGTTCGTCGGTGTGCCCGGCGAAGGCTGCCGGCCGCCCCCTGGACCCGCGGGACGTGATTCTGGACTTGAAATCCTACCGCGAGGGCGTGGCGTCCGGCGACCGCGAGGAGGTCGACATCGTCGCCGACGGCGGCACCTCGGTCATCGACGCGTCGACGATGGAGTCCTGCATGTCCTGTATGGCGTGCATGGACGCCTGCCCGGTGGACATCGAGCACGTCACGCAGTTCACGGAGATGAACCGCCGGCTCACGGAGTCCGGACAGATGAACAAGAACGTCGAGGACGCCGTGATGAACGCCTTCCAGAAGGGCAACACGTTCGGTGAGCCGGACCGCACGCGCCCGGACTGGGCCGACGACCTGGACTTCGAGGTTCCGGACGCCCGCGAGCAGTCCGTGGAGTACCTCTGGTACGTCGGCGACTACCCGAGCTACGACGAGCGCAACCAGCACATCGCACGCTCCCTGGCGACGGTCTTCGAGACGGCGGGCGTCGACTACGGCATCCTCTACGAGGACGAGCAAAACGACGGCAACGACATCCGCCGCGTGGGCGAGGAGGGGCTCTACGAGATGCTCGCCGAGGACAACATCGCGGCGTTCGACGACTGCGATTACGAGAAGATCGTCTGCACGGACCCCCACTCGTACAACACCTTCTCCAACGAGTACGACCAGTTCGGCTTCGAGAACGCCGATTCGGTCTACCACTACACGCAGGTCGTCGAGGGCCTCGTGAACGAGGGCGCGCTCGGACTCTCGGGCACGGAGCTCGACGACACCGTCACCTACCACGACCCCTGCCATCTGGGGCGGTACAACGGCGAGTTCGAGGCCCCCCGTGAGGTCGTGCGCGCCACGGGCGTCACGCTCGACGAGATGCCCCGGAACCGCAGCGACTCCTTTTGCTGTGGCGGCGGCGGCGGCGGCCTCTGGATGGATTTCGACGAGGAGCCGAAACCCAGCGAGGAGCGCATCCGGGAGGCGCTGGAGGACACCGACGCGGGGCCGGACGTCGACCGGTTCGTCGTCGCGTGCCCGATGTGCATGACGATGTACGAGGACGGCCGCAAGACCGGGGGCTACGAGGACGACATCGAGATCACGGACGTCACCGAGTTGCTCGTGGAAGCCATCGAGGCGAGCGGCGGTGCCGCCGCGAGCGGTGTCAGCGAGACACCGGCGGCTGCCGACTGAGTGCCATCGCACGACTGAACTGGTTCGCACGTCGGAGACCGGTGTGGTCGCCGCGACACCAGTCGACGCGCCGACTCAGTCGTCCAGCCACTCGTGGTCGAGCAGCCCGTAGGTGTAGGTGTCGACGTACTCGCCGTCCACGATGGCGTCGTCACGGCGCTGGCCCTCGCGCTCGAACCCCAGTTTCTCCAGGGCCGCCTGCGACGCCTCGTTGGGGGCGAGTACGTGGGCGTCGACCCTGTGGAAGCCCCGCTCGCCGAACACGTAGTCGAGGAACAGCGTCGTGGCCTCGGTGACGTAGCCGTTGCCCTGGTGGTCGGGCGCGATCCAGTACATCAGGCTGCCGTGCTCGCCCGCCTGGCTGACCCACGCGAACGCCACCTCGCCGACCGGCGTCGGGTTGTCGGCGTCGCTGCTCGCGGGCTCGTCCGTCGAGTCGTCACGGTCGTCGACGCAGATGAGAAAGCGGTCGTCCGAGTCCTCGACTGACTCCGCGACGTCGTCGAGGGTGCGGATGTCGGTGTCGGTCAGCGGCACCCGCACGTCGGGCTGGTTGCGGCCGTACTGGATGAACTCGTGGTCTTCGTCCTCGATCGGGTGGAGAGAGACGGCGTCGCCGTCCGCGAATGCTGGCCCGGGCATGGTAGACAGTGACGCCGGCGGGCTGTTATAGCTTCGCTGAACGGGATTTCACTCGGCGGACTGACAGTCGGTCCGTGGCGGTTCACCGCGAGGTCGCTGAACGGGAACCCCCGGATGCGGGTGTCGTCGGCGTCCAACAGCACCCAGACCACGACGAACAACACGGCGGGCACGTCGAAAACGGGGTCGAGGCCGTAGCGCTCATAGAGCACGCCGGCGGTCGCGGGTCCGAGCAGCGAGGCCGCGAGACGTACAGCGCGTAGAACTGGAGGTGGGCCCTGTCCACACGCCCCGGAGATGTGACACCGCCAACCCGGTTGTGGAATCCGGCCGGCGGCCTGGGGGGTGTGGGCATCCTGGTAGCGGTCAGGACCGATGGTTCCGCGAACGCTTTTGCGGGGCCGGCCGGAGGACAACACATGGAGCTTCCACACCGACCGCGGCGACTCCGCCGCGACGGCGTCCGTGATCTGGTTTCGGAGACGACGTTGACCCCCGCCGACCTGGTTGCGCCCGTGTTCGTGGACGCGACGGCGGACGAACGCACCCCGATCCCGTCGATGCCCGGCCAGGAGCGCGTCCCGCTTGCCGACGCCGTCGACCGGACCCGGGAGATCCTCGACACCGGCGTCGAGGCCATCGTGCTGTTCGGCATCCCGGCGTCCAAAGACGACACCGGGAGCCGGGCGTACGCCGACGACGGCATCGTGCAGGAGGCGACGCGGCGCATCACCAGCGAGACCGACGCCTACGTCATCACCGACGTCTGTCTGTGTGAGTACACCAGCCACGGCCACTGCGGGGTCGTCGAGGCGGACGCCGACACCGACCCCACGCTCACGGTCAAAAACGACGAGACGCTGTCGCTGCTCGCGGAAACGGCGGTGTCGCACGCCGAGGCGGGCGCGGAGATGATTGCGCCGTCGGCGATGACCGACGGCATGGTGGACGCCATCCGGACCGCCCTCGACGACGCGGGGTTCAGCGACGTGCCGATCATGAGCTACGCCGCGAAATACGAGTCGGCGTTCTACGGGCCGTTCCGGGACGCCGCCGACGGTGCGCCGTCGTTCGGTGACCGCCGCCACTACCAGATGGACCCCGCCAACCGGCGGGAGGCCAGCCGCGAGGTCGCCCTGGACGTCGAGCAGGGCGCGGACGTGCTGATGGTCAAGCCCGCGTTGCCGTACCTCGACGTGGTGAGCGACGTGCGCCGCGAGTTCGACCGCCCGGTCGCGGCGTACAACGTCTCCGGGGAGTACGCGATGTTGCACGCCGCCGCCGAGAAGGGCTGGCTGGACCTCGAATCGGTCGCCCACGAGAGCCTGCTGTCGATCAAGCGCGCGGGCGCGGACCTCATCATCACGTACTTCGCCGAGGACGTGGCCGAGACCCTCTGACGGCGGATGGACTGGGTGGTCGTCCTCGGCGGCCTCGCGCTCTCGTTCGGCGGCTTCGAGGCGGTGTCCCGACTGCAGGACCGGCTCGGGGGGCCGAGCGACGGCCTCGAACCGCACGTCTGGAAGTGGCTAGTGCCGGCCGCCGTCGCCGGCTACGTCCTCGCCGTCGAGGGACGGCCGCTCTCGTCCATCGGCTGGACGGTCGCCGGCCCGCTGCCGTTCGCGTACCACACCGCCGTCGGCCTCGCCGCGATGCTCGGCAGCGCACTCCTGTTCTCGCCGCTGTGGGAGGCGCTGGGCACGGCGGACGCGATGCGGGACGGGATGGCGGCGTTCACGGACCGCTCGGTGGCCGAGCGACTGGTCGTCGCCGGGACGGCCGGTGTCACTGAGGAAGTCCCCTATCGGGGGTACGCCGTCGAGCGCGTGACCGCGCTCACCGGGAGCCCGCTGCTCGCGGCCGCCGTCTCCCTCGTGGCGTTCCTCGCCGCCCACGTCGGCGAGCACTGGTCGCGGGCCGCCGCCGTCCAGATGGCCCAACCGACCGTCGTGTTGCTCGCGCTCTACCTCTGGACGCACAGCCTCCCGGTCGTGATGGCCGTCCACGCCCTCAACGACGCGGTCGGCCTGCTGCTGGCCGGCGACACCACGGCGCGCCCGAGGGAGTGAACGCGCCGGTGCGTTCGCCTGCGAGAACGGTGGTCGCCGCCGGATCGAGCGCCGAACCCGACACCTATTTTCGGGGACCGACCCAACCCGAGGGCATGAACCGCGAGACGTCCCGGGAGCTCTACGACCGGTCGCTCGACGTGCTCGTCGGCGGCGTAAACTCCACCGTGCGAGCCGCGCCACAGCCGTACCCGACGTTCGTGCAGTCCGGGGACGGCGGCCACGTCATCGACGCCGACGGCAACCGGTATATCGACTGGGTGATGGGGCTTGGCCCGCTGCTGTTGGGCCACGACCTCCCCCAGCCGGTCACGGCCGCGATCCAGCGCCGCGCCAGCGACGGCCCGCTGTTCGGCACACCGACCGAGATCGAAGTCGAGCACGCCGAGTTCGTGGCGCGCCACGTCCCCAGCGTGGAGCTGCTGCGCTTCGTGAACTCCGGCACCGAGGCGACGGTGTCGGCCGTGCGGCTCGCCCGCGGCTACACCGGCCGGAACAAGATCGTCGTGATGCAGGGCGGCTACCACGGCGCACAGGAGTCCACGCTCGTGGAGGGCGACGCCGACCACCGTGGCCCCTCCTCCGCGGGCATCCCGCCGGCGTTCGCCCAGCACACCATCCCGGTGCCGTTCAACGACGCCGACGCTGTCACCGAGGTGTTCGAGACCCACGGCGACGACATCGCCGCCGTGCTCGTCGAGCCGATCCTGGCGAACAAGGGCATCGTCGAGCCGGTCGCGGGCTACCACGAGACGCTGCGGGACCTCACCCACGACCACGGCGCGCTGCTGATCTGGGACGAGGTCATCACGGGCTTCCGGGTCGGCGGACTGGGCTGCGCGCAGTCCGAATTCGACATCACCCCGGACGTCACGACGTTCGGGAAGATCATCGGCGGCGGCTTCCCGGTCGGCGCGATCGGCGGCCGCACGGACGTCATGGAGGAGTTCACGCCGACCGGCGACGTGTTCCAGGCGGGGACGTTCTCCGGGCATCCGGTGACGATGGCGGCCGGCCTGGAGACGCTCCAGTACGCCGCCGAAAACGACGTCTACGAGCACGTGAACCGCCTCGGGGGGCGGCTCCGCGAGGGGTTGGCAGCGGTGGTCGCCGAACACGCGCCCGCGTACACTGTCGTGGGCCGTGATAGTATGTTCAAAGTGGTGTTCACGCGCGATGGCGACGCGCAGTCGGGCGCGTGCACCGACGGCTGCCGCCAGGACCCCGACTGTGAGCGCCACGCCGCCTGCCCGAAAACCGGGGCCGACGTCGGCGACGCCGCCGTCCAGCGCTGGAACCGCGTGTTCCGTCCGCAGCTGCTGGACGCCGGCGTGTTGCTCTCCCAGAACCAGTTCGAATCACAGTTCGTCTCGTACGGCCACACCGAGGCGGACGTCGACGAGACCATCGAGGCGTACCGGAACGCGCTCTGAGGCGGTCTGCGGCGGGGGTTTTTCTCACAGCACGTCGAACGCCCCGGCATGGTGTCCGACCGCGGCGACGATGCGGACGGCAGTGGCGGCCGCCGAAGCGACCCGGTCACGCCGGGCGGCGGCGGCCCGGATCACGCCCGAGAGATCGGCGAACAGCCCGACGGAGTGGACTCGGAGTGGTGGTACTGGGTGGCGGCGGTGCCCGCCTACTGGGTGGTGGGTTCCGCCGTCGGGGTCGCGTTCGCGGCCGTGGTGGGAGTGCTTCTGGTCACGGGCGTGGTTGCCGGCGGGCCGGCCGTACGCGTCAGCGCCGGGTTCGGCGTCGTCAGCCTCGCACTCGTCGTGGTCGCGGTGCTGCTTGCGTTCGTCGGGATGATCGTCTCGCTGGTGTTCCCGGTCGCCGTCTTCCGCGACGCCGAGGCGGTCGCGGCCGTGCGCGGCGACTGGCAACCCGACCCCGCGAGCTACGGCCTGGTCGGCCTCGTGGGGGTCGTGGTGCAGCCGCTGCAAGTGGCGCTCGCCGTGTACTACCTATATAAGAGGCACGAGTCCATAGGCCGACCATGAGCGAGCATCGCGTGCGCTCCCGGTCGTGGTACTGGATCGGTGCCCTCCCGCTGGTGGTGGCGCTCTGGGTCGTGGCCGCGGCCTGGATGGTTGGCATCATCGTGGTGGTGCCGGAGGCGTACGCCTCGGTGGAGGCAGCCGTCTACCTGCCGGCGGTCGCGTTCGGCGTGCCGGCGGTCGGAGTCTACCTGGCGTTCCCGATCGCGGCGTACCTGGACACGCGGGCGATCCGGAACGCGACGGACGCGACGCTGCTGGGGATGGCGCGAACCACGCCGCTGCTGGCGACCGCACCGCTGCTGGCGACCGCCGTCGATGTGGTGTTGGTGTTCGGGCTGGTGGCGCTGTTCCGCGGGCCGTCGCTGAGGAGCGGGTCACCGCGGGGCGGCGTGTTGCTCGGTGCTGCGGTGGTTGGTGGGACCGCGCTCGCCATCCTGTACGTGCGCGCCCGCCGCGGAGTGGTGGTGATGCCGTCGGGGTTCCGGGAGTGGCGCGCGGAGTTCCGGGAGAACGAGCGCGTGTAGGAACGCCGCCGCAGCGGAACGCAGAGGGTTTCAATCGGGAGCGCGGAGGCTGAGACATGAGCAGCCAGCAGATTCGACTCGCGACACGGGGGTCTGACCTCGCGCTCCGGCAGGCCGGCGAGGTCGTCGACACCCTCGAGGACCGCCGCCACGACGTCGAACTCGTTGAAGTGGAGACGGAGGGCGACCGCGTGACCGACGCGCTCATCAGCGACCTCGGGAAGACCGGCGCGTTCGTGCGCGCGCTCGACCAGGAGGTCATGGAGGGCACCGTCGACGCCGCCGTGCACTCGATGAAAGACGTGCCGACCGAGGTTCCCGAGGACCTCGTTGTGGCCGCGGTGCCCCACCGCGAGAACCCCGCGGACGTGCTCGTCACCCCGGACGGCACCGATCTCGAAGACCTGCCGCCCGGCAGTGTCGTCGGCACCGCGAGCCTGCGGCGGGGCGCGCAAGTGCAGGCCCACCGGCCCGGCCTCGACGTCGAGCCCATCCGCGGGAACGTCGGCACGCGCGTGGAGAAGCTGCTCGCGCCGGCGCTGCACCGCGAGCACGAGCGCCGCACCGAGGCCGAGAAGGAAGCCCAATCCCGGGACGCCCGCGAACAGCGCCGCGGCGACTACACCGCCGACATCGAGGCGGGCGTCGAGAACCTCGACACCGAGGACGGCGAGGAAGGGGCGGCCGACGACGGTGACGACACCGCGTCGAGCAGCGAGTTCGAGCAGTCGGTCACGGAGTGGTTCGACTCGCTGACGCCGCTCCAGCAGTCCGCGATGGAGCGCGACCCGGACACCGAGTACGACGCGCTGGTGATGGCGCGCGTGGGCTTGGAGCGCACCGGCTTGCTGCACCACGTCGGCATCGAGGAGCTGTCGACGGGCACGCACGTGCCGGCGACCGGGCAGGGGGCGCTCTGTGTGACCGCGCGCCGGGACAGCGACGTGGTCGACACGCTCCGGGACGCCCTCGAACACGTCCGGACGCGCGTGGAAGTGACCGCCGAGCGCGTCGTGCTCGAGGAGCTTGGCGGCGGCTGCATCGCGCCCATCGGCGTGCACGCCCTCGTGCAGGGTGACACCATCCGGACGGCCGTGCAGGTGTTCAGCCAGGACGGCAGCGAGCAGGTCGGGGAGACCCGCGAGCTGGACGCCGAGCAGTACGCGACGGACGCCCGCGAACTCGCCGCCGACCTGCGCGATCGGGGTGCCGCGGACCTCATCGAGGACGCGCGCACGGAGGCCTGAAATGACCGGCACAGTCTACCTCGTGGGGAGCGGCCCCGGTGATCCGGAGCTGCTGACGGTGAAGGCGACGCGGCTGCTGGAGGCGGCCGACGTGGTGTTACACGACAAGCTCCCCGGTCCGGAGATCCTGTCGTCGATCCCCGAGGGGAAACGCGAGGACGTCGGGAAGCGCGCGGGCGGCGAGCGCACCCCCCAGTCGGAGACGAACGCGCGACTCGTCGAGCTCGCCGAGGACGGCAACGACGTGGTGCGGCTGAAGGGCGGCGACCCGTTCGTGTTCGGGCGGGGCGGCGAGGAGATGCTGTACCTCGCCGAGCACGGCGTCGACTTCGAGGTCGTGCCGGGCGTCACGTCGCCGGTTGCCGCGCCGGCGGCGGCCGACATCCCGGTCACGCACCGCGACCACGCCTCCTCGGTGTCGTTCGTCACCGGCCACGAGGACCCCGGCAAGGACGAATCCGCCGTCGACTGGGGGGCGCTGGCCGACACCGGCGGCACCATCGTCGTGTTGATGGGCGTCGGGAAGCTGCCGGAGTACACCGCCGCGCTCCGGGACGCGGGGATGGACCCCGAGACGCCGGTTGCGCTCGTCGAGAAGGGAACGCGGCCCGGCCAGCAGGTCGCCACGGGCACCCTGGCCACGATCGTCGCGGCCCGCGACGAGGCGGGGATTTCGCCGCCCGCGATCACCGTCATCGGCGGCGTCGCTGGCCTCTGGGACGGGGTGGAGGGCGAGCCGTGAACGCCGCGGTGTTCCGGCCCGACGACGACCGCATCGCGGACGCCGTCGCGCTGCTCGACGACCTGGGCGCTGTGCCGGTTCCGGACCCGATGCTGGCCGTCGACCCGACCGGGGCTGTCCCCCGCGGGGACGGCGCTGTCGTCGTCGTCACGAGCAAGACCGGCGTCGAACTCGCCGCCGACAGCGGGTGGACGCCGGGAAGCGGGCGGCTGGCAGCCATCGGGCCGGCGACCGCCGACGCCTGCCGCGAGGCGGGCTGGACGGTCGACGTGGTCCCCGAGGAGTACACCAGCGCCGGGCTCGTCGCCGCGTTGGACGGCGACATCGACGGCGCGCGCGTCGAGGTGGCGCGCTCGGACCACGGCTCGGCGGTGCTCACTGACGGGCTAGCCGAGGCCGGCGCGTACGTCCACGAAACGGTGCTGTACGCGCTCACGCGCCCGGCAGGCGCGGGTGACTCCACGGAACTCGCCGCCGCCGGCGACCTCGACGCGGCGCTGTTCACGTCCTCGCTGACGGTCGAGCACTGGCTGGCGGCCGCCCGCGAGCGCGGCATCGAGTCGGCCGCCCGCGAGGGGCTCGCCGACGCCACGGTGGGTGCCATCGGGCCGCCGACGGCCGAGACGGCCGCCGACCACGGCATCAGCGTCGACGTGGTGCCCGACGACGCTGGCTTCGAGGCGCTGGCGCGGGCCACCATCGAGGACGCGTAGGCGGACGTTTTTACGCGAGTGCGCGCTATCCGGGGGTGATGGACACCGACGGCCCCCCCGTGCCGGCGCTGGCCGAGCGCGCAGCGGCCTGCGCGGACGCCCTGCGGGACGCCGACAGCGTCCTCGTGGCGTCGCACATCGACGCCGACGGCCTGACGAGCGCGGGCATCGCGTCGACGGCCCTGGAGCGTGCGGCCATCCCCCACGAGGTCGTGTTCTCGAAGCAACTCGACGACGAGGAAATCGCCGACATCGCGGGCGCTGACCACGGAACGGTGCTGTTCACCGACTTCGGCAGCGGGCAACTGGACGCGATCACCGCCCACGAGCGGGCGGGCGAGTTCACGCCGGTGATCGCCGACCACCACCAGCCCGCCGAGAACGCCGCCACCGACTGCCACCTCAACCCGCTGCTGGAGGGCGTCGACGGCGGCACCGAGCTGTCCGGTGCGGGCGCGACCTACGTGCTCGCGCGGGCGCTGCTCGGAACGGACGCCACGGATCTGGCGGCGCTGGCTGTCGTCGGCGCGGTCGGCGACCGCCAAACCGTCGACGGCGAACTCGTCGGCGCGAACACCCGCGTCGCGGCCGACGGCGTCGAGGCGGGCGTGCTGGACACCGCCACCGGGCTCGCGCTGTACGGCACGCAGACGCGGCCGCTGCCGAGGCTCCTGGAGTACGCAAGCGAGCTGTACATCCCGGGCATCACGAACGACCACCAGGGCGCGATCCGGTTCCTCGACGCCCTCGATGTCGACCTCCACGACGGCGGCGACTGGCGGACGTGGGCGTCACTGGACCACGACGAGCGCCGAACCGTCGTCAGCGCGCTCGTCAAGCGCGCCGTCCGGACCGGCGTTCCCAGCGCCGAAGTGACGACCCTCGTGGGCACGACGTACACGCTCACCGACGAGGAGCCCGGCACCGCGCTGCGGGACGCAAGCGAGTTCGCCACGCTGCTGAACGCGACGGCGCGCTACGAGCGCGCCGACGTCGGGCTCGCGGTCTGCATGGGGGACCGCGGTGACGCGCTTGAGCGCGCGCGGTCGCTCCGCGAGGAACACCGGCAAACGCTCTCCGAGGGCGTGTCGTGGGTGACACGGGAGGGCGTCACCGTCGAGGACGACCTCCAGTGGTTCCACGCCGACGACCGCATCCGGGAGACCATCGTGGGCATCGTCGCTGGGATGGCGCTGAGCGGCGACGAAACCGAGAACGACCGCCCCATCGTCGCGTTCGCGGCCAAGGACGACGAGCCCGCGGTGAAGGTGTCGGCGCGCGCCACCGCCAGGGTCGTCGACGCCGGCGTGGATCTCGCGGTGGTCGTTCGAGAGGCCGCGGCTGCGGCCGGCGGCGACGGGGGCGGCCACGAGGCCGCCGCGGGTGCAACCGTGCCGGCGGGCAACGAGCGGGCGTTCCTGGACGCCGCCAGCGGCGTGCTCGCCGCCCAGCGCGGCGGCGACTAGCACCGCGGTCAGGGATCGGTCTCGAACTCGAAGCGCGCGCCGCCGTCCGCGCCCGCCGTCACGACGACCGCCCAACCGTGGGCTTTGGCGATGTCCTCGACGATCGACAGCCCGAACCCGGTGCCGGCGTCGCTTGAGGTGACGCCGTGATCGAGCACGTCGCCGCGCTCGTCTTCGGGGATCCCGTCGCCGTCGTCGGCGACGTAAAACCCCTCGCGGTCGGCGAGCTGGCCGACCGTCACCGTGACAGCAGCACCCCCGTGTTCGACGGCGTTCCGGAACACGTTCTCGAACAGTTGGGTCAGTCGGCTGCCGTCGCCGGACACAGTGCGGAGGTCGTCGCGGACGCACAGCGTCGCCTCGGCCGTGTCGACGTAGCCCCACGACTCGGTCGTCACTGCGTGCAAGTCGACGCACTCGGCGTCGGTGACCGTCGACTCGCCGCTGGCCAGCGTGAGCAGGTCGTCGATGAGCCGCGCCATGCGGTCGTGGGCGGACTCGATCCGGTCGAGGTACTCCAACTCCCCGGTGTCCGCGACGATATCCAGGAACCCTGTGGCGACCGAGAGGGGGTTCCGGAGGTCGTGGGCGACGACGCTCGCGAACTGATCGAGGCGCTCGTTTTGTCGCTGCAGTTCGGTCTCCCGGGTCGCGCGAGCGAGCGCCGCTGCCACGGTCGACCCCAGGATCCGGAACAGATCAACGTCGGTGTCCGAGAACGTCTGCCCGGCGGTCGCCCCCACACCGAGGACACCGAACCCGCCGAGGGGCACGAACAGGCCGCTTTCCAGGGGGGTCCCCGACGCCACCAGATCGGACTGGTGTTCGAGGTCGTCGTACACGTGCAGCTCCGCGGACTCGAAGGCGTCCCACGCGAGGCTGTCGCCGGACTGCAGGGTCGGGATGTCGTCGAACGCCTCCCGCGTGGCGCCCGTCGCGGCGAGCGGCACCAACGACGCCGACTGCTCGTCGTGCTCCCAGACGGCGGTGAGGTCGTACCCGAGCACGTCGGCCGCCACCTCGACGGCGATCTCACCCACCGCCGCGCTCGACTGCGCGCTCGTGAGCCGCCGCGCGGTCTCCTGGAGGGCGCGCAGCTTCGCCTCCAGTTGCTTCTGGGGAGTGATGTCCTCAAGCACGGCGAGGAGGCTGGTCGTCTCCCCGTCGGCGCCCGGGACCGGCGCGGCGGACAGGAGCACATCCAGGTCGCCACCCGACTTCGTCCGGCGGCGCAGCTCCATCCCGCGGATCCGCTCGCCGCCCAGGACGCGCTGGCGGTGGTCCTCGAACTCGTCGCGCTGGCTGTCCGGAACGACCGGATTGAACTCGCCGACCACCTCCTCGCGGGTCCACCCGAACATCGACTCGGCCTCGTCGTTCCAGCGCGTGACCGTGCCGTCCGGGTCGATCTCCATCACCGCAAGCGGGGTTGCCTCGATGAGCGACTCCAGGCGCTGGTTGGTTGCTTCGAGGCTGCGCTCGCGCTCGACCTGGTCGGTGACGTTGCGCGCGATGCCGACGATGCGAACGATCTCGCCGTCGACGACCACCGGTGCCAACCCCGTGTCCCAGAACCGGGCGTCCGGGCCGACATCCAACTCCTCGCGGTACGAGATCGGGGCGCCCTCGTCGACACAGCGGCGGTAGTTCGCGGCGACCTCGCTGCCCTGTTCGTCGCCGAAGACCTCCCGCGGCGTCTTCCCTTTGACCGCCGCCGTCTCCAAGCCGGTTTGGGCCTCGTAGCCGGGACTGAGCCGCGCGAACTCGAAGCGGGGCTCGTCGCCGGTGGTGTCGACGTCGAGCAGGAAGATCGCGTCACCGGACGTCTCCAGGAGCGCCTCGTACTCCTCGGCGAGCGCTTTGTGCTCGCGCTCCCGGGACTTCCGCCCGGTGATGTCCTGAATCACTCCCCGCAGCGTCCGAGCGCCATGCTGTGGGCTGTCGACGCGCTCGCCCCACGCGCGGACGTCACGCACCACGCCGTCCGGGCGCACGATCCGGAGATCGAGGTCGTACGGCTCCCCCTCGTCGAGCGCGCGGTCGACGGCCGCTGCGATCGTCTCCCGGTCGTCGGGATGGTAGGCGTCGATCGCGTCGTCGAACGACGGCTCGTACCCCGGATCGACGCCGTGGATCCGGCGGACGCCGTCGGACCACTCGAGCGACCCCGTCGACGGGGCGTACTCGAACACACCGACGTTGGCGGTCTCCTGGATGCGCTCGAAGAGGAACTGGCGACGCTGGAGTTCCGCGCGGTCGCGGCCCCGGGAGAGTTCCGCGCTGACGAGTTCCGCCAGCAACTCGACGAGCGTCTCCTCGATCGCGTCGAAGTCGGCGACCCGCGTGGCCGGACTGGAGAAGTTGATCGTCCCGTAGCGGTCGCCGTCCACGATCAGCGGCGCGCCGACGTACGACTGGAGGCCGAGCTCCTCGTAGGCGGGATGGGTCTCGCGCCCGTCGGCGGTGGCGTCACTGAACGAACAGACGGTGTCACTGCCGACGACTGATTCACAGTACGTCGTCGCCAGATCGAACTCGTCGCCGGGCGCGATGTCGACGCCGGACGTGTGTGCGGCTTTGACGGTGTACTGCTCGCCGTGGATGTGGGACACGATCCCGATCTCCAGGCCCAACGCCTGACACCCCACCGCCAGCAGCGCTTCGAGGCGTTCGTCGACGGACAGCTCCGTCTCAGCCACGACGCGCTGGATCTCCCGGAGTGCGTCCCGTTCGCGTTCGAGGTGTCGCCGCACGTCGCTTTGCTCGGTGATGTCTCGCCCGACAACCAGGACCTGGCGGTCGGCCGCAGTCCGGAACGGCGTGAACCGAACGTCGAGCGTGCGGGTGTCGTTGCCGGCGTCGAAGTCGATGGGCAGGTTGACATCGTAGAAGCCGGCGGTGCCGCCGTCGCTTTCGAGTTCCGCCAGCGTCGAGTCGATCGCGTCCGAAACGCTCGTTGCGTCGGCGGTGCTGCCGCGGTCCTCGATGATCGTCGGCAGGTGGTGACCGACCAGCGGCGCGGACTGTGTGCCGCCGATCACGCGCTGTGCGGCGGCGTTGGCGAACTCAACGACGCCCGCGTCGTCGACGACGAACACGACATCGTGGATGTGGCGGAGGATCGTCTCGCTGCGCTCCAGCGCCAGGGCCTGCTCGCGCTCGTCGGTGATCTCCTGGGAGAACACGGTCAACCCGTCGTCGTCGGGGAACGCCCGAACGTCGACCCAGTAGTCGAAGGGCGCGCCGAGGCGCTGTTCGGACGACACCGACTCGCCGGTTTCCATCGCCGTGCGGTACTGTTCTTCCAGGGGCGTCCCGACCAGCGAGGGGAACTCCTCCCAGAGTACGGTGCCGACCACGGCGTCACGATCACGGTCGATGCGGTCGGCCATCGTCTCGTTCATGTATTCGATGCGCCAGTCCTCGTCGACGGCGTAGACGGCGTCCGTGGAGCGTTCGAGCGTCCGTCGGAACCGGTCCGACATCTCCTCGGCGACCGTCTCCTTGCGGGCTGCCTCGGCGAGCGTCCGGACGCGGCGCGCGAGCAACTCGAAGCTGCGCTGGCCGGCATGAATCGGGAGGTAGTCGGAGACGCCCGCGCGCGTCGCCTCGCTTGCGATCCGTTCGCTGCCCCGGCCAGTGAACAGGATCGTTGGCGGATCGTGGTCGGTGTCGTGAATCCGTTCGAGGAGGTCGATCCCCGTGGTGTCCGGCAGCGAGTACGACGTGACGACGCAGTCGATTGCCGATTCGTCGAGCCGGGCGAGTGCATCGGCTGCGGTCCCCACCGTGGTGACGGTGAACGATGCCGGCGCGCTCTGGAGCTTCCTGCGAGTGAGTTCAGCGAAGTCGTCGTCGTCGTTCACGTACAGCACGTGAACCGGGCTGGCTGCACCGGCGTCCAGCGTGGTCATCTGTGTCTGTACGTTGTGTAGTTATATTAACCATGTGCTGGCGGCCGCTGTGGACGGCCAGCGCAAGGCGGGCGGCCGCCGCCACGAGACCTCTCTTTGCGGGGGGCCGGCTGTTTGGTGCCGTGTGACTGAACTGCTATCCCTCGGGATCCCGATCGTCGAACTCGTGAACAACTGTGCCACGTGAGTTCTGTATTGCAGTATGTGCTTTATTGTAGTGGCGGGCCGGGATGGCACGGTGACTACGATGGCAACCGTGCGCGGTCAGGAGTCCAACCGAGGGGATCGCAGCCCGCCAGCACAGGTGCGCCCGGCGTCCGAGTGATGCTGCGATCAGGCCAGCGACGCTCGGGGTGCACCCGAGCCACCGGTCGGCAAGACGCAAGTATCGGGTTGGAGCCACCCACGTGGGGACTGGCTCCCAGTCGAGCATGGCGAACGCGACTGCGACCAACGGCGAGCCATAAACCAATTTCTACGATACAGAACGGTCCAACGGAAGGGGCCAGAGATTCGGCGTTTGGATTTCTACAAACCACCAAATAACCAATACTTCTTACCGATGTCGAGCTACTCAGCTCTTTAGGAGAGGTGACAACCTCAGTGGTCGAACCTCTTGGGTAGAACATTGTTGGTGGCGACCTGTCTTGCGATTTTGCAAATCAGAATCACTTGAACTACCTCTCCAGAACGGCCCTACACCCGGCTGAATCGTGGCTTCTTGGAACTAACCTGAACTAGCGAGTTTTCACCAACAATCTGCTTCACACCTATGAAAGCCTGCTACCTCCACAAACCACGTCCACGATAGTAGATGTTACGGCGAGATCAAGGCCTCCCGTAGGTATCCGCGACAACCACACGACGGAACAGCGACAGCTGTTCGATCAGCCGGCAGGCGGGGGATTCGTGAACTGCGGAAGCTGTGGCTCACGCTGCCTGCATGAGACCGCTGTGGCCCGCCCACTGGCGGGCCTCAGCTACTCACTCCTGGTGGGTCATACACCTCCTTCCGGTCGAGCATATGGAAGATCGACACCAGCAGTTTGCGAGCGGTTGCGACGATCGCTATCTGGTGATTCTTCCGTCGTTTCAACCGAGCGTAGAACCGGCCAAGATACGGATCGTTACACCGATGCACCGCCGTCTGAACGCACTGAACGAGAATCCATCGTAAATCACCGCTTCCTCGTTTCGAGATTCCACCCTCAGTCCGCGAGTCGCCTGACTCGCGGACGACAGGGTCCAGCCCAGCGTAACTCACCACCTCGTTCGCCTCGTCAAAGCGCTCTATCTCGCCGATTTCAGCGGTGATGAGCAACGATGAGTAGAAACTCACGCCCGGGATTGTCATCAACAGCTGCGTCTCCTCCAGAGACGCAGCTGTTTCTTCAATCAGCTCTTCGAGTGCGTCAATCTGTTCGGTGAGTTCATCGATCACCGACAGAAACGAGTCCAACAACTGCTGACCGACGACGCCTAGCGAGAGATCCTCGCCGGCGAGGATCTCTCGTCCTTCTTCGCTAAACGGATCCCAATCGTAGGAGATACCGTGCTTGTCGAGCAGCGAATGGATCTCGTTCTTGAAGTCCGTGCGCTTCTCAACTAACGTCTTCCGGCCGCGCACGAGTGCGCGGCGCTCCCGCAGTTCTTCCGAAGGAACGTAACTCTGAGCTATCATGCCGGCTCGGCGAAGTTGCGCGAGCAACTTGGCGTCGAGCCGGTCGTTTTTCACCTCCGCGATCCCGATCGCTTTGGTTTGCTGCGGATCGGCGACAACCACATCAAGGTCCTCGTCGAGTGTGTCGTAGATCGTGTAGTAGTTGCTGGTTGCTTCGATAGCTGCTTGCGATCCTGCATACTGTTGAGCGACATCGTCGAGATTCGCGTTCTCGACGCGAATCTCTTCAGTAACCTCGCCATCATCGTCCAAGACAGCAACGTGCGATTCGTCTTTGTGGACGTCGATTCCGAGGTAGTGCATTGTTGCCTCTGGAGTGGTGGTGCATGGAGTAGAGACACACCTATTCGGGCTCGCCGCCCGGCTGTCTTCCGAGACAGCCGGGCGGCCTCCCATGATGCGGCTTCCTTGGCACGTCGGCCAATCAAGAGCACGCGTTTGTGAACGCTTGTGAACCATCGGCCTTTGCCACCCCATTCTTACTCCATGCGCTGGGGACTTAGCAGGCTTTCATCGCATCAAGAGCGTTCCCAATATGTCGCAATATGCCCTCTCTTGACAGTCCTTTCACCGCCCTCCTTGTGGGCGTTATCGCTGTGATAGTCCTCGCTCTTCTCAGCTACTGGCTGTGGCACGCCAAAGACAGTATGACCGCTTCAAGCGGTGAGAACACTACTGCATGGCTACTTGGCTGTGGTGCGTTGGTTTTGATGGGTGGAGCACCCGGTCTCGTCGGAATTGATCTCTACTTGACGGTTGAACGCGATCTCCCCGTTGATGCACTTATAATTACATCCATACTGTCTCTTGCTGTATTCGCTATCGGATCAATCCTTGTTATTTGAACGTCCAGTAGAATTATAATATCAACAGTTAAATCGGCCTTTCAACAATTCTCAAACCCCTAACGATTGGTTTGTCAAGCAGTGTATCAGAGCATAGTGGGTGCCAATTGTATTGACCGTTGTTAGAGAGCAAGTTCGACATTTCTCACAGTCGCTTTCAAAACGAGCTCACGGAACTGTCCGAACCACGTCCGTGCTCGGAGCGTGTCACCGTATCGCTGCTTAAGCGCAAAGAAGACGGCCTCAACAACTGACCGACGGTGATAGATGTCATCGTCGTGGCGAGCGTTGTGCGCCAGATCAAGCGGATAGAACTCCCGGGGTTTGATTACTGGCCGAACGTCACCCTCCCGAAGTTCTTCACGCAGATCATCCCAGTCATACCCCTTATCAGCGGTAATGGTCTGTAATTGGTTGAGATTCCGCGTGAGTACCTGTCGCCCGACGTGGGTGTCGTGTGGCTGCTTCATTGAACAGTGAATATCCAAGACGGTACTGGTTTCGCAGTCTACCAACGCTGTCGTCTTGACCGATTTGAAGGTGTAGTCCGCCCGATCTGCGTAGTGACGGCTAGCCGAATGACGGTCAAATCCAGTTGCATCGATAGCCTGCACGTCTCCGGTATCGTGGAGATCAGCGGAGAGTCGCAGGGGGGTTCGCCAGACTGCCATCGGGAGCTGCTGCTTCCGTACGCAGACAGTCGTAAAGTCCGGCAGGTCACTCGGTTCAAGATCCAGTTTCTTGACGATCCCCTTCATCTCGTGAAGAACATCGAGGAGCCGTCGATATGGAAGGTCAAGATATTCTCGGAGACCGTGGATTACGACAATGACCCAGTCAGCGTAGCCGCCGTCACCCTTCTTGACCGGTGGTGAAGGATCGCCAGAGACAGCACGTTTCGCCAACGTTACGAGGCGATCTGTGAAGCGCGAAAGACGAGAGGGCACACTGTTCGGGTCTGAGTTAGAGGTCAATTAATTCACCGGAGAAGCTGATCTCTATGGCATCTAAACAAGGCCCCATGATAATAGATGCCCGGCTGCTGCAGTCAGAGTTCGTGCCGACGGAGGTGAAACCGGGACGTAGAGATTAATTACCTCTCATAGTGATTGCTGTGACTCTTTACCGCTCCGCTGAAAGAGTTCATGCGTATCACCGACTGAACGGTGCAAAACGGCGCGGTTGGCAGAATATACTCATAGCAGTCACTATCAATTGCTCTTTAACCGATCACGGACGAGCAACCGATGGATCTTGTCTTCCTGTACGGAGTATCAGAAATGGATGTATCGGTATCCTCGAACTGTTATAGGTTCAAGCCGTCGGTGGTAGATACAGAAAATATCGTCAGTTTGGTATTGGAATAGAATCCTGGGACAACGGAAGGAGGGCCCGAATTTTAGAATAATCGCATGATAAATATTGCAGATAGTATAATTGAGACGAGAACCATCAAATACACCACTAATTCAGAATCTCTTGAGTCAGAGTTCTCTGTATCCCTAGAGCGCCATCTAATAACTCCAAATGATAAGAATGAAACCCCCAATATAAATTGAGTTAGACTATCTAAATTTAGTTGGAATTCATATAACAGCGAAAATTGTAATAGGAATAAAAGCCCAACATAGACGAAAGAGCACGTTAAGATACGCTCTTTATTCATACACATATAAACTATGCGAAGATGCTTATACGTGTCGATCCCCCTGAATGAACACTATATTACTCGTTTGAATTTTCAATATGAGATACTCACTAGGTTAAGGCAAGACCTACAGGCTGGGAGCACAACTGAAATTACAACAGTTTAGACAGCAAGGAGGATTACACCCATCACAGTTTCTAAGTGAAAATGAGCTAAGTGAGATGCAAATAATGCAGGCTGCACCACCGGTAACGCCGCCAGCACTGAAACAACCAATATAACACCCTGCTTTTGAAGCTACCGCCTCTATACACGGAAGACATCCACAATCGTTGTCCTGTGGTGTGATAATGAACTCAACCGTTTCAGAAGAAATTTTTTCATCATCGGCAGCTACCTTCAATCTTCTGACCGTTTCTCCATCTACGACCCGAACATAGAACCCTTCAAGATCGATGCTATAGCTTGCGTTGAACTGATTTCCTGTATAGTTGATTGCATCCTTTATTTTCTCGACCTCAGTATCGGATATAGACCGAACGATTTCAGTTGTGGAGTCGTTTGCAAGTATGGTTACGGAAGTTCCACTCGGAAGTCCCTGTGTGGTGTCTTTGAATTCATCCCACACCTTTGGCACTTTTTTCTTGATTACTTCTGAATTTTCAATCTTGTATTTTACATCATCCGCTCCATCTACGTACAGCAAATCACCAATTTCAGTTTCGATTTCGAATGCCGTAGCTAGAGAGTCTCCGAGATTGATAAGATACTCCGTTACTGCAATGGGATCCAAATTATCTACTGTTTCATCATTCGGAGTTTCTACCGTTTCAGCTACTGTTTGGATAGCAGGTTTATCAAGGAGTTTTTCGACACGTTCACTCTCAGTATCTAGCTCTTTTTCCTCAACGACGTTTCCGTCCAGTTGGGTTCCACCACTGCCTTCGTCATCCTCTAAGCTACCGTTGGATTTCGTATTGCTAGCGGAAGCGCTACCAGAGATAGCTGCTGTAGTAGCTGCGGCTCCGCCAACCTTCTTCAGTAACTCTCTACGATTAATCTCGCCTGGGTTTATCTTGTTCTCTGTCATTTACACCTATAACTTATCTCCCTAAAAGTTAAAGCTTTCTATTACTCAAATTTGCGTTAATTTCTATCCGGAGATTCTATAATTACCTTAGAATCGTTGCGACAGAGATTAATTGTAGCTGATCAATTGATAGGCTGCTCAAATAGACGCTTTGATGTATCTTCACAAACAGCAGCTATAACTTCGTGCGACTGACAGCACGATTCCACTGTTTCTTCAGTGAACTGAATGTCACTTCTGCAAATCGGGCATCTATCGAGAAATATCCTAACGCCATTGAGAATTTCCCCTTGAGCCTCCGGATTGAAGTCTTTCCAGTCGGAATCACGATCGGCTAGTATTTTTGAAATTGCTACATCAGCAAGCAACGCTGCCTTTGAGGGCCATTGACCAACTATTGTTGTTCCTCGCCTAAGCAGTACAGCATCATCGTACTCCTCTGTGAGAAATTCGTTATTTCCATCAAACTGAAATGCAGTCGTCACGTTTTCGGTTGTCACTTCCTCTTTATCCAACTCATCTAAAATAGTATCTAAATCGGATTTGAAGCTAGTAGTCAAGCAAAGATCACTACCCCCATCACAAATTTTCAATATATTTTTATCTATTAGATATTGTTCTAAATTCCTTCCATCATCTGTCGGGGATTGTTGTGCGATGGATCTATCGCTGCTATTTTCCCTATGTGATGGCGACTCAACCGCACTGTTACCAGTTCCAAGTCCACCTCTAGTTGGTTCTGTGGGCTCCTTTCCGAACCAGCGCAGGACAGTCGGCGGAAGATACTGTTTCGTCAGCGTTGGGGTGCCCGGAATCAGATATCCTCGAAGATAGATTAACCCAACGGAAATGAGAACGGCAATCAACCCGAAAATGCGTGATTTGCGTGCAATAAGAGAGCTGATCACCGCTGCAATTACCAAATTCACTACCGTACACGGTTCACATCTGTTCTCGCCAGTATACTCCGGCTGATGAAGGCTATCAACCATATCAGTTTTCATTCGAATACTACTCATATACTCATACGTTATTTATCTTTCGTGCCTACAACCTAGCCACAGTTTCAGAAGATGGATTCCTACAAATCAAAATGAAATTGAGATATGAATCACACCGATTGAGCTGGCTCTGTTGAAATGATTCAAGAGATAAATATAGGTGAGCGCCTCACAGATGTGCGTATTCAGATCGGAGTAGCCGAATCGACAGTACAGAAGAAATCAAACTCGTCGCCGAGGGCGCTGTCGGTACCTAGTAGCGCGCTGGTGACTTGGCAGTTCTCAGCCTGCCGCCGAAAGACCTGTCGCCTTCCAGTCTCAACAACGTCACGACCTGCAACAGTTAGGTCTTACTTTTCTATTCCTGGGACAGATGGTCGTGGAAGAAACTGGTTATGTTCTCAACGGCTTTCGAACGGCTCTTTTTGGTATTTGCCTATGATCTCGAATTATAAACAAGTTAAGCACTCCTATTAAACCACTTCAGATGAGTAGTCCTATGCAGATAGAAACAACTACCTTTTGATGATACGAAAATATAAATTAACTAGCGACTTCAGAGTTTGAGAACACAAATTAACTATATTATAACCCCTCTTCTAAAGCAAACTGGATTGTGTCTGAACATGATCAGACCTCCAGGAGAGCAGTACTAGCAGGAATTGGAATGGCTGGTCTTTCTTCAGGCCCTCTGGGACTTGTTAAGGCTGGTAGTATTTCGCAAAAGGGATGGGAACACGACGTTGTAGATGCCAGGTTCCCTACTATCAAGGATAACTATGCGGTCGCAGAATATATCCTTGAAAATGGGGAATCAAAGGAGGTGGAATATACTGAAAAATCAGATGGGGAAATTGTAATAGAGACGGACAAACAAAAACTATCAAAGCAAAAATCAGAAATCGAAAAAGCCGATCTCGGAATCGAAGATGCCAAACAGGGCGGTGGAATGGGAACCGATGAAATTTCTCCAGCTCCCGGGTCCCCTTTAGTAGTAATTGACTTGGGTGATTATGAGACCGTTGCAGATGCTACTCACGGCCGCTGGGCAGAGACTGTCGAGCCAGGCGGTGGAACGAGTGTTGCTGAAGCAAGCTATCTTCGAAACGGAATTCAAGAATGTCAATTTGGGAATGACGAGTACCCGATTGAAGACAATAGTATGTCAGATGGCGAATGTTGTCAGTATAGAAAATTAAATAACGGGAATTATGCATTCGGAACATTGACCGCGTATCCAGGTGCTGCGAATGCCTTTTTCCAATCTGCGGCTGAGGTTGAGATATACATTTCAAATAGTTCATCTTCAACACCCGATAGACCTGAAATTACATTCGAAGGAGAATACAAACTGTCAATTATAGCTCTTGGTCTTGCAAGCGCCTCAGTTAACTTCAAACTATATATAAAAGATTCTAACAGGAATGAGGTTGGCTCAAAGACCATTCTAAGTAAGAGCGGATCTGGATTAGAGGAATGGAGAAACAATGAGGAGTTCACCAATACCGTTCGTCTCGATAACGGGGAAGAATTCACTCCCGGCGAAACATATTATGCAGGTATGGAAGTGAAAGGAACTGCGTCTGGTGGAACCTTTGATTATGGTGGGGTCGATGCGAGAACTGATGGTAGTTTCAGTGGATTTACAAAATGGGACTCTGTTGATATTGGGTGGGAATAGACACACATATGGCGAATTTTTGGAAGACAATATTTTGGTTGATCGGGCCTGCGTTTGTCATTACTTTTGCCGGTGGTTCACAGGCCGGGTTTAGTTCGAAAGGTGCCATAGCCCCAATTGTAACTATTATAGCCATTTCGTACTGGTTATCTAAACGTGGTTATCATCAAACTGGCATTAGCCCACCCCTTCTAAAGAGGATCGCTATCTGCTTAGTTCCTCAATTTGTGGCATGGCAGATATTATCTCCTTCTCTTGGGGTATTTTCGCGTCCAGAGATTGTTACGGCAAGCATTATTTTGTCTTCTATTGGGATTGGATTACTCTGGACCTCATATAAGAAAAGCAAACTCAGAATTCCGAAACTTCAGCGTTGTGTAATAATAGGGGCAACAGCGTTACCTGCATTCATAATAATTGCTTCAGGAGTAGCCGCAGTTAACAGCCTTGATCCCACCAGCAACTTATCTGCGCTTGGACTTCTATTCATTTTCTTAATTCCATCATTCATCTGGGTATTATTCACAGAGTGGAAAACTAAGCAACTCTTCAAATACGTCATAGGAACCTCTGTTGCATATGTGGTGCTATGGCTGGTCTTAGTACCTCTCACAGCAAGAGACTCACCCCTACCTTCTGTAAAATTAGTATTGGTATCAGTAATTTACATTATACCATTAATGTATCTGGCTGAGGAGGCTGAGTGACTTCTTCAAGAATATCTAGTGGGAGTGATTATTCTTCATATTGGGGGAAATACATTTCTTTATGGTCTGTTCGAAATCCACCGGTGTCTGTTACACGCTTAATCGCGTTCCTCTATCAGCTATAATTGGCAGATATTAACCCACTCCTGGGCTTTACTCACGTCGTACGGGTCTCCTAGTCAGGAACCCTTCGGGGTTAACCTCCCGGGCTATAGTTAGCGTTCCGGAATTTGTCTTCACCCACTATTCTCTTCAGATCCATCGTCCGTAATGGGCTCGAGGGAGTCTTCCAGCCGTTCGAACTTTGCTTCACGGAGCGCTTCCTCGGATGGCTCTTTCTGCACGAGAGATGCACCGTCAGGCAGCTCTACGTCCTTCCCCTCTAAGGGGTCGACGTCGGCGACCATCTTCCGTATCTCCATATCCCGATTGATCCGTCCAAGTAGCTGCTCGAATGCCGTCGCTCGCTCATGACGCACCCGCCGTAACTCTCGAACCTTCCGCTCGAACTCTGTCTTCTCTGCCCAATCGTAGATGCGCCGCCCAAGAATTGTGAGTTGATACTGCTTCTCTGTCCCGTGCTCGGTCGGACTGTGACGCACCGTGAATACCTCGCGGTCAACGCCTTCTGAGAGCCGCGCGGACACTGTCGAGTTACTGACCGCGACCGCGTCGACGAGCGCGTTAAACGTCGCTGTTCCCGTCCCAATTTCCGTGAGCAGTTCTGCTGCGCCCTTCTTCCGAAGAAACGCCTCAAGGTCGTCCAACCCCATCGTATCCCCCTGTTCACCACCCATCACTATAAACCCAACCAAAATAAGATTCAAACTAATTCTCTGATTGTACCGAATTATGCCTACAACCAATTCCCCAATTACAGCGCGCATACCTATTGATATAACTCCCAATGTAAGGTTAGCGCAGACTAACGACACTAATGCGCGACCCAACTATCACTCTACTCTATACTATTCTTTGCCCTACCGGAGCAGCTACCTCGACACAGTATCACTCCAGTCTCTGGGTACGTATCGTCCAACAGTGTCGTAACTCGCCCGGGAGGTGGCGGAATGCCGACTGACCCGTCGGCTATCGCTGAGTCAATCATCGTACACGCGGAGACGCTCTGTGAGCGTGAAGACCACCTCTGGGATGTCATTCGCCAACTCTCGGTTCCCGTCAACAATCTCGAGGACGCCCGCGACCAGAACCGCGTCGACTTCGAGACCGACGAAATGTTTCGCACACTCCTGTTCAAAGGCATTCGCGGCATCTCACAGAACGAATTAGCCCAACGGCTCGGACGAGAGCCAAGCCTCGTCAAGAGCTTCCACTTCGATATTACTGACCTCGAAAAGACGCCGACCCAACAGCAACTCTCGTACACGCACGCACAATTCAGCGAAGACACCCAAGAAGTCCTCAATCGCACGGTTGCTGGCATCCGCCAAACTGCGCTCGACCATAATGTCCTCACGGAAGGCCTCGTGCCGTCCATCCCAACCGATACTGAGGAGGAGGCACAGAGCACGAGCGAGTACAAGAAGGAGAAGGTCCAGAAGACGCTAACGCTCGCTCGCAAACACGTCATCCCCGAATTCGACACGCACCGAGCGGCCCACAAGACGTACTCCGACGAGGTAATCCTGGATATGTTCGCGAGCATCTGCGCGAACAACGGCAGTGCTCATTCGGAAGCCGAGTATGGCTGGCTCACCGACGATGACCTCACCTGCGGCGACTCGACGTTCCTGCGAGCAATCAAGAAGATTGCGACGCCCGAGGAGTCCGACGGCCAGCTCACGTTCGCGGAGTTCGAGGACGATGATTCGATGCCCGAGATCGACCAGATTCGGGACGCGATCATGACGGCGTTCAACGCCGCCACCAAGAATATCATCAACTCAATTCGCGGCGACGATCCCTTCGACTCACGGGAGACCGTTGCAGCCATCGACATCACCTACGAGCAGTTCCACGTCTGGCCGTGGGAAGACAAAGAAGCAGGCATCGCGAAACCGGACTACCCGAAGATGGTCAGCGGCTACAAGAACGACGGCGAGTACAAACGTGGCTACAAGTATGCCACCATCACGCTCGTTGGGGATCACGCACCAATCGTCCTCGGTATTGAGCCAGTCAAAGAAGACTCTACGTGGGAGCCTGACGACTCTCCATCGTACTCGAAAGCTGATCTGGTGAGTCGATTACTCGACCGGGCCGAGCAGTTCGTCGACCTGGATACGGTGATGTTCGACCGTGGATTCTACGCCAATCGCGTGTACGCAGAGGTCCACGAGCGCGGGCTCACGTATCTCTCCCCAGTGCCGACGTACGAAGATGACTTGGCAGCAATTCAGGACATTCAGGAACATTCGACAGCGGACGCCGCTGTCAAACACGACGTTCCGTTTGGAATCGATGGTGAGGTCCATCACGAGGCGGAGTTCCTCTATGCCCCGAGTACGAGCGATGATGCCGATGGAAAGTACGCGGTGTTCGTGACGAACCAGGACCGCGTCGAGCCCGAGGAGATTCAGGGTGTCGTGAACGGGTACAGTCGGCGCTGGGACATCGAAAACCAGTACAAGTCGATTAAGGGCTTTCTGCCGAAGACGTCGTCGACGGACTACCGGCTGCGGCTGTGCAACTTCGCGCTATCGACGCTGATCTATAACCTGTGGCGGCTCACAGACTATTTGATCAAGGTCGCGCTCGATAAGCCGATTCGGTCGCCGCCAGTGATCACGGCGAAGACGTTCGTGCGGGCGTTAGGTGACTTCCTACGGGAGTTCGGGTAACGATTTTCTCACTCCGGGTTCATCGATTCAATAGCGGCTGCGCTGTTCATTTTCACGTATCTTTGCGGTATCTGTCAGTAGTTCAAACAATAGTCAGTCGGTAAGTCGATCCTGTCCTGTGTTCGCGCCGATTGTGGACTCACCAGCTCCCAGAATTTCCAGTTTCATTTGTAGCCTTAAAAGGACGCGAAGAATGTGGAGTTCAGAGATTCGGCGTTTGGATTTCTACAAACCACCATGCAGACAACACTTTTCATGTCTTGCGGTTCAGAAAATCAGCCTATAAGTCTCTTCTCTGGCTCTTCACTCCGGAGATCGACCAATCAAATGAATTTAATACCAGATGAGAGAACCAGTCAGAATATCGAAAATGTGAGAACGTTAGTTCTGCTCTGATTAGAGTTCCTCTACCCGACGTTCACCCCTAACAGTAGTTGTCAATACGGTTTTTTTATTCAGAGCTGAGGATGAAACAGACACTCAATACAGGTGAAGGCTGTAACGAATGTTATACAGTAGTATGGGAGACTCTCTCAGTATGGGACGCCTGTCAATCCCGGATATCAATAAGAAGTACGAAAACGGGGAAACTCTCACGATGTTGACTGCATATGATGCACCGATAGCCCGGCAAGTCGATAGAGGTGGTGTTGATATGATCCTCGTAGGGGATAGTGCTGGTGACAATCACTTAGGATATGATGACACGATACCGGTTACGCTTGAAGAAGCGTTGTCGAATACTGCGGCTGTTGACCGGACGGTAGAGGATGCAATGGTAATTGGCGATATGCCTTTTCTATCATATGGAACATCGCTCGAAGAATCGATCAAGAATGCAGGCAAATTTATGAAGGAAGCAGGGGCAGACGCCGTGAAATTGGAGACGGCCCCCTATGGAGAAACGACCATCAAAATCGTTTCTCGGCTTACTGAACTTGGAATGCCCGTCGTAGGTCATATCGGATTAACCCCCCAACGGATGAACCAGATCGGAGGAGGGTACGTACAGGGACGGGGTGATGAAAGTTCAACCACGGTTGGCGCGCTGGTGGAGACAGCAGAACAGTTGGAAGATACAGGAGCCTTCTCAATCATTCTTGAGGCCGTTACAGAAGAAACTGGAAAGAGGGTCACCGAAGCAGTAGATGTCCCGACTATTGGAATTGGGGCAGGGCGATATGTGGACGGACAAGTACTCGTCATCACCGACGTATTGGGGCTTAGTGAAGAGTCATACCAACTCTCGAAACAGTATGCGAACCTGAATTCAGTTATCCAAGATGCAGTCGAATCTTATGTAGACGACGTTCGAGGTGGGAATTTTCCGGCCTCAGAGAATGTCTTCGATGCTATTGATAAAGATTAGAAGGCGCTACCATCGTTAGCTTCGCAGCCCTACTTACCGATTCAGCCGTTCCAGTTTCAGGCACCTCCCTGAATAAAGAAATCGCGCTAGCGACTACTGCTAATATATCGATGTGAAATCAGAGGAAGACTGCTTAGGGAGCGGTACTAAACTCGTCGAACAGTGCGATAACCCGCTGTTCGATTTCGTCACGAATCTCGCGCACTCGCTCTAGGTCTTCCCCATCAGGATCGTCGAGCGCCCAATCGCGCACCTCGACAGTACCACCAACCTCGCCGACGTCCAATGTGGAACAACCCATCGTTGCAACGTAATCACACGATTGGAGTTCGTCAATTGTGATTTCGCGCGGTGTTCGATTAGACAGATCGAACCCAACCTCATCCATCACGTCGATCACTTCCTCGTGGACGTGGTCAGCCGGATGCGTCCCGCCAGTCAGAATCTCGACGCGGTCGTCGAGATCACGGCGGTCGCGTTCGCGCTCTGCGAACGCCGTGGACATCTGGGAACGGCCAGCGTTCTGAACACACATGAAGGCGATACGAATCGGTTCAGCCGAATCAGTATTAGTGGACATTGGCTTGTGTGGTGATTAGTCGTCGTTCGTGGTCGGTTCAGGAGTGGATGGGCCAGAGCTACCAGTCTCGGAGTCAGCCCAGTCGAATTTTCGCTGGAAATAGAGTGCAACATTGACTAGCGCGAGTAAGACAGGCACCTCGATGAGCGGCCCAATGACGGTCGCGAAGGCAACACCGGAGCCGACGCCGAACACTGCGACGGCGACCGCGATTGCCAGTTCGAAGTTGTTTGAGGCTGCCGTGAACCCGATTGCGGTCGTCGTCGAGTAGTCCGCACCGATTCCCCGGCCCATGCCGAAGCTCACGAGGAACATCACCACGAAGTAGATCGTCAGCGGCACCGCAATCAACAGGACGTCCGCGGGCGCGGCGACGATATTCTCGCCCTGCGTGGCGAACATCACGATGATGGTGAACAGCAGCGCGACAAGCGTCAGGGGGTCGATCTTTGGGATGAACACCTCGTCGTACCACTCCTCGCCCTTGATTCGGGTCCCGACATAGCGGGTGAGGAATCCGGCGGCGAAGGGAATGCCGAGGAAGACCACGATGGCCTCGAACACCTGCATCGGCGTGATGTCGAAGGTCGTGATGCCAGCGACGAGCGTCTCCATGCCTAGTAGTGGGGGCAGGGCCAGCGCGAAGAACCAGACATACACCCCGTAGGTGATGATCTGGAACAGGCTGTTGAACGCGACCAACCCAGTTACGTACTCGGTCGAGCCCTCGGCGAGTTCGTTCCAGACCAGCACCATCGCGATACACCGGGCCATCCCGATGAAGATGAGTCCAAGGAAGAATTCGGGGCGAGCCGGCAAGCCGGGAACCAGCCCGCTGAAGAAGATGACTGCGAGCCCGAACATTAGCGTCGGGCCGATCAGCCAATTCTGGATGAGACTCAGCCCGAGTACCCGCCAATTGCTGAAAACGGTCGGAAGCTGCGAGTAGTCCGCCTTTGCCAGCGGTGGGTACATCATCAGCACGAGTCCGATCTCTACGAGGTGGAGGTTCTGAATCGGCTCAGTCACCGACGGGGCAACGTATCCGAGTCCCACGCCAATGGCCATTGCGCCGAAGATCCAGACGGTGAGGTACTTGTCGAGGAAGTCCATCGACCGCGGGTCACCACAGCTCTCACAGTCGCAGTTCGGCCCGTGATCATGGGTATCGACGTTACTCATCGCTCACGCTCCCTTCGAGGACGGTGACGAGGGCGACCGCACGGTTGGTTGCCCGATACTTCTTCCAGCGGCCGTCCTTCCGCCCGTCGACAAGGCCCGCGTCGACGAGCGCCGAGAGCGCGTGACTGAGACCGCTCTCGGTCACGTCGACGACCGCGTGCAACTCACAGACGCAGAGTTCCTCTTGGGCTGCAACGAGCACACGGACGAGCGTATATCGTGTCTCATTGGATAGTGCCGAGAGCACATTGAGTTCAGTATTCACCTGCGCTTCCCCAAGTGCTGCTTCGAGCGTGCCGAGTTCGTCGAGCCGCCGCTCGACGTCCTCGCTGCGACACTCCCCGAGTTCGTCGTCGAGATAGCGTCGTAATCGATCTGTGGCTTGTGCCATTAGCAGCTAGTTGAGAAACAACTCAATTAGTACTTTCGTTTACGAACGAACGTACCCGGACAACAAGCCCTATATGATCATATATGGGCGTTTGATTGAAGACCGGTCGAACTAAGTTAGTTGAACAACAACACAACTAATACATGGCGAGCGAATCAACCACCCGAACCCGTGTCGTCTCGCGTGCAAGTGACGCCACCCGCAAACAACGCGACGGAACTGAGTTTACGGGCGCATTCGGCCAGCGAACCGGTGATTCGGATCTCCTATTCGTCGAGGGGCAGCTCCCGGAACGGGATGGAACAGTAGAAAGCGATGACTCTGCGTCGAAGCAGCTGGAACTTTGCCTAGAGAACCTCGAATCCGTCCTCGCTCAGCGCGGGCGGACCGTTGAGAGCGTGCTTCAGGTCACACTCTACCTCGCGGACATGGACGCGTACGAGCAGGTGAACGAGACGTATGAACAGTACTTCGAGGAGACGTATCCCGCGCGGACAACGGTCGGCGTCTGTGAACTGCTCGGCGGTGCCGCAGTCACCGTCGACGCCGTCGTCGCCGTCGAATAACGACAACTGACGGCTACGAATACCATACGGGGCTGTTTCTACCGATGAAGAGTGTCGTCAGGGTAGAGAATGACGACGTCACGGTGTTGTTCGAGGGCGATGAAGACGTAAGTACTGCATTCTAATGCAGGGACTCAGACGATGAAGACGTTGAACACAACACCAACCACGACTCCGATCGTGACGACCGTCCCGGCGTAGACGAGCAACAGCCGGCGCTTGAAGAGCTTGTTCAGGAGGATCAGGTTCGGAATGCTCACTCCCGCGCCACCGATGACGAACGCGAGGACCGTCCCGATAGCAATGCCCTGCTCGCTGAGCGACGCCGCAATAGGTAGCATTCCGCTGAGGCTGATGTAGACCGGCGCACCGGCCAACGCAGCTAGCGGGACGGCTAGCGGATTCTCCGACCCGAGGACGGTGTGGAGAACATCAACTGGAACGACACCGTGAATTAGCGCCCCGAGTGTCATTCCGAGAATGAGGTACGGAAGCGTATCAACGAAGAACGACCATGCCTCACGTGCGGCAGTCTCAACGTGCTGGCTGTGCGTCTGATTTGCCGTGTCGGAACTACCTGCACAACAATCAGCGGTTCCGCCGTCCGTTGCAATGGTCTGCTCCGTTTCCTCGACGATCCGGACGTCTTTGATGTGCTCACCCAGCCCAAGCCGACCGATAACAATTCCACCGATGACAGCAGCAACGAATGTCATAACGACGTAGTAGATCGTGATCTCGATTCCAAACAGACCGATAAGTAGAATCACCGCGATCTCGTTGACGAGTGGCGACGCAAGCAAGAACGAGAACGCGAGTCCGAGTGGTGCACCTGCTTGAAGTAGTCCAGCGAGGACAGGGACAGTCGAACACGAGCAGAACGGTGTCACCGCGCCCAGGCCAGCGGCAGCAACATTACCGGTTCCTTCATCGTGGCCACGGAGTTTGCGCTCGACTTTCTCCGGAGGGAGGTACTCTTGTGCAAGGCCTACGAGGAAGGAGGCTCCAATGAATAACGGAACGAGAATGACGGCGAGGTGGAGGAAATAGTCCCAGGAGTCGAGTAGTGCCTCGCCGAGTCCTGGTGGAAGCATCTCAAGCATCCTCCTGGATAGCGTGGGCGAGGTCGAGTAGTTCGAAGACCGCTGTATCGGCGATACGGTAGTAGCTCCACTTGCCTTTCTTACGGGACTTGACCAGTCCTACCTCTTTTAATTTCCGGAGGTGGGTAGCGACCGTCGATTGCGGAGCGTCGAGGACGACTTGTAATTCACAGCCACAGCACTCCGAGTCCCGGAGAGCCTCAAGGATGCGGAGCCGATCCTCATTGCCAAGCGCCTTGAAGACAGCCGCTTGTCCGGCAACATCTTGTTTCGGTAGCCGTACATTCTGTAAGGTAGCGATCCGATCTTCTGGGTTATCATAGAGTCGTTCGAGTGCATTCACAGCATCGTCGGGCGGGGATTCTGTTCCAGACATATTTTGATTATACGTTTTGAATTATTCGCAGCAGCTGTTTGAATCGGACTCTGACGAATCAGCTGGAACTTCTTCAATAGTCGAGCCACAGCAGTCCTCTTCTTCATCTTGGTCGTAGCGGTCAACGAGTCGATTCCAGATTCGGCCGAGGGCACTTTGAGCCATTACGTTATATTGTATATTCACGATTCGTCTTAAAGATTGGGACTCTCCTCGAATCATATTCTGATCAATCTCGGAGGTCTATTAGGACAGCTGAAAGAGTTGGACCACGCCACTGTTCAAATTGTCTGCTCTGTTGAATCCGCAGAAAGTGATGCATTCTGACCGGAGTACAGTCAATACGGGTGACTTGCGAATTGCTCAGTACAGAACGTGGGTCTATCAGCGCAGATGCCATACCTTAAGCGTAATTCGCTTTTGCTCGTCGATACGCGGTGACAACAAAATACAGACAGATCGCTACCGTGAACAGCCAATGTGGGTCTGTGAACAGGTCGATTAAGAACGTTACAGGAGGTTCACTGAGAATCAAAGCGATAAGAACTCCAATAATAGCGAAAACCGCGATGAAAATGCATCCCATGAGTGCCGTATCACGGAGAACTGAACGTCGGCCCATGCAAACAATATATCTAGATATACGTCTTCCGCGTTACACACGCAGGTGTAGTTAGCGTTCAGGAGTTTGTCTTCACTCACTATTCTCTTCGGATTGGTCGTCTGTGATGGGCTCGAGGGATTCTTCCATCCGTTCGAAATGAGCTTCACGGAGCGCTTCCTCTGACGGCTCTTTCTGCACGACAGACGTACCCTCAGGCAGCTCTACGTCCTCATCCACCAATGGGTCTACGTCGACCACCATTTTGCGAATCTCCATATCCCGATTGATTTTCCCGACCAGCTGCTCGAACGCCGTCTCACGTTCCTGCCGGATCCGCCGGAGCTCTCGGACCTTCCGCTCGAATTCCGTCTGTACTGCCCAATCATACACGCGACGCCCGAGGATCGTGAGCTCATACCGCTTCTCTGTCCCATGCTCGGTTGGCCTGTGACTCACCGTGAACACGTCGCGCTCAACACCTTCCGAGAGCCGTGAGGACACTGTCGATCCACTTACTGCAACCGCGTCGACGAGTGCGTTGAACGTCGCTGTTCCCGTCCCGATCTCCGTGATGAGTTCCGCCGCTCCCTTCTTCCGAAGAAACGCCTCAAGTTCGTCCAAGCCCATCGTACCTCCCTGTTCTCCACCCACTACTATAAACCCAACCGAAATTTGATTCATACTGATTCTTGACTCACATCGAATTGTAGCCACAATCAATTCTCCAAGTATAGCACGTATACCCCTTCATATGTCTCCCACCACAAGCCAAGAGCAGATAATCGACATTAATGCACAATCAATTTTTCACTCTATCCTATACTGATATTCACCCTTTCTCAACAGACACGTCTACACAGTATCACTCCAGTATCTGGTCGACCGCAGCCCTGAAACAGAACAACTCGCCCCGGAGATGGCTCAATGCCAACTGATCCGTCGGCTGTCGCTGAGTCAATCATTGTCCACGCGGAGACGCTCTGTGAGCGTGAAGACCACCTCTGGGACGTCATCCGGAAACTCTCAATTCCCGTCGCTGAATTGGAAGATACCCGCGATCAGAACCGCGTAACCTTTGGAACTGACGAAATGTTCCGCACGCTCTTGTTCAAAGGAATTCGTGGCATCTCCCAGAACGAATTAGCGCAACGACTTGGTCGGGAGCCGAGCTTAGTCAAGAGCTTCCATCTCGATATTACTGATCTCTCGAATACACCGACCCAACAACAGCTCTCGTACACGCACGCGCAGTTCAGCGAGGATACCCAGGAAGTCCTCAATCGCACGGTTGCTGGCGTCCGGCAAGTTGCTCTCGACAACGACGTCCTCACAGAAGGGCTCGTCCCATCAGTCCCAGCCAAAACCGAGGAAGAGTCACAAAGCCCGAATGAGTACAAGAAGGAGAAGGCCCAGAAGACGCTGACGCTCGCTCGAAAACACGTCATCCCTGAGTTCGATACGCACCGAGCAGCCCACAAGACGTACTCCGACGAGGTAATGCTGGATATGTTTGCGAGTATCTGCGCGAACAACGGCAGTGCCCACTCAGAAGCCGAGTACGGCTGGCTCACCGACGATGACCTCATCTGCGACGACTCGACATTCCTGAGGGCGATCAAGAAAATCGCGACAGCCGAAGACTCCGATGGCCAGCTCACGTTCGAAGATTTCGATGACGATGATTCGATGCCCGAAATCGACCGGATTCGGGACGCTATTATGACGGCGTTCAACGCCGCGACGGAAAACATCATCAACTCGATCCGTGGTGACGATCCCTTCGACTCTCGTGAGACCGTTGCGGCGATCGACATCACGCACAAGCAGTTCCACGTCTGGCCGTGGGAGGACAAAGAAGCGGGTATCGCGAAGCCGGACTATCCGAAGATGGTGAGTGGGTACAAGAAAGACGGCGAGTACAAGCGTGGATACAAGTACGCGACGATCACCTTAGTCGGGGACCACGCACCAATTGTACTCGGCATCGAGCCAGTGAAAGAGGACTCTGCGTGGGAACCCGACGACTCTCCATCGTACTCGAAAGCCGACTTAGTAAGTCGGTTGCTTGACCGGGCCGAGCAGTTCGTCGACCTGGACATGGTGATGTTCGACCGTGGATTCTACGTCAATCGCGTGTACGCAGATGTTCACGAACGTGGGCTCACGTACCTCTCCCCTGTGCCGACGTACGAGGATGATTTGGCGGCGATCCAGGATATTCAGGAGCATCCAACGGCGGACGAAGCTGTCAAGCACGATGTTCCGTTCGGAATCGACGGCGAGGTGCATCACGAGGCAGAGTTCCTGTACGCGCCGAGCACGAGTGACGATGCCGAGGGGAAGTATGCGGTGTTCGTAACGAATGAAGACCGCGTTGAGCCCGAGGAAATCAGGAGTATCGTGAACGGGTACAGTCGGCGCTGGGATATCGAGAACCAGTACAAGTCAATCAAGGACTTCATGCCGAAGACGTCGTCGACGGACTACCGGCTTCGGCTGTGTAACTTCGCGCTGTCGACGCTGATCTATAATCTGTGGCGGCTGACAGACTACCTGATCAAGGTCGCGCTCGACGAGCCGATCCGGTCACCGCCAGTGATCACGGCGAAGACATTCGTGCGAGCGTTGGGCGACTTCCTGAGTGAGTTCGGGTAACGCTTTTCTCACTCCGGGTTCACCAATTCGGTAGCGGATGCTCTATCGATTTTCACGGATTTTCGACTACCTATCATATAGGAGACTGATCTATAGCTGCTAATTCAATGTCGTCCGATTTTCGCCCCGAATTTGGAGTCACCAGCTCGTGAATTTCCTAGTTTCATTTGTAGGTTTATAAGCACGCGAAGAATGTGAGGGGCAGAACACGACCAGTCGTGCGAACGGATGATGGCTGGACGCGACGGCCGCCATCCACGCCGAAAGCTGGATCTCACTCACCGGCGGGCGCGCTGTGTGCGGGAGGTTCCGACGGGCACTTGCAGGCGGGCGTCCAAACGGCGAGTATGAGCGATCTCACGGCCGAAGAGTTCGAGGAACAGAAGTACGTCGACTACTTCCCGAAGCTCGAAACCGCCTACAAGCGGGCGTTCGACGACATGAACGGAACCTACGACCGCAAGCTCGTCCACGCCATCGACCAGCAGGTGCTCTCGGAGAGCGAGCCGTTCTACGAGGCTGACAGCGGGTTCAGCGTCGAACTGCCAGCGGACCCGCTGGACCGGCTGGCGGGCGTCCAGGTCGATGCCGACCACGCGCGCGACGTGATCGACGAACACACCGACCGCATCTGCGTGCACCTCCGCGACCAGTTCGGGATCGGTGGCCAAGCCGACGAAAAGGCCTAAGCGGGGTGAGTGCCAACCCGGACACATGAGCGCAGAGAGCCAGGACGGGTCGGATCTAGAGGAGCGCGTCGACAACTTCCTCCGTCGGAACTTCCCACAGATTCAGATGCACGGCGGCACCGCTGCGGTCCAGAACATCAACCGGGAGGACGGCGTCGTGGACCTCCAGCTCGGCGGTGCGTGTTCGGGCTGCGGGATTTCGCCGATGACCATCCAAGCGATCAAGTCCCGCATGACCAAGGAGATCCCCGAGATCGATGTCGTCAACGCGGGCACGGGCATGGGCGACAGCAGCGGGATGACGCCGTCGTTCCCGGGCGAGGACGGCGACACCGAGGAGAGCGCCGAGGACGAAGGCCCACAGGCCCCGTTCTGAGCGCGCCGCGCGCGGCGAGCGCCGTGGTCACATGAAATCGGAGATGCCGCTTTGCTTGTTGGTGTCGTCCTCGAAGACGGATTCCAGGCGTCGGTCCATGATTTCGAGGCGCTGTTTCGTGTACTCCCGGCAGTCGTACTCGGTGGCGACCCGCATGGCGGTGTCCATGTACTTGTTGACGGAGCCCTCGTGGACCGTGAGGTTCACGCGCCCACCGCACTCCCGGCAGTCGCCGCTGAGCGGCATGCGGCGGTATTTCTCCCCGCAGTCCAGACACCGGGTTTCCTGGCGGCTGAACGCGCGCAGGTTCCCGATGAGGTCCGGGAGGAAGTGGTACTCGATGACGCGTTCGGCGACGTCGGTTTCGGCGACCGACCGGAGTTTGCGGGCCAACTCCAGTTGGGCGTCCATCTTGTCCATCATCGACCCCAGGGTCTTGTACGCCGACAGCGACGGCCCCAGGTGGATGTTGGAGGTGGCGTGGGTGTGCCCGAAGCCGGTGTACTCTTCGTCGGTGCCGACCGTCGACTCCGCGAGGGTGATGAGGTCCGCCACGTCCTCGGGGTCGGCCAGCTCCCGGGTCGCCTCGTAGAACTCCCGGGGGTACTCGCGGTCGATGTCGATGTTGTGGGCTTCGTCGTCGATCTCCGCGGGGTCGATGCGGGAGGACATCACCAGCGGCGCGTCCATTCGGCCGCCGCGCTTGTCCGGCAGGTACGACTTCGAGAAGTTGATCAGGCCGTCCATCAGCAGCATCACGCAGTCCTCGTCGCCGTCGCACTGCCCGGTGAACAGGCCGTTTGCGACGAGCGTGTTGGTCTCCGCGACGGTCAGGGAGTACGTGTGGTCGACGCTGGATCGGACCGGTTCGACGGACACGACCTCGTCGGTCCGGACACTGCCGCCGTCACCGAAGCGTCGCTGCGGGTGTGTGCCGTCCAAGGACTCGGAACGCGGATCGGACGTCGCCGTCTCGTCGTCGCCCGGAACCTGTGTCGGTGCGGGAAGAGCGTCGCCCGCCGTCAGTTCCCGGGCGTCGACGCGTTCGATGCCGTCCCCGGTCCACCGACGCATCGAGTGGTCGGGGGTCACGGTCAGTTCCCGGCCGCGTTTCGTCTCGACCGTGAGGAGGTGGTCCGGGGCGGGGTGTTTGGAGACGGCCTCGACTCGCTGGAGGGTCTCCTCGCCGTCCTCGGTCACCGAGGGCACGAACACGTCGCCGTCGAGGGCCTGCACGAGGGCTCCGAAGTCGTCCTCGTCGGCCGTGTCGGGATCGAGTCGCGCCTCGACGAGCGTCTCGATCGGGTCGTGGTGCCACTCCCCGGACTCGTCTTGGAACCAGACGCTCGTCTCCGGGTGGAAGCAGTTCCGGCGTTTCGCGGCGTGGAAGTAGGGGTGGGCGTAGCCGACGGACGCGGAGGTGAAGCCGGCAACGCGGCCGACGACGGCGGCCGACGTGTGGGGTGCCATGCCGAAGACGAGTTCGCCGACGAGATCGTCGCGGTCGTCGAGGTCGTAGAACGCGTCGAGGCCGTAATACTGGGTGAGGAGGTCGTCGACGAAGTCCGCGGTCTTGAGCATGTGGTCGGCCGCGCCGTCGGAGAGCACCACGTCCTGCACGCGGAGTTCGACCAGTTGGTCGTCGTGTTCGAGGGGGTCGCCGTGGATGTCCTGGTCGTAGCCGAGTTCGCGGAACTGCCCGGCAGTGACGTCGAGCTCCGCGGGCGTGACGGCGGTCACCGGGAGGTCGGTCATGTCGTAGCGGACAGTGCCGTCCTTGAACGCGGTGACGTCGTGTTTCGCGCGCAGGACGCCTTTCGCCATGGGTTCGGGGGTTTTCTCCGCTGATAACAGTCCCTTGACGCCTTTGAGTTGGTCGAAGGCGTTCTCGCGCTCGCCGACGGCGCGGAGCGCGCCGTGGTATTCGTCGTTGATGTCGATGACCCGTGTGGTGACGTTGTCGAGGTCCCGCCCGCAGTTCGGGCATTCGACGCGCCCGGACTCGTCGGGGGTGGCGACGGCACCGCAGTCCCGGCACTCGTAGTGGGGGTCGGTCCAGTCCCCGCAGTCGGGGCACCGCGATTCGTAGGTGTGCTCGTCGCAGGACGGACAGACGCGGTCGCCGACCCGAACGGGGATTTCGCCGGGCGTGTCGGACATGTCCGGCGCGTACCGCGCGGCGTCGGCGACGTCGCGCTGGCTGCCGCCGGCGTCGCCGATGGGGAACAGGGTGTGGACGGCCGGCGAGAGATCGCGGGATTCGGATTTCTCGGGGCGGCCCATGCGGTTCCCGATGCGTGTGGGGGCGCGCTCCTGGACGCTGAACGGCGCGACCGCGTTGACCGCGCGGACGGCGTTGGGCCACTCGGCGGCGGCCGCCGAGAGCGTCTCCCACTCCCGGTCGAGCGATTCGGTGACGCCGAGCGAGCGCGCCAGCGGCAGCCAGTCGTCGACCCGGATGGTGTCGTCGCCCTGGTGGTGGGTGACCAAGAGCGCTTCGAGCGTCTCGCGCACGGTGGTGGTGTGATCGAGCACGAGCACACCGCGGTCGTCGTCGTCGCTGGCGTCGGTGTGGGCGTCGGCGACGGCGTCGGCGAGCGCGCGGAACTGCTCGACGTCGATGTCGTGCCAGAGGTACGTGTACGCCGGGTGCAGCGGGGCGTCGTAGTCGGTCGCCCACGCCAGGGCTTGATCGGCGGTGGGGGCGGTGAGATCGACGTACGGCGAGTCCCGGAGGGCTTGCACGTCCGCGCCCGCGGCGTCGAGGTCCTGAATCCACCACTCGGGGGCGTACGAGGCGGGCGCGAGCTCGTGGTTGTTCTCCACGAACTCCCCGTAGTTCACGAGGTATTCGCCGACATCGAGGATCTCCGCGACGCCGTTGCGGACGTCGAGGGCGTCCGCGGGGTCGTTGATGTGGCGGACGTCGCCGTTGGCGAGTTTCACGGTCGGCCCCTCGATGGAGTCGACTGGGACGATGCCCGCGGCCTTCCCGGGGCGTTCGGTCTTGATCTGGGTGCCCGTCGCGAGGAAGTCATCGAGCAAGTGCATCGTCGCCGGGTGGACGCCCGCGGTCGCGTTCCCGTGGTTTCGTGCACGCCCGTATCGCAGCCTGAACCCGCCGTTTTTCGAGGGATGCCCGAACACCGGCCGGCCCGCGATGAGGTCGCGGAGGAACTTGTCCGAGGGGTCGGCGCGGGGTGGCTCCTCGGCGTCGGTGCTCGCACTGGGGGCGTCCCCGTCGTCGGATGCGTCGCTGTCGCTGCCGGCGTCCGGGGTGTCTTCGTCGGCGTCGTCGGCGCCGATGGTGCCGTCGATGAGGTCCTGGAGCCACGGCCACGCGACTTCGTCGAGGTTCCGGGTGTAGCGCTGGATCTTGGGGGCTTTCAGCGCGATGCCCTCCGCGAGCACGAGACACATGCCGCCCCGCGGGGAGTTGGTGTCGATGCGTTCGAGGTCGCGGAACCCATCGACCTCCTCGTTGCCGGTTGCTTCGCCGTCCAGCATCACCGGACAATGTTCGGTGATGAACGTGGTTTCGGCGTCCTTCGGGGAGTACTGGAGACCGGTCTCGGAGTCGTAGAGATCGACCTCCTCGGCGTAGCGCTCGATCTCGTCGTCGCGGGGTTTGAACGCGTCGATGCCGAGCATCGCACGCGCGTAGTCGGCGACGAGCACCGAGAGCGCCTGCGCGGTGCCGCCGGCCGACCGGATGGGGCCGGCGTAGTAGACCGCGACGTACTGGGTGCCGTCGTCGTTGTCGTTGACTTCAACGCGGTCGATCCCCTCGATGGGGGCCGCGACCACGCCCTCAGTGAGCAGTGCAACCGCGGTGCGGACCGCGCCCTCGATCTTGCCGGCGTCGGTGTCGTAGTCGCCGACGCGGCCGTCGACGAAGTCCGCGACGAGCTCCAGCGCGGCCTCCTCGCGGCTCATCTCGCCGTCGAGATCGCGGACGCGCTCGGCGACGCCGTCGATCCCGAGGATGTTCTCGACGCGGTCGGCCATGTCCTTTGCGACCGGGATTTCGACGTTCGGCGTCGGGTCTTCGCCGCGTTCCCGGGCGGCTTCCGCGACCTCGAAGGCGTCGTCGAGGCCGGTTTCCAGCGTTTCGAAGTAGGTTTCGTCGGTGGGCCGCATTACAGCCAGCGGTCGAGGTCGGTGGCGGCGTCGTGCTCGCGAACGAGGTCGGCGTCGAGTTCGCGGACGTACAGTTCGCCGGCGAACACGGTCGCGCGTTCGAGGTGGCCCGCGAGGGCTTGCCCGGAGCGCCGCGACAGTGTCACGTGCGTGTGCGCGAACGGCTCGCCGTCGAGGGTGGCGATGTTGCCGACGCAGGCGGCGACCTCGAGGGGTTCGTCGAACTCGGCGGCGGTGTATTCGAAGTCGTCCTGGTCGTAATACCAGAGTTCCGCGTCCTGGACGGCGCCGAGACCGGTGAACCAGGCGGCGGTGATGTCCTCCGTGGCGGCCAGCGTTTCGAGTTCGGTGCGCCACTCCGAACCGGGGTCGAGGCGGACGACGAACTCACGGCCACCCGTGACTTCGCGAGCGTTCATGCTCGTCTCAAGGATGCGGGTGCGCAAAAGTCCTGGCGTTGCGGTGTCGGGAACGCCGTTACCGCCACGCCGGAAGCGGGGTGGCGTGGGCCTCGGTTACCGACATCCACGCGTCGTCCGTGGAGATGTCGGCGATGACGAGTCGGGCGCGTGGGCCGTCGTCGTCCAGCGAAGCCATCACGTCGGTCCCTGCGTGCGCCGCGGGCGTGGCGTCAGTCGACATGACGTATGTTACAACACCACAGGAAGTACTTAACAGCGTCGAAGCTGTCGGCGGGTTGATTCGGTGCCACGTCGCCGGCGAACGCGGACTGTCGTCGAGTGCCGTGGGAAAAGCTTTCACTGTGGGCGGTCTGGCACCCAGTATGGACCAGCAATCCCGCGGTGACGGGCCAGCCGCGAACGGAGCCCATCTCTCCGAGACGAGCGAGTCGGTGAAGACCAACTGGGAGCGAACGCTGCAGGACATCGAGGCGATGGCCGCCGACCGCGAGGAAAACGGGTTCACGACCTGCACCATCACCGCGGGGAGTACGGCGCCGGTCCCACCGGCGGAGGGGGCCGACGACGAGTTCGGGTTGACGTTCATCGTCTCGAAGGCCGACGGCGAGACGTTCGAATCCCACTACGACAGCGCCGAGTTCACCGAGACGGCCGTCTACCAGCGGACACAGGAGGGCCACGTCTACGTCGTCGTCGAGCAGCTCGACATGGACGCCGAGGTCGTGGTGTTTCTCGCGGGGACGTTCCGGATGCGGGACGCCACCGATCTGGTGCGGGCGGCGACCGACCGTGAGGAGATGCACACGCGCGTAAAAGCGATCGATCACACCGAGTACGGTGCGTTCACACACGACGACGTGTCGGCGTTCTTCCCGGAGCCGGCGGCGTACTACGCGTACGACCGCCAGCCCTGAGGCCACTGCCGTGCCTACATGTTGACGAACAGGTAGACGCCGACCGCCACCAGCAGCGCGTAGAACACCATGCCGATGGTGCTACCGCCGGAGATCGCGCGCGTCAGGCTCGCCACGGAAACGTACGCGACGAACACGCCGACGAACTTCCGCAGAACCCAGCTGATGACGAACCGCGGTGCGGACGCCGTATTCGTGGTCATATGTGTACAATCAACACCGACCACATAAACCATGCGAAATCCGGGATGAGCGCCGTCACGGGCTCGCAACGGAGATTCCCAACACGAACTCCATGAACGCCGACACCGCGAGCACGACCAGGCCGGTCACGAGCAGCTTCCAGTTGCGGCTGATGCGGTCGGGATGTCGCAGCGGCTGGCTGTCCAGCGGGGGAATGGTCTGGATCCAGCGCTCGACGCTGGTCTGGGACTGCGAACTCACCGACACGAGCTCGTCCTTGTGGGGGGCTGCGGGCGCGGGCCGCACAGCCATGAAACCGAGACCCGAAAGCAGGACGCCGACCACGAAGAGCGCGAACTTCGCCGTCACGAGCGACGCCCCCAGCAGAGTGGTGGCGGCGAGCGTGGTGGCGACGAGCGCACCCGACACGAGCCCTGCCGAATAAACCAGGTCGATCAGTCGAAGCGCGCGCTCGTGCATGACAGTGGTTACTCGTGGGACCGGTCGGCGAGCGTGTCGGCGACCGAGTCGTACTCCGAATCGTGGCGGTGGCAGTAGCTCAGCCGGCCGGCGTCACTGACCTGGTGCATGTCGGGGCGCTCGGTGTCACAGACGCCGCCGAACTCCCGTGTGAGGGCGTCGTGTGCCTCGGTTGGACGGCCGTCTTTGACTGCTTCGATGGCGGTGTCAACGGTGTCAGTGATTCCCGCTGGGAGGTCGACGTCCGCGAACAGGTCGTCGGCGGCCTCCTCGATGTCGTCGTACTTCGAGAACGTGCCCAAGCGGCGTTTCACGCGGTCACGAACCCCCATCTGGTCGCGGGTGCGCTCACGCACGACCTCGCGGAACTGCTCGATGCGACTCCACGTGTCGTCGTCGATGTCGGCGTACGCCTCGGGCCGGATCTTCGCCGGGCACCGGGTGCTGAACTGACACCCCGCCGGCGGGTTGCGGGGACTGGGCGGGGCACCGGGAAGCGTGATTCGGTTCCGGTCGATGGTGGGGTCGGGCCGTGGGATCGCGGACAACAACGACCGCGTGTAGGGGTTTTTCGCGTCGGCGTACAGCTCCTCCGTCTCGCCGATCTCCATGATCTTGCCGAGGTACATGACTGCGACGCGGTCGCAGATATGACGCACGACCGAGAGGTCGTGGGCGATGAACAGGTACGTGAGCCCGAACTCGTCTTGGAGGTCCTCCAGGAGGTTGAGGATCTTCGCCTGCACGGAGGCGTCGAGCGCGCTCACCGGTTCGTCGAGGACCATGAACTCCGGCTCCAAGGCGAGTGCGCGTGCGATGCCGATGCGCTGGCGTTGCCCGCCGGAGAACTGGTGGGGATACCGGTAGTAGTGGTCGGCCTGGAGGCCGACCGAGGACAACAGCTCCTTGACGCGGTCCCGGCGCTCGGCGGGTGAGTTCCAGTCGTGGGCGTCCAGGGGCTCGCGCACGATCTCACCGATGGTCATGCGGTCGTTGAGGCTTGAATCCGGGTCCTGGAAGACGATCTGGGCGTTCTTGCGCCACTGCTTGAGATCGCTGCCGGTGAGCTTCGTGATGTCCCGGCCGTCGAAGGAGACGGTGCCCTCGGTCGCGGTTTCGAGCTGGATGAGCGTGCGCCCCAGGGTCGTCTTCCCGGAGCCGGACTCACCCACCAGCCCGAGGGTTTCGCCCTCCTGGATCTCGAAGTTCACGCCGTCGACGGCCTTGACCGGCGGGCCGCTGAACCGGCCGCCGTCGCCGTAGTGTTTTTTGAGGTCGGTGACCTCCACGAGTGGCTGGCTGTGCTGGTCGGCGTCCGCGGTCGACTGGATCGATTGCTGGCTCATTCCTGGGCACCTCCTTGCGTGTCGGCGGGGGCCTGCGAGCGGTGGTGTTCGACGCGCTCGGTGCGCGATTTCCCCTCGGGGTACAGCAGGCACGCCGTCGAGTGGTCGTGGGTGTCGGACACCGAGACGTGTGTCGGATGAACCTCGGTGCAGTCCTCGAACGCCTTGGGACACCGGGGGGCGAACCGGCAGTCGGTCGCGGGCTGGTTGGGCGTTGGCACGTCGCCCTCGATGGTGTTGAGCCGCTCGTCGTCGACGCTCGTTCCCGGGATGGCGTCCAACAGGCCCTGCGTGTACGGATGTTTGGGGTTTGCGAACAGCTCTTCGACCGGTGCCTTCTCGACGAACTCGCCGGCGTACATCACGTTGACGCGGTCGCTGATCTCCGCGATGACGCCCATGTCGTGGGTGATAAAGAGGATCGCCAGGTCACGCTCGGCCTGGATGTCCTGGAGGAGTTCGACGATCTGGGCCTGAATCGTCACGTCGAGGGCGGTCGTGGGTTCGTCGCAGATGAGCACGTCGGGGTCGCACGCGAGCATCATCGCGATCACTGCGCGCTGTCGCATCCCCCCGGAGAACTCGTTGGGGTACTCGTCGAGTCGCCGCTCGGGGTCGGGGATCGCGACGTCTTCGAGCAGGTCGATGGCGACGTCAGTGGCCTCCTGGCCGGTGATCCCGCGGTTGATCCGGAGGGCCTCCCGGATCTGGTTGCCCACCGTGTAGACGGGGTTCAGGGATTTCAGCGGGTCCTGGAAGATCATGCCGACGCCGCTCCCGCGGACCTCCTGGTACTGGTCGGCGCTGAGCTCCGTGAGCTCGGTGCCGTCGAAGACGATCGAGGACTCCGGGAGGACTTCGCCCGGCGCGTCGACCAGCCCCATGATCGACCGCGCAGTGACGCTTTTCCCGGAGCCGGATTCGCCGACGATCCCGAGCGTTTCGCCGGGCGAAATCGACAGCGAGATCCCGTCAACGGCGCGGATGTGTTCGTGGTCCGTCCGGAAGACCGTCTGTAGGTTCCGGATGGACAGGATCGATTCGTCCCGCGAGTCGTCGTCGGCTGTCGGTGTCGTGGATTGCATCTATGCACCACCTCCGGTGGCCGCAGCTTCTTCCTCGGAGCCGCCTTCGCTCTCGGGGTCGATCGCGTCACGGATGCCGTCCCCGAGCGCGTTCGCTCCGGTGACCAAGACGACGATGATCAGGCCGGGAATGAGGGCGATGTGCCACGACGCCGACGACACGTAGGGCTGCCCCTGGGAGATGGCGCGGCCCCACGCGGGCGTCGGCGGCGTGATCCCGAGTCCGTTGCCGAGGAACGACAGGGACGCCATCGCGATGACGATGCCGCCCACGGTCATGGACGCGTAGATCAACAGATACCCCAGCACGTACGGCAGCATGTGTTTTCGCATCGTGACCGTGGGTTGCTGGCCGAAGCTCTTCGCGGCGTCAACCCACTCTTCTTCGGCGACCTGCAACGCCGGGCCACGGAGCGAACGCCACAGGACCGGCCACGTCGTCAGCCCGAACACCAGCGCTAACAGCAGCCCGCCGTTGAACACGGACTTGAGCCAGTGGTCCTGGAACACGACACTGACCATGATCAACAACAACAGCTGGGGGATCGAGACGATCCCGTCGGCGAGCGTCAGCACGGAGAGGTCCACCGTCCCCCCGTAGTACGACGACACCAACGCCAGCAGCGCGGCGATGAACCCCGCCATCCCGATGGCGATACCCGTCACCATCAGCGTGGTTTCGGCACCACCCATCATATACGTGAACAGGTCACGGCCGTTGGGGAGCGTGCCGAACGGATGGAACCGCCCGTAGTCGTCGTACGTCATGACACCCACGTTCTGTGCGGGGTTGCCCTTCGATTTCGAGTTGAAGTTCGCTTCCCCGGCGGGGATCGTCTCCACGGCGCCGGTGTCGGCCGAGACGTACTGGACCTCGTTGCCGTACGAGGCGGTGATGTTCTGCTGAACCGTCGAGGGCGCAAGCGTCGTTCCGAACAGCGACATCGTGAGGAACAACACCAGGACGACGATCCCGAACTTCCCCCAGGAGTGGTTGCGGAGCCGATTGACCATGTCGTCGCGGGGCGTCCAGCCGGCTCTGCGGTAGTGGGTGCGGAACGTGAGCCAGCCGCGGTACAGCCAGTAGAAGGTGAACAGCGAGTACGCGAGTGTCAACGCCATCCGGATCGCCCACGCGGCGGCGGGCGACAGTCCCAAAAACGGCCCGGTCCAGGCGTTGTACGACAATCCCAGGAACGACCGCACGGTCGAGGGGTCGTTGTACCCCTGGTTGGGAATGACATCGCGGCTGAGAAGCGTCGGGAGGCTCTGTGCCGTCGACCGAACGCCCTCGATGAACGTGCTGAGCGCCAGTTGGACGTCAACGACTCGGCCGGCCAACGCCGGTGAAACCAGTCCGACGATGACATCGATGAGACCAGTGACACCCATGACGAGGGCGTCAACGAGCGTGAGGATTCCGCCCGTAAGAGCACCCAGCTCCAGTACGACCAGCACTGCAGCGACGACACCCCATCGGAGGGCCGGCTGGGGGTTGGTGCGGATGCGGGTCCAGAGACCGTCGGTGCTGCGGCGTGTGGTGTCTCGTGTGTCGTCTGCGTGAGTGGTGTTTGCGGCCATTGTGTTACTCGGTCGTGTCTGACAGCGTGATTCGCGGATCGATGTACGTGTACAGCACGTCCTGGAGGAGGTTGAACAGGATCTGCATGAGGATGAAGATGAACACCAGCGACATCATCACCGGGATGTCGGAGTTGAACGCGGCGCGGATGAAGAGGTTCCCGATCCCGTTGATGCTGAAGACCTTCTCGACGAGAACGGAGCCGCCGATGAGCAAGTAGAACTCGCCCATGATGACCGGGAGCAGCGGAATGACCGCGTTTCGGCCGATGTGTTTCACGATGATGCGTCGCGGGGAGACGCCTTTGGCTTTCGCGGTGTCGACGTATTCGGACCGGAGGCTTTCGAGGACGGCAGTCCGGCCGATGCGGACTTCGTTACCCATCGATGAGGACCCGAGAACGAGCGCCGCCGGCAGGATCCACTTGAACGCTTCGGCCATCGGGCCGAGGTTCGGAACGGGGATCCAGAAGAACTCCAAGACGGGCACGCCGACGAACGGGTCGATCCCCGAGAACAGGTGTTGGAGCGCGTTCGAGGTGCCGACAACGTCGGTTTCGATGATGAGATCACGGTATCCGGAAAGCACACCGCCGGCGGTGATCAGCCCGGACAGCATCACTGCCAGCCAGAAGTTCGGCATCGCACGCCAAACGATTCCCCCGAAGGAGGCCGCGTAATCGCTCCACGAGTTGGAGTTGAGGCCCGCGTACAGGCCGACCGGAATGCCGACGAAAAGCGCAACCAGCACCGACCAGAAGCCGAGCCAGATGGTTGCGGGCAGGCGGCTGACGATCATGGCGGCCACGGGCTGGTTTCGGGCGATCGCCCAGGACGTCCCGAAGTCGAACGTCACCATGTTGACGAGGAAGTTCTTGTACTGCACCCACAGTGGAACGAGGCTGCCGTTGGGGTATCGGATCCCCAGGGAGATCTCCAGGTTGCGGGCGGCGGTTGGGGTTGCGTCCTTCCCGAGGATGGCGAGGACGGGATCGATCGGCCCCAGGTACAGGATCAGGAAGGTGAGTGTGAGACCGAACAGGAGGACCGGGACACCGAGAAGTAACCGCTTCGCGATGTATAGTGGTCGGTTCATTGTGTATCACCACGGACTGTTGTTTCGGCGGCGTACATAGTTGATATCCGCTAGGGTGTCGCAAGCGTGCGGATGTGACTCAAGGGTTGAATTAGGTAATAAAAAAAGGTTCGATTTACTGACTCAGCCGGTTACTCGCCCTGGTAATGGTTGTTGTACCCCTCCTGGCCGTCACTGAACAGCTGTGGCGGCTGCAGGTGGAAGGCACCGACGCCACGGCCCTTGAACACGTCCGAGACGAACTGCTCGCGGTTGATCACGTACGCCATCGCCTTGCGCACCGGCTTCGGGACCTTGGTCATGTTGAAGCCGACGTAGTACGTGTCGATCGTCGAAACCGACGAGGAGTTCACCGTCTTGTCGTTCTCCATGGGGCCGTAGGTGCCGAGCTTGCGGCCACCGGGGAGCGTCTCACCGCTGGAGTGCAGTGATGGATCGTATTTCGAGGTCGGGATGCCGGTGGAGTCGGCGTTCTCGTTCAGGAAGTAGTTGTATCGTGCCGTGTCGTCCGAGATGATGGCGTCGTCGATGCCGTCGATCGCCGGCGCGCCGTCGTGGTAGTCCTCGAAGGCATCCGCGGAGTACGACCCGCCGTTGCCGGAGTCCCACTCCACGAACGTGAACGGACCGGTGCCGACCGGGTTCGACGCGGAGAACTCCGGGTACGGCATGTCGCCCTCGTAGCCCTCGATGTCACCGACGATCCCCTCCGGAACCACGGAGAACGCACCGTACGTTAGCACGTCAAGGGCGTACGGGAACGGCGATTCGAGTGTGAGACGAACCGTGTAGTCGTCGACAGCTTCGACGCCGGTGGCGCGTTTGACTGCGCCGTTCTCGTCGACCTCGTGTTCGATGGCCAGCGTGGAGATGGCGAACGACTGGTTGGTGGAGTTCGTCGACTCCGCCAGCCGACGGATCGAGTACACGACGTCGGCGGCGGTCATCTCGCCGTAGTCGCCGTGGAACTGCACGCCCTCCTTGAGCGTGAGCGTGTACTCGGAGAGGTCGTCGTTGGTCTCGTAGTCGGTGATGAGGAGGTTCGAGATCTCCGTCCGACCGTTCTTGTAGTTGGTCGGCGCGTCGAACAGGTCCATCACCTTGGCCCCGCTTGCGGTGTTGCCCGAGGCGACCGGGTCCAGAGAGTTGAACGTGGACGAAATGCCGCTCAACCGGTCTTTCCCGTCGATGCCGGCGACAGCATTGTTCGTCTTCTGTTTCGAGGAGTCCATCGCGCCGGGTGGGTTGTAGTCGAGCCGGTCGTACCAGAAGGATTGGGCGAGGTTGTGGTACACCGGAATGAGCGCAGCCGACTCCCAGATCCCTTCTTCCATGTTGGTTGCGGCGTCCTTCCGAGTTTGGATCGCGTCCTCTGATTGGCCGGGGTTGCTGACGAGCCGCTCGTACTGTTCGGTCATGAACTCCCGAACGCCGGGATCGGAGTTGGCGTCCTCCTTCCAGTAGAGGCGTGCGCCGTTGGCCGCGGTTTCGCCGCCGTAGACCGTGTTGTCCGGCTGAACGAGCTGCATGAAGTTCCGCGGCCGCGGGTAGTCGGCAACCCATCCGAGGGTGAACGCCTCGTGCTCGCCCTGCTTGGTGGTTTCAAGCAGCGACGAGAAGTTGGCGTCGTTGATCGTCATTTCGATGTGGGCCTGTTCGAGCCGGGCGCGGATGGTGTTCGCCATCTCCTTCCACGTCGGGCTCTGGTACTGGAGCCAGTTGAGCTCGTACTTGTTGTCGGGGCCGTAGCCGGCCTCCTCCATGACCTTGCGCGCTTCCGCGACTTTCGTCTCGTCGATCCCGTAGGGGTATTTGTCGAAGTCGGGCTGGTAGTCGGTGCTTTCGCCGGTGGTCGTTGGCGTGTCAGTCGGCTCGCTGCCGCCGCTGCCATCGGCGTCGCTGGTGCTGTCGCTGCAGCCAGCGACGGTGGCAGTGAGGGCTGCCGCGCCCGTGGCTTTCAGGAACCGACGACGACTCGTGTTGGACATGCCGTCACCTGTCATGGTCATAGGTGACAATAGCATGTACTTAAGCTCTTCGTCAAGTCCGCGCGATCGTGGTCGGTGTAACGCGACCGGCGCGTGGAAACTGCGTGCACGCGTACGCATACCGAGAGTGGCGATACCAGCGGCCGACACGACAGCTTCGTGATTAGTTTACGCGCTGTCTCGTGTTGTGCGTGCGCGCCGTGCGTCGACGTGGCGGTCGCCGCGGTCGGCCTGCGGTGGCTCCGTGGATCGTCAGCGTAGACCCGTGAGTCGGTGACGCAAGCTGTCGTAGCCTACAAATGGGTGGGGCAAGTACGACGCCCACATGAACGTCGCTGACGCGATGACACCCCGGGACGACGTGGTGACGGTCGAGCTGCCCGGGACGCGGGACGACATCCTCGAATACCTACAGGAGCGGGCGTTCTCCGCGGTGCCCGTGGTGAAGGCAAGCGAGGACGGCGAGCGGTATCGCGGACTTATCTCCCGGGACGACCTGATCGAGCGCCCCGAGGAGGACCAGTTGGCGTTGCTGATGCGGGACGTACCGACGACCACCCAGGACACGACGGTCCCGGAGGTGGCGTCGCTGATGGTGGACTCCGGGACGCGACGCGTGCCGGTCGTCGAGGACGAGCGCCTGGAGGGCATCGTCACGGTGACCGACGTGGTGCGTGCGATCGCCGACGGGCAGGCCGACGGCGACACCGACGTCGGGGGGCTCGCGCGCCGCGACATCAACACGACCTACGAGGGCGCGCCGCTGACGGTCGCCGAGCGCAGCATCTCGTACGCCAACGTGCCGTACTCGGTGGTGCTCGGGGAGACCGGCGACATGGCGGGGATGGTGACCGAGGTCGACATCATCGACGTGGCGCGCGTCGTCGAGGGCGAGGACAAGACCGGTGATTCGATGGCCGCCGACGACGACGACTGGAAGTGGGAGTCGATCAAGGCCGTCGGCAGCCGGTATCTGCCGACGCGGAACGTCCAGATCCCGGCCGAACCGGTGCGGGAGTTCATGACCAGCGACGTCGTGACCGTGACCGGCAAGCGGACCTCCAGGGACGCCGCCCAGACCATGCTCGACACGGACATCGAGCAGCTCCCACTGATGTCGGGCGACGAGCTCACCGGTATCGTACGCGACGTTGACCTGCTGGCTGCGCTCACCGATGAGTGAGACGGTGAGCGAGCTCGCGCGACGGCGCGGGTTCTTCTTCCAGGCGAGCGAGGCGTACGGGGGCGCGGCGGGGTTTTACACGTACGGCCCGGAGGGCGCGGCGCTGAAGCGCAACATCGAGGACGCGTGGCGCGACCGCTTTGTCACCCGCGAGGGGAACATGGAGATCGATTCGCCGACGGTGACGCCGGAGCCGGTGTTCCAGGCGTCCGGCCATCTCGACGACTTCGACGACATGCTTGTGGAGTGTCCGGACTGCGGGGAGAGCCACCGCGCCGACCACGTCATCGAGGACAACACCGACGTCGAGGACGCCGAATCCATGCCGACCGACGAGGTCGAGGCGCTCATCGCCGACCACGAGTTGGTGTGTCCGGCGTGTGGCGGCCCGCTGGCCGGCCAGTCGGTGACCGGCTTCAATCTGATGTTCGACACGACCATCGGTCCCGGCGACGGCGACCCGGGGTATCTGCGCCCGGAGACCGCCCAGGGGATGTTCACGGAGTTCCCGCGGCTCAAGGAGTACGCCCGCAACCAGTTGCCGTTCGGCGTCGCCCAGGTCGGCACGGGGTATCGCAACGAGATCAGCCCGCGCAACGCCCTGTTGCGGACCCGGGAGTTCACCATGGCGGAGCTGGAGTTCTTCGTGGACCCCGCCGACGACGGCCCCGCCCTCGACCGGGTTGCCGACGTGGAGTTGCCGCTGTACCCGGTCGACGCACAGCAGGCAGCCGGCGAGGAGTACCTGCGGCTGACGCCCCAGGAGGCCCTCGCCGAGGGCGTGGTGGGCGGCGAGTGGGTGGCGTATTTCCTCGCGCGCTCCAAGCAGTGGTTCGAGCGCGTCGGCGTGGACATGGACCGGTTCCGGTTCCGTCAACACCTCCCCGGCGAGCTGGCGCATTACGCGTCGGACTGCTGGGACGCCGAGGGTGAGGTCGACGGCGACTGGGTGGAGTTGGAGGGCGTGGCGTCACGGACCGACTACGACCTCTCGAAGCACGACGAGCACGCCGACGACAGCTTCACCGTGTTCCAGGCGTACGACGAGCCCAAGACCGTCGAACGCGCGAGCGTCGACCCCGAGATGTCGTATTTGGGGCCGGAGTTCGGCGGGGCTGCGGGCGACGTGGCCGACGCGCTGGCGGCGCTGGCGGCCCGTGACCGGGCGGCCTTCGACGGCGACGAGGTCACGGTGGACGTCGACGGCGAGGCGTACACCGTGCCCACCGAGCGGACCGGCTTCGAGGTCGCCGAGGAGACCGAGTCGGGCCGCCACATCATCCCCCACGTGGTGGAGCCGGCGTTCGGGATCGGGCGGGCGGTGTACACGGCGCTGGCGCACTCCTATGAGGCCGACGAGGTCGACGGCGAACCACGGGACGTGTTGCGGCTGCCCGCCGAGGTCGCGCCGACGACGGTGGGGGTGTTCCCGCTGATGGACAAGGACGGCCTGGGCGAGCGCGCCCGGGAGATCGCGGCGGAGCTGCGGGCGGCCGGGCTGGCGGTGACCTACGACGACTCGGGGAACATCGGGCGGCGGTACCGCCGCCAGGACGAGGTCGGCACCCCGTACTGCGTCACGGTTGATTACGAAGCCCTCGAAGAGGGCGCGGTGACGCTGCGGGATCGGGACACCACAACACAGGTTCGCGTGCCGATCGCGGAGGTGGCGGAGACGCTGGTCGGGCTTCGAGACGGCGAGTTGCGTTTCGAAGCGCTGTGAGCGAACTCCGCCGGCGGCTCGTGCACGCCAGTGGCGCGGTCATTCCGGCGGGGTTTCTCGGTGGCGTCGTGTCGTGGCGGGTCGTACAGGGGTTGTTCGTGGTGGGCGCAGCCATTGCGGTCGTGTTGGAGCTGCTGCGGCTGTCCGGGCGCGTGAGCTGGCGGGTGTACGACGCGCTCACGCGAGAGTACGAGCAGGACAACCCCGCGGGGTACGCGCTGTACATGCTCGCGGGGGCGGCGACGGTGGTGGTGTTTCCCGCGAGCGTGGCGGTGCCGGCGGTGTTGATGTTGTCGATCGGCGATCCGGTCAGTGGGTTGTTGTCGGGGAGCGGCACGGGGCTCAAGCAGGGGTGGGTGTTGTTGGCGACGTTCGGGGTGTGTCTGGGGATCGCGAGCCTGCTTGCGGTGCCGCTGTCTGCTGGGGTGGCGGGTGCGGTGACCGCGACGCTGGCCGACGGCACGACACCGGTCGTTCGCGGGTACGTCATCGACGACAACGCCTCGATCCCGCTGGGGTCGGCGGCCGCGATGTGGCTGGTGGCGGCTGTCTGAGCGCGGGACGCGAACGCTTAACCGAGCGACCGACGTACTCGTGGGCGAATGTCGGAGGAGATGGGGTACGTCGACCATCCGATGCTTGCTGATGGTGTGATCGAGGCGCGCCAGTACCAACTCCAGTTGGCGGCGGCGGCCCGACAGGGGCACACGCTGGTGTGTCTGCCGACGGGGCTGGGGAAGACGACGGTGAGCCTGCTGGTGACGGCGTATCGGTTGGCCGACGACGCGGGCGGGACGGCACTGCTGTTGGCACCGACGAAGCCGCTGGTCGAACAGCACGCCGGCTTCTACCGGGAGGCGCTGGCGGTTCCCGACGACGACGTGGTGGTGTTCACGGGGGAGACGCGACCGGACGACCGGCGTGCGGCGTGGACCGACGCCAGGGTCGTGGTCGCCACCCCGCAGGTCGTCGAGAACGACCTCGTGGGCGGCCGCATCGACATGGACGACGTGGTGCATTGCACGTTCGACGAGTGCCACCGGGCGACCGGTGATTACGCGTACACGTACGTTGCCGAGCGGTATCACGCCGATGCGGCCGCTCCGCTGGTGACCGCGATGTCCGCGTCGCCGGGCGGCACCGAGGCGGAGATCCGGACGGTGTGTGAGAACCTCGGCGTGGGGAACGTGGAGGTGATGACCGAGGACGACGCCGATGTCGGCGAGCACACCCACGACACCGACGTGCAGTGGGAGCGCGTCACGCTCCCCGAGGAGATCCTGGAGATCCGGGACGCGATCAACGATGTGATCGAGGATCGCCTGGCGAAACTCCGGGAGATCGGCGTGACGAAGGCGTCCAGTCCGGACATCAGCCAGAAAGACCTCAACGAGATCCGGGGGCGGCTCCAGCAGCTCATCGACGACGACGACAGCGACGGCTACCAGGGGATGAGCGTGCACGCCGAGGTGATGAAGCTCAAGCGCGCCGTCGAGCTCGTCGAGACCCAGAGCGTGGAGTCGGTGCGGCGGTATTTCGAGCGCCAGCGCAACGCCGCGAACACCGCCGGGGCGTCGAAGGCCAGCCAGCGGCTGGTGAGCGAGCCGGCGGTCAAGCGGGCGATGCGGACCGCCAGGGAGTTCGACGGCCTGCATCCGAAGTTCCGGCAGGCCAGGATGTTGCTGGCGGAGACGCTGGGCATCGAGGACGGGGACCGGGTCATCGTGTTCACGGAGTCGAGGGACACCGCCGAGGCGCTGACGGCGTTTCTCGGCGAGCATTTCGACACCCGGCGGTTCGTCGGGCAGGGGGATGCCGACGGCAGCGACGGGATGACCCAGACCGAGCAGCGCGAGACGCTGGCCGAGTTCCGGAGCGGTGACTTCGAGGTGTTGGTGTCGACGAGCGTCGCCGAGGAGGGGTTGGACGTGCCGGAGGTCGATCTCGTGTTGTTCTTCGAGCCGGTGCCGACGGCGATCCGCTCGGTTCAGCGGAAGGGCCGAACCGGCCGCCAGACGGCCGGCCGGGTCGTGGTGTTGCTGGCGGAGGACACCCGCGACGAGGCGTATTTCTGGATTTCGCGCCGCCGCGAGCAGGAGATGACCGAGGAACTGCAGTCGCTGAAGGGGCGTGCCGACGAGTTGGAGACCGAGCTCGGTGGGGGCGGCGCACAACAGGCCTTAGACGAGTTCGGGGACGCCGAGGCGGCCGGCGAGGAGCCGGCGGCACCGGCTCCCGAGGACGTGTCCGACGGCGAGGACACCGAGGGCGTGGCGGCGCGTGTAGACGGTGCCGGCGAGGCGGTCGAGGTGGTGGTGGATCAGCGCGAGCTGGATTCGACGATCGCGCGCGAGCTCTCGAAGCGCGACGGCGTGGAGACGCGCCTGGAGACGCTCGCGGTGGGGGATTACGTGGTGTCGGATCGCGTGGCGGTCGAGCGCAAGTCCCACAGTGATTTCATGGACACGCTGCTGGGGAGCGAGCGCTCCATCTTCGAGCAGGCCAAGGAGCTTGCGCGCCAGTACACGCGGCCCGTGCTGGTGGTCGAGGGCGACGGCGACCTCTACGCCGAGCGGAACGTGCACCCGAACGCGGTTCGGTCGGCGATGGCGTCGCTGGCGGTTGATTGGGGGCTGAGCGTCATGCACACGAACGGCGAGGATGACACCACGGAGATGATCGAGACCATCGCCGAGCGCGAGCAGACCACCAACGACCGCGCGGTGAGCGCGCACGGCGAGAAAGCTGCGAAGACGCAGGGCGAGCAACAGGAGTACGTGGTGTCGTCGATCACCGACGTGGGGCCGGTGACAGCGCGCTCGCTGCTTGACACGTTCGGGAGCGTGGAGGCGGTGATGACAGCCAGCGAGGACGAGCTCACGGCGGCCGATGGCGTCGGGGCAGTGACCGCCGAGCGGATACGCGGGGTCGTTGGGACCGAGTATCAGCCGGAGTGAGCGCGGGCAGAATATCGTTTCGTTGAGAGGTCTGTGTGGCGGCTGTGTTCGGTGAATCGCCGGTGGGGCGCGCTCAGCCGCGGTTCGGCGTGCTGGGCGATCAACCCCGGTCGTTGGATCGGCGCAGCCGTTTCTCACGACTCGTCGTGTGGGCATACTGAGCTATCATGGGAAACATATATACCACATGTATTGTATGTGTGTGCCATGGCAAATAGAGACAACCATGCGAGACCATCACGACCAAACACGGATCAGTCCACCAGCGAGGCACACTCGCGGCGGCGGGTGCTGAAAGCGCTCGGCGCGACCGGGGTTGCGGCGGGCGTCGCGGGCTGTCTGGGCGGCGGCAACGACGACTCGGCGGCGACCGCGACCAGCGAGGAGACGTCGTCGCCGGACACCGAGACGCTGCAACCCGAAAACATCCCGCGGGGAGGGACGTTCAAGGTGGCAACGACGTCGACGACGAACGGCCTGAACGCGTTCCGGATCGGTGACGGAGAGACCTCCGCTCGCGTCGAGGCAGTGATGGATGCGGGGTTCTCGCGGACCGGGGAGGCGTACGAGGACATCCTGCCGCTGTGGTTCGAGGACTTCTCGGTGTCCGAGCCCGTCGACCAGATCGAGATCACGCTCCGGGACAACCTCGAATACGGCAACGGCTACGGGGAGTTGACCGCCGACGACTACCTCTGGAACGTCAACAACCTCTGGCGGCCGGACTGGACGGCGTTCACCTACAGTCACCTGTTCAACGTCGGGGCTGACAACACCCCGATCACGTTCGAGAAAGTCGACAAGTACACGATCCGAGAGACGATCCCGGAGCCGCGACCGTTTTTCGCGTACAACGAACCCCTCGGCGGGATGTTCCCGATCCCGAAAGCGCTCGCGAAGCCGTACGTCGAGGCCGAGGACGCCGACGGCCTCGAACAGGACGAGGAGGTGATGCGGGCTGCGTTCAACGGCAACCTCGGGCCGTGGGATCTCAAGCGCTGGTCCCAGCAGTCGGTCATGGCCTTCGAGCGGGCTGAGGACTACTACCTCCGGAAGTGGGCGAAACGCGACGATCGCGTGCCCGAGGTGATGGCGAACGCGCCGTATTTCGATGAGTACCACGTGCAGTACTTCAACAAAGCGAGTACGGCTCGTGAAGCGCTGAAAGGCGGGGAGATAGACCGAGTGAGTATCCCCTCCACGGACGTCCCGGAGTTCCGCGACCAGGGCGGTATCGAGCTGTATAAGAACCCGTACCGGTCGTGGTCCGGGTATCTGGGGATCAACCACCGTGCGAACGGCTGGACGCAGCTCCGGAACAAGAAGGTCCGGCACGCGATGGCGCACATCTATCACAACGAGTTCATCGTCGAGAACATCCTCAACGGGCGGGCCGGCGTCCAGAACACGCTCCATCCGACCTGGGGGCCGTACGCGACCGAGAACCTCACGACGTTCTCGGGGTCGCTGGACGAAGCGCGCCGCCTCCTCAAGGAGGGCACCTCGAACGACTACGGGTACAGCGGCGACACCTTCGTTGGACCGGACGGCAACCAAGTCGAGTTGACTATCGTCTACAAGTCCGGGCAGACCGACGACCTGCGGGCGGCCTACCTGAAAAAGCGCCTCGGGAAGGTCGGCATCAAGCTGAACCAGGAAACGACGTCGTGGCCGAACCTGATGAGTAACTACTTCAAAACGACGGAGACGGCACCAGGCTTCTCGGGGGAGCCCGGATACGGCGACGAGAACAGGCAGCCGTCCGACTACAACCGCGGCCCACAGGACGAAGCGGTGTCGGCCCAGCCGTGGGACTTCATGCTCACACTCGGCTTCGACTATGGACCGAACACGCCCGCCCAGACGATCACGAACCTCTTCGGCACCGAACAGTCGTTCAACTCCTACGGCTATGCGCCGGACAGAGACCTCGCCGGAATGCGTGATGCGGCCCAGACGGCTGCGAGTCGCGACGCCGCGAAGGCGAAGATCACGGAGATGCTGGAGTACCTCTCCGAGGAGCGGCCGGTGATCTTCGAGTACAACCCGTACAACTTCTACGCGTACAACGACAGCGTCGGGAACATTCCGGACAGCCCCGCAAACGACTACTACGTCGAAGAGCGGTATTCGGAGATGTACTTCTCCGACGGAGCCAGCGGCCGCTAAGCCACCAGTTCAGAGGGATCACAACTATGAAATGGTACATCGTGAAACGCGTGCTCTGGACGTTCGTGGTGATGTGGATCGCGTTGACCCTGACGTTCGGGCTGCTCGTCGCGTCGCCGGACACCGGACAGACGAAGTCGGTGATGAGTTGTTCGGCGTCGGGCGGCGACGCACAGCAGTGCAGAGAACAGTACCGTGAACGGCAGAACCTGGACAAACCCATCACCGAGCGGTACGTCAACTACGTGACGAACATGGCGACGCTGAACTGGGGGTGGTCCGAATCCCGGTCGCAGTCGGTGATGGCGGCGATCTCGGAGGCGTGGCCGTACACCGCCCAGTACGCCATTCCCGTGCTCGTGGTGTCGACGATACTCGGGTACGGACTGGGCCTGTATTCGGCGTACAAGCCGTACACGAAGGCGGACTACCTGGGATCGTTCGTCGGGTTTTTCGGCATCAGTATTCCGAACTTCTGGTTCGCGCTCGTGCTCATCATCCTGTTAGGAACGCACTTCGAGTTCATCTCGACGTACTACCAGAGCGGCATCCCGATAAACCAGGGGTGGGCCTCGATGGCGAACATCACGCAGCTCCTGATACCGAGTTTCGTCCTGCTCACGGCCTCGCTGGCGTGGCAGATGCGGTACTCTCGGGCGCAGGCCATCGAGCAGATGAACCAGGAGTTCGTGAAAGTCGCGAAGGCGAAGGGGGCCAGCCAGTGGCGGCTCATGATACACCACGTCTTCCGGATGGCCGCGGTGCCGCTGACGACGAGTTTCGTCAGCAGCCTGCTGGCCATCTTCTGGTCGGGGTCGGTCATCATCGAGCAGATCTTCTCCATTCCCGGGCTGGGGTTGATGACGTTCACCGCGATCACCGAGCAGGACACGACGCTCGTGCTCGCAACCACGATGATCACCGTCTTCCTGGCGATCATCGGGAACCTCATCGAGGACGTGTCGTACACCATCCTCGACCCACGGATCGACTACGGTGATCGGTAGTATGGCCGCCGAAGACGCCGACACCGCTACCTTCGAGGACATCGACTGGGACGCCCAGGGGATCTCGACGCTAGGTGTCTCACGGGCCGGGCTGGCGGAGCTGCTGTCGTATCTGGGCCTGATCGTGGCGTTCGTCTACGACTACACGTGGAACACTGGGCCGCTGGTGTTTCGCTGGGACGTGTTGAGCGTGGAGTGGCTGTTCATCGGGACGCTCATCGCCATCGTCTTCCACGCGGTGATTCCGCTCTCCCAGAAGCCGCGGCTGCGGGCGTTCTACTGGCAGCGGTTCAAGAAGAATCAGGTCGCCGTGGTGGCGCTGGGCTGGCTGGCGGTCATGTTCGTCGTGGGGGTCCTCGGGCCGCTGCTCATCGACCCGCCGACGACCCAGTTCACCAACCAGAGCGTGCCGCCGGTTGGCATGAGCACGACCGTCGGTGGCGTCGTGAAAACCGGCACCTGGCAGTACCCACTGGGAACGTCCGCGAAAGGCCAGGGCATCCTCACGCTCGTGGTGTACGGGATGCGCGTGAGCATGGAGGTCGGGCTCATCGCGACCATCTTCTCGGTCATCATCGGGTCGGCGGTCGGTGCCGTCGCGGCGTTCGCGACGTCGGTCGGCCGCGGCCGGGTCGACGAGCTGCTGATGCGGTACGTCGACGTGCAGTCGGTGTTCCCGGATTTCATGCTGTTGTTGTTGTTGACGTACTTGTTCGGGAGCGAGCTGTGGATGATCATCCTCCTGTTCGGGTTCTTCAGTTGGGAGGGGATCGCTCGAACCGTGCGCGGGGAGGCGTTGCAGCGCGCCTCCGAGGAGTACATCACGGCCGCCGAAGCCTCGGGTGCGAACATGCTCTACATCGTGCGCCAACATCTCATTCCGAACTCGGCGAACAGCATCATCATCAGCGCGACGGTCGGGATTCCGGGGTTCATTCTCGGCGAGGCGTCACTGGCGTTTCTCGGGTTCAGCGATCCGACCACGTACTCGTGGGGGCGGACCATCGCCACCGGGCAGGTGAACCTCGCCAGCGCGTGGTGGATCGCGACGATCCCCGGCGTGTTCCTGTTCCTGACGGTGCTGTCGTTCTACTACGTCGGGGAGTCGTTGCGTGACGCCATGGACCCCCGCCAGGAGGTCGACGGAGGTGGGGGGCTGTGAGCGAGCCGTTGCTCTCGGTGTCGGACCTGGAGACGCAGTTCCACACCGACGCCGGCACGGTGTTTGCGGTGGACGGGGTGAGCTTCGACGTCGACCACGGGGAGACCGTGGCGATCGTCGGGGAGAGCGGCAGCGGGAAGACGGTCACGAGTGAGTCCATCACGTCGATTCTCGACACGCCGCCGGGGGAGATCGTCGGCGGGACGATCACCTTCGATGGGATGGACCTCACGACGCTCTCGGAGACGGCACTCCAGGACGTGCGCGGGAAGCGCATCAGCCACATCTTCCAGAACCCACAGAACGGCCTGAACCCGGTGTATACGGTTGGCCGCCAGATCGGGGAGGCGATCCGGATCCACGACCACGGCGACCCCGAGGTGCCGGTTCAACGGCAGGTCGTCGACCTGCTGGATAAGACCGGGATTCCGGAGGCGAGCGCGCGCGTCGACGACTATCCACACGAGTTCTCCGGCGGGATGAAACAGCGCGTGCTCATCGCGATGGCGCTGGCCTGTGATCCCGACCTGCTCATCGCCGACGAGCCCACGACGGCCCTCGACGTCACCATCCAGGGCCAGATCCTGCGGTTGCTCGAAGACCTCCAGGCCGAACACGACATGGGGATCATCTTCGTCACCCACGACCTGGGGGTGGTCTCGGAGATCGCGGATCGCGTCGTCGTGATGTACGCCGGGAAGGTCATGGAGACCGGGACCGTCGAGGACATCTTCCGGAACCCATCGCATCCGTACACGCGGGCGTTGATGGACTGTCTGCCGGGGCGTGGCGGGTCGATGGATCGGATCGAGGGGTCGCTGCCCGACGTCACGGACCCGCCGGCAGGGTGTCGGTTCTCGCCGCGCTGTGAGCACGCCACCGAGGCGTGTCGGAGCGGCGACCAGCCGCCGTTGTGGGGCGTCGACGACGGCGACACCCACGAGGCGTCGTGTGTCTACTACGACGCCGAGCACGACGAGGGGGAACTGGCCGACGGCGAGGACGCGACTGGAGGACACCAATGAGCAAGCAGATCGTGAACACGGATTCGAACGCCACGGAATCGTTGATGCGAGTGGACGGCCTCAAGAAGCATTACCCGATCACGGAGGGCGTACTGCGGACGGAGGTCGGACGGGTTCGCGCGGTGGACGGGGTGTCGTTCGAGGTGCGGGCGGGCGAAACCCTGGGGATCGTGGGGGAGTCGGGGTGTGGGAAGTCGACGGTGGCGGAGTCCGTGCTCCGGCTCACGGACCCGACCGCCGGCAGCGTCTACTTCGACGGGGAAGACGTCACCGCGTACGACGACACGGCGTTGAAGCGGTTCCGGCGGGAGGCCCAGATGATCTTCCAGAACCCGGATTCGAGCTTCGACCCGCGGATGACCACCGGCGAGTCGGTCGCCGAGCCGCTCAAGATCCACGGCGTGGGGCCACGCAGCCGGCGCTTGGAGATCGCGCGGGATCTCCTCGAACGCGTTGGAATGAGCGGTGAGGACGCCGCCCGGTATCCTCACGAGCTGTCCGGCGGCCAGAAGCAGCGGGTTGCGCTCGCCCGGGCGCTGGTGGTCAACCCGCGACTCATCGTCGCCGACGAGCCGGTGTCGGCGCTCGACGTGAGCGTGCAGGCGGAGGTGTTGACGCTGCTGAACGACATCCAGGCGGAGTTCAACCTGGGGGTGCTGTTCATCAGCCACGACATGGGGGTGGTGCGCGAGGTGTGCGATCGGGTTGCGGTGATGTACCTGGGTGAGATCGTGGAAATGGGGCGGACCGAGGACGTGTTCAACGACCCCGAACACCCCTACACGCGGGCGCTGCTTCGGTCGATTCCGACGGTCGGGGTGGAGTCCCGGGGGACCGATGCGGGGCTTCGTGGGGAGGTCCCGCCGCCGTCCGATCCGCCGACGGGCTGTAACTTCCACACGCGGTGTCCGGAGGTGATCCAGCCCGACGGCTACGACTTCGAGCAGGCACATTGGCGCGGCGTGATGAACCTCCGGGTTGCGGTGGAGCGCCACGGCGTCGACGTTGCGGGGCTTCGGGCGTTCGTCGGCGTGGAGGACGGCGCGTCGGTGTCGCCGGCGGACGCTGACGCGATGAAGGCGGAGCTGCGCCGCGAGCACGACATCCCCGAGACGCTCACCGATCCGTCGGCGGAGGCCACCCTGGAGGCGGCGCTGGACGACATCGTGCGCGGCGACGTCGAGGACGGGCGGGCGGTGCTCGCCGAGGAGTTCGAGACCGTCTGCGAAGGGGAGTCGCCGCCGTTGGACGAGGATGGGACGGGACGGCCAACCGCATGCCACCGCGACGGCGCGGCGGCACCAGGAGGGGACGACTAGGGCCGGAGGGTGTCGAGGGCGGCGGCGGCTTCGTGAGCCGCTTCGAGGTATTCGCGGGCGGTTCGGGGGTCGTCGGCGTCGCTCGCGCGGCGCGCGAGCGCGGCGATGGTGGATTCGAGTTCCTCAGTGGCTGGGGTTGTGGGTTCGGCGGTGGGTGCGTGTTCGGGGCGGTCGCGGGCGGCAGCCGTCGGGACGTCGTCGGTTGCAGCGGCCGTGCTGGAGGAGGTGTCGGGCGTCGTGGGTGGCGAGGACGGTGGCGTTGCCTGTGGGTCCGCGGGGGGTGAGCGGTCGGGCGCGGACTGCGTCGTGGCAGTGGGTTCGTCGTCGTTGTCGTCGTGTTGGCACGTCGGGCAGAACGTCTCGCCGTCGTGCCGGAACAGGGGGGTGCCACAGCGGTCGCAGTGGTCGTTGGTCATGGTTGCGCCCTGCAGGAGGAGGTCGCTCATGCGTGCGGTTTCCTCGCGGTCCTGTTGGTCTGCGTTGTATTTCTCGCGGAGTTCCTCGCGGGCGGCTTCCTTGTCGAAGCCGTCGTCGGTGTTGCTCATGGGTGGCGTATCGGTCGGGAGCGTCGAAAAGGCTGCGGGCGATGACCGACACCACCTGTATTCGATGCGTGTCGAACCATGATTCGGTGGTTGTCGGGCTTTCGGGCGGTGTTCGTGGCATCACGCCGGGGGTATCGAAGCGCTTAACGGATTCGCCGGTGGTGAATTACGTGATATGACGAAAGTCAGCATTGTGGGTGCGGCCGGAACGGTTGGTGCTGCCGCAGGCTACAACCTCGCGCTCCGCGACGTGGTCGACGAACTCGTGTTCGTGGACATCCCCGACAAGGAAGAGGAGACCATCGGCCAGGCGGCCGACGCCAATCACGGCGTCGCCTACGACGCCAACACCGACGTCGTGCAGGGCGATTACGCGGACACCGCCGGCTCCGACGTGGTCGTCATCACGGCCGGCATCCCCCGCCAGCCCGGCCAGAGCCGCACGGACCTCGCGGGCGACAACGCGCCCATCATGGAGGACATCGGCTCGTCGCTGGCCGAACACAACGACGACTTCGTGACCGTCACCACGTCGAACCCCGTTGACCTCCTGAACCGCCACCTCTACGAGAGCGGCGACCGCGACCGCCACTCGGTCGTCGGGTTCGGCGGCCGCCTGGACAGCGCGCGCTTCCGGTACGTCCTGGGGCAGCGCTTCGATGTCCCCGTCCAGAACGTCGACGCGACCATCCTCGGCGAGCACGGCGACGCCCAGGTGCCCGTGTTCTCGAAGGTACGCGTCAACGGCACCGATCCCGCGTTCAGCGCCGACGAGCGCGAGGAGATCCTCGCGGACCTCCAGGAGTCGGCGATGAACGTCATCGAGAAGAAGGGCGCGACACAGTGGGGGCCGGCGACCGGCGTCGCCCACATGGTCGAAGCCATCCTCAACGACACCGGCGAAGTGCTGCCCGGGTCGATGGTGCTCGACGGCGAGTACGGCCTCGACGACGTGGGCCTGGGCGTCCCGGTGAAGCTCGGCTCCGACGGCGTCGAAGAGGTCGTCGAGTGGGAGCTCACGGCCGACGAGCGCGACCTCCTGGACGAGGCCGCCGGGAAGCTCTCCGCGCAGTACGACGAGATCGCGTAACGCCCGACTCCGGCTGATTCTGTGGTCAGGGGACGACTTGCTCGCCGTCGTCGTCGTAGACGGTGATGGCGTCGACCGGACAGGTGCGGGCCGCGAACTTCGCGTCCAGTTCGTCGCCGTCGGGTACGTCGACGGCGAACACGTCGTCCCCGATCGCGTCGCCGTCGACGAGCACCGCCTTCCCGGCGTCCGTGTCTTCGTCGAAGCCGTCGCTCCATTCCGCGACACACTGGAACATCCCGATGCAGGTGTCCCGGTCGAATTCGACTCGCATACCCGGACGTGGACGCGGCGGGTGTATATTCCTGCCGGGGCCGGCCCGACAGTTTAAACCACGGGACGAGCCTACTGCGGGCCAATGAGAGTTGCGGACGTGCCCGGGCTGCCCGGCGGTGTCGCCGACCACTTCGAGGGCGAGGGCGTCGAAGAGCTGTACCCGCCACAGGCCGAGGCCGTCGAGAGAGGCGTCACCGAGGGCGCGAACCTGGTGGCCAGCGTGCCGACGGCGAGCGGGAAGACGCTGATCGCGCAGTTGGCGATGCTGTCGGCGATCGCCGAGGGCGGTGACAGCCCCACGTTCTCGGGGGACGGCACCGCGCTCTACATCGTGCCGCTGCGGGCGTTGGCGGGGGAGAAAGCCCAGGAGTTCGAGGCTTTCGAGCGGTTCGGGCTCTCGGTGGGCGTGTCGACGGGGAACTACGAGCGCGACGGCGCGCGGCTGGCCGACAACGACATCGTGGTGGCGACCTCCGAGAAGGTGGATTCGCTGGTGCGGAACGGGGCCGGGTGGATCGACGATCTGTCCTGCGTGGTCGCCGACGAGGTCCATCTCGTGGACGACGACCACCGCGGGCCGACGTTGGAGGTGACGCTGGCGAAGCTCCGCCAGCAGGTGGCCGATCTGCAGGTGGTTGCGCTGTCGGCGACGATCGGGAACGCCGGCGAGCTTGCGGCGTGGCTGGACGCCGAGCTGGTGGATTCGGACTGGCGGCCCATCGAGTTGCGGACGGGCGTGCATTACGGGCAGTCGCTGCATTACGACGACGGCACCCAGGCCGAACTCTCCGTGGGGTCGGGCAGCCAGACGGCGGCCGTGGTGGCGGACACGCTGGCCGACGACGGGTCGACGCTGGTGTTCGTGAACTCGCGGCGGAACGCCGAGGCGTCGGCGCGCCGGCTGGCCGATGTCACCGGGAACGCGCTGTCGTCGGCCGAGCGCGAGCGGCTGGCGGACATCGCCGCGGAGATCCGCGGGGTCAGCGACACCGAGACCAGCGACGAGCTTGCCGACGCCGTCGCGTCGGGAGCGGCGTTCCATCACGCCGGCCTCGCGCGCGAGCACCGCGAACTCGTTGAGGAGGCGTTCCGGGATCGGCTGGTGAAAGCCGTGTCGGCGACGCCGACGCTGGCGGCGGGCGTGAACACGCCCGCCCGGCGGGTCGTGGTGCGGGACTGGCAGCGCTACGACGGCACGGCCGGTGGGATGCAGCCCCTGGACGTGCTTGAGGTCCACCAGATGTTCGGGCGTGCCGGCCGGCCGGGGTTGGACCCGTACGGGGAGGCCGTGCTGTTGGCGAACAGCCACGACGAGTTGGAGGAGCTGTTCGACCGGTACGTGTACGCCGACCCGGAGCCGGTGCGGTCGAAGCTGGCGGCCGAGCCGGCGCTCCGGACGCACGTGCTGGCCGCCATCGCGACCGGGTTCACGACGACCGAGGACGGCCTCCACGAGTTCCTCGGGGGGACGCTGTACGCCACGCAGACCGACGACACGGGGCGGTTGCGGTCGGTCACGGGGGACGTGTTGCGCTACCTCGACCGGAACGGGTTCGTGGAGCGCGACGGCGCGGCGTTGCGTGCGACCGCCACCGGGCAGTTGGTGAGTCGGTTGTACGTCGATCCGATGAGCGCGGCGACGATCATCGACGGGCTGCGCGATGCGGCGCGGGACGCCACCGAGACCGACGACGGGGGGGCGTTTCGGCCGGCCAGCGAGCTGGGCGACGACGCGGCGCTGCCGGCGGACGCGAGCGTGGAGCCGACGCCGCTGGGGCTGTACCACCTCGTGAGCCGGACGCCGGACATGTACGAGCTGTATCTCCGGTCGGGGGACCGCGAGCAGTACACGGAGGTCGCCTACGAGCACGAGGACGAGCTGCTGGGGGCGACGCCCCGCGAGGAGCAGGCGGAGTTCGAGGACTGGCTGTCGGCGTTGAAGACGGCGCGGCTCATGGCGGATTGGGCGTCGGAGCTCGACGAGGAGCGCATCGCCGAGCGCTACGACGTGGGACCGGGGGATATTCGGGGGAAGGTGGAGACCGCGGAGTGGCTGTTGAACGCCGCCGAGCGGTTGGCGGGGGAGTTGGACGTGGAGTGTGGGCCGGCGGTCCGTGAGGCCCGCAAGCGCGTCCAGTACGGGGTCCGCGAAGAGTTGTTGGGGCTTGCGGGAGTGCGGGACGTCGGGCGGAAGCGCGCGCGGCGGCTGTACAACGCGGGCGTGGAGTCGCGGGCGGACCTCCGGAACGCCGACAAAGGCGTGGTCCTGGGGGCGGTGCGTGGGCGGGCGGCCACCGCCGAGCGGATCCTGGAGACCGTCGGCCATCCCGACCCCGGGATGGATGGCGTGGCCGCCGATACGGATGCGGCCCCGGAGTCCGGCGGTGAGGCGGGCGGCGACGAGGGCCAGGCGAGCCTGGGTGATTTCTCGTGAGGATCGTCGAGGGCGTCGCGGTGGTCGAGGACGTGGACGCGTTCGTGGCGTCGCTGGGGGCGGTGGGCGACGAGCACGGGGTGGCGGTGCAGGCGTTCGACGCGGCGTACGTCGCCGGCCGGGAGCACGTGGAGAGCGCGGTAACACACGCTGCGCGGGCGTTCGATCGTGGGGCGAACGTCGCCGACGAGCGCGCCGTGGAGATCCTGTTGTACGCGGCCGGCCGCCGGCAGATCCGGCGCGCACTCGACATGGGTGTGGACGAGGGGCGACAGCCGGTGTGTGTGGTGGTGGCTGGTGGGGGCGACGAGGCGGCGGCGGCTGACGCGGTGGCGGCGATGTTGGCGTCCGTGGAGCCGGTGGTTGGGGCGGCGAGTGAGCCGGCGGTGTTGCGGGCGTTTTTCGACGTGAGTGAGGCGGAGATGGCGGCGGTCGACGGATCACTGGCCGGCGTGGTGCGTGAGCGGGTGGCGTTGCTGGACGTGGAAAAGTAAGAGGTTCCAGTTGAAACAAAGGGGTTGTGACTGGCCGCCGTCCGGCGGTTTTCGCGTTCGGAATGTGGAGCGGTAGCGTGGGCGACCCCGGGGTAGGGGTGTCGTGTACGCCAGAAGTAGTCCCGGGAAGATTCGAACTTCCGTCGAAGCCCCCAGAAGGCTTCAGGATTGGCCACTACCCTACGGGACTGCGTGGCTGCACCAGACAAAACGGGTGTGGTGGTTATTAGTGTTGCGAAGCAGCGCCGACAGCCGGGGGCGAGCCACCCACGGCGTATACGTGGATATATCGACGCCTATTTGCGGCCCGAGAATGCACGGACGCGTATGTACATCGGACGGTTCGTCGTCGTGGGGCCGTCGGTTGCGGCGTACCGCGTGTCCTCGCGGTCGTTCCCGAACCGCAAGCTCATCGAGCGCCCGGCGGGGCTGACGGTGGTGCCGACGGCCGACGCCGAGGAGACGACCAACCCCTACGTGTCGTACAACTGCGTGCGGACGGCTGGCGGACACGCCGTCGTGGGCAACGGCAGCCACGTCGACCCGATCACGGAGAAAGTCGACCGCGGATACCCGCCCCGGGACGCGCTCACGGAGGCGTTGCTGGCCATGGACTACGAGAAAGACGACTACGACACGCCCCGGATCGCGGGCGTGCTGGCGCCCGACGGCACCGCGTACGTCGGGATCGTGCGCGCGGACGCAGTGCTCGTGCGGGCGGTCGAGGAGCCGACGCTGGTCGCGACCTACGAGAAAGACGCGCCCGAGGCGATCGGCTTCGACGCCGCGACGGCTGCGGACGCGGCGCGTGAGGCGTACAGCGCGGCGTTCGAACACGCGGTGTGTGCGGCCGGCGTCAGCCGGCGGGGCGTGGGCGACGGCTACGACACCGCCGTGGTGAACGATCCCTAGCGGGGCGACCGGAGAACTAAGACCGGGGACGACCGAGACGTACGTATGCGAATCGGCGTTGTCTCGGACATCCACTCGAACCTGGTTGCATTGGAGGCCGTGCTCGCGGACATGCCGGCGGTCGATCAACTCGTGTGCGCGGGCGACGTGGTGGGCTACAATCCGTGGCCGGCCGCGTGTGTCGACACGCTGCGGGAGCGCGGCGTGCCGACGGTGATGGGCAACCACGACCGGATGGTGGCGACCGGGCAGAACTTCCAGGGGAACGGCATGGCGCAGGCCGGCATCGAACACGCCGTCGAGGAGCTACACGACGTCCAGCGGACGTGGATCGAGAACCGGCCCGCGGAGCAGCGGCTCGCGGACGGGCGCGTGCGCGTGATCCACGACCACCCCGAGTTCCGGGACAAGTACACCTACCCCGACGAGTTCGAGCCGTCGCTGCTGGGGCGTGGCACCGACGACGACACCCCGATCGAGGACGTGTTGATCCTGGGACACACGCACGTCCAGCACCACGAGACGTACGCGGCGGGCGTCGTGATGAACCCGGGCAGCGTCGGACAACCGCGCGACGAGGACCCGCGGGCGGCGTACGCGGTCGTGGACGTCGACGACCTGTCGGTGACCGAGCACCGCGTCGAGTACGACATCGACGCTGTGCAGGCGGCGGTCTCGGATGCGGGGCTGCCGGCCCGGACTGCCGACCGGCTGGCGAGCGGCCGGTAGGCGGGTTACGCGACCGGCTGGAGGGCCGCGGAGAAATGCCGGAGTTCGGTCAGTTCGGGTTCGGAGACGATCTCCAGGCCGGTGACGTCGGTGCCGCGCTCGCAGACCGCGGCGGCGGTGTCGGCGACGTGGTCGAGGTGGTCGGGGCCGTACGTGCGGCGGGGGAGCGCGAGCCGAACGAGGTCGCGGCGGTCGGTGTCGGGGAACGCGAACCGGCCGAGTTCCACGGCGCGAACGCCGCCCTCGCGGTAGAGCTCACAGACGAACGCCTGCCCGGGGAACTGCTCGCGTGGGAGATGGGGGAGCGCGGCGTTGGCGTCGATGTAGACGGCGTGGCCGCCGGTCGGCTGGTAGATGGGGACATCGCGGTCGGTGAGGGCGTCCGCGAGCCGCTGGACCTGGGCGACGCGTTCGGCGACGTACGGCGGTTCGACGGCCTCCCGGAGGCCGACGGCGAACGCCGCCATGTCGCGGCCGGACATCCCGCCGTACGTCGAGAAGCCCTCGTAGAGGATGCCGCGCTGGCGGCACTGCTCGTGGAGGCGGCCGTCGTCGTGGAGGCCGACGAACCCGCCGACGTTGACCAGGCCGTCTTTCTTCCCGCTCATGACGCAGGCGTCGGCGTACGAGAGCTGCTCGCGGGCGATGGCGGCGACGGAGTCGTGCTCGTAGCCGGGTTCGCGCTGCTGGACGAAGTGGGCGTTCTCGGCGAACCGGCAGGCGTCGATAACGAACGTGGCGTCGATGTCGTCGGCGAACGCGGCGACCTCGCGGGTGTTCTCGATGCTGACCGGCTGGCCGGCCATGGAGTTGTTGGTGATGGTGAGCACGACGACGGGGACGGCGTCCGCGCCGACGTCGTCGACGACGCGGCGGGCGCGTTCGACCGAGAAGTTGCCCTTGAACGGGGCGTCGGTGTCGGGGTCGCGCGCGCCGTCGACGGGGCAGTCGACGGGCGTGGCGTCGTTGGCGGCGACGTGCGCCCGCGTGGTGTCGAAGTGGGCGTTGTTCAGAACGGTGTCGCCCGCCGAGAGCACCGCCCCGTAGAGGACGTTTTCAGCGCCCCGGCCCTGGTGGGCGGGGATGATGTGCTGGAACCCCATCACGTCCTCGGCGGCGGCCGCGAGGTCCTCGAAGCTGGCGCTGCCGGCGTAGGCTTCGTCGCCCTGCAGCATGGCCGCCCACTGGTCGTTGCTCATGGTTCCGGTTCCCGAATCGGTCAGCAGGTCGACGGCCACGTCGTCGCTTGCGAGTTCGAAGACGTTGTGGCCGGCGTCCGCGAGCGCGGCCTCGCGGTCCGCCCGGCTGGTGTCCTCGATGCGGTCGACCATCGTGGCTGTGTGAGAACGCATACGAAACCGGGAGAACGGCGACCGCCATAGGTCCGGCGTGAGAACTCCGTACGGCGGTGTACAACTGCGTGCGGTGGTGTGGGGTTGGCTACGAGCCGAAGCCGTTCTGGACGACATCGAGGGCCGGCTCGCGGTCCGCCCAGGAGACGAAAACCGCGACGGAGGTGGCCGAGGAGATGATGTCGATGACGTTGATGTTGCGGTCGGCGAGCGGGTCGATGATGCGACAGAGGACGCCCGGGCGGTTGGGGAGTTCGCCGCCGAGCACGCGGATCGCCGCGATGTCGTCGGTGACGGTGACCGAGGACAGCTCGGAGACGGCGATGACCTCCTGGTGGAGGATGTTCTCGGCGCGCTCGGCCACTGACTCGTCGACGTAGAACGTCATCGAGTCCATGCCGGAGGCCACGGCGTCGACGTTGATGTCGCTGTCAGAGAGCGCCGTCGAGAGCGCGGACGTGATGCCGGGGCGGTTGCGGATGGCGCGCCCGGCGACGGTCAGACAGGCCAGCGGCGAGTCCCGCATGTCGATCATGCTCTCGAAGGTGCCCTCGATGCGCGTGCCCCCGGACAGCAGGTCGCCGTGCTGGTAGTGGATCACGCGGACGTCGAGGGCGTCGTCTTTGAACGAGAGCGCGGACGGCGCGATGACTTCCGCGCCGCGAAACGAGAGGTTGCGGAGTTCGTCGACGGTGATGCGGCCGACGTTGCGTGCGCCCTCAACGACCTGGGGGTCGCCGGTCATGATGCCCTCCACGTCGGTGACGATGACGACCTCGTCGGCGTCGAGGTACCGCCCGAGCATCACCGCGGTCGTGTCCGAGCCGCCGCGCCCGAGCGTGGTGACGTTGCCCTGTGGGTCCTCTGCGAGGAACCCCGTGATCACGGGGACGGTGTCCCCGAGCCGGCCCGCGAGGCGGTCAACGCCGGCGGCCGTCGCGTCGGCGTCGACTTCACCGCGCTCGTTGGTGACGATCGGCCAGTCGGTGGTCCCGGGTTCGAGGAACGTCGCGTCGACGCCGCGAGCGGCCAGCGCGGCCTTCAGCATGCGCACGGACGTGCGTTCGCCCATCGAAACGATCTCCGCGCGGTCGGGTTCGTCGGCGTCGAACGTGATGTCGTCGAGCAGTTCGTCGGTGGTGTTGCCCATCGCCGACGCCACCACCGCGATCTCGTGGCCGGCCGCAACGGCGTCCGCGATGGAGTCCGCAGCGCGCTCCACGCGGTCGCCGCTCCCGAGGCTGGTGCCGCCGAACTTCGTGACTACGCGCACCGGCGGTCACCCGTACAGCGTCCCGTACTCATTGCCGCCGGCTATGGGAGCCACCGTAGATAACTGCTTGCATGGGTGAGAAGGTTGCCGGCCGGCCCGCACACGAGTTTCAAGAGGGCAGGCGGTGTAGGCGTGTGTATGCACGTTCGGGACGCGACAGCCGGCGACACGGCTGCGGTGGCGGGGCTCGCGGCGGCCGACATCGACGCCGCCCGGCTCATCCGTGACCGGACCGTTCAGGTCGCGGTGGCCGACGACGGCGACGAGGAGGACGTGATCGGGTTCCTGTCCTACGAGACAGGACGGGACGCAGTACACATCACGCGCATCGCGGGAGACGCCGAAGCGGTCGAGGCGTTGCTCGACCCGCCACAGACGTTTGCGACCCGGGAGACGTTGCCAGTGGAAGTCGTCCGGCCGGCCAACGGAACGGACGACATCACGGCAGCGCTGGTAGCTGCGTCCTTCGAGAGCGCCGGCCCGGGACCGGTGTTCGCCGGCGAACCGACGACCCGGTACCGGTGGGAGCCGTAGTCTAGAGGTCGCGGGTGTTGAACCGCCAGTAGCCGATCGCGGGCACACCGAGGAGCCACGCGATGGCGATCACGAGGAGGACCCACTTGCTGGTGGCCAATGCGGCAGGGGTGTTCATTACACTCGTGAACCCCGCACGGGCAGTGGTAATCGCGTCCGTCGGCGGGATCTGGTTGAGGAATTGACGCCGTCCAGGGGTGAGATTAAGAATGGAGTCCTCGGACGTGGTGTACGCGACGACGGACAGGATCAGCGGCCAGACGAAACTGAGCAGCGTGTAGAACCCGGCGGCGATGATGGTTGACCGTGATGTGGAGCGAGCGAGCGCCGATAGCCCGACGCCGATCGAGGTGTAGACCAGCGCAAGCAGGAGCGCGAACACGGCGAATCCCAGGTAGTTGATGGCGTCTACGGTGGTGTACACGGCGAACACGTATGCGCCGGCGGACACCACACCGATGAAGACGGCGATGAGCATGACTGCGCTGCGGCCGACGATCTTCCCGATGACGACGTCGCGGCGGGTGTGCGGCAGCGACAGCAGTAACTTCGACGTGCCGGATTCGAGTTCGCCGCTGATCGAGTGGATCGTGGCGAGGAGGGCAGTGATCGGGATGAGGAAGTTGACCGGACCCGAGAGAACGGTTAACAGCCCGAAGGTGCTGGTGTCGAAGTAGTATCCGTACCCGGCCGCAGCACCCAGCATGAACACCACGAACAACGCCGTGAGCGCCCAGAGGGCTTTCGATCGGACGGCGTCGCTGAAGTCCTTGCGTGCGATCGCGGCCCAGCTCATGCGGGCATCTCCTCCGTCGTGTAGGCGGAGAACACGTCGTCCAGGGACGCGTCTTCGGTGGCGAAGTCCTGGACGGTCGCGCCGGTGGATTCGATGGCGTCGAGGACGTCCGTTTTCGACGCGTCGCCGGTCCGAACAACCAGATCGGAGGCATCGACGGACACCTCCGAGACGCCGGGGATGGCGTTGGCGGCGGCGACGGCGTCGTCAGTGACCGCGTCCAGGGTGACCGTCAGCGTGGTGGTGGCGTCGGTGGCCTCCCGGAGCGCGTCGATGGAGTCCTCGGCGACGAGCGTGCCGTTCTGCAGGATACCGGCGTGGTCACAGATGGCCTCAACCTGGCCGAGAATGTGACTGGAGAAGAACACGGTCGTGCCGCGGTTGGCTTCCTCGGTGAGGATCGACCGCATCTCCCGCGCGCCGTTGGGGTCCAGGCCGGAGGAGGGTTCGTCGAGCAGCAGCATCTCGGGGTCGCCGACGAGCGCGATGGCGAGCCCGAGGCGTTGTCGCATTCCCGTCGAGAACCCGCCGGCTTTGCGGTCGGCGGCCTCCGGGATGCCGACGCGGTCGAGCAGCGCATCGGGATCGTTGGTGGCGTTCTTGGAGTCGATGGCGAACTCCACGTGTTTGCGTGCGGTGAGGCGGTCGTAGACCGAGAACCCCTCGGGCAGCACGCCGATGCGCTGGCGGATCGCCTGGGAGTCGGCCTGCGCGTCGTACCCCAGAATCGTTGCGCTTCCGGTGGTCGGCCGCACGAAGTCCAGAAGGATGTTGATCGCCGTCGATTTCCCCGCCCCGTTGGGGCCGAGGAAGCCGTATATCTCGCCCTCGTCGACCGTTATGTTGAGGTCTGTGAGGGCGGTGACGTCCCCATAGCGCTTGGAGACGCCGCTGAGTTCGATCGCTGGCATACGTTTGCTCAGATTACACGTGTTGGTAAATCGGTTGGGGTGGTTCTCAGCGCCAGCGAGCGCGGCGTTACACCGTGTCGTCGGGGTCGTGCTCGTCGCGCATGCGGGACGCCTCCGTGCCGTAGCGGTCGACATCGGCGGGGTCCTCGACGGGGTCGAGGTCGTCGGCGGCGACATCCACGGCGGCGGTGGGGTCGCCGGCGTTCAGCGAGCGCTGTTTGCGGTGGACGTGTTCGCCGTCGGGCGTGGCGTACGTCAGGCTCAACAGGCCCTTGTCGGTGTATTCGCGGAAGACCAGCCATGCGCGCTCGGTGTCGCTCATGCGTGAGGGTTCGGTGAGCGACTCCTTGAAGCGTTCGTCGTGGCGCGGAGCGCGACGGCGCTACGAGAGCAGTCGGGCGGCGAACCCACCGACGGCCGACAACACGACGTTGATTGCGACGGTCAGGAGGAGGGAGATCAGGACAACGATGATGAGGAAGGGGGTGCCGGCGGCGAACGTGCCGGCGGCGATGGCTGCCCAGATGACGTAGCTGGGCGCGCCGAACACGGCCCCGGCGAGTGCGCCGTCGAGGGTGGGGCTGCGTGTCGAGGCGGTGCCGGCGACGGCACCGCCGACGAGTTGCGAGAACGGGATGAAGGAGATGGCGGTGGCCACCAGCCCACCGAGCAGCGGGGCGTGCCAGCGCGGCGGGCTGTCACCGACGGCGATCAGGTCGCGGACGCGGCCCCGGTAACGGAAGAACGAGGCGGCGATGAGGACGGTGCCGACGCCGGCGACGAGGAACCCGATGGCAGTCCACGTGAGGAGGGTCTCGATGGCGGCGGCAAGCGCCGGTTGGGAGATGGAGAACGTGAACTCCGGGTCCGCGGTGAGTTCAGCGGCGAGCTCGGTGGCGAAAGCACTGCGGTCGAGGTTGACGAGCAACAGCCCGATGAGGGCGATGATGAGCCCCTGAACGACGAGCAAGGCGGCGATGACGTAGTCGAGTTTGGTGTCGTACAACAGCGACGACTCGCGTGGGGTGTTCGGCGTGGCCATTGTCAGTGGCGTCCACTGGGTGGCCCGTAAGTCCACCGGTGGATGGGGTGGGAGACCCGGTGGTTGAAAGCCGTCGCGGGCGTACGTGGGTGTGATGAACGGCGACGAGGTGCGGGCGCGCGCGAGCGAGCTGCCGGCGGAGCCGGGCGTCTACCAGTTCGTCGCGCGCGACCCCGATGGGACGGCCGACGGGGAGCGAGTGCTGTACGTGGGGAAAGCCGTGGACATCCGCGACCGGGTGCGGTCGTACGGCGACCCGCGCAGCGAGCGCATCGCCGGAATGGTGGCGCGCGCCGACGACGTGACCGTGGCCGTGACGGACACCGAAACGCAGGCGCTGTTGCTCGAAGCGAACCTGGTGAAACGCCACCAGCCGCGGTACAACGTCCGCCTGAAAGACGACAAGTCCTATCCGCTGGTGCAGGTGACCAGCCACCGGGAAGCGCCACGGATCGAGGTGACGCGGGACCCGGATCCGGGGGCGGCGGCGTTCGGCCCCTACACCGACAAGGGGGACGTGGAGACAGTCGTGAAAGCGGTGCGGTCGGTGTACGGGCTGCGTGGGTGTTCGGAGCACAAGTACCGGGACCGCGAGCGGCCGTGTCTGGACTACGAGATGGGGTTGTGTGCCGCACCGTGCACGGGCGCGATCAGCGAGCGCGAGTACCGCGAAGCCGTCGAGAGCGCGACGCGGTTCTTCGAGGGGGAGACGGGCGCGCTCGCGGATCCACTCCGGCGGGAGATGGAGGTGGCGGCGCAGGCCGAGGCGTTCGAGCGCGCGGCGAACCTCCGGGATCGGCTGGCGGTCGTCGAGGGGTTCCACGTGGGCGGCGGCGCGGCGGTCGCCGCCGGCGACGCGGACGCCGGGGCGTCGACTGACGTGCTGGGCGTCGCCGTGGAGGGCGACGCCGCGACGGTGGCGCGGCTGCACGCCGAGGGCGGGCAGCTCGTCGAGCGCGACCAGCATCGACTGGACGCTCCGCAGGGCGAGGATCGGGTGGCGGCGGTGCTGGCGGCGTTTCTCGTGCAGTACTACGCCGAGCGCGACCTGCCCGAGCGCATCCTGTTGCCCGAACCCCATGGCGACGACGAGGTGGCGGCGTGGCTGGACGCCGCGGACGTGGCCGTTGGCGTTCCGGGTGCTGGCCGGGAGGCGAGGCTCGTGGAGTTGGCACTGAAGAACGCGCACCGCCGGGCCGGGGGCGGCGACGAACTCGGGGCGCTGGCTGACGCGCTGGGCGTCCGGCGGCCCGAGCGCATCGAGGGGGTTGACGTGAGCCACGCCCAGGGCCGGGAGGTCGTCGGCAGCAACGTCTGCTTCGTGGACGGCAGCGCGGAGACGGCGGACTACCGCCGCAAGAAGCTCGACGAGGAGAACGACGACTACGCGAACATGCGCCGGCTGGTGGGGTGGCGGGCAGAGCGCGCCGTCGACGGCCGCGACGACCGGCCGGACCCGGACGTGTTGCTGGTGGACGGCGGCCGGGGGCAACTGGACGCCGCGCTTGACGCCGTCGAGGCCGCCGGCTGGGACGGCCCCGACGCCGTGATCGCGCTGGCGAAAGACGAGGAGGTCGTGGTGACGCCCGACCGCACGTACGACTGGGGGAGCGACGCCCCCCAGTTGCACGTCCTGCAACGCGTCCGCGACGAAGCCCACCGGTTCGCGGTGGCGTACCACCGGACGCTGCGCGACGACGTGACGACGGCGCTGGACGGCATCACGGGCGTCGGGCCGGAGCTGCGGGCGCGGCTGCTGGGGCGGTTCGGGAGCGTCGCGGGCGTGCGACAGGCGTCGGTGGAGGACCTCCGGGATGTCACGGGTGTCGGCGAGGCGACCGCGGAAACCATCGCCAAGCGGCTGTGAGTGTGGCGGTCAGTCCCAGTCGAGGGAGCCGCCCTGCTGGTACTCCGAGACGTTGCGCTCGAAGAAGTTCGTCTCAGTGTTCAAGTCGACCTGCTCGGTCATCCACGGGAAGGGGTTGTCGGTGCCGTAGACGGGGTCCATGCGGAGCTGTTGGAAGCGTCGGTCGGCGACGTATTCGACGTAGTCCGCGAACTGTTCGCTTGACATCCCCAGGAGATCGTCGGGGCAGGCGTCGCGGGCGTACAGCTGTTCGAGGTCGACGGCGTCCCGCATCAGGGAGTCAACCTCGGCCTCGAAGTCATCGGTCCAGACGCCGGGGTGCTCGTCCCGGATCTGATTGATGAGGTCGACGCCGAAGTTCAAATGCAGTGACTCGTCGCGCATGATGTACTCGAACTGCTCGCCGACACCAACCATCTTCCCGCGGCGCTTCAGCGCGAGCATCATCGCGAACCCGGCGTAGAAGAAGATGCCCTCCATGATGACATAGAAGCCGACGAGATCCCGCAGGAAGTCCCGGAGGTCGTCGTCGGTGTCGATCGTGAACGTCTGATCGTCGACGGCGCGCGTGAGACCGACGACGAACTCGTCTTTTTCGGCGATGCTAGGGATGCGGTCGTACATCCCATACATGTGCTCGGGGTCGAACCCGAGGCTGTCACAGCAGTAGATGAACGTGTCCGTGTGGACGGCCTCCTCGTAGGCCTGCCGGAGGAGGTACTGCCGGCATTCGGGGGCGGTGACGTACTCGTAGATCGCGAGCACGATGTTGTTCGCGGTGAGGGATTCGGCCGTCGAGAAGAACCCGAGGTTCCACTCCACGAGCTGGCGCTCGGCGTCGGTGAGTTCGTTGCCCTGCCACTGGGAGATGTCGCCTTGCATCGCCACCTCTTCGGGCGTCCAGTTGTTCGCAACGCCCTGCTGGTAGTACTCCCGCGCCCAGTCGTAGTCGATGGGCAGGATCTTGTTGGGGTCGTGTTCGGCGTCGCTGTCGAGGACCGGCATCACTGACACACCTCGCAGGTGGGGTCTTCGACACTCGGTAGGTCACCGTCCGCCTCGTCGTCATCACCCCGGAATTGGGTGTCGTCGTACTCGTCCATGTCCAGCGTCGTCTTCTCGATCTGGCTGGCGCCGAGCGTGCGCAGATAGTACGTCGTCTTCAGGCCGAGTTCCCACGCCGTCTGGTACACCTCGGAGAGCTTCGAGCCGTCCGTTTCGGGGAAGAAGACGTTCACCGACTGGCTCTGGTCGATCCAGACGCCGCGGCGCGCGGCGAGCCGGAGCTGGTGGCGCGGGTCGATCTCGAAGGCGGTCCGGTACAGTTCCTGTACGTCCTCGGGCACCGCGTCGAGTTCCTGCACGGAACCGTCGTGGTAGGTGAGTTTGTCGCGGAGTTCTTCGGTCCACAAGTCTCGTTCTTCGAGGTCGGCGACGAGGCGGTCGTTGACCACCGTGAAGTCGCCGCTCATGTTGGATTTGACGTAGAGGTTCGAGTAGACGGGTTCGATGGAGGGCGTGGTGCCAGCGATGGTGGAGATGGTGGCGGTGGGTGCGACCGCCATCGTGTTCGAGTTGCGCATGCCGTGGGTGGCGACGCGCTGACGCACGTCGCTCCAGTCGAGGCGTTCCTCGCGCGGGACCGGAATCTCGCGGCCGCGCTCGGATTCGAGGCGATCAACGGTGTCCTGCGGGAAGACGTCCCGGTCCCACTTCGAGCCCTCGTAGCTCTCGTAGGTGCCGCGCTCGGCGGCGAGGTCAGCCGAGGCACCGATGGCGTGGTAGGCGACGTACTCCTGGAGTGCGTCGGCGCGGTCGAGCGCGTCGTCGCTGGCCATCGGCACCCGCATCTGCTGGAGGGCGTCGTGGAACCCCATCACGCCCAGGCCAACCGGCCGGTGGCGCATGTTCGAGCGCTCGGCGTTCTCCGTCGGGTAGAAGTTCAGGTCGACGACGTTGTCCAGCATCCGCATCGCGGTTTCTACCGTGTCAGAGAGCTGTTCGCGGTCGATGTCGCCGTCGTCGAGGTGGCGCGCGAGGTTGACGCTCCCGAGGTTGCAGACCGCCGTCTCCTCCTCGGAGGTGTTGAGCGTGATCTCCGTGCAGAGGTTCGAGGAGCGCACTGTACCGGCGTGGTCCTGTGGGGAGCGCACGTTACAAGGGTCCTTGAAGGTGAGCCAGGGGTGGCCTGTCTCGAAGAGGCGGGTGAGCATGGTGCGCCAGAGGTCGGTGGCGTCCACGCGCTCGAAGCGCTGGATGTCACCGTCGTCAGCCATCGCCTCGTACTCGCGGTAGCGCTCGGCGAAGTCGCTGCCGTACAGTTCGTGGAGGTCGCCGGTTTCCTTCGGAGAGAACAGCGTCCACCGCTTGTCAGCGCGCACGCGCTCCATGAACAGATCGGGGATCCAGGCGGCGGTGTTCATGTCGTGGGTGCGGCGGCGTTCGTCGCCGGTGTTCCGGCGGAGGTCACAGAACGCGGGGAAGTCAAGGTGCCAGCACGCGAGGTAGGCGGCGGCCGCGCCCCGGCGTTTCCCCGAGCGGTTGATCGCGGCGGTCACGTCGTTCGAGATTTTGAGGAACGGGACGGTACCCGTTGACTCGACGCCCGTGGATTCGATGAGCGAGCCGGCGGCGCGCAGCGGCGTCCAGTCGTTGCCGAGGCCGCCGCTCCACTTCGAGAGTTTGGCGTGTTCCTTGTACGCGTCGAAGATGCCGTCCAAGTCGTCGGGAACGGTGGTAAGATAACACGACGACAGCTGGGCGTGGGTGGTGCCGGCGTGGAAGAGGGTGGGCGTCGAGTGGACGAACCGCAGCGTGGACAGCGCGTCGTAGAACTCGATGGCGTACTCCTCGCGGTCGGCGGGGTCCTCGCGAAGCGCGACGCCCATGGCGACGCGCATCCAGAACGGCTGTGGGAGTTCAAACGGGTCGGCGTCGGGCTCCCGGAGGAAGTACCGCTGTCGGAGGGTGTCCATGGCCATGTAGTCGAGGCGGTCGTCGCGGGCCGGGGTGATGGCGTCTGCGAGGCGGTTAAGGTCGTAGTCGCCCATGCGCTCGTCGAGGAGATCGGCGTCGAGGCCGCGCTGGATGCCGTCACGGAACGCTTGCCGGGTGGCGGCATCCCGGGTGGCGGGGTCGTAGTCGTCGACGAGGCGGCGTTCAAGGCGCTCGCGGAGCACGCGTCCCGCGACGGTCTTGTACGCGGGGTGGCGGTCGATGCGGCCGGTGAGCGCGCCGAGCAGGGCGTCGTATCGTTCGTCGGTGGTGGCGTCGTCGTAGGCGTTGCGTGTGGCTTCGGTGAGGATGCGGTCGCGGGCGTCGGAGTCGATGTCGTCTTCGTGATCGGTGAGCGCGCGGTCGAGTGCCGCAGCGACCATGTCGGATGTGGCTGATGTGGCGTGGGTCATGTGTCGTCTGCCGAGCGGGGCCGCCGCTGAGCGTGGCAGTCGCTATCCGCGAAAACGCCTGCAAGCGGGCCGCTCGGTCGTGTTCAGTCACAGTCGCGGCCACCGAATAAAGCTTACCAACTAAACTTGTAGAAGTACAATCTAAGTTGATGAAGCGTGTGTGTAAACGACCGTGATGTTTAGTGGCTGGGGAAACGACAGCTAGCCGGAATGAGCCACGATAATGCCCCCGGCGGACGTGTCGACGGGCAGCGCCACCACGGCGACGAGGGGCTGGGCTGGCGGCTGGCCCACATGCCAGGCGTCGTCGTCGCAAACCTCCGAGACCACGTCAGCGAGTGGCCCGACCGCTACGTCGACCAGCAGGCAGCGCTGTACGAGCGGTGATCAGTCCTCGATTCCGACTGTCAACACTGGGATGGGGGACGTGCGGACGACCTTTTCTGCGACGCTGCCGACGAGATAGTGGTCCATCCCGGTGCGGCCGTGGGTCCCCATCACCACCACGTCAGCGCCGGCGTCGCCGGCGTGCGCCACGATTGCCTCGTGGGGGATGCCCTCGATGACGGCCGTTTCAGTCCGAACGTCATCGGGGAGCCCGGCCGCCGTTTCGCGGACCGCGGCCTCGGCGCGCTCGTGCTCGCGCTCCGCCCACGCGTCGCCGGCGAGCCCGGCGCTGGGCGACTCGAAGCGGTTGCGTTCGTCGGCCACCGAAACGACGTGAACCATGGCGTCAAACGCCGACGCAACGGTCGCGGCGTGCTCGGCGGCGGCCGCCGTCCCCTCGCTCCCGTCGGTCGGGAGCAGAATCGTCTCGTACACGTCAGACACCCCCAGCAGCCATCAGGAACAACGCCACGGAGACGACTGCGAACAGGCCGCCAACGCCCTGTTTGATGGTTTCAGTGTCCAGCGCGGCGGAGACATACGGCGCGATCTGGCCGCCGGTGACGGTCGCCGGGACCGTCCACACGACCATGTTCCACGGCGTCGTCGCGAGGTCGATGGAGTGCCCGCCGACCAGCCCGCCGCCGAAGACGTGGACGAGCGACGCGATGATGGCAGTGCTTGCGACCACGATGTGGTTCGTGCCGATGGCGACCCGCACGGGGATCTTCGAGGACAGCATCGAGATGATGCCGAGTTCGCCGATACCGAACCCGGCCAGCCCCTGGAAGGTGCCGCCGACGCTGTAGTTCCCGAACCGCCGGAGGTAGCCGCCGCGGTCGTACTCGTAGGTGTCGCCGTCGCGGTCAACCCGGGTGACCGCGCCGTCGTCGACGCGCACGCCCGCCGGGCCGAGCTTGTCGGGGTCGTCGGGCAGGTTCGACCCGCCGTCGGCGGCCGCCGCGTGGCTGTCGTCGCTGTCGGCGGTGTCGCCGTGGCCGAGGTCTGCCTTGAACAGGAGCAATGACGCCGCAAGCAGTGCGACGCCAAGCAGCGCGTGGAAGACTGGCTCCGGGATGACAAAGGAGAGCAGCGCGCCGCCGACGACGAACGGCAGCCCGCCGGCCACCAGCGACAGCGCAAGCTTCCGATCAACGAGGCCGTACTGTACGAACGCGATGGCGGAACTGGACAGACCGAATGACTCGCTGATGAGGCCGATTTTCACGAGTGTTTCGGCTTCCAGAGGGTCCGCAAAGAGCGGGAACACGAAGATGAGGAACGGCACGAACAGCGCCGACCCACTGATGCCGACGGTGTTGACCGTGATCGCGCCCAGCAGGAACACGGGGAACAGCCACCAGAAGTTCGTCCAGTAGCCCGGCACAGGGTCGGCGGGGGCGAGTGGCCCGAAGAAGACGCCGATGACGAAGGCGACGGGCGCGAGGAACACGAAAACGTGCTGGTACTTCAAGAAGAGTTTCGTTGCCCGGTCCCGGCCGGACGGCGTATCAGTGTCGGTCACGCCGCAGACCCCTCCGCTGTGGGCGGCTGAATCGGGTGTCCGGGGTGGCGATCCGTGGCTGCAGCGGTTGTCAACATACTGGCGGCGGCTAACCAGTTGATGGCTGAAAAGCGTTGGTTTCTCCGTCAAGCGAAGCGGCAAGCGGTGCCGCGGGCTGACCAGCGAGCCGCCGTCTCACCAGTCCTCAGTTTCGGGTGCGACGCCGCCGGGGTCCTCGGGGGCGTCGCCGCCGTCGAGGTCGAACGCCTCGCGGAGCTCCCGCATGCGGTCGCGGATGTCGGCGGCGAGTTCGAACTCGAGGTTGCTCGCGGCGTCTTCCATGCGTGCTTCGAGGTCCTCGACGAGCAGGGCGGCCTCCTGCTCGTCGCTGGGGGCGTCCCCGGCGACGTCTGCGGTGTCGGTCTCAGCACCGGGGAGGTTCATGTCGCCGACGGCCTTCTCGATGGTGGTCGGTGTGGTGCCGTGGTCCTCGTTGAACGCCCGCTGGATGCGGCGGCGGCGCTGGGTTTCGTCGATGGCGGCCTGCATCGCGTCCGTGGTCTCGTCGGCGTACAGGACGACCTCGCCGTTGACGTTCCGGGCGGCGCGCCCCATCGTCTGCACGAGGCTGGTCTCCGAGCGCAGGAACCCCTGCTGGTCGGCGTCGAGGATCGCCACCAGGCTGACCTCCGGGATGTCCAACCCCTCCCGCAGCAGGTTGATGCCCACGAGCACGTCGTACTCGCCCAGTCTGAGCCCGCGCACGAGTTCGTGGCGCTCCAGGGTGTCCGTCTCGTCGTGCATGTACTCGACGGCCACCCCGGCTTCTTCGAGGTATTCGGTGAGATCCTCGGCCATGCGTTTCGTGAGCGTCGTAACGAGCACGCGCTCGTCGCGGGCGACGCGCTCGTCGATGCGGTCCATGAGGTCCTCGACCTGCCCGGTGGCGTCGGCGATCGAGATGTCGGGGTCGACGAGGTGTGTGGGGCGCACGATCTGCTCGACGACGTTCGCGGACTGCGCGCGCTCGTGGTCGCCCGGCGTCGCGGAGACGTACAGCGTGCGGTCGGTTTTGTCCGCGAACTCCGCGAAGGTCAGCGGGCGGTTGTCGTAGGCCGTCGGCAGCCGGAAGCCGTTGTCCACGAGGCTGTCCTTGCGTGATTTGTCGCCCTCGTACTGGCCCTTGATCTGGGGGACGGTGCGGTGGGACTCGTCGATGACGGTGAGGAAGTCGTCGGGGAAGTAATCGAGCAGCGTGTAGGGGGCGTCCCCGACCTCGCGGTCCGAGAGGTACACCGAGTAGTTCTCGATGCCCGAACAGTAGCCGGCCTCCGCCATCATCTCCAGGTCGAAGGTGGTGCGCTCCTCGATGCGCTGGGCGGCCACCATGTCCCCGGTGCGCTCGAAATGCCGGACGCGCTCGTGCATGTCCGTCCGAATCCGCTTGATCGCCTGCTCCATCTCGGCGTCGGGCACCGAGTAGTGCTCGGCGGGGTGGAACAGGACCGCCGGCTCCTCGCTCTCGACGGTGCCCTCCAGGGGGTCGAGTTTCGCCATGCGGTCGATCTCGTCGCCCCAGAACTCCACCCGCACGGGGTAGCGGCCGTACATCGGGTACACTTCGACGGTGTCGCCCCGGACTCGGAAGGTGCCCTGCGTGAAATCCACGTCGTTGCGGTCGTAGTTCAGGTCCACGAGCTTCGCGAGCAGCTGGTCGCGGCCGATGGACTGCCCGCGCTCGACGCGCAGGCTCATCTCCTCGTAGTTACGCGGGTCCCCGAGCCCGTAGATCGCGGACACCGACGCCACGACGATGACGTCGTCGCGGGTCAGCAGCGACCGCGTCGCGGAGTGGCGCAGCCGGTCGATCTCGTCGTTGATCGAGGCGTCTTTCTCGATGTACTTGTCGGTCTGCTCGACGTACGCCTCGGGCTGGTAGTAGTTGTAGTAGGAGACGAAATACTCCACGGCGTTGTCGGGGAACAGCGACCGGAACTCCTCGTAGAGCTGTGCGGCAAGCGTCTTGTTGTGCGCGATGACCAGCGTGGGCTGCTGGAGTTCCTCGACGACCCACGAGACGGTGTTGGTCTTCCCGGAGCCGGTCACGCCGAGCAGCGTCTGCTGTTGTGCGCCCTGCTCGTAGCCCGCGACCAGTTCCGCGATGGCGTCGGGCTGGTCGCCCGCCGGGTCGAAGGGCGCTTCGACGCGGAACGGCACGTCGGCCTCGGGTCGGTCCGGCTGGAGGGGGCCGCTGGCGTCACTCATTACACCGGGGTACGTGCGGGGCGCACTTCAGGAGCGCGCCCGGCGGGCTAGCAGACCGGCTTGGGGTTGACGCCCATCGACTCCAGCTGGGCGGTGTACTCGTCGTAGGCCGCCTGGATGGCGGCGTCGGCGGCGTCACTGGCGGTCTGCCAGTCGTCGTCCGCCGCACAGACGGCGTCGAGGAGGTCGAGCGTGCGTTCTAGCTGGTCGTCGAGGTCGCCCTTGAGGTCGCGGAACAGCTGTGCGGTCTGGGGGTCGGCCTGGCCGACGAAAAAGCCCGTGAACTGTTCTTTTGATTTCTCCGTGGCGAGGATGCGCCCCAGGAGGCCGCCGAGGCGAGCGGCAGTGGTATCGAGGCCCCGGAGGTGGGTGTGCATCGCGTTCGCGTCGTCAGAGGCGGGCTCGTGGGCGTCGAGTTCCCCGCGGACGGCGTCGTAGTGGTCGCGTTCCTCGCTTGCGGTGGTGGCGAACGCCGCCTGGGCGTCGGCGTGGGGTTCGGTGTCCGCCCACGCGGCGAACGTTTCGGCGGCGGCGTATTCGGCGTCCGCGGCGGCCACCAACACCGGGTCGGGATCCATCTCCCCGCCGGTGTCGGCGTACAGCGACTTCGAGGAGCCGAGCCGCGAGAGCGCGGTGTCGTTGGCCGTGCGGACTGCGTCGTGAAGTTCGCTGGCGTCCATGCTGAGGCGTTGGGGCGCTGGCGGCTTGTATGCTGGCGTCGGCGATCCGGGCGGCCGGCTGCGGGGCGGGTCGCGTCGGTCAGTCGGTGACGCTCACTCGCCGGTCTCGACGGGCGCGCCGACGAGGTTGCCCCACTCCGTCCAGGAGCCGTCGTAGTTGACGGTGTTGTCGTAGCCCAGCAGCTCGTGGAGCGCGAACCACGCGATCGAGGAGCGCTCGCCGATGCGGCAGTACGCGACGGTGGTTTCGTCGCCGTCGATGCCCTGGTCGGCGTACAGCGATCGGAGTTCGTCGGCGGACTTGAACGTGCCGTCGGCGTTGACCGTGGCGGCCCACGAGATGTTCTCCGCGCCGGGGATGTGGCCGCCCCGCTGGGCGGTCTCCTGGAGGCCTGGCGGCGCGAGGATCTCGCCGCTGAACTCCTCTGGCGAGCGCACGTCGACCAGCGGCAGGCCCTTGTCGATGGCGTTCTCGACGTCGTCGCGGTACGCCCGGATGCCCTCGAAGGGGCCGCTGGCGTCGTAGTCCGTCGCGGAGAACGACGGCGGCTCCTCGCTGGTCGGGTAGTCGTTGTCCACCCAGTAGTCCCGGCCGCCGTCGAGGAGTTTCACGTCGTCGTGGCCGTAGTATTTGAACTGCCAGTAGGCGTAGGCGGCGAACCAGTTGGAGTTGTCGCCGTAGAGGACGACCGTGGAGTCCTCGGTGATGCCGTGGCTGCCCAGCAGCGATTCGAAGGCGTCCTTGTCGAGGATGTCCCGGGTGGTCTGGTCCTGCAGTTGGGTCTCCCAGTTGAACCCGATGGCACCGGGGGCGTGTGACTCCTCGTAGGCTTCGGTGTCGACGTCGACCTCCACGAGTCGGTGGTCGGGGTCGTCGCTCCGGAACTGGTCGAGGTGGTCGTCGACCCAGTCGGCGGTGACGAGTACGTCGGTGGCGTAATCTGCCATACGCAATGGGTGAACGCCCACGTACATAACTCTCGGTGCCGGCGGCGAAAACCCCCCATTCGTGTGGGGTCGTGGTGCCGGAGGCCGGAGTGCTATACGCCGGCGGCTCGAACGGGTGGGTGATGTCGGACAACTGGGTGGTGACACCGGACTGGCTCGACGAACAGGACGACGCGTCGGTGCGTGTGGTGGACGTGCGCGACGCCTGGGAGTACGACGGCATCGGACACGTGCCGGGCGCGGTGAACGTGCCCTTCGATGCGTTCCGGAGCGCGGACGGTCCACAGGGGATGCTGCCGCCGGCCGAGGAGTGGGCGGCGGTGCTGTCGGCGGCGGGCGTCGAGCGCGGGGACACGCTGGTGGCGTACGACGACACCCACGGCGTGTTCGCGGCGCGGTTCCTCGTGACGGCGCTGTACCACGGGCACGACGACGTGGCGGTGTTGGACGGGGATTACAGCGCGTGGGTGCGCGAGCACGAAACCACGACCGGGACGCCGGAGGTGGAAGAAACGACGTACGAGCCCGGTGAGCGGGGCGTTGACGTGTTCGTGGGGACCGAGGCGGTGGCTGACGCGGCCGCCAGCGATGCGGCCGTGGTCGTTGACACGCGGGACCCGGCGGAGTTCGCCGACGGCCACATTCCGGACGCGGTGAACGTCACGTGGACGGCGTTCGTCGACGACGACACACGGGGGTTGAAATCCCGGGCGGCGATCGAGGACGTGCTGGCCGAGCACGGCATCACGCGCGAGGACCGGGTGGTGTTGTACTGCAACACGGCGCGCCGGATCAGCCACACGTTCGTGGTGTTGCGGTGGCTGGGGTTCACCGACGTGTCGTTCTACGAGGGGAGCGTGCGGGCGTGGACGGCGGCCGGCCGGTCGCTGGTGTAGCGCGGCCGACGGCCGGGTGTGGAGCGACGGGCTTAACCACAACCCTATTGAACAACCCGGTAATGAGACGCCGTGACTACCTGCGGGCGGTGGGTGGTGGGGCCACCGGAGTGGCTGCCGCAGGCTGCCTACAGATGGGCGGCAACAGCGCGGAGACGCTGCGGGTCGGAACCTACGACTCGTTCGTCGGCGAGGGGTCGGCGGGCCGCTGGCTGAAAGCGCAGTGGGAGGCCGACCACGAGACGACCGTGGAGTTCACCACGCCGACCGCCGGCGTCAACGAGTTCGTGAACAAGAAGCGCAACGGCGTGGGGATCGACGCCGATCTGTTCGTCGGCCTGAACACGGGGGAGCTGGTGCGCATCGACAACGAGCTCGGGGACGACACGCGGTTGTTCGACGGGCTGGCGGCCGACGTGTCCCGCAGCAGCGAGATCAAAGAGGCGCTTCACATCGACCCGGCGGGCCGCGCGCTCACCTACGACACCGGCTACATTTCGTTGGTGTACGACGGGACGGTCGTGGACGGCCCCGAGACGTTCGAAGCGTTGACGACCGAGCCGTACGCGGGGACGCTGCTCACGCAGACCGCCCAGAACAGCGACCCGGGGCGGGCGTTCCTGCTGTGGACGATCCACGAGTTCGGCCCGGACGGCTACCTGGACTACTGGACGCGCCTGGTGGACAACGACGTGCGCGTGCTCAACGGCTGGTCGGAGTCGTACACCGCGTTCACGGAGGGTGAGCGCCCGATGGTGGTGTCGTACTCGACGGATCGAGTGATCTACAACGACCCCGACGACCTCCCACACCACCGGGTGGGCTTCCTGAACGATCAGGGGTATATCAACCCCGAGGCGGTCGCGCGGTTCGCTGACACCGACACCCCGGAGGTCGCGGCGGAGTTCGTGGAGTTCATGCTGTCGCCGGAGCGCCAGCAGGGGATCGCGGAGCGGAACGCCCAGTTCCCGGCGACCGAAACCGCCAGCCTGCCGGCGGACGTCGCGGAGTACGGCTACGAGCCGCCGGAGCCGGTGCGGTTGACGTACGACGAGCTGGCTGGGAGCGTCGCGGAGTGGACGGAGACGTGGGGCCAGCGGATCGCCACGAACGTCGAATGAGGCGGCAGTCCGGCGTGAGCGTCGTCGACCGGTACGCGGTGCCGGCTGCGGGTGTGGCGACGCTTGCCGTGCTCGCGGTGGTGTTTTACTATCCGGTCGGCACCGTGTTCGCGGCGGCGCTCGGCCCCGACAACCCCGTGGTGGCGGTGCTCACGTCGGAGTTCTACATGGGCGCTGCCCACGGCGTGTTCGCACACCCGCTGTCGGTGCCGGGGGACGTGGCTGCGTGGGCGCGCGCGGTGGACGTGCGCGTCGGGTGGAGTGGGTGGCTGCCCGCGATCACGGTCGTGCATCCCGGTGTCAGCCTCGGGCTGGTGGGGTTCACGGCGTACCAGGCGGTGCTGTCGACGGTGGCGAGCGTGGCACTGGGGCTGCCGGGTGCGTACGTGCTTGCGCGCTTCGAGTTCCCTGGGCGGCGGACGCTGCGGTCGCTGACGATCCTGCCGTTCGTGTTGCCGTCGATCATGGTGGTGGTCGGGTTCGTGGCGACGTTCGGACAGCACGGCACGGTCAACGACGCGCTGGCAGCGCTGGGTGTCGGACGCGTCCAGTTCCTGTACACGCTGCAGATCGTGGTGGTCGCACACGCGTTCTACAACGCGCCGCTGGTCACGCGCATGGTGGCCTCGGCGTGGGAGACCGTCGACGCCAGCGCCGTGGAGACCGCGCGGTCGCTGGGGGCCAGTCCGCTGCGGGCGTTCCGTGACGTGGTGGTCCCGCAGTTGGTGCCGGCGATCGCCGCCAGCGCGCTGTTGACGTTCGTGTTCACGTTCATGTCGTTCCCCATCGTGCTGGCGTTGGGCGGGCTGAAGCTGGCGACCGTGGAGGTGTGGCTGTACGCCCGCATCCAGCAGTTCGACTACGGCACGGCGGCGGCGCTCGCGACGCTCGAAACCGGGCTCTCGCTGGCGTTGATGTACGTGTATCTGCGGTACGAGGGCCGGCAGTCGGCCGCGAGTGCCGGCGGCAGGTCCCGCCCCCGCAAGCGCCTGTTGGGGGCGTCGGGGGGCCGCGAGTGGGCGCTTCGGCTGGCGGGAGTGGGCTACGCGGTGGTGGTGGCGGTGGTGTTCGTCGCGCCCGTGGTGTCGATGGTGGTGGCGAGCGTGGGCGGGGTGACGGACCCGACGCTGCGGTGGTGGCGGTTCCTGGGCACGCGACAGGCCAGCGGCCGCACGCAGCCGGCGACCGCCGTCTGGTATTCGATCGTCTTCGGCGTGGGGGCGCTGGCGGTTGCGCTGCCGATGGGGGTGGTCGTGGGGGCGTTCTCGGCGCGGGGCGGCCGCGGGCGGCGGCTCGTGGACGCGGCGCTGATGGCGCCCGTCGCGGTGTCCGGGGTGGTCGTCGGCTTCGGACTGTTGCAGTCGCTCGCGTTCGGGGTCGACATCGCCGGCACGCGGGTGCAACTGGTTGGGCCGCTGGTGGTGGTGTGCGCGCACGCGATCGCGGGCTATCCGTTCGTGGTGCGGAACGTCGCGCCGATGCTGGCGGCGGTCGACAGCCGGGTGGTGGAGTCCGCGCGGGCGCTGGGTGCGAGCCGGGGGCGCGCGCTGTGGGACGTGGAGTTGCCGCTCGTGTGGCCGGGCGTGGTGGCGGGCGCGGCGTTCGCGTTCGCGATCAGCATCGGGGAGTTCGATTCGACGGTGATCCTGGCCAACGAGTCCGTGTACACGATGCCGGTGGCGCTCAAGCGGTTCCTGATCGATCGGACCGCGGGGCCAAGCACCGGCCCGGCGGCGGCGATGGGGACGGTGTTGTTGGTGGTGACGGCCGCCAGTTTCGTGGTGATCGACCGCGTCGGGGGTCGATATCAGCCATGACGAGCGTGGAGCTACAGGGGTTGGTGCGTGCGTTCGGGTCGACGACGACGGCGGTCGACGACGTCTCAGTCTCCATCGCCGACGGCGAGTTCTTCACGTTGGTGGGGCCGTCGGGCTGCGGGAAGACCACGACGCTGCGCCTGATCGCGGGGTTCGAGACGCCGGACCGCGGGGAGATCGTGTTCGGGGATCGGTCGGTGGGTGGGGTGCCGCCCGAGGACCGCGACGTGGGGATCGTGTTCCAGAGTTACGCGCTGTTCCCACACATGACCGTGCGCGAGAACGTCGCCTACGGCCTGCGGTTCCGGGAGCCACCGGGCGGGGCGTCGACCGAGGAGCGCGTCAGCGAGTTGCTGTCGCTGGTCGATCTGGCGGGCACCGGCGACCGGGAGCCGGCGGCGCTGTCCGGCGGGCAACAGCAGCGCGTGGCGCTAGCGCGCGCGCTCGCGCCAGGGCCGAGCGTGTTGCTGTTGGACGAGCCGATGAGCGCGCTGGATGCGCGGCTGCGCGACCGGCTGCGTGGCACGATCAAGGAGATCCAGCGCGAACTCGATATCACGACCGTCTACGTCACGCACGATCAGGCCGAGGCGTTGTCGATCTCCGACCGCGTGGCGGTGATGCGTGACGGTGCGGTGGTCCAGGTCGGCACGCCGGAGGCGGTCTACCGAGAGCCGTCCTCGCGGTTCGTCGCGGAGTTCGTCGGCGAGAACAACGTCGTGTCGGGGACGGCGGTTCCACTCGAAACAGGGGGGTCGAGTGTGTCAGTCAATGGCGTGACGTTCGAGCTGTCGGAGTGCGTGACGGGGGACGTCGCCGTCGGTCTGCGGCCGGAGGCGTTGTCCTTCGGTTCGGGTGGAGTCGGGTTCGATGTCACCGTCGAGCGCACGGCGTTCCGGGGTGACACCTACACGGTGTACTGTGACTGGGCCGGCACCGAACTGCTCGTCACCACGCCCGACCCGCCGGACCGCGGCCCGGCGACCGTGAGCGTTGCGTCCGGGGGCATCGACGTGCTTCCGGAGTAGCTGTCAGGGAGCCACGCCAACCGTCAACAGCGTGCCGAACGTGCGGTAGCGCTCGACCATGTCCGCGCGGCTGTCGAAGCCCTCGTGGGGGAACTCGCTGGCGGCGGGGATGTCGATCTCCGTGTCGGCGATCAGGTCCTGCGCGGCGACGTGCAGGCCCGCCCCCCGGAACGCCTCGCGGTACGTGGCGCGATCCCAGCGGGTCATCTCGACGCTGATGGAGTCCTGCCAGTCGTGGCTGTGGACGTTCTCCTCGTAGTAGTTCACGCCGCAGTAGAACGTCCCGCCGGACTTCAGGACGCGCCGGATCTCCGCGAGGGTTTCGCGGGGGTCGCTGGCGTAGTAGAACGCTTCGAAGCTGAACACGTGGTCGATGGCGTCGTCGGCGAACGGCAGGCTCCCGAAGTCACCGACGACGTACGCGAGGTCGTCGTCGTCGGTGTACGTGCGGGCGTTGGCCGCCATCTCGGGGGCACCGTCGAGGCCGTACCCGCGGGCGACGCCGCGCTCGCGGAGCGCGCGCACCGCGTACCCGCTGCCGGTCCCGAGATCGAGGACGGTGTCGTCGTCCTCGACGGGCATCCGCGCGAGCACGTCTTTGGCGGTGTGCCAGTGGCGGTCCTCCATGCCCTTGTCGCGGCCCGAGGCGGCCCACTCGTCGAACTCCTCGCGAACACTCATACGAGTGGCATGTACGCCGACCGGCAAAACGCCACCGGACGGCATTTGGCCGGTGGCCGCGAACGCACCACGAGATGAGTGGAAACCGGTACGCGTACGCGGACACCGTCCAGCAGGTCGTCGGCGGGGTCCTGCTGGCGGGGCCGTTTGTCGTCACCGAAGAAGTGTGGCTGCTTGCCAGCCGGATGCAGTGGTATCACAGCACCATCGTCGTGGGGGTCGTGGCGGCCATCGGGTACAGCGCGCTGTACACCGCCGACGACGGCCGCGACCCCGACCGGGAGGCCGACGTGGGCGGCGTTCCCGTGCGGTTCGTCTCCCTGATGGTGGTGTCGTTCGGGTCCGTGCTCGCGCTGTCGGTGGTGCTCACCGCACCCACGACGTTCGCCGCGGAACTCGGCGTCGGGTCCAGCGTGGCCGTGGTCGGCGTGTTGGCTGCCAAGGCGGCGTCGGTCAGCGCGCTGTTCAGCGTCGTGGGCGCGGCCACCGCCGACAGCCTGCTGTGAGCCGCCAGCGGTGGGGCGGGTCGCCGGCCATGCGGTGTGCACCCGTATGATTAAGATGACGGGTGCGCTTCGCCACGGTATGGACTACGAGCTCGCCATCGAGGGCACCCCGGACGCAGTGCCGGGCGGCACGGTCGCATTGCTCATTCATCCGTCCACCGGTGCGACCGACCGCATGGACACCGACTTCCTGAAAGCCGACACCGATCACTTCCTCGTGGTGTCGACGCGCACCACTGCCCGCGAGGTCACACAGAAACTCGAATACTACGACGTCGACGAGGACCGCGCGGAGATCCTGGACACGCTGTCCGTCGAACACGGCTACTCGCGGCGAGCCGCCTCCCACATCCGGTACGTCTCCCGGCCCGGGGACGTCGACGGGATCCTGGCGTCCATCGACGAGTTCCTCACCGACACCGACGGCAAGCGTCGGGTGAGCTTCGACTCGCTGACCGAGCTCGCGTACTACGCCGACGAACACCAGGCTCTCGATGCGTTGCAGCGGCTGCGTGGGATCGTGGAGCGCCACGACGCCACCGCCCTGGTGCACGTGTCCGCGGAGGTCCACGACGAGGACGCGCTGAGCCGGTTCCGCGACGCCAGCGATCTCGTCGTCGAACTCGACGCCGACGGCACCGTGAGAACGGACCGCTGACAGCCGCCTACGCGTCGGTGTCGGCCGCGAACAGCTTTTCGGCCCACGTGACGGCGTACTCGCTGCCGTGGCGTCGGAACGCCGGCGAGTCGAGCGCCGCGAACGGGGTGGGCACGTCGACATCGTGTTTGACGGCGCTGCACGCCAGTTCGGCGGCGTCGGCGAACGACGTGGTGCCGTGGGCGAGCTCGCCGGACAGCCCGTCGAGCCGCGGCCGAATGCGCTCGCCGGCGTCCACCCAGGCGTCGTACAGGCGGGGGAAGTCGGCGTCCCAGGTCTCGAACTCGGGGCGCGTGTGCAGCCCGCGGAACGCGGTTGCGGCGGCGGCGGCGGTCTGGTAGACCGCCACCGGGTCGCCGTCGACGGCCGCGGCGAACGCCGGATACGCCGAGCCGAAGAGCCCGAGGAACCGCTCGGGCAGTCCGAGACCGGCCGCGACCAGCGCCTCCGCGACGAGGAAGTCGGCGAACTCGCTGGGGGTGCCTTCGATGCGGGCTTTCACGAACACCACCGGCGGCTCTGTCTGGGTCGTCCACGCGACGGCACCGTCGCCGGGCATTCCAACGACGAACTCCCGGGTGGCCAGCTGTGTCAGCAACGCCGGGCTGTCGGCGGGCAGCCAGTCGGTGTCGTACTCGTGTGGCGTGAGATCGTCAATCACCGGGAGCACGTCGTCGCGGTGCTCGGGGGACAGCGTCTCGAAGTCCGCGTCACAGTCGAGGACGACGGCGTCCGGGGCGTAGGCGTCCCGGACGGCCGCGAGCTCGCCGTCGAGGGCGCGCTCGGTGAACATTACGCCACGTTCACCAGCACGAGCAGGGAGAGAACGGCGGCGATAGCGACGGTCGACACGACGACTTTCGTTGGCGTGCTCATGGAGTGACGTTCGGCGTCCATTCCTTAAATCCGTGGCGTTCGTGGGTGTCAGTCGGCGGCCGCGGTGGGGGTGCCGTACGCCCGCCAGGCGCCCGACCGGAAGCGCACGAAGTTGACCGCGGCGCGCGTGTACATGTCGCCGACGATCGCCAGGAAGATCGCGGCGAACCCCCAGCCGAGCCCGGGGGCCACGGTGAAACCGGGGATGGTGAGCACGCCCAACGCGATCGTCGGCGTGGTGACGGGGCCGACGGAGAGCGAGTGCACGGTGGCGTCGATCACCCACGGGCCGGCGGAGACGATCTGTCCGGGGTCGAGCGCCAGGAACGCCAGCGGGAGGCGGACGATGTACGTCCCGACCAGTCCGCCGTACAGCGGCCAACGGGTGTCGCCGGCCCCGCGGAGCGCGCCGCGGAGCGTGCGCGCCACGGAGAACCCGGCGACGCTGAGCCCGAAGATGCGGATGAACGTCACGGTCAGGGAGAACCGCTCGGGGGTGAACGCGGACGCGATGGGGCCCGCAGCCACGAACAGCAGCGCGCCGATGATGAGTTGGGTGGCCAGCGCGACGCGCAGCGTCTGCCAGCCGTAGGCGGCCGCCTCATCGGGGTCGCCGGCGCCGAGTTGCTGACCGACGAGCGTCGATGACGCCGTCGAATACCCCCACGCGGGCATCAACGCCAACAGCATCACGCGGCGGCCGATGGCGTAGGCGGCGACCACCTGGTGGCTGAACAGCCCGAGGACGAACAGGAACGGGAACCGGCCGAACGTCCGGGAGAGCCGGGTGCCCGCCAGCGGGAGGGAGACGCGAACGATCTCGCTGGCGACGCCCCAGTCCCACTGCTTGCCGCTGAACGAGAGGGTGACATCCCAGCGCCCGGAGAGCAGGACGGCGAAGAACACGATGCCGGCGACGGCGTTGGCGATCGCGGTCCCCCAGGCGGCGCCGACGACGCCCAGCTCGGGGAACACCCAGATCCCGAAGATGAGCACCGCGTTCAACGCGATGTTCGTGGGGAGGGTGATGAGCCGGACGTACATCGGCGTCCGGGTGTCGCCGGCGCCGGCGAGCGCCCGCGACGCCGTCATCCCCCAGAACCGGAACACGACGGTCAGCATCACCACGCGGAGGTACGCCGCACCCAACTCGATGATCTCGGGGTTGCTGTTGAGCAACCCGATCATCGAGTCGGCGTACACCCAGGTGCCGGCGGTGATGGGCAACGACACCAGCAACGCCAGCCACAGCGACTGCTTGATCGCGAAGTTGGCGCCGGCGTGGTCGTCAGCACCCTTGAACCGGGAGACGACACTGATCGTGCCGGACGTGAGCGCGAGCGCGAGCCCGAACGGAATGAAGTAGTACTGGAAGCCGATTTCGAGGGCGGCGACCGCGGTCGACCCAGTGGCAATACTCACCATGAAGAAGTCGGCGGTCCGCAGCAGCGTCCGGAGGCCGCCGGTTACCATCGCGGGGACAGCCAGATCGAAGGCCTCCTCGCCCCTGCGACGGTCGACGAGACCGAGACGCGCCAGGAACGCTGGGAACAGCGCCAGCAGTGCCTGCGCGCGGTTGCGAAGAGACATGTGTGTAGGCTGGCGGGCTACAGGGCAAAACAACTTCTGCACTCGGCAGCACTGCGGCGTGAAAACTACGGCGTGCGACCGTGAAACAGTCTCATACTACCGTTTCACGGTGTGGTCTGTCGGGCAGGACGCGGGTGGGACTGCGGGCTATTCGACGTCGGTCGGATCGGCTGCTTCCCAGGCGTCCGGAACCTCGATGACGTACTGGCCGTCCTCCTGGAGCGCGATGATGTACTCCTGGCGGTCGTACAGCTCCATGAGGTTGAGCTCGTACTGGCCGGGGGCGACGATGCGGATGGACTCGAACTGGTCGTTGAGTTCCTCGCGGAGGTCTTCCAGGTCGGGCTCCGCCTCGTCGGTGTCGGGCTCCTCGACGACGCGGCCGTCCGTGGGTTGGTCGGGAAGCGTGGACACGTCGACGACCTCGCTGCGGGCGGTTGCTTGCGCGCCGTCCTCGTCGTCGGGTGTTGCGGCGCGAACACCGGGGTCGGCGTCGGGTGCGGTCGCGCCCGGACTGTCGGCTGCCGGGTCGGACTGCGTGTCGTCCTCGTCGTCGGGTGTCGGATCGTCGGCGGGTGTGTCTGCCTCGGCGACGGCGTCACGGACGCGGTCGGCGGCGCGGCCGACAGCGCCCGAGACCGTGCTGGAGTCGGCGTCCGAGCCGTCGGATGGCGTGGGGTCATCGCTGGGACTGTCCGCAGGGATCTCGCTGGGATGGTACTGGAACTTGTTGCCGCCGCAGTCCGGACACCCCGACAGCATCTCCTTGGAGCCGTCCGCGAAGACGTGCCCGCAGTTCGTGCATTGGTGGGGCATTACTGGCGGGAGATGAGCGCGCTGATCAGCGTCTCATCCTTGTGGAGGGATTGGATCTGGTTCGCCGGCCCGATGACGGTCAGTTTCGACGTCTCCTGGGCACCCATGAGCCGCCCGAGGAGGGTGGTGTTCGAGGTTTCGGACTGGGGGAAGCTCTCGATCTCGATGCCGGAGAACCCGTCGGGGTTGATCTCGCTCATCGTGACTTCGATGAGCTTCGACTCCTCGTCGGGGGTCAGTCCGGACTCCAGGACGACGATGTCACCCTCCCGGACGCTGTCGAGGATGAGTCGGATCTTCTCCATGGAGGTCTTGCCGTTCATCCGCTCGGTGCTGATGAGGTCGACCTGAACGCCGTCCTGTGGTCCGTCGCCGCTGCTGCTGGTTGTTTCTGGCATGTGCGGTCACCCGAAGTACGCCGCGATCTTGTCGTAGACCTCGTCCATGTTCTCGCCCTCCAACGCCGACAGCGGGATCGTCTCGTGTTGGGGGAAGGCGTTGGACACGCGTTGGATGTTGGCGTCGTCCAGGTCGGTTTTGTTCGCGAGGATGAGCACGGGCAGATCTCGGCTCTCGATGATGCCGATGAGCATCGTGTTCACCTGCGTGAACGGGTCGTTGGTGGCGTCGAGCACGTAGATGACGCCGTCGACGTCCTCCCGCAGCCAGTGCATCGCCTCGGCGACGCCTTCGGTGGCCTCCCGAGAGCGCCGGACGGCCTCGTCTTTCTCCATGTCGTGGTCGAGGAACTGCGAGTAGTCGACTTTCGTCGTCACGCCGGGCGTGTCGACGATGTCAATGGTGACCGTCTTGCCGTTGCGCTCGATTTCGACGTTTTCCTTGCGGCGGGCGCGCCGCGTCTCGTGGGGAATGTGGCTCTCCGGACCGACGGCGTCACCCGTCCAGTCGCGGGCGATGCGGTTTGCAAGCGTTGTTTTCCCGGCGTTGGGCGGTCCATAAATCCCGATTCGTTTCGGCTCCGAGTCGTCGGCGAACAGACTCGCCGTGACCCGAGAGACGCTGTCGCGTAAGTCTGCGAACAGTCCCATCCTTGCTCTCCATTCGCACCCCATGCCTTGTATGTTTGACGCAGGACGTGTCTGGATGCGTATAAAACCCCAGTGAGAGGGCGTAAAATCCGTCAGACGAGGGTCTGACCGTGGTCAGATCGAACCCCGGCTCTGGGACTGACATCAAAACGAGAGTGCACCCCGTCAGCCACGATGTAGCCACACCCACGTCAGACGATATCAACACACACGAACATCCACAACCCCCCACCCCTTCGTTTCGGGTGGAACTCCAGAACAGGGACGGCCCCGACCCACCCGCCAGCCAAGATCAGCACCCAAACGCAACTAGAACTAGACAACTACCGTATTCTGCTTCTAGTTTTTGCTAGTTTGCGGTTATTGTTCTGATTGTAGGGACTTAGTAGTATCGCTACTCTAGAAGGGGGGTGGGGACCCCCCACCCCACAGAAGACTCTCGTTCCACTCGAAACGAAGGGGTGGGGGGTTGGCAGCCACGTTTGGCCCCAACCTCTGTTTCAGGTGGAACGGCGATTCATCGTCTTCCTCCGCGGGTCGCCCCGGCTGGTTCCGGACCGCATCTCTTCCCCCTCTAACCGGCGGGACATCGGATGGCGGGGGTCCTGGTATCGGGTTGCTGTGATCGTGCCTGCCCGGAAGCGTCCCCGCTATCGTAACTTATTAGTCCGACTCGGACCCACTGTTTCATCTGCATCAACTGGAACGCTGTCGGAGCGGGGACGCTATACCGCCCGCTGATGGCCTTGCTGGCCGTTCTCTCTTCCCGACTGCGTATTCCACCCGAAACAAGGGGGTGTGCGTGAATACATGACAGACGATCGGTCGACGGACGAACGGCGAACCGCGGACCGCGACTTCGAAGTCGACCTCGACGACGTCCTCGACGACGAGGACGACGACGAGGGACTCTTCGATGACCTGCTCAGCGGCGAGCCCATCTTCGAGAACAAAGAGGTCCTGCGGCCGTCGTACACGCCCCACGAACTCCCACACCGAAACGACCAGATCAACAACATGGCGACCATCCTGGTCGCGGCGCTCCGCGGTGAGACGCCGTCGAACATCCTCATCTACGGGAAGACGGGCACCGGAAAGACGGCCAGCGCGAAGTTCGTGAGCCAGGAGTTGGAGAAGACCTCCAAGAAGTACGACGTTCCCTGTGAGGTCGAATACATCAACTGTGAAGTCACGGACACCCAGTACCGGGTGCTCGCACAGCTCGCCAACACGTTCATCGATCAAAACCGGGCGTTCGTCGACGCCCGCATCGCCGACCTCTCGGACCTCCGGGCACAGGCCGACGACGACCCCAACGCACTCGAAATAGGGGGGTCGCCGGGAGACGATCGTACAGGCGACGAATCGAGTGAGGGCTCCGATGTTTCGGACAGCTTTTCGGATCTTCGGGAGCGCTTCGACTCCGTCGCGGAGATCGACGACCGCATCGACTCCCTGGAAGCCGACAAGGCCGAGATGGAACAGGTCCCCATGACAGGGTGGCCCACTGACCGCGTGTACGCGACGTTCTTCGACGCCGTCGACTACGTCGAGCGCGTCGCGGTCATCATGCTGGACGAGATCGACAAGCTCGTCGAGAAATCCGGCGACGATACGCTGTACAACCTCTCCCGCATGAACTCCGAGTTGGACAACTCCCGGGTGTCGATCATCGGCATCAGCAACGACCTGAAGTTCACCGACTTCCTCGACCCCCGTGTCAAGTCCAGCCTCGGCGAGGAGGAGATCGTGTTCCCGCCGTACGACGCCAACCAGCTGCGGGACATCCTCCAGCACCGGTCGGACGTCGCGTTCAAAGCCGACGCGCTCTCGGACGACGTCCTCCCGTTGTGTGCGGCGTTCGCCGCTCAGGAGCACGGCGACGCCCGTCGCGCCCTTGACCTGCTGCGGACCGCCGGCGAGCTCGCGGAGCGCGACCAGGCCGAAAACGTCACCGAGGACCACGTGCGCCGCGCCCAAGACAAGATCGAGCTCGACCGCGTCGTGGAGGTCGTCCGAACGCTGCCGACACAGAGCAAGCTCGTGCTCTACGCCATTCTCCTGTTGGAGGACAACGGCGTGCACAACGTCAACACGGGTGAGGTGTACAACATCTACAAGACGCTGTGCGACGAGCTCGACGCCGACGTGCTCACGCAGCGCCGGGTCACCGACCTCATCAGCGAACTCGACATGCTCGGCATCGTCAACGCCGTCGTCGTCTCGAAGGGCCGGTACGGCCGCACCAAAGAGATCTCGCTGTCGGTTCCGGTCGAGGAGACGGAGGCGGTCCTCGAAGCGGATTCGCGGCTCAGCGACATCGAAAACATCACGCCGTTCGTGCAGGCGCGCTTCGAGAACAATTAGTGGATGCTAGTCGCCGGCGGTCGCCCGTTCGCTGTGCTGTGACTGCCCCCGCACCGGGGTTGCGAGCTTGTACACTGCGTACACGAACAACACGAGCAGCGCCGCCAACACCAGCGCTGCCCGTACGTTCGGGGCGACCGCGGCCGCCGTCAGCACCTCGCCACTTTCCGTCGTCGGTACGTACGGCGGGCCCGCCAGGAACTCCACGAGGCCGCCGCCCACCACGCCGAGCACCATCAGTCCGCCGCTGAGTCCCATCACCGCCTTGTCGAGTGTGTCAGTCATGTCGTGTCACCGTGTTATCCGAGGAGGTATTTGAGCCGCGGTGCCCCCTGAACGAGGCCCGTGCGCTCGACGATGCTGTCCAGGCCGTAGTAGCGGCCGGCGCCGAACACGATGATCGTGGTGAACAACAGCAAGCCCATGAAGTCACTGTTGACCACCCCGTGTGCGTATTCGGCGTTCCCGATCCAGAACATGGTCATGAACATCACACCGCCGAACGACGCGAACCGCGTCAGGAGCCCGACGATGAGCGCCAGCCCGATCAGCGTCTCGAAGATCACGACCATCGGGCCGATGATGCCGGGGTAGCCCGCCAGCGTCGTACCGACGGGTGCCAGCACCGTTCCCGCCATCCCCTGCAAGTAGCCCGACGGATCGAACGTCAAGCCGCCTTCGAGCAGCTTCGTGAAGCCCGCGTGGAAGAACCACCAGCCAGTCAGCACGCGCACGACCGCGATCCAGTACGCCGGCCAGGTGCCGGCGGCTCCGTAGCCAGCGCCGGACTCCGTCCCCGCTCGTGTGTTGTATCCCATCGCGTTCACCTCGTGTCATCATCCACAGTCACATTACTTAAATGACAGACGTGGTTCCTGGCTCCTGGCGTCGGTTCTCAGCGCATGGGAAGCACCGGCCGGTCACAGCGGGATATGAAACGAGTTATACGCTGGGGTTCCCGAATGCCAGCATATCCATGCGCGCTCCCTTCGATTCGGACGACACTCCGGATCTCCAGGATGTCCTGGATGCGCTGGATGACGCGGGCTGTCGAGACATCATCGAAGCGCTCGACGAACCGCGCACCGCCAAGGAGATCTCCGACCGAAGCGGCGTCCCGATGTCCACGACCTACCGGAAGCTGGATCTGCTGACTGACGCGGCGCTGCTCGAGGAGCGCGCGGTCCTGCAGGACGACGGCCACCACACCACCGAATACGTGGTCGCCTTCGAGGACGTTGTTATCACCCTCGACGACGACGACCGCACGCTCGGTGTCGGCATCCACCGCCCGCCGACGTCGACCGACGAACGGCTCGAAACGCTGTGGACAGAGGTGAGCAAAGAAACATGATACACTACGAAGTCGTGGTCGCGCTGAAGACACTCACGCTGGCGCTCGGCGGTGCCGTCACGTATTTCGCCGCGAAGGCGTGGCGGCGCACGAGCTCGCCGGCGCTCCGGTCGTTGACGATCGGGTTCGGGTTCGTGACGCTCGGCTCGCTGCTGGCGGGGGGGATCGACGTGCTGTTGAACCTGCAAAGCAATTTCGCCGTGTTGACCGAGAGCGCGCTCACCGCGATCGGGTTCGCGGTGATCGTCTACTCGCTGTACGCCGAGTAGCCGGCTACGCCTGGCCCAGCGCGCGCTCGCCGCCGAGCGCCGCGCCGCCGGGGCGCTCCACGGTTGCCTCCCCGGAGATCACCAGCCGCACCCAGCCCGCGAACGGCACCCGGTACTCCGCGGTTCCCCGCACCCAGCCGGGCTTGACCGGCTCCGACAGCCCGGCCGACTGGTCGTAGTAGTTGTTCGATCTGTTGTTGTCGCCTTTCGTGATGAAGCCGGCGTGGGGTGCCGGACAGTTCCGCAGCTCGCTGCAGCTGTCCGCGGCGACGATCGACTCGTCCGCGCGGTCGTACCAGTTCTCCTCGTTGTCGACCCAGAACCGTGCGCGGTGAATGATCGGGACTGCCCTGCTGTTGCCGTCCGGTTCGTAGACGATCACGTCGCCGGTCCCCCCGATCTTCTCGTAGCCGTGGGCGGTCGCAGTCCTGTGCGGGACAACGCCCGTCTCGCCGGACGCGTACTCCGGGCTGAGGCGGTGTTCCTCCGTGACGAACACCAGATCCCCCTTCTGGAGGTTCGGCTGCATGCTGCCGGATTCGACCGCCACCAGTGGCGGCCACACACCGCTCACGGAGAACAACAACAGCCCGACCATCGACACCACGAGCAGACTCGAGAGGGCTTCCCGGACGAACAGCACGTCCGCCCGATCAGTCGACCAGAACCACCGGACTGCGGCCCGGGGGCCGTCGGTCGGATCGGGGACATCGTCGCCGGTCATTGCATACCGGTTCGGTCGTACCGCGTTTCAACGTTGCCCTCCCGTCGGTTCCGGTGCCGGCCCGCGGTCATCTCGCCATGCTTATCTCCTCGTCGCGCCTTCGAGTCCGGTGTGCCATTGGAGCCATCGGTGCGCGTGGTCCGCGAGTTGACGAGCCGCGGATACAACGCCGACCGGGAGGCGGTGACGCTGCTCGCGGGCGCTGACGACCCGGGTGCAGCAGTCGAGCGCGCGGTCGCCGCCGCCGCAGCGGACGCGGCGACGCTCACCGTCAGCGACGTTCGAGCGGTGCTCGATGCCCACACCGCTTCGAGTGCCGCGCAGACGTCCGCGCCGGCATCGACGCCTCCCGACGAGGCGACGACACACACCGATCCGTCGGCCACGGACACACCACCCAACCACGACGGCGGGCGCGCGGCCACCGCGGACGCGCGCAGCGTCGAGATCGACGGGGACATGACGGGCGCGTCCACGGGAACCGGCGAGTACCAGGACTTCGTGTCGGTGTTCCGCGACCGGTACGACCGCCTCGCCGCACAGCTCCGGGGTCGCGTCAACCACCGGCCGACCAGCGCGCTCGCCTCGATGCCCGGGGGCAGTGACGCCGCCATCGTCGGCATGGTCAACGACATCCGGTCGACCACCAGCGGCCATTGGCGCGTCGAGTTGGAGGACACCAACGGCGTCTTCCCGGTGCTCGTGTTGAAAGACCGCGACGTCTCGGATCTCGTCGACGACCTCCTGTTGGACGAGGTGATCGCCGTGTCGGGCACGCTGGCCGACGACGGCACCATCCTCTTCGCCGACGACATCTACTTCCCGGAGGTTCCCCGCACGTACTCGCCGAGCACCGCCGACCGCAGCGTGCAGGCCGCGCTCATCTCCGACGTGCACGTCGGCAGCCAGGAGTTCGCCGCCGACGCCTGGCGGTCGTTCGCCGACTGGCTGCACACGCCCGCCGCCGAGTCCGTGGAGTACCTGCTCATCGCCGGCGACATGGTTGAGGGCGTCGGCGTCTACCCCGGCCAAGACGAGGAACTCGACATCGTCGACATCTACGACCAGTACGAGACGTTCGCCGAACACCTCAAAGACGTGCCCGGGGACATGGAGATCGTGATGATTCCGGGCAACCACGACGCCGTCCGGCTCGCCGAACCGCAGCCGGCGTTCGACGAGGAGCTGCGGTCGATCATGCGCGCCCACGACGCCCGCATCACCAGCAACCCGTCGACGGTCACCATCGACGGCGTCTCGGTGCTGTTGTACCACGGGGTGTCCCTGGACGAGGTGATCGCCGAACACCCCAGCGACGACGTCACCTACGACGACCCCCAGAACGCGATGGAGCTCCTCCTGAAAAAGCGCCACGTCGCCCCGCCGTTCGGCGGCCGCACCCGGCTCGCGCCCGAGGCCGAGGATCACCTCGCCATCGACACCGTTCCGGACGTGTTCCACACCGGCCACGTCCACAAGCTCGGCGTCGGCATCCACCACAACGTCCGGCTTGTCAACTCCGGGTGCTGGCAACACCAGACGGCGTTCCAGGAGTCGGTGAACATCTCGCCGGACGTCGCCACCGCCCCCATCCTGGATCTGGACACCCTCGACATCACGGTGCACAAGTTCTCGTAGCCACGGCGGCGAGCCTTGCACCACCCGCCGTGTTTATGCCCGCGCGCGCCGACGCTCCCGTATGCGAGAGGACTTCCTGCTGTTGAATCCCGGCCCCGTTCCGGTCGCCCGCGAGGTACGCGAGGCGATGAGCGCGCCGATGGTGTCCCACCGATCGGCGGCCTTCGAGGCGGTCTACGAGCGCGCCCAGGAGCACGTCGAGTACGTCTTCGAGGAGTCGACGCCGTCCGGGGACACGACGTCTGCCGGCGGGACGGCGCTGTTGTTGAACGGCACCGCGACCATGGGCATGGAGGCCGCGGTCGGCAACCTCGTCGGGGGCGGCGGCGAGGTGGTGGCCGTGGTGAACGGGAAGTTCGGGCGGCGGTTCGCGCGCGTCGCCGAGCGGTACGCCGATGTCACGCGGGTGACCGCCGACTGGGGCGCGCCCGTGGACCTCGACGCCGTCGCCGACGCGGTCACCACCGAGACGGACGTGGTGACGATGGTGCACAACGAGACCAGCACCGGGCTGTTGAACCCCGTCGACGCGGTCGGCGATATCGCCGCCGACGCGGACGCACGCTACGTCGTCGACGGCGTCACGAGCATCGGCGGCGACGAGTTCCGGATCGACGACTGGGGCGTGGACATCGCGGTGACCGACGCCCAGAAGGCGTTGGCCGCACCGCCCGGGTTGAGCGCGGTGTACGTCACCGACGACGTGGTGCCGGCGTTGGACGGCGAGGCCGCGCCGTTCTACGAGGACATCGAGTGGCATCTGCGGAAAGCGGAGTCGAACCAGACGCCGTTCACGAGCGCCGTCCCCCTGTTCCGTGGGCTCGCGGCGGCCGCCGCGCGCATCCGCGAGGAGGGAATGGCCGACCGCATCGCCCGCCACCGCCGGCAGGCGGCGGCGTTCCGGGACGGGTTCCACGAGATGGGGTTGGCGTCGTTCCCGGAGTTGAACGACGCCGCGGCGTACTCGAACACGCTCACCGCCATCCGGCTGCCGGCGGGCGCGCGTGGCGCGGACGCCGCCGCGTTCATGGACGCCGTGACGGCGCGTGGCGTCTCGATCAGCGGCGGGCAGGGCCATCTCGGCGGCGAAATCTTTCGCGTGTCGAACATGGGCCAGCTCACGGCCCAACAGGTGGTTCGGGGCGTGCGCACTGTCGGTGACGCACTCGACGAGGTCGGGGTTGACGTGGCCGTTCACGACGGCGTGGCCGCCGCACGGGCAACGCTCGAACAGTAGGCGCGCTCGCTACTCGCGTCGGCGGTCCCGCAGCGCCAGCAGCGCGGGCAACGCGACGGCCGCAAGCACGAGTTCAGCGCCGCCCGCGATCGCGAACGCGTCCTGGAAGCCGCGGCGGTCGGCGATCCAGCCGCCACCCACGATGCCCGCCAAAAACCCCAGTGAGCCGGCGATGTTGAACCCCGCCATGTGGACGCCGCGCTCGGTGTCGGGCGCGATGTCGGTGACCAGCGCCATCGTGGCGGGTGCCATCAGCGCCCCCAGCACGCCGACCGTGACCATGCCGGCTTGTGCGACCCGCAGCCCGGGCGCGACCCCCACGCCGGCGACCGCGACGCCGTACAGCGCGGACCCGGCGGCGATGGGGATGGTGCGTCCGATGCGATCCGAGAGGCGGCCGAAGGGGTACTGCAGCAGGGCGAACGGCGCGAAAAACAGCGCGAGCGTGAGCCCGGTTGCGCCGGCGTCGAGGCCGAACCTGGACTGGAAGTACAGCGTCCCGACGAGCGCGAAGAACCCGGCGGTGAACCGGTCGATGAAGCCGAACGCGTACGGCACCAGGACCGCCGGCGTGTCACGCACCGCGAGCACGGCCGCGGACAGCCGCGACTGGGTGGTGGTGGGGGCGTTGTCCGGGAGCCGGGCGGTGACGGCGGCGGCGACGGCGAGCGCGACGCTCCCGACGACCAGTGGGGCGCGCGGCGCGAGTTCGGTGAGCTGGCCGCCGATGGGCGCGCCCAGTGCGGTGCCCAGCCCGATGGCGATGCCGGCCGCCCCCATGTCCGCCCCGTGGTCGGCCGAGAGATCCATGAGCATCGTCATCGCCAGCGAGAACGCGCCGATCGTGGCCGCGCCCTGTGCGACGCGCAACGCGAGCGCGCCGCCGAGCCCGAGGGGGGACACAGCGAGCACGGCGTAGCCGAGGCTGCCGGCGGCGGCACCCGCGGCGATGAACGGGGTGCGGCGGCCGGCGCGGTCGCTTGCGGCCCCCCAGACGCCGGCGAACGCGACGAACGCGCCGAACTCGGCGGCGAGAAACCACCGGCTCGCGGTCTCCGGGGCGGCCGCGCCGTAGGCTTCGACGAGGTCGGTCGCGCCCGGATAGACGAGCACCTGTGCGAACAGCACTGCGAACACGACCGAGGCTAAGGCGGCGCGCTCCCGGGTGGCCATTCGGCGAGGGTTGGGATCGAAGCATCAAGAGCGCGGCGGCTGTGGCGGAACCCGCCCGGGCGGTCGCCTCTCGTGTGGCCCGCGGCGCGATGGCGGCGGCCCTTGCCGTGATTGCTGTGCATAATACGGTGGCGAAAAATTACTATTAAGTATGCACCGACGGGGGACCGATGCCGACCACTGAGCTCGACGGGTTCACCTTTGCCTGCGGTGACACCGTCGACAGCCTCACCGTCGCCTACCGCACGTACGGCGACTACACCGGCTCGAACGCGGTGCTGGTCTGTCACGCGCTCACCGGCAGCCAGCACGTCCGCGGGCGCGCCGACGGCGACGATCGAGGCTGGTGGCCGGACATCGTCGGCCCCGGACGCCCCATCGACACCACCGAGTACTTCGTCGTCTGCGCGAACGTGCCCGGCTCCTGCCACGGGACCGACGGTCCGCCGGCCGACGGCCCCGGCGGCGACCCCTGGGGCACCGCCTTTCCCCCCGTCACCGTCCCGGACTGGACACGCTGCCAGCGCCGCCTCCTCGACACCCTCGGCGTCGACCGCCTGCACGCCGTCGTCGGCGGGAGCGTCGGCGGCATGAACGCCCTCGATTGGGCGCGGCGCTACCCCGACGACGTACACCGGATCGCCGCCGTCGCCACCGCACCACGCCTCGACGCCCAATGCCTCGGCTTGAACGCCATCGCACGCCGCGCCATCCGCAGTGACCCGAACTGGAACGACGGCGACTACTACGGCGGCGCACACCCCGACCGGGGACTGGCGCTCGCCAGACAGCTCGGCCACGTGATGTACCTCTCGAAGGCGTCGATGGCCGACAAGTTCGGCCGCCGGACCGCCACCACCGACACCGCCCTCCCCGCCGACCCCGCGGCCGAGTTCTTCGCCACCCGGGACGTCGAATCCTACCTCGACTACCAGGCCGACACGTTCGTGGCCCGCTTCGACGCCAACAGCTACCTCTACCTGCTGCGCGCCATGGACGCCTACGACCTCGCGGCAGGGCGGCCCTCCGTCGCCGACGCGCTGGCGGCCTTCGACGGCGACGCGCTCGTGCTGTCGTTCACCGGGGACTGGCATTTCACCGCCGCACAGAGCGCGACCGTCGCCGACGCCTTCCGGGCGGGCGGCGCCGCCGGCGTCGCCCACCACGTCGTCGACTCCGACTACGGCCACGACGCGTTCCTCGTCGACTCCGCGGCCGTCGGCCCGCCGCTGGCGGACTTCCTCGCCGCCGGCACCGACGGGGCGGCGGTCACCGACGCCACCGGCGGTGTGTGACACTCCCGAAGCCCGGCAGCACCTGCAGGTGTCGGCGCGGTTTATACCACTGGTGCCGTACCCCCAGTCATGGGCCACGACCACGGACTCCACACCAACAGTGTACACGCCGGCCAGCGCGTCGACCCGGCCACGGGCGCTCGCGCGCCGCCGCTCTACCAGACCACGTCGTACGCCTTCGAGGACAGCGCCGACGCCGCCGGCCAGTTCGCCCTTGAGCGGGACGGCTACATCTACTCGCGGCTGATGAACCCCACCGTGGAGACCCTCCAGGACCGCCTCGCAGCCCTCGAAGGCGGCGTCGGCGCGGTCGCCACCGCGTCCGGAATGGCCGCCCTGGATCTCGCGACGTTCCTGCTGGCACGCGCCGGCGACTCCGTCGTCGCCGCCAGCGACCTCTACGGCGGCACCGTGACGTACCTCACGCACAGCGCCCAGCGCCGCGGCGTCGACACGACGTTCGTGGACGTCCTCGACTACGACGCCTACGCCGACGCCATCGACGCCGACACCGCCTACGTGCTCGTCGAAACCGTCGGCAACCCCAGCCTGATCACGCCCGACCTCGAACGCATCGCCGACATCGCCCACGACAACGGCGTTCCCCTGCTGGTGGACAACACGTTCGCGACCCCCGCGCTGGCAACCCCGATCGACCACGGTGCCGACATCGTCTGGCACTCCACCACCAAATGGATCCACGGTGCCGGCACCACCGTCGGCGGCGCGCTCGTCGACGCCGGCAGCTTCGACTGGGACGCCCACGCCGCCGACTACCCCGAGATCGCCCAGGAAAACCCCGCCTACCACGGCGTGACCTTCACCGATCGCTTCGGGGACGCCGCGTTCACGTACGCCGCCATCGCCCGCGGGCTGCGCGATCTGGGCAACCAGCAGTCGCCGTTCGACGCCTGGCAAACCCTCCAGAAGCTCGAAACGCTCCCGCTGCGCATGCAACAACACTGCCGGAACGCCCAGCTCGTCGCCGAACACCTCCGGGACCACCCCAACGTGTCGTGGGTCAACTACCCCGGACTGGCCGACCACGACACCCACGACAACGCGACCACCTACCTCGATTCGGGCTACGGAGGCATGCTCACGTTCGGCGTCGAGGACGGCTACGACGCCGCCCAAGCGGTCACCGAGGAGACCACGCTTGCCAGCCTGCTGGCGAACGTCGGCGACGCCAAAACGCTCGTGATCCATCCCGCCTCCACCACCCACCAGCAGCTCACCCCCGAAGCCCAGCGCGCCGGCGGTGTGCGCCCCGAGATGGTGCGGGTGTCGGTCGGCATCGAGGACCCCGCCGACATCGTCGCGGACCTCGAAACCGCCATCGAGGCCGCGGTCGGGTCGGCGTAGCGCCGCCCCGCCACGCCGCCGTGGACTGACCACCACCGCATAACACGCCACACCTCCTACGGTCGACGATGGCAACGCGCGACCTCCGCTCCGATGACCCGTCAACCGACCCCGACGCCGATTACGACTACACCAGCGACAGCGTCGAGCGCCCCGGGCTCGTCGACGACCTCCGCGAGCGCGTCGACGGCGACGTGCGCTTCGACAGCTACACGCGCCAGCTGTACGCCACCGACGCCAGCATCTACGAGGCGCTCCCGGTCGGCGTCGTGTTCCCCACGTCCACCGACGACGTCGCCGCCGTGGTCTCGTACTGCGCCGACCGCGGGATCCCCGTGCTCCCCCGCGGCGGCGGCACCAGTCTCGCCGGCCAGGCGGTCAACGAGGCCGTCGTCCTGGATTTCAAACACGCGATGAACGGCTTCGTCGGGTTCGACCCCGAGGCCGAGACCGCGCGCGCCCAGCCCGGGATCACGCTCGCGGCCCTCAACGACGAACTCGCCGCCCACGGTCTGAAGTACGCCCCCGATCCCGCGTGGGGGGACAAGAGCGTGCTCGGCGGGGCCATCGGCAACAACTCCACGGGCGCACACTCCCTGCAGTACGAGAAAGCCGACGGCTACCTCGAATCCGCCGAGGTCGTGCTCGCGGACGGCACGGTGACCACGCTGGGCTGGGTGGACACCGACGACCTCGACGCGCTCGCGGACCCCGACGGCGACCTCGAAGCCCGCATCTACGCCGACCTCCGGCGGCTCCTCGACGAGGAAGCCGACCGGATCCGCGAGCGCTTCCCGGACCTCAAGCGCAACGTCTCGGGGTACAACTACGACCGCCTGCTGGCGGACGCCGAGGCCCACGGCGCGGTGAACGCCGCCCGCCTGCTCGCCGGCAGCGAGGGCACCCTGGGCATCATCACCGAGGCGGAAGTCTCCCTGGAGCCGGTCCCCGCGGAGACCGCGGTGGCGATGCTCACGTACGACGACGTGCGCGACGCCATGCAGGACGTGGCCCCCGTTCTCGATCACGACCCGTCCGCCGTTGAGGTGATGGACGACGTGTTCCTCGATCTCGCGCGGGACACCGACGAGTTCGCCGACGTCGTCGGGCTGCTGCCCGACGGCACGGACTCGACGCTGCTGGTGGAGTTCTACGCCGACAGCCCGGCCGAGGCCCGCCGCCGCGTGGCCGACCTGCTGGCCGACCGCCTGCCCAGCGCCACGCCGGCCGCCGACCCACCCGGAGCCACCACCACCGACGCCCCCGTGCACGCGGTGGACGCACTGGAGGCCTACGACGACGACCGCCAGGCCCACTTCTGGAAGATGCGCAAGGCCGGCCTCCCCATCCTGTTGTCCCGCACCAGCGACGAGAAACATTACCCCTACATCGAGGACACCGCCATCCCCGCCGACCACCTGCCGGCGTTCGTCGCGGACTTCCAGGCCATCCTGGACGACCTCGACACGGTCGCGTCCTACTACGCCCACGCCGGTCCCGGCGTCCTGCACGTCCGCCCGCTCGTGACCCTCGCCGACGAGGCGGGCGTCGCGAAGATGGCCGAAATCGCCGACCGCGTCACCGACCTCGTCGTGGAGTACGGCGGCGCAGTGTCCGGGGAGCACGGCGACGGACGCGCGCGCAGCCAGTGGAACCGCAAGTTCTACGGCGAGGACCTGTGGGCGTCGTTCCGCCGCACCAAGGCGGCCTTCGACCCCGACTGGATCCTCAACCCCGGGCCGGTCTGTGGGGACGCCGCCGGCGAGATCGACATGACCGACCACCTGCGTGTCGCCCCCGACGACGAGTTCGACGCCGGGTTCGACCCCGCACTGAACTGGGACACCGAGAACGGATTCCGGGGCATGACCGAGCTCTGTCACGGCTGTGCCGGGTGCACCGGCCACCAGGACACCACCGGCGGCGTGATGTGTCCGACCTACCGCGCCGCCAACGAGGAGACACTCAGCACGCGCGGGCGTGCGAACATGCTGCGCTCGGCGATGAACGGCCACCTCCCCGCCGACCCCCTCGACGACGAGTTCCTGACGGAGGTGCTGGATCTCTGTGTGGGCTGCAAGGGCTGCAAACTCGACTGCCCCAGCGGCGTGGACATGGCGAAACTCAAAACCGAGGTGAAACACGCCAGCCACCAGGCCGACGGCGTCGGCGTCCTCGACCGGCTGTTCGGCCACACTGAGGCGCTGTTCCACCTGGGGTCGGCGCTCGCGCCCGTCTCGAACTGGGCCACGGCGCTGCCGGGTGCCGGCGCGCTCGCCGAGAAAACCCTGGGCATCGCCGCCGAGCGCGACCTCCCGACGTTCCGGCGGGAGAGCCTCCGGGCGTGGTTCGACGCGCGCGGCGGCAGCCGGGTGCCCGAGGCAGCCGCCGAGCACACGGTCCTGCTTGCGCCCGACCCGTACACCAACTACAGCACGGTCGCCGTCGGGAAAGCCGCAGTGCGCGTGCTGGAGGCCGCGGGCGTCCACGTCGCGCTCCCCGACGGCGTCGGCACCAGCGGGCGGCCGGCGTACTCGCGGGGGTTGATCGACCGCACCCGCCGGATCGCGCGCGAGAACGTCGCGGCGCTCGCGCCGAAGGTCGCGGACGGCTGGGACGTGGTGTACGTCGAACCCTCCGACGCGGTGATGGTCCAAGACGACTACCACGACCTCCTGTCCAGCGCCCCCGCGGCGTCCGTCGCCGCCAACACGTACGGGGTCTGCGAGTATCTCGACCGTCACGGGCTCGACGCGGCCGCCGGCTTCGACGCCGACGGCGAATCGCTGGCCTACCACGGCCACTGCCACCAGAAAGCCCAGCAGCGCGACCACCACGCCGTCGGCGTCCTCCGGCGCGCGGGCTACGAGGTCGACCCGCTGGATTCGACGTGCTGTGGGATGGCCGGCAGCTTCGGCTACGAGGCCGAGCATTACTCGATGAGCCAGGCCATCGCCGACATCCTCGCCGATCAGGTCGCCGACAGCGACGCCGACACCGTGACTGCGCCGGGGTCGTCGTGTCGCAGCCAGCTCAGCGAGCGCGACGACGTCGACACCGACGGTGCCCCGCCACATCCCGTCCAGAAGCTCGCCGACGCGCTGTGAGCGCGGCGCTCACGCGATGCCGTGGTCGTCGAGCACGCGCCCGAGCGCGTCCATCGACGAGACGGTGTGATCGCAGTGGGCGTCGACCCCCGGCTTCGGGTCGACCCCGATCGCGGTGCCCGCGGCGTCCAGCATCGGCACGTCGTTTGCGCCGTCACCCACGGCCACCGCGGCCGCGGGCGTGATCCCAGCCGCCTCGCAGGCGTCCCGGAGCGCGTCGTCTTTCGTGCCCTCGACCAGGGGGCCCTCGACCGCGCCGGTGAGCTCGCCGTCGGCGGCCACGAGGCGATTCCCGACCACGCTGTCGGCGGCCACGCCGGCGGCGTCGAACGCCGCGGCCACGCCCGGCTTGAAGCCGCCGGTCAACACCACGACCCGAACACCCCCATCGCGGAGCTTCGCCACCAGATCGCCCGCGCCGTCACGCAGGCGGACGCCGTCGTAGACAGCGGCGGCCGCCGACTCGGGCAGCCCCGCGACCAACTGGGCGCGCTCCCGGAGGCTGTCGGCGTACGACAGCTCCCCGCGCATCGCGCGCTCGGTGATGGCAGCCACCTCGTCGCCGACGCCCGCGCGCGCCGCGATCCGGTCGAGCATCTCCGACTCGGCCAGCGTGCCGTCGAAGTCGAACGCCACCAGTGTCATGCCCGGAGTTGCCCTGCGGCCAGCATAAACACCCCACATCCGGCAGTATTTCAGCGCCGACCAACACAGCATCGTGTATCACTCTCGGGTGCGGGCTCCGGTAGCGCCCCACACACATGCGGAAACGCTTATCGGCGCGCGCCCTGACCCACTCACATGCGAGTTCTCGTCACCGACCCCATCGCGGACGCCGGCCTCGACCGGCTCCGGGACGCCGGCCACGAGGTCACAACCGCCTACGACGCCACGGGCGACGCGCTCTTAGACGCCGTGAGCGACGCCCACGCGCTGATCGTGCGATCCGGCACCGCTGTCACCGACGCCGTCTTCGAGGCCGCCCCCGACCTCGTCATCGTCGCCCGTGCCGGCATCGGCGTCGACAACATCGACATCGACGCCGCCACCGACCACGGCGTCATGGTCGCCAACGCCCCCGCGGGGAACGTCCGCGCCGCCGCCGAGCACACCGTCGCGCTGGCGTTCGCGGCCGCGCGCTCGATCCCGCAGGCCCACGCCCGCCTCGACGCCGGCTCGTGGGCGAAAGACGACTACCTCGGCACCGAACTCTCCGGCAAGACGCTCGGCGTCGTCGGCCTCGGACGCGTCGGCCAGGAGGTCGCCACGCGCCTCGACAGCCTCGGCATGGACCTGGTCGCCTACGACCCCTACATCGGCGAGGACCGGGCGGCACAGCTCGGCGCGGAGCTGGTCGACATCGAGACCTGCGTCGCGCGCGCGGATTTCCTCACGATCCACGTCCCACTCACCGACGAGACCGACGGCCTCATCGGCGAGGCCGAACTCGCCCGGATGGACGGCGGCTACGTCATCAACGTCGCCCGCGGCGGCGTCGTCGACGAGGACGCGCTGGCCGACGCCGCCCAGGACGGCGTCATCGCGGGGGCCGCCCTCGACGTGTTCCGCACGGAGCCGCTCCCGCCGGCGTCCCCGCTCCACGACGCCGACAGCATCATCACCACGCCACACCTGGGCGCGTCCACGAAGGCCGCCCAGGAGAACGTCGCCACCGACACCGCCGACCAGGTCGTCGCCGCGCTCGCCGGCGATCCGGTGGTGAACGCGCTGAACGCGCCCAGCGCCGAGCGGTCGGCGTTCGACCGCATCCGCCCGTTCGTCGACCTCGCGGAGACCGCCGGCACCGTCGCCGCGGCGCTGTTCGACCCCCGCATCGAGCGCGTCGACGTCACGTACCAGGGCGAGGTCGCCGACGAGGACGTCGCACTCGTCACGGCGGCCGCCCAACAGGGCGCGTTCGCCGGCCTGGAGTGGCAGGTCAACGCGGTCAACGCCCCCCGGGTGGCCGAGAAGCGCGGCATCGCCGTGACGGAGACGAAAAACCACCGCAGCGAGGCCTACCAGAGCCTGGTCTCGGTCACGGTGGGCAACGACGACGCGGAGCTCACCGTCTCGGGCACGCTGTTCGCCGGCGACGACCCCCGGCTCGTGGAGATCGACGGGTTCCGCGTCGAGGCCGCCCCGAACGGCCACATGCTCGTCGCGCGCAACCACGACACGCCCGGCGTCATCGGGTTCATCGGCGGCGTCCTGGGCACCGCCGAGGTGAACATCGCGGGCATGTTCAACGCCCGCGAAGCCCGCGGCGGGGAGGCGCTCACCGTCTACAACCTCGACGCCGACGTGCCCGCGCGCGCCCTCGACGAACTCGCCGGCGACGACCGCATCGTCGACGTCACCAGCATCGAACTGAACGGCGAGTAGCCCACTCGGGCCGCCGACGGCCCACGCCAGCCGTTTTCCGGCTGGCCGCCCTCCGTGTGGTATGGGTTCGATCAGCGACACGTTCATGGAGAACCGCGAGCGCGTCCAGCCCGACGACACCAACAACTACGCCTCCGCCCACGGGGGCAACGTCGTCAAGTGGATGGACGAGATCGGCGCGATGGCGGCGATGCGCCACGCCGGCAAGACGTGTGTCACCGCCCGCATCAACAGCCTCGACTTCGAGCGCCCCGTCCCACAGGGCGACATCTGCGTCATCCAGGCGTACGCCTACGACACCGGCCACACCAGCATCAAGGTGCGGCTGCGGGCGTTCCGCGAGGACCCGCGAAGCGGCGAGACCGAACAGACCACCGACTCCTACTTCGTGTTCGTGGCCGTCGACGACGACATGCAGCCGACCGCAGTCCCGGACCTCGACGTGGGCAGCGAGCGCTGCCGGGAACTCCGTGAGGCCGCCCTGGCGGGCGAACACGACGAGTAGCCGACTGCCGGGGGGTTGAATCCTGCCGATTTCAGCGCCCTCAAATGCCCGCCAGTCCTCCACGACAACAGTGACATCTCCCAGCGACGACGGCCTCGTTCGTGGATACGCCGGGCGGCTGCTGGTCGCCATCTCCACCGGCTGGTTCGCGATTCAGGCCGGCCGCCTCGTCCTGTCGCCGATGCTGTCGGCGCTCACCGCGGACATCCACATCACCAACACCAAGGCCGGGTTCGCGTTCACGACGCTGTGGGGGTTGTACGCGCTGTTGCAGTACCCGAGCGGCCGCCTCTCCGACGCCCTCTCGCGGAAGACGCTGCTGGTCACCGGGCTCGGGATGGCGTCGGGCGGGTTCGTCGTCCTCGCAACCGCGCGCTCGTACGCCGCGTTGCTGGTGGGGGCGGCCATCGTCGGCACCGGTGCAGGGCTCTACCCCACCGCCGCCCGCGCGCTCGTTGCGGACCTCTACTCGACCAAGCAGGGCCGGGCGTTCGGCCTGCACACCGCCTCCGGCGATCTCGGCGGGATGTCGGCCGCCGGCATCGCCGCGGTCGCGCTCGCGCTCCTCAGCTGGCGGTACGCGTTCGTCCCCATCGTCGGTCTCACCGCCGCCGTCGCCATCGCGTTGCACGTCTGGAGCCGCGAATCGTACGTCTTCGAGCGCCGGTCGCTTGCTGTCCGCGACACCGCCGCCCGCCTCCTCTCGGGGACCCAGTTCCGGTGGATCCTGGTGGCGTACACGCTGTACGCGTTCACCTGGCAGGCCATCGCCGCGTTCCTGCCGACGTTTTTCACCGACGGCAAGGAGTTCGCGCCGGTGGTCGGCACCGTCGCCTTCGGCGCGCTGTTCGCCGTCGGCGCCATCGCCAAACCCACCGCGGGCACGCTCTCGGACACGATCTCCCGGCGCGCGCTCGCCGTCGGCGCGCTCGTGTTGGGCGCGGCCGCGCTCTCCGCGGTCGTGGTGGTGCCGTCCCCCGTGGCCGCCGTCGGTGCGGTGGTGGTGTTCGCGGCGGGGCTGCTGGCGTTCCCGCCGGTGATGCAGTCGTATCTGATGGACGCGTTCCCCCCGGAGTCCGCCGGCGGCGACCTCGGCGCGATGCGGACCGTCTACATCGGGCTGGGCGCGCTCGGCCCGACGTACGTCGGCGCCGTGTCGACCGCCGCCAACTACGAGATCGCGTTCTGGGGGCTGGTCGGCGCGCTGGTCGTGGCCGCCGTGATCATCGCGCGCGTCACCTGACGCTCAGAGCGCGTCGAGGACGCCGTCGGCGTCCGCCGGCACCGGCGTGGTGTCGCCCCCGGCGGCGGCCGCGGCGGCCGGGTCTTTCAGCAGGTGGCCGGTGGTCAGACAGACCACGCGCTCGTCGGCGCTGATTTCGCCGCGCTCGCGGAGCGCCAGCAGGCCCGCGACGCTGGCCGCCGACGCCGGCTCCACCCCGATGCCGTCGCCGGCGAGCATGCGCTGGGCGTCCGTGATGCGGTCGTCGGAGACGGCGACGGCGGTGCCACCCGTCTCGTAGACGCCCGGCAGCGCTTTCGGCGCGTTCACCGGGTTTCCAATGCGGATGGCGGTCGCGCGCGTCTCGACGTCCGTCCAGCGCTCGGTGCGCCCGCGGCCCGCCTCGACGGCTTCGACCATCGGTGCCGCCCCCGCGGCCTGCACGCCGGTGAGCGCCGGCATCTCGTCGTCGGTCATCGCGCCCGCCGCGACGAGTTCGCGGAACGCCTTGTAGAGGGCCGCCGTGTTCCCGGCGTTCCCCACCGGGAGCACGATGCGGTCGGGCCACTCGCCGGTGGCCGTCCGGGACTGCTCAAGGATCTCGAACGCGATTGTCTTCTGGCCCTCCAGGCGGAACGGGTTCAGGCTGTTCAGGAGGTACGCCTCCCCGCGGGCGGCGAGTTCGGCGACCACGTCCAGGCAGTCGTCGAAGTTGCCGTCGACCTCGCAGATGCGCGCGCCGTGCAGCGCCGCCTGCGCGATCTTCCCCGCCGCCACCTTGCCCGCGGGGAGCAACACCAACACGGGGGTGTCGGCGCGCCCGCCGTACGCCGCCAGCGCCGCCGACGTGTTCCCCGTCGACGCGCACGCCAGCCGGTCGACGCCGAGGCGCTCGGCGACCCGGACGCCCACGGTCATCCCGCGGTCCTTGAAGCTCCCCGTCGGGTTCATCCCCTCGTGTTTCACGCGGACGTCGGCCACGCCGGCCGCCGCCGCGACGTCGGGTGCCTCGTACAGCGGCGTGTCGCCCTCCTGGATGGAGACGCCCGCGTCGACCGGGAGCGCGTCGGCGTACCGCCAGACCCCGCGCCCACTGAACGCCTCGAATCCCGGGTAGTCGGCGTACCGCGCCTCCAGCAGGCCGCTGCACTCCGGGCACCGGTACACCACGTCCGCGAACGGTGCCAGCGTCCCACCACACTCCACGCACGCCAGCCAGACGCCGTCGGTCGCGCACGCCGGCGTCTCGCCCGCCAGCGAGAGGTCAGTCATGGCTCGGTCTCCGTGGGCGACCCACAAATACCAGGCGGGTGGTGTGAGTATTGCCACCGATCTCCGGGGGTCAGTCCGACACCACGTCGCTGCGCCAGCCGGGGTCGTGGCCGCCGGCCAGCAGGTCAGCCCGACACGCCGGACAGTAATGCGGGGGTTTCGTGGCGCTCTCGGGGACGTAGACCGCGCCGCCACACGTCACACACGCGTCGTCGACGACGGTCACGCAGTCCGCACAGAGGTTGAAATCGTCGACTGTCAGCTCGCGCAGCCCGTCGAGTTGTTTGTCGAGGGTGTACTCGTCGATGACCGACTGACAGTTGTGGCACGGTTGCATTGCGATACGTCTTGGTGATCGTTCTCATGGCACAAGAAGTTGTCCCCGACGGCGACACGGCACCCGCCCTCAGGCCAGCGTCACGGCGGTGCCGTACGCGATGACCTCCGAGCCGCCGTTCGCGATCTCCGAACTCTCCAGGCGCACGTTCACAACCGCGTCAGCGCCCATCGACCGCGCATCCTCGGCCATCCGATCCAGCGCGTCGTCGCGGGCGTCGGTCAACAGCTCCGAGTACGCCTTCAACTCGCCGCCGGTGATGTTCCGGATGCTCTGCGTGATGTCCCGGCCGACGTTCCGGGCTTTCACCGTGTTCCCGCGCGCGACGCCCAGCGACTCCGTGATCTCTCGCCCGGGCACGGTCTCGGTCGTAACGAACTCCATACTCCGGGGTTTCCGCCGCTGGAACAAAAACCTCAGGCCCGTATGCAGCCACCGATCCGGCCCGCGCTCACCCGCCCACCGACGGCGTGACCCGGATGCCAGCCCGTCCGTTGAGCCCACGCACCACCGGATCACGCCGCCCCCCGTCGACTACCACCGCCTCCGCGACCCCGCCTGCGACCGCCGCCTCGGCCGCCACCACCGCCTCCGACACGCCGTCGGCGTCCGCCACCACCACCAGCGAGGCGTCCAACGCCCCGGCGATGGCGGCCGCCGCGCGGTCGACGTCTCCCGACACCACGGGCACGCACCCGGCGTCGCACTCCTCGGCCAGCACGGCCGCACTCACACACTCCCGGTCCCCCGCCAGGACGGCCGCCTCGTCGAGCGCCACGCCCGGTACGCCGACCGCCCGGAACGCCGCCAGCACGTCCTCCGCGGCCGCCGCCCCGTCGCACACGACCACGACCGCCTCGCCGTTCGCCGCGAGATGCGCCACATCGGCCGCCGCCACTCCCGGATCGCCGGCCGCACTGAGCGCCACGACGACCGTCATCCGCCCCACCCCCACTCACACATACCCCGACACCTCCGCGGCCAGCGCGTCCGCAGCGTCCGCCAGCGACGCCCGTTCGGCCGCCAGCGCCGCCTCGTCGGCGTCGATCCCGTCGCGCACGTCCGCCACGGCGGCCTCGACGGCCGCCGGTGCCGGGCCGCCCGCCGAATCCCTGGCGGCGACGCTCCCCACGGGATCCAGCGCGTCAGCCACCGCCGCCGGCTCCACGACCGCGGACAACGGCTCCCCGGTCACCGCCTCGGTCGCGGCCGCCACCGCGTCCAGGGTCGCCCCCTCGCAGCCGCGCTCGGCCGCCAGCGCCACGACCTCGTGGGCCGTCCGGAACGGCAGCCCCCCCGCCGCGAGCGCGTCCGCCACACCGGTCGCGGTCGAAAACCCCTCGCCCGCCGCGGCTTCGAGGTCGTCGGCGGGCCAGTCCGCGGTCGCCACCACGCCCGCCGCCACCTCGACCGCGCTGGTCACGCCATCCACGGCGGTCCACGCGTGCCCGGTCGCACGCTGCAGGTCGCGGTTGTACGCCCGCGGCAGCCCCTGCAGCGTCGTCGCGAGGGCTTGCTGCGCGCCCACCGTGTCGCCCGCGGTCGCGCGCACCAACTCCATGGTGTCCGGGTTCTTCTTCTGGGGCATGATCGACGACGTCGACGCGTAGTCGTCGCTCACCTCGACGAACCCGCGGTTCGCGAAGAACACCACGTCCGCGGCCAGCCCCGAACACGTCACCGCCACCGACGCCAGCGCGCTCACCGCCTCCAGCAGGAAATCACGGCTGGCGGCGGCGTCGGCCGCGTTCGCCACGACGCCGTCGAACCCCAGCAGGGCGGCCGTGCGCTCGCGGTCGACGCCGAAGGTGGTGCCGGCGAACGCCGCCGCGCCCAGCGGCGACTCGTTCGTGCGCCCGTAGGCGTCGCACAGCCGGCCGGTGTCGCGGGCGAGCGTCCCCGCGTACGAGAGCGCCCAGTGCGCGACGGTCGTCGGCTGTGCGGGCTGCAGGTGCGTGAACCCCGGCATCACCGTCTCGGCCTCCGCCGCCGCGACGTCGGCCAGCGCACTCCGCAGCGCCACCACGGCCTCGATGGCGTCCAGCAGGTCCGCGCGCAGCCGGTACCGGATGCACGCCGCCACCTCGTCGTTGCGCGACCGCGCGGTGTGTAGCTTCCCGCCGTCACGCCCGACAGCCTCCACGACCGCCGTCTCGATGGCCTCGTGCACGTCCTCGCCCGGGGGCAGCGCGTCGAACCCCGCCGCCTCGACGTCGGCCAGCGCGCCCAGGATCGCCGCCGCCGCCTCGTCGCCGATAATATCCTGCTCGGCGAGCATCACGACGTGTGCGCGGTCCACCGCGAGGTCCGCCTCGAAGATGCGGCCGTCGCCGTCCATCGACGAGAGGAACGAGCGCGCGGGGCCGCCGCTGAACCGGTCGCGGCGCACCACCGGATCGCCGCCCCCGGTCATTTGTTGCCGTCGAACGCCGCGTTCGCCAACCGCGACTGGAAGCCGTGGTACTTCGCGACCCCCGTGGCGTCGGCCTGCTCGATCCCCGCCACGGTCTCGGTGTTGAACGACGCCGCGTCCGCGGAGTACACCGCGTGCTCGCTCTCGCGGGCGATCGGACGCGCCCGCCCGCCCTCGAAGGCGATGGTCACCGTGCCACTGACCGCCGACTGGGTTTCGTCCAGATACCCGTTCAGCGCGTCCATCAGCGGATGCTCGACGACCCCCTCGTAGGCCTTTTGCGCCCACTGCTGGCTCACCGCCGCGGTGAAATCCCGCTCGGCCTTCGTCAACACGAGCCCCTCCAAGGCCTTGTGGGCCGCCAGCAGCGTGGTCGCGGCCGGATGCTCGTAGTTCTCGCGGACTTTCAACCCCAGCATGCGGTCTTCGAGCATGTCCGTGCGGCCGACGCCGTAGCTCCCCGCGCGGTCGTTCAGCGCCTCGATAAGCCCCACCGGCTCCATCGCCGTCCCGTCGACGGCCACCGGCACCCCGGCCTCGAAGGTGATGTCGACGGTGCCCGTCTCACCGCTCGGCGCGTCGGTCCACGCGTAGATGTCCGCGGGCGGCTGGTAGTCGGGCTCCTCCAGGTGGCCGCCCTCCACGCTGCGACTCCAGAGGTTCGTGTCGATGCTCCACTCGCCCTCGTTGCCCGCCTCCACCGGGAGGTCGCGCTCGGCGGCGTACTCGATCTCCCACTCGCGGGTCAACCCGAGCTCGCGGACGGGCGCACACACCTCGTGGTCGCTGGCACGCCACACCGCCTCGAAGCGCAACTGGTCGTTTCCCTTCCCCGTGCAGCCGTGGGCCAGCGCCGCACAGCCCTCGGCTTCGGCCACCGACAGGATGGCGTCGGCGATGACCGGGCGGGCAAGCGCGGTGCCGAGCGGATACCCCTGGTAGGTCGCGTTGGCACGCACGGCGTCGAAACACAGCGCGGCGAACTCGGCTGTGGCGTCGACGACGTGGTGCTCGACGCCCAGCGCGGCGGCGGTCTCCCGGGCCGCCGCGAACTCGGCGTCGGGCTGCCCGACGTCGACGGTGACGCCGATCACGTCGTCGTAGCCGTACTCCTCTTTCAACAGCGGGACACAGACTGTCGTGTCGAGCCCGCCCGAGAAGGCGAGCGCGACGGTTCCTGATGGCATTGTGTGTGTAGCGTATCGCAGTGGTCGAACGGCGGTGCGGTCGACGACGAACGGTAGAACAGGGCTAGCTATAGGGGGTCACGGGGACCCCGTCGTCGTCGGCGCTGCGACACGCCAGCCGCGGCGCTCCCGGCGGACAGCGACGACCGCACGCTGGTGGGAGCCGGCGGCGTCATCTACCTCCGAGAAACGCAGCCACCGAGTTAAACGTTTCCTGGCAACTAGTCACATGGAAGTCGGTAGGCTCTTAGTCGTCGTCACGCAACCCCTCCCATGCCCCGCGCACGCGGCGCGCTCGACACGGACTCGCTGGTGAAAATCGCCCTCGCGCTGGTCGTCGTCTGGCTCGCGATCGAAGTCCTCGATGCACTCCTCGGCGCGCTCACCGCCGCCCTCCGGCTCGCACGCCCACTCATCGCGCTCGTGATCGTCATCGCCGTTGCCCTCTGGCTGCTCGACGAACTGTAGGAACAACGTCAGGGCTTTCACGATCCACGCCCGACGGACGGGCGTGTACAGCGTGAACGCGCCGGTTCCGCCCGCCGTCAACGAGATCGCGGCCGACCTCCGGCCCGCGCTCACCGAGTTCGATCGCGTCCGCCAGCGCCACGAACAGACGCTGCTGGTCAAGCGCGTGCCCGCCGACACCCGCAAGGAAGCGCTGGCGGCGTGGCAGACCGCCCAGGACGCCCTCCAAGGCGCGCCCGCCGCCCAAGCCCGCATCTCGGAGATCGACACCTTCCAGAACCCGCCCAACGGCTCCAGTCCGGTCGTCTACCTCGCCGTCGAGAGCCCCGGCATCCACCACCTCCACGACCGCCTCTGTGACCCCTTCGACCCCGTTCCCGTGATGGAGGGTGGCGACGACTACGACCCCCACGTCACGCTGGCCCGCGACGCCGACGGGTTCCGCGGCCAGCGCGCCGTCGACGCCATCGACGGCCGCGCGGTCGGCCCCGTCACCTGGACCATCGACGAACTCTCCCTCTACGACGCCACCGTCGGCGAACCCGTCGACACCGTCTCGCTGCCGGCGTAACGCCGCCTACGGACTCGGCGGATCGCCACCGTACGCCCCCAGATCGCCGTAGAAGTTCAACAACGAGAACCGCAGCTTCTCCGGATCGACGTCCACCATCTCCGCGCGCTCGCTCGGCGGGAACGTCGGGTTCACCGAATACTTCTGCATCCCGGTGCGGCTCGCCGCCGTGTACCGCCGATCGACCAACATCCGCACGCCGAAGTCCTCCGGCGACCGAATCACGCGCCCCATCGCCTGGCGGGTCTTCCGCACGGTCGGGATCTCCACCGCGTACCGCCAGCCGGCGTCCTGGCGGTCGCTGCGAAGTCCCTGGTCGGCATCGCGGTCCGCGAACGCCTGGGCGTACGCGTCCTGGACGGCCTCGGTCCGCGCGTCCAGATGCGGGTACGGGACGCCGACGACCGCGACCGTCCGCGCGTCGTCACCGTCGAAGCTCACGCCCTCGGCCAGGGTCCCCCACAGCGACGTGAACAGCGCGCCGTCCCCGTCGGCGACGAACGCCTCCCGGAGGTCGTCAGCCGCCACCCCCGGTTCGTCCAGATACCGCGTGGCGTCGCAGTCCGCCAGCAGGTCGTGGTAGCGCTTCGCCTCGGCGTAACTCGGGAAGAAAAACAGACAGCTGCCCGGCGTGTACGCCGCGGCGTCCCGGAGCGCGCCCGCGACCGCCTGCTGGGTCGCGCGGTCCTCGCGGTTCGAGGAGAACAACGGCTCGGTGTCGACGGCGAACGTCCGGCGGCGGTCCTCCGGGAACTGCAGCCCGAACGCCAACTCCACGGGGTCGTCCAACCCCAACACGTCGCCGATCACGTCGAAGGGCCGCAGCGTCGCACTCATCAGGACGCTTGCGTGCACGGCGTCGAACAGGTCGGTGGTCACCTCCCGCGGGATGCAGGTGTAGCGCTCGGCCCGCCCGTACACCGCCTCGGTGCGGTCGTCGCGGCGCACCGCCGCCGTCGGATACTGCCCGAACTCGCCGCCGCGCTCGACGTACGCCTCTACGAACTCGGCGGCGGCCAGCACGTGGCACTCCCGGCGGGTCGTCGCGTCGCCGTTCCGATACGCGTCCTCGTACTCCCCGTCCAGGTACTCCCCCAACCCCAGGGCGTCGGTGACGTCCTCGGTGATCCCCGGGCCGGTGTACGACTGGAGGAACGCCAGCGTCAGGTCGTCCCGGCGGTCGTCGTTGGCGACCGGCACGTCCACCCAGTTCGACTCCACCGCCGACTTCGTGTCCGCCGGTCCATCGCCGCCCGGACGCAGCGCGTCCTCGTAGGTCTCGACGAGCGCATCCCGGAACGCCCCGAGCACGCGCTCGGCGGCCGCTGCCCGCTGATCGCTCGTGTCCTGGAGCTCGTCCAGGGCGCTGTCGAGGGTCTGCTCGGTGAGCGTCTCGGCGGCGTGGTCGCGGGCGGCGTCCTCGATGTTGTGCGCCTCGTCGAACACCACCACCACGTCCTCGGGGTCCCGGCCCAACCAGCGGAAGAACTGCGCCCGAATCCCCGGGTCCAACAGGTGGTGGTAGTTGCAGACCGCCAGATCCACGCCCTCGATGCCGTCCTTGAGGAGCTCGTACCCGCAGAACCCCGCCTCCTCGGCGTAGCCGTAGATGTCCTCCGGGGTGCGGACGTCGTCGTACAGCCACTGGTAGAACTCGTCGGTGTTCCCCACGAGGTTCTGGCGGTAGCGCTCGCAGACGTTGCCGTCCTGGAGGGCCGCCAACTCCGACTCGACGGCTTCCAGCTCGTCCATGACGGCCTGCCGGGCGTCGGCGGCCTCGGTGTCGCCGTCCTGTGCCTCGTCGAGCAGAGCGCGCTGGCGTTCTTCGAGCTGGCGTTTGTCCCGGGTGGCGTCCACGAGCTCGTGGGTGTTGTCCCGCAGCACCTGGCACTCCTCGTAGTCCACGTCGATGTGACACATCGACCCCTTGCCCTTGAACACGACCGCGCGGATGGGTTCGGTGGCGTGTATCTCGCGGGCCTCGCGCACGAACTGGCGCATCTGCTGGTGGACGTTGGTCGTGATGACGACCGTTTTGTCCTCGGCCTGGGCGTGCGACAGCGCCGGCGCGAGCGCGGCAAGGGTTTTGCCCGTTCCGCACGCCCCCTCGAACAACACGTTGGTGCCGCCGTCGAGCGCGTCCCGGATCGCGTCCATCGCGGCCCGCTGGTTGTCGTACGGCGACGGCTTCGGGAAGAACTGCATGTAGTCGGGGGTGTCGTCTCTGCGTGCGGCCACGGTGTCCCGGAATACGAACGGCTTGCAGTATAAACCTCCGGCTCAGCGCGACGACCGCCACAAACGCCCTGTTTTAGGCCGACCAAAACACATATGATAGCACCGCTGCATAGGGCCTGATATGCCAGTTACGCGGGACGCTGACGACGACACCGAAGACCGCCTCACCGCCCTCCAATCTTCGCCGGAGCGAACCGTATTCACCGAGGATGGCAACGCCGACGGCTGGCTCTCCACGGACCTCACGGTAGACGTCGAACGCTAGTCGCGAAAGAACAGTGGTGGGTTCTCGCCGGCTTACTCCAGGGCGCCCTGCGTGACGAGCGTGTCGTCCTCCAGGTAGTGCTCGATGTGGTGGGCGTCGTCTTCGAGCTCGATGAGCCCCTCACGGAGCATGTGTGCCGTCGCGTGGTCGCCGAGGTTCTCCGCGAGCTCGGTGTGTTCGCGGGTGGCCTCGATGATGTCCCCGTAGATCGCCATGTCGTTCGCCAGCGACGTCCGGATGTCGTAGACGTCCTCGTCCTCGACGTCGACGGACGCCTCGGCCTGCAGTGTCTCGGGGCTGGCGTGGGGCACGCCACCAAGCGCTTGCACGCGCTCGGCGAGCTCGTCGGCGACCTCCTCGGCCGTCTCGGCGGCCTCACCGAGGAACAGGTGCAGGTCCCGGAACTCCGCCCCCTCCACGTTCCAGTGGTGCTTCTTGAGCTGGTGGTAGAGGACGTACACGTTCGCGAGATCGGCGTTCAGGGCGTCTACACACTGTTCGGCGCGGTCGGCGTCCATCCGCAGTGCGTCCGACCCTTCGACTTCACCGGCGGTCGCTCGCGCGTTCTTTTGCGTGCTCATAACGATTACACGTTGGACCGCCTGCCACTTAAAGCTTTCCGCTGCATCCAAATTTTGTTTGGCGTACCAAAAACAAATTTCTTCGATACCCGTTGTTATTCTCTGTGATGGCGTACTCGGGGCCACCCAAACACCACGCACAGCCGAGTGGGCCTCACCACCGGCCGCAACGCTCACACGCCCCCACACACTACGCCACACCGATGATCGCCGTCCTCGCGGACACACACAGCGACACCGACCACGCGCTCACCGGCCACGCCCGTCAGGCAGTCGCCGACGCCGACGCCGTCGTGCACGCCGGCGACTTCACCACCGAATCGTCCCTGGACGCCTTCCACGACGCCGCCACCCGCCTCCACGCCGTCCACGGCAACGCCGACTCCCCCGCCGTCCGCGACCGCCTCCCGCCGGCCCGCACGATCACCACCGCCGGCCTCCGCATCGCGCTCACCCACCGCGAACCCGGCGGCGACACGGCGCTGTCGCTGTTCGGCCGCGAACGAGGCGCCGACATCGTCGTCTCCGGCCACACCCACACCCCGACGCTCACCACCACGCCCACAGCCGTCCTCCTCAACCCCGGTAGCCACGCCGACCCACGCGGCTCCCCGGCTGCACACGCGACTCTCCACCCAACCGACCACGGCGTCCGCATTGCGATCTCCACCCGCGACGGCGACACCATCCGTTCGACCCACGTCTCACGCGACTAGCCTCGCACACTCGTCTACACGCGGTTCAAGGCGAGTGCCACGGGGTGGGTTCACCAGGCCGCCCTCGCCTTTGCGATCACGGCACCGACACCAAGCCCCACAACCAGCAGCCCACCACCGGCCACCACCGCCTCGCGGAGCCCATACCGCGCCACCTGCATCAGCGTCCACACGGCGTCCCAACTCGTGGCCGCCCCCGGAGCCGCCTGCGCCGCCGCACCGGTCCCGATCTGTACGCCGCTTGCACCGCCACCGCCGACGTGTTGCACCGCAACGGTCGCCAGACTCACCGCGCCGATCCCGCCGAACAACCCCGACAGCGCCGCCCGAACGCTCTCGCCGTCCTCTTCGCTGCCCGCGAACAACACCACCGGCGTGTCGCGCGCCCCGTACACGCTCATCTCCCGCCCCTTCGAGGAATACCGCGTGTCACACTCCTGGACCAACGCCGCGCCTTCGAGGCGATCGAGATGGTACTGGATGTTCTGCAGGGAGGTCTCCATGTCCGCGGCGAGTTCCGACGGCGTCGATGGCGTGTCGTGGACGGCTGCGTAGATGTCCCGCGCCGTCTCGGACCCCAGCGCCGACAGCAGCTGGTCCGCATCGTCGGAATCAACCCCGACAACCCGTGGGCCATCACTGGACGCCGACGGCTCCGACGCCGATGGGAGGAGCCCGGTCATTACGAAACAGTATCACCAATCTATGATTAATGTTTTGTTACCTTGCGTGTGTATTCTTCCCGACGACCCGAAACCACTATGCCACACGCCATGCATCACTCCCTCATGGCCTCGCTCGGACCCGTCTTCTACGTCTTCGCGGCTGCGCTCCTGCTGTTCGTGTTCTTCACCTTCCTGTTCATCCGGCGCACCGTCGCCAGTTTCCGCGACGGCGTCGAGAACAGCAACCGGGATTAGACGACCTCCCCCGCCGCCGACACCACCGCCGCGATGTCCGCGCCCCCGATGTCGCGGTGCGTGCAGAACCGGACCGTGTACTCGCCGTCCGCCGTCCCCAGCACGCCCTCTTCCTCACAGCCCGCCAGGAACGCCGCGGCGGTCACGTCCGCGTCCCGGGTGTCCGCGAGCACGATGTTCGTGTCCGGTTCGGCCGCCGTCACCCCCGGAAGCGCGTCGAGGTCCTCGGCCAATCGACGCGCGTTCTCGTGGTCCTCGTGGACTCGGTGGCGGTTCTCCAGGGCGCACACGCCCGCCGCCGCGACCATGCCCGCCTGCTGCATCCCACCCCCGTACATCTCCTGCACGCGTCGGGCCGACGCCACGAACGACTCGCTTCCCGCCAGCACTGCCCCCATGGGTGCGCCCAGCCCCGTCGACAGACACACCGCCACCGAATCCACCGGCGAAAGCAGCGCCGCCGCATCGACGCCCAGCGCGGTCGCAGCGCTGAACACCCGCGTCCCGTCGACGTGCACCGGCACGTCGTGCTCGTGGGCGGTCTCCACGGCAGCCGCGAACGCGTCGACGGGCGCCACGACCCCGCCGTTCGCCCCGTGTGCGATCTCCACGCACGCCAGCCCGACCTCCGGCCGGTGCCCACCCCCCGCCGTGATCTCGGCGGCCACCTGCTCCGCGGTCGGACAGCCGGTTTCGCCGCCGTCGAACGCGCGCGCCTGCACCCCAGCGTGTTGTGCCAGCCCGCCACTCCCCCGCCTGTAGCTGTGGCTGGCCCGCTCGACGAGCACGCTCTGCCCGCGGGCGGTGTGTACCTGCGCCCCGATCTGGTTGGCCATCGTCCGGCTCGGCACGAACACGGCCGCCGCCATGCCCACGGCGTCCGCCGCCGTCGCCTCCACCGCTGCCACAGCCGGGTCGTCGCCGTGCTCGCCGTGCTCGACCGGCGCCTGGGCCGCCGCCTCCCGCATCGCCTCGGTCGGCGTGGCGACCGTGTCGCTGCGAAGATCGATCATATCGGGACATCCACCCCCAGGGGGAAAAGTCATCCTGCCAGTTACGTTCCGAAACATCCAACAGGCAGTTCCGACCACGTGACAGCATGGATTCACGCATCCGCCAGCACGCAGCGGTCATCGTCGACCGATGCATCGACCTGCAGCCCGACGAGAACGTCGTGGTGAGCCTGCCGCCGGTCGCCGAGGACCTCCGCGTCGCCCTCTACGAGAAGATCGGTGAAGTCGGCGCGAACCCCGTGATGCTCGCCCGTGGTGACCGCGGTATCGGCACGGACCGCGCGGCGCGCGCGTACCTCCAGGCGATCGACGCCGAGGACCTCTCCACGCCCGAACACCTCCTGCAGCTCTACGAGCACGCCGACGCCGCCGTCGTGGGCCGACCACACCGCAACGTCACCGAGCAGAGCGACGTGTCCACGGAGCTGGGGGCGGCGTTCGCGGAAGCCCACCGCGACGTGCTCAACGCCCGGCTGTCGACGAAGTGGTGTCTCACCCAGTACCCCGCCCCGGCCGACGCCCAACTCGCGGGCATGTCGACGGCCGCCTACGAGGACTTCGTCTACGACGCCGTGAACAAAGACTGGGACGCCGTCGAGGACCACCAACAGCAGATGGTGGACATCCTGAACCCCGCCGAGGAAGTCCGCATCGTCTCCGGGGACACCACCGACGTCACGATGAGCGTCGCGGACATGACGACGCTGAACGACTGCGGGTCGAACAACCTGCCCGCCGGCGAGGTGTTCACCGCACCCGTTCCGGACTCCGTGGAGGGGGAGGTCGTCTTCGACAAGCCGGTGTACCATCAGGCCCGCGAGATCCAGGGCGCAGCGCTGACCTTCGAGGACGGCGAAGTCGTGTCGTTCAGCGCCGAGCAAAACGAGGACGTGCTCGCGGCCATCCTGGACACCGACGACGGCGCGCGGCGGCTGGGCGAGCTGGGGATCGGGATGAACCGGGACATCGACCGGTTCACGTACAACATGCTGTTCGACGAGAAGATGGGCGACACCGTCCACATGGCCCTCGGGCGCGCGTACCCCGAGACGGTCGGCGAGGGCGTCGAGCAAAACGACTCCGCGAAACACGTCGACATGATCGTTGACATGAGCGAGGACTCGTTCATCGAGGTCGACGGCGAGATCGTCCAGCGCAACGGGACGTTCGTCTTCGAGGACGGCTTCGACGCGTAAGCGGGCGGTCCCCCGAGGCCGGTTCCGATGTCGTCCGGCTTGCACGGTGGCCGACTGCCATAGCCGTGTTCTATGGTATCATTTGACATCATTGATTTTAATATGTTTGGGAATATATCAATTATCCGTGCCTAAGCTCGATTGTCCGGACTGCGGTCGCTCCATCGCGATGCACGAACTCGAAACCCGGACGGTCGCACAGACCGCCGGCTTTGAAACGAGCTATCGCTGCCCGTTCTGTCGCACCGACTTCCAGGAAGTCACGCAGCTCATGTAACCGCCGCTGGCGGTGCTCGGTCTCAGTGCCACGCCCCGCCGCCAGCCGACGCCACGGGCACGAGGGGATTCGAACCCCCGACATTTCGGTTAGAAGCCGAACGCTCTGTCCGGACTGAGCTACGCGCCCGCATCCGGCAGTACCACCGGGTGGCGTAAAAATCGACTGGATGACAGCCACGGCTCACACGCCCGGCAGCCACACCGAAGCACACACGTGGCGGGGTCGCTTGCAGTCTACCAATGAGAGTCATCGGGACCGTGGGCATGCCGGGCTCCGGGAAAAGCGAGGCCGCGACGGTGGCCGCCAACGCCGGCATCCCCGTGCTCGTCATGGGTGACGTGATCCGGCAGGAGTGTCGCGACCGGGGCCTGGATCCCGCCCAACACCACGGCCGCATCGCGCAAGCGCTCCGCGACGAACACGGCCCGGGCGCGATCGCCCACCAGTCACTCCCCATCATCGAGGACCACCTCACCGACGCCACGACGGTCCTCGTCGACGGGATCCGCTCGGACGTGGAAGTGACCACGTTCCGCGACGCGTTCGGCGACGACTTCACGCTCGTGCACGTCTCCGCCCCCCGAGAGTTACGCAAAGCCCGCATCGAGAACCGCGACCGACCCGGCGACACCGACGGCGAACCCCTCGACGCCCGCGAGGACCGCGAACGCGGCTTCGGAATGGACGACGCCATCGACCTGGCCGACGTCCGCATCGAGAACACCGACAGCCTCGACGCGTTCCACGACGCGGTCCGAGACCTGCTCGCCGCCGACACACCCCACACTGAGGTGCCCGACAACCATGACTGACACCACTGACGTGACCGTCCGCGTGACCGCGCCCGTCTACCCCACCGAACCCGACGACCGTGTGGCCGACGCCATCCTCCGGCTGTTCCCCGACGCCACGGTCACCGTCGAGGACGACCGTGCGGTCGCCGAGACTGACACGACGGCGTCGTTCCGCGAGCAGCTGTTCGACCAGCGCATCCTCGACACGGCGCGCGAACAGTTCCAGGCCTCCCAGACGGACGCCGGGTTCAGCTTCGACCTCAAAAAGCAGGCGGCGTTCAACGGCACGGTCAACTTCGCCGTCGGGAACCCCGACGAGCTCGGCGACCTCCACGTCGAGGTCACGGTCGCCGAGCCGGCCGTCCAACAGTTCATCGACCACCTCGCACCCCCCACCGACGGCGGCGAGCCCCTCGAGGACCCCTGACCGCGGTCACACGAGCAACACGGCGATCGCGGCCGAGATGAACACCACTTTTGCGGCGATGTTGACGGCGATGACCTTCGACCCGAAGCGCGCCCCCCAGATGCCGTACTGGAACGGGATCGAGCGCTTGAACGTCGACACCGCGAACGACACGATCCCCCCGACGAGCATCGTGGCGACCGCCTCGCCCGCGGTGAACTCCCCGGGGACGTGTGGCGCGATGAAGATCGCGCCGGTCGTGGTGTCGACGGCGAACGTCGCGACCGCCGGCACCGCGACCCCGGGCAGCCCGAGCACCGACGTGAGCGGCTCCGCGGCGGCCGTGAACGCGGTCACGTCGTAGGTCTCGGTGAGGAAGACGACCGCCGCGTACACCACCGCCAACCGGGGCACGAGGGTTTTCAGCTTCCCACCGGTCTTCGTGACCGCGCCGGCGACGGTCTCCCGCGTCGACTCGTCGGCGGCGTCCTCACCCGGCATCGTCACCCCGGCGTCCGACGCCGACGCGACGTCGTCCTCGGACAACACCACCGCACCCGCGAGCACGCCCGCGGCCGTGATCCCGAGGCTCACGGCGGCGCGCGCGCCGACGTACATCAGCCCCAGGCGGAGCCCCAGAATCGGGAGCAACACCGGCGCGTAGAACGTGAAGATGTGTTGCACGAAGCCGAAGAACGTGTTGATGGTGATGGCGACGAGCGTCGCCCGATCGCTGAGCACGCCGGCGTCCCGGTACTCCTTGAGCATGCCGTAGCCCGCCGTCGGGGACGCGGTCGTGGCCAGGATCGCGGTGCCGACCTCGTCGGGCAGGTTCGCGGGACCGGTCAGCGGCGTGGCGAACCGCGCAACGTAATCAACCGCGCCGAACGCCACGGCGAGGTTCGCCAGCGTCAGTCCCACCGCGATCGCGGCAGCCACGCCCACCACTCGGGGTGCGACCGCCCACAGCAGCGCCACCAGTTGCACGCCGCCCGCTTCGTGACTCGTGGAGTTACTGGTGTCGGTTTCGGCGACGCACGCCACCTGCTGACGGCGCTCACACGAGCACCTCGACCGCGCCGAACAACACGACCACACCCAGCACGTCACAGGTGTTCGTGACCACTGGAATCACCACGTCGTCGGGGTCCAGTTCGAACCGGTAGGCGGCGTACGTCGCCAGCAGCGTGACCGCGACCGCAAGCACCGCAAGCGACGCGCCCGCCACCGCCGCCACGGCGATGACAACGCCCACCGGGAGGCGAACGCTGCCGGTGGCCGCTGCCACCCCCCACGCGCCAGCGCCCACCACGGGGAACACCGTGATCGCCAGCATCACGGTCGCAACGACGTTCCCCGCCAGGTCGTCGTCGCCGGGATCGAACGACAGCGTCCCCAAGTGGAACGCCGTCGACAGCCGGGACGCCAGAATGCTCCCGAGGTTCCCCGCCGTCCCGATCGTCACCGGCACCAACACCAGCAGCGACGGATACTGCAGCAGCGTCGCCTCAAACGTTCCGAGCACGAGCCCGCTGCCGACCTCCACGACCGTCAGCGCGAGCAGGATCGGGAGGGTGGCACGCGTGATCGCCCGCACCGACCACGTCCGGGGCACTCACACACCCCCCACGATCAGCCGCACCGCAAGCACTAGGAACGCCAACCCGAACAGGTCCCCGGTGGTCGTCACCAGCGGCCCGACCAGCGTGTCCGGGTTGTAGCCGCGCCGATACCCCGCGAACACGACCGCTACCACCGCGCCCGTGAGCGCCACGCCGGACAACAACCCCGCGACGAGCGCAACCCCGACCAGCGTCGCCAGCCCAGCCACCGGCCGCCCAAGCGCCGTCAGCACGCCGAACGCGACGGCGGCCGCGAACCCGCTCGCAAGCAGGCCGTTCCCCATCGCTGCCCCGACGGCCGCCCGCAGTCGCCGGTCCCCGGCGGCGACGTGTGGCTCGATGATGCCCTGGTGGAGGCCGGTGGCCAGGCGCGCGCCGAACGACGCGTACACGTTCCCCCGTGTCGCCAGCAACGCCGGCACCACCACAAGCAGCCCGTCGACGGCCTCCAGTTGCGCACGCATCCCGCCCAGGACCGCGCCCGCAAACAGCCCGCCCAGGACGCTTGCCGCCAGCGCTGGCGCGGCCTCACGGTAGGCGGTGGCAGCCACGCGCCGAACGCTCATACTCCCCGAATCGAGGCCCGCGCGTATAAAAACCCGGACGCACGCCGCCTCAGAACATGCCGCCGAACCCGCCACCGCCGCCACCGCCCTGCTGTTGCATCTTCGACATCATGCGCTGCATGTCCCCGTCACCCATGCCCTGGAACTGCTGCATCGTCTGCGCCATCATCTTGTGCTGGTCGAGCAGCTCCCGAACGCGGTCCTCGGGCTGCCCGGACCCGCGCGCGATGCGCCGGATCTGTGACGCCCCCACCGAGCGCGGGTCGGCCATCTCCGCCTCGGTCATCGAATCCATGATGACCTCGAAGCCCCGCATGCGCTCCTGGGTGACGTCCATCGCGTCGTCGGGGAGCTCGTCCATCAACCCACCCCCCATGCCGGGGATCATGTCCATCACCTGATCCAGTGGCCCCATGTTGTCCATCGCCTGCATCTGCTTTCGCATGTCGTGGAGGGTGAACTCCCCCTTCATGAGGTCCTCGGGGTCCCAGTCCTCGTCGTCGTCCTGGGTTTCCTCCATCGCACGCTCCACGCGCTCGGTGAGCTGCTTGAGATCCCCCATCCCCAGCAACCGCGAGATGAACGAATCCGGCTCGAAGCGCTCGATGTCCTGGACGGTCTCCCCGGAGCCCAGGAACGCGATGGTGGAGTCGGTCTCGTTCACGGCCGTCAGCGACCCGCCGCCCTTCGCGGTTCCGTCGAGCTTCGTGATCGCAACCCCGTCGATGCCGATCGACGCGTCGAACTGCCGGGCCTGCTGTTTGGCGCCCTGCCCGATCGCGGCGTCCAACACCAGCAGGCTCCGGTCCGGCTCGACGACGCCCTCGATCTCCTCGATCTCCGCGATGAGGTCGTCCTCCAGCGCGTGGCGGCCCGCCGTGTCCACGATATGCACGTCGGCGTCCGCCGTCGCTGCAAGCCCGTCGCGGGCGATCTGCACGGGATCGTCGCTGTCCGGCTCCCCGTAGAAATCGACCTCCGCGCGGTCGGCCATCTCCGCGGCCTGCTCGTAGGCCCCCGGCCGGAACGTGTCCGTCTGCACGATCGCCGGCCGCAGCCCCTTCTTCGAGAACCACCACGCCATCTTCGCGGCCGTGGTCGTCTTCCCCGACCCCTGCAGGCCCGCCAGCATGATCGTCTGCTCCTCCAGGGGGATCGGCGTCGAATCACCCACGAGCCCGACGAGTTCCTCGTAGACGATGCGCAACACGTGATCGCGGGCGCTCGTTCCGCCCGGCGGCTCCTCCTCAAGCGACCGCTCCGTGATCGACTCGGAGAGATCCATCACGAGGTCCACGTCGACGTCGGCCTGCAGCAAGGAGCGCTGAATCTCCTTGACGACCTTGTCGACGTCCTCCTCGGAGATGCGGGACTTCCCGCGGAGCGTGTCCAAGGTGCCCCGCAGCGAGCTCCCAAGGTCGTCGAGTACCATGATTGGTCGCGACTACGCGACCGCCCCCTAAGAGCCTTGTTCCACGCAGCGCCACCGCGTATGGCAGCTGGCACCCTCGACTAGGGGAACGCTCAACCCGCCGGCGGGCGTATGGGCGTGCATGCCACCCGTCTACGCCACCCGCGCGCTCGTTGCCGTGCTCTGTGAGCTCGCGGCCGACGCCGACCCCGACTCGGTGTCCGTCCGCCTCGCAGCGACGCCCGCCCGGGATCTCGACGCCGGCGACGAGACACACACCCTCGACCCCGACACACCAGTGCTGTCGGACTTCTATTTCCCCAGCGCCGGCGACGCGCTCACCAGCGTGTTCGGCGTCGACCTCGCCGCCCCCGCCGGCCAGACCGCCGGCCGGTTCGTCTCACACCCCAAGGGCGACCACACTGTCACCCTCGCCGACGACCTCCACGCGCAGCTCCTCGTTGGGGTTCCACCATGGGAGCCCGGCGAAGTCCGCGCCCACAACCGCCACGGCACGCGCCGGGAGTTCGTCGTCGTGGACGCCGACCCGCCGGCCGCCGACGCGCCCTAATCGTCGGACGCAGCCAGCAGGTCGTCGACGAGCGCGTCCGGATCGAACGGCTCCAAGTCCTCGTACGCCTGTCCAGTTCCCAAAAAGAGGATCGGCTTCCCGGTGACGTGGGACACGGAGATCGCGGCCCCGCCCTGGCTGTCCGCGTCCGCCATCGTCAGGATCGTGCCGTCGACCGCCGACGCCTCGTCGAACTCGCGGGCGCGATTCACGGCGTCCTGGCCCGCGACCGCCTCGTCGACGAACACCGTGACGTCCGGATCGACGACCCGGTCGAGCTTCTCCAGTTGACTCATCAAGTCGTCGGAGGTGTGCAGCCGGCCCGCGGTGTCACCCAACACGACGTCCACGCCGTTGGCGTCCGCGTACTCCACGGCGTCGTAGACGACCGCCGTCGGATCGCCGCCCTGCTCGTGGGTGATGCATTTCACGCCGAGCGCCTCGGCGTGTTCCTCGATCTGCTGGTTCGCCCCCGCACGGTAGGTGTCGCCGTTCGCCAGCACCGACGAGAACCCCTCCGATTCGAGGTACCGCGCCAGCTTCGCGATCGTCGTGGTCTTGCCCACGCCGTTGACGCCCGTGAACACGATCGTCACCGGCTTCGATGCGGACTCGATTTCGTCCACGAGATCGAACTGCCCCACGTCGATCACCGACAACAGCGCCTCACGCAGCGCGTCCTCGATGAGCGTGTCCGTCGACTCGGTGAACTTCCGCTCCTCGCCGACGAGATCCCCCCGGATCTGATCCAGGATCTCCTCCACGACGCTCATCTCCACGTCGCTCTCCAGGAGCGCGAACTCCAGTTCGCGAAGCGGCGCCTCCAGATCCGCCTCGTCGATGACGACGCGGCCGCGAGCCATCGACGCCGCCCGACTCACGAACCCGGCCGACGACTCCTCGTCGTCGGCGTCGGGCTGCTCGCCCGCCGGCTCAGTCGCCGGTGCCGCGGCATCCGCGGTCGCCGGCGCGTCTTCGGGGGCGCTGTCCGCGGCGGCTGCCTCCGTGTCCGCCGCCTCGTCGTCCGGCTGGTCGGCAAGCTCTTCGGCGTTCTCCTCGGCGACCTCCTCGGCGTCCTCCCGAAAATTCGAGAGTTTGTCCTTCAACCCGTCGAACATGCTGACCTTACTGCTCGCCGTCCTGGGGCTGCTGTTGGGCCTGCATCTGCTGTTGCATCATCTGCTGTTGGGCTTGCTGGGCCTGCTGTTCGAGCTGCTCGGCCTCCTCGCTGAGGTCATCGATCTCGGCCTGCACGTCGTCGATGCGGCCGTCGATGGTGGCCTTCTTCTCGTCGAGCACGCTCGCCGCGGCGTCGCTGTCCTGCTCCGCGGCGTACCCGCCGCCGAGGCTCACAACGACCTCGTCCATGTCCTTGACCTCGGCACGAACGTACGCGTCGCCGCCCAGCGGCACCTGCACGGTCGCGCCCGTCTCCAGCACGTCGAGGGCCTCTTTGGCCTCCTCGATCTCCGTTTGCTCCTGGCGCAGCGACGCCACGTCGGCTTCGAGCTCCTCGACCTCCTCCTCGATTGCTTGAATCTCCTGGGACAACTGCTGTAGCTGCTGTTGACCGCCGCCTCCAAGACTCATGTCACTCACTGCGGCAGCAAGGGGGAAGTATCTTCCCTTCCCAGCCACGCCGCTGAGCGAGCACCGCAGCCACGAAAAAGCCGTCAATCGGGCGTCTGGCCTCCCGCGTGGAGGACCGCACAGGTGGGCAACGAAGGCGTTCTTACTCGATGTAGCCGAGCGTGTCCTCGATCCGGCCGATCTCCGGCCCCGTCGTGTCGTCACCGACGAGGTAGCCGTCGTCGGCCGCCACGAGCCCGGAGCCGACCAGCGGCGCCCCGTAGTTCACGGTGCCGACGTCGGCGTACACGCCCAGCGTCTCCTCGATGCGCTCCAGCTCCGCGTCCGTCGCCTTCGGATGACAGAGCACGCCGTCAGTGGTCGCGACGGCGGCCGTGCCCACGGTGTCGACGCCCGCGAGCTGGCCCCGCGTCGCTGACACGTCGAGGGTCTCCTCGACGGCCGCGACGGCGTCGTCCGAGAGCCCGCTGTGGACGTACGCGCCGTCGTCGTTGGCGACAACGACGTTCCCGGCGGCGTTGACCGCGCCGGGAAGCTCGCCGACGGTGACGCCGGCGGCCTCGATGCGGTCGCGCTCCCGCTCCCGGATCCGGTTGCTCACAAGCAGCCCGCTGCTGTTCCCCGCTGCCAGCGACCCGACAGTCGAGGACCCGCCGACGGTGGTCTGTACGGCGGGCACACCCAGCTCGTCGGCGATCGAGTCGACGAAGTCGTCGTCGAGGTCCGGGCGAACGAGCACACAGCTCTCGGTGGCGCGAGCGAACACGCCGATATACGCGGACCCACGGAACGCAGCGCGTAGCAAGCTTGTCAGCCTTCGTAGTCGGCTTCCACGACTGTCTCGCCGTCCTCGGCGAAGCTCCCCGCGTGCACACGGAGCTTCCGGGGCGGGTTGTTGTTGCCCTCGCTCCAGACGGCGTCGTTGATCGAGGGGTCCAGGCGGACCGCGTCCTCGTCGACGGCGAACTGCTTTGCGAGGTGCTGGCGGATGATGTTCATCGCTTCGCCGGCGCGCTCGTGACTCGGCACCTTCGTCACGTCACGCAGCGGCACCGTTACGAAGCGGTCATCGAATTCGCTGGCGCTCATTATTCGTCGGTGTCGTTACGCCGCCAGTTGCGGCGCTTCGGGTTGCGCTGGACGTCTCGGTTCGTCTTCATCATGACCCACGCGGGGACGCGGCTGTTCTGGCGCTCCAGTTTGGCCAGCCGCTTTTTCGAGGCCTTCGACTTCTTACCCATAGTGGACGCGAGTACCACCGCCGTCGTTAAAACGTTGTTCTTCTGTCGGTGCGCTCGGCCGGCGTCGCGCAGGCGGCTCACACGCACGCGGCCGGGTGCGGAGGCCTTAACCCCGCGGCTCGCCAACCACGCCGTATGACAGACCGCAGCGAGGACGCCGACGGCGAGCCCGCGCCCGAAGACGCCGCCGGGCTCGACGACGACGCCCTCGATCACGAGTTCTCCGAGGGCGCGGGCTTCGACGACCCCTACGCGGGCTTCGACCTCGACCCGCCGGAACTGGACGTCGACCCCGACACGGTCGACCCCGTGGACAGCCGCGTGGTCGCGGACACCCTCGACGAGCGCACCCTCGACAACGACGCCGTCGACGCCGACGAACTCATCGACGTCGGGTTGAGCTACATGGGCATCAACCGCAACGAGCAGGCCGTCGACACCTTCGAGCGCGCCGCCCAGTACACCGACGACGACAACCGCGAACAGGAGGCCTGGGTGAACAAGGGCATCGCGCACGGCGAGCTCGAGGAGTGGGACGCCGCCGTCGGCGCACACCGGGAGGCGCTGTTCGTCGCCGACGACGGGGACTTCGAGGCGGCCGCCCACACCAACCTGGCGTACGCGCTCTGGGAGTTCGGCGAGGACGAACAGGCCTACGAGCACGCCGAGGAGGCGGTCCGTGTGGACAAGCGCCTGCCACAGGCGTGGTACAACCTGGGGTTCATCGAGAACGAGCGCGACCGCCCCGAGCAGGCGCTCGACGCCCTGGACAACGCGATCCGCCTGGGCTTCCAGCAGGCCGACGTCTACGAGGAGAAAACCCGCGCGCTCGAGGCACTCGGCCGCGACGAGGAGGCCGCGAAGGTCGCCGAGCAGGCCGACGAGATCCGCAGCCAGCAGGAACGCGAACTCGTCGACGAGCGATGACCACTCCGTCGCCGTTGGTGATGCGGGAGCGACACACCGACCGGGGGCTGCTGGTTGCGGCCTGCGACCGTGACGTGCTCGGGGAGACCTACGACAACGGCGGCACCGAGTTCACCGTCACCGAGTCCTTCTACGACGGCGAGGCCGCCGACGCAGACGCCGTCCGGGCGGCGCTGGCTCGCGCCACCATCGGGAACGTGGTCGGTGACACCGCCGTCGGCATCGCCATCGACGCGGGACACGTCGAGGCTGCCAACGTGCTCGAACTGGAGGGCACGGTCCACGCCCAGTTCATGCAGTTCTGAGCACCCCAGTCGCGGCCGGATTTCGGCCCACCGAAGGACAGTAGTGGCCCGGCTCCCTACACCGTTTCAATGGAAGCCACCGAACAGGGCCCGATAGACGTCGAGGCCGTGCGCGCCGACTTCCCGATCCTCGAACGGGAGGTCGCGGGCGGCGAGGATCTCGTCTACCTCGACAACGCCGCCACCTCACACACCCCTGAGCCAGTCGTCGACGCCATCGCGGACTACTACCGGCGGTACAACTCGAACGTCCACCGCGGCCTCCACGAACTCAGCCAGGAGGCCTCCGTCGCCTACGAGGACGCCCACGACAAGCTCGCCGCGTTCGTCGGCGGCGAGGACCGCGAGGAGATGGTGTTCACCAAAAACACCACCGAAGCCGAGAACCTCGTGGCGTTCGCGTGGGGACTGAACGAGCTCGGCCCCGGCGACGAGGTCGTGCTCACGCAGATGGAACACCACGCCAGCCTCGTGACCTGGCAGCAGGTCGCCGATGAAACCGGCGCCGAGGTGAAATACATCCCCATCACCGACGACGGCCACCTCGACATGGACGCCGCCGCGGACATGATCACCGACGACACCGCCCTCGTGAACGCCGTCCACATCTCGAACACTCTGGGCACGGTCAATCCCGTGGGCGAGCTCGCGGACATCGCCCACGACCACGGCGCCTACATCTTCGTCGACGGCGCGCAGGCCGCGCCGACCCGCGCTGTCGACGTCCAGGAGATCGACGCCGACTTCTACGCGTTCTCCGGACACAAGATGCTCGGCCCGACGGGCATCGGCTGCCTCTACGGCAAGCGCCACCTGCTCGCGGAGATGGAGCCGTTCCTCTACGGCGGCGACATGATCGAGCGCGTCTCCTACGAGGACGCCACCTGGAACGACCCGCCCTGGAAGTTCGAAGCCGGGACCCCGGTCATCGCCCAGGGCATCGCGCTCGCCGAAGCCGTCGACTACCTCCAGGACATCGGCATGGACGCCATCCGAGCCCACGAGGAGGCGCTCACCGAGTACGCCTACGACCAGCTCACGATGACCGACGACGTCGACGTGTACGGCCCGCCGGGCGACGACCGCGGCGCGGTCGTGTCGTTCAACGTCGACGGCATCCACGCCCACGATCTGTCCTCGATCCTGAACGACTACGGCGTGGCGATCCGTGCCGGCGACCACTGCACGCAGCCGCTGCACGACACCCTCGGCGTCCCGGCGTCGGCCCGCGCGTCGTTCTACCTCTACAACACCCGCGACGAGGTCGACGCCCTGGTTGCGGCGGTCGACGAAGCCCGCCAGATCTTCGCGCCCTGATCGGTCAGCGCCACGGAACGTTTTTACGCCGTTCTGCCCTACCAGCAAGCAATATGAGCATGGGTTCGGACATGTACCGACAGCAGATCCTGGATCACTACCGCAACCCCCGCAACCAGGGCGAGCTCCCCGAGCCGTCGTTCACCCACGAAGGATACAACCCCTCGTGTGGGGACGAACTCGAATTCGACGTTGCCCTCGACGACGACGGCGAAACGATCGCTCACGTGGCGTTCCGCGGCGACGGCTGCGCGATCAGTCAGGCCTCCGCCAGCATGCTCTCGGAGGAACTCCCGGGCATGACGCTCGCGGAGGTCGACGCCCTCGACCGGGATGACATCTTGGACATGCTCGGCGTCGAGGTGACGCCGATGCGCATCAAGTGTGCGGTGCTCTCGGAGAAGGTCGTCCAGGACGGCGCGGAGATCTACACGGGCGACGGCGACGAGGCCGACCGGACGACCACCGAAGACGACGCCTGAGACCGCGGCCGCTTATTCGGGCTTCAGGCCCTCGTCCTGTACCCGCATCACGGCTTCGCCGTCCGCGAGGTTCGGCGCGTCGACGAGCTTCACGATGCGCTTGTCGTTTTTCGACTTCCGGAGATACATCCGGAACGTCGACTTGTGCCCGAGGATGTTGCCCCCGATGGGTTTCGTGGGGTCGCCGAAGAACGCGTCCGGGTTCGACTGCACCTGGTTGGTGACCAGCACCGCGGCGTTGTAGAGGTTCCCGACTTTTTCGAGGTCGTGGAGGTGTTTGTTGAGCTTCTGCTGTCGGTCCGCGAGCTCGCCGCGGCCGACGTACTCGGCGCGGAAATGCGCGGTCAGCGAGTCGACGGTGAGCATCCGCACCGGCCAGTCGCCGTCCTCGTGTTCGCTGGCGATCTCCTTGGCCTTCTCCGCCAGCAGCATCTGGTGGTTGGAGTTGAAGCCTTTCGCGACGTGGATCTTGTCCAGGAACGCGTCGACGAGCTCCGTGAGGGTGTCCTCGTCGTCGGTGCTGCCCTCGATCTCGTGGGCCTCCATCGCCGCTTGGAGTGTTTCGTCGGAGAGGCCACGCACCATGTCGTCGATGCGCTCGGGGCGGAAGGTGTCCTCGGAGTCGATGAACACCGCGCGGCCGTGGAGGCCGCCGTATTCGGTCGGGAGCTGGACGTTCACCGCGAGCTGGTGGGTGACCTGGGATTTCCCCGCGCCGAACTCGCCGTACACTTCGGTGATCGACTGGGTCTCGACGCCGCCCCCCAGGAGGTCGTCGACTTCGGGGATGTTCCAGGTGAGCTTCCCGATCTGCTCTCGGCGCTCCAAGACGGTCGCGCCGGTTTCGAAGCCGCCCACGTCGGCGGCCTCGCGTGCGGCCTGGATGACGTCCGCAGCGGTGCTTTCGCCGATGTCGGCGGTGTTCGAGAGTTCGGCGCTGTTCGCGACTGCGAGGCTCTGGAACGCGTCAAAGCCGTTGTCGCGGAGCTTCTCTGCGGTTGCCGGGCCGACGCCGGGCAGCTCTTCGAGATCGGATTCAGGCATGTATCTCCTGGTTGTGCCGCCCCACGCATAAAGTCTCGTATACAGCACACTGAAAGTGAAACTGGTCGCCGCACTCGGCCGCCGCCGTGACGGGGTACTTAACAGCCTGCGAGCGCTATCCCGGCCCATGACCGACGCAGGCAGCAGTTTCTGCCCCGAGTGCGGCGACCCCGTTGACTCGGTCGGCGGTGACGGGGCGACGCGCCGCGAGCAGTCGCTGTGCGACTCCTGCTACTTCGCGGCGTTCGATCTCGTGGACGCCCCCGACACCATCGAGGTGATGGTGTGTGCCCGCTGTGGGGCCGTCCACCGCGGGAACCGCTGGGTGGACATCGGCGCCGACGACTACGTCGACGTCGCCGTCGCGGAGACGACCGAGGCGCTCGGCGTCCATCTTGAGGCCGAGGACGTCGACTGGGAGGTCCGCCCGGAGAAACTCGACGACAACACCGTCCGGATGCACGCGACGTTCACCGGCGTCGTGCGGGACACCCACCGCACCGAGCAGGTCGCCGTCACGGTGAAAGTGAGCCGCCAGACCTGCCAGCGCTGCGGCCGCATCGCCGGGGAGTCCTATGCCTCGACGGTGCAGGTGCGGGCGGTCGGCCGGGACCCCACAAGCGAGGAGACCGACCGCGCCGCCGAGCTCGCCCACCGCATCGTCGCCGACATGGAGGCCACCGGCGACCGGGAGGCGTTCGTCACCGAGATCGGCGACGCCGAATCCGGCACCGACATCAAACTCTCCACGACCAAGATCGGGCTGAAACTCGCCCGCAAGCTCGTCGAGGAGTTCGGCGGCGACTTCGAGGACCACGAGACGCTCATCACCGAGGACGACGACGGCAACGAGGTCTACCGCGTCACCTACGCCGTCCGGCTGCCCGAGTTCGTTCCCGGGGATGTCGTGGACATCGCCGCCGACGACGGCGGCCCGGTGCTCGTGCAGTCCAACCACGGCAACCTCAAGGGCGTTCGCGTGACCACGGGCGAACCCTACGAGGCGAGCTTCGAGGACGGCGACAGCCCGGACGCCCGCAAACTGGGTGCCGTCGCGGACGCCACCGAGGCGACGGTCGTCACCGTCGAAGACGACGCGGCCATCCAGATCCTCGACCCCGACACCTACGAGGCCCAGACCGTGGCCCGCCCCGACTACGTCGACCCCGACGCGTCGACGGTCCCGGCGCTCAAATCCCGCGCGGGTCTCCACGTCCTCCCCGATGCGTAGCCTCGCCGTCGTCGTCCCGAAACCCGACAGCCAGCGCGCTATCGACGGGCTGGAGGACGAAGGCGTCTACGACGACCGCCGGAAAGTCCGAGAACACGACGCCGACCACGTCGAACTCCCGGTCACCGAGGAACCAGCCAGCATCGCCTTCGAGCGCGCCATCGCCCAAGCAGACCCCGATCCTCGCGCCCCCGACCTCGGCGACCGCCTGCGCGAGCGCGGCTGGTCGGCCGCCGAGCGCGAGCGCGCCCCCTCGTCGTGGGCGGTCCTCGGCAGCGTGATCCTGGCGGACTTCACCGACTGCCCCCGGCCCGGTGAGGTCGGGGCCGCGCTGCTGGAGCTCCACCGCGAAGCCGACACCGTCCTCGATCGCGGCGACGGCGTCGCCGGCGAACACCGGACCCCGGACGTCTCGGTCGTCGCCGGGGACGGCGACACCGAAACCGTCCACGTCGAGCACGGCACTCGGTACGCGCTGGATCTCGCTGCTATCATGTTCTCGCCGGGGAACAAGGCCGAACGCGCACGCATGGGCGACGCCACCGGCCCCGGCGAGCGCGTGCTGGACATGTTCGCGGGCGTCGGCTACTTCGCGCTCCCGATGGCCCGCGCCGGCGCGACCGTCACCGCCGTCGAGAAAAACCCCACCGCGTTCCGCTTCCTGGCGGAGAACGCCCAACTCAACGACGTCGCCGAGACGCTCGACACCATCCTCGGGGACTGCCGCGAGGTCGACGCGCCCGCCGACCGGATCGTCATGGGGTATTACGACGCGCTCGGCGGCGGTCCCGTCGGCGACGCCGCGTCCACCCCCGGCTATCTGGACGCGGCCCTCGACAACCTCGTTTCCGGCGGCGTCCTCCACGCCCACAGCGCGGTTCCGGAGGCGGAACTCTGGGAGCGCCCGCTCTCGCGGCTCCGCGCCGGCTGCCAGCGCGCCGGCCGCCCCGCCCCCACGGTGTTGGACACGCGGCGCGTCAAATCACACAGCGAAGGCGTCTTCCACGTCGTCATCGACGCCCGCGTTCCCTAGTCGCCGTCGTTTCTCGGAACCACACGCCCGTGGTACGCGAGGTGTGCGCCCGCCAGCAGCGACGCCACCCCGACCCCCCGCACCCGCCACGCCGTCGTCGGCCCGGGCGTGAACTCCGCGTCCAGGCCGACGTCGTAGGCCGTCGCCGCCCAGTCGAGCAGCCGGTTCGCGCCGAACAGGTGCAGCAACCCGGACGCGAGCAGTCCAACACCGAGCAGTCGTGTTCGGAGCACACCGCCGCGTTCACGTGGCTCCGACGAAAGCCCACCGGTACGCCTACCCGTCGCCGGCAACAGGTGTGTGCATGGACCGCAACCAGTACCGCGCGATCGTCCTCACGATCCTGCTGCTCGGGTCGTCGGTCGCGTACGCCGTCTCGCTGCTCTGATCACTCGGTGTTCCAGACGTCCGCGACCGGCGACCCCTCGCTGTCCCGGTCGTCGCGGCTCGCCGTCCGATCGGGCTGTGTCTCGCCGGTCGACCCGCGGCCACCGGTGTCCGTTGAACGGGTGGCGGCCTCGACCTGCTCGACGCCGGCAGTCGTCTCCCCCAGCGCGGCCGCCGGGTCCGGCTCGGCGAGGTCGGGCGTCGTCATCGCGTCCACCTGCGCCGCGAACCACGGCGGCATGTCCCCACGGGCGCGCTCGAAGACGTCCAGAACGCTCGAATCCGCGATGTAGGTCGCGCCGTAGTCGTCGGGCGCACGCACCACCCGGCCGCAGGCCTGAATGATCGTCTGCAGCGCCGTCCGGTAGTACCACGCCCACTGGCCGTCCGCGAGACGGGCGGCCACCCGGGAGTCGTTCGTGTTCAGAAACGGCGCCTTGCACAGCACCTGCCAGCGCCCCAGGTCGTGGGCCAGATCCAGGGCTTCCTCCATTTTCACGGCGACGAACACCTCGGGGTCGTCGCTTGCCTTCCAGCGCTCCAGTTCGGCATCCCGGGTGTCGGCGTCGTGGGTGCGCACGCGGTCGCCGACACCGGCGTCCGCGAGACGCGCCGCCAGGTTCTCCGCGATGTCGTAGCTGTGGGCGTGAACGATGCCCTTCTCGTCGGGGTGGGTCGCCATCACGCGGACGACGGTGTCCGCCAGCTTCGGCAGCGTCTGCGCGCGGTTCTCGTAGGTCATCTTCCCCTGGGTCACGTCGTACAGCGGCCGGTTCGCCACGGGGAACGTGTGCTCGACGTCGACCAGCGCGACGGTCGACGGATCGAGGCCGACGCTCCGACAGAACGCCGCCTTGTTCAGGATCGTCGCCGACAGCAACGCGTGCTTGTTCGCGCGGTCCCAGACCGTGTGCGACAGATACCGCTCGGGGTCCATGGGTTTGATCGTAACTCCCTCCTCGTCGGCGTCGACAACCCACGTCGTCGCCGATTCGGGGTCCCGGTAGTCCTCGATGAACCAGTCCAACTCGGCGATGAGCTCCTGCAAGCGGTCCCGGCGCGCCACCGCCTCCGTGGTGAGCTCGTCCTGCCCGAGCAGCTCGTCTTTCACGCCCTCACAGACCCCCTGGAGGTGGTCGGCGAAATCAGCCGTCCGCTCGGGGTCGCCGTCGAGGCCGCTCGGAACCCGGACGTCCTCCCAGACGGGCACCCGCTGCTCGTCGAGGTCGATGGTCGCGTACATCTCCGCCCACTCGGCGAGCCCGTGGGCTTCGTCGATGACACACACGTCGCGCTTCCGGAACACCTCCGACCCGGCGGTGCGCATGAAGTACGCCAGCGTCATCGCGGCGAACGCCCGCGAGGACGCGATGGCGCGGTCCGCGAAGTACGGACACCGGTGTTTCACCGCGCAGTCGTAGCCGCGCTCGCGGGCGCACGGCGCGCGGTCCACGGGCGTCGCCTCCTCGCCGGGGAGGATGCACGTGTAGTTCGACTTCCCCCGGATGAGCTTGAACTCCTCCAGCAGGTCGTCGGCGGCCACGTCGTCGAGCTGGCTCACCTGCGGCGTGGTGTAGTAGGCCCCCACGGCGTCGCTGGGGTCGGCGTCGGCGGCCCGCCGCGCACACCCCATGATGGCCCGCGCGAGCAGGCTCTTGCCGCTGCCAGTGGGTGCCCGCACCAACACCACGTCGTTGCCGGCGTCGAACGCCGCCTGGATGTCCGCCAGCGCCTGCCGCTGGGCGCCCCGGAACTCCGGCGCGGGGAACTCTTCGACGACGCGACCCGGTTGCACGCACGACGCGAGGGCTGCCGCGCGGAAAACCTCATCCCTTCAGCGCCTCCACGTCCGCGGCCGTCGGCGCGTCGGGCAGCGCCTCGATACAGTCGAAACACAGGAAGTGCTCCGTGCCGTCGTCGAACTCCAGCGTCATGCCGCCCGTGCGGACCGGCTCGCTCGCCCAGATGTTCGCGATGCCGCCGGCCAGCCGCACGTCGTCGCCGCAGGCGTCACAGGCCTCGCTCATACGCTGCCTTCGCGTGCCGGAGGGATACCAGGTTCGCCGCCGCTACCGCTGTGCGCCCACGGCCATCCGGAGCGCGACCGCAGCGATGGCCGCACCGCAGTCCGCGGTCCCCACCAGCCCGTCAAGCGCTCGGACTGCCACAGCCGCCGTGCTCGGCGTTCGCATCGCGGCCGCGTCGTCGTCGAGCGCCGCGCGCTCCACGCAGTCGGCGACCCGGCGGACGCGCGCACACTGTCGGCGCGCGTCGTGCGCGCTCGGCACCCGGCTCGACCCGCCGACCGCCTCCACGAGCGCGTCCGTCGCAGCGTCCACGCTCGCACACGCGTCCTCGCTCACCCCACGGAGCACCCGCGCAACGTCGTCGTCCAGGCTCCCGGCGGCGCGCTCCCCGACCGCCGCAACGTCGCCCGCGCGAGCAGTGGCGCGCTCCAGCGCCCGCGCCGCCGCCACGCAGCCGGCCACCTGGGGCCGTGACACCGCAAGCGCGTCCAGCGTCGACCGCTGTGCCAGCCCGCGGTTCCCGTACCGCTCGATCAGCCGCACGGTCCGATCGGCCGTATGGCACCGGTCTTCCACGCGCTCGACCACGCCGCCGCCGGACGCCGTGACGGCGTCGATCGCGGCCTCGTGGGCCGCCAACGCGTTGAACCGCAGCCGCATGAGCGACCGCCGGATGGAGACGTCAGCCGCGTCAAACAGCCCCCGGACAGCCACGTGGTCGGCCGACGACGCAGCCACGTCAACCCCGGGGAGGGTGCGCGCCCGGTCGATCACTGCGTCCCGCTGGGCGGCTGTCGGGCCAGCAGTGCCACTCCCGTCGCCGTCACCACGGGCCGACTGCGGTGCCGACACCGCCACCTCCGCCGCCGGCGGCGGCGACGCCGCCACCCCACTCACGTCGATCTCCTCGAACCCGGCGACGTACGCGGCGTCCAACGCCTCCGCCGCCGCCCGTGGCGGAGCGTCCGACGGCACCGGCACACGGGTCGACGCCAGCGGGCTGTCGGCCGCCTCGCCCCACCGCACGACGAGCGAGCCGTCGCTGTGTGGGTAGAGATACGCCGTGTCGCCCGCGCTCACGCCGTGCTCGGTGGCCCACCACCCCGGCAGCGACACCGTGTACGTGCCGCCGCCAACCTGCTGGATCTTGCGCGTTTCCACGCGCTACACCCCCGACCGGACGCCGCGAGCGGTCGCCCTGTGGCCGCCCGGCTGCGGCCGCCAACTGAACCGATCCATCCGTCGACTACCCGAACTTCCCGGCGACGTAATCCTCGACGCGCTGGCTCTGGGGGTTCTGGAAGATCGCGTCGGTTGCGTCGTACTCCGCGAGCCGCCCGCCGGTGAGAAACACCGCCGTCTGGTCGCTGATGCGGGCGGCCTGCTGCATGTTGTGCGTGACCACCACGACGGTGTACTCCTCGGCGAGCTCCTCGATGAGGTCCTCGATCTTCGCCGTCGCCACCGGATCCAGGGCCGACGCCGGCTCGTCCATCAGGATCACGTCCGGATCGACGGCCAGACACCGCGCGATACAGAGGCGCTGCTGTTGGCCCCCGGACAGCCCCAACGCGTTGTCGCCCAGGCGGTCGCTGACCTCGTCCCACAGCGCCGCGCGCCGCAGCGCCCGCTCGACGAGGTCGCGCTCCGCGTCCCGGTCGTCGCGCCCGAGCAGCCGCGCAAGCAGCCCCGTTTCGAGGTCACCATGCTTCCGGGGCCCGTAGGAGATGTTGTCCCTGATCGACTTCGGGAACGGGTTGGGCTCCTGGAACACCATCCCCACCTGCCGGCGCAGCTCCACGAGGCTCACGCCGTCACCGTAGACGTCCCTGTCGTCGAGAGCCACCCTCCCTTCGACGCGCGCCCCCCTGATCCGGTCGTTCATGCGGTTCAAACACCGCAGGAACGTCGACTTCCCGCAGCCCGACGGCCCGATGAGCGCGGTCACGCTCTCGGCGGGGATGTCCAGGGAGACCGACTCCAACGCCCGCTCCTCGCCGTAGTACGTATCCAGGTCGGACACGCTGACCTTCGCGTCCCCGTCGAACTCGTAGTCGGTCCACGCGTCCTGCAACTGTTCGTCGCTCTCGCCGACCGTTCTGGCGACCGCCGGTTCGTCGCCGTCGACCTCACCGGGCCCGCCAGGCGGGCCCGCGATACCGCCCGTCTTCGACGAGACGGCGGCCGCGGCTGCGTCTGTGCTGCCCGCCGCCGCCGCCGCGGTGGCGTCGTCGGCTCCCGAACGGTCGTCGCTGCGTCGTGGCTCCGATTGTGGTGTGTCACTCATGATGTAGCTTCCTCCTGAAGTACCGACGGCTGGCGATGCCGACCGCGTACAACCCGATCACTACCGCCAGCAAGACCAGTGCAGTCCCCCAGCCGAACGCCGCCGTGGTGAACTCGTCTTTGGGGAACACGCCCGCGGTGATCGTCGTGTACAGCTGGTAGGGGAGCGCGCTGGCGGGCGCCAACAGCGCGTCGTTGGTCACGAACGGCGGCTGGGCCGTCAGCGAGAAGCTGCCCAGCACGTCCGGCGTGTTCGACGGGTACGGTGCCCCACCGAACACCAACAACAGCGGCGCGGTCTCGCCCGCGATGCGCCCCACCCCGAGGATCACGCCCGTGATCGTGCCCGGCATCGCAGCCGGCACGACGACGCTCCGGATCGTCTGCCATTTCGTCACGCCCAGCGCGGCGCTGGCGTCGCGGTGCGCGTCGGGCACCGCCAGCAGCGCCTCCCGACAGGTCAGCAACACCAGCGGCAACAGCATACACCCCAACACCAGCTGGCCGACCAGGATCGAGTTCCCGCCGCTGAGCCGCGGCACCAGGAACGCCAACCCGAACAGGCCGAACACGATGCTGGGCGTGCTCCACAACCCGTTCGTGGCGACCTCGACGAGTTGCGTGAACCGACCGCGCTCGGCGTACTCGGTGAGGAACACCGCCGCCCCGATGCCCAACGGCACCGCGGCCACGATCGCACCGAACACCAGCCAGAGGGTGCCCACGAGCGCCGGGAACACCCCCGGAATGGTGACGTAGAGGCCGCCGGTCTGGTTGGTCACGAACGGCAGCGTCGGCCACGGCACGGCGGCGTCGACGAACGGCAGCCCGAGCGTGCCACCGGTCAGGCTCGCGCCCGTCAACACGGGCGTTATCCCCTTCGACACGACGAACCCGACGAGCAACACCAACACGGAAAGCGTCCCGACGACCACCGCACCGACCAGCGCGTACGCCCCCGCTTGCCGCCCCTCAGCGCCGAAGCCAGCGTGTGCGCTCGCGCCGCTCCACGCCGCCAGCAACGCACCGCCGACAGCCACCACCGGCACGATCTCCGTGCCCGGGAACACCGCCGACGACCACGCCGGTGCCCACGTCCAGCCACCACCGCCGCCGCTGGCCGCGATCGCACCGCCCCACCCCACGATCACGGCCGCGGCCGGCAGCGTCGCACCGGCGTCCTCGCGGGGCAACACGGTCGCCAGCGCCCCCGCCACGCCACCCACCACGGCGACGGGCAGCCACGCGTCCCCACCGCCGACGGCGACCGTCGTGGCGACCCCACCGCTGACCGCCCACAGCATGCCGACGACACAGCCGGCGGCCAGACTGGTCGCACGGGAGGGCGTGGTTTCGATGTATTCGAGCCGCGACCCGGCGCCCAACACCGCGATCCCGCAGCCAGCGACGGCCAGCCCGCCGCCCAACAGCGTGGCGACCGGGATCCCGACCACAGCCCCGCCGGGCGCAACCCACTGCATGAGACACGCCACGGCCAGGACGACGGTCGCAGCCGTCACCCCGAGCACGGTGCGCGAGGTGACCGCACCCACCACCGACTCTCCGGTGGCCAGTTGGGTCTTCGTCGCGGTCCCCATCAGGTCTCACCCCCGAGCTTGCGGTGCATCCGCCACTCGACGTACTGTGACCCGACGCTCAACGCCATCACGGTCACGAACAACACGACGCCACCGGCGAACAGCGCACTCATGTGGACGCCGCTGGCGTTCCCCCCCTCGAAGGCGATGACCGTCGTCAGCGTCTCCCCGTACTGTGAGAACACGTCGAACACCGGCGACGGGAACCCCTTCGTGTGCGTGAGCATCACCGTCGCCGCCATCGTCTCCCCCATGGCACGTCCGACACCCAACAGCACGCCCGCGGACACCCCCGACAACCCCGCCGGCAGTGTCACGCTCTTGGTCGTCTGCCACGGCGTCGACCCCATCGCCAGCGCCCCGCTTTTGACCGACTCCGGGACCGCAGCCAGCGCGTCCTCGGAGATGGTGACGACCGTCGGCAACGCCATCACGCCGATCATCGCGCCCGCGGCGAGATACGACCCGATCGTCGGCGTGCGGAACTCCGCGTAGAAATACTGGTTCAACACCGTCAACCCGATGAACCCGTACGTGATCGACGGGATCCCCGCCATCAACTCGATCCCGGGCTTCACCACGTCACGCACCCGCGGGGGCGCGATCTCGCTGATGAACACTGCGCCCGCGATCCCGACGGGTGTCGCGATCACCGTCGCGATGCACGTCGTGATCGCGGTCCCGACGAGCATCGGCGCAAGCGAGTACACGCCGCCGTCGCGGGCCGCCCACAGCGGGTCCGCGGTGCGCCCCAGCAACCCAACGCCCATGTGCTCGACGGCCGGCACCGACCGCACGAGTAAGAACGCAACGATCAACGCCAACACGCCGACGGTTCCGACCGTCATCAGAAACGTCACCGCCTTGCCGGTGGCGGCCTGCTCGCGTCGCCACCCCACGACTGTCGTCGCCAGGAACACGCCCGCCGGGAAGACGGTCCACTGCGATCCCACCAGGAACGCCACGAACGCCGCCCCCAGCGACCCGCAGATCACGGCCTGCACGGCAACGGCCGTGTCACCGGTCCGGGAGCGGTACTCGCGCGCCGACCGCGCCACACCCACAACCGGATCCGTGACGCGGGCCGCCACGGTCCGCTTGACGCGCCGCATCATGGCTGGCGCCTCCGAGCCGCCGTGCCGTGCCGGCCGCTCCGGTTCACGTCTGGTAGTTCGACGCCGCGACCTTCTCGCGCTCCGTCGACAGCCGGGACTCGGGCAACGCGAAGTAGTCGTTGCTCGTCACGAACTTCTCCTGGCCGAACTCGCTCAACAGGAAGTTGATGAACGCGGCCTCCTTCCGCGAGGTGTCCTGCCACGTGTACGCGTGGAGGTCACGCGACAACGGGTACTCCTCGGCGCCCAGGTTCTCCCCGTAGGCGTACGTCGTCCCGTCGATCTCCAGGTCAAGCGGCGGGGTGTCGCCGTCCGGCTGCACGAACGCCAACGCGATGTACCCGATGGCGTTGTCCGCCTGCCCGATGGCCTGCTGGAGTTGCTGGTTCTGGCCGTAGCGCTGGTCGGGACTGATCGCCGCCTCGGGATCGCCGAAGACGTTCGCCCGGAACGACGTGTCCGTGCCCGACCCCTGGGCGCGCCCCAGCGCCAGGATGTCGCGGTCCGGGCCGCCCAGCTCCGACCAGTTCGTGATCTCCTGGCGGTAGATCCCGCGCAACTCCTCGATGGTGATGGTTTCGACGCCGCTGTCAACGACCTCACGGCTGGCAACGATCGGCTGCCCGTCGACGCCCACGACGTGGTCGACGAACCCATCCAGGGTGTCGCTGTCCGCGTCCGGCAGCTCGTCGGCGGCGGACGCCGACGCGTCACCGATATCGACGCGGTCCTCCATGACGCCCTCGATGCCGGTGCCGGAGTGGCTCAACGCGATGCTCACCCGGAACGGCGGGCTCGACCGTTCCCCACCGGCCTCGTAGCCGTACTCCGACGCGAAATAATCAGCGAGCCGCATCTCCGTGTCGTACTCGCTGGCCCACTCCTCGGGCCAGTAATCCTCGTCGCCGGCCTCGGGGTTCGAGTTCCAGTAGCTCGATCCCTCGTTAGTGATCGGGAATACCGTCGAGGAGCCGTCACCGGTCAACACGCTGGTGTCGAGCTGGCTGGACTGGCTTGCCGTCTCGTCGCCGTCCTGGCTGGCCGCCTCCGTGCCGTCGCCCCCGCTGCCGTCGGTGCTGTTGGCGCAGCCGGCAAGCGCCGCGACACCCGCAGTACCGGTTGCGGCCACGAACGCTCGCCGAGACACTGGTCCGCTGGCCCCGTCGTCTGGGTCTGAGTGCATCGCTTGGAATGCCACCCGGAACCAGTAAACCCGTTTATAATATGGCTACGTGGTGGCTGCCATCCCTCCATAGGACTGTGTGTGCTATATATCACTGGTGAGACCACCAGTCAGCCGGCTGAACACTTAACCAGGTGACGCCCCAATCGAACCTATGGGAGTTCTTGTCACGGGAGCGACCGGGTTCATCGGCGGCCGCCTCACCCCGGCACTGGCCGGTGCCGGCTACGACATCCGGGCGCTCGTCCGCGACGCCGACGGCTACGACCCCGACACCAGCGTCGACGTGGCCGAGGGCGACCTGCTCGACCCCGCGTCGCTGGCGGGCGTCTTCGACGGCATCGACACCGCCTACTATCTCGTGCATTCGATGCGCGCCGGCGACGACTTCGCGGAGCGCGACCGCCGCGCCGCCCGCAACTTCGCCGCCGCCGCCGACGCCGCGGGGGTCGACCGCGTGATCTACCTCGGCGGCCTCGGCGAGGAGGGCACCGACCTCTCGGATCACCTCGAATCACGCCGCGAAGTCGAAGCCGTGCTCGCCGGTGCGGCCTTCGACCTCACGACGCTTCGCGCAGCCGTCGTCGTGGGTGCGGGCAGCGCTAGCTTCGAGTTGGTGTTCCAGCTCGTCGACCGCCTCCCCGTGATGATCACGCCCAAGTGGGTGCAGACGCCCTGCCAGCCCATCGCCGTCGCGGACGTGATCGCGTACCTGCGTGGCGTGCTCGAAACGCCGGCGACCGCCGGCAACACGTACGAGATCGGCGGCCCCGACGTGCTCTCGTACAAGTCGATGCTCGAACGAACCGCCACACTTGCGGGGCAGCGCCTCTTGCTCGTTCCCGTGCCAGTGTTGACGCCGACGCTCTCGACGTACTGGGTTGACCTCGTGACCGACGTGCCCCGGAGCGTCGCCCATCCCCTGATCCACGGCCTCAAACATCCGGTCGTGGTCACCGACGACCGCATCCAGGACCTCGTCGACGTGTCGCTGACGCCGTTCGACGACGCCGCCGCGAACGCGCTGCGCGAGCGCGGGGTGGCCGCCGATGAGTGACTCCCGCGACCCCCCGCCCAGCGACTACCAGGAACCCACATCCACCGCCCACGCCGCCGGCGGCGTCTACGGCGAAACCTGGGTGTACGAGAGCATCGTCGGTGCCATCCCCGGGATCGACATCTCAGACCGGCTGGCGGTCCTCATCCAGTTCGTGCTGTTCGAAGTCGGCGTCCTCGTGACCGCCGCCGTCTACGACCTCCCCGGCGCGATCCTCCCCGGCACGGCCGCCGTGCTGGTGGCGGCCGCCGGCAGCGCGTTCATGCTCGACATCGGTGCCCGCGCCCGCGGCCCGGGTGTCCCCGCCAGATACCGCCAACTGCTGTTCGCGTCCAGCATCGAAGTCGTCCTCGGCGTGGTGTCGTACGTGCTCCTCATGACGTACCTGTTCGTCTGGGACCCCCGCGACGGCGCGACGCTGGTCGCCGGCCTGCTCGGCGAGCAACCCCCAGTGATCCCGTCGGCACTCGCGTTGCTCGTGCTTTGGGACGTGTGTTACCGCATCGGGACCGGCTGGTGGGCCGCCGTCGTCGCGCTGTGGCGGTCGCTCACCCAATCCCTCCAGCCCGCCACCGCCTCCCGCATGGCCGGTGTGGACAAACGCACGCTCGGGTTCGGAACCGCCCAAGCGGTCCTGCTCCCGTTCGTCTGGGGGCATCCGCTGCTGGTCTTCGCCGTCGCCGGTCACGTCGTCGCGGTCATCGTCGTGACCACCGTCTCGCTGTCCGTCCTCAGGAACTAGTCGCTCATCGCTTTGAACTGCGCGAGCAACTCCTCGGTCGACTCGTCGGTGGTGAACTCCACGTCGCCGTCGTACGCCGCCCGCTCGTCGTCGTCCGCGGAGACGTCGACGCTATGTTTCGCCTCCCTGCGCTCGTGTTCCGCCTCGTCGTAGGCACCCATTGACATGGTAAATGTGTACACGGTAGTTCTTCGCTCTCACATTTCAAACTATCGGTCATTGCGGTGTGTTGTCACACTGCTCAAAACGAGACCGGATCGCTGCCCTCAACGCCCATCGGATCCGGGTCACGGTCGGTGTACCCGATCCTGCCGACCGCCGCCGCCGGCAGCGCCCCATACACCGCAAACGTCGCCTCGGTGGCGGACGCGAACTCGTCCACGCCGGTGCGCGCGATCACCGTCCTGAGATCCTCCCCGCCGGCGGACTCCAGTTCCACGTCCCCACACGCGGCCGCGATCGCCGACGCGCTGGCCGGATACTCCTGTGCGTGCAATACGTCCGCGGCCTGTTTGAACGTCATGATTGTACACGTCGGGCTCGCTCCACAAGAGTATTCTGGGTGGTCGATCATGAACGTTCGTCCGCTGCACCGACCACGACGTTTAGGTGCCGCGCCCACCGCCTATCCGTATGGTTCACGCGGATCTCCACGTCCACACCACCAACTCCGATGGCACACTCACCATCGACGCCGTCCCCGACGCCGCCCACGACGCGGGCGTCACCGCCGTCGCGATCACCGACCACGACCGCCTCCACCCCGCCCTCGACGCCCCGGTCACCGTCCGCGACGACATCACTGTCATCCACGGGATCGAACTCCGCGTCGACACCGGCCCCCAACGCGTCGACCTCCTCGGCTACGGCGTCCACGGCACCGACGCCCTCACCGCCGAATGCGACCGCATCCAGCGCGACCGCCGCGACCGCGGCCGCCGCATCATCGACCGCGTCGAAGCCAGACTCGGCGTCTCACTCCCGCTGGAACCGCGGCCCGGCCTCGGCCGCCCCCACATCGCGCGCGCCATCACCGCCCACCCCGACACCGACTACGACACCATGGACGCCGTCTTCGACAGCCTCATCGGCAACGACGGCCCCTGCTTTGTCGCCCGCGACGTCCCCGACTTCGAGACCGGCGTCGACCTCCTCACCGACGCCTGCGGCCTCGTCGGCCTCGCGCACCCGCTTCGATACGACGACCCACAGCACGCGCTTGCGCTCTGTGCGGCCCTCGACGCCGTCGAAGCCCACTACCCCTACGACCGCCCTGTCGGCACCGCCCCCGACGACGGCGCTGCACTCGTCGCCGACGCCATCGACACCCACGACCTCATCCCCACCGGCGGCACCGACGCCCACGACCACACGCTCGGCACCGCCGGCCTCGACCGCGACGCCTACGCCGCCGTCCGCACACGCCTCGCCGGCTAACACCCGCTAGTCGTGTCACTGTCGTGGGGTTCAGGTGGCTCCAGCCCCAACGATCCTTCATGCAGTGTCACTACTGCGACCGGGACGCCGACCTCACCGTCGAGAAAAGCGGCCTCAAAGTCGGCGTCTGCGAGCAGCACTTCCAACAGCGCCTGGAAGACATCTCCGACAGCGACGCGCTCCAGCAGCTCCGCGACCAACTCGAGATCGAGCGGTCGTAACCCCGCCCTAGGCGCGCCCGGCATCGACGTCGATCGCGTCCACCGGACACACGTCCACGCAGAGCATACAATCGATGCATTGCGTCTCGTTCGCCGGGTCGGCTTTCCGCTCGCTTTCGGGGTGGTCGGGCGTCTCCACCCATTCGAAGACGTCCACGGGGCAGTCCTCCAGGCACGCCCCGTCCGCCAGGCAGATGTCGAAGTCAACCGCCACGTGGGTGCCGTGCACCCCGAGCTTCTCGGGTTCCTCGACCGGCCCCCAGACGTCGTGTCCCTTGTGGGTGTCTACTTGCGCTCGGTTCTCCGTGAACTGCGGGTCGATTGCCATACCCACGCTGGGGCCGCAGCCGGTATGAATCCCTCGGGCGACACGCCACCGACCCCGCAGGCTTATGCGCGTGACACCCCCACTCCCGCGTATGCGGACAGTGCGCCTCGACGACCTCGACTCCCGGATGGGCCCGGCCGCCCGCAGCCTCCCGCTGACGGACGCGCTCGGCCTCTCGGACGCCGCGATGAACGTCTACGAGCTCGCGCCCGGCGACAGCTTCTCCTACGGCTTCCACGCCCACGCCGCCCAGGAAGAAGTGTTCTACGTGCTCGCCGGCACGGTCACGTTCCGCACGCTCGACGGCGACGTCGCCGTCTCCGCGGGCGAACTCGCGCGCTTCGGGCCCGGCGAATTCCAGCGCGGCGTCAACGAGGGCGACGAACGGGTGCGCGCGCTCGCCGTCGGCGCTCCACAGGACGCCGGCGACACGGAAACGCTCCGCGAGTGCCCCGACTGCGGGGGCGAAACCACCCAGGAAATCACGCTCGCGGACGCCCGCGACGAGATCCACACGGTCTGTGAGTCGTGTGGCACGATCACGGGGCGGTTCGACTAACCACCCATGGCACCGACACACGACCACCCACCGCGGCTGGTGTTCGACGACGACTGCGGGTTCTGCACGTGGTGCGCGAACGTCGCGTCCCGCCACGGCGACGTGGCCCTCGTCGGATTCACCGAGCTGTCCCCCGACCAGCGCGCGCGGCTGCCCGAGGACTACGAGAACTGCGCGCACCTGCTCACCGACGACGCCGTCTACTCCTGTGGGGAAGCCATCGAGCGCACGCTCGTCCACGACGTCCCGGCGCTCCAGCCGGTGTTCGGCGCGCTCGGCTCGGTGCCCGGGTACGCATCGCTTCGGGAACGCCTCTACCGAGCGGGCGCTGACCGCCGGGCGCTGCTCGGCAACATCGTGCGCGACGACCCGCCGGCGCGGGACTGATCGCGCCTACTGGTAGGCCTGCATGCCCGTGAGGTCCTCGCCGAGAATCAGCGTGTGGATGTCGTGGGTGCCCTCGTACGTGTAGACGGTCTCCATGTTCGCCATGTGGCGCATCGGCGGGTAATCCGTCGTGATGCCGTTCCCGCCCAGCATCTCGCGGGCGACACGCGCCTGATCGCGGGCCATCCGGACGTTGTTGCGCTTGGCCATCGAAACGTGCTGTGGCCGGAGGTCACCGCGCTCCTTGAGCCCGGCCAGCCGGTGGGCGAGCAACTGACTCGTGGTGATCTGTGTCGCCATCTCCGCGAGCTTGTCCTGTTGCATCTGGAACCCCCCGATGGGCTGGTCGAACTGCTCGCGGTCGGTGGCGTACTCCCGTGCGGTCTCGAAGCAGTTGCGGGCCGCACCCACCGCCCCCCACGCGATGCCGTAGCGGGCCTGCGTCAGACAGGACAACGGCCCCTTCATCCCCTCGACGCCGGGCAGCCGGCTCTCCGCCGGCACGCGGACGTTCCGGAGGCTGATCTCGCCGGTGATCGACGCGCGCAGCGAGAGCTTCTCGTCGATCTCGTTGGTGGTGACGCCGTCGCGGTCCGTCTCCACGAGGAACCCCCGGACCGGCGTGCCGTCCTCGCCGTGGTCCCTGGCCCACACGACCGCCACGTCCGCGATCGGCGAGTTCGTGATCCACGTCTTCGACCCGTTCAGGACGTACTCGTCGCCGTCCGGCTCCGCCGTTGTCTCCATCGCCGACGGGTTCGAGCCGTGTTCGGGCTCGGTCAACCCGAAACACCCCACCGCCTCCCCCGCACCCAGGGCCGGCAGCCATCGCTCCTTTTGGGCCTCGCTGCCGAACGCGTGAATCGGATACATCACGAGCGCCCCCTGGACGCTCGCCATCGACCGCAGCCCCGAATCACACGCCTCCAACTCCTGCATCAGGAGGCCGTAGGCCGTCTCCGACACGTTCGGCAGCCCGTAGCCGTCGAGGTTCGGCGCGTAAAACCCCATCTCGCCCATCTCCGGGATGAGCTCCGTCGGGAACGTCCCGTCCAAGTAGTGCTCGCCGATGTCGTCCTGCACGTGCTCGTCGACGAACTCCCGCGCCGTGTCCCGGATCAAGCGCTCCTCGCTGTCGAGGTCCGCCTCCAATCCCACGTAGTCGAGCATACGTGGTACTCAGACCCAATGCGTAAAAAAACCCTGCTAGTTTTCGGCTCCGCCGTCCGTGCCCCGCCCGAGCTGCCGTGTGAAGTTCTCGAACAGCCGCTTGGTCTCGCACGCCGCCGCGTACGCCTCCGGCGTGATCCCCGCCAGCACTGCGTCCCGGCGCGCCTCCGAGACGTCCTTCTCGGTGGCGATGCGCTCGGCGGTCTCCGTGTCGTACTCCGGGTGGAACTGCACGCCGACCGACTGCCCCACGCGAAACGCGTGGATGCCGTAGTCGTTCTCCGCCAGCAGCGTCGCCGCCGCCGGCAACTCCGTGACCACGTCGCCGTGGGTGGTGAACGCGGTCATCGACTCCGGCAGCCCCTCGAAGAGCGGGTCGTCGGCGACGCGCTCGACGGTTCGGTACCCCAATTCGAACCCCGACATGTCCTCGACGGCCCCCCCAAGCGCCTCGGCGAGCACCTGATGCCCGAAACACACGCCCAACACCGGCACCCCCGCAGCGTGCACGTCCTCGACGTAGTCACACAGCGCCTCGATCCACGGCTCGTCCCAGTAGACCGACGACTTCGACCCGGTGACCACCACCCCATCGAACTCCGTGTGCCCCGGCACCCGCCCGCCCTTCGCGTGGAACTCCACCAGCTCAGCGTCCAACTCCCGGCGGAAGTTCCGCGCCGTCTCACCCGGCTCGTGTGCGGCGTTCACCAACGCAATGCGCGGCCGATCCATGCCCACAGCTATGCGGCGTCCACGCAAGCCCGTTTCGACACCGTGTCGAACCATCTTTGACGCCGCCCCACCACGCCCCGGACGAATGCGCGCCATCAAGGACAGCGTCCACGACTACATCGAAGCCGACGGCGTCGCGGCGGCGCTGCTCGACACCGAACCCGTCCAGCGGCTCCGCCACATCAAGCAACTCTCCACCATCCGCCTCGTCTACCCGTCGGCCAACCACACCCGCTTCGAGCACTCCCTGGGCGTCTACCACCTCGCCGACCGCGCGCTCGCCCACCTCGACATCTCCGGCACGCGCGCGGACACCGTCCGTGCCGCCGCCCTCCTCCACGACATCGGCCACGGCCCCTACGGCCACCAGACCGAAGGCATCATCCAGCGCCGCCTCGACCGCCACCACGACGACGTCGCCCACCTCGTCTCCAACGGCGAGCCCGGTGCCGTGCTCGCGGCCCACGGCCTCGACCCCGACCGAGTCGCCGCCCTCGTCGCCGGACACGGCAAACTCGGCCAACTCGTCGCCGGGGAACTCGACGTCGATCGCATGGACTACCTCGTGCGGGACGCCCACCACACCGGCGTCCCCTACGGCACCATCGATCACGGTCGGCTGCTGCGCGCGCTCACGTTCCGGGACGGCGACCTCGTGCTCGCCGAGGGCAACGTCGCCACCGCCGAGAGCGTGCTCGTCGGGCGCGCGCTCATGAACGCCACCGTCTACCGCCACCACGTCTCCCGCATCGCGGGCGCGATGCTCGACCGCGCGAGCGCCCGCCTGCTCGACACCACCGACCTCGACGCCGAGACGTTCGCGCGGTTCACCGACGCCGACCTCCTCGCCGTGCTCCGGGACTGCCCCGCAACCCAGGACGCCGCCCGCCGCATCCGCAACCGCGACCTCTACAAGCGCGCCGTCTGGACCGAACGCGACGCCGTCCCCGACGACGTTGCCACCGCCGACTACCGGACCGTCCGCGACCTCGAATCCCAGGTCGCCGACGCTGCCGGCGTCCCCGCCACCGCCGTCGTCATCGACACGCCCGGCGCGCCCTCGATGCCGGAGTCCTCGGTCCGGGTCACCGTCAACGGCGACACCCGCCGGCTCGACGAACAGAGCCCGCTCGTCGACGGCATGCTCGCCTCCCAGCGCGCCCAGTGGCGCTTCGGCGTCTACACCCCGGACGACCACGTCCCCGCGGTTGCGGCGGCCGCCGAACGCACGCTCGGGCTCGGCCCCATCGACGATCCGCCAGCGTAACCCACCCCCGACGGAACGCTTTTCCCCACCGCCCCCGTCGCCCCGAACATGGTGCCCGAACCCCAGATCCGATGCATGAGGCCCGAAACAGCGCCGCATCCAGGGTTCGGATTCTTCTTCGACGCCTAACGCGTCGTTGCCCCACCGACAGGGGACCGCCGTCGTTCGGAACCGATAACTGACTGCCACGCACGCCTACACGACATGCAACTCCCAACACAACAGGTCGCGGTGCTCGACGCAGCGAGCACCGACGACCCCCAACGCATCGAGGCCCTCGCGGCGGACACCGACTACCCGCCGGAGACGATCGCCGGCGCGGCCCTCGCCCTCGAAGCCGAGGGCTTGGTCGCTGTCACCGAGACCACCACGACGACGGTCTCGCTCACCGACGAAGGCCACGCCTACGCCACGGACGGACTCCCGGAGGTCCGCCTCTACCGGGCCGCCCTCGACGCGGGTGCCGACGACACCCCCGTCGAGATGGGCCACGTCATCGGCGCTGCCGGACTCGACGGCGCTCAAGTCGACATCGCGCTGTCGAACTACGCCCGGAAGGGATACGGCACCATCGACTCGGGCGCACTCGCCGCTGACCCCGACGCAGACCCCGACGACGATCCCGAAGCGAACGCCCTCGCCACGCTCGCCGCCGGCGACACCCTCGCCGACGACGCCGTCCTCGATCAGCTCGCCAGCCGCGATCTCGTGACCGTCAGCGAGCGCACGGTGCGCTCAGTGACGCTCACCGAGGCCGGCGTCACGGAACTGATGGCCGGCGTCGAAGCCACCGACGAGGTCGGCGAGCTCACCCCCGAGTTGCTCGCGTCCGGCGAGTGGGCGGACGTCGAGTTCGCGGACTACAACGTCGCCGCCGACGCCGCCGACCACACGCCCGGCAAGACACACGTCCTCCGGCAGGCCGCCGAACGCGTCACTGACGTCCTCGTCGGGATGGGGTTCCAGGAGATGGCGGGGCCCCACGTCGACGCCGACTTCTACATCAACGACTGCCTGTTCATGCCACAGGACCACCCCGCCCGGAACCACTGGGACCGGTTCGCGCTCTCGAACCCCGCGCGGATCGACGAACTGCCCGACGCCCTCGTCGAGCGCGTCGAACGCGCGCACCGCGAGGGGGCCGGTGACGACGGCGACGGCTACCACTCGCCGTGGGACGAGGACTTCGCGCGTGCGCTCGCGCTTCGCGGACACACGACGAGCCTCACCGCCCGCCACCTCGCCGGCCTCGCGGACGCGGACGTCGAGGCCCCCGCCCGCTACTTCAGCGTCGAAAAGGCCTACCGCAACGACACTCTCGACGCCACCCACCTCCTGGAGTTCTTCCAGATCGAAGGCTGGGTGCTGGCCGACGACCTCTCGGTGCGGGACCTCATGGGGACGTTCCGGGAGTTCTACAGCCAGTTCGGCATCCACGACCTCCAGTTCAAGCCCACGTACAACCCCTACACGGAGCCCAGCTTCGAACTGTTCGGCCGCCACCCCGAGACCGGGGAGCTCATCGAGATCGGGAACTCCGGCATCTTCCGCCCGGAGATGCTCGACCCGCTGGACGTCGACGGCGACGTGATGGCGTGGGGGTTGGCCCTCGAACGCCTGCTCATGCTGATGACCGGCTTCGAGGACATCCGGGACGTCCACGGGACGCTGTGTGACGTTGGGTTCCTGCGGAACGCGGAGGTGGTGTACTGATGCCCGTCGTCGACATCGACCCCGACGAACTCCGCCGGCTCACCGGCCACCGCAGCAAGGACGACGACGAGCTCCGCCAGGACCTCTTCGGGCTCGGCATCGAATACGAGGGCGAAACCGAGGACGGCGACTTCAAACTCGAGTTCGAAGCCGACCGCCTCGACCGCCTCTCCGTCGAAGGCATCGCGCGCAGTCTGCGCTACCACGCCGGCGACGACCGCGGGGTCGACATCCCGGACACCAACGCCCCGGAGTGGGCGATCGACGTCACCGACGTCCCTGCGGATCGCCCGTACGTCACCGGCGCCGTGATCCGGGGCGTCGACCTCGACGCGGACGCCCTGGACTCGCTCATCCAGCTCCAGGAGAAACTGCACGCCACGATGGGCCGCAAGCGAGCGAAGGGCGCCATCGGCATCCACGACCTCGCGATGCTCAAAGGCGACACCGTCGACGGCGACGGCACCGCCGCACGCTCGCTCACGTACACGGGCATCGACCCCGACGGCGACACGTTCGTCCCGCTCGACGACGACGCCGAACGCACGCCCGCCGACGTGCTCACCGAACACCCCACCGGCGAGACGTACGCCGACCTCCTGGCCGACCACGACACCTACCCAGCGATCTACGACGACATCGGGCTGTTCAGCTTCCCGCCGGTCATCAACGGCCGCCGCACCGAGGTCACCACCGACTCCCGGGAGCTGTTCGTCGAACTCACCGGCACCGACCAGTGGACCATCGACCGGATGTGCGCCATCATCTGTTACGCGCTGGACGCCCGTGGGGCGACCATCGAGGACGTCACCGTCGACTACCCCGACCGCGAGCTCCACCGCCCCGACTTCGCGGTCCGCACCAAACACGTCAGCCACGACCGGATCGAGACGCTGCTCGGCGTCGAGTTCACCACCGAGGCGGTCGTCGATCTCGCCGAACGCGCCGGCCTCGACGCCACCCCGACCGACGACGGCTACGACGTCGAAATCCCGCCCTACCGCGTCGACGTCCGCCACCCCGTCGATGTCGTCGACGACCTCGGGCGCGCGTACGACTTCAACGACCTCACGCCCCGCTATCCCGACGTCAACACCATCGGCGGCCGCACCGAATCCTCGCGCCTCGAACGCTCGGTGCGACAGGCGCTCGTCGGGCTCGGGTTCGAGGATCTCCTGAACTTCAACATGACCAGCGAGGCCGAGAACTTCGACCGCATGCGGCTGACCCCCGACCACGACGCGGTCGGCGCGGCCCAGCCGGCCACCATCGCCGAACCCTACAGCCAGGACTTCACGATCCTTCGCACGTGGGCGCTGCCCTCGCTGGCGATGGTTCTGGAGACGAACACCCACCACGCGTATCCGCAGGACCTCGCCGAAGTCGGGTTCGCCGCCCACGCCGACGGCGACACCCAGACCGGGGTCGCCGAACGCCGCACCGTCGCCGCCGTGCTGGCCCGCAACGACGCCTCCTACGAGGACGCCAAGGCCCGCCTCCAGGCGCTTTGCGACGAGTTCGCGGTCGCCCTCGAAACGCCGCCCACCACTCATCCGTCGTTCATCGACGGGCGCGCCGCCACCATCGAGATCGACGGCCAGCCGGCCGGCGTCATCGGTGAACTCCACCCCGGCGTCATCGTCGAACACGACGTCGAAGTGCCGGTCGCCGGCTTCGAGTTCGAACTCGACGCGCTCCGTTAGCTACAGGTCCGCACCGACGGCGTCCTCGACGCTGTCGAACCCGTCGCGTTCGAGCAACGACACCAACCCCTCGTTGATCCGCTTTGCAACCCACGGCCCCTCGTACACCAACGCCGTGTACAACTGCACCACGCTTGCGCCCGCGCGGATCTTCTCGTAGGCGTCCTCGGCCGTCGCGACGCCCCCAACGCCCACGACCGGCTGGTCGGTGCGCTCCGCGACGAACCGCACCTGTTCGGTCGCGCGCTCACGGATCGGCGCTCCGGACAGCCCGCCCTGCTCGCCGGCGTGTGGGTGGCTCAACGATTCTGGGCGCTCGGTCGTCGTGTTCGTCGCCACGATCCCGTCGAGGCCGAGGTCGTTGGCCAACTCGACGGCGTCAGCCACCGCGTCCTGGTGGAGGTCCGGGGACAGCTTCACCAACAACGGGCTGGCACCAGCGTCCTGCAAGGCCTCCAAGATCGCCGCCAGCTGGTCGCGGCCCTGCAACTCCCGGAGACCGGGGGTGTTCGGGCTGGAGACGTTCACGACGACGTAGTCGACGGCGTCGCCGACACGGCTGAACGTGTACGTGTAGTCGTCGGGGGCGTCCGCTAGCGGCGTGGTCTTGGATTTCCCGATGTTCACGCCCACCGGAACGTCGGGCAGTGGCTCGGCGTCCAACCGCGCCCCTACGGTGTCCGCGCCCTCGTTGTTGAACCCCATTCGGTTCACCAGCGCGTTGTCATCCGGCAGGCGAAACAGCCGTGGCCGGTCGTTCCCCGGCTGTCGCTCGGCGGTCACCGCGCCCACCTCGATATGCCCGAACCCCAGCCCGGCAAGCGCGCGCGGTATCTCGGCGTTCTTATCGAAGCCGGCGGCCATGCCCACGGGGTTCGGGAACGTCTGCCCGAAGGCATCGACCGACAGTCGCGGATCGGTGACGGTGAACTGTTTCGCGTACGCACGGTGTGCGCCCACGCGTTGTGCAACCCGGAGGGCACTCGTGGTTATCTCGTGTGTGGTCTCCGGTGGGAGTCCGAACAGTGCGGATTTTAGCAGTCCATACATTGGGGGCGTTCTCACCGTCGTCTGCGTCGGCGACTTGGTTGAATGCTTCGCCTCCCGTGTCTCCGGGTGGGGCTGGCCGACGCCCGTCGATCCTGTTGCGTTGTGGCCACGCGTCCCCCCGCCGCGTGCCGATCATTCCGGCCTGCTTATAAGCGAACGCCAAGAATCGCCGACATATTTATCCTCCGGCCTTGTGTTTGCATCCCACGAAGAAACCATGGTACGTGAGGACGGCAAGCGGAACTTCGCACTCCGCACCGACGACGGGACCGAGCCCAGTGTCTTCAGTGGAAACACGCCGCGACAGGCAGCACTCAAAGCGGCGCGTCGCCTCGACGATGTCGGTGAGTCGGAGTCCGAGGCCGACCGCAACCGAATCGAACTCCGGGAGAAGGGGACCGACAAGATCCACATCTACGAAGCGTGGGCGTGGGAGGAAACCGCTCCCGACGACAAACCCGACTGGATGCCGGGCGACATCACCAAGGCAAACGTCTCCAAGCAGGGCATCGACCACCGCGAGACGTAGCTCCGGCGAAACTGCTTACAACGCCCCAACCCAACACGCACCCGCGTGGGTACCACTCGGCCCGACCGAACGCACTCGCGCGGGATGACCGGCCGACCTCCGCCTACGCAATACGCTGTGGCGTGTGTCCCTGGTGTGGGCCGCCATCACGAAGCGCTGCTGGTTCGACGGTGTTTTATGTACCCCACCACTCGGATGAGATGCGAACGACGTGAGGTGGCTCGGTGCACCCGACGCCACTGATTGACGCCCCCTCGTCCCGTTCGGACGGAACCCGACTGGGTTCAGTCCGATGCCCTTAAGTACAACAGGGTACTTCGGTGGAATGCGAACGACAATGGGGCCGCCCGGTTACACGGGTGGCCGACGCATGACTCCGCTGATCGGTTCGGCGTTCGGCCGAACTCGATTCGATGCCCTTAAGTAATAACGGGTGTTCCGATGAGATGCGAACGACAATGAGGCTATCCGGTTCGTCCGGGTGGCTGATGCATCTCTTCGACGCTCTCCATGGTGTCGGTCTCACTCTCAGTGAGTGTGATTCGATGCCCTTAAGTAATAACGGGCGTTACGAGGAATTGCGAACGACAATGTGGCTACCTGGTTCTCCCAGGTGGTTAACGCGTGTTCCTCGCCGCCCTGGTGGGCAAACGTCACGCTCGATTCGAGCGTGATTCGATGCCCTTAAGTAATAACGGGGCGTTCGGGGAAATGCGAACGTCGTCTTGGACTGATCGGAGTCCGATGGGTTTATGACCTGTCGAACTCTACGGTCTGGTCCGAAGGAATGAGGATTCCACACCTGCGGTCCGCCGTAAAGATGGAATCTGATGTTAGCCTTGATGGTTTGGTGACATCCAACTGGCCACGACGATACGTCGTGTGCTAAGGGACACATTACGTGTCCCCGCCAAACCAAGACTTGATAGTCTTGGTCGCTGGGAACCATCCCAGCAAATTCCGGTTGATCCTGCCGGAGGCCATTGCTATCGGAGTCCGATTTAGCCATGCTAGTTGTGCGGGTTTAGACCCGCAGCGGAAAGCTCAGTAACACGTGGCCAAGCTACCCTGTGGACGGGAATACTCTCGGGAAACTGAGGCTAATCCCCGATAACGCTTTGCTCCTGGAAGGGGCAAAGCCGGAAACGCTCCGGCGCCACAGGATGCGGCTGCGGTCGATTAGGTAGACGGTGGGGTAACGGCCCACCGTGCCCATAATCGGTACGGGTTGTGAGAGCAAGAGCCCGGAGACGGAATCTGAGACAAGATTCCGGGCCCTACGGGGCGCAGCAGGCGCGAAACCTTTACACTGTACGAAAGTGCGATAAGGGGACTCCGAGTGTGAAGGCATAGAGCCTTCACTTTTGTACACCGTAAGGTGGTGCACGAATAAGGACTGGGCAAGACCGGTGCCAGCCGCCGCGGTAATACCGGCAGTCCGAGTGATGGCCGATCTTATTGGGCCTAAAGCGTCCGTAGCTGGCTGAACAAGTCCGTTGGGAAATCTGTCCGCTTAACGGGCAGGCGTCCAGCGGAAACTGTTCAGCTTGGGACCGGAAGACCTGAGGGGTACGTCTGGGGTAGGAGTGAAATCCTGTAATCCTGGACGGACCGCCGGTGGCGAAAGCGCCTCAGGAGAACGGATCCGACAGTGAGGGACGAAAGCTAGGGTCTCGAACCGGATTAGATACCCGGGTAGTCCTAGCTGTAAACGATGTCCGCTAGGTGTGGCGCAGGCTACGAGCCTGCGCTGTGCCGTAGGGAAGCCGAGAAGCGGACCGCCTGGGAAGTACGTCTGCAAGGATGAAACTTAAAGGAATTGGCGGGGGAGCACTACAACCGGAGGAGCCTGCGGTTTAATTGGACTCAACGCCGGACATCTCACCAGCCCCGACAGTAGTAATGACGGTCAGGTTGATGACCTTACCCGAGGCTACTGAGAGGAGGTGCATGGCCGCCGTCAGCTCGTACCGTGAGGCGTCCTGTTAAGTCAGGCAACGAGCGAGACCCGCACTCCTAATTGCCAGCAGTACCCTTTGGGTAGCTGGGTACATTAGGTGGACTGCCGCTGCCAAAGCGGAGGAAGGAACGGGCAACGGTAGGTCAGTATGCCCCGAATGGGCTGGGCAACACGCGGGCTACAATGGTCGAGACAATGGGAAGCCACTCCGAGAGGAGGCGCTAATCTCCTAAACTCGATCGTAGTTCGGATTGAGGGCTGAAACTCGCCCTCATGAAGCTGGATTCGGTAGTAATCGCGTGTCAGCAGCGCGCGGTGAATACGTCCCTGCTCCTTGCACACACCGCCCGTCAAATCACCCGAGTGGGGTTCGGATGAGGCCGGCATGCGCTGGTCAAATCTGGGCTCCGCAAGGGGGATTAAGTCGTAACAAGGTAGCCGTAGGGGAATCTGCGGCTGGATCACCTCCTAACGTCCGAGACTGGAGCGACGCTCCAGCTCACCGAACGACGCCGTCGTGCCCAGTTGGGCACTTACAAACCATCAAGGCTAACATACCCTCCCAATCGGGAGGTGGGCCCATAGCTCAGTGGTAGAGTGCCTCCTTTGCAAGGAGGATGCCCTGGGTTCGAATCCCAGTGGGTCCATCCCGTTCGGGGTTCATCTTGGATCGTGTCCCTTAAGTGGGAGACGGGGCAACGATGAATCGCGACGAAGACTGATGCACCACTCCGCGAAAGTGCGAGTGGGAAGGGTCGATGCACGCTCCCTGTTCACCTAGGGACGTGCGATGACGGCCGTGTGTAAGTGCAATCCAGGCGCTCACTGGACTCGACCACCGTGGTCGAGTACCGACTGTTAGTCACATCCGTGACTTAACAGCGCTCACCCATTGTGTGGTGAGCATTCATCGTCGTTGGCTGTTTACAGCCAACATCTCGACCACTTCGTGTGGTTGAGTACCATATTCGTCGACTGCTTTGCAGTCGACAACCAACGTGGCTACTGTGCCACCTGGTGGATAGCTCGGCTCGGATGCCGACGAAGGACGTGCCAAGCTGCGATAAGCCTGAGGGAGCCGCACGGAGGCTAAGAACTCAGGATCTCCTAATGGGAATCCCTATAACAATTGCCTTGCGCAATGGGGAACGGCCGGAATTGAAGCATCTCAGTACGGCCAGGAAGAGAAATCGAATGAGACGCCGTTAGTAATGGCGAATGAACGCGGCACAGTCCAAACCGAAGCCTTCGGGCAATGTGGTGTTCGGACTGACTTTCATCGTTTGACCGTTCGTGTGAAGTCTCCTGAAACGGAGCGCGATACAGGGTGACAGCCCCGTATCACGGACCAGTACGACGTGCGTCAGCTCCAGAGTAGCGGGGGTTGGAAATCCCTCGTGAATGTGGCAGGCATCGACTGCCAAGACTAAGTACTCTCCGAGACCGATAGTGAACAAGTAGTGTGAACGAACGCTGAAAAGCACCCCACAAAGGGGGGTGAAATAGGGCTTGAAATCAGGTGGCGATGGAGCGACGGGGCATAAAAGGCCTCTCTGGGAACGACTTGAGTGCAAACTCATGGTAGGACCTGAGAGGAGCCGATGTTCCGTCGTACGTTTTGAAAAACGAGCCAGGGAGTGTGCCTGTTTGACGAGTCTAACCGGAGTATCCGGGAAGGCGTAGGGAAACCAATATGGCCGCAGCATTGCGAGGGCCACCGTGTTCAAGCGCGGGGAGTCAAACGGGCACGACCCGAAACCCGGTGATCTACGCGTGGGCAAGGTGAAGCATGGCGAAAGCCATGTGGAGGCCTGTTAGGGTTGGTGTCTTTCAACACCCTCCCGTGACCTACGTGTAGGGGTGAAAGGCCCATCGAACCGGGCAACAGCTGGTTCCAACCGAAACATGTCGAAGCATGACCTCTGCCGAGGTAGTTCGTGGGGTAGAGCGACCGATTGGGGAGTTCAACTCCGAGAGGAGTTGTCTCCCCTGTCAAACTCCAAACCTACGGACGCCGTCGACGCAGGGAATCCGGTGTGCGGGGTAAGCCTGTGCACCGTGAGGGAGACAACCCAGAGTTAGGTTAAGGTCCCAAAGTGCGAGCTAAGTGCGATTGAAGGTGGTCTCGAGCCCTAGACAGCCGGGAGGTGAGCTTAGAAGCAGCTACCCTCTAAGAAAAGCGTAACAGCTTACCGGCCGAGGTTCGAGGCGCCCAAAATGATCGGGGCTCAAGTTCGCCACCGAGACCTAACGGCACGGGTAACACCGTGATCCAGTAGGTTGGCATTCTGTTCGGGTGGAAGCTCGGGTGAGAACTCGAGTGGACCGAGTGGAAAAGAAAATCCTGGCCATAGTAGCAGCGTTAGTCGGGTAAGAATCCCGATGGCCGAAAGAGCAAGGGTTCCTCGGCAATGCTTATCAGCCGAGGGTTAGCCGATCCTAAGGCCCGTCGTAATTCGAGCGGGTCAAAAGGGAAACTGGTTAATATTCCAGTGCCACCGTACATTGAAAGTCGACGCCTCGGAGCAGCTTGAGCCGGGCATTCGCCCGGTCGAACCGTCGAAGTTCGTGGAAGCCGTAATGGCAGGAAGCGAACGAACGTCGGAACAGGGAAACTCAAGTCAATCTGGGGCCCGTGAAAAGGCGAGTACGGTGTTCGTACCGAGATCCGACACAGGTGCTCTGGCAGAGGAAGCCAAGGCCTGTCGGGAATAACCGACGTTAGGGAATTCGGCAAGTTAGTCCCGTAAGTTCGCGATAAGGGATGCCTGCCTCGCAATGAGGCAGGTCGCAGTGACTCGGAGGCTCCGACTGTCTAATAACAACATAGGTGACCGCAAATCCGCAAGGACGCGTACGGTCACTGAATCCTGCCCAGTGCGGGTATCTGAACACCCAGTACAATGGGGCGAAGGACCCGTTAACGGCGGGGGTAACTATGACCCTCTTAAGGTAGCGTAGTACCTTGCCGCTTCAGTAGCGGCTTGCATGAATGGATCAACGAGAGCCTCACTGTCCCAACGTTGGGCCCGGTGAACTGTACGTTCCAGTGCGGAGTCTGGAGACCCCCAAGGGGAAGCGAAGACCCTATAGAGCTTTACTGCAGGCTGTCGCTGGGACACGGTCGCTGATGTGCAGAGTAGGTAGGAGACGTTACACAGGTACGTGCGCTAGCACGCCACCGAGTCACACATGAAACACTACCCGTCAGTGACTGTGACCCTCACTCCGGGAGGAGGACACCGGTAGCCGGGCAGTTTGACTGGGGCGGTACGCGCTTGAAAAGATATCGAGCGCGCCCTAAGCCTATCTCAGCCGAGTCAGAGACTCGGCGAAGAGTGCAAGAGCATAAGATAGGCTGACAGTGTCCTACACAACGAGGGACGCTGACGCGAAAGCGTGGTCTAGCGAACCAATTAGGCTGCTTGATGCGGCCAATTGCTGACAGAAAAGCTACCTTAGGGATAACAGAGTCGTCACTCGCAAGAGCACATATCGACCGAGTGGCTTGCTACCTCGATGTCGGTTCCCTCCATCCTGCCCGTGCAGAAGCGGGCAAGGGTGAGGTTGTTCGCCTATTAAAGGAGGTCGTGAGCTGGGTTTAGACCGTCGTGAGACAGGTCGGCTGCTATCTATTGGGGGTGTTTTGGTGCTTGACAGGAACGTTCGTATAGTACGAGAGGAACTACGAACGGGTGCCACTGGTGTATCGGTTGTCCGAGAGGGCATGTGCCGAGCAGCTACGCACCACGGGGTAAGAGCTGAATGCATCTAAGCTCGAAACCCACCTGGAAAAGAAGCACCACTGAGACCGCTCGTAGAAGACGAGTTCGATAGACTTGGGGTGTACGCGTCGAGGCAACGAGACGTTTAGCCCGCGAGCACTAACAGGTCAATGCCACACACTCATGCACTCACCACATACGTGGTCGAGTCCAGGCGTTTACTGGATTGCACTTACATACGGACGTCCGCCGACGTCGGCGTACAACGGTTCGATTCCGTTGGTCGGTATTAAGGCGGCCATAGCGGTGGGGTTACTCCCGTACCCATCCCGAACACGGAAGATAAGCCCGCCTGCGTTCCGGTCAGTACTGGAGTGCGCGAGCCTCTGGGAAATCCGGTTCGCCGCCTACTATTCATACTCTCATTCATGCTTCGAACAGCAGCGGTGCTGTTCGGGGCTTTTTGCAGTTTTGACTGGAGACCGCTACGTTTATTGGCGGGACACCGGTACGTAGTCGTGTGCCAAGGTGGCAGAGTTCGGCCTAACGCGGCGGCCTGCAGAGCCGCTCATCGCCGGTTCAAATCCGGCCCTTGGCTTTTCAGCAGCGAGTGACGGTTCGAGTGGCAACACAGTCGGCAGTGGTCGTGGAGCGGTGAATCGGGTGGCTATACCCGGGGTGTTCGGCCCGCGCGTGGGGTTGCTCGTTGTGGCCGTGGAAAGTAACGATTATACGCACCCCTCCCAAGGGTTCGAGTATGCAACGACGTGCTGCGGTGGTATCCGTCGCGATTTTCCTTGTGTTTGCGGTGGGGTCGTACACGTTACTTGGGGCGGCAGAGCAGCCGTCCGTGTCGCTGGATGATCCGGAGTACAGCATCACGCAGGGCGAGCAGCGCGTGATGTCGGGGACCGAGTATACGTTCTCGGAGGTGTCCGCGCAGTCCGCGACAGCGACGTGGGAGAACGAATCGGCGCGATACACGGCGACGTGGAGTGCAAACGATTCGGTGGCGGTGTCCGGGCAGAACTATTCGGTGCGTGTGACGAACGCGTCCGTGGGGGCGTTCGAGCTGCGGGAGGTGCAGTCGGTCGATCGGCCGACCGTCGAGCGCAACGGGACCACGTACGTGATCGTGCCCGAGGGGGAGACGCAGACGCTCGTGCCCCGCGAGGAGTATCTCCCCGAGCAGGACGTCTTGGCGTTCAGCGTCGGTGACGCGGTCACCTACGATGGCAACGACAACGAGACCGCGGTGGCGTCGGTGTCGGAGTCAGCGGTGACCGTCGAGTGGTTCGCGCCGCGGACGAACGAGCTGGAGTTCGGCAGTGGCGAGACCACTGAGGTGCAGGACACCGAGTATACGGCGTACATCGAGTCGGGGTCCAGCGGCGAGCCTGTGCTTGAGTTGACGACCGATCACGAGGATTACGCGAGCGATGTGGAGGCACAGGAGTATTTCGCCGAGCGCATGGACGGACTGCGTGGGGTTACGATCTTCTCCGGCGCGGCCGCGGTGTTGCTGGTCATGTTCTCGTTCCTCCCGTCGCGGTACTGAGGGCGGCGATCCGTCAGGGTTAACCTAATCGGTGGTGACTGGGTCGGTATGAACGGCGCTGCAGACACGCTAGATGTTCTGGGAGTTAGTGTCGGGGCGTTCGTTGCGCTGGTCGGCGCAGCGACGCTCGTCGGGATGCCGTGGCAGTACGGTCCCGGTGGTGCGGTGACAGCGTTCCAGATCAGTGGGGCCGTCGCCGCGATCGCAGTTGGTGTGGGTGTGGCGTGGCTGACGCGCGCGAACTGAATCGGTTACGGAGAACAGCGGTCGAACGGGCCGAGAGGGATTTGAACCCTCGACCGTCTGGTTAAAAGCCAGACGCTCTGCCGGGCTGAGCTATCGGCCCACGAGTACACGTGAGGGCGTGGTGCGGTTAAACGTTTACCATCTGTGGCGGATCAGCGGTCGGGCTCGGTGGCGTCCGCCCGGTGACCGGAGAGCCGTTCCCAGATCTCCGTGCAGCCAGCGCCGTCCTCGACGTCGTCGAGGTGCGCGCGTTCTTCGCTGGCGTCGTGTTGATCGTCGGTCATGTCTGCGGGGTATGCGTGGCCGCAAGTTAAGCCTATGCTCGGCGTTCTTAGTGGTCGTCAGACCGGACAGGTGTCGTCCCGTTCGGGGGCACGCGCGGTGAACCCTGCGTCACGGAGGGCGTCCGCGAACGCCGCACAGTCGTCGCCGTGGTTCACGAGCACGGTGGCGTCCCGGTAGTCGTCGAGGAAGGCGCGCAGGCCGGCGTGGTCGGCGTGCGCGGAGAAGTCGTACTGTTCGACCTGCGCGCTCACGGGCAGCACTCGGCCGTCGATCTCCGCGCGCCCCGAGTCGATGAGCGACCGCCCCGGGGTGCCGGCGACCTGATAGCCGGTCATCGCGATCTTGTTGACGGGGTTCGATCGGATCTCGGGGATGTACGTCATCGCGGGACCGCCAGACAGCATACCGCTGGTCGTGACGATCGCAGCTTGCTGGTCAGCGATGCGTTTGCGTTGTCCGTCCCGGCCCGTCACGAACCTGGCGTGGGACTTCGCGCGCCGGAGCGCATCGCCGTCACGGACGAACCCGGGGTATCGGAGGAGCATCTCGGTGACTCGTTTCCCCATCCCGTCGACGTAACAGGGGATGTCGTGGGCGTCACAGACGAGCAGCAGCTCCTGGGTGCGTCCGATGGCGAACGCCGGGACGACGACCGTGCCCCCCTCCCACAGCGTCGTCTTGACGCTCTCCGCGAACCGCGTCTCGACGCTGTCCCGGTCGTCGTGGGTCACGTCACTGTACGTGCTTTCACAGACGACCACGTCGGCCTCGGGGCGTGCGGTCGTCCCCGAGACGAGGCGTTGATCGGTCGTGTGGAAATCCCCCGTGTAGAGCAGCCGGGTGTCGCCGTCGTCAACGAGGACGTGCGCGCTGCCCGGAACGTGGCCCGCGTTGTAGAACGTGACTTCGTAGCCTGCGGCGTCGAAGGGGACGCCGTACCCGTGGGTGCGGGAGACCTCCGTGACGCGCTTGATGTCGTTCTCGATGAACGGGCAGTGGTACGTTCCGCCGTGGAGATTCAGGGTGTCGCGCGCGAGTGTGAGCGCGAGCTCGTACGTCGGTGGCGTCCAGTGGATCGGGGGCCTGTGCGTGCCGGAGAGCAGTGCGGGGATCGTGCCGACGTGGTCGAGGTGGCCGTGGCTCGCCACGACGGCGTCCGGCGTGGGTGTCGACACCGGGAACTGGGGTGGTGTGTCGGCCTTCGTCCCGAAGTCAAGCAGGAGGGACTCGTCGACGAGCAGGGCACTCCGGCCGACTTCGCGTGCGCCGCCGAGGAACCGAAGGTCCATCGTGGGAGTGTATCGTCGGGCGCTGCTTGGGTGCGTCGGTGGGTCGAAGTGTGGTTCGCGCTTCAACACTCGGTATCCGCCGCGGGGCCAAGGGTTAGGGTGGCTCGTCCCCAATTACACGTTGATGTCCGACCTTGACTTCGGTGACGTCGACTGGAACGTACAGTACATCGACGGTGAGTACGTCCCGCCGGGAGATCGGGGGACGCTCGAAGTCGATGACCCATCGACACGCGAGCTGTTCACTGAGATCCCAGCCGGGACGACTGACGACGTCGACGCCGCCTACGAGGCCGCCGCGGACGCACAGACGGAGTGGGCTGACACGCCGCCCCAGGAGCGTGCGCGCATCGTTGCGGCGGCGAGCGAGATCCTCGCATCCCATCGCGACGAGGTCGTCGACCTGCTGGCGACGGAGTCCGGAACCACGTACACGAAGGGCGCGGCCGAATTCGAGGCGTCGGTCGGGATCACCGACGAGGCGGCGTCGTTCCCGACGCGGATGAACGGCGACCACAAGCAGTCCGTGGTCGAGGGCAAGGAGAACATCGTGGTGCGTGAGCCACAGGGCGTTGTGGGGATCATCTCGCCGTGGAACTTCCCGCTGAACCTCTCGATCCGCGCGGTCGCGCCGGCGGTTGCGGCCGGCAACAGCGTCGTGCTCAAGCCGGCGTCGAACACGCCGGTGACCGGCGGCCTGCTCATCGCGAAGGTGTTCGAGGCTGCGGGGCTGCCCGAGGGCGTGTTCAACGTCGTCACGGGGAAGGGCAGCGAGATCGGTGACCGGATCGCCGGTCACCCCCACGCCGACGTGATCTCGTTCACTGGGTCGACCGCGATCGGCCGCCAGGTCGCCGCGACGGCGGGCGAGAACCTCGCGCTGCCGGCGATGGAGCTCGGTGGGAACAACGTCCACATCGTCACGGAGGACGCGGACCTCGACGACGCCGTGGACAGCGGGGTTTTCGGATCGTTCCTGCACTCCGGGCAGATCTGCATCTCGATCAACCGCCACGTCGTCCACGAGGACGTCTACGACGAGTACGTCGAGCGCCTCACGGAGCGTGCGGCCGCGTTGCCGACCGGGACGGCCCACGACGCCGACACGGTCGTTGGCCCGATCATCGACGAGAGCCAGCGCGATCAGATCCTGGACTACATCGAGCGGACTGTCGACGCGGGCGCGACGCTCGAGACCGGCGGGGACCACGACGGCCTCGTCGTCGAGCCGACCGTGCTCTCGGACGCCACCAACGACATGGCGGCGGCGTGCAACGAGCACTTCGGGCCGGTCGCGCCGGTGATCCCGTTCTCCGACGACGACGAAGCCGTGGAGATCGCAAACAGCACCGAGTACGGGCTTTCGGGCAGCGTGCACGCGGGCGACACCGGTCGGGCGCGTGACATCGCCGACCGCATCGACACCGGCATGATCCACATCAACGATCAGCCCGTCAACCAGGAGCCCCACCTTCCCTTCGGCGGGTACAAGAACTCCGGGCTCGGCCGGTACAACGGCGAGTACGTCCTCAACGAGTTCACCCAGGAGAAGTGGGTGAGCATTCAGCGCGAGACCCGCGACTACCCGTTCTAAGCTGCTCCGACGGGCGTCGTGGTGTCGTTTGCGCCGCCGCGGCGCGACACGACCGGTGCGTTTCACCGGCCGCTTCTCGGGGTGATCCCCCGGCAGTGTGTCTGAACCCCGTTAGCGTCGCTCCTGGGCGGCTTCGACGGGTTTTTGAATCACGCCGGACTGGTTGCACGCATGGCTACGTTCCAGGTCGCCGTCGCCGACCCCGAGTCGGGACGCACCTACCAATTCGAGGTTGACGGACAGGACGCGAACCGATTCATCGGTCGCGAGATCGGCGCTGCGGTTGATGGCGGTGCCGTCGGCCTTGAGGGGTACACCGTCGAAATCACGGGCGGCAGCGACGACGCCGGCCGGCCGATGCGGGAGGACGTCGACGGCAGCGACCTCATGGAAGTCCTGCTGGAGGGGGGCGCTGGATTCAACCCCGACGAGGACGGCGAGCGCAAGCGGGTCACCGTCCGCGGGAAGGAAGTCTCGGAGGCTGTCGCGCAGCTCAACGTCGCGATCGCCGAACACGGCGAGGAGCCTGTCGCGGAGCTGCTGGGCGCTGACGGCGACGACGAGTAACAACGCCACGCTTTTTCGCGGTCATCGTGTATCCTGGCGCGTGAGCGACTACGACGCCTATCTTGCGGGCGACCGCACCGACCACGTCGCGCTGTATCTCGCGGAGTCGTACGTGTCCGACGCTGAGACGCTGGCCGACCGCGCCGACGCCGAGCGCGTCGCCGACATCCGGGGCGCCCAGCCGGACACGCCGGGCGTCGTGCTCGTCGTCGACGGGGAGTCCGGCCGCAGCGTCTTCGAGACGCTGACCGGCATGCAGGCCATGGAGTTCGGATCGACAGCGATGCAGACGCCCGGTGACGTCGACGCCGCGCTCGTCGACGGGCGCTGTCCGAACGCCGTCGACGGGCCGGGCGAGGATCACACCCTTCAGTTCGTGTTCTCGTTCGCGGAGGCCCAAAACGAGGAGGTGGGTGGGCTCTACGCCGACGGCGACGTGATCCACGCGTACGCCTACTGTTCGTGTGGGACGGCGTACTCGGACAAGTGGCTCGCGGGAGCCCACGACCAGTAGGTCCGCATGGCCGCTGTTGTCGCCGTTGGAAGCGCGGTGCTCGATCGCGTGTACGGGCTGTCGAACCTCCCGGCTCCCGACGGCGGCGCGTTCGTCCGGGACTACACCGAGCGCGCGGGCGGTGTCGCTGCCAACGTCGCGTGCGCGCTTGCCGCCCTCGATCACGACGCCGCGGTGGTGTCCCGGGTCGGCCGCGACGACGCCGGGGATCGGGTGCGCGCGTCGCTGGCCGAGTGGGGCGTCGACGCCACCCGGGTTCGGCGCGGCGACGACGCCACGTCGTACGCGCTCGTGCTTCGTGGCCCGGAGGGCAATCGCATGATCGTCGCCGGTGGGGACGCCGTCCCGGGGGTGGCGCTCACGAGCAGCGATCGGGACGCCCTCCGGGCGGCCGACTGCGTGTTCACGAGCGCGTACGCGCCCGACGGCGTGGTCCGCGATCTCGTGGCGCTGCGCCGCAGTGGGGCGGTGTCGGCGCTGGCGTTCGACCTCGCGGGGCCACGCGCCGAGCTCGACGGCCGCGGGGCGGCAGCCGACACCGTCGACGCCGCTGCGGCGACGGCTGATCTGTTCGTTGCGAACGCGGGCGCCGCCGACTCCCATGTGGGCGTCGGCCCGGAGCGCGCGGCCAGTGAGTTCGCCGCCATGGGGGCGTCCCGGGTCGCTGTCACCGACGGGAGCGACGGGGCGTTTCTCGCGACGCCCGCGACCACCGTTCACGCGCCGGCCCGTGCCGTCGACGTGACCGACACGACCGGCGCCGGGGACGCGTTCACTGCGGCGCTGGTTCACGCGTGGGTCCTCGGCGACGCCGGCGTTCGTGACGCGGGCCGGATCGCCGCGGCAGCCGCCGCACAGAACTGCACCCGCGAGGGTGCGCGCGGCGGGCTGGCGAGCCCCAGCGACCTCCCGGATTAGCGGGCCGCGTCCACGAGTGCCCGGACGCGGTCGCCGTCGACGGGCGCGGTCGTCTCGCCGTTCTCCTTGAGCGCGGTGCCGACGATCGCGCCGTCCGCGAGGTCCAGCGTGGCGCCCACCGTCTCCTGGGTGACGCCGCTGCCGACGAAGACGGGGGCGTCGGCGTCCAGGCGGTCCCGCGCGTCGACGACCGCCTGGAGGTGGTCGTGGTCGGTGGCGTGGCCGGTGCCCGCGCCGCTGGCGATCACGCCGTCGGCGTGGCCGCGCTCCAGCAGCTCGGCGACACCCTCGCTCAGCGGGCGCTCGGCCAGCGCCGCGGAGTGTTTCACGTCGATGTCGGCGAGCATCGAGACCCCGGCGGCGTCCAGGCGGTCCCGGAGACGGACTGTTTCGGCGGCCTGGCCGTCCACGACGCCTTGATCGGTGAGTCGCGCGCCGGTGTGGACGTTCACGCGCACGAAGTCGGCGTCCGTGGCGGCGGCGATCGAGACCGCCGCTTCGGCGTCGTTGCGCAGCACGTTGACGCCGACCGGAACCTCGGTCTCTCGGGTGATGTCACGGACGAGCGCCGCCATCGACGCCACGACGTGCTTCGGCACGTCGTCGGGGTAAAAGGGTGCGTCTCCGAAGTTCTCCACGAGGAGGGCGTCGACACCACCCGCTTCGAGGCGGCTGGCGTCCCGGAGCGCGGCGTCACGGATGGCTGGGCGGTTGCCGTCGTCGTACCCGGGCGCGCCCGGCAGGGGGGAGAGGTGTACCATCCCCACGACGGGGGTATCGGCGTCGAAGTCCAGACTCATGCCTGAGCGGACGGCGGCGGCGCCGAAAAACGCCCCGACAGCTACTCGGCGTCGGCCGGCTCGTCGGGGAGCGCGCGGAACGCGTCGAGGATGACCTGCTTTGCGGTCGTGCCCTGGCTCGTCCAGTGGGCCGCGTAGTCAAGCATGTCGTCGTAGATGTCGGGCTTGCAGCCCGCGGCCTTCGGGTGGCCGCCGCCGTTCACCTGCCCGGCGACCTCGTGGGCGCGCTCGAACGTCTCCGTGCCGCGGATGCTCGCGCTCCCGGAGGGTTTGACGACGACGGCGGCGTCAGCGCCTTGCTCGCGGAGCGCCTCGGCGACCTCGTTCTGCGAACACCGGCCGTACGTGACCCCGACGGTCCACTCGTCGATCTGCTTCATCGACGCGCGGTCGACCGCGCGCTCGATGAGTTCGTGTTTCTCCACGCGGCGCTGCTCGATGTACGCCAGCACGTCGTCGGGGAAGTCCGCGCCGTACTCCTGGATGGTGTCCATGTACTCGTCGGTGTCCGCCCAGTAGGAGTAGTCAGCGAGGTCGTCGCTGCGGTCGTCGTCTTTCAGCCAGAGGTCGTGGTCGCGGGTGACTTCGGCGAGCTCGCGGAAGCGCTCGGGGATGTCGGCGTCGAGGCTGCGAACCGTGACGTCGGCGGTGCATTCCTCCTCGGAGTCGCCGACCACGAGGTCGACGCCCGCGTCCCGGACGGCGGCCGCCGTCTCAGCGGTCCACTGGTGGTGGTCGAACCACCGCAGCTCGCTTGCGTGCTCGGTGGCGTCCGCGAGCTCGGTCTCGACGTACTCGAAGCGGTCGGGGCAGACGTCGCAGACGAACAGCCGGCAGTCCTCGTTGCCGTACTCGACGGCACGCCGCAGTCCGTCCTCGATCTCGTGGGGGCCGGCGGGGATGAGCGCGGCGTCGCCGTAGACCTCCCGCAGGATGGCGGCGCACGCCAGGCCGTCGGCGTCGGGGTCCGCGACCACGATCACGTCGGCGCCCTCGACGCGCTCGCGGACCGCGTCGTCTTTCCGTGCCTCGTGGATGTCGTCGGGCACGAAAAACCCGCGTCCGGGGAGCAGGCTCTTGCGTTCCAGGGACAGGTCCTCGTCGTCGATGACCCAGTCTTCCATACACCAGCCTGGGGTGGGCTGGTGAAGAACCCCGCGGTTAGGGCGCGCTGTGGCGGCGATTACGCGGTCGTCTGCTCGGCGTCGGTGTCCGCCAGCTGCCGAACGGTCAACACCGGGACCGGGCAGGTGCGAACGACGCGCTCGGCCACGCTCCCGATGAGAAACCGGTTCTCGCCGTGCCGGCCCCGGGTGCCGGTTGCGACCGCGTCGGCGTCCACGTCGCGGGCGTACTGGCTGATCTCCGCGGGCGGCCGCCCCGCGCGGACGGCGGTCGTCACGGACACGTCGGCGCGGTCGGCAACCGCGCTGACGGCGTCCTTGCCGCGCTCTTCGAGGGCGTCCCGCATGTCCGTTCTGACCTCGTCGGGGGCCGACTCCACGTCGCTCGCCTCCAGCACGTAGAGCGCGTGGACGGCGGCGTCGAACCGCGCCGCCACGTCCAGGGCCACGTCGACAGCGCGCCCGACGCTCTCCGAGCCGTCGGTCGCGATGACAACCGTGTCTATCATGGCCGTGTGTTTCCCGCGGGGCATCTTAAACCCTCACGCGGAGCGCTTTAGTACCCCGACGGCGCACGCTCACGTATGCCCCTCACCGTCGACACCGTGCTCGCCCCCGTTGATGGCACGGACGCCTCGGTCACAGCCGCCGAGTACGCTGTTACGGTCGCCGACCGGTACGACGCCGACGCTCACGCGTTGTACGTGCTCGGGGAGACGGTGACCCGCGCCATCGGAACCGGTGACGTCGCCGAAGACGACGTGGCTGCGGGCACGAACACGTTCCTCAACGAGATCGCAGCCCTCGCCCCGGACGGCGTCGCCGTCGACTCCTCGATCGCGTACGGCTTTTCGACCTCGCGCAAGCGCCAACACCCCGGCAGCGTGATCCTCGACGCGGCCGCCGACATCGACGCCGACTTCGTCGTGATCCCCCGCGAGGGGATGCGCGAGGAGACCGGGGACGTCCTAGAGCGGGCCGCCGAGTACGTCCTGTTGTACGCCAGCCAACCCGTGTTGTCCGTCTGAGCCGCCCCGACCGGCTACCCGGTGTCGTCGTTCAGCCGGATCGCCATCTCCATCTCGAAGCTCTCGGCGGACGCCGTCTCGAAGCCGACTTTCTCGTAGAGCGCGACCGCCGGCCGGTTCCAGCGCTCCACGCTCAGCCACACGAGCGCCGCGCCGCTCGCTTGCGCGTGCCCCAGCAGGGCGTTGATGAGCTCGGTTCCGATGCCGGCGCCCTGGTAGGTCTGGTGGACGAAGATCGCCAGCTCGTAGGTCGCGTCGTCGTCCGGGACGAGCGTGGCGTGACCCGCGATCTCCTCGCCGTGCCACGCCACCACGTCGAACCCGTCCTGCTCGAGGAGGCTGGCAACCCACTCCCGGATGCGCGACTCACCGACCGGCGGCACGCCCTGTGCGCGATCCTCCGGGTCGAAGTCGTCGTACATCGCGACGAGCGCGTCGATCTCCGCGTCGGCGTCGCCCGTGAACGCGTCCACGGTGATCTCGCGGCCGTCGCTGTCGGTGATCCGGAGCGGTGGTGTCGGGAACGAGCCGGCGGCGTCCTCCGGGTAGACGCGCTCACCCGGCATCGTCACGCACCAGCTTCACCGAGGTTCGGGAGTTCAACAACACGAACTCGGCGATGTGGCCGAGCTTGATCTTCCCCATCGGGCTCCGCTTCCCGCCGCCCAGCACGATCTGGTCGAAATCCTCCGATTCGGCCACCTCGACCAACGCACTCCCCGGATCGCCGGACAGCTCCCGCACGTCCGTCGGGAGCCCGGCGTCGGCCAGCGCCGCGGTCGCGGCGTCGACGAGCGCGCTTGGATCCCGGTTGCTCTCCGGGTTCGCGACCACACCGACGGTCAGCGAGTCCCCGGTGTCGACGGCCCGGCGCACGCTCTCTTCGAGCGCAACCAGCGAGTCGTCTGCACCCCCAATCCCGACCAGCACTTTCATATCGTGAGTGTCACCATCCCTCATCAAAAACGTTCGGCACTCCGACCGGTCGGTGACGGCGACACGTTTTTGCGCGAACCACAGCAAACCCGGACCAGTATGCCAGATCAGCGGCCGTCACCAGACGAGTGGGACGCCGAACCGGTGGCCGTGCCCGTCGACCACGGCGACGGCGAGTCCGACACCACGGAGCCGCCCGCCGACGTGCGGACCTACGACCGCTTCTCGAAGATGGACGGCGCGCAGTACGACCGCGTCAACGACTTCCTCCGGGAGCGCACGTACATCACCGCCCGCGAGTGGGCGATCGCGCGGCTGTGCGCGGACTTCCGCACGGAGACCGGCGTCGAGATGACGAAGATCGGACGCAACCTCCCGGACCTCGTGTCGTTCATGACCGACACGTACAGCCCGCAGGCGGTCAACCAGGCGCGCGCGTCCTTCGAGGAGAAAGTCGAGCTAGCGGGTGCGACGTTCCTCTACGGGGCGATGTGTGATTTCTTCACCGCGGACGAACTCGACGACCTGATGTACGAGGTGACGGAGGTCGCGAAATTCCTCCTGGAGGTCGAAGGCGTCGACCTCGCGGTCGACGACGAGCTCGCGGCCGAGGAGCGGATCTCGTCGGTGATGCGCGACGTGCGCGCGGCAAGTGATGCGCTCCGCCACGACGGCGTCGAGTGCCCGAACTGCGGGCACACGATCGAGCACGGTGGTTAGCCCCCGTCGGGGAGCAACAGCTCGGGGGCGTCGTGTGCGAACGTGAGGACGCGGCGCTCGTCGAGCGGGCGGACGTGGAGGCGCACGCTGCCCGCCGCCGAGCGCAGGTGTGTCGTGAACGACTCGTGTTCGGGTGGACTGTAGTAGGCGGGCACCAGGACGGCGGTCTCCGTGGCCGCCGCCTCCACGGCGGCGACGAAGAACACCGTGCCGCTGGTGTCCGCGCGGAACACGCGCGTGGTGTCGAAGCCGTCGGCGGCGTCGAATGCGGCCGCCACGGGCTCGAACTCGTTGTCCGGCACCAGCAACTCGATGCCGCCGCGCCCGGCGGCGTCGTCCGTGGGCGCGGAGACGTTGATATCGCCCGGGTGGAGTTCGTGGGCGCTCCAGCCACGATCGCGGTAGTCGTCGGCGATCGCGGCCATGTCATCCATGAGCGCGTCCCAGCTTGATGGGGGGTCGGCTGCGGCCGACGGGGACGCGCCGGCGTCGCTGGTGTCGTGTGGTGGCATTGGCGGTGGGTCTGCGTGTGAGACGAAACCCCACACGCAAAACGCTTCCGTCTCGGTGTCTGGCGGAAGCTATATGCCTCCGCTTCACACAGTTGGCGGCCAATGAGTGACATCCTCTCTCTCTCGAATCTCCGCACCCAGTTCGACACCGACCGGGGCGCGGTGAAGGCCGTCGACGGGGTCGATCTGGACATCAGTGACGGGGAAACGGTCGGACTGGTCGGGGAGAGCGGCTCCGGGAAGAGCGTCACCGCGCTGTCCGCGATGCAACTCGTCGACGACCCGGGGGACGTTGTCGGCGGCGGGGTCACGATCACCGACCCCGACATCGCCGCCAGGGTGCTCGCGGCCCACGCGGACGCGGCCGCCACCTATCCGTTCGCCGTCGTGTCCGCGTGCCGCGAGCTCGCGGCCGATCTCTGTGGCGACGACGCCGTCGACGCGGCCCCACGCGAGCTCCGCGGGATCGCCGCCGACCTCGAAGCCGACCCCGGCGGCCTCGGTCCACGACTCCACGAGTTCGCCGACCGAATCGACGCCTCCGGCCCCGACGACGACACCAGGGCCATCGGCGACGAGTTGGACGCGGCCGTCCTGGACGCCCTCGATGGCTTCGTGTTCTTCACCGCCGCCACCGTGGACACCGACGATCCCGACGTCGACGCCTCCGCCGACCCCCTGGACGTGCTCCGCGACCGGCCGGACGGCGCTGCGCACGTCCGACTCACGGATGCGCGCGTCGACCTCACTGCCGCCCCCGAGCGCGCCATGCGGGATCTCCGCGGCGGCGAGATGGGCATGATCTTCCAGGACCCGATGACGTCGCTGAACCCGTCGCTCACCGTCGGCGAACAGGTCGCCGAGAGCCTCCGCCTCCATCGCTACGGCGAACAGCCCACTGACTCGTGGCTGAACGGCCTCCGGGCGGCGATCTCGCGGGGCGACACCGACGAGCAAGTGGTCGCCGACGTCGTCGACGTGCTGGACGCGGTGGGCATCCCGGAGCCGGAGACGCGCCTCGACGAGTACCCCCACGAGTTCTCCGGCGGGATGCGCCAGCGCGTGCTCATCGCCATCGCGCTGGCGTGTCGCCCCCGGCTGCTCATCGCCGACGAACCCACGACCGCCCTCGACGTCACGATTCAGGCCCAGATCCTGGACCGCATCAGCGACCTCCAGGACGAGTTCGGGATGTCCGTGCTGTTCATCACCCACGACCTCGGCGTCGTCGCCGAGACGTGTGATCGCGTGGCCGTGATGTACGCCGGCGAGATCGTCGAAGAGGGGCCCGTCGAGGAGATCTTCCACAACCCCAGCCACCCCTACACGTACGCGCTCTTGGAGTCGATTCCCCGCGACGACGCCGACCGCCTCCACCCCATCGAGGGGAACGTCCCGGATCTCATCGACCTGCCCTCGGGGTGTCACTTCGAGGCGCGGTGTCCGTGGGCCAGCGACGCCTGCGTCGGCGACGACATCCCGTACATGGAACACGGGCCCGACGACGTATCCCACCGGTCGAAATGCGTCGAGGAGTCGTTCGACACCGACGCCTACGGCGTGGACGACGGCGCCGTCACCGCGGCGTCGGCGTCGTTCGACGGGGAGCCGTTGCTGTCCTCGCGCGGGCTCCAGAAGCATTTCTCGCGGGCGGACGGCTGGCTGGACTCGGTGCTGGGCGGCGACCAGGAGCCGGTGAAGGCCGTCGACGGGGTCGATCTCGACGTCTACGAGGGCGAAACGCTCGGGCTCGTCGGGGAGTCCGGCTGCGGGAAATCAACCACCGGGCGGTCGATCCTCCGGTTGGTGGAGCCCACCGACGGCAGGGTGGTGTTCGCCGGCGACGACGTCACCGACCTCGGCGACGACGAGCTGCGCGCGACGCGCACGGACATGCAGATGATCTTTCAGGATCCGTTGTCGTCGCTTGACCCACGCCAGTCGATCGGGGACACCATTCTCGAACCCCTCCAGATCCATGACCTCCCCGCGAACCCCGGCGCGCAGTCCACCCGGCAGGCGCGCCGCGACCGCGTGATCGATCTCATGGATGCCGTCGGTCTCGACCCGTCACAGTACGACCGGTATCCCCACGAACTCTCCGGGGGGCAGCGCCAGCGCGTCGGGATCGCTCGGGCACTGGCCGTCGACCCGGATTTCATCGTCGCCGACGAGCCGGTGTCCGCGCTGGACGTCTCGGTGCAAGCACAGATCCTCAACCTCCTGGAGGACCTCCAAGACGAGTTCGATCTCACGTACCTGTTCATCGCCCACGACCTCTCGGTCGTGCGCCACATCTGCGACCGGATCGCCGTGATGTACCTGGGCAAGATCGTCGAAACGGCGCAGACGGCACAGCTGTTCTCGACCCCGAAACACCCGTACACGAAGTCGCTGCTCTCCTCGATTCCCGACCCGGACCCGCTGGCGACCACCGACGACCGCATCATCCTGGAGGGCGACGTGCCCAGTCCGATCGACCCGCCCTCGGGGTGCCGGTTCCGGACGCGGTGTCCGTCGGTGATCCCGCCCGCGGATCTCGACATCGAGCAGGACGCGTTCCGCGCGGTGATGGACTTCCGGGAGTCCGTCGCCGACCGCGACATCCCACTGGACGCGGTCTGGGCCGACGCCGCAGCGGCCTCGTCGCCCGACGGCGCGGCCGCCGGCGTGCCGTCCGATGGTGGGCGGGCGGCCGACCGCGCGGCGTTCGTGGACGTGCTCTGGGACCGCGAGTTCGATACGGAACCCAGTGGCGACGCCCGCGAGGTCGTCGCGACCGCGTTCGACGCGCTCGCCAGGGCCGACTGGGACGCCGCCGAGGACGCGCTCGCGGCCACCTTCGAGAGCCCCTGTGAACGCACTGAGCCGGGGCTCTCGGGCGACCAGCAGCCGGTCGCCTGCCATCTCTACGACGACGCGGGCTCGGCGTAACTCGCGGTCCGCTGTCGTCGGGTGATTCGCCGAGCGGCGCGCTCCGATATGTTTAAGTACGCCATCGTGCCATACAGTCGTATGTCAGACGATACCGTGAGCCGCCGTGGCTTCCTGAAAGCCGCCGGTGCGGCGACTGTTGTGGCGACTTCGACGGCCGGCTGCACCGACTCAGGGGGAGGCGGCGACGGTGGTGGCGACGAGCTCGTGTACTCACGGGGTGACCACCCACAGAACTACGACCCCCAGCAGACAACCAGCGGGGAAGTGTCGAAAGTCACCAACCAGATCTTCGACACCCTGATCCAGTTCAAACCGGGCACCAGCGGCGAGCTCACGAGCGGCCTCGCCGACGACTGGACGCTCGATGGAACAACCGCCACCCTCACCCTCCGTGAGGACGCCACCTTCCACTCCGGCGCTGACCTCACGGCGACCGACGTGAAGGCGACGATCCGCCGGTTCATCGACGACGAGTACGACTACTACCTGGGGTCGGACCGCTCCGGGTACGCCTCGATCACGTTCGGCGACTGGGTCGACAGCGTCGAGGCAACCGGCGACTACGAGGTCACGATCGATCTCACCCAGCAGTACGCGCCGTTCCTCCGGAACCTCGCGATCTTCGCGGCCGCGATCCTCTCCCGCGACCAGATCGAGAGCCTGGGTGCCGACGCCCAGCCGGAGTTGGGCACCGACCCCGTGGGCACCGGCCCCTTCGAGTTCGACCAACTCGACAACGAAACCCAGCGCGTCCGGCTCACTGCCTTCGACGACTACTGGGGTGGGGCCCCAAGCGTCAGCGCGGTCATCTTCAAAACCACCGGCTCCAACCAGACCCGCGCCCAGGGGCTGATCAACGGTGACGCCCACATCACGGACAACCTCGACGCCCAGTCCATCCAGAAGGTCTCGTCCGCGGACTCGGCGACCGTCCGGCAGAAAAACGGCATCAACGTCGGCTACATGGCGTTCAACCACGACCGCAAACCGGCGTTCCGCGACCCACTGGTCAAGCGCGCCATCTCCATGGCGATCAACCGCGACGAGATCGTCGATTCGATCTACCAGGGGTTCGCCGCGTCCGCCAACCAGCCCCTTCCGCCGGACGTGTTGGGGCACAACGACGACATCGACTCGTACCCCCACGACCCCCAGCAGGCCGAGTCGATGCTCGCGGACGCCGGCGTCACCGATCTGTCCTTCGAGCTTGCGACGTTCTCGAACCCGCGGGGCTACAACCCCAACCCGATCCAGACCGCGACCCAGGTGAAATCCGACCTCGCCGAGATCGGCGTGGACGTCGAGATCAATCAGTTCTCGCAGTTCAGCGCGTACCTGGAGTACACGTACGACGGCCGCCACGACGCCTGCCTGAGCGGCTGGTACACCGACAACGCCGACCCGGACAACTTCATGTACGTGTTGTTGCATCCCGGCACGGACATCGACGACGTCCCGGCCGACCAGAACTACATCGCCTGGGAGGACAAGAACAACGTCTCGAACGTCTCCGCGTGGGTCGACACCGACTACATGGAGTTCGTCGACAAGGGCCAACGGACCTACGACGACGCCGCCCGCCAGCAGTATTACCATCAGGCCTCACAGATCGCCCACGATCAGGCGCCCTGGGTGTATCTCGACTACGCCGACCTCATTCGCGGCGTCAACGAGGCGGTCGTCGCGGAGTCGTACACGCCGACGTCGGTCGGCGGGCCGTTCCTCGACCGCGTCGAGCTGGCGTGACCGCGCCCCGGGCGGCCGACTGACACACTGACGCCACTCATCTGACACGCTTCATCCATGGCTTCCAAGCGCTTCATCTTGAAACGGCTGCTGTTGCTCGTGCCGGTGTTGTTCGGCGTGGCGACGTTCGTCTTCGTGATCCTGCATTTGGCGTCCGGCGACCCCGCGCGGGTCATCCTGGGGCAGCGCGCCCCCCAACAGCAGGTCATCCAACTCCGCCAGGAACTCGGGCTGAACGACCCCGTCTACGTCCAGTACGCTCGGTTCCTCGTCGACGCCGCCCAGTTCGACTTCGGACAGTCGTACTCGGTCGCACAGGGCACCGCCGTCCGCAGCGTGCTCGCGGACAAGATCCCGGTCACCCTCGAGCTCGCGCTCTACGGGCAGGCCATCGGCATCCTGCTGGGCATCCCGCTGGGCGTGATCTCGGCGGTCGAACAGGACACGCTCACCGACCACTTCGGTCGCATCGGCGCGCTCTCCGGGATCTCGGTGCCGATCTACTGGTCGGGTCCGCTGTTGATCCTGGCGTTCTCGACGTTCCTGGGGGTGTTCCCGGCGTCCGGCCGCATCGAGTCCACGATCTTCCTGGCGGACTCCTGGTCGCTGTTCGGTGTCACGCTCCCGCTGACCGGCATGCTCACCGTTGACACGCTCCTGTTGGGGAACGTCTCGGCGTGGGTGTCGGCGGTCATGCATCTGGTCCTGCCGGCGGCGACCATCGGCATCTACTCGATGGCGCTCATCTCCCGGATGATGCGGTCGTCGATGCTGGAAGTCGTGCGCCAGGACTACATGCGGACGGCGCGCGCGAAAGGCCAAGGCTCGAAGATCACGATCATGAAACACGGCTTCCGGAACGCCCTGGTGCCGGTGATCACGGTCATCGGCATCCAGTTCGGCAGCCTCCTCGGCGGGGCCGTCCTCACGGAAACCGTCTTCGGGATCGAGGGCATCGGCACGATCCTCGTCAGCGCGATCAACGCCAACGACTACCCGCTCGTCCAGGGCACAGTGTTGACGTTCGCGTTGCTGTTCACGCTCGTGAACCTGCTCGTCGACGTCACGTACAGCTACCTCGACCCCCGCATCCAGCAATAACGACACATGAGCACGAACACCGACCAATCCACGGACGACGGCGCGCTCGCCGACCGGTCGCTGCTCGACCGGCTGCGGTCGTCGCAGTTCCTCTCGAACCTGCTGTCGAATCGGCTCGCAATCATCGGGCTGACGATCATTCTGGGGATGCTCGCCGTCGCGATCATCGCGCGGGTTTCCTACGACCTGAGCGCGCTGCGCGCGTCCAACCTCGGCACCGTCGGGGACCGGTTGGCCCCCGGTTGGGCCGGCTCCGGCGGTGCCACCCAACACCTCTTCGGCACGGACGCCGCCGGCCGCGACATCTTCAAGCGCACGCTCTACGGGGCCTGGATCGCGATCAAGTACGGCACCGTCACGGTCGCGGCGTCGACGTTCTTGGGCGTGGCGCTCGGCATCATCGCGGCGTACTACAGCGACCTCACGGACAACGTCATCATGCGCACGATGGACGTGCTGTTGGCGTTCCCGTCGTTGCTGTTGGCGCTGGCGCTGGTCGCCATCTTCGGTGCCGGCCTCTGGAAGGTCGTCATCGCGTTGACGCTCGTGTACACGCCGCGGTTCGCGCGCGTCGTCAGGGGGGCGGCGCTGAAAGTGCTCGAAGACGAGTACATCGAAGCCACCGAAGCCCTCGGCGCGACCGACGCCCGAGTGCTCGCCAGGCACGTGTTCCCGAACACGCTGGCGCCCGTGACCGTGCAGTCGACGCTGAACTACGGGCTGGCCATCATCGACTTCGCGGCGCTGTCGTTTCTCGGGTTCGGCGCGGCCCCCGGAATGCCGTCGTGGGGGCTGATGCTCTCGAACGGCGTGACAAACGGCCTCCTGACCGGGAAGTGGTGGATGTCGTTGTTCCCGGGGCTGTTCCTCGCGATCCTCGTGCTCGGATTCAACCTCCTCGGGGACGGCATGCGTGACGCCTTGGACCCCCGGATGCGGGAGGCGGTCGACTGAGATGTCACAGGCGGGCGTCGAGGCGGCGGGCCGCGACTGGGGGCTGTTCGCGCGGGCCGCCGGCTACGGCGCTGTCACGGCGTTCGCGCTGTTCTACGCGCTCCACTTCGGCGTCGGGGTGAGCCCCCGGCAGGCGAGCGGCGTCGCGTTCCCGCTTGCCGCCCTCCCGTTCGCCGTCGGTCTCATCGGGTGGTCGGGCGTGCTGCTGTCCGGGGACGCCGTCGAGGGGTTCTCGCGCGAACTCGGCGTCTCCGACACCTGGACCGCCGAGAGCGGGCGGCAGGCGATGGCGCTGGTGATCGCGTTCGGCGCTGGCGGGATGGTCGGGGCAGCGATCGCGGGCGCGCCCTACGGCGTCTGAGCGGCTACTGACGGACGTTCCGACCGTCGAACGCCGACACCGTGTCGCCGTCCCAGACGGTCGTCCCACGGACCAGCGTCATCGCGGGGAACACGCCGACGTGTCCCTCGAAGGGCGTCCACTCGCAGTTCGAGTGCAGGTCGTCGCCGTGAATCTCCCGTGCATCGTCGGGATCGACAAGCACGAGGTCGGCGTCACGGCCGGCCGCGATGTGGCCCTTCCGCTCCAGGCCGAAGACGTCCGCGGGGTTCGCGGCCGTCACGTCACGCACGCGTTCGTAGCTCAGCTCACCGCGGTGGGCAGCCCCCAACAACAGCGGGAGCGCCGTTTCGACGCCTGGCACACCCGAGGGGGCGTCCCAGATGTCGGCGGCTTTCTCCGCGCGGGTGTGGGGGGCGTGGTCGGTCGCCACCACGTCGATGCGGCCGTCGGCGAGCCGCTCGAACAGCGCCTCGCGGCGGGGGTCGCTTCGCAGCGGCGGGTTCATGCGGCCGAACGTCCCGAGGTCGTCGAGGTCGTCACGGGAGAGGAAGAGGTGGTGGGGGGTCGCCTCGCAGGTCGCGCCGCCGGCCGCCGCGGCGTCCACGCCTTCGGGTGTCGACGTGTGCGCGATGTGGATCGTCGCGCCCGCCTCGGTCCCGACTTCGACCGCGCGCTCGACGGCGGCGGCCTCTGCCTCGGGCGTCCGGTACGCACTCCACGCGTCGGCGTCACTCCGTGATTTCGCCGCGGTGTCGAACCGGTCGGCGTCCTCCGCGTGGACGGTGACGACGACGTCCTCGCTGGCCGCCCGCTGGCAGGCGTCCCGGAACAACGCGGCGTCGATCCCCATGTCGCCCGTGGAGTCCGCGAGGAACACCTCCCCGAGCGCGAACAGCGACCGGTCGAACAGCGACGCCGGATCCCACTCTCCGGTGACCCCGCCGTTGACGCCCCAGTCCACGACGCTGTCGGCGGCGGCGTGGGCCGCCTTCTCGTCGACGGCGTCGCCGGTCACCGTCGGCGGGGCGGTGTTCGGTTGGTCGACGACGGTCGTCACGCCGCCAGCGGCCGCACTCCGCGACCCACTGGCCCACGTCTCCTTGTGCTCGAAGCCCGGCTGCCGGAAGTGCACGTGCGCGTCGATCATCCCCGGCAGCACCCGATAGTCCGCGTTCGCGTCCACGAACAGTTCGCCGTCGAGGGCGGTCCCGACGGCGTCGATGCGCTCGCCGTCCAGTCGGATGTCCCTGACGCGCCCGTCGGCCAGCACTGCGTCCCGGATGACTCGCATACTGTGGACTCGCCGCCGCCCAGCCTAAGTGCTGTGGACTGCGTCGACCGTGGGATCGTGGTCGCCGACGAGCGCGCGCTCGACGGCGTCCCGAGCGTCCGCGGGGTCGCCGCCGGCGGCCCGCACGCTGCCCACCGACTCGGGATCGAACGGCGCGCCGAGCGCGCCGTACACCGCGTCGAGCACGTTCGCGATCACCCGTCGGTCGTCGACCACGAGCACGCCCGACGTGAGCGCCGCGCCCCGGGTGACGCGCTGGGCGACCCCCGCGAGCTTCCCGCAGTCCGCCTGCACGGAGTGATCGCCCGGGCAGAACGACGCCGCCGGCTCGCCCGGCCTGGCTCCCGTCGCCCCGACGGCGTGCAGCGCGTCGATGATATCCCCCACCATCGCGTCGTATCGCGCGTCCAGCCCGGTGCGCATGTCCTCGGCCGGCGTGATGCGCGCGAACGCCAGCGTGGACTCCGTGTACGCCACCGCGCGCCCGCCGACGCTGCGCTCCACGGTGGGGAACTCGCGATCGCGGGCAGCCGCGACGGCGTCCGCGTAGCTGTCCTCGTTCGCGTCCCGGCGACCGAACGCGACGACGCGGCCGGGCGGCCACACGCGCACCGCCGGCTCGTTGTTGGCCCGCACCCACTCCAGGAGGTCGCGGGTGACGGCGGTGTTGGCGTCTCGTCCGGGTGCGCGCCCTCGAACCACTCGCATGGGGTCGGGTTGGAACCGAACCGAGTAATCCCTCTCGGTTCCAACCACACCCGCATGGTTGTCCTCGACGGCAGCGTGCTCTCGCGGCTGTACCCGCGCGTGTCGCGGTATAACTCCCCGTACCCCGCCCACGACGCCGGCTGCGCCGTGGACCTCTATCCGGACGGCAGCGACGGCCCCGACGGGCGCGCGCTGGCCGCGCCCAGCCCCGTCGCCGGCGCGGTCGTCGACACCCGCACCGTGGCGTGCCCCCAGCGCCCGTACGCCACCGACACCGACCACCTCATCGTCATCGACACCGGCTCGCATCTCGCGCGCATCCTCCACGTCGAGCCCGCGGTCAGCCCGGGGGACACGGTCGCCGTCGGGGAGTCGCTTGGCAGCCTGGTTCGGTCGGGGTTTTTCGCGCCCTGGGTCACCAACCACATCCACCTGGGGTTCCGCGAGCACGGCCAGAACGCCGTTCGCGCCTCGGGGTCGCTGCCGGTCACGCTCGACGTTGCAGTGCGGCCGGCACCCTGGGACGGCACGGCCACGGTTACGGCCGTCGGCGACACGTGGGCGCGCCTCGACGCGCCATCCCATCCGGCACCTGGCGACGGGTACGCCGGCCTGGCAACCGACGGCGGTGGTGTCGTCGACGGCGGCCTCCCCCACTACGAGACCGGCTACGCCACCACCGACGCCGACCCCGTCGCCGTCCTGGGGCATGCGGTCGGTGACCGGGTCAGCGAGCGCACGGTCGCGTGGCGGGACACCGTCGGTGTGACCGTCGACGACACGGCCGTCCAGGGGCTGTCGCTGTGGCTCGGGCGCGACGAACTCGGGTGTACGGTCGTTGCACCCGGCCACGACCACGCCGTCGGTGACCGCGTCGCCGTCGCCGTGGACACGCGCGCGGCCGATACCGAATGAGTTTGGGTGGCAATTCGTGCGGGTGGCCCGCGGGCGTTGTGTATGGACGTCGAAGCCCACGTCGAACTCACCGAGCGCCTCATCGGCGGCGTCGAGATCGTCGCCGCCTACGTGCTCGTGTTCCTGTTCGCCGTCGGCGTCTTCGACCTCGGACTCACCATCGGCGGGCTCATCCTCTCGGGGGCGATCACCAACGCCGGGGAGGTCGTCGCGCTCGTCGACACGGTCCTGTTGCTGTTCATCATCGTGGAAGTGTACCGAACCGTCGTGGCGTACACCCGCGAGCAAAGCGTTCTGCGGATCGTCGTCGCCACCGCCGTGATCGCCGTCACCCGCCGTGTCATCGTGTTCAAACCGGGGGACTTCTCGTCCTCGCGGGCGGCGCTGTCGGTCGCCATCGGACTCGCGGTGTTGATCGTCGCGTTGGTCGGCGCGCTCTACCTGCTCTCCCCCGAGGAGGGCACCGACGCCGGCGTGCTGTGACGGACTACGCGAACGCGATCGCCGCCCGGTCGGCGACCTCGCCGAACAGCCACTCGGCGTGATCGAGGGTGTACTCCTTGTGTGACGCCTCGATGTAGCCGACGGCGTCGGCCGCCAGGATCGGGCGGTAGTCCCGGACGCCCGCCGAGCCCGCCGTGTGAAGCACGCAGACGTTCGCGAGCGTCCCACAGAACACCAGCTCCGTGATGCCGTGGGCGGTCAGGTAGCCGTCGAGTTCGGTCTCGTAGAACGCGTCGTAGGTGTGTTTCTCGACCACGTGGTCGTCGGCCGCGACCGTGAGTTCGTCGTGTAACTGTGCGTCCCAGGACCCCGCAGTCACGTGTTCGCCCCACCGCTCGAACTCGTCGTAGTGGGTGGTGCGCTCGAACTGTCCCGGCGGATGCACGTCTCTGGTGTATACGATCCGCGCGCCGGCGTCCCGGGCCCGCGACACCAGCGCCGTCACGGCCGCAAGTGCGTCCTCGCTCGCGGGCGCGTGGAGGCTGCCGTCCGGGTGGCAGAACCCGTTTTGCATGTCCACGACGACGACCGCGGTGTGTGCTGGGTCGACATCCATGGTCGCGTGTTCGCCGCCCCCGGCCAAGTACCTACACGTCGCGGCGATCCTGTCGACACGCCGCCGGGACGGGTTTCCTGTTCACCTGAATTTATGGTGATCGACACCGAGGATTAGCCGATGGCACGGCGACTACTCGCTGTCGCAGTGGTGTGCCTCGTGGTGCTGGCCGGCTGCCAGGGTGGCATGTCCGGCGACGCCACGACGGACCCGACAACGACAGCGCCGACAACCGAACAGATGACCGACGCGGCCGGGACCACGACACAACCCGGTGCGAACGCATCGTTTAGCTACGACGACCCCGACGCCGACACGCTCGGCTGGGAGGGCGGCTACTGGTACAACGAATCGATCAGCGTCGACAGATCCGACGGCCTCAACGACTCCGAGCTGCACACCGTCGTGAACCGGTCGATGGCTCGCGTCGAGGTGGTTCGCGGCCTCGAATTCAACCAATCAGTGCCCGTCGACGTGATCTCCCGCGAGGAGTTCGCCAACGACACGGCGGCCTCCTACGAGAACGTCACGCGCAACGGCACCCTCCACCAGAACGTGAAATGGGAGGCGATGTTCATGGTGGGCGAAGACGAGAACGCCATCGACGTGCTCGCGTCGAACCGCGCGGGCTCCGTGCTGGGCTACTACTCCCCCAGCGAGGACCGCATCGCGATCGTCTCCGAGGACACCGAGTCCCCGCAGATGGACGAGATCACGCTCTCACAGGAGCTGTTCCACGGCCTGCAAACCCACCGGTTCAACACCTCCGAGTTGAACCAGTCCACGCAGGAACTGCACAACGCCAAAGACGGCATCATCGAGGGCGACGGCAACTACGTCGACCACCGCTACCAGCAGCGCTGTGAGCGCGACTGGGACTGCCTGCGGCCGACGGACTCCGAGTCGCCGTCCGGCAGCGACCGCCACACCGGCATCGCGCTGACGCGGCTCCAGCCGTACAGCGACGGCCCCGTGTTCGTCGAGCAACTCTACGAGTCCGGCGGCTGGGACGCGGTCAACGACGTCTACGAGAACCCGCCGGCGAGCACCGAGCAGACCATCCACCCCGACCGCTACGGCGTCGACGAGCCGACGCCGGTGTCGGTTGCCGACACGTCCACCGACGCGTGGACGGTGCCCGAGACGGGCAACGACAGCGTCGACTTCGCGTCGTTCGGCGAGGCCGGCCTGTTCACGATGCTGTGGTATCCGAGCTACGTCGAAACGCAGGCCACCGGTCAGCCGGCAGACGTGGTCATCCCGACGGCCCACCTGCTGGCGCCCGCACGGAACAACGACACACTCGACCTCTACAACTACAGCCACCCGTACACCGACGGCTGGGACGGTGACAAACTCGTCCCGTACGCGGCCAGTGACTCGCTGAACACCAGTGGGACCGCGTACGTGTGGGCGTCCACGTGGGATTCGGCCAGTGACGCCACGGAGTTCGCCGACGCCTACCGGGAGCTCCTCCAGTACCACGGTGCCGAACGGGTTTCCGACGCCGGCCCGAACGTCTGGCGCATCCCCGACGACAGTGACAGCGGCTACGCCGACGCGTTCCGCGTCACCACCACCGAAGGTCGCGTCACCATCGTCAACGCCCCGACCGTCGACCAACTGGACGCCGTTCACGATTCGTCGTAGTCGGACGGCTCCGGATTGCGGACTGCTTTTTCGCCGTTGTGGGAGTGCCAGCGCAACTGGCTTCGAGGGGAGGGTTTTTCGCCCGGGCGGTTGAACGCGAGTGTATGCTGCACTCGTGGAGGGTTGCGCCGTGACCTTCGACATCGTGGGCGCTGACGCCATCAAGCGCGGCCGGGCGACCGACGCGTACTTCGACCGCACGCTTGAGGCATTGGAGCACGCCGACCGCAACCCCCACGTGGTCGCAGAGGTCACCGCGGACCAGTTCCCCACCGGGGAGTTCGAAGTACTGGCCGGCCTGCAGGACGCCGCCGAGCTGCTCGCCGACGTCCCCGTTGACGTGCACGCGCTGCCGGAGGGCACCCTCTTCGATGGCGGGCCGGTGATGCGCATCACCGGCCCCTATCAGTCGTTCGCGCGCTACGAAACGGCGCTTTTGGGGTTCCTGTCCCACGCCTCCGGGATGGCGACCGCGGCGCTTGCGGCGCGCCGAGCCGCGCCCGACAGCCACCTGTTGAGCTTCGGCGCGCGCCACGTCCACCCGTCGATCGCCGCGGTCGTCGAGCGCGCCGCCCTCATCGGCGGGTTCGACGGCTTTTCACACGTCGCCGCCGGTGACGTCCTCGACCGGGAGCCCGGCGGCACCATGCCACACGCGCTGGTGATCTGTTTCGGTCGCGGCAACCAGGAGGCCGCGTGGCGGGCGTTCACCGACGGCGTCGGGGACGACGTCCCGCGGATCGCGCTGTGTGACACGTACAGCGACGAGAAAGACGAGGTGTTGCGTGCGGTCGACGAACTCGGCGACGACCTCGATGCGGTTCGCCTCGACACCACGTCCTCGCGGCGCGGGGATTTCCGCCACATCGCGCGGGAGGTCCAGTGGGCGCTCGACGCCGGCGGGAACAGCGACGTGTCGGTGTTCGTCTCCGGCGGCTTGACACCCACTGACCTCCGCGGCCTCCGGGATGTCGTCGACGGGTTCGGCGTCGGCGGGTTCGTCTCGAACGCCACGCCCGTGGACTTCGGGTTGGATATCGTCGAGGTCGCGGGCGAACCCGCCGCCAAGCGCGGGAAGCTCTCGGGCACGAAGGCAGTGTACCGAACCCCCGATGGCGGCCACCACGTCGCGCTGGCGAGCCAGCCGGCCCCCGCGGACGCAACCGCGTTGCTGGAGCCGCTGCTGGTGGACGGAACGGTCAGCATGGAGTTCGACATCGATGACGCCGCGGCGCGCGCGCGTCAGGACGCCCGTGCCGTCTCGTTCAGGCAGTAAGTTCTTCGACGGGGTCGTCCTCGTCGCCGGTCTCTCGGAACACCTGGCCTTCGAAGAGTGTCACCATCACGTCCTCGTCCTGCCACGCGCCGTCCGGGAGGTTCGCCTTCCGGCACGTGCGGTCGAGGTATTCGAACACGCTCCAGTCGTTCTCGACGGGGAGCGTGGGGTACATCCAGCCGTGTTGGCCGTCGCCGTCGATGGCGACGCCGTGGACGCCGAGCTCGATGTCCTCGATCGGGTCGTCAGTCAGTACGAGATTCGAAACCGTGCAGACGGAGACACGGATGTTCGGCAGTTCGGCGTCTTCGACCTCGGAGCCACAGGACGCCTCCGACGCCGCCTCGATGGCGGCCTCGACGATCGCGTGCCCGAGTTGCTGGTCGTGGTTGCCGAGTTCGTGGATGGAGCCGTGAGCGCCCGCACAGCCGCGCAGTCGACCCCGGCCCCTGGTGGATTCGAGGCGCACGAACGCGCTGGTGCGGTTGTAGAATGCGTCTCGCATGCTCCCTGGCTGTTCCCGTTGGCCGTTCTGGACGAACGCTTCCACGGACTCCCGCGCGAGCTCGACCGTTCGAGCGCCGTCTTCGAAGGAAAGGATTACTGACTGGCCTTGGCCCATACGAAGCCTATTACGCCAACCACGGACTTCAAGCCTTCCCTTGGTACTCAAAACCGTGAACAATTCCTATATGGCATCTGTTACTTCTTGACGGAGTGAATATCCGACGACTGGAGAAGGGTGGTCGACGTTTGAGCCCGATACTGTTTTCTTCCAGTGCATTCTTCCTTCATATTTTTTGACGTGGTTGCGCCAGCCGTCCGGCTCACGGAACCGAACTGCTTAACGACACACCGCTCATACACTGACTGGGCAGAGGGAGCCCGGCTCCCGTGCCGTGAGGCATGAGGAAAGTCCCCCCACCCGTTCGGGCACGCGGCCGGACACACGTCCGGGGCGGGAGACCGCCGGCACTGGAACAGACACGACACGTCCCTCCCACACCGATGAGGCGCGCGACCCACCCCGAAAGGGACGGCAGTTAACCCGCCGAGGGCGTGGCCGCCACACCGGCGGCCACGGACCGGTGATCGACACCCCAATGGGAGGGGAGCGATGGAACGGCCAACCCCCGCCGGTGCAAGTCCACGCGCGCATGGTAGCCCGAACCACCCGAAAGGGGCCGCGTGGACGCTCAGCCGAATGCCGGGCCGAACAGAAGGGGGCTTACTCCCCTCAGCTCGTATCTCTTACAGTGGCGAGCCACCGGCTCGCCGTCGTAAAACCTACGCCAAAAACCGCGACGGCGACCGGCCACGCACGCTCGCGGTACTGCGGACAGGCCGGCTCCCCGCTGTGGTCCGGTAAGCCTGCCTCACTCGCTGAATCCGTCCTCCCAGCGGAAGGTCCCGTTTCGCTGGACGATCTCGCCGTCGACTTCCATGTACGAGTCTTCGCTCACGTCGGTAATCATGTCCACGTGGACCGCGGACTCGTTGGCCTCGTCCTCGCTGCCAGCCGGGAAATTCGACTCGTAGGCGCGACCCAGCGCCAGGTGAATGGTGTCCCCCATCTTCTCGTCGAAGAGGATGGAGTCGGTGAACTGATCGATGCCGCGGTTCATGCCGATGCCGAGTTCGCCCAGGCGCTTCGCGCCCGCGTCGGTCTCCAGGATCTCGCCGACGACGCCCTCGTTTTGGGCGGCCGCGTAGTCGACGACCTCGCCGTCCTCGAACGTGAGGTGGACGCCCTGCACGCGCTCACCGCGGAGCGTCATCGGCACGTCGAAGTGCACCTCCCCCTCGGTCGCCGTCGGCGCGGTGAACACCTCTCCGGACGGCAGGTTGTGCGAATCGTAGGCGACCGACGCCGCGGAGTTCACGGCCTGCCGCCCCGCGATGCGCATGGTGAGGTCGGTGTCCTCGGTCACGAGCCGGACCTCACTGCCCTCGTCGAGGATCGTCTTCATGTTCGCCATCCGGTCGGCGAGCGCCTCCCAATCGCGCAACACGGCGTCGTACACGAACTCCTGGTACGCCGCAAACGACATGTTCGCCTGCTGGGCCAGCGACCGCGTCGGGTGGACGGTCTTCACCCAGTCGGTGTCCATCCGGGCCTCGCGGATCTCACCGTGGGCCGTGTTGTAGGCCTCCCGGGTCGTGGCGGGCACGTCGGCCGCTGCGCTGGTGTTGCGCCCGCCGCCGATGAACAGACAGACGTCGGCGTGCTCCACGAGCGCGCGCTCGTGAGCGGGGTCCGCGTCGAAGTCCCCCTCGTGGCCCAACTGGTAGGCGCGATCGATCTCGCCGGAGGCGTACGTCGTGACGAGGTTCGCGCCGCGCTCGCCGACCCGCTCGGCGACCGCAACGGCGAGCTCGTGGGCGTCCGGACCGACGCTCAACACGACGTTGTCGCCGGCCTCGATGCGCGCGCTCCAGTCGACCAGTACCTCGGCGTGTTCCTCGACGCGGGGGTCCATACTCGCAGTCCGTCGGCCACCAGAAAAAGCGGTCGGGTTCCGGGCGATGGCGGTGGTTACTCGTAGATAATGACGGTGCCGAACGACGCCTCGATGACGGTCACTTCCTCGCCCGAGGACGCTCGATACTCCTCGGTGACGGTCAGCCAGTCGGCGTCCAGGTCGAAGGACTCGCCGTCGGCCTCGACGGTGACGGTGTCACCGGAATGGATCTGCGCCTGGATCGCCGCCGGGTCGGCCGCCGCGATGGCTTCCATGACGGTGCCGGCGTCGCTGCGGAACTCCGGGCCGATCTCCGAGTCGTCGCCGTCGACGTCGACGGGCACGAGTTCGACGTCCGGCCGCCCATCGATCAGTCGGATCGGGGCGTTGACCGTCTCACTGAGGTCGTAGGTGTCCAGCCTGGCGGCGTCGTCGTCGCTGTCGTCGAAGTACAGCTCCACGCGGTCGAGGTCCGCGTTCAACGGCATCCCCTGGTCGGATTTCCAGGCGCGGATCTCGCGGGCGACCTCCGCGATGCGTTTGCCCGCCAGCTCGGCGTCGGCGTCGCGGTACTCGACGCTCGGGAACGTCGCGGCGTGCACGCTGCCCTCGGTGCCCGGCAGCGACTGCCAGATCTCCTCGGTGGTGTGCGGGCTGAACGGCGCGAGCAGTCGCGTGACCGCCGTCACCGCCGTGTACAGCGTGTGCTCGGCGGCGGCGCGCTCACCCGGGCGGCCGTTGTACAGCCGCCCCTTCACGAGCTCGACGTAGTCGTCGGCGAGGTCCTCCCAAGCGAACTCCCGGAGGCTGCGCAGCGCCCGGTCGAAGCGGTACTCGCTCATGGCTTCGTCGACGTCCTCACAGACCGTCGACAGCTCCGAGAGCAGCCAGCGGTCGGCGTCCCGGTAGGCCGGGTCCTGGATGGCGGGCGTGTCCTCGTCGAAATGCCCCGTCGAGAACTTCGTGATGTTCCAGAGCTTCGTCAGGAACCGGGAGGCGGATTTGACCTCCTTCCACTGGAACTGCACGTCGCTTCCCGGGCGGCCCCCGAGCGCCAGCGCCTGTCGCACGGCGTCCGCGGAGTACTCCGCGATCGCCTCGTCGGGCTGCACGAAGTTCCCCCGTGACTTCGACATCTTGTTGCCGTCCTCGCCGAACACCATGCCGTTGACGAGCACGTCGTCCCAGGGCTGTTCGTCGGTGAGCGCGCCCGTCCGCAGCAGCGTGTAGAACGCCCACGTGCGAATGATGTCGTGGCCCTGTGGTCGGAGATCAACCGATTCGAACTCGTCGAGGGTGGTCCCCTCGGGCCACCCCGACAGATGCAGGGGCGTGATCGAGGAGTCCATCCACGTGTCCATCACGTCCGTCTCGCCGGCCCAGTCGTCACCGCCACACTCCGGGCAGGCCTCGACAGCCGGGTCGTCCTCGGTGGGGTCGACGGGTGCCTGTTCGCGGCCGGCGATCTCCCAGTGGCCACACTCGTTGCACTCCCACGCCGGGATCGGGGTGGCGAAGACCCGCTGCCGGGAGATCACCCAGTCCCAGTCCATGCCCTCGGTCCACTCCACGAGCCGGTCGTGCATGTGCTCGGGCACCCACTCCGCGTCCGCCGCGGCGTCCAGGATGCGGTCCTGGTCGACCTCCACGAACCACTGTTCTTTCGAGAGGATCTCGATGGCGGTGTCACAACGCCAGCAGGACCCGACGCTCTGCTCGGTGGGTTCCGTGTCGTTGAGATATCCCTGGTCGTCGAGTTCCTCGGCGACCTGGGTTTTCGCGTCGTCGATGGCGAGCCCGGCGAACTCCCCGGCGGCCTCGTTCAGGTGTCCGTCCTCGGTGAACACCGTGCGGAGGTCGAGGTCGTGGTCCATCCACCACTCGACGTCCTGCTTGTCCCCGAACGTACAGACCATGACCGCGCCCGATCCGAAGTCAGCATCGACGTCGTCGTCGGCGAGCAGTTCGACGTCCTGGCCGAACAGCGGCACCTCGAAGGTGTCCCCGATGCGGTCGGCGTAGCGGTCGTCGTCGGGGCTGACGACGATCCCGACGCAGGCCGCCAGCAGCTCGGGGCGGGTCGTCGCGATCTCGATGTCGCCGTTGTCCACGCCGTCGAACGTGACGTAATGCAGCGTTCCCTCGCGGTCGATGTTCTCGACTTCCGCGTCGGCGATGGCGGTCTCACAGCGCGGACACCAGTTCACCGGATGTTCGTCGCGGTAGACCATGCCGGCGTCGGCCATCTCCGAGAACGACTCCTGGGTTTTCCCCCAGTACTCGGGGTCCATCGTCCGGTACTCGGAGTCCCAGTCCTGGGAGAACCCGAGTTCCTGCATCGTCGCTTTCATCTCGTCGATGCGGTCCTCGGTCCAGTCGATACACATCTCCCGGAACTCGTCGCTGGGGACGTCCGTGCGGTGGATGTCGTTGACTTCCTCGACTTTCACCTCCGTGGGGAGGCCGTGGCAGTCCCATCCCTGCGGGAACAGCACGGCGTCGCCTTTCAGGCGGCGGTACCGGGCGACGAAGTCGATGTACGACCACCCGAGCGCGTGCCCGAGGTGGAGGTTCCCCGAGGGGTACGGCGGCGGCGTGTCGATGACGTATTGGGTGTCCGACTCGCTGGGGTCGAACCGATACACGTCGCGTTCCTGCCACTCGTCTTGCCACTTCGGTTCGATGCTGTTGGGGTCGTAGCTGTCCGGAAGCTCTGTCATGGGTACCTAGCGGGGCGTCGGTCGCGCTGCTGGCCGGTGTGTCGGGTTCGCGGCCCGAGAAATCGATTTACACACGTACTACGGTGGAACCGACGCGCATACCTCCGAAGTGCGGTGGCGCGGTGATAAACCTTCCCGTCCGCGTGCGGTTCGCCGACGGATTCGGGCGGTTGGGCTGTTGGCAGCGGTGTCTGCCGACGCTGCGCGCAGCGTTTGTGTGCGCGCTCGTGTCCCCGTTCGAAAAATCGACGCGCTTTTGTATTTTAGGTGGGCCAAAACCAATATGCAACGACGAGCGTTCCTCAAAGCGGGCAGTGCCGCAACGCTTGCGGGTCTCCTCGCGGGCTGTTCGAGCCCGGATTCCGACGCCGAATCCACGTCCACGGCAGCCGACTCCGCCACGGCCACCGCCGACGAAACGACCGCCGGCTCCGGGTCGTACTCCGTCTCGATGGAGCCGGTCGGCGACGTCGAGTTCGACGCCGTCCCCGACACGGTCGCCGTCTACGAGTCCGGCTACGCCGACATGGTGGTCGCGCTCGGACACGGGGACGCGCTCACAGCCGTCGGCAACAGCGACCGCTTCCACACCGACGCCTACGACGCCCTCGACGGCGTCAGCGTCGACACGTCCGCGCTCGTCGATCTCGTCGACGCCGGCGTCACCCGTGAGACGCTGCTCGACCTCGATCCGGACGTCTACCTCATGGATCCGAACTGGCTCACGAGCACCTTCGAGTTGGACCGCGGGGACATCGACTTCCTCACCCAACGGTCCGCACCGTTCCTCGGAAACACCATCTTCCGGCGCACCGACGCCTGGCACGACTACGACTACTACTCGCTGTACGAGGCCTTCGAGACGGTTGCGGAACTCTTCGACGAAACCGACCGGTTCGACGCCTTCCAGTCGTTCCACGACAGCGCGCTTGACCGCCTCGAAACCGCCCTCCCGAGCGAGGGGCCACGCGGCGCGCTCGTCTGGGGCGGCTCCAACGAACCGACCTCGTTCTCGCCGTACCTCCTCAGCGGCGCCGGCACCAACAAGAAGCCGTTCCACGACCTCAACGTCCGTGACGCCATCGCCGACTCCGGCATCGACGCGCTCTCGCAGAGCCAGCGCTCGGAGATCGACGCCGAAACGCTGCTCAACGTCGACCCTGACGTGTTGTTCGTGCGCGGCCACGAGGACAAGACCGCAGCCGAGTTCCAGGACACCGTCGTTTCGTTCCTGCAGAACCACGACACCGCGGGCCGCATCACCGCCGTCGAGAACGGCGACGTCTACCGCGGCGGCCCCATCTACCTCGGCCCCATCCAGCACCTGTTCCTCACGGAACGCCTCGCGACCGCCCTCTACGACCAGGTCACCACCACACTGTTCGACCGCACCGAACTCGCGTCGATAATCACCGACTAGCACCACGATGTCACGCCAGTCCCGCACGCGAACCGGCCTCCGTCCCAGCTTCGACGGGGCCCTCGCCGGCATCGCCGTCGCCAGCACGGCCGCCGTCGTGCTGGGCGCGCTCGTGCAAGTCCGCTATGGCGGCTACCAGATGCCGCTGGAAACGGTGTGGCGGGCGCTGTTCGACCGCGCCGTCTGGACGAACCCCGACGTGCTCGCAACCATCCTGCTCGGCGACGGCCACGCGGAACTCCTCGGCGTCTACCGCGACACCGCAGTGCTCTCGGACGCGACCGCCGTCGTCTGGACCCAGCGCCTCCCGCGAGTCGTCGTCGCCGTCTTCGTCGGCGCGAACCTCGCCGTCGCCGGCGCGATCTTCCAGGCCATCACCCGCAACGAGCTCGCCAGCCCCTACATCCTCGGTGTCTCGTCGGGTGCCGGGTTCGCCGTCGTCATCACGATCGTGTTCTCGCTTGGCACCTCCCTCCTGCCGGTCGCGGCAGCCCTCGGCGGCACGGGCGCGTTCCTCCTCGTATACGCCGTCGCCTGGCGCGGTGGCACCACGCCCGTCCGGCTGGTGCTTGCCGGCGTCGTCGTTGGCACCGTCTTCAACAGCCTCCAGACCGGCGTCTTCTACTTCATCGACTCCAACGGCGCGATGCGCACCGCCGTCTCCTGGCTGGCCGGCACCCTCACGGGCGTCGGCTGGACGGACGTCGAATTGATCGTCGTTCCCACGCTGCTCGTGGTGCCGGTCGCGCTCACCGCGGCCCGCCACCTCGACGTGCTGTTGCTCGGGGAGCGCCGCGCCCGCGCGCTCGGCATGCGCGTCGAAACCATCCGGTTCGGGCTGTCGGTGCTCGCCATCCTCGCGACCGCCGCCGCCGTCTCCGTCGCCGGGCTCGTCGGGTTCGTCGGGCTCGTGGTGCCACACGCCGTCAGGACCGTCGTCGGCAGCGACTACCGCCGGCTGCTGGTGGGCTGTCTGTTCGCCGGCCCCGCGCTCGTCGTCGTCGCGGACGTGATCGCGCGCCTGGGCCTCGGCGGCGTCCAGGTCCCCGTCGGCGTCGTCACCGGGCTCGTCGGCGGCCCGTACTTCCTGCTTTTGCTCCGCCGCACCGAATCATTCAACGAGTTTTAACCATGCCACAGCGACCACACACCGACACCGACGAAGACCCCGTGGAGTCGGCCGCAGTACTCGGCACCGACCTCGAACTCGGGTACGGCGACACCACCGTCGTCGACTGCGCGGACATCGTCGTGCCCGCCGGCGAAGTCACGGCGCTCGTGGGCCCCAACGGCTCCGGCAAATCCACGCTGCTGAAGGGGTTCTCCGCGGAGCTGGCCCCGGACGCCGGCACCGTTCTGCTCGACGGGACCGCAGTCCACGACCGCTCGCCGAAACAGCTCGCCAGCGAACTCGGCCTGCTCGCACAGGAGAACGACGCGCCCGGCGGACTCACCGTCGGCGACCTCGTCACCCACGGCCGCTACCCCCATCGGGGGTTCCTCGACGCCCTCAACGACGCCGACCACGCGGCCATCGACCGCGCCATCGACCTCGCCGGCGTCGAGCACCTCCGGGACACCGCGCTCTCGGAGCTCTCCGGCGGCCAGAAACAGCTCGCGTTCGTCGCCATGGCGCTGGCACAAGACACCGACGTACTGTTGTTAGACGAACCGACGACGTATCTGGACCTGCACCATCAACTCCGCGTGATGGAGGTCGTCCGCACCCTCAACGAGGACCGCGATGTGACCGTCTGTGTGGTGCTCCACGACCTCCAGCAGGCCGCCCGGTTCGCGGACTACCTCGTCGCCCTCGATGACGGCACCGTCTACGACTGGGGGCCGCCCGAGGACGTGGTCACGGAGGACCTGCTCGCGGACGTGTTCGGCGTCGACGCCGCCGTCAGCTACGACGACGAACCCCGCATCGTGCCGCGCCGGGCGCTCGACTAACGCTCCAGTTCGTCGACGCGGCCCCGGCGTTCCCGGAGCCCGTCGCGCAAGTCAGCCGGACACGGCGGGCTGGTGTCTGCGGCTGTCACGCCGGCGAGCGCGGTGGCGGCGCCGAGCACCAGCCCCCACGTCGGGACGTTCGCATCCCCGACGGCTAACGCGTCCCGGCCGTAGTTTCGCTGTGTGTCGCGACCAACCGCAACCCCTACTTACCGCGCCCGGAACTGCTACCCATGGAACTCGGAGTCGTCGGCCTCGGCCGCATGGGGCGCATCGTCGTCGACCGCTGTCTCGACGCCGGCCACGACGTGGTCGCGTTCGACATCGACGCGACCGCGCGCGAGGACGCGGCTGACGCGGGCGCGACGCCCGCCGACACGCTGGACGCACTCGCCGCGGAGCTCGGTGCCGAGAAGCGCATCTGGCTGATGGTGCCGGCGGGCGACCCCGTTGACGCCGCCCTCGACGAACTCGCGCCACGCCTCGACTCCGACGACGTCGTCGTGGACGGCGGGAACAGCCACTTCGAGGACTCGACGCGCCGCGCCGAGGAACACGACTTCGCGTACCTCGACTGTGGCACCTCGGGCGGCCCCGCCGGCGCGGAACTCGGGTTCTCCCTGATGGTCGGCGGCCCCGAGTGGGCGTACGACGACCTCGTGCCCGTCTTCGACGCCGTCGCTACCGGCCCGGACGGCCACGACCGCATGGGGCCGGCAGGCGCCGGTCACTACGTCAAAATGGTGCACAACGGCGTCGAGTACGCGCTCATGCAGACCTACGGCGAGGGGTTCGAGTTGCTCCACGAGGGGCGCTACGATCTCGACCTGGAGGCCGTCGCACGAACCTGGAACAACGGCGCTGTGATCCGGTCGTGGCTGCTGGAGCTCTGCGAGGAAGCGTTCCGCGAGGAAGGCAGCGATCTCGGCACCGTCGCCGACCACGTGGCCGGCGGCTCCACGGGCACCTGGACCGTCCAGGAAGCCCTCGAACAGGAGGTCCCGGTGCCCCTCGTCTCCCAGGCGCTCTCCGAGCGGTTCGGCTCCCGCAGTACCGGCGGCGACACCGGCCGGTTCGCGCGCCGCCTGGCCAACCGGCTGCGCTACGGGTTCGGCCGCCACGAGGTCGCCCGCACCGGCGACGACGCCTAGTACGTCGACGCGTACTCGATCTCCGTGGCGACCTGTTCCGCCAGCCCCGCCGAGCACTCGCGCTCGACGACGTGCAACGCGAGGTCGATGCCCGCAGTCACGCCCGCCGCCGTGAGCACCGTGCCGTCGTCGACGTACCGCTCATCGCGCACGTCCACGTCGTACTCCGCGAGGTCATCGGCCGCGCTGGCGTGCGTGGCCGCTGGCCGCCCGTCGAGCAACCCCGCGTCCGCCAGCAGCATCGCGCCCGTGCAGACCGAGGCGATGGTCGCGCCGCCGCCGTGGAGGGTGTCGAGTCGCTCGGGCAGGGTTTCGTTTTCGACCTCCGACCACACGCCCGGCCGATCACGGTCGGTCCACCCGCCACCCGGCACCACGACGAGATCCGGCACCCCGAACAACACGTCGTCGGGCGCCACCGTGAGGCCGTGGCGCGCGGTCACGCCTTCGTCGGGCACGAGCGTGCGCATCGACACGTCGAGGTCGCCGCCCAGCTCCGCGGCCGTGCGGAACACCTCGTACGGGCCGATGGCGTCCAGTTCGTCGAACCCCTCGAACAGCAGGACTGCAACGTCCATACCCGCCTGTCGACCCACACCCTCAAAATTCGCCCGGAGAACCGTGGTCGCGCAATCACAATACTGTTAAACTGCGCTTCCATACCGCTACGCATGGTTACCACACTGGGTGTCACGCTCGGCCTGGGGGTGACACTGTTGTTCGTCGTCCTGCATCTCGCGAAGGGGTCATCCAAGCCGCCCGCGGAGGACATCGCACAGGACGTCCTCGAACACCGTGCGTCCACAGTGCCGGAGACGGACTTCCCTGAGCCGTACAACCGCTCCATCGGGGGTGGCGGGGGCGCGGGCGCTGTCGCTGGCGGTGCCGAGTCGGAACTCGAAGACGGCGAGGAGGAAGACGACGGCTTCGATCCGGACGCGATCGCCGACGACGACGTCGAGTACTACGAGATCGAGTACGTCAAGGAAGGCGAGACCATCGAGGTCGCGAACAACGAGAGCATCCTCGATGCCGGCGTCGACGAGGGCTGGGACCTCCCGTACGCCTGCCAGCAGGGCCAGTGTGTCTCCTGCAGTGGCCGCGTCGCTGACGGCGAGGACGCCGCCGAGTATATCCGGCACTCGAACAACGAGTCGCTGGGTGACGCCGAGATCGAAGAGGGGTATATGTTGACCTGTACCGCGCACCCGACGGCGTCGTTCTCCATCGAAACCGACGAGACGCCCTGACGCACGCGGCACCCGTTTTTCCCCGCCGCGCCTGGCGCCGACTCACAACGGTTATACCGACCACCCTGCTATGTGCACGTGTGGGCGCGTAGCTCAGCGGACAGAGCACTTGGTTCCGGACCAAGATGTCAGGGGTTCAAATCCCTTCGCGCCCGTGTTCTGCGTTCCATCGCGGCTCCTCCACCGGCTCCGGTGGTCCGCGCCCGGTGGTGTGTCACTCCTGGCTGGAGCGGTTGCTGTCCATCGCGTGGCCCGTTCGGAGACACCGCTCGGCGATGCCCGCAACCACGAGCACCACGAGGAAAAACGGCCACGCCTCGTAGTACAGGCTGGTGAGCGACTCGGATGGGGGTGCTGTGATGCCGTTCCAGAGACACGCCCCGGTCAGCACGCCCGTTGCAAGCAGCGGACAGACCGCGCCGTGGTCGGCGTACATGTGCGTGGGGATAGCGCCCAGCAGCCACGGCCCGACCAACACCAGCGCCCAGATCCCCAACACACCGAGACCACCGGACTGGTCCGCAGCGGCGGTGGCGATGATCGGCTGGCTGTGCAGGGTCATGACAGCGAGGTTCAGCACTCCGCCCGCGACCGCGATCAGGAGTCCGCGATCAGTAACAGTCATAATCTATCACGTGGTTCACCATTTTCCATCCATAGGTGTTTCTGTTTACCACGGCTGGGACACTCACACCAGCCGGTGTGCACGCCCCGGCCCCGGATCACGCGCCTGCACCGCGCCCACAGTGGCGTCCGCATCCGCCGCCCTCACTCCGCGGGCGGTGTCCCGCCGTCCGCAGCGGTCTCCCGGGTGGGCGTCCGGCTCCCGGGCGCGTGCTCGTGGTCGGTGCCGTCCTCGTCGTGTAACGCCTCAATGGGCACCACTTGCATGCCGTGGCTGGTGGTCGACACCGTGGCTTCGATGTCGAACACCGTTCGCAGCGTCTCTTTCGTGACGACGTCGGCCGGCTGCCCACGGGCGTGGATCGTGCCGTCCTTGAGCGCGATCACGTGGTCGGCGTAGCGCGCGGCCTGATTGATGTCGTGTAGGACGACCACGACCGTCGTGTCGTGGTCGTCGCGCAGCGCCTGGATGATGTCCATCACTTCGAGTTGGTGGTGTGGGTCCAGGAACGTCGTCGGCTCGTCCAGCAACAACACGTCGGTGTCCTGGGCGAGCGCCATCGCGATCCAGACGAGTTGCTTCTGGCCGCCGCTCAGGCTCCCCACGTCGCGCCCGCTGAGGTGGTCGACGCCGGCCACGCGGAGCGCGTCCGTGACGGCAGCGCGGTCCGCGTCGGTCAGCGAGTCGAAAAACCCCTGGTGGGGGTAGCGGCCGCGCTCGACGAGTTCGCGCACCGAGATCCCGCCCGGCGTGACGTTCTCCTGGGAGAGCAAGCCGAGTCGCCGCGCGAGCTCCTTCGAGCCCAGTTCGTCGATGGTGTGGCCGTCCAACAGCACTGTGCCGTCGGCCGGGCTGTGTTTGTTCGCCAGCGCGTTCAACAGCGTGCTTTTGCCGCTGCCGTTCGGCCCGATGAGCGCGGTCACGTCGCCGACCGGCACGGTCACGGACTCGCCGTCGATGACGGGGTCGTCACCGCCCGGATATCGCACCACGAGGTCCGTGCCGCTGAGTCCGCGATCGGGCGTGTCGGTTCCAGTCGCGTCGTTCGCGGGTTGTCGTGTCATGAGTCAGATGTCACCGAGGTTCTCCGTTCGCCGCATCAGGTACAGGAAGTACGGGCCGCCGACCAGGCCCGTGATGATGCCGACGGGCAACTGCACCGGGTCCAACGCGAGGCGCGCGCCGACGTCCGCGCCAACCAGCAGCGCCGGGCCAAGCACCACGCAGCCGGCAAGCAGGTCGCGGGTGTTGTTCCCGACGATGTTGCGCACCATGTGGGGGACGATCAGGCCGACGAAGCCGATGAGGCCCGCGACGGCGATCGCGGCCGCCGTCGAGAGGATGGCGATCCCGGCGACGCCGAACCGCACTTTCTCAACGGGCATGCCCAGCGACTCCGCGGTCTCCTCGCCGAGCAACAGCACGTCGAGCTCGTTGGTCACGAGGAACGCAAGCGCCAGCGAAAGCACCGTGAACGGCAACGCGATGCGGACCTGCGCCCAGTCGGTCCCCAGCAGTGATCCCGACAGCCACGTTTGGGCGGACATCACGACCCCGAGGTTGTCGATGAAGAAGAACAGCGCGCGCTGCACGGAGCCGAAGACGGTGCTGACGACGACGCCGGCGAGCACCAGCCGGACGGGGTTGGTGCCGTTCTTCCACGCGATCGCGTACACGATCAGGAACGCCACTGCGCCGCCCAGCGCCGCCAGCAGCGGCATCACCGGGAGCAGCCCCGAGAACAGCGTGAGCGTGAGCAACACGACCATGCCCGCGCCGTTGCTGACGCCGAGGATGTAGGGGCTGGCGAGCTCGTTGCGGGTGACGATCTGGAAGATCGCGCCGGACACCGCGAGGTTCGCGCCCACCAGCGTGCCGACGAGAACGCGGGGGAGTCGGATGTTCCACACGACGACCTGCCGGCGGGACAGCCATTCGGGGAGCCGGCCGCCCAGCAGGAACGCCCGCCAGACGCCCGCGCTGGACCAGATTTCGGGGTCGAAGACGGTGTGCCACGCGTCCGCGATCGGGATCGGGTACGCGCCGAAGCTCACCTGCAGCAGCGTCGCGGCAAGCACCACGAGGAGGCTGCCAGCGGCGAGCGTGGCGAGCCGCCGCGTGGCCGACGCGTCCGTGTTGGCTGTCATCGCTGCCTACAGCCCGACGCCGTTGATGGCGTCCGCGACGCGCTGTCTGTCGAAGAGGCGCTCGGACGCGGGGATCTCCGTCGGTGAGCCCGGCCACGAGCTGAAGGCGTCGGGGTAGACCATTTTCGCGAGGGCCTCCGTGGAGAACAGGTCGACGATCGGTCCCATGAACTGGCCGCCGGTGCGCACGAGGTTCCCGTTCTCGACGGCGGTGAGCTGCTGCCCGTTGGGGTTGGCTTCGAAGGGCTCGACGACGGTGTCGACGAACTCCGCGTGGGTCTGGGAGGTGAGCCCGCCGACCGCGCCGATGTAATCCGGGTCGACGTCCAGCAGCTCCTCGTAGCCGATGGGGCCATCGGGGACGGCGCCGGCGAACGCGTCCTGCATCCCGAGGCGGCGGTAGGTGAGCGTGTTGTTCTGGTCGGGATCGAGGGGCGCGATCCGGAACTGCCCGGCGTCGGGACGGACGCCGCGCCAGATGGCCGCCACCGTGGGGCGGTCCGACTCCGGGGGGAGGCCGTCGCTGATGGTGTCCATGAGGTCGGCTTTGATGGACTGCCAGGCCTCGAAGCGGGCCCGGCGTTGGAAGATCTCGGCGGCCTTCTCGAAGGCCTCGTAGAGGTCATAGAAGGGGCCGTCACCGACGGCCGAGGAGGACGCAAACCGGATGCTGGAGCCCATGAACGGACCCGCACTGGACTCGATCGCTGCGATGTCGTCGTCGGTCCAGTTCGCGTAGAACTTCAGCATCCGCGGGTCGATGAGGTGGACGTCACAGTCCGCGGCGTAGAAGTTCTCCTTGTCGTAGCCGGATTCGGAGTCGCTCGCGAGCTGTTCGATCTCGGCTTTGTGGAACGCGACGTCCGGCAGCGCGTCGTAGAACTTCAGCGGGGCGCGGCCGAGGCTGGCGGTGGCCGACGGCTGGATGCCCAACGCCATCCCGATGTCCATCCAGACGCTGGGGATCGCGGCGTAGGTTTCGGGCACCGACTCGAAGGTGTGTGGGGGGTTCGGCTCGACTGTCACCGTGTACGAATCGGACCCCGCGTCCGTCTGGGTGGTCGAACCGTCGTCGGTCGGCGATTGGCTGGACGTACAGCCGGCGAGACTAGCTGCGATGAGGCTCGCGCCCCCGGCGAGGATCTGCCGTCTTCGCGCCATATGTTTAGGCCAACCTAAACAGCCTTAGTGATTCCTCCTGCACAGTCCATCACGCCGCGAACACTGTTCACACCGTGTTGCGGCCACGGTCAGTCATCGGCACGCGCGGCCTGCGACAGCGGGACCGCTCCCGCCTGCATGGACTCGATCGTGGCGTGGGCCCACGCAACCACGTCCGGGTGTGTCGACCGCAGAACGTCGAACCCAGCGTCCTGGTGGCGGTTCACAGTCAGAAACACCGTCTCCCCGTCGATGAGATCAACACTGCACGGGACACGCTCCCCGATCCGGTAGTACGTGGTTCGGTCGGTGCCCGCCTCGATGGCCTCCCAGCGCTCGCGCAGCGCCGCGTCCTCGGTCATGGTGGCCGCCACCTCGGCATCCGCGATCACCGTTACCGACGGCGCTGTGCCCTTCCGGACGGCCTCCCCGAAGGTGTACATCGGCAGCGAAATGAACGTCCCGAGCAGCGACCGACACGAGTCCGCCGCCCCCACCGCCCCCGCAACGACGCGCGCGGCGGCCAGCGGGTCGGCCTGCTCGGTGCCCACGTGCTCGCTGCCGGCGAGACACTGCAGGTCGAAGTCGAACCAGTCGACGGGCAGCCTGTTGATCACCGACGGCAGCGCTTGCCCGACCGCAACGGTCCCCAGCAGCCGGTCGAAGTCCCGGTACACCAGCGCGCCGAACTGCGTCAGTGTGTACGCGTTCGACGACGGGTCGTGTTCGATCAGGCTGCGCTCGGTGAGATCGTTGAGCACCCGACTCAGCGTCACCCGTGTCGCGTCGGTGTGGGCTTCGAGGTCACTCCGCGTCCGCGCGGTGCCGTCCAGCAACGCGAGGACGCCGAGTCGGTGCTCGGAGCGTGCCAGAAACGCCACCGTCTCCAGCGTCTCACCGGCTATCCCGCAGTCGTCGTGTGGTGCTGTGCACGCGTCCGTGGTGTCGTTCATAGGTCACGCCCCGCCCTAGTTTAGGGCCGCCTAAACACCTTTGTACTTCCCACACGGCGGTGTCAGCGGCGCGTGGCACTGTCCGCCCTCCCCCTCGGGCTCCCGCGTGGCCGACTGTCCGACGCAGTCCGGCCGGAACGCAAATCCTTATCCTGTGCCGGTCCGCTACCTCCCAGGTGACACATCCGTCCGTCTCCCGCGCCGCGCACACTCGGGGTGACCGCAACGCACAGCATGCCCAGCCAGACCCACCGTGACACCGGATGCACGTCGCCGTAGACACAGTCGGCCGCGACGTCGGCCGCATCCTCCAGGCCGTGTCGCTGCTGTTGGCCGCCTCGGTCGCCGTTGTCGCGGTCAACGGCGAGTTCTTCGCGATCCCGGCGTTCGTCGTCTCCGCAGCCGTCATGGGCGGCATCGGGACTGGGCTGGCGCGGCTCTGTCGGGGCGCCCGACCGCCGAAAAAACCCGACGCCATGGTGACCGCGGCCACCGCGTGGGCCGTCGTCGGGGTCCTGGGCGCGCTACCGTTCGTCCTGGTGGCGTGGACGATGCGCCTCCACCTGCTGCCCGGGCTGACACCGCCCCTGAACGCGACAACGCGGGTGTTCTTGCACCCGCTGAACGCCGTCTTCGAGACGATCAGCGGGTTCACTGGAACCGGCCTGACCATGGCCACCACCGAGGGCGACCTCCCGCGGGCACTCCACTGGTGGCGGTCGCTCACCGAGTGGGTTGGCGGCGTCGGCGTCATCGTGCTCACCGTCGCCATCCTGCGCCGGGGCGACGGAAGCAGCGGCTCGTACACGCTCTACGAGAGCGAGGCGCGCTCGGAGAAGATCCACCCCAGCATCATCACCACGGTCCAGGAGATCTGGCGGCTCTTCGTCGGCCTCACGCTGGGCGCGATCGCGCTGCTGCTTCTGGCCGGCATGCCACCCTGGGACGCCATCAACCACGGCATGACCGGGATCGCAACCGGCGGCTTCGCGGTGCGCGCCGGCTCCATCGGCGCGTACAACTCCCCCGCCATCGAGTACGCCACCGTCCCCATCATGATCGCGGGCAGCATCGCGTTCCCCGTCCACTACCTGCTGTTCACGGGCGACCTCAGAAACGTGTACGCGGACCTCCAGACGCGGTGGGTCGTGGCCTGGTTCGCCGTGGGGGCGGCCGTGCTGTCGGCGCTCCTGTTCTACACCGGCCAGTACGACTCGCTTGCGGCGTCGTTCCGTATCGGCCTCTTCCAGTTCGTGTCCGCCACCTCGAACACCGGGTTCGGAACCACGACGATCGGCCGCGGCACCGAACGCGTCTGGCAGACCGGCCCCACGCTGTTCGCGTGCCTCGGGATGCTCACCGGCGCTGCCGCCGGCTCAACCGTCAGCGGCATCAAGCTCATCCGCGTGATCACCCTCATCAAGGGGACGGCCTGGCAGATCCGGGACGTGTTCCGCCCGGCGTCCGCGATCCGGTCACTCCGAATCGGCGACCGGAAGCTCAGCGAGCACCAAGCCCAACGCGAGTACGCCGAGGCAACGCTCGTGTTCGTGCTGTGGCTGGCGTTCCTCGCCATCGGGGTTGCCGTGTTACTGGCCGCGCTCTCACCACAGCACCCGCTTGAATACGTACTCTTCGACGTGATGAGCGCGCAGAGCAACGTCGGACTCGATGCCGGCATCACCAGCCCGGGAATGCCCGCCCTCGCGAAGGGCATGCTCATCATCAACATGTGGGTCGGCCGCCTGGAGATCATCCCCATCGCGGTGCTCATCAGCGCCGTGCTCCGACACGGCGACTTCTACCGGTGAGGCGTTCGCACACGCACTCCGCCGACCCCGGGTGTGCGGTTGGCGGTCGCTCCGAGCGCGTTCTAACGTTCTTTCATCGTGTTGCTAAGCTTTATGAACGAACCGTGCACACACAACTCATGAGAATGGTCGGGGGTTTGTTATACACGCGCCGCCAGCCCGCCGGCTTCGGCTCCGAGATGCTTGCGGCCGCCGGTACCCTGGATCGGTGTGGACTGCACGCACTCCCCCTGCGTCACCGCGTCGCCGAGCCGCTGCGACCGCCCCACAGGTGTGCCGCCACACCCAACTGGGGGTGGACGGTGTAACCGTGCCAGCGGCCAGTTGCCTCGAAATGGTCGTTCCGCTGTCCGACGGCCACACCGGCCTGGCGCTGAACGACAACATCTACAACCGACGCGTCGTCATGCGCACGCCGACCCGGGTCACGCCGACGCCGACGGATCCGTCCACGTTCCTCTTTCCCGTCGAGGAAGCCGCGCGCGTCCACACCGACCGGCTCACTACCGCCAAGCCGAGCATGGTGTTCATCCGCGATGACGCCACGGGCGACCCCCTCGACGCCCTCACTGAACCCCAGTCGGTCACCGTCTCACACGACGACCCACGCCTCCTGGAGTTCCAAACGCCGGTCCGGACGTACGTCCGAGTGCCCGGCGGGACGACCACCACGGTGACGATGACACTCGACGACGTCACGGTCAGCTTCCCGGACGCACACGACCTCCAGATCGGCGTCCGGAGCCAGCACTCCCACCCGATCGGCGAGATCACAACCACCACCGACCCGGTGGACGTGATGGCGGCAGTCGAACAGTTCGGCGCGGCCCTCCAGACGCCGTCGCCAGAGCGGTCGTGGCCGACGCTTCGGGGCCACCCGCCCCGACTGACCGTCGGCCAGCCCGACTCGACCACCCACAGCCTGTCCCGCCCGGACGTGGACGTGACTGTCGGCGTGCCGCCGGAGCTCGGTGCCGTGTACGCGGTCACGCCGCTCGCGTTCTATCTGGGGGCCCGCCTCGAACCGTCGTCGACGCCGTCCGTGACCGCCGGCGGGCACCAGATCGCGACGTTCCCGCGGGACACGCTCGGCCGGGCCGCCGGGGCCCTCCTCAAGCACGTGTTCACGCTGGACTGCGTGGTTCGGTCCGTCGGGCTCTACGACCTGGACACGCCCGCCCGAGACACACTCACGGCCGCCTTCGACTGGACGCGGGACGACCTGCAGCGGCTCTATGACATGCCTCTGGCCGCTCGCCTGCAAGCGTACACCGAGTACCCCCAGGAGACGGTGCTCGCGGCGGCACCCCGGTGGCGGCATACGGTCATGGTCGCCGACGACCCTCGCCCCATCGAGCATCTGTCCTTCCTCGCGAACGACCTGGCGGTCGTCCGCACGCTTCCCGACGCCACGCCGGACTCAGCGCCCGCGCTCTCGGCGGCCGTCGACGAGTTCATGCGCTCCACGACCGACACCGCATCGGACACCCGCGGCCACGGTGTGATCCCCGACGAGTTCGTCGCGGTGCCCGAGACGGACACCATGGAGACGTCGTACATCGGCCCGGGGGTTCCAGTCGGCGACACGAAGCTGATCGCCGACGCCTACGACGCCCGGTTCAGCCACTCTTCGACCGACTCCGTCTCGGTCAACGTGGTGTGCAACGAGGACGACATGTGGGACGAATACAGCGAGTTCTCGCTGTACGGGAACCGCGACGGCCTCGAATTCGACGTTTCGGTTGCGCGCAACGCTACCCGGGCGGAGCTCGCCGACGTGCTCACGTCAATGGGTGACACCGATTTCTTTCACTACATCGGTCACGTCCGGGACGGCACCCAGTTCGTGTGCACGGACGGCGCGCTCTCGTTCGATCAGATCGCCGCCACGACGACGCCGCCACGCGTGTTCCTGTTGAACGGGTGTTCGTCGTACGAGCTCGGCCGTGCGTTCATCGACGCGGGGTCTCAGGCGGGGATCATCACAGTGCGCCCGATCGGCAACGACGCGGCGATGCTCATCGGCCAGAACATCGCCCGGTTCGTCAACCAGGGGTTTTCGCCCCGGTCCGCGCTCGCGATCGTCCAGCGGTACGGGCGTGCCGACGACAAGTACATGGTTCTCGGTGATGGGGGCTATCAGGTTGCACAGAGCAAGAGCGGCATCCCAGTGGTTGCTCACTTGACTACGGCCTCCTCAGACAGCTCTCAGCGGTATCGGTTCTCCGTTGAAATGTTCCCCTCAGAGCACGACAGCCTTGGGGGTATCTACAGCCCGAACTTCGATGCACTCTCTCAACAGCTCTACGCCGGCTGTACTCCTACCGTTACAGCGGCTGCACAGGAAGTGCAGTCGTTTCTCGATCTAGATAGTCAGATGCCGGTTGTACTGGATGGGTCCCTCCATTGGGCCCCTCCACTCGAGGTCTCTCCGTGCTCTACGGACCCTTAACCACAACTCCGTTCGCGGTGTGCTCGGGCGTGTTCGCTCGCTTCTTTCGTGACGTGCGGGGGGTGTCTCGTGGCATTGCAATCGTTAGTATCCGGTCCACGCAGTTGAAATTTTCTATATCAGACTACTCAAAACTTACTTTTATTTTGCGTGCAATTATATCTGGCCAACTGATCCACTACAGCCACAGCCCCCAGTCGCGTTTCGACCAACGGGTCTCCGCCGCTTGTGCTGTGACTCACCATCGAACACGCACGCTGAAGCAGAAGTCTGAAGTACAGCCACCGGCTCAACCAGTATGCGGGCTCGTAGATCAGCGGTAGATCGCTTCCTTCGCAAGGAAGAGGCCCTGGGTTCAAATCCCAGCGAGTCCATCCTTCTCCCATCCCATCGCCCACCAGCGCCGCCATTGTTCGGCACTGGGCCGCACACGCCGCCCGCAGTCCACAGCCGAGTGGCCCAGGGGCTACGACGTGGTGAACGTGAAGTGATCGCGGTGGCCGTTGGTGTCGACGACGACCCGGGTCTCCGTGTTCGGTGCCAGATCAACAGTCACCTCCACGCGCAGCAGCGTGCCCGGCCGCCAGGTGTCAGCGTTCGCGCTCACGACCGCCGTACTCGCGGGTGTTTGATACTCCCCGTCGACGAGCACAGTGATGTCTCTGGGGTCGCTCAGGGGCGTGCTGTCCCCCGTGTTCTTCACGAGGATCGTGAGCGTATCCGTGGTGTCGTTGTAGACGCTGTTCGGCGCACCCGGATCGCTGACGACGCTGAACGCGGTGTTGGCGTGTGCGGCGTCGGTGTCGGCGGCGTCGTTGACGCTGTCGCCGATGATGGTGGCACTGTCCGTGAGCGCACCGGCGAGCGCGGCCGAGAACAGGATCGCGGCGATGAACAACACGAGGTGGGCCGAGGAGACGGAGGCCATCAGTCGCTCACCCCTGTTGCCGCGGGTCGTGCCATCGTTGTTGTTCTGCAACCCGATCGGCTTGAATGTTCGTTCGCGCGCGACATCGCACGCCCAGCGTCACGCTAATGCATACCGTTTGACAAGCTTTACATTCCACCGTTGACACGCTTGCGGTAATGACTGGCATGGGAGGGGAATGCCGACCACGGGAGGCAGACGCTGTGATCGTGACCGAACCGGATGTCACTGCAGTCGACGCGGACCCACGCACGGCTTCGACGGCCGTCGGTGTGACCTACGCCTTCGACGCCGAGACCTGGATTCGCCGGTGGGGCGCGAACAAGGACCGCGTCGCCGCAGTGACCGCCGGCAGTGGGGACGTGCGCACCGCGACCGCGCGCTCCTCGCCCGCAGCGCACACGGACGCCGCCCCGATTCAGCTTCCGGCCACGCCGCCGAACGGCTGCGACATGGCCACGGTTGGCGTCATCGTCCACGCGTACCTGGGTGCGTGGGAAACACACGACCCCACGGTGTATCTCGACGGACTCGAACGCAGCGTGGCTGTGACCGACCCTGAAGCGGTGTTCCGATTCCTCCACGCGCTCGTGGCCCGGGCGCGAGCCGTCGACGGCCGGCTCGTCGCCTCCATCGCGGCGCACGATCTGCCCGCGGACACGGTCAAGACGCTCCTCCCGCTGTTCGACGAGCGCGTGTGACTACTCGCCAGGACGGGTGTCCGTGCGCTCGTGCTGGTAGCTCCCGTCGTAGGTGTTTTCGTGGTCTCCGGTCGCCAACACGAGCTGGGCGACGCGTGCGCCACGCGCGATCGTGATCTCGTGGTGCACCTCGAACAGGCCTTCGCCGCGGCCGGTGTATCCGGCGTCCCACACGGCCGAATGCAGCATACAGGAGTTCCGCATCAGCGACGACCGTGGATAGACGAACCCAACGTGGTTCTCGGGGATGGTGATGGTCTCCGCGTACTGGAGGATGTACGTCCCGGGTTGGATCGTGACCGTGGTGTCGGTGCTGTCCTCGTCGGCGGTCGGCGTGACCGGGCTGCGGTCGCCGATGGTTTTGCCGTCGGTGTCGATGCGCCCGGGCTCGGTCTGTTCGAGGACGGCATCGACTGTGAGGTCGACCCCGTTCGGCTGGATCTGGTCGTCGGCAACCGGCTCGACGTGGTCAGCGACGAACGCCCCCCGTTCGTACATGCCTGCCGTTCGGTGGGGCCGCCTGGAATCGGTTTCGATTCCACTCTTCGCCTGTTCATTTCAATTTATAACTATATAAATCACAGTTTCTAGCGAAAAATATTAAGTAAGTGTACACTGTCCTGGCGAGTGGGATGGCAGACAATACCAACGTCACGAGGCGTAGTTTCCTGACCGCGACCGGTGCGGCCGCCGGGTCAGTCGCACTGGTCGGCGTCAGCGCCGGGGAGTCCGACGACCCCTGGAACTCCGACCGCAGCGAGTACATCGTCGGCGTGTCCAACGTCGAAGACGACCCACAGCAGCACGTCGAGCAGTATCTGCAGGGCCAAGAGCAAGTCGGCAGCGTGCAGGAACGGCTCAACACCGCCGTTGTGGGCCTGCCAGCCGACGCCCCCGAGTCAGTGCGCAAGCAGTTCGTCGACCGACTCGAATCGCGTGACACAATCAAGTACGTCGAGCAGAACGTCGAACTGCAGGCACAACTCGTGCCCAACGACCCACGCTTCGGCGATCAGTACGCCGACCAGCAGGTCAATGCCCCCGAGGCGTGGGACACCACGACCGGCGATGCAGGCGTCACGATCGGCGTCGTCGACCAGGGTGTAAAATACGACCACCCGGACCTCGACGGCAACATCGACCGCTCGGTGTCCAACGGTGGCCGCGACTTCGTCGACGACGACGGCGACCCGTATCCGGACTCGCTGAACGAGGAGATCCACGGCACGCACGTCGCCGGCATCGCCGCTGCCGAAGTCAACAACGGCAACGGCGTCACCGGGATCGGGAACTCGAGCGTGATCGCCGGCCGTGCTCTCTCCGAGCGTGGCTCCGGATCCACGGCGGACATCGCCGACGCAATCACGTGGGCGGCCAACGAGGGCGCTGACGTCATCAACCTCTCGCTCGGCGGCGGCGGATACACGAACACGATGCAAAACGCCGTCACGTACGCGGCCAACCAGGGCGCACTCGTCGTCGCCGCGGCCGGCAACGACGGGAGCGGCTCGGTCTCGTACCCCGCCGCGTACGGCGGTGTGCTCGCCGTGAGCGCGCTCGACCCCGACGAGTCGCTGGCGTCGTACTCCAACTACGGGCCGAAGATCGACCTGGCCGCCCCCGGGACGAACGTGTTGTCCACGTGGACGGCAGACGACTACGAATCGATCTCCGGCACGTCGATGGCCACACCCGTTGTCGCCGGCGTCGCGGGGCTCACGCTCGCACAGTGGGAGCTCTCGAACGCCGAACTCCGCAATCACCTGAAGGCAACCGCCGTCGACATCGGGCTGTCCGACCGCCAGCAGGGCGCTGGTCGCGTCGACGCCGCCAACGCCGTCAACACCGATCCCGGCTCCGGTGGCGGCGGCGGTGGCGGTGGCGGCGGCGACTCGACGTCGTCGAGCGTCTCCGGCTCGCTGCGCGGCCGTGGAGACAGCAACTGCTGGTCGTTCTCCTACGAGTACAGCAACCCGAGCCAGGTCGTCATCGAACTCGATGGCCCGGGGAACGCGGACTTCGACCTCTACGCGAACACGAGCACCAACGCCTGTCCGACCACGTCGAGCTACGAGTTCCGGTCGTGGACGACCGGCTCCCAGGAGTCGATCACCATCGACAACCCGGACACGTCCGTGGATCTGAACGTGCTCGCGTACGCTTACAGCGGCCGCGGTGACCTCACCGTCACCGTCACCGAGTACAAGTAATCGACCGGACGCGATTCTGACTGTCCTCGCCGGGGGACGTTCCCCCGGTGCTGCGTTCTTTTGTGGGTTGTGCACATGACCCAATTAAGGACGCTCCGTGTGTATTAGGACGGACGCTAACGCCTGAAACACACGGGATTTATAATCGTAGACGGACCATTTTAGGTCGCTATGGGACAGACGCTTACCGAAAAAATTCTCGATGACCACCTCGTCGAGGGCGACCTCCAGCCCGGCGAGGAGATCGGCATCGAGATCGATCAGACGCTCTCCCAAGACACCACTGGGACGATGGTCTGGCTGCAGTTCGAGGCACTCGAAATGGACGAAGTCCAGACCGAGCTCGCCGCGCAGTACTGCGACCATCAGACCTACCAGTTCGACTTCAAGAACACCGACGACCACCGCTTCCTGCGGTCGGCCGCCGGCACCTACGGCGCGTATTTCTCCCGGCCTGGCAACGGCATCTGCCACAACGTCCACAAGGAGAACTTCGCCGCGCCCGGCAAGACCCTGCTCGGGTCCGACAGCCACACGCCGACCCCCGGCGGTCTCGGCCAGCTCGCCATCGGCGCGGGCGGCATCGACATCGCCGTCGCGATGGGCGGCGGCGCGTACTACGTCGAGATGCCCGAGGTCGTCAACGTCCGGCTCGAAGGCGAGCTCCCCGAGTGGGCCACCGCCAAAGACGTCATCCTCGAGCTCCTGCGCCGCCTCTCCGTGAAGGGTGGCGTCGGCAAGGTGCTTGAGTACACCGGGCCTGGCGTGGAGTCGCTGTCCGTCCCGGAGCGAACCACCATCACGAACATGGGCACCGAGCTCGGTGCGACGTCCTCGATCTTCCCGACGGACGACCGCACCGAAGACTGGCTCGCCCGGTTCGACCGCGAAGACGAGTTCGTCGACCTCCAGGCCGACGCCGACGCCGAGTACGCCGACGAGATCGTCGTCGACCTCTCGGATCTCGAACCGCTCATCGCAGAGCCGTCGATGCCCGACAACGTCGTCCCGGTCCGCGAGGTCGCGGGCCAGGAGGTCGAACAGGTCATGGTCGGCTCCTGCACGAACGGCGCCTACGAGGACGTCCTGCCGGCCGCCAAGATGCTGGAGGGCCGCGAGGTCTCCAAGCACACCGAGATGATCGTCGCGCCGGGCTCCAAGCAGGCCTCCGAGATGCTCGCCCGCGAGGGCTGGACGGCCGAGATGATGGCCGCCGGCGTGAACTTCAGCGAGGCGACGTGCGGTGCCTGTATCGGCATCGGTCACGTGCCGGCCTCCGATTCGGTGAGCCTCCGGACGTTCAACCGCAACTTCGAGGGCCGGTCGGGCATCGAGGACGACTCCGTGTACCTCTGCTCGCCGGAGGTCGCGACCGCGTCGGCGATCGCCGGCGAGATCGTCGATCCGCGCGACCTCTCCGATGACCTCGGTGACCTCGAGGCCCCCGGCTTCGAGATGGGGACCTCGTACTCCGGCGGCTACGGGGCGGGCGACACCGACATCATCACGCCCGAGGAGTCCATCGACGACGACCTCATCAAGGGCCCGAACATCTCCAGTGTACCGGTCAAAGACCCGCTGGGTGCGGACGTGCGTGGTGAGACCCTGCTGAAGATGCAGGACAACATCACGACCGACCACATCATTCCGGCGACCTCCGACATCCTGAAGTTCCGCTCGAACATCGAGCGGCTCTCGGAGTTCACCCTCTCGCGCATCGACGACACGTTCGCCGAGCGCGCGAAGGCAGCCGACAGCGGCGTGCTCGTTGCCGGGGAGAACTACGGGCAGGGGTCCTCCCGCGAGCACGCGGCGATGTGCCCGATGTTCCTCGGCGTGGAGTCCGTCCTCGCCCAGAGCTTCGCCCGCATCCACAAGGCGAACCTCTTCAACTTCGGGATCCTGCCGCTGAACATCGACGAGGAGACGTACGCCCGCATCGAGCAGGGCGACGACGTCGAGGTCGTCGACGACGTTGCGGCCGCCGTCGCGGACGGCCAGGAGGAGTTCACGGTCCGCGTGAACGACGACTGGGAGGCGACCGCGACCCTCGACGCCTCGGAGCGCGAGCGCCGCACGCTCGCCGCCGGTGGCAAGCTGTCGCTGACGAAGCAGCGCCACAGCGAGGGCTCGGGCGCCGCGCCCGCCGACGACTGACTGCCGGTAGTCGGTCCACAACGCGTTTTTCGACCACGTGTGTCGGCCGTAGGTGATAAACCCAACCGTGACGTATGCCGCGGTGTGACGGCGGTTCAACGCGGTGATCCGGACGTGTGGGTGCGGCAGGCGACGCGCGCGGACCTGCTCGCCATCGTTCGCATCGAGCAGTCCGTGTTCTCGCATCCGTGGCCGTACGCGGCCTTCGAGCGGCAGCTGGACACGGCCGGGTTCCTGGTGGCGGCCGAGCAGTCCGGGCTGGACAGCGTCGCGGGCTACGTCGTCGGGGACACCATTCCGGGCCACGGGCGGCCGCTCGGCCACATCAAGGACATCGCCGTGCGCTCCACGCGCCAGGGCGACGGCATCGGGCGGCTGTTGTTGTCGCGGGGGGTGGCGGCGCTGGCGGGGCAGGGCGCACACACCGTCAAACTCGAAGTGCGGGAGAGCAACGAGGTGGCTCGACACCTCTACGAGGAGTTCGGCTTCGAGTACATCCGGCGGCTTCCGGAGTATTACGCCGACGGGGAGGACGCCGGGGTCATGGCCGTGCGCCTGGCGGACCGTGACGGGTTTTAGCGGTGAGCCCGACGGGTGTGGTATGGGCTACCTGTGTCCGGTCTGCGGCGTCGAGACGGCCGACGGCGAGCACCTCGCGAACCACGTGGCGTTCACCGCCCTGACGCGGGGCGGCGACCACGAGGCGTGGCTCGACGAGCACGCCCCCGGGTGGGCGGACAGCGGCCCCGCGGAGCTGGCCGACACTGTGGTCGGCCACGCCACCGAGACCGACGCCGAGCCGGTGTCCGAGGCGCACACGCACGACGCGCCCGCCGGAGCGCGCGCTTCGGTCGACGCCAGCGCTGCCGACAGCGATGACGTGCTGGCGGAGGCGCGCGAACTCACGGCCGCGATGTACGCGTCGTCAGCCGACGACAACGGCGACTCCGAAAACGAATAAGTGCCGGCCGCCGGGAACGTAGGTATGACCGAGACGCGCGGCGTGTTCGCACCGGAGACAGTTGCCGACGCGAAAGCACGGTTCGAGGCGGTCGGACCCGCCGCCCAGGCAGTCACGAAAGCGACGGCCCGCGAGATGGAGTTCTCGAAAGCCGAGTACGACGACCGCGTCACCAGCAGCGTCGTCGAAACCGCTCGGGAGGCGGTGTTCGCGTCGCTGCTCGTGGTCGCGGTCGGCTCCTACGAGGAGTTCGCGGCGGCCCGCACCGAGCATCCCGACGCCGAGGTCGTCCAGCACGGCAGCCAGGACGTGGCCAACGCGGTCTGGCATTACGTGCCGTTCGCGGACGCGATCGTCGCGGCGACCTTCGAGGCGGAGGCGGACGCGGCGGTGGCGACGCTGCGGCGGATCGCGTTCGGCGAGTACTACCGGGAGGCCGTGGAGTAAACCGTACACTCGGGCAGCCGAACCGCCGGCGCCCGGCATTCCGCCCCACACGGGTGGTCGATGTGTTCGCGGAGCGCGGCCGCGGCGTCCGCCGACAGCGCGCCGCCCAGCTCATCGGCGGTGTCGGCGGGGAGGTCCAACTCGTCGGCGCTGAAGTGGTGTGCGAGACACCGCTTCCAGGCGAGCGTTCGGGCGATCCGCTCGCCGCGGTCTGTCAGTGTCGCGCCCTGGTAGCGCTCGTAGTCGACGAGGTCGCGCGCCGCGAGGTCACGGAACCGCTCGGTGACCGTGCTGGGGGAGACGTCGAGTTCGGCCGCGACGGCCCCGGTCTCCGCGCGGCAGTCCTCGACCGTCCCGACGACGAAGATGGCTGTGAGATAGCGATTGTCGGCCCGCGACACTGTCGCTGCTGGCATATATTCGTCTTCTCAGACTGACGTAAAAATCTGTGCCTGACGTGCGTGGGGCTTAGTAACTGGGTCGTGATGGTCGCCGTATGAGCCACGACTGGCCACTCGTCGAATCCCGCACCGAGTACGAGACGACCTGGTACGACGGCGGGTACGACCGCGTCGAACAGCCCGACGGCACCGAGAAACAGTATTACTGGGCTGACCTGCCCCCGGCAGTTGTCGTCGTCGCCGTCGACGACAACGACGTGCTCTTCGTCGACCAGTACCGTCCCACCATCCGCAAGCAGTGCATGGAGCTGGTCGCGGGCATCGTCGAGGAGGACACCGCCGACGCCACGCCGACCGACGCCGTTGCACCGCACCCAACCCGCGAGTCCTACGTTGCGGCGGGCCGCCGGGAACTCCGCGAGGAAACCGGCTTCGAGGCGGACACCGTCACGCTCCTGGAGGAGTTCTGGACGGCCACCGGCGTGCTCCGTCACAAGCGCGGCATCGTCTTCGCCGAGGACCTGACGGCGACCGACCGCGACCTCGACGACAACGAGTTCCTCTCCGTCGAGCGCGTCCCGGTCGCGGAGGCCCTGACGGTCGCACGCACGCCACCCGCCAACGACGCCACCATCGAGGGGCTGTTGCTGGCCGACGCCGACGGCCACCTGTAACCGCTCTCTTCGCCGACCGATTCACACTCCAAAGCGCGGCCCGGGGCGTGGCTGTGGATTCTGAAGGGAAACCGCGAAAAACACGCCGGGCCTACAGCACACTGTATGACAGAGCTGACCGTCACCGACATGTCCTGTGCGCACTGCGAGCAAACCGTCACGGACGCGCTCACCGACCTGGACGGCGTCACGGACGCGACAGCCGACGCCGACACCGACACCGTCAGCTACGAGGGGACCGCCGACACCGACGCCGTCGTCGCGGCCATCGACGACGCGGGGTACACAGTAGCGCCGTAACCCGGTCGCCACGACCGGAAGCCATACGTCCGCGGACCGCCGACCCCGAGGGGATGGACGGTGAACTCTCCGCGGACGACCTCGCGGCAGTGCTGGACGACGACGCGCTCCGGATCGTCGACATCCGGACCCCGCCGGCGTTCGCCCGCGGGCATATCCCGGGCAGCGAGAACATCCCCTTCCAGGAACTCCCCCAACGGGTCGACCAGCTGGCGGGCGCCGACCGCGTCGTGACAGTCTGCCCGCACGGCAAATCCAGCAAGCAGGCCGCCCGCTTGATCGCCTCCTACGAGGGCGTCAGCGCGGACACCCAGGTCGAGAGCCTGGGGTGTGGGATCGACGGCTGGCCGGGCGACCTCGAACAGTCCTCCGACACCGCCGCCGACGAAGGCCCCGAGACGGACGCCCCGTTCTGACGGCGGCCCGGTCCAGCCGCTGTGGCGTCGGCACCTGAACGAAGAAGCGAGCGTCGACGTGGGGTTAGGCGACGTTAAAGCCCTTGTTTCGGAGGAAATCCTCCACGCGACCCGAGTGGTTGCCCTGCAACTCGATTTCGCCGTCCTCGACGGTCCCCCCGCACGCGAACTTCGATTTGAGGTCCGAGGACAGGCTGTCGAGGTCGACATCCTTCGGGTCGAATCCTTCGATAACGGTAACTTCTTTCCCGTAGCGGCGCTCGTCGATGCGGATTTCGATTTGCTGGGACTCTTTGGCGACGTCTTCACAGACGCAGAGTTCCTCGGGCAACCCGCACGTCGAGCAGACTTCCGACATTACACGAACGGGTACGAAATCCGTATATTAAACACTATCGGCGACGAGACGGCACGCGGCTGTATTCGCCGCCGTCGACCGCCCACGGTGATCGGTGGGCGGGGGCCACGCGGTCCCGGAGGACTCAAGACGCCAGCCACCCCAGTCGACGTATGGTCTGGATCATCGACAACCTCGTCACGATGGTCGAACATTTCACGACGGCTGCCACCACCGACCCCCTCTCGGCGATCGGCATCCTCTTCGGCGCGCTGTTCGTGACCGCCGCCGCGGGCGCGTTCGGCGCGCTCGCCGTCGGGGGGCTGATTTCGCCGCTCGTTCCCGACTCCGCGACCATCCAGCAGCGCCGCTAACGTCGCCGCTCACGCGCCGTCGAACGTCCAGCCGCGGAGCGCCTGCCGCACGAAGTCACCGTCGACCGCCCGGAACAGCTGCTCGCTGCCGTCGTGGTCGCCGAACTCGAACTCCCGCACGACGACCACCGGCGTTCCGTCGTCGCCCTCGCCGGACACGAGGTTCGCGGTCGCCGCCAGCTCGTCCACGACTGCTTCCACCGTCACCGCCAGCTCGTGGCCGTCGCGGTCGGTTTCTCCGCGCCAATCCCGGGCCGCAGGCAGCCCCGCCCAGCCCAGCGCCACGCCGCGCTGTCCGTGCCTGAACGGCCGCCCCGACGTATCAGTCACCACCACGCCCACGTCGGCCGCGAGCCCCGCCTGAATCCGCGCGGCGCTCTCCGCCGGCCGTTTGGGCAACAACAGCAACTCCGCACCCCCGGTGTTCGAGCGGTCGATGCCGGCGTTCACGCCGACGTGTCCACACGTCGTTTCCGTGAGCAGGAACGGCGCGTCCATGATGACCTCGGTCGCCTCCTCGATGACGGCCTGCGCGAACCGCGGGTCCTTCTGCTCGCCGGTCACGTCGGCCAGCCGCGCGGCGATCTCCTCGGCCCGCGGTCCCGGCGTGAACTCCGCGAGCGCGGCCGTGCGGCCTTCGGCTTTCGACACGACCGTGCTCGCCACGCACACCACGTCCCCGTCGGTCAGGTCGGCGCGCTCGGCCACCAACGCCGCGAGATCGTCGCCGGCGTCGATCTCCGGCAGTCCATCCACCGCGAACGCATGCATGGCTTGGCGTTGCACACACCGCCCAAAAGCCCCAGCGATACACGCGCCACCCCGGCCAGGAGTGAAAGGGTCTTGTCCGCGGCCCCCCAAACCGGCGAGCGTGGGCGACGGTGACGAGGAGTTACCCCCTCCGAGCCCCTTGTGACGAGGCCGTTCTCCCGAGTCGCCCACTGTACGACTCGGCAGCGCCGGCTAACTGAAGAACTGCTTGAGGTCGTCGCGCTTCGCGGCGTCGAAGTGGCTGTTCACGGCGTCCTCCAGCGCGGCGATGCGGTCTTTCTTGGCCGTGATCGGCGCGATCACGTCCTGCCACTGCTCCCAGGGCGGGTACAACCCCAGGCGGTCGGCGATGTCGTTGAGCCGCTCGTCGCGGTCGTCGACCTTATCCATCTTGTTCACCGCGACCACCGGCTGGACGCCCAACTCCTCGAGCAGGTAGTACAGCTCGACCACGTGGGGGATCTCGTCCCCGCCGCTGTGCCGGTCGATGATGTCGACGGCGGCCTTCCCGTCCAGCACGAGCACGCCCACCATGATGTTGTCGGCGTGCGACTCGACGTACCGGACGACCTCGGTTTTGATCGCTTCCTCGTGGCCGTCCTCGACGCCCTGCATGTACCCGAACCCGGGCAGGTCGGTGAGCATGAAGTCCTCGCTTGCCCAGTCGAAATGGTTCGGCTGGCGGGTGACGCCGGGCTTCTGGCCGGTCGGCACCTGGTGGCCGGTGACCGCCCGCATCAGTGTCGACTTCCCGACGTTCGACCGTCCGACGAGCACGACTTCGTCGCTGCGGTCGGGCCGATCCTTGAACATACCGTTGGTAGCCCGCCAGCCCGGTTAAGTAATGCGTCCCACGCCAACAGTCAAAGCGGTGTTTGAGTCTTGGTGGAACTCAAGCCCCAGCTCCGCCAAGCACGACCTGCAATGAACGCTCGATCCACGCTCAGTGTGTGTGCCGTCGCCGCCGTCCTCGTTGTCGCCGGGATCGCGGGCGCGACCGCCCTCGGCATGGGGCCGGCGTCGGCCGACACCCACACCACCGACTCGAAAGCCATCACGGTGTCGGCCGCCGGCACCGTCGACGCAACCGCCAACCAGGCGGTCATCGACGTCGCCGTGACCGCCAGCGGGAACGACTCCACCGCAGTCCGGGAGTCGTTGGCGGCCGACGTGCAGTCCGTCCGCGACGCCCTCGCCGACGACGGCGTCCCCGCCAACACCGTCCGCACCACGAACTTCGACATCCGACAGCAACGCGACCGCACCCCGAACGGCGTCGAATACAGCGGCTACCGCGGCGTCCACGACCTCGAAATCACGACCAACGACACGTCCGCGGCGGGCGAACTCATCGACGTCGCCGTCACCAACGGCGCGGACACCATCGACGGCACGTCGTTCACGCTCTCCGACGCCAAACGGGACCGCCTCCACAACGACGCGCTGAACACCGCGATGGCCAACGCCAGACAGCGCGCCGACACCCTCGCGTCCGCCGGCGGGCTCGGCGTCGCCGGCGTCCACGCCATCGACTCCGCGGACACGACCGCCCATCCTCGCGCCGAGGCCGGCGGGATGGTCCCCCAGAGCACCACCGCCACCACCATCGACTCCGGCCCGGTCACCGTCACGGCCTCCGTCCAGGTGACGTACAACGCGACGGCGTAGCGCCATCAGCGAAGGCTTTTCTCCGCCGGCTGGCAACTCGATGGCGTGCGACTCGTCCAAGTCACGGTGCCAACCGGAAAACGCGACGCGGTGCTGGCCGCCCTCGACGACGAGGGCGTCGACTACGTCGTCACCCCCGAAACGGCAAGCACCGAATACACCGCCGTCGTGCATTTCCCGCTGCCCACCGCCGCGGTCAGCGACGTCCTCGACGCCCTCCAGGACGTGGGGCTGTCACAGGACGCCTACACCGTCGTCGTGGACGCTGAAACGGTCGTCTCCCGGCGCTTCGACGAACTGGACGCGCGCTACAGCGCCGACTCCGACGCCGCCGACGACCACATCGCCCGCGAGGAGCTGGTCGCGCGCGCCGCTGACCTCGCGCCCAACCGCGTGACGTACGCCGTGCTCACGCTCGTCAGCACCATCATCGCGACCGCGGGACTGCTGTTGGACTCGCCGGCCACCGTGGTTGGGTCGATGGTGATCGCGCCGCTGCTTGGCCCGGCGATGTCCGCCAGCGTCGGCACCGTCGTCGACGACGACGACCTGTTCGCGCGCGGCATCCGACTGCAGGTGGTCGGCGTCGCGCTCGCGGTCGTGGGCGCGGCCGCGTTCGCGTTCCTCGTGAAAACCACACACCTCGTGCCCCCCGGCCTCGACGTGTTGTCGCTGTCCGAGGTCCGGGAGCGACTCCGCCCCGACTTCCTGTCGCTCGTGGTCGCGCTCGGCTCCGGGGTTGCCGGCGTCTACAGTCTCATGTCCGGCGTCTCCTCGGCGCTGGTCGGGGTCGCCATCGCGGTGGCGCTCATCCCGCCGGCGGCCACCGTCGGCATCGGGATCGCGTGGGGGGTCCCCACACTCGCGGTCGGGTCCGCCGTGCTGGTCGCCGTGAACGTCCTCTCGATCAACCTCGCCGCGCTCGTCGGGCTCTGGTACTCCGGGTACCGCCCCCAGCGGTTCTTCGCGGTCGGCGACGCCCACGCCGCGCTCGTCAAGCGCGGCGTCACACTCGCCGTCGCCATCGCCGTTCTCTCGGCGTTCCTCGGCGGCGTTACGCTCGCCTCCGTCGAGGCAGCCGACACCGAACAGGCCGTCGACCGCGCCATCGACGACGTGACCGCGCAGGCCGCTCACACCTCGGTCGTCGACGTCCAGTTCCAGTACGACCGCGGCCTCGTTTCGCGCCAGCCACACACAGTCATCGTCACGCTCGGCATCCCACCTGGCCAGCAGTATCCCGCGCTCGCGCAGTCGCTGGCCAAGCGCATCGAGACCGACACCGGACGGGAGCTCGCCGTCGAAGTCCGGTACGTCGAAACCCAGCGGGTCGCGCCGTCCCGCCCCAACGAGTAAATACCGGCACCGAGTACCGCGGCGCATGCGCACGGAAACAGACGAGTCCCAGGACCCGACCGCCGCGACGCTTCGGCGCCGAGTCGCGGCCACACTCGACCGCGAGTTCCCCGACCTCAGCCGCGGGACGCGAGTGGTCCAGCGGGTGAACGCGGAGACCGGCCTCGTCACGCTGTCGTTCGGCTGTGGGTGTTCCGACGGCGTCTCGCCGGACACCGAGCGCGCGATCGAGGCCACGCTCGTCACGGACCTCGACGCCGTCACCGGCATCACAACGGACTCGGGCTGTGGCTGTGGGTCCACGGACACCAGCACGGACGACGCTGGCCCCACGGCACCGTTCTAGCGCGCGCAGTCCGCGGTTCGCGCTCGCTTCGCTCGGTGCGTCCCCGCTACTCCTCGAACGGCAGTTCTGGCTCGTGGCCGACCGCGTCGACGGCCGCGGTCAGCGTCTCCGTGACGCCCTCGCCGCCCTCGACGCTCATGTAGCAGTCCGCCTCGATCTCCGCCGAGAGGTCGGTCTTGCTGCAGACGGTGACCAGCGGGGCGTCGCCGAAGCGGTCGCCGACCTCCGCGCGCAGCGCCTGCTGGTCGGCGACCGGGTAGCCACACGCGGCGCTGGCGTCCACGAAGAACAGGATCACGTCCCCCACGTGCGTGAGCGCCGACACGGCCTGGTCTTCGATCTCGTTGCGCTCGTCGGCCGGCCGGTCGAGCAGCCCCGGGGTGTCGACGAGCTGCCACGTGATGTGGTCGCGCTCGAAATGCCCGATGTCCACGGACTTCGTCGTGAACGGATACTCGGCGGTCTCGATGCTGGCGTTGGTCACGGCGTTCACGAACGAGGACTTCCCCACGTTCGGGTAGCCAGCGACCACCACGGTCGGCACGTCCGGCTGGATCTCCGGCAGGGTCTTGAGGGCGTCACGGGCCGCGCCGACGGCTTCCAGGTCGTCTTCGACCTGGTCCATCACCGACCCCATGCGGCCGAACCCCTGCTTGCGGAGGCTGCGGGCTTTCTCGGCGTCGTTGGGGAGCCGGCCGATGTACTCGCGGCCGAGGTCGTGGGTCTTCGAGGACGCCCACGACAGCTCCGAGAGGTGTTGGCGGAGCTCGTCGATGCCGTCCTCGCTGGCGAACTCCTCGCGCAGGATGGCGTCGGCCAGCTCGCCGTAGAACGGATCGACGTGGTCGAAGTCCGGCCACTCGGTGACGACGTTGTGGAGGTTGTCACCCAGGATGTTCGACGCGGTCTGGAGCATCGACTGCTGTGCTTCCACGCCCTGCTTCGCGCGCCCGGCCCGGGCCGCTCGCGAGAACGCCTGGTCGATGAGTTCCTCCGACGTGGGCGTCGTCGGCAGGCTCTCGAAAATCATGCAACTGGATTCGCGGGCGAGACGTAAAAGGCCACGTATCCCCACGCGAGGGTTTTTGCGCCGCCCCCGCGTGGCGGGCACATGGTCAACTGGCGTGCGGTCCTCACCGGGTTCGGCGTTTCGTTCGTGCTCGGCGTGTTCGCGTTCGCGCTGCCGGGCATCGGCCACGCCGCGGCGGGGCTGGTCGGCGGGTTCGTCGCCGGCTGGATGGCCGACGACGGGGCCTGGAGCGGGGCGGTGCATGGCCTCCTGGCGGGCGCGCTCGGCGGCCTGGTCGTCGTGTCGCTGATCCTCGCTGCCAGCCTCGCCGGCGGGCTGCTGTTCGTCCCCATCGGCGTGCTCGGCGTCGGGGCGGCGCTCGCCGCGCTCGCCGTCTTCCTGGCGCTCGCCGTCGACAGCGCCGTCGCCGGTGCCATCGGCGGGCTGCTCGCCTGACGGGGCTCTCGATTGCCGACGCCGCTGTGGACCTCCACCATCGGCGGCGCACGTCTCGCGACTACCGGCGGTCGTCGAGCTCGGCCAGCAGCGCCTCGACGTCCATGTCCTGTTGGGCGAGCACGACGAGCATGTGGTAGACGACGTCCGCGCCCTCGTGGGCGAGTTCGTCGGTGTCGCCGTCCTTGGCGGCGAGCAGGAACTCGGTGGCTTCCTCGCCGACTTTCTCCAGGGCGGCGTTCTCGCCTTTCTCGTCGTCGGCCAGCAGACTGGCCGTATACGAGTTCTCGGGCATTGTTTCCTTGCGATCCTCGATCACGTCGAACAGCTCGCGGAGCGGGTCACTCATCTCCCATCACCTCCCGGATGTCCCGCAGCTCATCAAACCCGTCGGGCGAGCGCGCACCCTGTGCGAACACGTCGTCGGCGACCGCGATCGGGGCGTTCGTGCGCGCCGCAAGCGCCAGCGAATCGCTGGGGCGCGCGTCGACAACCGTGCTCCCGCGCGGCGTCTCGACGTGCAGATCCGCGAAATACGTGCCCGCCTCGACGCTGGAAATCACGACCCGGTCGACGCGCCCGCCCAACTCCTCGACGAGGTCGAGGGTCACGTCGTGGGTGAGCGGGCGGCCGATGTCGACCGCGTCCAGGCCGCGCGCGATGCTCGCCGCCTCCTCGAAGCCCACGAAGATCGGGAGCACGTCGCCGCTGTCGTCGGCGTCGTCGCGTGCCAGGACGACCACCGCAATCGTGCCGTCGGGAGTGTCCGCCACTCGCACCGCGTCGATGTCGGCGTTCATGCGTCACCGGCCTGTGCGGACGGTGTTCGGTCGAAAAACGCGAGTTCGTGCAGCCGCACGTCGGCGGTCAGCTCCGGGTGGAACGACGTCGCAACCACGGGGCCGTCCCGGATCGCAACCGGACGCCCGTCCCAGGACGCAAGCACCGTCGCGTCCGCGCCGACCTCGTCGATGACCGGCGCGCGGATGAACACCGCGGGGAAGGGGTCGGCGAGCCCGTCGACGTCCAGGGGGGCTTCGAAGGAGTCGACCTGGCGGCCGAACGCGTTCCGATCGACGGTCACGTCGAGCACGTCAAGCGTTTCGACGCGGTCGTCGTTGGCGTCCGTCGAGGACACGATGAGGCCCGCGCACGTCGCCAGCAGCGGCTTGCCGGCGGCGACGTGGCTGCGGATCTCGGCGTCGATGCCCTCGCGGTCCAGCAGCCGAGAGATGGCCGTCGACTCCCCACCGGGCAACAGCAACACGTCACACTCCGGGACGACCCCCGCGGTCCGGATCTCACGCACGTCGGCGGGCTGGCCGTGAGCGTCGGCAGCGCGGCGGATCGCGGCGGCGTGTTCGGAGACGTCGCCCTGCACGGCGACAACACCGGCAGTCAGTGTCATACGCTGCCATATGCGGCTCCCGCGAAAAAACGTCTCGCTACGCGAAGAACTGTGCCAGCAACACTACCAGCCCGAAGAACGCCCCGACCGCAACGACGGACCGCGGGTCGATTTGGAGTGCGTTGGAGTCCTCGGAGTCGAAGTAGCGGACGAGGCCCGCACTGGACATCAGGCCGCCCGAGTTTTGACCACTGCTCATGGGTCAGTACTGTCAGCGCGCCCGCCTAAACCTTTCGAGTTGTCGCACCTCCGGCAACAGACGTGCCGTGAGAAACCCTTAACCACGAAGCCCGCCAATTCGGAGTATATCGATGACTGTCACCCTGAAAGACTTCTACGCGGACTGGTGCGGGCCGTGCAAGACTCAGGATCCGATCCTCGAAGAGCTCGAGGCGGACTACGACGAGGACGTGTCCTTCGAGAAGATCGACGTCGACGAAGCCGAGGACGTCGCAAACGAGTACCAAGTGCGTTCGATCCCGACCATCGTCGTGGAGAACGACGACGGCGTCGTCGAGCGGTTCGTCGGCGTCACGCAGCGCGAACAGCTCGAGGACGCAATCGAGTCCGCGGGCGCCTGAGCGCGCACACGTCACGCCGCCTTTTCCGCCGGCTTCGGTCGCGCCCAGCGGCGCCGCTGCATCCGTTCCGGTAGCCTTTCAGTCGTTCCGCCTGACCGTGGCACCATGTCAGCGGTGTCACCACCCGTCGCGCTCGCCGCCGGGGTCTCAACGGACGTGCTCGTCGTTTTCGGCGTGGTGGTGGGCGCGCTCGTGTTGTTCGTCACCGAGTGGCTGCCGATCGACGTCACCGCCATCCTCATCATGGTGGTGTTGGCCGTGCTGGAGCCGTGGACGCAGGTGTCGACGGCCGAGAGCCTCTCGGGGTTCTCGAACAAGGCGACCATCGCCGTGCTCGCAATGCTCATCCTGTCGACGGGCGTCAGCCGGACCGGGCTCGTCCAGCTCGTCGGCCGGAAGCTGTCGGCGTTCGCCGGCGAGAACAAGTCCCGACAGCTCGGCGCCACCATCGCCGCGGGCGGCCCGGTGTCCGGGTTCGTGAACAACACGCCCGTGGTTGCGATCCTCGTGCCCGTCATCTCGGACCTCGCGCACAAGGGCAAAACCAGTCCGTCGAAGCTGCTGATGCCGCTGTCGTTCGCGTCGATGCTGGGCGGAACGCTGACGCTCATCGGCACGTCGACGAACCTCCTGGCGAGCGAGACGACCGCCCGACTGGCCGACCAGCAGGGGATCGCGGGCCTGCATGCGTTCTCGATGTTCGAGTTCACACATCTCGGCGTCCTGGTGTTGGCGGTCGGGTCGCTGTACCTGTTCGTCGTCGCCCCCCGGCTGCTCTCCGATCGCGTCCCCGTCGAGGACGACTACCTCACGGAGTACGCGCTCGGCGACTACCTCTCGGAGGTCGTCGTCCGGGAGTCGTCGCCCATCGTCGGGCAGACGGTGCGGGCGGCCATCGACGCCGACCGGTTCGACGCCGACGTGTTGGGGCTGGTGCGCGACGGCGAGCGGTTCATCGAGCCACTCGGGCAGAAGGTCGTGCGTGCGGGGGACACGCTCACCATCCGCACCGGCCGTGAGACGCTGGCCGACATCGCGACCGTCGACGACCTCTCGCTGACGGGCGCGCCCGACGACGAGCGCGACCTCGAACCCACCACGCAGGACGAGCAGGCGCTCGTGGAGGTCGTCATCCACTCGGGGTCGTCGCTCGCCGGGCAGACGCTGTCCTCGTCGTCGTTCCGCGACCGCTACGACGCCAACGTGCTGGCGTTCCGGTCACGGGGAGAGACGGTCCACGAACGCATGGACGACCGGCGGCTCCGCGTCGGCGACACGCTGCTCGTGCAGGCACCGCGCTCGGGGATCGACAGGCTGTCGGCGAACCCCGATTTCATCGTCGCCCACGAGCCCGACGAGCCGGACTACCGGACGGAGAAGATCCCCCACGCCATCGGCATCGTCCTCGGGGTCGTGCTCGCGGCGACGGTGACCCCGTTTCACATCGTCACGACCGCGCTGGGCGGCGTCGTGGCGATGGTGTCGACCGGCGTCCTCCACCCGTCTGAGGTGTACGACTCCGTCGACTGGGACGTCATCTTCCTGCTGGCGGGCGTCATCCCCCTGGGCATCGCGCTCGAACAGACCGGGGCCGCACAGCTGCTCGGGGAGGCGATGGCCGCCACGGCGACGGTGCTTCCGGCGCTGGGTGTGCTGTGGGTGTTCTACCTGTTCACGGGCGTCATCACGAGCGTCATCTCGAACAACGCCAGCGTCGTGTTGCTGATTCCGGTCGCCGTCGAAGCCGCCGTCGAACTCGGTGCGAACCCGTTCGCGTTCGTGCTCGCGGTGACGTTCGCGGCGTCAACGGCGTTCATGACGCCGGTGGGCTACCAGACGAACCTCTTCGTGTACGGGCCGGGCGGCTACACGTTCAGTGACTTCTTCCGCGTCGGGCTCCCGCTGCAGTTGCTGTTGTCGGTGGTCACGGTTGGCGGCATTGCGGCCTTCTGGGGCGTCTAAGGCGGATATTTCTCGACGCGCCACTTGCCGTCCTCGACGTTGAAGCTGAACGTCCGCGAGCCCTTATCCGACTGCACCATGAGCTTCCCGCCGGAGACGCTGTACCGCGTCAACATCTTCAGTTCGAGTTCCTCCCGTACCGTCTCGAAACACACCATGTGGCGGCCGTCGGCGACGTAGAACCCGATGTCCGTGAGCATCTGTTCGTCAGTCGACTGGAACTCCGCTCGCAGACGCGTGTCCGTCGCCTCGATCACTTCACCGCCGCCGCGATCGACCCACGCGGTGAACGCGTCGTTGAACGCGGCCGAAATGCTGTCGTCTGCCCACACTTGTTCCATGCGCGAAATCACGGCCGGGTGTGCTTAGCGTTTTGGGCTCTCACGGGAACCCAACGCTTAATTATCTAGTTGTACCATGTAGTGGTATGACGTTCGACTCATTCGCTGACGCAAACGAAGCCGAAGTCACACGCGCGATCACACGCCAGTGGACCGACGAGTTCCTCGACGACACGGAAACCGACGTGATCATCGTCGGCGGCGGTCCCTCCGGCCTGATGGCTGCCAAGGAGCTCGCCGACCGGGACGTAGACGTCACCATCATCGAGAAGAACAACTACCTCGGCGGCGGCTTCTGGCTCGGCGGGTTCCTGATGAACAAGCTCACCGTCCGGTCGCCCGCCGAAGCAGTCCTCGACGACCTCGGTGTGCCATACGAGTACGACGAAGAAAACGACGGGCTCGCGGTCGCTGACGCCCCACACGCCTGCTCGGCGATGATCACGGCCGCCTGCGATGCGGGCGCCCGCATCCAGAACATGACCGAGTTCACGGACATCGTCGTGCGCGACGACCACGCGGTCGCCGGTGCCGTCGTCAACTGGACGCCGGTGCACTCGCTGCCCCGTGAGCTCACCTGCGTCGACCCCATCGCGCTGGAAGCCGACGTGGTCGTCGACGCCACCGGCCACGACGCGGTCGTTGTCTCCAAGCTCCACGAACGCGGCGTCCTGGAGGCCGACGGCATCGAACACGTCGAGGAGCACGCCACCGGCATGGACCAGTCCGGTGACGGCGAATACGGCGCGCCCGGCCACGACTCCCCCGGCCACGACTCCATGTGGGTCGCCGACAGCGAGGACAAGGTCGTCGAACAGACCGGGAAAGTCCACGACGGCCTCGTGACCGCCGGACTCTCCACGGCGACCGTCCACGGCCTCACCCGCATGGGACCGACGTTCGGCGCGATGCTGCTCTCGGGGAAAGTCGCCGCCAACGCCGTCATGGACGAGCTCGCCGTCGACGAGCCGCGCGTTGACCTCCCCAGCACGGCCGCGCCCGCCGCAGACGACGACTAATGCACCCCGTTGCGCTCACGATCGCGGGCTCGGACAGCGGCGGCGGCGCCGGCATCCAGGCCGACCTCAAGACGTTCGAGGCCGGCGACGCCTTCGGCACCTCGGCGATCACCGCCGTCACGGCCCAGAACACGCACGGCGTCACCCGCAGTGACATCCTTGCGCCCGAGACCGTGCGCGCGCAGATCGACGCCGTCACCACCGACTTCGACGTTTCTGCGGTCAAAACCGGGATGCTCGGCGACGCCGCCGTCGTCGACGCCGTCGCCACCGCGCTCGCGGAGACGCCGGCACCGGTGACCGTCGACCCCGTGGTCGTCTCCCAGTCCGGCGACCGGCTGCTCACCGAGTCGGGGATCGCCGCCGTCCGCGACGAGTTGCTCCCCCGCGCCACGCTCGCCACGCCCAACATCCCCGAAGCCGAGCTGCTTGCCGACACCGAGATCACCGACGAAACCGATCTCCGCGCGGCCGCCGAGGCGGTCTGCGAGCTCGGGCCGGACGCCACACTCCTCACCGGCGGCCACCTCGACGGCGACCCCGTCGACGTGTTCGCCGGCGACACCACCAGCGCGTTCACCCGCCCCCGCATCGAGACGCCCACCACGCATGGCTCCGGCTGCACGCTCTCGGCCGCGATCACTGCGCGCCTCGCCCACGGCGACGCCCTGCGGCCGGCGGTCGAGCGCGGTATCGACGCGGTCGCAGCCGCCATCGACGGCGACCTCTCCGTGGGCGGCGGCGACGGGCCCGTCGACCACCGCCACGCCACCGCCACACCCACCACGGGAGTCGGCGCCGGGATCACGGCCGTCCGGGACGTGGTTGCGATGCTCGAAGCCGAGTGGCCGCCTGCCCTGGTGCCGGAAGTCGGCATGAACGTCGCGGTTGCACCTCCGGCAGCCACCACGCCCGCCGACGTGGTCGCCGTTGATGGCCGCCTCCACGCCACCACGCGTGGCGTCCGCGCCGCCGGCGGCATCGAACCGGGGGCGTCGAGTCATATCGCCCGCTTCCTCCTGGGCGTGCGCGCCCACGACGCCGACGTGACCGCCGCCACCAACGTCCGGTGGAGCGCCGCCCGCGAGGACGCCCTGGGCGACCGCTGGGACACCGTCAGCGTCGACCGCACCACCGAGCCCGCGGACGCCGACGGCACGATGGATTGGACCGCACAACGCGTCATGGCGGACCGCGACAGCGCGCCCGACGCCGTCGTCGACTCCGGCGCTGTCGGCAAGGAAGCGATGGTGCGCGTGCTCGCCGCCGACGCGGACGCGCTCACCGCGAAGCTCCGCACGGTGGCCTCACTCGAACGTGACGCCGACGTCGCGTAGGTCGTCGTTGTACCGCGCGAGGTTGATCAACAGCGGCGTCAGCGACTCGACCTCCGCGGCGTTCTCCACCGGCCCGGCGTCCAGCGCGCGCAGCCCCGTGATGTCGTCTGCGAGCTCCGCCACGCGCGTTCGCGCGCCCTCGTCGTTACCCACAACGAGCGTGTCCGCGTCCAGTTCGGTGTCCAGGTCCGCGAGCCGGTCGGCCGCGAGGTTGTGGAACGCACCCACCACGTCGACACCGTCGGGTGCGGCGTCCGCCACCAACGCCGTGACGCTGCCCGCCGACGGCGGGTTGTAGTGGAGGCCGTGCTCGCCGCTGGCGATGCCGACCGCCGGCGAGATCACCAGCGTGTCCGCGTCGAGCCTGTCCGCGACAGCGCCCATGACATCGGTGACGTGGTAGGCGGGCACCGCCACCACCACGACGTCCGCGCGGTCGGCCGCCATCTCGTTGGCGAACCCCGTGAGCTTGCGGTCGACGCCTTGATCGGCCAACGTGTCCTCGTACGCTGCCGCCGTCTCCCGCGCCTTCTCGGGGTCCCGCGACCCGATCACGATGTCGTGGTCGCTGTCGGTGGCCCACCGCAGTGCTAGTCCCGCGCCGATGTCGCCGGTTCCGCCGAGCAACGCGATTCGCATACGCCGACGGTCGGCCGGCACCCGAATAAGGATTGCGTGGGCGTCTCACACCACGGCTCGACGGCCGGTCGCCAGCCGCCCGCCCGTGTCACTGCCCGAGAAGCGCCGGCAGATCGTTCACGGAGTCCAGGACGTGGTCGGCGCCGGCGGTGTGGTATTTCTGGCGGCCGGCCTCGCCGGTCAACCCGCCGGTCAGCACGCCCACCGCGTGGTACTCGCGGCCGGGGTCGGCCTCGCGGGCGTTCAGCGCCGTCGCCACGTCGTCGAGGGTGTCCCCCACGAACACCACCGAGTCCGCTCCGGTGCGCTCGGCGAGCGCGATCAGCGCCCGGGGGTTCGGCTTGCCAGCCGCCCAGTCGTCCATCGTGAAGCGGCGCTCTCCGGGGATGTCCAGGCCGACGCGGTCCAAGGCCACGTCGGCTTCGTCGCTGGGCCGCCCGGTCAGCACGCACACCGGCCAGTCGGCGGTCAGCGCGTCGCCCGTTTCGGGCGCGAGCAAGCGGTCCTCGTCGTGGATGAACCCCGGCGCGGCCAGGTCGGGGTCGCCGCCCTCGAAGCGGCGGTAGTACTCGGTGCCGAGATACAGCTGCTGGAAGACGTCCCGCAGCCGCTCGGGCTCCCAGGCGTCGCGCACGCGCTCGACGGCGGCCGGGCCGAGGCTGGCGTCCACGACCGCCTCTGCGCCCGCCAGCCCGCCGCCGTGCTCGGCGATCGCGTCCGTGAACGCGCCCACGCCCCCGATGGTGCCGTTCTCACGGGACGCCAGCACCCACAACGCAGCCGCGTCCGTCACCGTCCAGTCGTTGTTGAACCCGCCAGCGTCCTTGAACTGCTGGATGTCAGCCCGCTCGATGGTGTCGCCGTACACGTGCTCGACGGCCTCCACGATGGCGCGCCGATACGACTCAGCCACGTCCACGAGCACCCCATCCACGTCCAGGACAACCGCGTCAACCTCCATACGCCGGCTGTCGGGCGCACCCGGCAAGTCAGTTACGCGTCCCGCGCCACGAACAGCGCCCCTGACGCCACCGTTCGTCGCTCGCTCACCGGCACAACGACCGGCTCACCACCCAGCGTCGTGAGATAACACGCCGCGCCGACCGCCCCGGCAACGTCCACGACCGCCCGCTGCAGCTCGGGCGGACACCGCAGGGCGTACACGGCGTCGGCAGCCTCGTATACGGCCCGCTCGGGGTCCGTGACGTCGTCACGCACGAACCTGACCGTCTCGGGCACTGTACACGCCTCGATGTCGGTTGCCGTCACCGCACACCCGCGCTCCGCCAACGCCGCCGCGACGTCCGGTCGCGCTCCGATCCCGACCTCCACAACGCGGCTGTGGGCCGCCAACACCGCGGCGACCGTCGGTGGCTGTGTCACGGCGGGATGTTTATGCCATCCCACGCTTAACGGTACCCCATGCGGGTAGACATCGTCCCCGTCGGCGACGTGCCCGCGCACGTCAAACGGCAGGCATCGTCCAGCCTCCGCTCGGTCTACGACTGCGAGGTCGTCGTTGCCTCCGAACAGGACGTGCCGACGGCGGCGTACGACGAGGCCCGGAGCCAGTACCGTGCTGCGGAGTTCATCGACACCGCGACCCGGGCCACCAGCGGCGACAAAACCATCGCCATCACGCCCCACGACCTCTTCTACCGCCGCCGCAACTACGTCTTCGGGCTGGCGTATCTCGACGGCCGCGGCTGCGTCGTCTCCACGTACCGCCTCCAGACCTCAAGCGACGGTGGTTTCTCCAATCGGTCTTCGAGCGACGTCTTCGACGACCGCGTCCGCAAGGAAGTCGTCCACGAACTCGGCCACACGCTCGGCCTCGAACACTGCGACAACAACCGGTGTGCGATGAACTTCTCGCCCACCGTCCGCGAAGTCGACCGCAAGGAAGAGAACCTCTGTGGGAGCTGCCAGCGCACCGTCTTCTAACCGCCCTCGGGGCTGGTCAGTCCTCGTTCAACTGCTCGGCCCGCCCCGTGGCCTTCGCGGTGACCTCGGGCCGCGCTTCGAAGCCGAAGGCGATCCGCTCGCCGTAGTCCGGCTCGTGGACCGTCCCCCGGTCGTGGCACCACGACACGAAGGCGTTGCCGGCGTCGGTGTTGGGAACCGACAGCGAGACGCGCCTGCGGTCCGGCAGCGCGTCGGTCAGGCGCTCCCGGAGCGCGTCTAATCCCTCGGCCCCCGTCGCGCTCGTGACGACCGGCGCGTGCCCGGCGTGCTCGGCGAGCAGCCGGCGTTTCGCGTCGAGGTCCGTGGCGGCGTCCCGCTTGTTCAGGACGGGGACGAGTGTCCCCTCGGCGTCCGCCAGTTCGTCGCGGCTCGCTTCCACCTTCGCGCGAATCCCCTCGCGGTCGTCGGTCGCGTCCACGACGAGGAGAACGGCGTCGGCCTCCCGGGCGGCCGCGAGCGTCGTCCGGAACGACGACAGCAGCCAGCGCGGCAGGTCGTCCACGAACCCGACCGTGTCCGTGAGGAGGACGCGGCGCTCGCCGACGGTCGCCCGGCGCGTCGTCGTGTTCAGCGTCTCGAACAGTCGGTCGCGGGAGGCTGCCGTGTCGGTGCGGTCGCCGTGGCCGTCGTTCTCGTCGACGGCGAGGTCGTCCGCGAGCCGCCTGAGGAGGGTGGACTTCCCGGCGTTCGTGTAGCCCGCGAGCGCCACGAGGTCGAAGCCCGACTCCCGGCGGGCCTCGCGGAGGCCGTCGTCGGCGTCGTCGAGCCGGTCCAGTTCCGCTCGACGGTCCGTGATGCGCTGGCGGTAGTCCGCCTTCAGCTGTGCGGCCGGGCGTTCGCCGCCGCTCCGGAACCCCTGTCGGCCCTGGGTCTCGCCGCGCTCGACGCGGGCTTGCGCTCGCGGGAGTTCGTACCGGAGTTCGGCGAGCCGGACTTCCAGCCGGGCGCGCTTGGTCTCCGCGCGCTCCCCGAAGATGTCCAACACGAGGCGCGCGCGGTCGACCACCTCCGCGCCGACGGCCTCCTGGAGGTTGTGCGCGCGCCCCGGGTCGAGGTGGTCGTCGACGACCACGAGGTCGGCGCTCCGGCGCTCGACCAGGCCTGCGATGTCGGCGACCGCGCCGTCGCCGAGGTCGTAGGTCGGGTCGCGGGGCCGCGCCTGCGTGCGTTCCGCGACGACCTCGACGCCCGCCGCCTCGCAGAGCGCACGGATCTCGTCGGTCTCGATGGGGGTGTCTGTTCGTCGCTTCGCGACGACCGCTGTCGAATTCCGTCTGTCTGTCATGTACGCGTGGGTGTCTCGCTGGGTCAGCAACCGGTCCCCGTCGTGACGCCCGCACGCGGCAGCCGCCGGCCGCCGGCGGCGGCCGGGTCGGACGCCCGGCTATCGGTCGAGCACGGTCATATGAACGCCAGCGGCGCCGACCAACAAAACCCTACCGGCCGCTTAGAACCGACGCCGTCACCCGAACGGGGCTCGCACGCCCCGGCCCGCATTCACGTCGTGTAGTAGTACTCGCCGTCGCGTTTCTGCTGTTTGTCGAGCTGGCTGTCGGGTTTGTTGATGCGCGGGCGGCCGAGGCGCTCGTCGCGCCGGAACGTCACGTCGAGGTTCGCGAGGAACTCGTTCATCCCCGAGCGCATCGCCTGGGGGGGCGACGCCTGCCCGTGTTCGGCGGGCTCGCCGTCGAACACCATCAGCCGGTCGCTCACCAGATCGATCATGTAGATGTCGTGGTCGATCACCATCACGGTGCTCTCGTTGTTCTCCGCGAACCGCCGGATGGCGCGGGTCGCGAGCACGCGCTGCTCGACGTCGAGGTGCGCGCTCGGCTCGTCCAACAGATAGAGGTCGGCGTCCTTCGAGAGGGTCGCCGCGATGGCGACGCGCTGGCGCTCCCCGCCGGAGAGGTCCGGCAGGCGTTGCTCCATGATCGGATCCAGTTGCAGCGGGTCCGCGATCTCGGTCTGCCAGTAGCTCGTCCCCACGTCGTCCGTGACCGACGAGAGGAACGCGTCGACGCGCATCTGCTGGTCGGCCTCCACGTACTGGGGCTTGTACGCGATGTCCAGCCCCACGTCGAGGGCCGCGCCCGCCTCGCCGCCGACGCTCGACGGCTCCAGACCGCCCGCGAGCAACTGCGCGAACGTCGACTTCCCGATGCCGTTCGGCCCGACGACGCCCAGCACCTCGTTGCGGTTGATGTCGCCGCCCTCGACGGACAGCGTGAACTCGCCGTCGCCGTAGGACTTCGTCATGTCGGGATACGACACGAGCGTGTCCCGGCGGCTGGCCGACCGAGGGGCGTGCTCCTCGAACTCGATGGCCTCCGGGCGCACGCGCATGTTCTCGTTTTCGAGGTATCCGCGGAGGTACTCGTTGATGCCGTTGCGGACGCTTTTCGGCGGCGTCACGACGCCGTAGACGGACGGCTCACCGTACGCGACGTGAATGGAGTCCGCCAGCATGTCCAGGACCGCGAGGTCGTGCTCGACGACGAGCACGGCCTTGTCGGCGTCTTCGGCGAGCTCCCGCACGAGGCGCGCCGCGGTGACGCGCTGGCCGATGTCCAGGTACGGCGTCAGCTCGTCCACGAAGTAGAAATCGGCGTCCCGCGCGAGCGTCGCGGCGAGCGCGACGCGCTGGAGCTCCCCGCCCGACAGCGAGTCGATCGCCTGATCCATCACCGGACGGATCGACAGCCGGTCGACGAGGTCATCGAGCACGCCGCGCTCGTCGGTCGCCTCCAACAGCTGGCGGGTGTTGCCGTCGAACTGTGCGGGGATCTCGTCGACGTACTGGGGCTTTTTCGCGACGTCGACGTCGCCGTCCCGGACGGCCGCCAGGTAGTCCTGGAGCTCGGTCCCGCGGTATTCGTCGACGACCTCGTCCCAGTCGGGCGGCGACTCGTGGCGGCCGAGGTTCGGCGTCACTTCCCCGGCGAGCAAGTCGACGGCCGTCGACTTCCCGATGCCGTTGGGGCCAAGCAGGCCGGTGACCTTCCCGGACTCCGGCACCGGCAGCCCGTACAGCGAGAAGGAGTTCTCCCCGTAGCGGTGGGTCGGCTGGTCGTCGAGCTCCTGGGGGAGGTTGATGATCTCGATGGCGTCGAACGGACATTTCTCGACGCAGATCCCACAGGACTCCCCGAGACAGATCTCCTCGCTGATGTGGACTTGGTCGGGGTCGCCGTCCCCGGCGTCCTCGCCGCGGAGCGTGATGCACTCTTTGCCGGTGCGGTTCGGCGGGCAGTAGTTCGAACACTCGTAGTTACACCGGTCCGGCTGACACCGATCCAGGTCGACGACCGCGATGCTGTCGTCCGCCATCGTTACAGGCTCACGCCGGCGGTCAGGAGCACGCCCCACGTGACGAACCACAGCGCGAACGTCATGAACGCGACGTAGAAGTAGTCTTTCGCGGAGAACTCTCCGATGTCGACGCCGAACGCCCGCATGAGACCAAGCTCGACGATAACCAGCCCGAGCAACACGAGCAAGCCCATGCGGCTGGTCGGGTCGGAGACGGTCACCTCCGACACGAACGCCGCCACCACCCCGCCGAGCGTGGCGATGGTCGTGACCGTCAGGCTTCGCCGATGAGCGGCCGTCGGGTCCAGGTTCTCTGCCATACGGTGGTGTGTGGTGGCCGCGCTCAAAAGCAGTTCGCTTGCCGGATGACGCCCCACCGACAGGTCACGTGAACAGTTCCCGTGAGACGACTTCCCGGTGCTTTAAGCGCGTGGAGTGTTTCGAATCGTAATGATGGCTGCAGACGACAGCGTACTCGAAGACCTCCCACCGAGCGCCAAACTCGTCTTCAAGGTCCTCGAATACGACGGCCCACTCACACAGAAACGCATCGTCGAGGAAACAATGCTCTCGGCGCGCACCGTCCGGTACGCGCTCGAACGGCTCGAAGACCGTGACGCCGTCGACGAAGACATCTACTTCGCCGACGCTCGCCAGAGTCTGTATGATCTCACTCCGGACGCTGCCCCGGAGGACGCCGACGCGGACGCCGAAGCAGCCTGAGAACTCCGTTCTGACGCCCCACACGCGGCGTCACTGCTGGTCGACGCTACGCGTTCGGCACGACCGTGATCATCCGCTCGGTGTCGATCGCGCGCTCTAACTCCTCGGCGATGGTCGAGCCACGAGACACCTTGATGTCGCCGCCTCGGCCCACTGTCGCCGTGAACAAGTACTCGCCGTCGGCCTGCACTTCGACGGTCTCACCGGCGCGGTCGTCGCCCATCGGGACGATGATGTGTCGACTCGTGATCTCCGGGGTCACGATCTCCCCCGCCTGCGCGTCGTCGGTGTCGCTGTCGGGGTCGGCCGCCGACTCCGTGGGGCGCTCGTCGAGCGTGCGCACGTCGATGTCGATGCCAAGCCGGTTCTCGATGTCCGCGATGCGGCCCCCGCCCTTCCCGATGACGTGGCTGATGTCGTCGTCGGAGACGTAGACGACCGCGTCGTTTGGCCCCCGAATGTCGACCGCCACGCGGTCCCGGGTGGCGGCCTGGATCTCCCGTTCGACCTCCTGCTTTGCGAGCTTGTCCACGCCGGACTCCCCGGCACCGCCGCTTTCGCCGTCGAGTGGCACGGTCACGACCTGGCGGTTGAACGTGTACAGCTCGTACGCCGGCACGTTCGTCTCGAAGTCCCGCACCTGGATGACCGGGCGCGCGAGGTCCTCTTCCATCAGTCCCTCCGGCACTTTCACCTCCGTGGTCACGTCGTAGACGGTCTCGACGTTGCCGGCCTCGATGTAGACGACGGTGTCCACGATCTGGGGGATCATGCCCAGCTCGACGCGCCCGACGAGCCGCTGGAGGGCGTCGATGGGGCGGGTGGCGTGGACCACGCCGACCATCCCGACGCCAGCCAGCCGCATGTCCGAGAACACCTCGAAGTCGTCGGTCTTCCGGACTTCGTCGTAGATGGTGTAATCCGGCCGCACCATCAACAGGGAGTCGGCGGTCTTCTCCATGGACCCACTCAGCGCCGTGTACTGCGTGACCTCCTCGTCGAGTTGGAGGTCCCGCGGTTTCTCCATGGTCTTCACGACGTTGCCGGCGTCAGCGAGGAACTCCGCGACCGCCTGCGCGAACGTGGATTTCCCCGCGCCGGGTGCGCCCGCGATGAGCACGCCACGGTCGCGTTCGAGCAGGCGCTCACGGAGGGCGTCGGCCTGCGTGTAGTCGTCCATCGTCGTCTTCACGATCGGCCGCACGGCGGTGATCTCGACGCGCTCGCTGAACGGCGGCTCCGAGATGGCGATGCGCAGATCCCGCACTTGCGCGATGGTCATGCCGTCCTCCGAGAGCTCGATGAAGGCGTCGTCGGCGCGCTTCGCGGTTGAGACGATCTCCGTGGCGTACTCCCGCACGAGCGATTCGTCGAGGGCGTCCTCGCCGATGGCTTGGTATTCGATTTCGCCCACGTCACCGCGCTTGGCCTTCGGCACCATCCCCGCTTTCAGGTGGAGGCTCATCGTGTCCTCGTCGAGGTACTCCTCGATGGCGAGCGCCTCGAAATCCGGTTCCAGGGGTTCGAGGAACTCCACGTCGATGCCCTTGCCTTCCGCGACCTCCGCTTGCACGATGTCGCTGGTGACGAACGTCGCGTCGTGGGCGGCCGCCACGTCGCGGATGATGGCGTCGATGGCGCCCGCCGCCGCGCGCTTGATGTCGTCTTCGTCGGCGCGCTCGCCGACGTACTCGACGGTGATCGCTCCGTCGTCGGCGAGTTCGACGAGCCGCTGGAGTTCTTCGAGGGCGTCCCACCCGGTCTGCCGGCCGCCGTTGGCTTGTGCCTCGACTTCGCCCACGACCGCTTCGGGCACATACACTGTCGCGCCTTCGTAGGTCCCGTCCTCGACGCCCCGCGAGATGCGGCCGTCGACGACGACGCTCGTGTCCGGAACGACGTTCATTTCACTGTCCGTAGTCTCGGCGCACGGATAAGGGTGTTTGGCCGCGACCGGTGAGATCACTCCGCTGCCCGGCAGGCCACCGCCGAGCGCGGCCGCTGTGGGGTGGCAAGCAGTGAGATGGGACGTGCCCAGGTCCCCGACAAGTCCGGTGTGATGGACGGTGCCACTGACAGCGCCCCCGAGCGTGACCGCAAGCGTGGGATGGCGTGCGCGCCGTGGGGGTGCGGGATGGACTCGACTGGCGCCGGTCTACGGTGGCGCCGATTTCTGGTAGGCGCGCCGGACGTAAAAGTTGTATGGTGTATGTTAACATGCACATGAATTTCGATGACACACTGCGGCACCCCGTACCCTCGCGATCCCACTGCGTTCCGCGACACGAACGCTGATAGTACCCCGGTGTCGATGCACACACATGGCACACGCCACACAGTCTCCGGACGCCTACGACGCCCTCCTCGATCACTACGAAACCATCACCGGCCTCGGCGGTGCGGCCGGCATCCTCAGCTGGGATCAGGAGGTCATGATGCCCGAGGGTGGCACGCCCGCCCGTTCGACGCAGAAATCAGCGGTGTCGACGGTCAGACACGACCTGCTGACCGACCAGCAGGTCGCCGATTGGCTCGACGACCTCGCCGACGCCGACCTCACGGACGAACAGGCGGCGGTCGTCCGCGAGATCCGCCGCGAGCACGAACGCGCCGCCCGCGTCCCCAGCGACCTGATCGCCGACCTCTCGGAGAAGACCTCCGAGGCCCATCCCAAGTGGAAGCAGGCCCGCGAGGAAGACGACTTCTCGATTTTCGCGCCGGTCCTGGAGGACCTCATCGACCTCAAACGGGAGTACGCCACCCACATCGACCCCGACGCAGACGCCTACGAGGTCCTGTTCGCCGACTACGAGCCCTATCTCGACCTCGACACCGCAGAGCGCGTGCTCGAACGCCTCCGGGACGAACTCGTCCCGCTCATCGCGGACATCCGCGACAGCGACGTGACCCTCGCGGACCCGTTCGCGGGCAGCCAGTTCGACGTGGACACCCAGGAGGACCTCGCCCGTGACGTGCTCGACACGCTCGGCTACGACTGGGAGCACGGCCGGATCGACACCGCCCCCCATCCGTTCTCCTCGGGCACCCCCTTCGACGCGCGCGTCACCACCCGCTTCGACCCCGAGAAACCCGTCGACGCCCTGCTGTCGACCATCCACGAGTTCGGCCACGCCCGCTACACGCTCGGGCTCCCCCGAGCGGAGTACGGCACCCCTCTCGGCGAATCACGCGACCTGACCGTCCACGAGTCACAGAGCCGGCTCTGGGAGAACCACATCGGCCGCTCGCCGGCGTTCTGGGAGGCGTTCCTGCCCGAGATGAAAACCCAGTTCCCGCAGGTCGAGGACGCCACCCCACGGGCGGCCTTCGAGGCCGCCAACGAGATCTTCGAGGACAACCTCATCCGCGTCGAGGCGGACGAACTCACCTACCACATGCATATCGTGGTGCGCTTCGAGATCGAGCGCGAACTCATCGAGGGCGACCTCGACGTCGCGGACGTGCCCGAGGCCTGGAACGACAAGTACGAGAAGTACCTGGGCGTCCGCCCCGAGACCGACGCCGAGGGCTGTCTGCAGGACATCCACTGGAGCCAGGGGTCGATCGGTTACTTCCCGACGTACTCGCTGGGCAGCGTGCTCGCCGCCCAGATATTCGCCGCGCTGGAGGCCGACATCGGCCCCGTCGACGAACGCGTCCGCGAGGGCGACTTCGATGTCGTCGGTGACTGGCTGGAATCCAACGTCCACCAGCACGGCGCCCGCTACACCACGCCCGACCTGGTTCGTGAAGCCACCGGTGAGGCGTTCACGGCCGACTACTTCCTCGATCACGTCCACGAGAAGTACGGCGAGCTGTACGACCTCTGACGCCGCGTCAGGCGGTGCGAACAGCCGGTAGTTATTTTATCGCGCCGGGACGAGACTGGTGCATGACAGAACGAACTGCCGTCGACTTCGTCGAAGAGTGGCAGACGGGGGCCTTCCTGCTGCTGGCGTCGGCGCTCGTCGGTTTCGTCGCGGCGAGCGCGCTGGGTCGCGGCTTCTCCACCGACCTTTCCATCCCCGGGCTCGTCGGCGGCGCAGCCCTCACGTTCTTCGCGCTCTCGTACGTCCTCTACGGCCGGTAAGCTGCGCCCGCCAGCCACCGAACGCTTGTGATCGACGCGCCGGGTGGCTCCCGTATGCCCGGCCCCGCCTTCCTTACCGGCGACCGCGTCACGCTTCGACCGCCCGAGCGCGAGGACCGCAACGCCGTCCAGCGCTGGATGAACGACCCCGACCTGTGGCGGCCCGCGCTTGACGCGAAGCCGATGAACGGCGACCTCGCCGAGCAGTACTTCGAGACGACGCTCACCACTGAGGACGACGTGAAACTTCTCGTCTGTGTGGAGGACACCGCCGACCCTATCGGCCTGGTGTCGCTCACCGCTAGCCAGTACGGGCCGACGGCGACCGACCGCGCCCGCAGCATGGAGCTCGCGTACCACCTCGACCCCGACTTCCACAGCGAGGGCTACGGCTCCGAGGCCGCTGAACTGGTCGTCGACTACGGCTTCATGGACCTGAACCTCAACCGCATCGAGGCCGAGGCTGGTGCGTTCAACGACGCCTCCATGGGGTTGCTCGAATCGCTTGGCTTCAGCCGGGAGGGCGTCCGGCGCGATGCCGCCCACTATCGCGGCGACTACTACGATATAGTCACCTTTGGGGTGCTGCGCGAGGAGTGGGCAGCCCGGCAGCCCACACTGTGAGGGGCAGCCGTTTATCTGGCTGCCCACCGTCGGGACGAGTATGCGCGCAGCCGTCTATCAGGGACCCGGCGAGATCGCCGTCGAAGAGGTACCGAAACCCGAAATTGAGTCGCCCGACGACGCCGTGATTCGCGTGACCCACACGGCGGTCTGTGGCTCCGACCTCTGGTTCTATCGGGGGGACAGCGACCGCGAGGCGGGGTCGCGGGTCGGCCACGAGCCCATGGGCATCGTCGAGGAAGTCGGCGACGACGTGACCTCGGTCGCGCCCGGGGACCGCGTCATCGCACCGTTCGCGATCTCCTGTGGGGAGTGTGAGTTCTGCCGGCAGGGCCTGTACACCTCCTGCGTTGAAGACGAGTCCTGGGGCAGCGAGGCCAACGGCGGGGGCCAGGGCGAGTACGTCAAGTGTCCGTTCGCGGACGGCACGCTCGTTCGGGTGCCCGACCGCTACGCCGACGACGAGGACGTACTCGAATCGCTGCTGCCGCTGACCGACGTGATGGGCACCGGCCACCACGCCGCCGTCAGCGCGGGCGTCGGCGAGGGTGACACGGCCGTCGTCGTCGGCGACGGCGCGGTCGGGCTGTGTGGCGTGCTCGCCGCCCAGCGCCTCGGTGCCGAGCGCATCATCGCGATAGGCCACCACGAGGACCGCCTCGAACTCGCCACGGAGTTCGGCGCGACGGACACGATCTCGGCGCGCGGCGACGACGCAATCGAGCGAGCGCGAGACCTCACGCACGGCGGCGCGAACCACGTCATGGAGTGCGTGGGCGCGGCGTCCGCGATGGACTCCGCCATCGCCATCGCGCGGCCCGGCGGCACCGTCGGTTACGTCGGCGTGCCCTACGGCGTCGAGGACGGCGGGCTGGACGTGTTCACCATGTTCTCGGACAACATCACCATCCGGGGCGGGGTCGCGCCGGTTCGGGCGTACGCCGAGGAGCTGATGGCCGACGTGCTGCAGGGGACGCTTGATCCGTCGCCGATCTTCACGAAGACCGTCGACCTCGACGGTGTCCCGGAGGGGTACGCGGCCATGGACGACCGGGAGGCGATCAAAGTGCTGGTGAAGGCCTGACCGGTCCACCAGCCGGCGGCGGTGTCGTGGACGCGACTCCTGTGTGTGGTACTACCTGACACCTTGCAGTAGCTTGAAGTGATGGCGCGGTGTACCATGGCATGCATGTCGAGCGCACAGACTTCGGACGACTCCCTGCTGGACGAGTTCCTCGAAGACCGCGGCCACGACACCCGGACGTGGGACGAGAGCTACAACAAAAAGCAGTGTCCGGAGTGTGGTGGGCTCCACGACGTAGACGCACGAACCTGCACAGTCTGTGGCTGGGGACCGAACTAACGCCGGTCACGCGCACCGACCCGCGACCATCGCCTTGCGGTTCTGTCGGGAGCATCGTACGCCGCTGCGCGCGCCACCCACCCCCGTGCGTGGCCGCTCCGGCGGCCGACGAAACCGGGTGGGTTTGACGCCCGGTTCGGAGTGGCAGAATTTCAATCGGTTTATACACCATTAGCTCCTCTAGTGCTGCAATGACGGACTCGGAGCCGGAAGTCACGCGGCTGTTCGGTGGTCCGGGGAGCGGGAAAACGACCGCGCTCCTCGACCACGTCGAGGAAATCCTCAGCGAGGACGACGTCTCGGTTCGAGACATCCTCGTCGTGTCGTACACGCGCGCTGCAGCCGCCGAGGTCCGGGAACGACTCGCCGAGCGACTCGATATGAACCCGCGATCCCTGCGGGGGAACGTCGCCACGATGCACGCCAAAGCCTACGAACTCCTCGGGTTGTCCCGTGGGGACGTTGTCGGCGAGAGCGACAAGGAGGCGTTCTGTGAGGAGTACGGCATCTCCTTCGAGGACGAGTACGCCTCCGGGTCGCGCCGGACGGCGCGCTCGACGACGCTGGGGAACAAGGTCATCGCCACCTCACAGTGGCTCCAGCGAACCAGCCGGGACGTCTCGGAGTGGTACGACGTTCCCTTCCGCTGGGACGACGAGGAGGTCCGCCTCCCCCCGGAGATCGACGAGAACGCACAGGTCGGGAACAAGTACACGCCGACGTGGCCGTCCAGCGACGAACGCCACGACATCCCCGAGGCGATCCGGGCGTGGCGGACGTACAAAGGCGAGAACGAACTCGTCGGGTTCGCGGACATGCTCGAACGCGTCGAGCAGCGCTCGCTGCTGCCGAACGTCGAGTACCTCGTCATCGACGAGTTCCAGGACATCACGAGCCTCCAGTACGACGTCTACGAGGAGTGGCGGCCCCACATGGATCGCGTCCTCATCGCGGGCGACGACGACCAGGTGGTGTACGCCTGGCAGGGCGCCGACCCCCGCCTGCTGCTCGACACCACGGTCACCGACGACCAGGTGTTGCCCAACTCCTATCGGCTCCCCTCCCAAGTGCTTGAGATCGTCCAACAGGAGATCAGTCACATCGACACCCGCCAGGAGAAAGACCTGAAACCCCGCAAGGAGGGCGGCAGCGTCGAAGCGATCGACAGCCCGTCGATGCTGGATCTCGTGCGGAACGTGCGGCGGACCGTCGAGGCCACCGACGACGACACGGTGATGATCCTGTTCCGGGCGCGCTACCAGCTGTTCGACTTCGTGGACGAGTTCATCGGCGACGGCATCCCGTTCCGCGCGCTCACCGACCAGCGGATGTGGACCGACCGCCTCCAACAGTACATCAACGCCGTCGAAGCCCTGGAGACCGACGACGACGTCAACGGCCTGGAGGCCCGCCGGCTCATGGACATGCTCCAGGATTCGGCGTTCGGCACCAACGACCGCAGCGATCTCCGGGAGGCCATCGACGAGGCCCAAGGCGAGAGCACCGACCTCACGGAGCTGACGTTCCCCGCGGAGTTCATCCGGGACTACGTGCCGTTCGTTCCCGGGCCGTCGGCGGCCGCCGACATGCTGCGGAAGGTCACGCGCTACCAGCGCCGCAGCATCGACGCCTACTTCGAGGGTGACTACCGTGGCATGGATCCGGATCGGGTGCGCGTCGGCACGATCCACTCCGCGAAGGGCCGCGAGGCCGATCACGTCTTCTTGGCGACGGATCTCACGGAGAAGGTCGTCGAGCAGATGGCGGCGACCGCCGACCCCGAGACGGTGCCCGACGACGTGGAGTTCACGAGCAAAACCAGCCCGGTGCCGATCCTGACTGACAACGAGCGCCGCGTCTTCTACGTGGGGATGAGCCGTGCCCGCGAGCGCTTGGTGCTGTTGCAGGACCTCGTCGGCGGCGCGCCGACGCTCCCCATCGACGTGTTGCTGTACGGCGAGCGGACCGGACAGACGCTTGCGGACGCGCTGGACGCCGATACGCCGGTGCAGATCCCGTAACCAGAATGCGCGCTCCACCTTTCGCCACCGCGCTGGCGGACGCCGACGCCGACGCGTTCGTCCACGTCGGCCCGCCGGATGATCCGGTGGTGTCGTATCTCGCCGGCACACAGCTGCCGTGTCGCGCGGCCGTCGTGTACGGCGGCCGGGTCGCAGTGGTGCCCGAGCGCAGCCTCCCCGGGGCGTCCGGGGTTCCGGCCGAGGTCACCGTCCTGGACCCGCATTCGGTGCCCGCCAGGCGGCTGCCGGGGTTGGCGTCGGACGCAGTGCTTGCGCCCCGCATGCTGCCCCACGACGCCGCGTTGTACCTCGAAGAGGCGGGCATCGACGTGTCGTCGACGGTCGTCCACAAGCACGCCCGCCGTAGCAAGACGCCCGCCGAGCAGAAGACGTTGCGGGAGGCGGTCGCCGCCGCCGAGGCCGGCCTTGGGGCCGCCGGCGGCTTGCTCGCCGACGGTGTTGCGGACGACCTCGGGACGCCCGCGGCCGTGCGTCGTGCGGCCAACGCCGGGATCGCTGACGACGGCGCGGTGCCGGCGACGACCGTGCGGCCGGCGTCGGCGGAGCCGGACACGCCGCTGCGCGTCACGGCCACTGCTGTTGTCGACGGGTACCATGCGCCCGTCCGCCGGACGTTCGTCGCGGGCGCGGACGGCGGCTGGGATCGCCGCGCCACGCTGGGCTGTGAGTACGGCGTGGACGCCGCCATCGACGTCATCGAGGCGGGGGAGACGACCGCCGAGCGCGCCGGTGAGGAGGCGACCGCCGAGCTGGCGTCGCTGGGGTTCCCGCCCGAGGAGACCACCGTCGACGTTCACGGGGTCGGCCTGGAGCGCCGGGAAGCGCCGACCGGGGAGGCGACGCTCGCCGAGGGCGCGGTCGTGTCCGTGTCGGCGGGCGTGACCGACGACGGGCGCACGGTCGGCGTGTCGGATGTCGCTGTCGTCGGCGCGGACGGCGCCGAGCGCGTCGGGTCGTTCCCGCGCTCGGTCGTGCCCAAAGCCGATTACTGAGCGTCGTCGCTGTCGTCGTCGTTGTCGGGTGGGTTGGCAACCACCGTGGCAGCGCTCTGCGCGATGAGCGCCGGGATCTCGGTGGGCGTGTAGACGTAGCGGTCGCACGCCAGGATGGCGGCAGCGAACCCGAGGAAGACCCAGCCGGTGTGGTCCCCGGCGAGCAGTGTTTCGACGCCCAGCATCCCGGCTGGCGCTGCGAACGCGACCGCGACGCCGAGGCTGACCGCATCGAGCAGCTTCACAGGGTGGCTGTGCGTGCGCAGGCGAAAAACAGTTGTCGTCGCCACGAACCGGTACGTTTTCGTGATGCGTCCCGAATCTGGAATCGTGTTCACGGGAATCATCGAGGAGACGGGCACCGTCGAGCGTGTCGTCGACGACGACGACGGTCGCCGCCTCCGCATCGCAGTCACGGGTTTCGGCGCGTTCAGCCACGGCGAGAGCATCAGCGTCGGCGGCGTCTGTCTCACCGTCGAAGACTGGGGCGAGGACTGGTTTTCGGTGTTCACCGCCGCCGAGACGCTGTCGAAGACAACGCTGAGCGCCGTGTCGTCGGGCGACCGCGTGAACCTGGAGCGCGCGCTGCCCGCCGACGGCCGCCTCGACGGCCACGTCGTGCAGGGACACGTCGACACCACCACCGAGGTCGTCGACATCGAGCAGGTCGGCGAGGACTGGACGTTCACGTTCGCGCTCCCCGACGGCCACGCCCAGTACGTCGCGCCGAAGGGATCGGTCGCCCTGGACGGCGTCAGTCTCACTGTCGCCGGCATCGACGACGAAGCCGGCACGTTCTCCGTCGCCGTCATCCCGACGACCTACGAACTCACGTCGCTGTCCGAGCGCAGCCCCGGCGATCGCGTGAACGTCGAGGTCGACGTGCTCGCGAAGTACGTCGAGCGGATGGCCAGCTACGACTCCTCCGTGGACTCGGTCGGCGGCGCGCTGGACGCAGCCGAGTAATCCTCGGGGTCGACGCCCACACCGTCGTCCGCGATCCGCCGCACCGCCGGCTCGAGCGCGTCGCCGTCCCAGGTTGCGGCGTGCGCCGCGACCGCCGACGCCCCGGTGTGGTTGTACGCCGCCCGGTAGGCCCGGAGCTTCTTGCCGAGGACCGCCAGGAAGACGCCGTCGTAGGCGATGACGAACACCAGGAACGCGACCCCTTGGGCGACCCCGACGAACTCCGCGACCGGCTTGAGGTTGGTGACCGCCGTGTTGTACGTCGCGTGAATGAACGTCGCGGTCACCAACCCCTTCACGACGATGGGGCCGGCGTCGTCGGGGTTGAACTTCGCGAGGCCGAGGTAGTAGCCCGCGAACGCCGAGTAGATCACGTGGCCGGGGCCGGCGAGCGTTCGCAGCGCCGCCACCTGGAACGCCACCTCCGTGGCCTGCTGGCCGCCCGCGGTCTGCATGACCGACATGACCTCCCGCAGGATGTAGATCGCGTTCTCGACGGTGGCGAACCCCAGGCCCGCCATCGCACCGTAGACCGCGCCGTCGACGACGGTGTCGAACTCGTCGCTGCGGAAGACGTACAGCCGCACCGCCAGCCACTTCACGATCTCCTCGACGGGGCCGACGACCAGGAAATAAAACAGCGCGGACGTGGCCACGGCCGTGCTCCCCGTCATGGGGTCGCTCGACCCGAACAGCACGACCGAGGACATCGCGTTGATGGCGGCCGCAAAGCCCGCGAACAGGAACCCGAACACGAACGTGGCGACGAGCAACTCGATCGGCTCTTGGCCGGTCGCGTCGGCCAGCCAGATGTAGCCGGCGACGGCCAGCGCGGGCGCCACCGAGAGCAACACGTAGGCCCCGACGACGGGCCGGTCGAAGAACACCAACCCCGTCGCCGTGGCGAACTGCGCGACGATGATGAGCGCCGCGACAACCAACACCCCGGGGCGAAGCCCCGTCCCGAGAGCGTTGTAGAGCCACGTAGCCGCGTAGTCGAGCCGACTACGGGGCTCCCACGTGACGACATCGTAGAGGTCCATGTCGTCGTCGGCAGCCCGCTGCACCGGGTCCTGGTCAGCGGTCATGTGTCCCGTCTTTCGCATCCACGTCCTTCATCGTTCCTTCCGACCCGACGTGTGTCAGTACTTGCCTCGACGATAGGTTTTGTGTGCTACCAAATCGACGCCACAACCATGGCATACAGTCACAGCCGCGGCCTGTTGTACACCACCCCAACCGACAGCGACCACTCCGACACGACCCCCGCACAGCCCGCCGACGACTGAAACCCTGATACCGGTACGGGCGCAACCACCGCGTATGCAGCGCCACCAGCCCACCACCGCCGCCCACTCGCACGTCCAATGACCCGGGTTCGCGTCCGCGGCATCTACGCCACCGCGCTCACGCAGTTGCTCCGGAACGCGGGCCTCGACGTCGTCGCCGCATCCCCGCCCATCCGGGCACGGTTCCCGGACGCCGACCTCGGTGCCGCCGAACCCCACGCCGACATCCGGATGACGCCCGACCGCCAGGGCGTCGGCATCACCGCCCACGGTGACGACCACGCACGTGCCGTCCGCGCCGTCGTCGCCGACCTCCCCCGAGACACCTTCGTCTGGCCCGATCCCGTCCCTCGCGGCGCGGTCTTCGACGCCACCGTCGACCACACCGTCGGCGGCGGCGCGATCCTCGACCTCGGCGACGACCGCGAGGCCTACCTCCCGTTCGGCGCCGTCGACGACCACGTCACCGACGGCGACACCCTCCGGGTCGCTATCCGTGATCCAGCCCCGCCCTGGCACGACGACCGCCCCAGGGCCACGGCCACGATCACCGTTTCGGGCGCGCTCGCGAGCCTCGACCGCGGCGTCGACGCGCTCGTCGCCGGTGCCGCCACCGACCGCGCCGAGCTCGCCCGCGCGACGGAGCTCCTCGACCCCGACATCCCCGACAACTGGGGTGTCTACTGGGAGTACGACGGCGCCGACGCGAGCCTCGACGCCCGCGGGACCGCCCTCGACACGCTGGCCGCCCGGGCAGACCGGCTGGAGGCCACACTCGCCGACGCAGACGGGGGCGATACCCCCGGCCTCGTGGCCGCTCCGGACACCACGCTGTGGGCGTGGTTCGGCCGCGAAACCCGGTGTGCGCTCGACGACCACCGCCGCACGGTGGCAGCGACGATGCCGGGCCACCACCGCATCAAAGCCGGCAGCGACGCCGCCAGCGACGCCGTCGACTTCGCGGAGGCGCTGGGGGCGTCCGTCGACGAGTTCCCGTTCGGCGCGGTCACGGACCAGTTCGGCCCCGGCGTCGGCGCGTCGATCGAGATCCAGCACGGCAAACCCGACGGCGCGCTCATCTCGCTTGGCCGCGGCGAAGTCACCGATCGGTCCGCGGAGAACGCCCGCATCACCGTCGAGCGCGAGATGACTGGCGGCGGCACGTACGACGCCCTGGGTGTCGCCCGCGAGGCAGGCGACACCGCCACGACCCGGTTCACCGAGGGCAACTGGTGGTATCCGACTGTCTACCGCAGCGAGGACGGCGAACGCAAGGGGACGTATCTCAACGTCTGCACGCCCGTGGAAGTGTTCCCGGACGCCGTCCGATACGTCGACCTCCACGTGGACGTGATCAAACACGCCGACGGTGCCGTCGAGATCGTCGACCGCGAGGAACTGCAGGACTGCGTTGCCGACGGCCTGGTCTCCGAGGAACTCGCGGAAAACGCGCTGTCGGTCGCCGAGCGCGTGCAGTCAGCCGTGGCTGAGTAACACGCTCCTTAGAAGTGTGCGTCGGAGCTGGGGCTGCCCTCGCCGCGACCGCCGCGGCCGCCCTCGTTGCGGTCGATCCCCATGAAGCTCTCCGCCTGATCGCCGCCCCAGCCGCCGCCGTCGCCGTCGGTGAACCGCACGACGACATCGTCGACCTCGTCGAACTCCGCCGCGAGGTCGGTTTTGATCCGTTGTGCCGTCCGCGGGCTGATCCCACACCCGGAACACGCGCCGCCCAACTCGACGACGACTTCGCCGGCCGTCGCGTCGGCCTTCCTGACGGCGCTGGTCCCCCCGTGGCTCCTGATGATCGGCATCTGACCGACGAGCCAGGTTTCGACGCGCTCGTGGAGGTCTCCCGCGGCCGCTGTCTCGCTCATACCCGCGGATACACGCTCGATGCATGGTATACCTTCGGTTACTGCTCTTTCACGCCGCCCGCCGGTAGACCGCGCGCTCACGGCGCGTGAGTGCTGTCACCGGTCCCGCCCGTGAGCGCCGACGCGATCGCGCCCTTCAGCACCACGTCGTCGCCCAGCGTCGTCAGCCGGATCTCCGGGACGTTGCTGAACACGCGCTCCTGGATGTAATCTCGGATCGGCCCAAGCACCTGCTCGGGGTTGTGCAGCGCGACCGCCCCGCCGACGTACACCACCAGCGGAGCGTACGCCTGGACGAGGTTCGTCACGCCGATCCCGTTCCACACCCCGAGTTGCTCGACGACGTGGGCGGCAAACGTGTCGCCGTCGGCCGCACACTCGAAGACGTCTTTGGCGGTGAGCCCCCCGCTGTCCAGGGGCAGTGCCGTCTCCACGCCGTCGGCGTCGTCGGCCAGCAGGCGCGCGTACTCGGGGATGTTGTTCCCCGAGCAGTACGCCTCCCAGTGGCCGTCCCGGCCACACCCACACGTCCGCCGGCCGCGCGGGTCCACCACCATATGCCCGAGCTCGCCGGCGTTGCCGTCCCACCCCCCGATCACGGTTCCGTCGACGGCGATCCCCGCGCCGATCCCCGAGGAGATCGTGAGATACGCCATGTCGTCCGGCGTGCGGTCGGCGTAGAACCGCTCCCCGATGACGCCGGCGACCGTGTCGTTGTGCAGGAACACGCGTTCCGTGTCGACCCCCAGCAGGTTCGCCAGCGGGCCGACCAGCGGGATCGTCTCCACCGACGCCGGCATGTTCGCCGGGGAGTCGATGGCACCGTTCGCGAGATCCAGGGGGCCGATGCTGCCGATGCCCGCGGCCTCGATCGCCGTCGGCGCGACGCCGGCGTCCGCGGCCGCCGCGCGCATCACTGCCAGCACGGTCTCCGTGACCGCGATCCCGGTCGGGCCGCTGGGCGTCTTCCGCCGGTCGACGCCGACGATGCGTCCCGATTCGTCACTGACCGCCCCACGCACGTTCGTCGCCCCGAGGTCGACGCCCGCGTAGTGCATTCACGTGTAGCGGCGGGTTCCGACCACTTAACCACTCAGTTTTCACGCAGGATCGTGTCCGCCCGCTCACCGGGTCGCAACCCACACCGTGCCCGGCCCGTGGAACCGCCCCACCGACGCCGCGTCCTCCATCGCGGACACGCGCTCGACAGCCACGCGCACGCGGTCCTCGAACGCCACGACGTTCGCGGCCGCGACCACGCGGCTGTCCCCCTCGGCCAGTGCCACCCGTTCCACGCGCCCCCGTCCGGCGACGTACACGGTTCGTTCGCCCGTGAACTGCGTCATCAACAGCCCCATGCCCCGCGTCGGCGCGTTCCCGATGCTGCGCGCACCCACGCTGACGCCGACCGGCGCCGCAACGAACCCGTCCCACGCCACCGACACCCGCCCCCCGGCAGCGCCCAACTCACAGGCCGCGATCTCCCCCGGGTAGTCAGGTGCGAACCGCACCACTGCCCCGCCACCGACCGCGCGCACCCGGACCGGCGTCACCTCGCGCTCGCGGGCGGTGTTCGCGACCGACCGCATCGCCCCCGCCCGCGACCGGTCGATGCGCACGTCCCCCGTGTGATCCACGAGCGCGCCCGCAGCGGCCAACACCGCCTCCTCGGCGTCCAGTGTGACCTCCAACAGCCCCCCCATCCCGTCGCCGACCGACGCCTCCATCATCGCCACCTCGGTCCGGGACCGCGACCACCGCCCGTCCGCCGCCGAACACGCATCATACGCGGTCGTGGCCCGCGACCAGCATAAGCATATGCCCGCCGCCCGCAGGTGCGCACATGCACGCCCCCGACCTCGCCGGCCGGACTGTGCTCGTCACCGGGAGCGCCCGCGGGCTCGGCCGCGGCCTCGCGCTCTCGCTCGCCGACTGCGGTGCCGCCGTCGCCATCCATTACCACACCAGCGCCGACGCCGCCGACGAGGCCGCCGCCGAAGCCCGGGCGCTCGGCGCACCGGCAGTCACGACGGTCCGCGGCGATGTCACCAGTCCCGACGCCGTCGACCACATCTTCGACACGGTCGAAGCCGACATCGGTCCCGTCGACGTGCTCGTGAACAACGTCGGCGCGTTCGCGCCCACGCACTGGACGGAGATCGACGCCGACACCTGGCACACCGTCCTCGACACCAACCTCACCGCGCCCTTCCTCACCGCCAAGCGCGCGCTCCCGGGGATGCGCGCCCGGTCGTGGGGTCGCATCGTCAACGTCGGCTACGCGTCCGCCGAGAAGGGACTGGTCAACCCCACGAACTTCCCGTACTTCGCGGCCAAACAGGGGCTGTTGATGTTTACCCGCATGCTCGCCGCCGACACCCAAGACGACGGCATCACCGCCAACGCCGTCTCGCCGTACGTCGTCCAGAACTCCGACGAGTTCCCCGCCGACGCACCACGTGGCCGGTGGGCGACCGTCGAGGACATCGCGAGCGTCGTCCGGTTCTTCTGCGACGCCGACAGCGGTTACGTCTCCGGCGAGAACGTCAACGTCGACGGCGGCTGGCTGCCCGAGCACGTGTAGCCGCCGAACCGGCCGCTACTCGCCCCGCTGGCTCCACGGGCCGACGCCGGCGAACCGCCCCAGCGCCCAGCCGGCGGCGAACGGCGCGACGACGGCCAGACACGCCAGCCCCACCCACCGACCCGGCGGCGGCTGCATCGCGAGGAACACGAGGTAGGCGACGCCGACCACGGGCAGCGACCGTGCGAGCAGCGAGCGCGACTCCGATGGCATCGCCTCGGTGTTTGCCCGCACTCGCTGAAGAACCCCGTGCTCGCTGCCGGGCACTCACTGGTTTTCGAGCGCGTCGATCACGCAGGCGGCGGCCACGACACCCTCCTTGGGGATGGTGCGTGCGTCGTCGATGGTGACCGTGTACGTGTCCTTCACCGAGAACTGCCCCTCGATGGCGCCGACCGCCCGCCCCTCGGGGTCGTAGATGTCGTATTTGTTCGGCACGAGGTTCACCACGCCGATGAGGTGGCGGAGCGCCGACAGCACCGTGCTCCGTGACTCGATGGTGGCAAGCGCGTCGCCGGTGTCGGGGTCCCGGATCGTCCAGTTCTCCGCGAACAGCGAGTAGTCCTCATCGAGCACCACCACGTCCTCGCCGGTGGTGTCGTCGACGATGGTGTACGTGCCGCCGATGTCGAGTATGCCCCCCGCCGCCACGGTGAACGCCGGGTCACCGTCGTCGGTGACAAACGGGAACTGCTCTTTGAGCTTGAACAGCTTCTGTTTCGCTTTCAGCACCACCTCGCCGTCGGCGTTCCGGACGTCGTACTTGTTCCGCACGAGCGCCTGCCTGACCTCGAAGCTGTCGCCGTCGAGGTCGACGGCGGCAATGTCGTAGTCGGCCATGTCGTGTGCTGTTTCGGCCCACTGAAAAGCCTTCCCTGCGTTCGCTGGGACCGATAGACCTTCCGTGGTCGGTCCCCTGTGCTCTCCCAATGAGCGAAGAGTACATCGAGGTCCGTGGCGCCGAAGAACACAACCTCACGGACCTCGACGTGGAGCTTCCCCGCGAGTCGCTGAACGTCGTCACGGGGCTGTCCGGATCCGGGAAGTCGTCGCTCGCGTTCGAAACGATCTACGCCGAAGGGCAGCGCCGGTATATCGAGAGCCTCTCGGCGTACGCGCGCAACTTCCTCGGGCAGATGGACAAACCACAGGTGGAGTCCGTCGAGGGGCTCTCCCCGGCGATCTCCATCGACCAGAAGAACGCCGCGAACAACCCCCGGTCGACGGTCGGCACCGTCACCGAGCTCCACGACTACCTGCGACTGCTGTACGCCCGCGTCGGCACGCCACACTGCCCGGAGTGTGGCCGCGAGGTCGGCGAGCAGTCCGCCCAGCAGATGGTGCGGCGCATCTTCGACCTCCCCGCAGGAACGAAAGCGAAGCTGCTCGCACCGGTCGTGCGCGACCAGAAGGGTGCCTTCGAGGACCTCTTCGAGGACCTCGTCAACGAGGGGTACTCGCGGGTGGCAGTCGACGGCGAGTCCTACGACCTCGCGTACGACGACCCCGACCTCGACGAGAACTACGACCACACGGTCGACGTGGTGGTCGACCGTGTGACCGTCACCGAGGACGCCCGCTCCCGGATCACTGACAGCGTCGAAACCGCCCTCGACGAAGCCGACGGCGTGCTCAAAGTCGTCGTTCCGGACGCCGGACCCGACACCGAACTCGGCGGCGCGACGGCGCGCTCGACCGGCGACCTCGCCGACGACGCCGCCGACGACCGCCTCGTCGTGGAGTTCAGCGACGCCCTCGCGTGCACGCATTGCGGCATCGACATCAGCGAGATCGAGACGCGCAGCTTCTCGTTCAACAGCCCCCACGGGGCGTGTCCCGAATGCGAGGGCATCGGGAACACCAAGGAGGTCAGCGAGGACCTCGTCGTCGTCGACACCTCCAAGCCGATCAAAGACGTCTTCGAGGCGTGGAGCTACCAGCGCTCGTACTACCGCACGCGCCTGGACGCCGTCGCCGCGCATTTCGGGGTCAGCGTCGACACGCCCTTCGACGAGCTAGACGACGCCGTCCAGCAGGCGTTCCTCTACGGCACCAGCGACGAGGTCGTCTTCGAGCGCTCCACGAAAAACGGCACCCGCCGCAAGGAGAAGCGCTTCGAGGGCGTCATCCCGAACCTCGAACGCCGGTACGTCGAGACGGATTCGGAGTCCACCCGGGACCACATCGAGACGTACATGTCCGTGACGACGTGCCCGGCCTGCGACGGCACCCGCCTGAAGCCGTCCTCGCGGGCCGTCCTCGTCGACGGCACCCCGATCACCGACGTCAACCGGATGAGCATCGGCGACGCCCTCGCACAGTTCGAGGGGATGGAAGCCGAGCTGGACGCCCGGGACACCAAGATCGCCGCCGAGATCCTCAAAGAGATCCGCGCCCGCCTCGGGTTCATGACGGAAGTGGGCCTGGAGTATCTCACGCTGGACCGCGAGGCGTCGACGCTCTCCGGAGGGGAATCCCAGCGCATCCGCCTCGCCACCCAGATCGGGTCCGGGCTGGTCGGCGTACTGTACGTCCTCGACGAGCCCTCCATTGGACTCCACCAGCGCGACAACGACCGGCTGTTGAACACCCTCGAAGAGCTGCGGGATCTCGGGAACACGCTGATCGTCGTCGAGCACGACGAGGAGACGATGCGCCGCGCCGACACCGTTGTCGACATGGGGCCGGGGCCGGGCCGCCACGGCGGCGAGGTCGTCGCCAACGGCAGCGTCGCCGACGTCATGGCCGCCACCGACTCCATCACCGGCGACTACCTCGCGGGCCGCGAGCAGATCCCCGTCCCCGACGAGCGCCGCGACTACGACGACACGCTCACCGTCACGGGTGCCCGCCAGCACAACCTCCGGAACCTCGATGTCGACTTCCCGATCGGCGCGTTCACCGCCATCACGGGCGTCTCCGGCTCGGGGAAGTCGACGCTCATGCACGACATCCTCTACAAGGGGTTGGCCCGCGAGATGAACGACAACACGAGCGTCGACCCCGGCGACCACGACGCCATCGAGGGCACCGAACACGTCGAGACGGTGCGGCTCATCGACCAGAGCCCGATCGGCCGCACGCCCCGCAGCAACCCGGCCACCTACACCGGCATCTTCGACTACATCCGGGAGAAGTTCGCGCAGACGAAACTCGCCACGCAGCGCGGCTACAAGAAGGGGCGGTTCTCGTTCAACGTCAAAGGCGGCCGGTGTGAGGCCTGTGGCGGCCAGGGAACCCAGAAGATCGACATGAACTTCCTCTCGGACGTTCACGTGCCCTGCGAGGAGTGTGGCGGCGACCGCTACAACGACGAGACGCTCGACGTCACGTTCAAGGGCAAGACGATCGCCGACGTGCTCGACATGAGCGTCGAGGAAGCCCACGACTTCTTCGAGGCCGACAGCCGGCTCGGCCGCCGCCTCCAGTTGCTCGAAGACGTCGGCCTCGACTACATGCGCCTCGGCCAGCCGTCCACCACGCTCTCCGGGGGGGAAGCCCAGCGCGTCAAGCTCGCCGAGGAGCTGGGCAAGCAGTCCTCGGGGGACACGCTGTACCTCCTCGACGAACCCACCACCGGGCTCCACAGCCACGACGAGCGCAAGCTCATCGAGGTGCTCCAGCGGCTCACCGACCGCGGCAACACCGTCGTCGTCATCGAACACGAGTTGGATCTCGTGAAAAACGCCGACCACGTCGTCGACCTCGGCCCCGAGGGCGGCGCGGCCGGCGGCGACGTCGTCGCCACCGGAACCCCGGAGGCGGTCGCGCGCACCGACGACAGCCACACCGGCCGCTACCTCCGCGATAAGCTCCCGGCGGTCGACCGCGAGGGGCCGCGAAGCGGCCGCGAGAAACCGGCGCTGAGCGACGACTGATCCGCCCGCGAACTCAAACGCGCGTTTGAACCCGCCAAGCCGTAATACCGCCGCCCCGCGTACGGCCGTGTATGCACCGCCGACCGTTCCTCTCGCGGCTCTGTCTCGGGGCTGTGGCCGCAACCGCGGGCTGTCTCTCTCGGCGCGACGACCGCGACCACTCAGCCACGTCACGCACCCGATCGACGGGCACGGATGCGTCGCCCCCGCCCTCGGCTGACCGCACGCGCGTCGCGGCCGGCGACACCGCCCGCCGAACCGTCGGCACCGGCAGCCTCGATGCGGGCGGGCTCCGGCGGCCGGCCCGCATCGCGTTCACCAACCCCACGAGCGAGCCACACGACGGCACGCTCACGATCTCCCGGCGCGGCGAGCGCGTGCTCGACGAGCCGGTGACCCTCGCCGCGGACGCGAGCCTGGTCGCATCGCTCACCGACCTGGACGCCTACACCGCGCGGGTGTCCGGCCCCACGCTGCGCGGCGAGCAAACAGCCACCCTGCGTCCGGGCGGGTTCACCTGCAACGCCACGAGCACCGCCATCACCGTCCAGGACGACGCCACGCTTTCGTCCACGCGCGTCTCGACGCGGATGGCGTGTCCGGGGGTCGTGACCGACGACGTGGCGGCCGGCGACACCGCGACTGAGACGGTGGGCGCAGCCGGTGCGGGCGGCGACTACGCGTTGCGCCTCTGGAACGCCACCGCGGCGTCGTGGACGACGCGGCTCCGCGTCGACACCGACTCGACACCCCGCTTCGACGGCGTCTACACCCTCGCCCCCGACAGCACGGCGGTCGTTCGGCTGCGCGACCGCCGCGCGTACACCGCCTCGATGCGAGTGCTCGGGACGGAAGCCACGGCGACCGCTCGGGTCACGCCGGCCGACTTCGACTGCCCCAGCGCCGCAACGCGGGTGTCGATCGACGCCGCCGGCAGCCTCTCCGTTGCCCGTGACCCGTCGGCGTCGTGCACCACATCGTCCGTGTAGCTGCCGTACGCAGCCGCCAGCCGCGAGGGAGAAGACCTTTGCTGGCCACCGGACTACCACGCGATGATGTACGACTTCGTGGTCGTCGGTGTCGGCCCCGCCGGCGCGCGGTTCGCCCGGCGCGCGGCCCAACAGGGCTACGACGTGATCGCGTTCGAACAAGGAGACCTCGGCACGCCGCTCGCGTGCTCGGGCCACGTCAGCCTCGACGTCTGGGAGTTCGTCCCCGACGAACACCACGACGCCCTGTTCCAGAACGACATCCGGGGGGCGCGCTTCCACCTCGGCGGCGCGGACTCGTCCGCCCACCCGTTCTACAAATCCACCCCGATCTCGAACGCCATCGACCGCGTCCACCTCGACGAAGTCCTGGCCGAGGCCGCCCGCGACGCCGGTGCTGACGTCCGCGAACACCACACGGTCACCGACGTCACCGAACACCGCGACCGGGTCACCGTCACCGCCCGCGGCCCCGACGACTCCATCGACGTCACCGCGAAGATGGTGGCCGGCAGCGACGGCCCGCGCTCCCGCGTTCGGGACGCGCTCTCGCTGCCCGACCCCGACGAGTTCCTGCACGGCGCGCTCGCGTTCGACCCCGACCCCGACCACCAGGACTTCGTGGACGTCCACCTCACCGTCCCCGGGTTCTTCGCGTGGCGCATCCCCCGCGGCGACGCCGGCGTCGAATACGGGCTCGCAGCCGCCCCCGGCGAGGACGTCGCCGGTCGCTTCGACGACCTCGTCGCCGACTACGGCGTCGACGTCGAACACCGGTGTTCCGGTCTCATCCCCATCGGCCCGCCGGACACCGTCACCAGCCACCGCGGGTTCCTGCTGGGCGACGCCGCCGGGCAGACCAAACCCTTCACCGGCGGCGGCATCCGCTACGGGATGACCGCCGCCGACGCGGCCGCCCGCGAACTCGACCCCGACCGCCCGGGCACCCTCGCGGGCTACGAGCGCGCCTGGCGGGACGCCCTCGAACGCGAGATCACGCTCGGCCACCTCGTGCGGGCGGGCTACTCGATGCCGACGCCCATCCAGTCCGCCGGCCTGCGGCTGTTCTCCGGGGAGATCGCGGTCGACATGGACAAACCGACCAGCCTGTTCTCACTCGACCAGGCGCGGGCGCTGCTCCGGTAACACAGCCCTACAGGTAGTCGAAGGCCTGCTCGCTGCCCGCGTCGAATCCGAGCCGCTCGTGCGCCCAGTCGAAGACGCCGTCGTCGGCGCGCGCCCGCAGGAACTCGACGATCTCCTCGCCCACGTCGGCCCCGTAGAGTGCCTGCCCCGACCGCATGCGCTCGCGGACGTCGTCGGTCTCCGCCACGTGGGTGATCATGTCCGCGACGAACGCGCCGCTTGTCGGGGGCACCAGGAGGTTCGTGTTCGCGTCGAACACCGTCTCCGGGCGGTCCGTGCTGAACCGCGCCGTGAGACACAGCGCCGCCTCGATCTCGTTGAGCTCCTCCTGCATGCTCCCGGAGTCGGTGAACTCCGCGAAACACTGCCCGGATTCGAGGAACTCGTAGACGTGGGCGTGTTTCTTCCACAGCCCCGTGAACAGGAAGTTCTCCCGCTCGTCGGCCAGCCGCTGGAGGCGCTCCCGGTAGCCGTAGTTCTCCAACGCCCGCTTGGTGGCGTTCAACTCCACGAAGTTGACGTTGTAGCCGCGCTCGACCAGCTCGATGACGCCCTCGACGATGGCGGTGAACCGCTCGGGCAGGAGGTTCGCGCGCCGGTGGATGTCCACGCGCAGCCAGTCGTCGCGCGCTTCCAACACCGGATACACGTCGAACACGCTCTCGCCGTCGTGATCGCGTTTCATCTCGATGGCGTCCACGACCGAGTTCCCGACCACCGGCATCCGCTCGTGGCCGTCGACGCTGCGCGGATACCCCTCGCGTTCGAGGTGCTCGCGGTTCAGCGCCACGGGCGCGAACTGGTAGATCGACGCCGCCGAACCGACGAACGTGTCGTACTGCTCGGGGAACGGCTCGGTCCGCTCGACGTGCCAGTCACCGCGCCACTGCTCGCGGATCACGGCCGCCGGGTCGTCGGTGGTCTCGTACGCCGGCGCCATCCCCCGCAGCCCGGCCTCGTTGTGCGCGACCTGCTGGTTCGTGGCGAACATCCACGCCTGCGGGAAGACGCCGGCGGCGTGCGTGTCACCGTGCACCATCGGCAACACGGTGGTGTCCGGCCACGCCTCGAGGCGCTCGGCCAGCGTTTTCACCGCCAGCATCATCTCCGCGGTCTTCTGGGTCAGATCGCCCCTGATCCCCAGGTCGGCCGCGATGTGGGGCTCGATCCCGTACTCTTCGAGCCCGTGCCCGAGCACGTCGTCGTAGTGCTGGCCGGTGTGAATCACGAAACACGGCACATCGTTGGCTTCGGCCGCGGCAACGACGGGGGCCTGCTTGTAGAAATCCGGCTTGGTCGCCGTCACGACCGCGAGCACGAAGTCGCCGCGGTCCATCTGGGCGGCCAGCCGGTCCTCGTAGATCGTTGGGGCTGCGTCCATGCCAGCGCGTTCGCCGAACACGGTAATAACAGTCGTGTTCCCGAGCGCGCCGCCGATCCGCCAGCCGCCTAGTACTCGGGCCGTCGGCGCGACCGCTCGCCGGTGTCGACGAACGGCGGCTCGACCACCGCTGCATCGACCCGGTCCCCGTCCGCCGCGACCGAAAGCTCGCCGTGCCATTCGCTCACCACGGCGAACGCCAGCGGGTCGCCCCGCATCGGACTCTCTGCCGCCCGCGTCACCTCGCCGACCCGCGATCCGTCGGCGTACACGGCCGCCTCGGAGGCCGGCAGTGCGTCGGGCGCAAGCCCCACCAGGCGGCGGTGGGGCTTCCCGGCAGCCGCGGCGTCACTCCCGTCGAGGCGCGCGAGCCCGAGCGTGGCAAGCGTTCGACCGGCGAGCTCGGACGCGAACAGCGGCGCCCCGGCTTCCAGCGTCAGCGTCTCCCACGTCTCGCGGCCGAACGGCACGGCGTTCAATCCGCGAACCAGCAGCGTCTCGAACACGTCGTCGGCGTCTTCGGCGGCGCACACGACCAGATACCCCTCCTCGCCGGCGAGGTCGTCGTCGCGCACGACCGTCACGCCGCCCTCCATCTCCCCGCGGACGAACCGCAGGCGCTCCTCGGGGGGGCTTGCCCGGTGCAGCACGCTCGCCACCTTCTCAGTGGCCTGTGGGCCGTGGACGCCGAACGTCCCGAACTCGCCGGTCGACAGCGTGACCGCGGCGTCCCGGCTGCCGGCACGCTCGCGCCACCGGCTGGCAACCCTGTCGCCCTCGCCCGCCGGCACGAGAGCCAACAGCCGGTCGTCGGTCGCAAACACGTATCCGTCCGCGCGCACACGCCCGTCGTCGCAGACGACCACGTACGCGCCGCGCCCGTCCTCGGTCGGTACGCCACCCGACACGCCGGCCGCAACGACCTCGTGGGCGTCCTCGCCGGTCGCCACGACAACGTCGAACGCGTGTTCGGTCACCCCGGCCGCGTTCCTGACGGCGCGATGCGTGCGGTCGGGCCGCCCGTACTCGACGGGCACCGCCCGCCCCGCCACCTCGCGGAACGTCGCACCGTGCGCCTCGTGGGCCGCCCTCACCACAGTCATATCCAGTATCTCGCCGCCCGCAGGGGGTAAACCCACCGCATCGATCAGAGGCCGATCCGCCGCCGGATCGCGTCCAGGACCGACGACTCGTCGGTCGCGTCGTCAGTCGGGCGGGCCACAACGCGCTCGTCGACTCTGAACTTGGTTCTGCCCTCCGCTTCCTCGGCGTGCACGAGTCCCGCGGCCGTCAGCGACGCCAGCGCGGCCTCGATGTCGTCGATGCTGACATCCACGCCCGTCCGCAACTCGAAGACGGTCATCCCGTCGCCGGGGCGTTCAGCGAGCGCATCGAGGACCGCAACCTCCGTCTGGGGGCGGTCTCGAAACTCGCGCTTCGCAGGCATACGTTATCGAACGGTCCCCGGTGTCTTAGCCGTGTCCCTGAACGGTAGTCTTTTGCCGTTGGGCTGGGTACGACGCTCCCAATGGGTATCAGGTGTTCCCTGCTCGGGCACGACTACGGTGAGTCGTTCGTCGAGCGGGACCGCGAGGAGCGCGGAAACGAGGTTGTGGTGACAGAACGCGAGCTCCGGGAATGCCAGCGCTGTGGGTCCGAACACGTCACAAGCGAGAACACCGAAGTGCGGCCGCTTGCGGACTCCCAGTCGACACCTGACTCCGCGGAGGACGGCGACACCGACGCCACGCAGGCAGCCGATGGCACCAGCAGCGCCGCGTTCTCGACCGCCAGCGAGGCCGTCGATCACACGACCACCGACGCATCGGCGTCCAGCAACACCACACCGGCGGACGGCAGCGGCGCCGACGACGCGGTCATCCTGGAGGAGTCCACGGCCGACACCACGGCCGACGAGGACAGTCCCGGCCGCGACCAGTGGACGGAGCCCGCCGACCCCGAGGTCGATCCGGACAACCCCACAGCGGCGGCGTCCGCCGACCCGGACGACGAGGCCGTCGAGTTCGTCGACGCCGACCCGGACGCCGACGACGATGCCGCCGGCGTGGACACGTCCCAGGCGACCGCCGACGCGACCACGACCGCAGCCGACGACACGCCGGCGGACCGCGACCACGGCGAGTGGCCCGAGCCCGACGGCGAGGACGAGGGGTTCGACGCAACCCCCGACCGCGGCACGGACCCAGCCGGTGACGCCGATGTCGTCGCGCCGACCGCGACCGACGCCGACACCAGCACCTTCGAGTTCGAAACGACGGCGGACCCCGACCCGATGGACGAGACCGAGTTCACAAGCCCCGGAACCGTCGACACCGACGGCAATGACGACCTCGATTTCACGCTGTTCTGCCCGGAATGTGGCTTCGAGCAGTACGCCGCCGGGGCCAGCCTGCGCGCCGGCGACATCTGCCCGGAGTGCAAGCGCGGCTACCTCGGTGAGGACCGCTGACGGCACACGAAGGGACTAAAACCCTCGCTGCCGTTCTCGCGGTCATGAAGGAGTACAAGATGCGGCGGGGGGAGTATCTCGACGAACGCGTGTCTGATATGCTGGCGACTGTCGAGGAGTATTTCGGCGACGTCACCGACACGAAACGGTTCAAGGACAGCGACCTCTACGTCGTCGAAGACCCCGACAACCCCGTGTTCAAGCGCATCGTCGCCGGAACCGTCGAATACGCCGGGAAAAAAGACAAGCTCGGCGTCCAGTTCGAGGAACGGCCCGCCGAGGACGTGATCGCCGAAGGCAACGCCGACGCGGCCGCCGACGCCGTCGACGCGAAAAACGACTTCCTGCTCGAGGCGACGGGCCGAGACGCCAAGTCCCGCCGCGACTCCATGAAGCGCAGCGTCGAAGACGACGCCGAAAAACCCGACACCGTCTAGTCGACCGCCGTTCTGCCGTCCTCTCCGTGGTCACAGCCGCCGCCGACGCCACACGCATCGGCGCGGCGGTCCGTACGGCACCACTCGGCCGCCGGCTCTGTCGAGCAGTCAGGGCCGGTTGAGCTTCTCACGGCTGATCCCGATCCCGTTCGGCGTGACGATCAGCTGGTCGTCGCCTTTCTGCACGATGTCGCCGCCGACCTCCCTGGCGACCTGGCGCAGCTCGTCGATGACGTGTTCGACGGTCCGATCCTCCGTGCGAAGGCGCGTGATGTCCGCGACGACGAGATCCCCGTCGTACACCGCGTCCTTGATCGCGATGACGTCTTCCTGGCCGTCGATCTCCGCGATGTGCACGGCCACGCTCGCCTCGCCGGCGTCCGCATTGAAGTCGTCCGCATCCAGCTCAACGTAATCCTCGGTGGAGCTGCCGTTCCCACGGAGGATCTTATTCATGAATCCCATACGGTAGACACCAACCCGCCGCGTTCATAGTTCTTGCGTCAGACGGGGTGAACCGCCCGGTTGCGCACGCTCGCGCCGCCTCACCCCCGATCACGGTGGGGTCGACTGCCGGTTCGATCAGGTCTTTGCTGCTGCAGGCGCTCGCCCCGAGCGTGACGTTCAGCATCTGCGTTCGAGAACCCTACACCGCCGACGGCGACCAGCAGTACCGTTTCGGGGTTGCCGTGACGACCCGACTCCCCGGGGTCGGCGTCCCCTGTCCACACGTCAACGAGCACGGCGCGGTCGCCACGCAGAGCGTGACCAACCCCCGACTGGGGTCGGCGGGCGTCGACTACCTCGCCGACGGGCTCGGCGTCGAAGACGCGCTGCAGGCACTCCTCAACGCCGACGACAACAGCTCCGAGCGACAGCTTCACGGCGTCGGCCGCACCGGGTCGTTCGCGTTCTCCGGCGACGACTGCAACGGCTGGTACGGCGACCGTGCCGGCGAGAACTACACCGTCGCCGGCAACCTCCTCACTGGCGACGCGGTCGTTGAACGCACCGCCGCGGCGTACGAGGACCAACGAGTCGACGGTGCAACCGACGCCGAAGACGCCGACCCGCTTGCCAGCCGCCTCATCGACGCCCTGGGCGCGGGACAGGCCGCTGGCGGCGACAAACGCGAGGCGCTCACCGTGCAGAGCGCGGCGGTCACGGTCGTCGACACGGGGGCCGCGGAGTCACCGTACTGGAACGACCTCCGGGTCGACGCCAGCGAGGATCCGATCGTCGACCTCCGGGAGACGTACCGGCTCGCGAAAGCGGGCTACGAGGACGCCATCGAACTGTACGACGACCCCGACGAGGAGGACGCCCCGGCGACGGGAACCGACTGACGGACCCGGGTCACCCCGACGGTCAGACCGAGAACTCGAACAGCTCGTCGCCGACGTGATGCAGCGACGACACGACCTTCCCGGACTCACCGTCCATCTCGGTGCCGTCGACGAGCGCCCGCCCCACGGCCAGCGTCTTGCCGTGTGCTGCCTCCTGGATCACGACCAGGTCGCCGGCAGTGATCTCCGGCGACGCCGCCGTGATCCCGGGTCGCATCACGTCTGCACCGTCGCTCACGAACGACACAGCACCGGCGTCCACAGTCACGACCCCCGTCGACGGGTCGGTGCGGTTCGCGCCCGCGACCGTGACGAACGGCTCGCCGTCGGGATACCACACCAGGGGGTCGCCGTCCACGAGCACGATCTCGAACTCCTCGTCGGCGAACGTCACGCGCTCGTAGGCGTCGCCATCCAACTCGACACCCAACCCCGTTCGGAGCGCGTCGCCGATCTCGTCGATGTCGTCGCTTCGCAAGTGGTGCCGTGAAGACACGTCCATACGTGTCCTCGGGGCGCCTCCAGCCATAAATCGACCGCTGTCTGCCCAACGGATAAGTGCCCGCCCGGTGAACAACCGCGTGATGTGGGCCGACCACGATCCCGTCACCTGTATCGCGTGCGGCGACACCACCGCACGCAGCGACGCCCGCGAGTACGACAAACACGGCGACCGCTGGACGCGCACGGACAAGGAGTTCGAATACCTCTGTAAACCCTGTTTCCGTCGGCTCACCAAACACGCCCGCGATGGCCTCGAAGCGGCCCTCGACGACGCCGGCGCGGGTCGGGTCCCCGACGACGAGTTCCTCGCCCGGTTCCTCGACGCCACACGCGAAGACACCGCCGAACGCGAGTAGGGTGGCGACACCACTAACTACGCCACCCGGCTACTGGTAGCCATGAGCGATTCTGAACCCGCCCAGGGGTCCATCGAGGACCAGGGTCCCGTCGAAATCTCGCCCGAACTCGCCCGCCAACTCGAAAACAAACGCGACGACCTCTTCGAGAAGTTCGACCTCCACGACGAGTTCCCGCCGGACGTCGTCGCCGAAGCCGAAGCCCGCACCGAAGACGTCCAAGCGGAGATCCAGGCCGAAATCGAGGACCGCGCGGACATGCGCCCGCTGCCCACGTGGACCGTCGACCCCGTCGACGCCCAGGACTTCGACGACGCGATCTCCGTGCTGGAACGCGACGACGAGTACGTCCTCTGGGTGCACATCGCCGACGTCACCCACTACGTTCACCCGGACTCGGAGATGTGGGCGGAAGCCATCGACCGCGCGAACACTGTCTACCTCCCCGGGTACACCATGCACATGCTCCCGCCGGTGCTCGCCGAAACGGTGTGTTCGCTGGTGCCCGGCGAGGACCGCCTCGCGCACACCGTCGAGATGCACCTCGACAAGGACGACCTCTCGTATCAGACCATCGAGATCTACAAGTCCGTCATTCACAGCGACGAACGGCTCACCTACAAGGACGCCGAACAGCGCCTCGACGACGAAACCGCGCCCCTCCACGACGACCTCTCGCTGGTGTTCGATCTCGCCGACCAGATGCACGAGCAGCGCAAGGCCGAGGGGAGCCTCGTGCTCAACCCCCGCCGCGACCGCGCCCACACCATCATCGAGGAGTCGATGCTCAAGGCGAACAAGGCGGTCACCCACGAACTCATGTGGAACCGCGGCGTCGAAGCCGTCTACCGCGTTCACCCCCAGCCGTCCCCCGAGGAGTGGGACGACGCCCTCCAGGAGATCCAGGAACTCAACGGCGTCTCCATCCCCGGCGACGCCTGGGACGACCCCCGGAAGGCGGTCAACGCAACCCTCGAACAAGCCCCCGAGCGCCAGCTCGGCAAGATCCAGTGGGCGGTGATGAAGGTGATGCCGCGCGCGCGATACATGAACGACCCCTTCGGCGGCCACCACGCGCTCAACTTCGAGATCTACGGCCACTTCACCAGCCCCATCCGCCGCATGAGCGACCTCGTGAACCACTGGATCGTCTACCAGAACGACGTTCCCGAAACCCTCATCTCGCTCTGTGACCGCGCCAGCGACAAACAACAAGCCGGTGAAACCGCCGAACGCGAATACCGCGACTTCCTCGAAGAGGTCGGCCTCGACCCCGACGCGGTGAACAACCGCGGCGTCACGGTCGTCGACTCACCGACGACCTCCTCGTAGCCACCACAGACGGTGCCTCACACCGAGCCAGGGGGTCGGACACAGCCGTAACTGTTCTCTCTCGACTCGGCACCACGACACTACGGACCGACGCGTCGCTTTGCGGGCAAATACAGGAGTGGACTCGCTGGGATTTGAACCCAGGGCCTCTTCCTTGCGAAGGAAGCGATCTACCGCTGATCTACGAGCCCGCGACCGCGCAGAAACGACCGCGCGGCGAGGTCGAACATCGAAGACGATGCGAGCCGAAAACGGCCCTCATGGGGCCACGGTGGCGGCTCAGTCTTCGAGGACGATCTCGATGTTGACGTCGTTGGGAACCTGAATCCGCATCAGCTGGCGGAGCGCGCGCTCGTCCGCGTCGATGTCGATGAGACGCTTGTGGACGCGCATCTCCCAGTGCTCCCAGGTCGCGGTCCCCTCGCCGTCAGGGGACTTCCGGGACGGCACTTCGAGGGTCTTCGTCGGCAGCGGGACCGGACCGGAGACTTTCACGCCGGTTTTGTCCGCGATCTCCTGGACTTCGCCACAGATGTTGTCGAGGTCGTCGGGATCGACGCCGGCGAGACGAACGCGTGCCTGCTGCATGGATTAGGCTTCGTCGACGTCCAGAACTTTCCCGGCCGCGATGGTCTGACCCATGTCGCGCACGGCGAACGAGCCGAGTTCCGGAATCTCCGAGGACGGCTCGAGGCTGAGTGGCTTTTGCGGGCGCACGGTGACGACCGCTGCGTCGCCGGACTGGATGAAGTCCGGGTTCTCCTCCTGGGTCTCGCCGGACGCCGGGTCCATCTTCTTGTCGATGGATTCGATGGTACACGCGACCTGTGCGGTGTGCGCGTGGAAGACCGGCGTGTACCCGGCGGTGATGACCGACGGGTGCTGCATCACGACGACCTGCGCTTGGAAGGTGTCGGCGACCGACGGCGGGTCGTCGGCCGGACCACAGACGTCGCCGCGACGAATGTCGTCCTTGCCGATGCCGCGTACGTTGAACCCGACGTTGTCACCGGGCTCCGCGTTCGGCACTTCCTCGTGGTGCATCTCGATGGTCTTGACCTCGCCACCGACGTCGCTGGGCTGGAAGCTGACGTTGTCGCCGGTGTTCATCACACCGGTCTCGATGCGTCCGACGGGAACGGTACCGATCCCGGAGATCGTGTAGACGTCCTGGATCGGGAGCCGGAGATCGGCGTCCGTCGGCGGCTGTGGCACCGGAAGCCCGTTGAGGGCCTCCAGGAGGGTGGGGCCGTCGTACCACGGTGTGTTGTCCGAGTGGTCCGAGACGTTGTCGCCCTCGAACGCGGAGGTCGCGATGAACTTCGCGTCGTCGGGGTTGAAGCCGACCTGCCCGAAGAGGTCTTTGACGCCGGAGACCACTTCGTTGTATTTGGACTCGTCGTAGTCGACGACGTCCATCTTGTTGACAGCGACGATGAGCTCGTCGATGCCAAGCGTTCGCGAGAGGAAGACGTGCTCTCGCGTCTGGGGCGCGACACCGTCGTCAGCGGCGACGACGAGGACGGCGTTGTCGGCCTGGGACGCACCCGTAATCATGTTCTTCACGAAGTCGCGGTGGCCAGGACAGTCGACGATAGTGAACTCGTACTCGTCGGTGGTGAACTCCTGGTGGGCGATGTCGATGGTGACACCGCGTTCGCGCTCCTCGGCGAGGTTGTCCATGACGTAGGCGAACTCGAAGCCGCCCTTGCCCTTCTCCTCGGCCTCTTCTTTGTGCTGTTCGATGACGTGCTCGGGTACGCTCCCCGTTTCGTAGAGGAGGCGCCCGACCATCGTGCTCTTGCCGTGGTCGACGTGGCCGATGACGGCCAGGTTCTGGTGGCGGTTGTCGCTCATATTCGGATAATGCGCTGAAGACGCGCTCTGTGAAGTCTATTCGTCAGTTCGCATTAAAACCATTTCGGTACGCGACCAGGGATCAGCCGCGACAGTCGCTGATACCATGCCTTGCAGTACCACGCCGCTGGAAATTTTTGTCAGGAAACCGGCGTTACTGTTGGTCGGCGATGTGATCGACGTCCGCAAGCACCGCCGACGCCGTTGCCGCCCCGCCAGCACCCTGCCCGGACAGGTTCAGCCGCCCCGCGTGCTCGGTCTCCAACTGCACGATGTTCGTGGTCCCGGACACCGCAAGCGTCCCGTTGGCCGGCACCAACCGCGGCCCGACCCGCACGTGATCCGGCCCCACCTCCCCGATCAGCCGTATCGTCTGCCCGTCGGTCTCGGCCAGCTCCAGCGCCGACGGTGCCACCCCCGTGATCCCGTCGACGCTGACGCTGTCGAGGTCGTACTCACGGTCGCCGATCACGTTCGCGAGGATCGCACACTTCAGCGCCGCATCCGTGCCGTCCACGTCAAACGTCGGATCCGCCTCCGCGACCCCCACCTCTTGTGCCTCCGCCAGGACGTGCTCGTACCCCAGTCCCGCCGCCGCCATCCGCGACAACACGAAGTTCGCGGTCCCGTTCAGGACGCCACGGACAGCGCGCACGCGGTCGGCGCCGATGCGCTCGATGGTCGCCAGCACGGGGATCGCACCCCCAACAGTCGCCTCGAACCGGAGGCTGCCCGCGCTCGCCGCCGCCAGCTCGCACACCCCAGCGTAGCGCTCGGCGACCGGGCCCTTGTTCGCGAGCACGACGTGGCGGTCCGCACTCAGCGCGCGCTCGACGTGCCCGAAACCGGGCTCGGCGTCCCCCAGCGTCGTTGGCGTCGTCTCCACGAGCACGTCGTAGTCGGCGGTCAACGCGTCACTCGGCGCTCCCGTCCCGATCTCACTCGCCGCGTCGCGCTTGCGCGCACACACCGCCGCCGCGTCCACCCCCGAACCGTCGACGACCGCGCTCGTCGAATCGGCCACCGCAACCACTGTGTGGCCGTGGGACGCGGCCTGGTCGACGACCGCCCGCCCGACCGCTCCCGCCCCCATGACGGCAAGTCTCATCGCCGATCACCCACCAGTGGCTCGATCACGCGGACGCCCGCCTCGGCGGCCACCGCTCGCACGGCCGCCAGCGCGCGCTCGGCTGCACCATCAGCCACCCCCATCCGGAGGCGCGCACTCGCCTCGTGGCCCACCCCTGGCTCGTCGGTCAACGTGAACTCCACTACCGACGCAGCCCCACACTCCTCGACGGACGCGAGCAGCTCGGACAGATCAGTGGCCACCAGATCCCCCACCAGCAGCACCGTCACCGCGTCCGCGTAGCGCTCCGCGGTGGCGTCGATGACGGTGACGCCCGCGTCCTCCAACGCCCCCACCACCGTCTCGAACTGGTCGGGCTGACACTCCACGGTCACCTCCACGGGGATGCGGCCGCGCGGCGTCACCGACCCGCGCTCGTGGAGGACCGACAGCAGGTTCCCCCCTGCGTCCGCGATCGGCGCAAGCGCAGCCAGCAACGCGCCGGGCTCGTCGGCAAGCTCCAGTCGGAGCACGTGGGTCCGATCCGCGGGCGCGGTCACGGCCACCCCACCCCCTGCGTGGCACCCCGCCGGACGCGTGTTGTCGGCCACGAGCCGGACTGCAGTCGCTCGGTGCCGACCCCGCAGCTCGGATCGCGTCCGCCTGCGAACATGAGTTGCAGTCGGACTGCTGGCTGTTATAACGCTTCGGCCGAGTCAACTCCTGCCGGCGTCGCCGAGCGCGCGACCGGCCGTCGACGCGCCACGAAATCGAAACCCCCCGCGAGAACGGATTAGAAGTGCGTGATGCTCTCGGGCAGCTCCGTCTTCATGCCCTTGCGCTCGCGGATCTCCATGATGATCTCCCGCTGGAGGTTGTCCGCCATGACGCGGAACCCAGCGTTCTCGGTGTTCCAGGACGCCCGCCCCTCGGTCGCCGAGCGGATGTCACTGGAGAACCCGATCATCTCGTCGACCGGTGCGATGCCCTCGACGACCATGAGGTCGCCTTCCTGGTACATGTCGTCGACGCGACCGCGCCGACCCTGCACCTCGCCGGACGCAGCGCCCATGTGCTCGGACGGGACGTCGATGCGGACGTCCTGAATCGGCTCCAGCAGCCGGATGTCGGCGTCGATGAGCGCGCGGTGGACGGCGTCCCGAGTCGCCGGGATTACCTGCGCCGGACCGCGGTGGATGGCGTCCTCGTGGAGGCGCGCGTCGTGCAGACGGATGAGCGCACCCTCGACGGGTTCGGCCGCCAGCGGGCCGTCCTCCAGGGAGTCGGTGAGGCCGTCGACGACCAGCTCCATCGTCTCGTTGAGGTGCTGAATCCCCTTCGTGTCGTCGATGAAGATGTTGCGCCCGATGATGTTCTCGACGTCCTGTGACGTCTCCTTGTCCATGCCCGCCTCCTGGAGGACCTCGCGGCGCTCCTGTTCGGGCATGTCCATCGACACCTCGCCCAGGCGGATCTCCTCGAGCACGTCGTCGCTGAGCTGCTCGACGGTGATGTAGAACTTGTTGTGGCGGTTCGGCGAGACGCCCTCGACTTCCTGGGAGTCGCTGGTCGGCGTCTCACGGTAGACGACGATCGGCTCCCCAGTCGTGACGGGGATGCCCTGGTTGCGCTCGATGCGCTGGGTCTGGACTTCCAGGTGGAGTTCGCCCTGCCCCGAGATGAGGTGCTCGCCGGTGTCCTCGTTGATCTCGATGGAGATCGTGGGGTCCTCCTTCGAGACTTGTCGCAGCGTCTCGATGAGCTTCGGGAGGTCGTCCATGTTCTGTGCCTCGATGGACTTCGTGATGACCGGCTCGGAGATGTGGTCGATGGACTCGAACGGCGTCATCTCCTCGTTGGAGACGGTGGAACCGGCGATGGCGTCCTTGAGGCCGGTGACCGCGGCGATGTTGCCTGCGGGGACTTCGTCGACCTCCTCGCGCTCGCCGCCCATGTAGATCCCGACGCTCTGAACGCGGTTCTTGCCGGCCGTCCCGGACACGTACAGCTCCTGGCCCTTCTCGAGGGTGCCGGAGAACACGCGCCCAGCCGCAATCTCGCCGGCGTGCGGGTCGACGCCGATGTCGGTCACCATCAGGACGACTTCGCCGTCCTCGTCGACGAGGCGCATCGACTCCGCGATCTCGGAGTCGGCGTCACCACGCCAGACGGTCGGAATACGGCGGGGCTGCGCGTCGATGGGGTTCGGGAAGTGCTCGGCGACCATGTCGAGCACGACGTCGGCCAGCGGCGTCTGCTCGTGCAGCTCCTCGCGCTTGTCCGAGCGCTCCAGGTCGATGATATCCCCGAAGTCCATGCCGGTGCGCTGCATCGACGGCATCGAAACGCCCCACTTGTAGAGCGCGGACCCGAACGCCACGGTGCCGTCCTCGACGGACACCGTCCAGTCCTCGATGTCGTCTTTCTCCTCGGTCATCCCGCGGATGAGCTCGTTGACGTCGCCGATCACCGAGAGCAGGCGCTCCTGCATCTCCTCGGGGCCCTCCTGGAGCTCCGAGATGAGGCGATCGACTTTGTTGATGAACAGCGTCGGCTTGACGCCCTCGCGGAGCGCCTGCCGAACGACTGTCTCCGTCTGGGGCATCGCGCCCTCGACGGCGTCCACGACGACGAGCGCGCCGTCGACGGCGCGCATCGCGCGGGTCACGTCACCGCCGAAGTCGACGTGGCCCGGCGTGTCGATGAGGTTGATGAGGTGGTCGTCGCCCTCGTACTCGTGGGTCATCGAGACGTTTGCGGCGTCGATGGTGATGCCCCGTTCCTGTTCGTCCTCCTCGGTGTCCATCGCCAGCTGCTGGCCGGCGGTGTCCTCCGAGATCATCCCCGCCCCCGCGAGCAGGTTGTCAGTGAGGGTGGTTTTTCCGTGGTCGACGTGCGCGGCGATGGCGATGTTCCGGATCTGCTCCGGGTTGTCCATCAGCCGTTCGCACTGTTCGACAATCTTCTTTCGTCGGCCCATTGGACATTCATACTGCCAGCGGGTTCAAAAGGATAGTGCTTTGCCGGTCGCATGGCACCCGAGACGCGTGGTGTCACCCCGGAACGCGTCGGGTTCCGGGCGGTCGTTGCCCGCCGACCACCGACTTCGGAGGACGCGGGGCCTGCTGGGGGCGTAAGAGTCTTTGTCACCACTCCGCTGTGAACTATTACCATGGAGATTCGTGTGTCCGGCGCTGGCCCGGCTGCCCCCTTCTTCAGCGCCCGAGACGTCTTCGAACCCAGCCACGACCTCGACCTCCCGGTCGACGTCCACATCCGGCCGAACCCCGACGAGCGAACCTGGGCCGGCCACTACGACGACCACCACGTTCTCAACATCTCCCAGCAGGCCGCAACCTCCGTGATGGCCCGCGAGCTCGCGCTCCACGAGTTCGCCCACATGCACCGCCACGAACGCGGCCACCCCAGCCACACCCTCTCGATGGACGAAGTGCTGTTTCTCGCGCTCACCGGCCGCGAAGTCGAACAGCGCGTGCTCACCCACTGCTACCAGATCGCCAACCACGTCAAAGACATCTACGCCGACGACATCACGCTCTCGGTCGGCCCCACCGACAAACTCCGCTCGTTCCTGGAATCCGAGCTCGCGGCCGCCATCGCCGACCAGCCGGCCGACCGCCAGCAGGCCGGCCACCGACTCACCGCCGGCGCCGACCCCTCGATGACCGCGGTCAACGCCGCGTTCGCACTCGCACTCCTGGAACGCCACGACGCCATTCCCGGCGACCACCGGCTGTACGACCTCGCACACGCGGCCGGCCAGGACGCCCCCGAGATCGACGTCGACGGGTTCCGCCGCCGGTTCGCCACGCTCGGCCCCGACCCCGACGAGAGCGACTGCCGGCGCGGCCTCGTCGATACGATCCGCACGTACGCCGACGCCCAGACCACCACCACGGGCCCCGCCGCCGACTGACCACGCGTCGCTGTCCACCCGAGAGCGCGCCAAGCGGAATCACCCGACTCGGCGAAAATCGAAACCCGCCCGCGTCAGCGTGCCGCTGCTGCGACGCGTTCTTTCTCCTTTTTCTGGCCGATGGCGTACGTCTGGACGTTGTAGTCCGCCGCGCCAGCGAGCTGATTGGCAAGCGCCTCCGCGGCGTCGGTGGGCGTCTTGAACGACGCCGAATGCGCGCCGTCCGCGAGGAACTTCAGTGCCTGATCGACGCGGCGCTGCGGTGCCGTGTCGACGGCCTGGGGGACCGAGATCCCGCCGTACTTCAGGCGCACGGTCTCCTCCCGCGGGGCCGCGTTCTCGACGGCGCTCACGAGCACCTGAATGGGGTTCTCGTCGGTTCGCTCGTGGACGATGTCGAACGCGTCACGAACGATCTTCAGTGCCTGCTGTTTCTTCCCGGCGTTCGCGCCCGTCTTCATCAAGCGGTTGGCGAGCCGCTCCACGATGGAGATCTCGCTTTTCTTGAACTGCTTTTGGGCGTGTCGCCCCATCGTGTGCGCGACCGGCGTCACTGCGAGGTAGCGCCGCGTGCTCGGGTCCTCGTAGTGGATCTCCGCGACGTCCCACTTCCCGAACAGCTTCGCGTTCGCCGCGACCTCCTGGGTGTCCTCGGATTCGGCGGCTGCCTCCTCTGTCTCGTCTTCGGCTGGTTGCTCGTCGCTCATGTGTTATCGCACCGGCTTCTCAGCGTTCCCGCGAACCAGTTCGATGAGGCTCACGCCGTTGACCTTCTCGACCTTGTAGTTGACACCGGAGAGGTCGCCCATCGCGCGACCTTTCGCCCCACCGATCCCGGCGATGGTGACCTCGTCGTGCTCGTCGATGAACGAGATCGCACCGTCACCGGGGCAGAACGCAGTCACCTGCTTGCCGTTCTTGATGAGCTGCACCCGAACACACTTCCGGATCGCGGAGTTCGGCTGCTTCGCTTCGATGCCGACCTTCTCGAGTACGATGCCACGCCCCTGTGGGGCTCCCTCAAGGGGGTCGGACTTCTTACCGAGGCCCCGCTCTCGCCGCGCGTACTCAGAATCGGACCACCGGCGCTGCTGGCGGTCCTTCTTGAGTTTGCGAGCGGCGTACTTGCCGTTCGTCATACAGCCGAGTATCCCGCGGAGGCACTTAAGCCCGACCTTTTGCCCTGCGCTCGGTCGTGTTACTCCCTCGTCTGTCCACGGGCGGCGACGAAGCGAGCGGCAGGAAAGCGGAGTGCTTTCAGCGCAGCCCTTGCCAGCGCCCGAGAGAGCGCAGCGAACGGGACTACGTCAGCTGGATGTCGTCGATGTCGAAGTGGCGGGCGGCCAACTCCTTGGCGGTCTCGATGTTCGTGCCGTCAGCACCGATCGCGACGCCCTTGTCCTCGTGGGCGACTTCCGCGTACGCGACCGTCGTGTCGTTCTCGCTGACCGTGACGTTGTAGACCGCCGCCGGCGAGAGCGCGTTCGCCACGAACCCCTCGGCGGTCGGGGCATCCTCGACGAGCACCACGCTGCGCCCGAGCGTCGCTTCAAGCGCGTCGACGCGGCTCCCGCCGTCGCCGATGGCGGCCCCCATCTCGCCCGCAGTGACGACGTACACCACCCGGTCGTCGTCGGGCAGGCAATCGACGGCCGTCGCGTCGGTCTCCGTCTCGAAGACGGCGATGAGCTGGCGCGCCTCATCTGAGAGCCGGATGGTCATCAGTCCGACGTCTGTGTCGCGCCCATCCGGAGGTCAACGTCACCAGTTCCGAGCCGAACCGGCTTCCCGACGATCACGTTCTCGATGACGCCGTCGAGGTCGTCGCTCTCGCCGTGGATCGCCGCGTCCAGGAGGTGGTTCACCGTCACCTCGAAGGCGGCCCGCGCGAGCACGGAGTTCTTGTTCCCCGAGATGCCGTGGCGGCCGATCGACTCGATGGTGCCGTCGTTGGTCATGATGTCGGCGACCAACATCAGGTGGCGGATGTTCACGTCGTCGAGGCCCTGCTCTTCGAGGGTGGTCATCGTCTCGTTGATGATCGCCTCCCGAGCGGCCTCGATGCCGAGGGTCTTGTGCACCTCGTGGATGTTGTTACACGACGTGCGCGTGGCGTCGACGCCCTCGATCTTGAGCGCCTTCTTGAACGCCGACCCCTCGGTGTAGAGGACGAACTCCTCGCCGCGGTCGGTTTCTTCGCGCCGAATCACGACCCGGGACACCTCCTCGATGCCCTTGAACACGATGTCCCGGAGCTGCTCGACCAGCTGCAGGAGCTCCCGGTACGACGGCTCGCTCGGTCCGAACTCCAGGATCGTTCCGTCCTGGGTCACCGTCACACCGAGGTTCCCCTCGATCGTCTCCGCGACCTCCCCCGCGATCTGCGTCGTGGAGTCAACCCGCGGCCACCGCTCCTGGAGCGTGTCCTCGTTGAGGTCGATGCGAACGACCATGTCCGCGACGTTCGTGGAGATGTCGCCCAGCGCGAGGATCTTCGTAGCCTCGATCTTCCAGACGACCTCGTGGGCGCGCTCGCGCTCCTCGGCGTACTCGTCCTCCAAGTACACCTCCATCACCGGCGTGTCCGGCGTCTTCCGGGCGTCCACGAGCTCGATGAGCCGCGGCAGCCCCTGTGTCACGTCCATCTCCGCGACGCCCGCGTAGTGGAACGTGTTCATGGTCATCTGCGTCCCCGGCTCCCCGATGGACTGCGCGCTCACCGTCCCCACTGGGTCGAGCGGGTCGACGCGCGTGTCCAAATATTGGGCCTCAACCGCGGTGGCGATCTCGTTCGCCTGGGACTTCGTGACCCCGCGCTCCTCGGCGGTCGCGAGCACCTCGTCTTTCAGCCGCCGTGGCAACTCGGTGTCCTCGATCACGTCGTGGACGCCGTCCGTCACGTCGAACTCAGTCATCCGATTCCACCTCCCAGGCGGCGCCGTGCTCGGAGAGGTTCGTCGGCGGCTCCTCGACCTCCAGGAACTCGGCCTTCTGGGTGTCGCTGTCGAACTCCGAGTTCAGGATGCGGTCGGCGACGTGCTCGACGTCGATGTCGACCTCCTCGTTGGAGGACACCTGCACCGGACTGGTGCCGTCCTCCCCGAACTCGAACTGCACGATCGTGTCGCTGGTGTCCCGCACGGTGCCGTCGTACTGCGTCTCCAGCTCCGACAGCGCGTTGATCAGCCGGCGCTGCAGGTAGCCGGACTTCGACGTCCGGACTGCCGTGTCAACCAGCCCCTCGCGGCCCCCCATCGCGTGGAAGAAGAACTCCTTCGGGGTCAGCCCGCTGGTGTAGGAGTTCTCCACGAAGCCATGGGCCTCACTGGAGAGGTCGTTGGGCGCGAAATGGGAGAGCGTGCGGTCCTCGTAGCCGCGGTTGATGCGCTCGCCACGAACCGCCTGCTGGCCGACACACCCCGCCATCTGCGTGAGGTTCAACATCGACCCACGCGCGCCGGAGTTCGCCATCACGACCGCGGGGTTGTCCTCGTCGAAGTTCTCCTCGGCGACGTCCCCCGCGGAGTCCCGAGCCTTTCCGAGCGTCTGCATGATCTTCATCTCCAGGGTCTCGTCGACCGTGCGGCCGGGCAGGCTCTCTAGGTCCCCGTTCTCGTAGGTCTCGATGAGTTCCTGCACGCGGTCGTACGCCGACTGGATCGCCTCGTCGATGCGCTCGCGGGCCTCCGTCGACACCGTCTCGTCGTCGATGCCGATCGAGAACCCGAAGTGCATGATCGACCGCATCGCCAGCGACGCGACCTCGTTGATGAAGATGCGGGCGCGCGTGTTCCCGTGGACTTTCGTGATGGTGTCCACGATCTCACTGCCGTACTCCCCGACCTCGTCGTCGGCGATGGTGCCCTCCAAGAGCTGGCCGTCCTCGATGACGACCGTGTCACCGGTCGTGCCGGTGAACTCAAGCGAGAGGTCGTCGGGCAGCAACTCCGAGAAGATCTGGTGGCCGGTCCAGTACTGGTCGCCGTCCTCGTCGGTGCCGGCGGCCGCCGGCAGCTCGTCGATCCGGGTCTGCCGGAGCAGGTCCGACGCCTGCGTCTCGTTGAACCGCGGATTGTCGTTCGTGAGCAGGTACGTCCCGGAGATGTGGTCCTGGATCGCGCCGATGATGTTCTCCCCGAACCGCGGGGAGAGGATCTGCTCTTGGACGCGCATCAGCACGCGCGCCTCGGCCCGCGCCTCCTCGTTCTGGAGGGCGTGCATGTTCATCTCGTCGCCGTCGAAGTCGGCGTTGTACGGCGGACAGACGACCGTATTCAGGCGGAACGTCTTGTACGGCATCACCACGACCTCGTGGGCCATGATCGACATCCGGTGCAGCGACGGCTGCCGGTTGAAGATGATGATGTCGCCGTCGATGAGGTGGCGCTGGACCTCCCAGCCGGGCTCGACGCGCTCGGCGAGCTCCTCACACACCTTCTCGGTGACGCGCACGCGACGGCCGTCGGGCCGGGTGACGTAGTTCGCGCCCGGATGCCCCTCGGGGCCGTTCCGGACGTAGCGTCGGGCGCGCTCGAGGTTCTGCTCGTTGACGACCATCGTCTGTGTCATCTCCGTCGCCACCCGATCCGGCACCCCGACCTCGTTCAGCGACAGCGTGGGGTCCGGCGAGATGACGGTCCGGGCGGAGAAGTTCACGCGTTTCCCCGAGAGGCTGCCGCGGAACCGCCCCTCTTTGCCCTTGAGGCGCTGGGATAGCGTCTTCAGCGGGCGGCCGGACCGGTGTCGCGCCGGCGGCGTCCCGCTGATCTCGTTGTCCATGAACGTCGTGACGTGGTACTGCAACAGCTCCCAGAGGTCCTCGATGATGAGCTGTGGCGCACCCGCCTCGCGGTTCTCCATGAACCGCTGGTTGATGCGGATGATGTCCACCAGCTTGTGCGTGAGGTCGTCCTCGCTGCGCTGGCCGTTGTCAAGCGTGATCGACGGTCGCGCCGTCACCGGCGGCACCGGTAGCACCGTCAGGATCATCCACTCGGGCCGACTGCGGTCCGAGTTCACGCCCAGCGCTTCGAGGTCCTCGCCGGGGATGTCCTCGAACCAGTCCCGGATGTCCGACGGCATCAGCTTGTTCATGTCCTCGGTGGTGAGGTCCGCGCCGATGGCCGTCTCGATGGCCTCACGGTCCTCGCGGCGCGGCCGGAACTCCCCGGAGAGGATCTCGTTGATCCGGCTGATGTCGATGTCGGTCTGCTCGGCGAGCTCCTGGGGGCTCACGCCAGCGTCGTCCTCCTCCTCGTCGGGCTGCATCGACGCCGCGATGCGCTCGCTGTAATCCGACGCCAACACCTGCTGGACCTCGTAGTACGTCGTCGGCTTCTCGTGTTTGACGTCGTACTGGACCTCCCCGCAGTGCGGGCAGTGGTCTTTCTTGCGGGCCTCACGGATCGCCGCCGTCATCACGTCAGAGACGTCCTGGCGGAGGCTCCGCGTCCGATCGAGGTTCTCCCGGTACTCGTCTTTCTCCTCCTCGGTGAGCAGCAGGCTCGCGCACTCCCGACACGTCCCACGCAGGAGCCGGCGGATGAGCTTCGAGAACCCCACGTGAATCACCGGGGCCGCGAGCTCGATGTGGCCGAAGTGGCCGTTGCAGCCGCCCGAGCGCTGCCCACACGTCTTGCACTCCAGGCCCGGATCGATGACGCCCAGCCGGGGGTCCATCAGCCCCATGTCGATCGGGAAGCCGTCGTCGTCGTACGTGTCCGCCGTGATGACCTTCGTGGCGGACATGTCGCGGTACTCCTCCGGGTCCATCAGCCCGAAGCTGATTTCGCCGATTTCCTTGGGGGCTTGTCCTGCACTCATTACACTGCCTCCTCCAGTTCCAGGCGCGGCGCGATGCCGAGCGCCTTCATCTCGTCGAGTAGAAGCTTGAATGCGTAACTCATCTCGATGCTGTGTACGTCGGTCTCCTCCTCGCAGTTCGGACAGTACACCCGGCGCTGCTCGTAGTTCTCCACGGCCGTCATGCCGCAGTTCCCACACACGTGGATCTCCTCGCGGTCCGAGGAATCGAGCAGGCGCTCTTTGAGCACCATCGCCGCGCCGTGCCCGATGACGGTGTCACGCTCCATCTCACCGACCCGCAGTCCGCCCTCGCGGGCGCGACCCTCGGTGGGTTGTCGGGTCAGCACCTGCACCGGCCCCTTCGACCGGGCGTGGAGCTTGTTCGACACCATGTGGTAGAGCTTGTGGTAGAAGATCGTCCCCACGAAGATCTCGGCCTCGATTTTCTCCCCGGACACCCCGGAGTACATGACCTCCTTGCCGGAGGATTTGAAGCCGCGGTCTTCGAGCGTGCCACGGATCTCGTCCTCGCCCTCGCCAGTGAACGGCGTGCCGTCGACGGACCGCCCGTCCAGCGACCCCGCCTTCCCGCCGAGCATCTCCAGCACGTGGCCGACCGTCATCCGCGACGGCAACGCGTGGGGGTTCAACACGAGGTCCGGCACCACGCCTTCCTGCGTGAACGGCATGTCCTCCTGGGGCGCGAGGTGGCCGACGACGCCCTTCTGGCCGTGTCGGCTCGCGAACTTGTCGCCGAGTTCCGGGATGCGCTCGTCGCGCACGGAGACTTTCGCGAGCTTCGAGCCGTCCTCGCCCTCCATCAGCGTCACCGTGTCGACGACGCCGTCCTCGCCCGACCGCATCGTCACCGACGTCTCGCGGCGCTTCTGCGGGCTCAGCCCGCCCATGTCCTCGGGTTCTTCGAGGAACCGCGGCGGACTCGTCTTCCCCAACAGCACCGACGAATCGTCGACTTTCGTCTCGGGGTTCACCAGGCCGTCGTCGTCGAGGTGCGTGTACGCGTCCTCACCGCGTGCGCCCCGCACGTCGTCGCCGGGGATCTCGAAGCGGTCTTCCTGGCCGCCAGGGTAGCGCCGCTCCTCGCCCTCGTACGTGCGGAAGAAATGCGACCGGGAGAGCGCGCGCTCCACGGACCCCTTGTTCATGACCAGGGCGTCCTCGATGTTGAACCCCTCGTAGGACATCACGGCGACGACGAAGTTCTGGCCCGCCGGCCGGTCGTCGTAGCCGATCTGCTCGGTCGTCTGGGTGTTCACCATCGCCTTCTGCGGGTAATGCAGGAGGTGTTGGCGGGTGTCCGGCCGGATGCGGTAGTTCGCCGCCGGCAGCCCCAGACTCTGTTTCATCATCCCCGCCCCCATCGTAATCCGGGGGCTGGCGTTGTGCTCGGGGTACGGGATCATCCCCGCACCGATCCCGAAGATGAGCTGCGGGTCGATTTCGAGGTGCGTGTGGTCGGCCGTGAGCTCTTCCTCCTCGACGCCCACGAGGATGTCCTCTTCCTCCTCGGCGTCGATGAACTCGACTTTCCCCGCCTCAACGAGGTCCTCGAAGTCGATGTCGCCGTTCTTGACGGCCTCCACTTCCTCCTGGGTGACCACCGGCTCGCCGTTCTCCACGACCAGCAGCGGCCGGCGCGCCCGGCCAGCGTCCGCGTTCACGATGACCTCACCGGTGCGGTCCCTGACCGAGACGTTCACCATCTCGGAGACCTCACCGCGGCGGCGCGCCTCCCGGATCTGTTCTGCTAACTCTTCGGGGTTCTCGTGTGTTCCAACCAGACTCCCGTTGACGTAGACTTTGGCTTCGCGTTCCGTACTCATGTTAGTCGTCCGCGGACGTCGTCGATGTCGTTTCCATGCTGATGCCGGGGATTCCCTCCACACCCATCGAGGACAGCTCCTGTTTGAGGTCCCGCTCGTCGTCGACGTCCTGTGAGAGCTCCATCGCCTGCGCGAAGTTCTTCACCAGCCCACAGTTCGGGCCTTCCGGCGTCTCGGACGGACAGATGCGCCCCCACTGGGTGGCGTGTAGGTCCCGCGCTTCGAAGTGCGGCTGGGAGCGGCTGAGCGGACTGCGCAGGCGGCGCAGGTGGCTGAGCACACCCATGAAGTCGGTGCGGTCGACGAGCTGACTCACGCCGGACCGCCCACCAACCCAGTTCCCGGTCGCGATCGGGTGTTCGAGGCGCTCGGTCAACACGTCGGACCGAACCACCGTGTTCACCGTGAGTTCGCGGTTCCGCATGTTCGCGCGCTCCAACTGGTATTTCACGTCACGCGCGAGCTTGTTCAGCGCCGTTCGGAACAGGTCTTTCATCAGGTCTCCGGAGACCTTCAGGCGCTTGTTCGCGTAGTGGTCCTTGTCGTCGGCCTCGCGGCGGCCGAGCGCCAACTCGAAGCACGCTTCGGCCATCCGGCAGAGGTAGTACGCCTTGTTGATGCGTGTCTCCTCTTCCTCGACGCCGTCCTCGTGGAGGTGTGGGAGGAGATAGCGGTCGATGACGTAGTTCGCGCGCTTGAGCTGGTAGTTCTTGCCCTGCCCGGAGGCGACGCGCTGGCCCAGGTCCTCGATGGCTTCCTCCTGGGTCTGGACGTCGGCTTCCTCCAGGTTCTCCAGCATGAACTTCACGATCTCGGGGTCCTCGCTGACCCGGTGCACGATCTCCTCGTCGGACTCCAACCCGAGCGCGCGCACGAGCGTTACGAAGCTGATCGACCCGGAGACCGACGGGAACGACACCTCAAGCAGCCCCTCGCGGTTGCGCTCGACGAGCACGAGCGCGCGGTAACCGCGGCGCTGGCTGAACGTCTTCGCCACCTGAATTTCGTCGCCGTACTTGGAGTCGTACTCGGCGAGGATCTTGTTCGGCGCGAGGTCCTCGCTGGTCATCAACACGCGCTCGCTGCCGTTGATGATGAAATACCCCCCGGGGTCGGCCGGGTCCTCACCGATCTCGATGAGTTCCTCGTCGCTGAACCCGGAAATGTTGCATTTGTCCGAGCCCACCATGATGGGCATCCGACCGACCTTCGTTTCGGTCGTGTCGAGGACACGCTCCTCTTCTTCTTCGCCACCACGCACGATGCTCATCTCCATGAACACGGGCGCCGAGTACGTGATGTTCCGCAGCCGCGCTTCCTGTGGGTACAGCAGCTCCTCGCTGCCGTCGGCCTCCCTGACGCGGGGCGTGACGGCTCGAACGTCACCGAGCTCAACCCACACCGGCTCTTCGTCCTCTTTGTCGCCGATGTCCGTCTCGATGCGTTCTTTCTCGGTGACGACATCCTGCATGCCGTGTTCGAGGAACGCGTTGTACGAGCGGAAGTGGTGTTCGGCGAGGCGTTCTTTCGAGAAGTACGATTCGGACAGTTCGCGTTTGTCTTCCTGTAGCATCTATTCGATCACCAGTCGGTACACGACGGCTTCGTCTGTGGTTCGCGAGTCCCGAACGATCTCCACGACGTCCCCGATTTCGGCGTTGTCGGGCAGCGCTGGATCCTTGTATTTGATCTTCGGAAGCTCCGTGCGGTCGATGTCGTAGTCCGCAAGCACTCCGTCGAGTGTCTCCTCATCGAGAACGGTGTGCTCGGGTACGAGTTCGTGTTGGCTTACGTCTACCATGGGTGCACCTGCGTGGGGGGAGAACTGACTCTCACGAGATACTACAGGCCAGTTGCTGCCCACAGCATTTAAGCCTTGTCAACCACGGGGCGCGCGAACGGCGACACGACAGCGATACACACACAGCCCGCGATTGGAAAGTCTTAATACTATACCCCGGATACGAATGAGTGCAGCCAGCCCGGATGGTGTAGTGGCCCATCATACAACCCTGTCACGGTTGTGACGCGGGTTCAAATCCCGCTCCGGGCGCTTTCTCCGTTCCGCTACTCGAACAGCGCCGCGTCCGTTCCCAACGCCTCCTGTCTCGATCCACGCCAACCGACGGGACCAGGCCGGGCTAGCGGTCGCCGGCGAACCGGCCCGTGATATCGTATTCGTTGCCGGTGAGAACGAACGCCACGTCCTCGATGACGCCGCCCAGCTCCGGCACGATACGCAGCAGCGCCAGCGTCAACACGACGAGCACCACGACAGACAGCGACTGCGCAAGCACGCGATCCGCGAACAGATACGACACCCGGTTGGGGTTGTCCGTCGGGAACAACGCAAACACCACGCCTTCGATAACATCCCCGCCGAACCACTGGTTGCCGTGTGCGATCGCGATGAACACGACACGCACCAGGTTCATCCCGTAGATCAGCGGAATCGCCACCCCCAGTGCGCGCAGCCTGCGCCGCATCGGCGCGTCGACGGCCGCCACGAGCCCGCCGACGATGCTCATGCTTCCGATCCCCGTACACGCCAGTAGCACCGTCGTCGGGAACCCCCAGGGTTCGCCGGTCACGACGCTCGTCCCGTGGAACGCGAACTTCGCAGGGTAGCCGTGGTAGCTCGTGGCGACCTCGATCGCCGGGTGGTAGCCGAGCTGGCCCATGATCCACGCGGCGTGGTGTGTCGTCGTGAGGATCGCCCACCGCCGCAGCGGCTCGATCGTCTGGAACGGAATGTAGAGCAGCCCCATGACCGCGATCGCGCGGGTCAGTGTCGCCAGCGACTTCCGGCCGCTGGCCACGAGGTACGCCGTGTAGAGGCACGCGGGCACGGCCGCTGCAGCGAGTGCGCCCTCGATGAGTGACTGCTGCACGAACAGGAAGTGTTCGATGAGCAGGCCCCAGAACAGCCCGAACACGGCCCACGCGCCGACGGCGGCGTACCGCCGCAACGCCTCGTGGTCATCGCTGGCCGCGTCGATCAGGGCGCTCGTTGCGAACGCCGCGACGACAACCCATGCGAGCGCGTCTGTCGCTGCAGTCATGGTTGCTGGTCCGAGCGAAACACGCCCCGTCCATAGGCGTGTTGGTGTCTGTGGGTGGCCAGTCGCTGCGGTCGTCTCGGTGTTGGCCATCGACAGCATACGGCTGATATATGGCTTTTTCTACAGGCGTTCATATCTCGGTGATACGACTTCTGCTAGGCGATCACGAGGAACCCTCGATAATTCCAAGCTAAAATAAACTCAATAAAGCAAATCTTTATATATTGTTAGGTTGTTGTCCGGGATTATGATGGGAAACAACCACATGGATTCCCGCGCGCTGAAAGCGTTAATTATGACCGCCGTCGTCTGCCTGTCGGCCGTCGCGGCTGCTGGCGTCGTGTCCGCAGACAACGGTCTGAAAGTCACCGTTTCAGACGTTGCCGTCTCCGACGACGAACCGACGACCGGTGACACCATCACCGTCACGCCGACCGTGCGCCACTCCAGTTCCAGCGACGGATCGTTCGAGATCACGCAAGTGACCCTCTCCGGTGACGGCGGGAACCTGGCAAAGGTCAGCGATTTGGGAACGATCGCCGGCGGCGAGTCGATCGACGTGCCGCTTCGCACGTCCTTCGACTCAGCTGGTGACAAAGAACTCACAGTCACCGTTCGCGGTGTCCAGACCGACAGTGACGGGATCACCCGCAGCATCGATTCCGTCGAGTACCCCGTGTACGTCTCGGTCTCGGAGCCGTCCTCGTCGTCACCACCCGAACCTCGCCTCCAGATCGACGCGCAGTCCGCGGTCGCGGGCACCGACACGCCGGTCACCGTCACGGTCTCGAACGGCGAAGAGGACCCGCTCACGGACCTGTCGCTCGACCTCGAAGCGACCAACCAGAACCTCGACACTGAGACGCGCCTGAAGCCGGTGCTCGGCACCGAGAACATCACCCAGTTCGAATTCGATATCCGGCCCGAACGCACCGGGACGATCGACCTCAAGGCATCGCTTGAAACCAGCGACGCCGCAGTCAACACGTCGAAATCCATCGACGTCGATGCGCTCCGAACCGACGTCCGCGTCGACGCAACAGTCATCGAAGAGAACGACTCGAAGTTCCTCCAGTATCGCCTCATCAACCTCGGTAACGCAGCCGTCAACGACGTGACCACGGTCGGCACCGACGACGTCGGTCCGGCACCCGCGGCCGCGTTCGGGACCGTCGACGCCGCCCACTCACAGACGGTGACTGTTCCCACTACGCTGGACGCCGACACCACGCTCTCGCTTCACACTGAGTACCAGGTCGGCGGGGAGTCCTACGACAGCTCGCAGTCCGTCCAGGTCTCCAGCTCCTCGATGTCGGTCGCACCAGCCACGACCCAGCCGAACCAGTCGGCACAGCAGTTCTCGCTGACGCCCGGCTCCATCACTTCGCTGTCCGGCTCTGTCGCCGCGCTTCTCGTGTTGGGGTCGCTGGGCGGGCTTGGCGTGATCGGGTTCCGCCGGTTCCGCGACGGCGAATAACCGCTCCTCCTGTTTTCTGCCGTCCTGTTCCGTGTCCCGCTACTCCGTCGCGTACAAGAACACGGCACACGCCGCCAGCACAGCTTCGGCTACCTTCGAAATCACGGCCGTCGTATTGAGTGTGTTGCCCATGTAGAAGGCGTCCACGCTGAACCCCTGGAACACGAACAACGAGACGATCGTGGTGAGCGCGTACGCCGCCGCCACGAGATACAGCGCCTCGCGCCAGTAGCTGCTCACGTAGACGGCGCCGCCAGCCAGGAACCCGACGCCGTTCAACACGAACAGGATCGCCAACTGCTGGTTCAACCCAGCGATCTGATTGCCCAACTGGAGATGGATGACCCCTGTGACGATCGCCGCCAGCAGTGCGAGGTAGCCGACCGCGTGTGTCGGGAGTGCGATGATCGACGCCGCCTCCCGGCTCGCCGTGCGTGATTGCTGTGACATACCCACAACGTGTTGCCCGTTCTATGTAATAGTTTGTGCGCCACGTAGCACGCACGAGCAGGGTTACGCCACTAACACCGCTTCGAGATACGCGTGGGTCGCTTCCCGCACCGGCGTCAGGTCAGTCGTCATCGTGACTCGGCGTGTGAACACGCCGGTCAACAGCGTCGAGATGAACGACGCCACTTGCGTCGGATCGACGTCGCGGAACTCTCCCGCGTCCACGCCACGCTGGATGATCTCCGCGATGTGCTCCTGTTGGATCCGGTCGATCGTCGTGATCTGTTCGCGGTAGTCGTCGTCGTGGACTGCCTGCGCGCGGATCTGAATGAACGCCCGGATCGTCCCATCCGTCGGCGGCGACAACGCCGTGGCGTCCGATCCGGCGTGGTGTCCGAACACCACCTCGTCGATGAACCGTCGCAGCTGCTGGCGGGGGTCCTCGTCGTCGGACTGAACGATCCGGTACCGAAGCTCCTCGACGACGTAATCGACGAGCGCGAGCAACAGCGTGTCTTTCTCCGCGTAGTGATGGTAGACCGACGCCTTCTGCAGGCCGACCTCCTCGGCGATCCGATTCATCGACAGCCCAGCGTAGCCGTCCCGCTGGAGCACGAGAAACGCCGCCCGGAGGATCTCCTCGCGTGTGCCTTCTGGAGGCCCCGCAAAGGGACTATCGCCGTTCATACTGATAGTTACGAGAGTAGTATTTTGAAGGTGCTGATTACCGACCCCCACGTTCGCTCCTGCCCTCGTCGCTGTCAGGCCTGTTCTCTGTCGGGTTGCCGTCCGGTCGTTGTGGCCGACTGTCGGCGGGGTTCCGGGCGCCCAAAGTATTTACCCACCCGACTGCGTCCTCTAGATATCCCCTCTCACGGACGACTGCGCCCGTCCGCTGCGGCTCCACAGATGGACACGATCAAATAACAGGGCCGCGAACCACCGCACTAGATCGGGTGGCGCACCTGGAGACGCTCTCATCCATGACACGCACTCCCTCGCTCACGACGACACTGCGCGCGACCGCCGTTTCCATTCTCGTCGTGGCTGTCGTCTGCACGCCGGCCGCTGTGACAGTGGCTGCGGCCACGGATCACGCCCCGACAGCGGCCGCCGGCGCGCCCCCGGAATCGCCTTCGAACAGCACCGACGACGCTGGCTGGCAACACACCGAGCACACACGGCCCGCGGGAGACATCGTTTCGCTCTCACTGACACTGCCCGACCGCATTCCCAACGATCACCCCGTCTATATTCACGTCGGCGGCGCCGATGCCGGTTTCCTTGATGTCGTTCGCGCCGTCGACACTGACGCCGACGGCACGATCACCCTCGGAATCAACACCAGGACGCTCGGGACCAGTACGAGTCTCAGCCCGACGAACACCGAGAACGTCTATTACAGCGGTGGTGACACCGTCACAAGCGGCGTTCACGGACGCCTCGACGGCGATCCCGGGCCGCGGTTCGTCGGCCCCGACGGCACCCAGGTCGACGGATTCGCCGACTACCTGGCCGCGGTGGGGCTGATCCGGAGCGCCGACCGCGAGCGGCCGACAGCCCAACTCACTCGCCCCCTCCAGCCCGGCACGTACACCGTGACGGCGACCACCAACCGAACCATCAGCGCGCAGGCACGCACCGACGGCGCGACGACCGCACTCACGTCGTCACCGGCCGACGGCGGATTCGACACCGCGACGGTCTCACTGACAACCCCGGGCGTCCACAACATCACGGTGAACACGGCCCCCGCCGGCGCGGCAGACGCGGCTCCGAACGCGACCGCGCTCGCGGCGTCGATGACCGACCAGCGACCGCCCACGACGACCGATCGGGTTGTGATCGCGGCCAACGCGACCGGGATCTACGGCCATCTGGCGGCCATCGCGGGCGGGCCGGACGCGCTCGCCTCGGGTGTCGCCCCGAGTACCCTCTCCACACTCGAAGCCCGAACCGGCGAAGGCGTCCAGTTCGCGGTCGAGGCCACCAACAGCCCTGTGGTCAAGGGCCCGGACTCACCGCCCGGCATCGAGTCCCCGCTCGAAATCCTCGACCTGTCTAGTGCGGATCCGGCCGCGGCCTCAGTGTACGCCAACGCGTCACGCGGGCGACTGTACGTCGTTGTCGATCCACAGGCGGTTGCTGACTTCCAACCATCCAGCGGGACCGACTTCCAGAGCCTCTCGGCGTCGCTCACCTACGAGACCGACCCCGCCGACGCGTTCCAGTTCGACCGTGGGGACAACAACATCCAGACGTATTACCGCAGCCTCCTGGGTGGCGCTGGCGGAGACATAACGATCCCGGCGTTCCCGTATCTGGCTCCCGGCACCAACGAGACCGCCAGCGACGACTTCCAGGTCGTGACGCCACGCACGCGCTTCGATCTCCGAGCCGACAGTGGTGACGGGCGGCTGCTCACACGCGCACAGCCGACACGCGTCTCGGGTGTGACGAACCTCGCGCCGGGAACCGAGGCGACGGTTCGCGTCTCGTTCGCCGAATCGAACGGATCGTTCGGCTACATTCAGCGGTCCACTGCGACCGTGGCCGCCAACGGCACGTTTACCGGCACTGTCGATCTCCCGGTTCCAACCGTCGGGGAGACGGTGACACTGACGATGTTCGTTGCCGACGATACGGTTGCGCACACGACGGCGACGGTCACCGACCCGACACGCACGACCACGGCAGCCACGACGACGCCCGAGACGCAGTCCGAAACGACGACCACGTCGCGCGAAACCGGCGGTCCAACGCCGGGGTTCACGGCCGTGGGCGCACTCGTGGCGGTTGTCATCGTGTTCGCTGGTGTGGGCCTGCGCCGCCGCGAGTAACGTTGCCCGCTACCCGCGGCGTTGCTGGACGACCAACAAGAGAATCACGACCAACAGCAGCCCCACGATCGGGAGCGCGTACTCGCTCACCAACCCGGTCAGCGTTCCCAACGGCCCCGACTGATCGGCGGTGCCCGGCGACACCGCCGGACTGGATTCGATGTTCCTGAGCGTTGTCCTGTCGGCCTGATCGCCCTCGCCACCGGCCGTTTCGGTTTCCGTTCCCGCTCCTTCCACCACCACTTCGTCGACCGGTTCTGACTGGGACAACTCGATGGTCTTCGTGTGCTCGGTCCCCGTCACGTCAAGCACGCGCACGCGCACGGCGGCCGGGTACGCCTCTGCATCCAGCAACTCCTGGAAGCTGACGTTCTCGGTGACACCACCGCTGTACACCGAGTTGATGTCGATCGTTTCACCGTCCGGCGTGAGCGACTCAACGCGCACGCGTGAGATCTGCCCGTCGTAGACTCGCCCGACCGCCTGGACGCGCTGCGCCCCCGCCGTTCCGGTGAGTGAGTTGTCGAACTGGATCGCCGGCGTGACCAGCTCGCTGTAGTTCACCGCGAGCTCGCGGGTGGTCCTGTGGTTGGCCTGGTCGGTGGCGATGAGTGTGATCGCCTTCGTACCGTCGAGGATCGGGACGGTCGTCGTCACCGTCTTCGAGAACGGGCGCTGCAACGGCTGGCGTTGCGTGAACAGGAAATCCTGGCCGGCACCAGTTACCGGGCCGTCACGAACGCCAATCGTTGAGATTCCCACGCTGTCGGTCACCTCAGCGGTGACCTCCACCGCCGAGCGCGTTGCGACTGGCCGCCGATCCAAGACGTTGATCTCGGGTGCGGCCGTATCGTTGACCGTGATCTGGGTGTGGTACTGCCTGACGTTCCCGTATTCGTCTGCGACTTCGATCTGAAGCCGGTTGGCGCCGCTGCCGACGCTCGGACGCCCCGGTCCGAGGCGCAGCTCCTGGGAGAACGAGTCCCCCGGATCTCGAATCTCGATCTCGCGCTTGGCGTCCGCCTCCGCGTCCGGTCGGTATCTTCCCCCCGGGCGGTAGTTGTAGTACCGCGTGATCTCCATGTACTCCACGGCCGACTGGTCCTGGATCGTCCCCTCTAGGGTGACGGTGGCCTGATTGACGGTGTAGTTGTTACCGAGGGGCTCGTACTCGTTGTCCGGGCCGACGAACCCGGCCGACATCGGGGCCTCGAACGTGACGAGTGGCGCGTTCGGGTCTTCGGTGATCGTCCCGGTGTACGTCGTGGTCCCGTTCGCAGTCCTGACGACCGTGGTCAGGTCGTGCGTTCCCGCATCCAGGTCCAGCCTCGTGGATTCGTTGAACGCAGTGGCGTTCGGGACGTACGACCGCCGCGTGTTGTCGTTGATGCGCACCGAGATCACCTCGATGGTGGCGTTGCTGATCACGTTCATCGCCAGCCGGGGGTTGTCGGCAGTCGTCACCGATCCACCATCGGGCAGCGGTGTGCCCGCAACAGTGAGGTTCGTGGTGAGGTTCAGCGCCTGATCGGTGGCGAACGGAGCCCCCGCATGGATGTTGTTACCCGCGCCGTCGCTCGCCGCGACGGCTGGCCCGCCCGCTGGTACGACGAGCCCGGCGATGAGAACACAGACGCCGACGACGAGGCACTTCCGTGGCCCACTCCCGCTCATTGCGGCTTCGGTTCGAACTGGGGCATCTTTAACCCCCGTTTTCGCCGGACGGCACCGTGCGTGATGTCGCCGCTCCGCCATCCACGTTTCATGTGAGCAATACACACCCAAATCGGTGTTCTGACGGCGGCTGACGCGCGAAAAGGCAGAAAGCATTTACCAGTGGCCGGGTATAGTCTGGAGCACCCCTACCCGAAATGGCGGCTGCAGAAACCCACGATTCACCGTTTCGGCGGAATCAGGTGGATGCGGTCGTCTGGTTGGACTGACACCGTAGCTCAGTCACTCAGTAAAAATGACAGACACAACAGGCAAACTCCGCGCAGTCCTCCTGACGGCGCTGATGGTCGGTTCCGTAATCGGAGCCGGCGTCGCGTTCACGGGCGGGGCTGCTGCGGCGAATGCAAGCGACCTGAACGATTATCAGCGGTTCAACGAAAATACAAACTACACGTATAGTACCGCCTCAGAAGACGGTAAAACCGAAGGAAGTGTCGCCAGTGGCGCGACCATCTTCCAGGGCGAAGAGGACGTTACCTTCCGGAAGCTGGACAACGAGAAAGAGGTCAGTCCGGCGACCCTCTCCCGCACTGGCGGGTCTGACGAGGGCGTTCCTCTCCAGATTCCGATCCCCGAGGACCAGTCGACCGGTTCCTACGATAGCAATGGTCCAGACAACGCCGAGGCTGACTTCGGCGTTACGGTCCAGAGTCCATCGGTGACGATGCTCGAAGTCCGCAACAACGCGGACAACGACGTCACCGGCGGTGTCCTGAACACACAGCAGGACGAGTCCTCGATCGCCGTTGACTACAACTACTACGCTGCCGAGGACCTCGAGCTGACCGTCGAAGACGAGGACGGTCTCGACGTTACGGACGAGATCCTCGCTGCCGACCAGTCGGGCGGCGCGTACGAAGATGGCACCGGAAACAACGGGCCCAACACGCTTCGCTTCGACATCGACCCGAACAACGTTGACGCGGGCGACTACACGTTCTCGGTTGAAGGTGTCGAGGACCTGGACTTCGGTGACGCCACCGAGTCCGTCTCCGTGACGATTTCCTCCTCGAACAAGGCATCGCTGAACCTCGCCGAGGACGAAGTCGTGCAGGGATCGAACCTCAAGTACACCATCGAGAACAGTCCGGAAGGCAACTATCACGCTGTCACCATCGACAGCAGCGACTTCCGCGACAACATCAACTCCGAGGAAGCCGCGAAGGTCATGCGCAGCGTTGGTGACACTGTCGACAGCGGTCTCGTCGTCGACAACAGCAGTACCAACGACGTTGCAACCGACTATGAAAACACCTCGATCTCGGACGTCGACTACGCGTACGCCATCGTCGAGATCGACGACGGAAACGGCGTCGGATCCATCGAGACGCAGTACCTCGATGACTCCAGCGCCGATCTCGATCTTTACCCCGCATCCGGAACTGACGGCGAGAACTACGTCAACAGCGAATCACTCGACGGGACAGACGGCGTCGACGCTCTGAACAATCTGTCGACCGACGACGACACTGACTTCGACGTCACGCAGGGCGACATCACCCTCGACAGCCCGACCGGCGCGTACGTTGTCGGCTCGGAAGTCGACATCAACGGAACCGCCAACGAGGGGACCGACGACGTCGTGCTGTACGCTCGCGACAACAACGACTTCGAACTCGTCACCATCGACGACGAGAAATCGATCGAAGTCGATAGCGACGACACGTTCGAGGAGGAAGACATCACGCTCTCCGCGGGCGACAAGGGCGGTGACGACATCCTTGGTCTCCCCGGTACGTACCGCCTCGGCATCATCGACAAGCGCGACGCCGTCAACTCTGAGGGGAAGATCCAAGAGAAGATCGACACGTCCGATTTCAACCAGGGCGTCAGCAGCACGTCCTCGATCCGTGTGACTGAAACGGATCTTACCGCGTCCTTCGAGACGTACAACGGGCAGATCGCCCAGGAAGACGAACAGATCGACGTGGAGGGGACCGCCCCCGGCAAGGACAACGTTGCCGCTATCTTTGTCGGCAGCCGTGGACAGGTCGAATTCAAGAAAGTGTCCGTTGACAGCGACGGCACGTTCGACGAAGAAGACATCCCCCTCGGCGAGCTCAATCAGGGAACTGCCTCCGCGCACATCCTCTCATCCGGCCGTGACGGTACCTTCGGCGAGGACCTCGGTGGGATGACCAAGCTTGAGGACAAAATCGAAAAGTACAAGCAGGGTTCGCCGACTGGCAACCAGATCCGCGACCGCATCCTCGCGAACACGGTCGACGACACCGCCAGCGACGACCTCATGGTCACGCAGGAGTTCCGTCTCGTTGACGGACTGACCACGATCGAATCCATTGAGGGTGGCGAAGCGGGCGGCACGCTCACCATCATGGGGGACACCAACCGGAAGGCCGACGACAACACCATCACGGTTGAACTCCTTCAGGGAGACACGTCCGTCGAGATCAACAGCACTGAGGAGTGGAACAGCGACGGCCAGTGGTCGGTTGATGTCCCGCTCTCGAACGTCGAGCCGGGCAACTACACGGTCGAAGCTGACGACGGTGACAACACCGACCGTCAGAACGTCGAAATCGTCGAGGAACTCGAGGAGCCTGATCAGACGACCGTCGATCAGCCCGAGGACAACCAGACGATGACGACGACGATGACCGAGACGACCACCGAGACGACCACCGAGATGACTACCACGCAGGAGGACACCACCGAGAACGGCTCGGAGGGCACTTCCGATGGCGAGTCAGGCGGCAGCATCCCCGGCTTCGGTGTCGGTGTTGCGCTCGTCGCGGTCCTCGGTGCGGCGCTGCTGGCACTCCGCCAGAACTGA